>JAJPHI010000031.1 GCA_021325355.1 Pseudomonadota bacterium
CGCCGTCGGCCAGGCGCTCGATGCGGCTGTGGTCGAGGTTTCAAGCTATCAGCTCGAAACCATCGTCGCGTTCAAACCGCACGTCGCGATTCACCTCAACCTGAGCCCTGACCATCTCGATCGCTACGCGGGGCTGGCCGAATACGCGGCGGCCAAGGCCCGCATTTTCGCGAATCAGACGACGGCCGACTGGGCGATCCTCAACCGCGAAGATCCGGAAGTCTGGCGGTTGGCGCCCGAGCTGCGAGCGACCGTGATTGCCTTCGGCCGCACGCCGCCGCCCGAGCGCCCGGCGGTATGGCTCGACGCGGAGGCGGTGCGCTTCGAGTTGGGATGCCGCACCGGCGCGATCGACCTCGCCCGCTTCAGCCTGCCCGGCGACCACAACCGCATCAACGCGGCAGCGGCGGCTGCGGCCGCTCTCGCCATGTGCGTCGAACCGCGCACGATCGCCGCCGCCCTCGCCGCGTTTCGAGGCCTGCCGCATCGCCTCGAATTTGTCCGCGAGCATCGCGGCGTGCGCTACGTTGACGATTCCAAGGGCACCAATGTCGGCGCGACGCTCGAAGCGCTGGTGGCGACGCCCGCACCGATCATTTTAATCGCCGGCGGCGTCGACAAAGGCGGCTCCTACCAACCCCTCGTGCGGCCCATCGCCGACAAAGTGATGCTCGTGATTCTGATCGGTGCGGCGCGCGAGCGGATGCGCGCGGCCTTGCACGGCGCCGCGCCGCTCGAGTGCGTCGCGACCCTGCCGGAAGCAGTCGCTCTGGCGGCGGCGCGGGCCCCTGCCGGCGCCACCGTTTTGCTCTCGCCGGCCTGCTCCAGTTTCGATCAATTCAAGGACTATGCAGAACGCGGTCGTCTATTTCAGGAGCTGGTTCGCGCGCTCTGAAGAGCTCTCACGGCGCCGCGTCGATCCCTGGCTCGCCGCGCCTGCCGGGGTGCTGATCGTGCTCGGCCTCATGATGGTCCTCGATGCGACCTATTTTCTCGGCCGGGCGCAGTCGGGCGACCCGTTCCGTTACTTCATGGCGCAGCTTGTCCACGTCGTGATCGGTCTCGCGGTCTGCGCCGCGCTCTCGCAGTTCTCCCTGAGGGGACTCCGCCGCATCGCGCTGCCGCTCGGTGCGCTCGCCCTCATCATGCTGCTGCTCATCTGGGTGCCCGGACTGGGCGTCGCTCGCGGCGGGGCCCGGCGATGGCTGCGCGCTGGACCGCTGCTGCTCGAGCCTTCGGAGCTGGTCAAGCTCGGTCTGGTCTTCGTGCTGGCGGCGCTGCTCGCCCGCCGCGACACCGCGATTGAACATTTCGAGCGCGGACCCCTGCCGGCATTTCTGCTGACGGCGCCGCTCGCCCTCCTGACGCTGATGCAGCCGGACTTCGGTGCGACCGTCATGATCGTCATCCTGATGCTCGGGATGCTGTTCGCCGCCGGCACCCGGGCGCTTCATCTCGCGCTGCCGGGCGGCGCGGCGCTGCTGCTGCTCGCGCTCGAGGCTATCGCCCAACCCTATCGCCTGCGGCGCTTCGTCGGCTTTCTGAACCCGTGGCAAACCGCGCGCGGAGCGGGCTTCCAACTGGTTCAGTCGTTCATCGCGCTCGGCATGGGCGGGGCCTGGGGACAGGGACTCGGCCTCGGCCGCCAGAAAATGTTCTACCTCCCGCAGGCGCATACCGACTTTATCTTCGCCGTTATCACCGAAGATTTCGGCATCGCCGGCGCGCTCCTCGTGATTGCCTTCTTTCTCATCATCCTCGTGCGCGGGATGCGTATCGCGCGCGGCGAAACCGATCCGTTCGCGAGCCTGCTCGCCGTCGGCCTGACGCTGCTCCTCTCGCTGCAGGCTGTGATCAATATCGCCGTGGTTATCGGCCTGACGCCGACCAAGGGTCTGCCGCTGCCGTTTCTCAGTTACGGCGGGACCTCAACCATCACCGCCCTGACGGCGCTCGGCGCGCTGCTCGCCTTGTCGCGGAGAGTCGCCCCCCAATGAGAGTGCTTATCGCGGGCGGCGGCACCGGTGGCCATCTCTTTCCCGCCGTGGCGGTGGGCGAGGAAATCCTCCGTCAAGCGCCGGAGAGCACCGTCCTTTATGCCGGCGCCAGCAACGGTTTCGAAGCGCGCTGGCTGCCGCAGCACGGTCTGCCGTGCGAACTGATGGCGGTGCGCGGATGGACCGGCAAGGGCCCGCTGACCCGTCTCCGCGCCCTGAGCGAATTCGTCGCCGCGATCGCCCAGGCGCGGCGGCTCATCCGCCGTTTCCGGCCCGACCTCGTGCTGGGTGCCGGCGGTTACGTCTCGGCGCCGTTCGCCGTGGCCGCGGCCGCCTCGCGCGTGCCGCTCGTGCTGATGGAGCAGAACACGCGGCCCGGGATGACGAATCGCCTGATGGGGCGCCTCGCCGACCGGATCTGCCTTGGTTTCGCCGATGCCGCCCCGAGCTTTGCCGCCGATCGCGTGGTGGTTTCCGGCAATCCCGTGCGCTTCAGATGGAGCGGGGCGGCGCCCCGCGACTCCGCCGATCCGCTTCAAATCCTTGTTTTAGGCGGCTCGAGCGGCGCCCATCGTCTTAATCTCGGTGTCCTAAAAGCCTTTGAAATTGATGCAAAAAGCGTTATAAATTGGCGGATTACGCATCAGACCGGCGAAGCCGATCAAGGGATGGTAGCGGAGGGGTATGCGCGGATGAGGCTCGCGGCCACAGTCGTGCCGTTTATCGACGATATGGCGTCCGCTTTGCGCGGCGCCGATCTGGTCGTCGCGCGCGCCGGCGCCATGACCGTGACCGAAATGGCGCTCGCCGGCCGTCCCGCCATCTTCGTTCCCTATCCGTTCCATCGCGATCGCCAGCAGGAGTTCAACGCGCGCGTGCTGGTCCGCGCCGGCGCCGCGCGCATCGTCGCCGACGATCAACAACTAGGCGCAAATCTCGCCCGCGAGTTAATCGAGCTCACCGCTGACAGGGCCGCGCTGCTCGAGATGGGCCGCCGTGCGCAGGCTACCGCCCGACCGTGCGCCGCCGCCACCGTCGCTCAGGTATGTTTCGCCGTCGTCCGGGAGCGTCGCGCGGCATGACAACCGTCGCCACCGCCCTGCTCGCGCGTCCGCGCCGTCTGCATTTCATCGGCGTCGGCGGCGCCGGCATGAGCGGCATCGCCGAGCTCTGTCAGCGCCTGGGCTTCGTCGTCAGCGGCTGCGATCTGCGCGAGACGCCGGTCACCACGCGGCTCGCCGAACTCGGCGTTGCGGTCGCCTACGGGCACCATCCGAGTCACCTGTCGGCGGAGCTTGACGCGGTCGTGATTTCCGCCGCCGTGAAGTTCTCGAACCCCGAGGTCGCGGCCGCGCGCGCGGCGAAGATTCCCGTGATTCCGCGCGCCGAGATGCTCGGTGAGCTCCTGCGCCTCGCCAAGGTCGGTATCGCGGTGGCCGGCACTCATGGCAAGACCACCACCACCTCGCTCATCGGTCTCATCCTCGAGGCCGCCGGTCTCGATCCCACCGTCGCCATCGGCGGCCGGCTGCGCGCGCACGGCGCCAACGTGAGACTCGGCCAGGGCGAGTACATGGTCGCCGAGGCCGACGAGAGCGACGCTTCCTTCCTGCTGCTCACGCCGACCTTCGCCGTCGTGACCAACATCGATCCTGAACACCTCGACCATTATGGAACTATCGAACGCGCCTGCGAGGCCTATCTGAGCTTCATCAATCGCGTGCCTTTTTTCGGCGCGGTGATGCTCGGGCTCGACAGTCCTAACGTGCGCGGCCTGCTGCCCCATGTGCGCAAGTCGGTGGTGACCTACGGCGTCGCGCCCGACGCCGATTTGCGCGCCGAAAATATCGTTATCGACGGACTGACCACGAGCTTTGCCGTAAGCCGCAGGAACCGGATGCTCGGTCAGGTGACGCTGCCAACGCCGGGCTATCACGTTGCCCTCAACGCCCTGGCGGCGATCGGCATCGCGCTCGAAATCGGCCTCGACTTCGCGACGGCGGCGCGCGCCCTCGCGAGCTTCGGTGGGATCGCGCGCCGCTTCGAGATCAAGGGCGAGGCGGCGGGCCGTATTGTGCTCGACGACTACGCGCATCATCCGGCGGAAATCCGCGCCACCCTCGCCGCCGCCCGGGCGGCGTTCCGCCGCCGTATCGCGGTCGTCTATCAGCCGCATCGCTACACCCGTCTGCGCGACCTTTTCGACGACTTCGTCACCGCTTTCGACGACGCCGACGTTCTCTACCTGACCGAGGTCTATAGCGCCGGTGAAGAGCCGATCGCGGGTGTGTCCGCACGGCATCTTTACGAAGCGATGCGCGCGCGCGGCCATGCCGACGTGCGCTACCTTGGCGGCGAAGCCGAACCGGCCGCGCGCGTCGCGCGCGAATCGGCGGCCGGCGATCTGATTGTCTCGATGGGCGCGGGCGACGTTTATCAGCTCGGCGAGCAGGTGCTCGCCCTCCTCGACGAAACGAGGTCTGCCGATGAGCGCGCTTGAGCGGAGTTTGCGCGAGCGCTTCGGCGCGCGCCTGCGGGTCGATCATCCCCTCGCCGAGTTGACCTCGTTCAAAATCGGCGGTCCCGCCGATCTCTTTCTGCTCGCCGAAGACGAGGACGAACTCGCCGCCGCGCTGACGCTCGCCCGGCGTCACGACGTGCCGGCGTTCTGCCTCGGTGCGGGCACCAACCTGCTCATCAGCGATCGCGGTATCCGCGGCCTCGTCGTCAAGCTCGGCGCCGCCTTTGGCGCGATTACGATCGACGGCGTCGCCGTCAGCGCCGGCGCCGCGGCGCAATTCGGCGACGTCGCGCGGCTGACCGCGGCGCGCGGTCTCGCCGGCCTCGAATTCGGTGAAGGAATTCCCGGCACCGTCGGCGGCGGGCTCGTCATGAATGCCGGCGCCTTCGGCGGCGAGATGGCGCGGGTGGTAACCGCCGTCCATGGCGTCGATCAAGACGGCGCGCGTCGCCGCCTGCCGAGCGAACAAATCGGCTTCGCTTATCGGCGCACCAGTCTGCCCCGGGGCTTCGTGATCACGCGCGCCGACTTCCACCTCGCGCCCGGCGACACCGCGGCCCTGGACGCGCGGGTGCGCGAGATTCACGCGCGGCGCCTCGCGCGGCAACCCCGCGATCTGCCGAACGCCGGCTCCGTTTTCAAGAACCCACCGCAGGCCTTTGCCGGCAGATTGCTCGAAGCCGCGGGCCTCAAGGGCGTGCGCCAGGGTGGGGCGGCGTTCTCTGAATGCCATGCAAATTTTATCGTCAATCTCGGTGGTGCACGTGCCGCCGACGTCCGCGCCCTGATCGATCTGGCGCGCGACCGCGTCAAGGTACAGACTGGGATCACACTCGAAACGGAGGTTCGGCTCGTCGGCGAGTGGTAGCAGGGGCGCGCGTGGCGCGCCGAGCAACGCGCAAACGCAGGGCGTTTGCAGTGGTCGAGGTGGTTGGTGGTGGCGGCGAAACGGTCAAAAGCGAACGAGCGAACCCAATGGACCGGGCGACTGGCGGGCCTGGCCCTCTGCAGCTTTTTCGCCTTCGGCGTGCTGACCGGTTTGAGCTCGAGCGGTCAGGACGTTGCCGCCCGCCTGCAACGCCTGCTTCCCGCTCTGCGGCTCTTCCCGCCGCGGCTTCGCCCCCATCCACCGACGGCAGAGCCCGCTGCCGACGCCATCGCCCTGGTCGAGCATCCTGACGGCTTTTATCAGCTCGACACGGCCGGCGCGCTGCACGGCCCGGTGGCGTCCTCGACGGTCAACGATCTGCCGATTATGAGCGGCGCCGCGCTGGCTGACGCGTCGGCGCAACGGCTGCTCGACTACGCGTCGATCATCGTGCGCGCCGAGGCGGGACTGGGTCTTAGAATCTCCGAGATGCGGATCGAGGGCGCCGCTACCGCAACCCTTTTCCTTGATCGGCCGCCCTTGCCGATAACCCTGGACCTCGATCACGCCCCCGTTGAAATTGCGCATGCCGCGCAGGTGCTCACGCTCTGGCAGGCGCACTGGAACCTGCTCGCGGCGCTCGACTTGACCGTGCCCGGCGAAGCGGTTGCGCGGCTGCGTCCGGCGGCGTTTCAAACGCCCCGGCGCGATCGCGCGACCAGCCTCAATCGCGTGATGGCGCGCCGCGACCTGCGCGCCGAGGAGGCGGCGCCGCTCCGATGAGAACCATCTGCAGCGCGCTCGACGTCGGCACCAGCAAGGTGTGCGCCTTGCTCGCCGAGTGCGGCGAGGATCATGCGCCGACGATTCTCGGTTACGGTCTCGCCCCCTGCACCGGTCTGCGCAAGGGCGTGGTGGTCAATATCGAAGCCACGGTCGAGGCGATTCGCGCGGCGACCGCCGAGGCCGAGCGCGGCGCCGGCGTGCATTTCGGTCCCACGGTGGTCGGTGTGGCCGGCGCGCATATTCGCGGCCTCAACAGCCATGGCATCGTCGCCGTGCGCGGCGGCGAGGTCGGCACGCGCGACGTCGAACGGGTGATCGAAGCCGCGCGCGCCGTTGCCATCCCGCTCGATCGGCAGGTCCTGCACGCGCTGCCCCAGCAGTTCGCCGTCGATGATCAGGAAGGCGTGCGCGATCCGCTCGGCATGGCCGGGGTGCGGCTCGAAGCCCGCATCCATATTGTCACCGCCGCCCAGAGTTACGGCCAGAACCTGATGAAGTGCTGTGAGCGCGCCAATCTGCCGCCGGTCGAGCTGATGTATGAGGCGCTCGCTTCGGCCGACGCCGCGCTGTTCCCCGAAGAGCGCGAGCTCGGCGTGGCCCTCATTGATATCGGCGGCGGCACCACCGATATCATCGTCTTCCTGAACGGCGCCGTGATGCATACCGCGGTGGTGCCAATCGGCGGCAATCACCTGACCAGCGATATCGCGGCCGGTCTGCGGACCCCGCTGGCCGAGGCCGAGCGGCTGAAGATCAATCACGGTATCGCCACGAATCTTATCGTCGGTCGCGATGAGATCGTGCAGGTTCCGGGAGTCGGCGGACGCGATCCGCGCGCCATCGGCCGCCATCTGCTGGGCGAGATTATCGAACCGCGTATGGAAGAGATTTTTTCCATGGCGCAGCGCGAGATCGTGCGTTCCGGAGTGGCCGATAGCCTCGGCTCCGGCGTGGTTCTGGTCGGCGGGACTTCGTTGCTCGAAGGCACCCAGGAACTGGCCGAGCGCATTTTTAACCTGCCGGTGCGCCGCGGCTTGCCGCTCAATCCCCGGGACATGCCCGAACCATTGATGAAACCGATGTACACCACGGCGGCGGGACTGCTGATGCGCGCTGCCCGGCAGAAGGCCAGCGCTCACAGCAACGGACGCGGCGGTCGCTGGGGCTGGCTGCGCACCCGGGTCGGCGACTGGATGCGGGAGTTTTTCTAGTAACTCGAAACGGTGGCAGTGCGGAGAGCGGATGTGAGTACAACAACCATGAGGATGAGGGGTGGAGGAGAGGCCGGGATGATCGAATTGGTCGAAAGTGTGGATCCGGGAGCCCGTATCAAAGTGATTGGTGCCGGCGGATGTGGTGGCAATGCGGTCAATCACATGATCGCCGCCGGCCTGCGCAACGTCGAATTTATCTCGGTCAATACCGACTCCCAGGCGCTCAAGGCCAATATCGCGCCGGTGCGGATGCAGATTGGCCAGATGCTGACCAAGGGCCGCGGCACCGGCGGCAATCCGGAGATCGGTCGCAAGGCCGCCCTCGAGGACGAAGAGGCGCTCCGCGAGGCGATCGGCGACGCCGAGATGGTCTTCGTCACCGCCGGCATGGGCGGCGGTACCGGCACCGGCTCCGCTCCGGTCATTGCGCGGATCGCGCGCGAAGGCGGCGCCCTGACCGTTGGCGTCGTCACCAAACCGTTTCAGTTCGAAGGCCGCAAGCGCATGGCCCAGGCCGAGGAGGGGATGCGCGAACTGAAGAACGCGGTCGATACCCTGATTACCATCCCCAACCAGCGTCTCCTTTCGATCGCGAGCCGCACCACTTCGCTCAAGGAAGCCTTTCAGAAAGCCGACGACGTCCTGCTCCAGGCGGTGCGCGGCATTTCCGAACTGGTCACGGTGCACGGTCTCATCAATCTCGATTTCGCCGATGTCCGCTCGATCATGGCCGAGATGGGCATGGCCATGATGGGTGCGGCGCGTGCCTCCGGTGAAAATCGCGCGCTCGAGGCCGCCCAGCGCGCCATCTCGAGTCCGTTGCTCGAGGACGTCTCGATCAAGGGCGCCCGCGGCCTGCTGATCAACGTCACCGGCGGCCCCGAGATGTCGCTTTACGAGGTGAACGAAGCCGCGAGCCTCATCCAGGAAGAGGCCCACGAGGACGCCAACATTATCTTCGGCGCCGTCATCGACGAGAACCTCGCCGACGAAATCCACGTCACCGTCATCGCCACCGGCTTCGGTGAACGCGAGCTGGAACGCGGGATGTCGCGCTATTCGTCATCCGGGGCGGCGATCACGACACCGGTGATGGCGGCCTCCACGCGGCCGATTGATCCGATTCAGCCGCAGCCGACCACCACGCTCGCGGCGCCGCCGGTCGCTACCCCACCGCCGCCACCACAGAATCCGCTGTTCCAGAATCGGCCGGTCCGCCGTCTGGGCATGATCGTGGACGACAGCACGCTGGATATCCCGGCGTTCAAGCGGCGCGCGGAAAATGGTCGCGAGGGGCCCACGCGGATGGCGCAGAACGATCCCGCTGAGGGCGATGACCGGCTCGATATTCCGGCCTTTCTGCGCAAACCGGGCGACTAGCCGGAATTCGCCCCGCCCTTTGAAGCGGGCCGTGACTTGATGGCTGCGCGCGGCCGTTGACGCCGCGCGGGCCTGGGTCATGCGGCGGTCGAGACTGCGAGGACGTCCGGAGAGGACGGGACGCCCGCGAATACCGGGTAATCGCTGATCCTTAAGAGCGGTTCAGCAACGGCGGCTCAGCCTGCGAGCCGACGGCTCAGCTCGCGATGCTTTTCCGTGAGCTCGGCCGGCAGTGTCGCCCCGATACTCTGCAGGAACTGCGCGGCCGATTCGAGCTCGACGCGCCATTCATCGGGATTGACGGCCAGCGCCTGCTCGAGCTGGCGCGGCGAGATCTCGAGGCCGTTCAGGTCCAGCTCGCCGGGCGCGGGAACGATCCCGACGGGAGTTTCGCGGCCGCTGACCTTGCCGTCGATTCGATCGAGCATCCACTTGAGCACGCGCAGGTTCTCGCCGTAGCCCGGCCATACGAAATTGCCGTTGCCGTCCTTGCGGAACCAGTTGACCATGAAGATGCGCGGCGGATGGCTGATCTTCGCGCCCATCGCGAGCCAGTGGCGGAAGTAGTCGCCGATGTTGTAGCCGCAAAACGGCAGCATCGCCATCGGATCGCGGCGCACCACGCCCACCTGTCCGGCGGCCGCCGCAGTGGTCTCGGAGCCCATCGTCGCGCCCATCAGCACGCCATGCACCCAACTCGTTGATTCGAGCACGAGCGGCATCGTGGTGGCGCGCCGTCCGCCGAAGATAATGGCCGAAATCGGCACTCCCTCGGGATCTTCGGCGTGCGGCGAAAGCGCCGGATTGTTGGTCATCGGCGTGGTGAAACGGCTGTTCGGATGCGCCGCCTTGGCGCCTGAACCCGCCGTCCACGGTTTGCCCCGCCAGTCGATAAGACCCGCCGGCGGCGGCGCGTCCATGCCCTCCCACCAGATATCGCCATCCGGCGTCATCGCGACATTGGTGAACAGCGAGTCGTGGCCCACCATGCGCATCGCGTTGGGATTCGAGCGGGCGCTGGTTCCGGGCGCGACGCCAAAATAGCCGTTCTCCGGATTGATCGCCCACAGCCGGCCGTCAGGACCGATCCTGAGCCAGCCGATATCGTCGCCCACCGTAAACACCTTCCAGTCGCCAAGCGCCTGCGGCGGCAGGAGCATCGCCAGGTTGGTCTTGCCGCAGGCACTGGGGAACGCGGCCGCGATATAGCGGGTCTCGCCCTGCGGATTGCGCAGGCCGACGATGAGCATATGCTCGGCCATCCAACCCTCGGTCCGTCCGAGCCAGCTCGCGATCCTGAGGGCAAAACACTTCTTGCTCAGTAGCGCGTTGCCGCCGTAGCCGCTGCCCACCGACCAGATGGCGTTGTCCTGGGGAAAATGACAGATGAAGCGCCGCTGGGGATCGAGATCGAGCGTACCGTGCAGCCCGCGATTGAAATGCTCCGACTCCCCCAGCAAAGCGAGCGCCGCGCGGCCCATCCGCGTCATGATTCGCATGCTCAGCGCCACATAGATGCTGTCGGTAATCTCCACGCCGACCTTGGCGAACGGTGAGCCGAGCGGTCCCATCACGTAGGGGATCACGTACATCGTGCGCCCCCGCATCGAGTCCTTCAGCAGCGCGCCGAGCTTGTTGTAGGCCTCGTCCGGCGCCATCCAATGGTTCGTTACCCCGGCGTCGTCCTTGTTCGGCGTGCAGACGAAGGTGACTTCTTCGGTGCGCGCGACGTCGTTCGGATTCGAGCGATGGAGATAACAGCCGGGACGTTTTTGCGGATTCAGCGGGATCAGCACGCCGCTCGCAACCGCCTCCGTCGTCAGGCGATCACGCTCGGCCGCCGAACCATCGCAGATAACGATCTTTTCCGGTGAGGTCAGCCGGGCAACGTCCCCGATCCAGGCGTTCAGGGCGGGGTTGGACGTCAGATGTTTGTCGGGGTCACTACTCACGAGACGGCTCCGTTGTGAGCCGCATACCGCGCAACGGTTTGAAGCCTGCGGCTCGGGGTCAGTGATACCCAGCGAAGTTTAGCAGCGTTATTAGAAGACGGCAACGGAAAGCGTTACGAGTTATTAGCGCGGCTCGTCCGCCGCGATCCGCTTCGCGCGGTCGCCGACAGCGCTCGGCATCCGCTAGCGGCGGCCCGGCAAGGTCAGATCTTCTGCTTGGTCTTGTGCCAGTCGGCGAGGAAACGCTCGAGCCCGATCGCGGTCAGCGGATGCTCGAGCATCTGCCGCATCACGTTGAACGGCACCGTCGCGACCTGCGCCCCAGTCTCGGCGGCGCGCAACACGTGATTGGGCGAACGCAGCGAGGCCACCAGCACCTGCGACGGATACGCGTAGTTGCGCAGGATCCGCACCAACTGCTCGACCATCGCAAAACCGTCGTGGCCGAGATCGTCAAGCCGGCCGACGAAGGGTGACACGTACGTCGCGCCGCACTTCGCCGCCGCCAGTCCCTGCAGCGGACTGAACACCAGCGTGACGTTGACCCGGATACCGCGCGCGCTCAGCGCCTTGGTGGCCTTCAAGCCGTCGATCGTGAGCGGGCACTTCACCACCACGTTGGGATGAATCTGGGCGAGCTTCTGCCCCTCTTCGCACATCGCCGCGGCTTCGGTCGCCACAACTTCGGCGCTGACCGGCCCGTCAATCGCCGCGCAGATCTCCCGCAGCACCTCGGCGTATGGGCGCCCGGTCTTCGCCAACAGGCTCGGATTGGTGGTCACACCGTCCGCCAAACCCCAACTGACGGCTTCACGAACTTCGCTCAGGTCGGCGGAGTCAACAAAAAATTTCATTTCGTGGCTACCTCAGGGCGGCGCGTTCGAGGGCGCAACAGCTCGGCGCGCGCCAACGTCACCCGCTGCGGTGATTTGAGCTGGGCCAACAGCTCGGAAATGGTCTTGTTCGATTGCGGATGGGTCAGCGACGGGGCCAGCTCCGCCATCGGTGCGAGCACGAAACGCCGCTCGTGAAGCCGCGGATGCGGTACGACGAGATGCGCTGAATTAATCACTTCGTTGTCGAAAAACAGCAGATCGAGATCGATCGTCCGCGGCAGCGGCCGCTTCGGCGCGCGCCGGCTCGACGCCTGCCGGCGCCGTCCCAGCGCCTGCTCAATCGCCAGCAGTTGGCGCAGGAGCGCGTCGGCGTTCATTTCCGTTGCAATCTCGATCACACCGTTAAGGAAGGCGCCCTTGAGCTCCCCGACCGGCTCCGTTTCGTAAATCGACGATTGCCGCACCACCTGGGTCTTGGGCAGCGCCGCGATGCGCACGATGGCCTGGCGATAGTTTTCTGCACGATCGCCGAGGTTCGATCCGATTCCAATAAACGCCCGATGGGGCATCTCCTTCACAGCCGCAACGCGCGGAGACGTTCAACTGCAGCCTGCAGTCGGTCGCTGGCGACCGTCAAAGAGAAGCGCACGTAGCCCTCGCCGCACTTGCCGAAGCCCGATCCGGGCGTGATCACCACGCCCGCCCGGCGCAGCACCTGCTCGGTCAGCGAAGTTGAACTGTAGCCTTGCGGCACCTTCGCCCACAGGTAAAAGGTCGCCCGCGGCGGCGCGCATTCGAGCCCGATCTCACGCAGCGCGCCGACCATCAGATCGCGCCGCTGCTGATAGATGGAACAATACTCGCGCACCGTGCGATCATCGGCGTCGAGCGCAGCGATCGCGGCCTCCTGCACCGCCTGAAACACCCCCGAATCGACGTTGGTTTTGACCGCCCCCAGCGCCGCTATCAGCGCCGCATTGCCGAGCGCAAAGCCGACCCGCCAGCCGGTCATCGAATAGGTCTTCGACAGCGAATGAAACTCGATTGCGCACTCGCGCGCGCCCTCGATCTGCAGCACGCTCGGCGCCCGATAGCCGTCAAATGCGATCTCGGAATACGCGATGTCGAAGGCGAGAATGATATTGTTGCGGAGGCAGAACTCGACCGCCTGACGGAGAAACTCGGGTTCGACGGTGGCGGCGGTCGGATTGTTCGGATAATTGAGCCACATCAGCTTTGCCCGTCGGGCAACTTCCCCCGGAATCGCGCCGAAGTCCGGCAGAAAGCCGTTCTCCGCCCGCAGCGGCATGAAGTACGCCTCGCCGCCGCTGAAGACGCATCCCGAGTAATAGACCGGATAGCCCGGGTCAGGAATCAGCACGATATCGCCCGGATCGACCACCGCCGTGGCGAAATTGGCGATACCCTCCTTCGAACCAATCAGCGCGCAGGCTTCACGCGCCGGATCGAGGCTCACGCCGAAGCGCCGCCGATACCATCCGGTCGCCGCCGCACGAAAACGATCAAGGCCTTGGTAGTCCGGGTAGCGATGGTTGGCCGTGTCATCGGCCGCCCGCTTCAACGCCTCAACGATAAAGCCGGGTGTGGGCAGGTCGGGATCACCGATACCGAGGCTGATCACATCCACCCCGGTCTGTTGGACTTCGCGTTTCACCCGATCCAACTCGGCGAAGAGATAAGGCGGCAACAGACCTAGTCGAGCAGCGGCTTTGATCAGCACCGGTATGGGTCAACTCCCGCAAAAAGCGATGCAAAATTATTAACATAACCCGCGCAAGGTTCGAAATCGCGAGACTTCGCCACCCTCGGGAACCGTCGCGATTCTCCACAACGCCCGCCAGGGATATCCACAAGACGCGTCCCGCAGGTGCCCGCCGACGGCGCCGCACGATATAACTTTTGCTTGTGTCAGGGGCTTTGTGATGTTAGACAATCTTCTGCTCAGGAGGCCGCAGCCGAAGGTCATGATGATCATGCACTCGCCCCGCATTGACCGCAGACAAAAGTGCTGCTACTTAAGCCGACGCACTCAGATTAGCGCGGATCGCAGTAAGGGCGGATCGCAGTAGGGGATGATGATGACCAGGAGGGGCGGCGCGATCCCGCGCACGCACAGTATCGACACGGAGCCGCCGGGGAGGGCCAGTTAGACACCAGATGGGTACCACCAACCGTATCCTGATCCCGATAGCTCTGCTGATTTTTATCGGCGGCGCCTTTACTGTCGCGTTTTCGGAGCGTCCCTGGGCCCCGCGGGCCGACGTCGAACAGCCCATCCCGTTCAGCCATCGCGTCCATGCCGGTATCAACAAAATTCCCTGTCAGTATTGCCACGAGTATGCGCGCGTCTCGGCGACCTCCGGCGTGCCGCCGGTGGCGCGCTGCGTCGGATGCCACGGCAGCAGCCTGCTCGGCGGTATCGAGCCCATCACCCAGCCCTGGACCGATACCCATCAGCCGCCCTTCGAGATTCGCTGGAACCGGGTCTACACGCTGCCCGACTTCGTCAAGTTCGTGCATAAGCCGCACATCTGGGCCGGCGTCGCCTGCCAGGAGTGCCACGGTCCGGTCGAAACCATGGATCGGGTCGTCCCGGTTCATGAAATCAACATGGGTTTCTGCCTCAAATGTCATGAACAACGCGGTGCCACGCAGGACTGTTTTGTCTGTCACCACTAATTGGGGAGCGTGAATGTCGGACGGACTCAGCAGACGTACGTTTCTTAAGCTGGCGGCGACCGCCGGCGCGGCGACCGCGATTCCCGGATGTGAGCCGGCGGCGCGCAAAATCGTGCCGTATGTAATCCCGGACGAAAACATCATTCCGGGCGTGCCCTCGTACTACGCGACGCTCTGCAACGAATGCGACGCGGGATGCGGCGTTATCGCGAAAATTCGCGAAGGCCGCGTCATCAAGCTCGAGGGCAATCCCAACGATCCGATAAGCCAGGGAGCCATCTGCGCGCGCGGTCAGGCCGCGCTGCAGGGAGTCTATAATCCCGACCGCCTGGGCAAGCCCAAGCGCCGCCTGCCGGACGGCACGCTCCGCGAGATTAGCTGGGAAGACGCGCTTAAGCTCCTCAACGATCGTCTCGCCGCCGCCGCCAAGGCGGGCAAGGATCGAGTGGCCTTCATCGGCGCCTCGCAAGGGCCGACGCTCGACAAGATCGCCGTGACCTGGGCCCAGGCCTACGGCAGTTCCCGCGTGGCCTTCTGGGCGCGCATCAATGATGAGCCGGCGCGCGCGGCCGCCGACGCCTGCTTCGGCCGTCGCGATCTACCGGTTTACCGGCTCAACCAGGCTCAGGCGATCGTGTCCTTTGGCGCCGATTTCCTCGAAACCTGGGGTTCGCCGGTCGAACAGACGCGGCAATTCGCCGAATTCCGCACCCCCCGGGACGGGACCAACGGCGTGACCATCGGCAAGGCCGCCTACGTGAGTCCCAGGATGGGGCTGACGGGCGCCAAGTCGGACCTCTGGGTCGCGGCCAATCCCGGCACCGAGGGCGACGTCGCGATGGCGGTGCTGAACATCATCGCAAGCCAGGGATGGCTGGCGAAAAATGCCGCCGTCGATGCCGAGGCGGTCAAGAAATTTACCGCCGCCTTCGATCCCGCCAGCGTCAGCCAGCGGTCGGGTGTTGCTGTCGATCAGCTCAATCAGCTCGCCGCCTGGCTCGGTCAGGCCGACGGCGCGCTCGCGCTCGCCGGCGGCGACGATCCCCAGGCCTATATCGCGGCCTATCTCATCAATGCGCTGACCGGCAACGTCGGCAGAACGATGGTCTTTCTCGAGGGCGCGCCGGCCGAAGCGACGACCCGTCCGGAGGAGGTTCACGCGATCATCCGCGCGATCAGTTCCGGCGCGGTCGACGTCGTGGTGGCGGCGGGCGGGGCCAATCCGGTCTTCACGATGCCGAGCGAGTGGGGCGCCGCCGCCGCGATCAAGGGCGCGCCGTTCCTCGTCTGGATGGGTGAAGTGCCGGACGAAACCGCCGCGGGCGCGCACCTGCTCCTCCCGACGCATCATCCGCTCGAGAGCTGGCGCGACAGCGCGCCGCGCGCCGGCGTCTATGGTCTCGGGCAGCCGGTGATGCAGCCGGTCTTCGCCAGTCGGCCGCTGCACGACGTGCTTATCAGTTCGGCGCAAAACGCCGCCGCCGGACAGACGATCGCCTGGGAGAACGCCCAGGATGCGATCACCTCGGCGTGGCAGGACCTCCAGGGCAAGCTGGCGCCTTCGGCCAATGCCACTGATTTCTGGAACCAGGCGCTGCGCACCGGCGGGGCCTTTCAGGAAGCCGCCGTCACCGCGGTCACGCTCAAGGGCGATGTGCTCAACACGCCGCTCGCGCCGCGCGCCGAAAGCCGCAGTCAGTTCACCCTGGTCGGCTTTCCGCACATCTTTTTCTATGACGGCCGCGGCGCCAACAAGCCCTGGCTGCAGGAAATTCCCGAACCGACCAATCAGATTGTCTGGGATGGCTGGGTCGAAGTTCATCCGGAGACCGCCGCCCGGCTGGGCCTGCAAACCTACGAGTCGACCTATCTGTATGGTGGAATCAACGTGCTCGAGATCGCCACGCCGAGCGGGCGTCTCGAACTGACCGCCAACGTGACGCCGCTAGTCAAGCCGGGCGTGCTCGCCGCGCCGATCGGTCAGGGTCATACCGCTTACGGCCGCTACGCGAAGGGCCGCGGCGTCAACCTGTGGGAATATCTGCCCGCCGGCTCGCGCGCCGTGCCGGTCACCGTCCGTGTGCTCGAAAAGCAGTACAAGATCGTCACGCCGCTCGGCAAAAGCGACATGATGGGGCGTTCCATCGTCGAAGCCATGAGCGTCGAGGAGCTGGCCGCCGGCAGGCAGCCGGAAATCGTCCGCGAGGAAGAGGCCGACACCCCCAAAACCGCCTATGAGATGTACGATCCCTGGAAATATCCCGGGCATAAGTGGGGAATGACCGTCGACGTTCAGGCATGCACCGGATGCAGCGCGTGCGTCGCCGCCTGCTATGCCGAAAACAATCTTCCCGTGGGCGGCAAGTTTGAGGTCGATCGCGGTCGCATCATGTCCTGGATTCGGATCGAGCGGTTTATTCCGACCGCCGCCGAAGCCGCCAAGGCGCCGAATCTCTATATCGCTCCGATTATGTGTCAGCAGTGCGATCACGCGCCGTGCGAGCCGGTCTGTCCGGTCTTCGCCTCTCATCACACGCCCGAGGGGCTCAACGCGCAGATCTACAACCGCTGCGTCGGCACGCGCTTCTGCGAAAACAACTGTCCGTACAAGGTCAGACGCTTCAACTGGTTCCAGGCCGAATGGCCGGAGCCGCTCAACCTGCAACTCAATCCCGACGTTACCGTGCGCGGACCCGGCGTGATGGAGAAGTGCACCTTCTGCATCCAGCGCATCACCACCGCCGAGATTGACGCGCGCACGGCCAACCGGCAGTTGGTCGACGGCGAGATCATCACGGCCTGCGCCCAGGCGTGTCCGGCGCGCGCGATAACCTTCGGTGATTTGAACGATCCGAACAGCGCGATCATCAAGCGGCGGCTCGAAAACAGCGCGCGCTCCCACAACCAGGGCCGCACCTATACGATGCTGCCGGAGTTCAATGCGCTCCCGCAGGTTACCTATCTCAGAAGCCTCTATTGGGAGAAGGCATAGATGGCGGCGGCAGTCGAAAGCGGAATCACGACGGAATCCCCGACCCTGATTGAGGTTGACCGGCAGGCGCAGTTTGCGTTCTCGCCGGGCGGTGTGAAGTATTGGCTCTGGGTGCTGTTCTGCGCCGGTCTGACCGCTTTGGGCGGCGCCTACTGGCTGCACCAAATCTATTACACCTTCAATATTACCGGGTACGGCCAGCCGACGATGTGGGCGGTGTATATCACCAACTTCGTCTTCTGGGTCGGTATCGCGCACTCGGGCACGCTCATTTCGGCGATCCTTTACCTCTTTCGCGTGCGCTGGCGCACCGGCATTTTCCGTCTCGCCGAAACCATGACGGTCTTTGCCGTGGCTACGGCGGGTCTGTTCCCGCTGATCCATCTGGGTCGCGTCTGGAATTTCTATTGGCTCGTGCCTTATCCCAACGAGCGCTCGCTGCAGCCCGATTTCCGCTCGCCGCTCGTATGGGACCTGTTCGCGATCAGCACCTATCTGACGATCAGCGTCATGTTCCTCTTTACCGGCATGATTCCGGATATCGCCAATGCGCGCGAAAAGGCGACCGGCTTCCGGCGCATCCTTTATTCGATCCTCTCGTTCGGATGGCAGGGGACCGACCGCCAGTGGCGGAATTTTTCGATGGTTTACCTGCTGCTCGCCGCCTTCGCGACGCCCCTCGTGCTCTCGGTCCACAGCGTCGTCTCCTGGGACTTCGCGATGACGCAGTTGCCCGGATGGCACAGCACTATCTTTGCTCCCTATTTCGTCGCCGGCGCCATCTTCTCCGGATGCGCCCTGGTGCTGACCCTGGCCATCCCGATGCGCCGACTGATGAAGCTCGAGAATCTCATTACGATCTGGCACCTCGACTGCCTCTCCAAGATCGTGCTGCTGACCTCGGTCGTGATGACCTACTCGTACGCCACCGAGTCCTTCATGGTGTGGTACACCGGCGATCCGATCGAGCTCGCGACCTTTCACGAACGCTACTTCGGTCCCCAGGGCTACTGGTTCTGGCTGATGATCTTCTGCAATTGCGTGGTGCCGCTGCTGCTCTTCATTCCGACCGTGCGGACCACCACGATCTGGCTCTTTATCGTTTCGATCTTCGTGAATATCGGGATGTGGCTCGAGCGCTTCGTGATTATCAGCGGTTCGCTCTCGACCAATCAGGATCCCTCGCAATGGAAGTTCTACATGCCCTTTGCCACCGAGATCGCCATCACTATCGGCAGCTTCGGCTGGTTCCTGATGAACTTCTCCCTGTTCGCCAAGTTCCTCCCGATCGTGTCGACGACTGAATTGAAGGACGGTATCAAGTATCTGCGCCAGGCAGTGCGCGAAGTCTATCCCTATCGGCGGGCGGCATGAGCGAAGCAATCTCCCTAATCTCGACCTTTGCGACGGACGAGGACTGCGCGCGCGGCATCGAGGCCCTGCACGCGGCGCACATCCATAATTTCCGCGCCTTTTATCCGTATCCCAGCGAGCCGCTGCTCGAGGCCGCGAACGAAGCGCGTGGCCTCGGTCGCAGCCCCGTGCGATGGTGGGTGCTGACCGGCGGCCTCACCGGCTTCCTGAGCGCCATCGCCCTGACCATCGGGACCTCGCTCGAATGGAACCTCAATACCGGCGGAAGGCCCGTCGCTTCGATTCCGCCCTATGTCGTCATCATGTTCGAGTTGATGATCCTGTTCGGCGGAATTTCCGGCGTTATCGGCTTTTTCTTCCATAGTCGGATGCCGGTCTTTGACCCCGAACCGGGTTACCGTTCGCGCTTCAATGCCGACAAGTTCGGGCTGGTCGTGCAGTGCGCGGAAAACGAAGTATCACGCTGTGAGAGCATATTGCGCGGCGCCGGTGCCGAGGATATCCAACGCGAGGCGGCGCCCGCAGCGGCTGCCCACGGTCACTGAGAGTTGGTGGGGAAGATGAGCGATCAGCAACCGCAATCGCTGGGCGCGGCCGCCGTCCGATCATTTCGCGCGCCCGTCGAGCCGGATTGGCAGCGGGTGAATCTAATCGGCGGCGTGCTCGCCGTAATCGGTATCATTGGCTTCGTCGTCGCACTCGGCCTGGGTGACGCGCGCCGTGTATGGCTCGCCTATCTGGTCAGCTTCCTGTTCTTTCTCGGCGTCGCCCAGGGCGGAGTTCTGCTGTCCGTCGGCTTCTATCTGGCGCAGGGTCGCTGGACGCGCCGCGCGGTGCATTACCGGGTCGCCGAGGCCGGATGGCCCTTCCTGCTGCTCGCCATCGTGCTGTTCGCCGGCGTCTATCTCGGCCGTGCCCGGATCTTCCCCTGGATTGCCCATCCGGTGGCGAAGAAGGCCGCCTGGCTCAACGTGCCCTTTCTGTTCACCCGCGACTGGATCGCCATTATCGTGATGGGTCTCGTGAGCGCATGGTTCGTGCACCTCTCGCGCGGCCCCGCCGCCGCGGCATGGACCAGCGAGCCCGCCACCATCGAGATGCCGCCGACCGGCATTCGCCGCCTCGGTCCGATCCTCGGTATTCTCTATATCTATCTCTACACGATGCTGGCCATTGATCTGATCATGTCGCTGTCGCCCCTCTGGCACAGCACCCTCTTCGGCTGGTGGTGGTTCGCGATGTGCTTCTGGAGCGGGATTTGCGCCGCGAGCTTCGTCGCCACGCGCTTCTATCGTGCGCTCGGCGAAGGCAACGTCTTTCGCGATCCCACCGTGCTGCACGACTTCGGCAAGCTCGTCTTCGCCTTCTCGATCTTCTGGATCTATCTCTCCTTCGCGCAGTACCTGGTCATCTGGTATGGCGACCTGCCGACCGAGACCTTCTTTATTCTGCTGCGTTTCTGGCATCAGCCCTGGACGTACCTCAGTTGGAGCGGTCCCTTCCTTATCTGGCTGGTGCCGTTCACGGTGTTGATGGCGGTGCCGCCGAAAAAGAATCCCGCGGTCCTCGGGACGGTTACGGTGCTCGGCCTCATCGGCGTATGGATCGTTAACTACATCATGATCGTGCCGTCACTCTTCCCCAACCATCTGCCGCTCGGTTGGGTAGAACTTGCAATCGCCGCCGGTTTCCTCGGTTTGTATATCCTCTGTGCAGTACCCGGACTGAGGCTCGCCGCGCGCGCCGCCGCAGCCTCACCCGACGAGCTATGACGATGCCATTCAGACTCAATCGATGCCGCATTGCGACCTGGTCAGGGCTGACGCTCCTGCTCTTGAGCGTCGTCGGATGCGCGCCGCCGCCCGGCACGCATTACCGCCTCGATACGCTGTCGCCGCGCTCGGCGCTGACCCAGCGCTTCTACGATATCTTCGTCGAAGTCACGGTAATCGACATCATCGTTCTGATTATCGTCGTCGCGATCTTTGTGCTTGCCCTGATGGTCTTCTCGACCCGCACGGGCGAGCCCACTGAGTTTTCCTGGCGCACCGACGTCTTTCTTGAAACCGCCTGGATCGTCATCCCGATGATCCTCGTCATCGCCATCGCCATTCCCACGGTCAAGACCATTATCGAAACCCAGCCCTATACCTGGTCGCCCGATACGCTCGAGGTTCGCGTGATCGCCCATCAGTGGTGGTGGGAGTTTCGTTACCCCTCGACCGGGGTCGTCACCGCCGATGAGGTGCATATCCCGGTCAATCGGCAAATCAACTTCGCGATGGTCAGCCGCGACGTCATTCACAGCTTCTTCATGCCCGCCCTCGGCGGCAAGCGCGACGTCGTTCCCGGTCAGGAGAACCATATCACGCTGACCGCCAACACGCCCGGTGAATACTGGGGTCAGTGCACCGAGTTCTGCGGCGACTCGCACGCCAATATGCGCTTCCGCGTCTTCGTCGATACGCCCGAACAGTTTGACGCCTGGACCAAGCATCAGCTCTCGGCGCCGGTCCATCCGACTGAAGGACTGGCGGCCGAAGGCGCCAAGATCTTCGCTGACGCGCCCTGTGCGGTATGTCACACGGTGCGCGGTATCAGCGGCCTTTCACCGCAGTATACCTACGGTTTCCGCGGACCCGACCTGACTCACTTCGGCAGCCGGGGTACCATCGCCGGCGCGATTATGGATAATACGCCCGAGAATCTGGCGCTCTGGATCCACAATCCCGATGCCGTCAAACCGGGCGCGAACATGCCGACCTTGGGTCTCAGTGGTCATGACCTTAACGCTCTGGTGGCTTATCTAGAAAGCCTTAAGTAGAGGCAGGCAAAAATGGCTGCGCAACCAAGACCGATTCACGCTGAACAAACCAGCTACCTCGAAGGTGGCGGCATCTACGGCTGGCTCACCACCATCGATCACAAGCGAATCGCCGTCTTGTATGGCGTGACGGCCGTGTTTTTCATGGCGCTCGGCGGCTTCGAGGCGATGGCCGTCCGCACGCAGTTGATGTACCCCAATAATCACTTCCTGTCCGCCCAGACCTATAACCAGTTCTTTACCACTCACGGCCTCACGATGATCTTCCTGGTCATCATGCCGCTCGAGACCGGTTTCTTCGGCAATTTCCTTATCCCGCTGCAGATCGGGGCGCGCGACGTCGCCTTTCCGCGCCTCAACGCATTGAGCTACTGGATCTTCCTCTTCGGCGCCATCACGCTGAATCTCGGCTGGCTCTACGGTGGACTGCCCAACGGCGGATGGTTCGGGTACGCCAATCTGACCGAACGCTACTATTCGCCCGGTCCGAATATCGACTTCTTCGATCTCGGTCTGCTGGTGCTCGGCGTCTCCTCGGTGATGAGCGCGCTGAACTTCTTCGTCACCATCATCAACATGCGCGCGCCGGGGATGACCTTCTTCCGGATGCCGCTCTTTATCTGGTCGATCCTTGTCACGGTCATTCTCATCCTGCTCGCCTTCCCCTCGTTGACCGTGGGACTCATCTTCCTGTTCATGGATCGCTACTTCGATACCCATTACTATCGCGTCATTGCCGGCGCGACGCCGATCCTCTGGCAGCATCTCTTCTGGATCTTCGGTCACCCCGAAGTGTACATCATGATCCTCCCCGCCTTCGGGCTGATCTCGGAGGTCATCCCGGTCTTTTCCGGAAAGCCGCTGTTCGGCTATCCCATGATGGTCTACGCGATCATCGCGATCGCCTTCCTCTCCTACGGAGTGTGGGGCCATCACATGTTCGCCACCGGGATGGGGCCGGTCGCCGATATGACCTTCTCGGTCACCTCCCTGCTGATCGCCATCCCGACGGGAATCAAGATCTTCAACTGGCTATTTACTGTCTGGGGCGGACGCCTGCGCTTTACCACCGCCTATCTTTTCGCCCTCGCTTTCGTCATCCAGTTTACTATCGGCGGCCTCAGCGGGATGATGCATGCGAGTCCGCCGATCGACCTCGAGCAGACCGATAGCTACATCATCGTCGCTCACTTCCATTATGTGCTCGGCTTGGGCGCGCTCTTCGCGATTCTCGCGGGCTTCTATTTCTACTGGCCCAAAGTCACCGGTCGGATGCTCAGTGAAACCCTGGGCAAATGGCACTTCTGGCTCGCCGTCTGGTCTTTCAATGCAACCTTCTTCCCGATGCACTTCCTCGGTGAGCTCGGGATGCCCCGGCGCATCTATACGTATGCTCCCCACATGGGCTGGGATTTCTGGAACAAGTGGGAGACCTGGAACGCCTATATCATCGCCCTGTCCTTCATTCCCTTGCTGCTCAATATCTACTGGTCGCTGACCAACGGCGAGCGCGCCACCGAAGATCCCTGGGATGCGCGAACGCTCGAATGGTCGGTGCCGACGCCGCCGCCGATCTATAATTTCGCCGAAGTGCCGACCGTTACCGCGCGCGACGCCTTCTGGGTTGCCAAGTACGGCAGCGTCGAGGCTTCCGGCCTCACGCAGAGCGCTCCGGCTATCGCGCCGGCGCTGGTCGATGTAAGTAAGATCCATATCCCCGCACCCTCGCTCTATCCGCTCCTGATGGGTCTCGGTATCTTCGGGATGGCGCTCGGGATGCTCATCGGATGGTATCGCGTCATCTTCACCGCGATGGCTCTGTTGGTCTTCTCGGCCATCGCGATGGCCTTCGAATATCCGAACTGGGGTGAGGAAAATCCCCACGCCGTGGCCGAAAGCTTCCTGGGCCTCGATAGTCGCAAGGTCGGTATGTGGAGCTTCATCGGTTCCGAAACCGTGTTCTTCGCCTGCCTGATCTCGACCTACATGGTCTATAAATCACGCAGTCTCGGCGTTTACGACGCCGGCATCCTGAATATCCCACTGACCTCCTTCAGCACCTTCGTCCTGCTGACCTCGAGTCTCCTGATGGTGCTGGCGCTCGCCGCCTTCCAGCGCGACGATCACAAGTGGGGCACGATCTGGCTCATCGGCACCGCCCTCTTCGGCTGTATCTTCCTCGGCGGTCAGGTTTATGAGTTCGGGGATTTCTGGCTCGAGCACGGGATGGTCTTCAACGCCAACCTGTTCAGTCAATGCTTCTATACCCTGGTCGGTTTTCACGGCTTCCACGTCTTTATCGGCGTCGTCTGGCTGCTGGTGATGGCCTTTGCGGGCATCTTCGGCAAGCTCAACGCCAAACGCTCGCTGGCCGTCGAGATTTGCGGCCTCTACTGGCACTTTGTTGATATCGTCTGGGTCGTTATCTTCGTGTTGGTCTATCTGATGAGGACGGTGAAGGGCGCATGAGCGAGTCTGCAGTCGAACACGTTACCGCACCGGCCCACCACGCCGCCGCCGAGTCCCATCATCCGACCGCGGTCCAGTATCTCGTGGTGGCCGGCATCCTGACGGTGCTGACCGTTTGCGAAATCGGCGTTTACTACATCCCGGCTTTGCAATCGGTCTTGGTGCCGCTACTGCTTATTCTTTCGGCCGGCAAATTTTATCTGGTCGCCGCCTACTACATGCATCTGCACTTCGACAGTCGGATCTTCTCGGGGCTTTTCTTCTTCCCGCTGACGCTCGCCGCGCTCATCCTGATCTCACTGACGCTGCTGTTGGGTTTTCTCGCTCACCATCCCGGTCCGTAGTGTGATTTGGGAAGCTGATCCCGCGACGCTCATCGTCCTGGCCCTGCTGGTCGGAGGGTATGCCGCCTTCGCCCTCGCGCTGAAGCGATGGCCGACCGTCATCCAACTGATTGCCTTCAGCGGCGCCATCCTCGCCATCGTCGGCGCCCTCACCGGGCCAGTGGACGAACTGGTCAAGCAACGTTCGTTCGCGCTCTATATCTTTCAGCAGTTGGTGCTGGTGTTTATCGCGCCGCCGCTCATTCTTGCCGGCACCCCGGACTGGATGGCGCGTCCGGTCCTGACCCATCGCCTGATTGAGCCGCTCGCGCGCTTCCTGACTCGCCCCCTCGTCGCCTACATCCTCTTCGGCGCGGCCTTCGCCCTGGTGCACTTCCCGCCGGTCTGCGACCGCGTCTGTCATGTGCATCCCGTCTATGGCGACGTCGATACCGTTCTGCTGCTCGTCGGCCTCATCCTGTGGTTCCCGCTGCTGAGTCCGCTGCCCGAGTATCCCCGCCTGTCCTACCCGATGCAGGTGATGTACATCTTCCTGCTGATGATTCCGATGACCGCCGTAGCCGCGCCGATCACGATGGCGCAGTCGGTCGTCTACATCTACTACGTCGAAGGGCCGCATCCTTTCGGGCTTTCGCCGATGGCCGACCAGGTGCTCGGCGGCATCATCATGTGGGTGGGGCAGGGCGTCTATCTGATGTTCGTCTTCAGCGCGATCTTCTTCCGCTGGGCGCGTCGCGAAGACGAGACGCCGCCATTCAATCGGCGACCGGTACCGCTCCGACCCCTCCCTCGGCAGCGCTCGCACGCCATCTAGCTTTTCGCGCTTTCGCCACCGCTTCGACGCCGCTTAATCTCCGGCCCGTGCCTCCGCGCGCCGGACAGGGGGCTTGTGCCGATGCCCAAAAAGGCCTAAAGCGGTGATATGAACGGAAGCGAGCCGTTCATCCGATAGCGGAGGGTAATCCTAACGCCTACCTCAACCCATTCCAGATAGCCTCAGCTAGCTGAAGCAGGCGCTCGCCCGAAAACTCTCACGTGCGGAGGGTCCTATGCATCACTCAAAGGTACGCATCGTCGGCGAGGGAATTGTTGCGGGGCTGATTGGCGGAGCGGTGATCGCCGCCTGGTTCTTCCTGTTTGATGCCATCAATGGACGTCCCTTGTGGACGCCCGCGATGCTCGCCGGCGTCCTGCTGCACGGCGCGCAACAGCCCGTCGCGATGACCAGCGCGGCCTGGGGCCTGGTCGCCGAGTACAGCGTGGTGCATTTTCTCGCCTTCGCCGCTATCGGCGCGATCGGTGCGCTCTTTATCGATGCCGCCGAGGATAATCCCGAGCTCTTCGCCCCGCTCCTGATTTTTGCCATCGGCTTCGAAGTCTTTTTCATCGCCATCCTGATGCTTGCCGGACCGGTTGCCGCCGCCGCGATGCCCTGGTGGAAGATCCTTGCCGGCAACCTGATGGCGACGGCGGCGATGCTCGCCTGCTTCTTCTGGTTCGAGCCGGTCCTGCTCGAGAATCTGCTCGGTCCGTGGGTCGCCGTCGCGCGCGAAGGCGTCATCTCGGGGCTGATTGGCGCGGTGATTATCGCCGTATGGTTTCTTATCGCCGACTATGCCGCCGGCCGACCGTTCCATACGCCGGCCTTGCTCGGCGCGCTAATCTTCAGCGGCCTCGAGCCGACCGGTCCGGTTGCGCCGACCCTGGCCCTGGTGCTCGGCTATACCGTTCTGCATTTTTTCGCCTTCATCATGTTCGGCATCGCCGCCTCGATTACGATGGCGGCGTCGGAGCGCGAACCGCTGGTCTCACTCGGTGTGTTGGTGCTGTTCGTCTGGTTCGAGGTGAGCTTCGTCAGCTTCGTTGATTTCCTCAATCAGCGCACCACGGCCGAGCTCGGATGGTGGAATATCATCGGCGGCAATCTGCTCGCGCTCGCGGCAATTATCGCCTATTACGAATGGGGTCATCCGCGCGTCTTACCGCGGATGCTCGAACAGTGGCGGCGTATCCGCGACGAGCCCGCGAGCGACCAGCCGCAGCGCGCCCAGCCGGCTCATCGCTAGGTCTTTGGCGCGTTCAGAGGCCAAGCACGTCGCGCATCGAATAGAGGCCGGGCGGCTGCTTCTCGATCCAGGCGGCCGCCCGCAAAGCGCCGCGCGCCAGGCCCTCGCGACTCTGCGCCCGATGGGTCAGCTCGAGGCGTTCGCCCTGACCGCCGAAGAAGACCGTATGGTCGCCGACGGCGTCGCCCGCTCGCAGACCGAAGACGGCAATCTTCCCGGGCTCGCGCACCCCGGTGATACCTTCGCGGCCGAAGATCGCATTGGCCTGGAAATCCAGCCCGCGCGCCTCGGCGATCGTCCGGCCGAGGGCGAGCGCCGTTCCGCTCGGCGCATCGATCTTCGTGCCGTGATGGATTTCAAGGACTTCCGCGTCAAAGTTGTTGAGGATCTTCGCGACCTCGGCGGTGATCTTCATCAGCACATTGACGCCCACGCTCATGTTGGGCGCGATCACAGTGCGCGTGCGCGCCGCCAGTCTGCGGGCGCGCGCTTCCATCTCCGGGGTGAAGCCGGTTGATCCGATAACCATCGCGGCTCCGCTCTCCGCCGCGACCTCGAGATGCGCGAGCGCCGCCGCCGCATTGGTGAAATCGAGCGTGACCGTGTCCGGACGAGCGAGCGTCGAATAATCGGCGGTCACGGCTATTCCCAGCCGACCCACCCCCGCGAGTTCACCGGCGTCCTGGCCGACGAAGCCGCTTTCCGCCGCTTCGAGCGCTCCCGCCAGTTCGAAGGGTTTCTCCCGCGCGATTATCGAGACGAGCAGGCGACCCATGCGGCCGCCGGCACCTGCAACGATGACCCTGGTCATCCCGATGCCTCCTGCCGGGAACCCCAATGGCGGCCGGCGCCGCGCTCAGGCCGTTGCGGCCGGCGCTGCCGGTGCTGCCGGAGCCGCCGCGGCCCCGGCGCTCGCGCCGCGCTTCGCCTTGAAGTGCTCTTCGCACAGGCTGCCGCGAAACCATCGCTTGCGGCATTTCTCGAAGGTGCAGGTCTTATAGCGGGGCTTCGGCATTTCGCCATGCCGCCACATCCGATAGTGCTTGCGACAATAACCCTTACCGACCACTTCGCGGCTGCACTCGGCCGCTTTGCAGGTTCCCTTGTTGGCCATTAAATCCTTGCGTGCCTCTCAGCTTCCAAATTCGGCTTTCAACTCACGCCTGAGCAATTCTTCAACCATCGTGGCGGGCTTCAACCCCTCGTAGAGCACCCGATAGACGGCATCCACGATCGGCATTTCGACGCCGCGCCGCGCAGCCAGCATACGGATACTGGCGGAATTTGTCATCCCCTCGGCCACCGGGACGCCAGGCGCCGATGCCGGCGGGCGTTCACCGCGCGCGATCATCAGGCCGAGGCGACGATTGCGCGAGAAATCGCTGGTGCAGGTCAGCACCAGATCGCCCAGCCCGGCGAGCCCGGCAATCGTGTCCGCACGCCCGCCGCTCGCCACCGCCAACCGCGTCATTTCGGCGATACCGCGCGTGATCAGGCCGGCGCGCGCGCTCGAACCGAGCTCGAGCCCGTCCGCTATCCCGGCGGCGACCGCGATCACGTTCTTGACCGCGCCGCCCATCTCCACGCCGACCATATCCAGGCTGCTGTAGATCCGCAGGCGCGGCGCGGCAAAGAGCCTCTGCACCTCCACCGCGACCGTTTCCGTGGCCGCGGCCGCGACCAGCGCCGCCGGCTTGTCGCGGGCGAGCTCCGCGGCGAACGCCGGCCCGGAGAGCACCGCAAGCGAGTCGCGCCCGACACCCAGCGTCGCCAGCATCCGGCTCATCGTCATCTGCGAATCCGGTTCGAGGCCCTTGGTCACGCTGATGACGATCGCGTCGGCGGCAATCGCGCTGCCGAGCGGCGTCAGCGCCGCGCGGGCAAAGCGCGACGGTACCGCCATCACGATGAACTGCGCGGTTGCGACCGCGCGCGGCCAATCGCTCGTCAGCTCGAGGTTCGGCGGCAGCTCCACTCCCGGCAGATAGCTCTCATTGCACCGCTCCCGGATGAGCTCGGCGCAATGCTCCGGGCGGCGCACGCAAAGCGTCACCGATCGGCCGCGTCGCGCGAGGATCACCGCCAGCGCAGTACCGAAGGCGCCCGCGCCGAGAACCGTTATCTCAGTCATTGCTCGACCGCTCGTAGCGCTGGATCGCCTCCTCCTAGTGGCGACCGTCGAAATGCTCGATCCTCAACCGGCCCGGTTCGACGCCTTCGACGCAGCGCAGATTCACATCGATCTTATCCGGATCGGAACGCGGGACGTAGAACGACGCCACGCCGCATCGCCGACAGAAGTAATGCCGCGCCACGCCGGTATTGAAGCGATAAACCGCGAGCTCCTCCCAGGCCGTCAGCAGTCGAAAGCGCTCGCGCGCGACGATCCAGTGGATATAACCCTTCTTCGCGCAGATCGAGCAGTTGCATACGATCGCGCGTTCGATTGGTCCACGCACTTCGAAGGCGACCGCCCCGCAGTGGCATCCCCCGCGATAAAGCCCCGCCGCCTGGTCCATAGCGCGACTCTGTCTCAGGCTCGCGCGCCGCGCAAATGCCCGGGCACTACAAAAACCGTGAGCGTTTGCGCTACAAGAATGACAATCCTCGACGCTTTAGGAACCAACGATGGATCTCAGCGACACGCCGGAACAGGCCGAGTTCCGCGCCCGCGCGCGCGCCTGGCTCGAACGCAACAAGCCCACCGATATCGCCGACCGCGGCTTCGCCCTCGCCATCGATGACGCGACCGTGCGCCGGCTCAAGGACTGGCAGCGGAAACTCTACGACGCTGGCTATCTCGGTATCTCCTGGCCGGTCGAGTATGGCGGTCAGGGTAAGACCATCGTCGAAAGCGCCATCTTCAACGAAGAGGTGGCGCGCGTCCGCGCGCCCGCCCCGCTCAATGAACTCGGCCTCTCGATGGGCGCGCCGACTATCCTCGAACATGGCACCGAAGAGCAGAAACGCCGCTATATCCGCAAGATCCTCACCTGCGAAGAGATTTGGTGCCAGGGCTTCTCCGAACCGCAATCCGGCTCCGATCTCGCCGCCCTGCAAACCCGGGCGGTGCTGGACGGTGATCACTTTATCGTCAACGGGCAGAAGGTCTGGACCTCGATCGGCCATCTCGCCGACTGGTGCATGCTGCTGGTCCGCACCGATCCCAGCGCGCCCAAGCATCGCGGCATCTCCTACCTGCTGGTCGATATGCACAGTCCCGGCGTGACCGTGCAGCCGCTGCGCCAGATGACCGGCGAAGCCGAATTCAACCAGATGTTCTTCGAGGAGGTCCGCGTCCCGCGCGAAAATCTCCTCGGTCCGCTGAACGGCGGATGGGGCGTCGCCCTGACCACCCTGATGAACGAACGCGCGACGCTTTCGCTCGCCCTCGTGATGCGCTTTCAGAACGTTTTCCAGGATCTCGCCGCGCTTGCCCGCAAGGGCCTCGCCGACGGTTCCTGCAAGCTCGATCGCCGCCTCGTCCGCCAGACTCTCGCCCAGTTCTATATCGACGTCGAGTCGATGAAGTATCTCGCCTACCGCAACTTCTCGCGCCTGCAGCGCGGCGGCACGCCCGGTCCCGAAGGTTCGATCTCGAAGCTTTTGTGGAGCGAGCTCAACCAGCGCATGAACGAATTCGCGCTCGCCCTCCAGGGCCCGCACGCCGCCTTGAACGAGGACTCGCCCTACATCGTCGATGACGGCCGCTGGCAATACGGCCTGATGCGATCGCGCGGCAACACCATCGAGGAGGGTACCTCCGAAGTCCAGCGCGGCATTATCGCCGAACGCCTGCTCGGCCTGCCGAAAGGCTACTGAGCGAGCGCGATCGCCCAATAAAAAGGGGCGCGGCCTTCCGCACCGCGCCCCTTAAGTTTGCCGCGCCAAACGCGATCAGGCGGTATGTTCGATCACGTACTGTCCGATCCGATCGATTGCCTGCTGGCCCTCCGGCAGCAGTTTCGCGTACACGTGCCACACGTGGATCATCTCCGGCCATACCTCGAGATCGACCTTCACGCCCGCAGCTTTGGCTTTGGCCGCCACCCGGGTCGAGTCGTCGAGCAGCGTCTCGGCATCGCCCACCTGGATCAGCATCGGCGGTAATCCGGTGTAGTCGCCATGCAGCGGCGACGCCAGCGGATTCTTCGGATCGGCATTGCCGACATAGGCCTTGGCCATGTCGAACAGCCCCGCCGATCCAACCATCGGATCGGCCTTGGCGCGCGTCTTCATCGATTCGCCGGTGCCCTCCATGTCGCTCCATGCCGAAATCGGCACGGCGCAGGCGGGGAGGGGAACCTTGTCGTCGCGCAGCTTGAGCAGGGTCGCCAGCGTGAGCCCGCCACCCGCCGAATCGCCCGAAATCGCGATTTTGCCGGGCTTGTAGCCCTGCGCCAACAGCCATCGATAGGCCGCCGTCGCGTCTTCGACCGCTGCCGGAAACGGATGCTCGGGCGCGAGCCGATAGTCCAGGGCGAGGCATTTGGCCTTCGCCGCCCGGCTGATCCGCGCGATCATCGCGCGATGCGTATTGATCGAGCCCATCACGTAGCCGCCCCCATGCAGGTACAGGATCACCCGATCCTCGGCGGCCCCCGGCGCGCAGATCCACTCGGCCGGCACGCCGCCCGCTTCGAGCTTTTCGCACTTGACGTCCGGCGCCACTTTTTCCGCAACCTTCTCCATCCCGCCGCGCATCTGCGCAACGGTCGTATCCGGCTTGGCCGGCGGCACCGAGCGGATAAGGTCGAGCACCTTCTGCAGTTGTTGACTGGCCATCTTCTGGTCTCCTCCCGTTCGAGGGTTTGAGCGTCGCTGCTGTTCTTGGTTAGCACAACCCGCGCGCGAGCTGTTAACTCCACCCGTGCCGCCCGCACCGCCGGATCATCCCCATCGCCGCGCGGGATTTATCTGGCAGGCTCCGCCTGCGCCGCGACGAACTGCCGCAGAATATCGATCCGCAGCGGCAGCTTGTCGCCCAGCCAGAGCGCATTGACCGCGTGATCCGCGATCGCATCGCCGGTATCCGGATGCACCAGGATATTCAGCCCCGCCCGATTGATCATCAGCCACGGCACGATCCGGGCGAACTCCGCAGGATCGAATTTCACCTGGTACATCGCCTGCGGATGGGGTCCGACGGGTTCGTCGCGCCATCGGCCCATCACCACCTCGAAACGCTGCTCGATCTCCGCGCGCAGCCGCGCCGCCGTGCCGCGCGACGCATCATCGTAATAAATGTGCGCATGGTAAAAGCGAATCGTTGACGAATCGACCGGGTACGCCATCTTCGTCACCTCTCGGCGAGTCTCGCTCGATCCCGCGCGTCAGGCAAACCCCGGTGCCGCGATGGGAAAGCGGGTGACCGCGCCGCGCGGACCTATCACCCCGCGCTGCGCTTTACGCCGTGCCGTCGCTCGACTAGAAGTCAAACTGGATTTTAGGCGGCCCCGCCGAGAACCCGGCGATCGTCAGCCGGCCGTGAGGCGCGCGGAGCGCGTCTTCGCGTGTCGCAGCCGTCCCCGGTTCCGGTGAACACGACTGTCGAAGGAGCAATGAAGTCTATGGCAAACACCATCATTTCCAAACCGATCATCTCGTCCGATTCGCACATCATGGAACCGCCCGATTGTTATATCGCGCGCATCGACCACAAGTACCGCGACATTGCGCCCAAGGTCGTATGGGACGAGAAGGGCGGCGATACCTACGTTATCGAAGGGATGAAACAGACCATCCCGATGGGCCTCGTCGCCGCCGCCGGCGTGCCGGCCCAGGAACTCGCGACGTCCGCGCGCTTCGCGAAATTCGACCAGCTCCATCGCGGCGGATGGGACCCCGAAGCCCGCATCCCCGACCAGGATCGCGACGGCGTCGCCGCCGAAGTGATCTATCCGAGCGTCGGCATGATCCTCTGCAATCATCCCGATCCCGACTACAAAAAAGCCTGCTTCGACGCCTACAACCTCTGGATCGCCGACTACTGCTCGCATCATCCCGACCGTTTGCTCGGCCTCGGCCAGACCGCGATGCGCACGCCGGACGAAGGCATCAAAGACCTCGAAAAGATGAAGGCGATGGGCCTGCGGGGCGTCATGATGCCCGGCTTCCCCGTCCAGGAAGACTACGACAGCAAAATTTACGATGAATTCTTCGAAGCCGCCGTCGCGATGGGGATGCCGCTCAGCTTCCATATCCTGACTTCGCGCGAGGGTATCGCCGTCGCCAATCGCGGCCCGCGCATGAATTCCTTCATGTCCATCATCCGCGCCAACCAGGACATCATGGGCATGTTCGTCCTCGGCGGGATCTTCGAGCGCCATCCGAAACTGCGCATCGCCTGCGTCGAGGCGGATGCGGGCTGGGTGCCGCATTTCATGTATCGGCTCGATCACGCCTACGATCGCCATCGCTACTGGCTGACCGTTGACAAGCTCTCGAAGTATCCCAGCGAATACTTCGCCGAACACATCTACATGACCTTTCAGGATGACTGGGTGGCCTTCAAGAGCGCCGATATGCTCAACCCGCGCCGCCTCATGTGGGCCAATGACTTCCCCCACAGCGATTCGACCTGGCCAAACTCCCAGGAGTTGCTGAAGAAGCATTCGCAGACCCTCACCGAGGATCAGAAAAACTGGATCATGCACGACAACGTCGCCGAGTTTTACGGACTCGCCGCCTAGCGCGGCGCGCGCGCCAGCAGCGACGTCAGGCAATGGCCGATCGCTTCACTTGCGGACCGGCGCCGCCGCCCCCGCAGGTGAAGCCCTTCCGGCGCCCGCCCCGATGCCGGACGCTCGACACTTGAACGGAGGACCATGCGATGCTCCAGCGACTCTTTCACGTCAATATCTGCGTCCGCGATATGGAGCGCTCGATTCGTTTCTATCAGGATCTCGGCTTCACCAAGGTCAACGACTTCACGCTGGATGATCCGAGCGTCGGCGACGCCCTCGGGCTCAAGGCGCGCAAACTGCGCGGCGTGTTCATGCGCCTCGGCGACGATCCTCACGCGCCTGTGCTCGACCTCGTGCAGTTCATCGATCCGCCGCCGCAGGGCGCGCCGTACCCGACGCTCAACAATATCGGCATCTGCCGCATCGCTTTCACCGTCGATGACCTCGACCGGACCTATGCCGAGCTGCGCGATAAAAAAGTTGATTTCGTCGCGCCGCTGAAAAAAATCAACGGTCCCGGCGGTTCCACGATAGGCGTCGTCTGCTTCAAGGACCCCGACGGCACCATCCTCGAACTGATCAGCGGGATGTAGTCCGATGGCGCGCCGCAAAGTGCTCGTCGCCGGTGCCTCGGGACTGGTCGGCCACGCCGCCGTGCGTCATTTCGCCGGCCTCCCCGATTGCGAAGTCGTCGCCGTCTCGCGCCGCACACCTGCCGCCGTTCCCGGCGCCCGCTTCGTCGCCGTGGACCTGCTCGATCAACGCGCCTGCGCCGAGTTGTTCAGCACTCTTAGCGACGTTACGCACCTCGTCTACGCGGCGGTGAACGAAAAGCCCGGCCTGATGGAAGGCTGGCGCGATCGCGAGCAGATGCAGACCAATCTGACGATGCTGCAGAATCTGTTCGAGCCGCTCGAAGCCGCCGCCAAAAATCTCCAGCACGTCACCCTCCTGCAGGGAACCAAGGCCTACGGCGCCCATCTCGGCCCGATCGCGATTCCGGCGCGCGAGCGCGCCCCGCGCCATCCCCATGAGAACTTCTACTGGCTGCAAGAGGATTATCTGCGCGCCCGCCAGCCCGGCAAGCGATGGGCCTGGACCATCCTGCGTCCGCAACTCGTCATCGGCGAAGCGGTCGGCAGCAATCTCAACGTCATCCCCGCGATCGGCGTCTACGCGGCGATCCGCCGCGAAGCCGGTCTCCCGCTCTCCTATCCCGGCGGTCCGCGCCTGATTTTCGAGATGGTCGACGTCGATCTGCTGGCCCGCGCGATGCACTGGGCGGCCGACACCCCGCTCTGTCGCAACGAAATCTACAACATCACCAACGGCGATGTCTTCGTCTGGTCCGAAGTCTGGCCGACCATTGCCGAGGCCCTTGGCATGAAGGTCGGACCGCCGCAACCGCTCTCACTCGCCGCCACAATGCCGCAATATGCCGCGCAATGGGCCGCCATCGTGCGCAAGTATCAACTCCGCGCGCCGGAAGATATGCATGCCTTCGTCGGCGAGTCCTTCCATCTGGCCGACTTCACTTTCAACACGGCGGGCCGGCACGAGGGCGTGACGCTGGTCAGCACGATCAAGGCGCGCCAGCACGGTTTCCATGACTGTATGGATACCGAGGACATGCTGCGCAAATGGTTTCGCCGTTTCCAGGAATTGAAACTGCTGCCCCCCGTGGTCTAAAAAAGGCACAGCCGCCTCGAGTTTTCTCGGCCAAGCCACCAACCCGGTTCATGAGGAGCTGATTATGGCTGCAACGATCAACGGTGAATGCGATCCCCGCTTCGCGCGCGTCCGCGACGCCTTCGCGGAAAACTTCGCGAAACGCGGCGAGGTCGGCGCGGCCGTCTCGGTCGTCGTCGACGGCCGCTGCGTCGTCGATCTCTGGGGCGGGCACGCCGACAAGGCCAAAACCACGCCCTGGAACCGCGACACCATCGTCAACGTCTGGTCCACCACCAAGGGTCTCTGCGCGATGTGCGCCCATCGCCTCGCCGATCAGGGCAAACTCGATCTCGACGTCCCGGTGGCCAATTACTGGCCCGAGTTCGCCGCCGCCGGCAAAGGCTCGATCAAAGTTACCCAGCTCCTCAACCATAAGGCGGGCCTCGCCGCGATTCGCGCTCCCCTGCAACTCGATGACGTCTTCAACTGGACCCGGGTCACCGAGGAACTGGCGCGCCAGGAACCCTGGTGGACCCCCGGCAGCAAACACGGCTACCACGCCATCACCTTCGGCTGGCTCGTCGGCGAAGTCGTCCGCCGCGTCAGCGGCAAGAGCCTCGGCACCTACTTCCGCGACGAGATCGCCCGCCCGCTCGGTGCCGAAGCCTACATCGGCATCGGTCCCGAATTCGACGCGCGCACCGCCGAAATCATCTTCGCGCCGCCGCCGCAACCCGGTGAACCCAACCTGTTTGCCGAGATGCTCAAGGATCCGACCTCCGTCAGCGCCATGGCGATCTTCAATCCGCCGGCGCTCTTCCAGGCGACGACCACCAATTCGCGCGCATGGCGCGCCGCCGAAATCCCCGGCGCCAACGGCCATGCCAACGCCCGCGGCCTCGCCCGCATCTACGGCGCGCTCGCCCGCGGCGGCGAGATCGACGGCATTCGCGTCCTGAGCGCCCGACAAATCGGCCGCTGCTACACCGAACAGTCCAATGGCCCCGACGCCGTCCTGCCGATTACCACCCGCTTCAGCCTCGGCTTCATGCTCTCCCAGCCCGAAGCGATGCTCGGCCCGAATCCGCGCGCCTTCGGTCATCCCGGCGCCGGCGGTTCGCTTGGCTTTGCCGATCCCGACGCCAAAGTCGGCTTCGGCTACGTCATGAACCAGATGAGCAGTGAAGCGCTGATGGATCCGCGTCCCAAGGCCTTGATCGACGCCATCTACGCCTCGCTGTAGGCATCGTTCACCCGCGCCGCAGCGTCGCGCTCCCGTGAAGAGCCGACGCTGCGGTCGCCGCCACCGACCGCCTTAGCGGCCGACTACCACGCCTTCGCGACTCAGCGCGTCGCACTGCGCCTCCTCGAGGTCGATCGCGCCGCCGATTTGCGCTTCATCGAGCCGCACCGCACCGACCGCGCGAAACTCCTCGCCGAGGATCAGATCCCGCCCGATAACGGCGCGTGAAACCTCGAGCGCGGTCCCGCCGCGATTCTCGAACACCCCGTTCATGCACAGGAAGGATCGGCCGACCGTGGCCTCGGCAAACGAGACGCTCCCCTGCGCCAGAAAGCGGCCGTGCATCCGGACATTGCCGCCGACCCGGATCCGTTCCGCGGCCAGCGCGATTCCGCCCGCGTTCTGAAAAATTCCTCCCACACAAAAAAGATCGCCGCCAATCGCCGCTTCGCCCAGATGCACCGCGCCCTTCGCGCTGAACCACTCGCCGAGCACCGCGCGACCCGCCACCTCGATTCGCTCGGCCAGCAGCGCGTCGCCGCCCGGCGTCGCGAACGATCCGTGCGGACAATACAGATCGCGCCCGATCTTCGCGCCGCGGAGCTTAACCGTCCCGCGCGCTCTGAACTGATGGTTCAGCGCGACGTTCTGGGCGATCCGCGCGCCTTCGCCATCCAGCGCGATACTTTCAGGATTCTCGAAATTGCCGTGCGCGCAGTAGAGCATCCCGCCGATCACCGCCTCGCGCAGGCTGACGCCGCCCCTCGCCGCAAAGCCGTTGGCCGCCATCACATGACCCGCGATCCGCGCGCCGTCGAGGCCGACCGCCGGACCATCGTCGGAGGTGCAGCTTGCGCCGTTGAACGATACGCTGCCGCCGATTACCGCGCGGTCGAGCCGCACCGCGCCGCCGACGCGGCTGCCTTCGCAGAGCTGGAAGTCGCCGGCGATCCGCGCGCCCTCCGCGGCGATTCCCCCGAGCTCGCATCCGCTAATCAGCAGTGTTTCAAGGCGCGCCGCGCGGAGATCCAGCGGACGCTCGAATGTGCAGTCGGTGAAGATCAGCGGAACCGTGACGCGCGTCCCCGCGAGGTCGAGCGTCCCGACGATCGTTGCCCCCTCCAGCGCGATCATTGACTCGCCCCGCGCCGCGGCCGTGCGCATCCGTTCGCCGAGCGTCGCGCCGTCCAGTGTTGCCGTCACCGTCTTCGGATTCTTAGCGCTTTCGCGGCCGATAATGCTATCGTCCCCCTCGTCGCGGAACTTGCGGTAATCTCACCACGAAATCGCGGAGGGCTCAGCAGATGCCTACCTTCTCAGTCAGTCAGATCGAAGTGTTCGGACGCGGCGTGCTCAAGGCCGAGGGCGTCGTCGTCGACAAGGCCAATTGCGTCTACGGCGGTGGCCGCAACGGTATCATGTACAAGGTGACGCCCGACGGCAAAGTCGCGGAGCTCGTCCATCTGCCGAGCGGCTCGATTCCCAATGGCGTCACGATGGATCGCAATGGCGACATCATCTACTGCGATCTCGGCAAGGAGGCCGTGATGCGGGTGACGCAGGACGGCAAGGTCTCGATGGTCGCCGATCGCGCCGGCGACCTGCCGCTCTCGCTGCCGAACTTCGCCACCTACGACGCCGAGGGCAACCTCTACGTCTCGAATTCCAGCACCAGCAATATCCACAAGATCGGCGATGAACTGACCAATCCACAGCCCAAGGGCGCGCTCTGCCTGATTCGCAAAAACGGCCGCAGCGAGGTTATCGCCACGGACCTCTACCTCGCCAACGGCACCGCCATCGATCCCCGGGAAGAAGCGGTCTATGTGCTCGAGTCCACCCGCTTCGATTGCCTGCGCATTCCCATCAAAAAAGACGGCACTCACGGCAAACCCGAGGTCTTCTCGAAGGGCTTTCCCGCGATCCCCGACGGGATGGCCTTCGATGCGGATGGCGACCTGTACATCACCCTGCCCGGCAAGGGCAAACGCCCCGAAGATCCGCCCAAAGACAAGATCCTCCTGCCGACCAATCAGATTTTGAAGGTCGATAAGAACGGCAACTGGACGATGCTGATCGATGATCCGAAGAGCGAAAAGCTCGACCATCCGACCAACTGCGCCTTCGGCGGCCCCGGCCTGCAGGATCTTTATTTCGCCAACCTCGAAGGCGAACACTTCAGCCGCGTGCATACCAATTTCCGCGGTCATCCGCTGTATCACCAGCGCTGACCCGCGCTCAGCCGGCCCCCGCGATCAGCCGAAACAAAACCACGCCGGAGCTGGTTTCAAGCTCCGGCGTGGCCACCAATGGGCCAGCGCGAATTTGCTCTAACGCAGACCGAGCTCCGTCAGCGGACCGCGATCGGCCACCGCATCCCGCTTCACGCCCGCGCGCAAGACGACCGATCCCGGCGTTCGCTGGAAAGGATCGGGCAGGTCGATCTCCTTGGCGTAGTCATGCAGAGCCGGCATCACCTCCTGCGCGAAAAGCCGCATGCTCGCCATCCGCTCTTCGTTGCTCACCGGTCCCTGCACGCTGAACATGATGAACACGCCCGGCCGCAGGATTTTCAGGATCGATTTAATTTTCGGCGTCACCGTCGCCGGCGTTCCGGCGATCACCTGGTAATTGCGCTTGACCTTCTCGAGCCCCGCCACCAGCTTGCGATGCACTTCGGCGTAATCGACCGGCGCTTCGTCGCCGCCCCGGGCCTGCTGCGTCAGCTTCTCGCCGCTGACCCCCAGCCAACTGCCGGTCGGCTGCTTGGCCAGCGCCCGAATCGCGCTCTTTGAATTATAGCCCGGCGGCATCGTGAACTCCGGCGCCGAGAAGGCATTCTGCCCGCCGCCGTAAACGAAGTTTTCCGCGATCTTATCCGCCTTCTCCTGGCTGTCGGCGACCACCGTCGGAATCAGGTAGCCGAAATTCTCCGGCCCCGCCTGATAGCCGTGCTTCGCCGCCTCGTCGGCATAGTAGTCCCACAGGTCGCAGGTCGGTCCGAGCATCGTGCCGAGCCCGATATACGGATAGCGATGCTCCGCGCACCACTTCACCGTTTCCGGACTGATTACCCCGGGAATCCACATCGGCGGATGCGGCTTCTGGTAGGGCAGCGCCCAGGGATTGACGTGCCGATAATGAAAGTGTTTGCCCTCGTAACGCCACGGCCCGGGCCGCGTCCACGCCTGCACGATAAAATCGTGCGCCTCGTTGAAGTACTCGCGATTGTAGGCCGGGTTGGCGTTGTTGAAAAACTGCTCGCTGCCGGCCCCGCGCACCCATCCGGTGATCAGCCGCCCGCGCGAGATCAGGTCGATCTCGGCCAGCTCCTCGGCCATCCGCAGCGGATGCTTGATGACCGGCAACGGATTGCCAATCAGCACGATTTTCACCCGCTTCGTGCGATACGCCAGCACCGCCGCCTCGACATTCATCACGCTGCCCATGCAGAAGGGGTTCCCGTGATGCTCGTTCAGGGCGACGACGTCGAAGCCCAACTCCTCGGCGTAGCAATACTCGTCCAGGTAGTAGTTGTAATCGTCGGCCGCCTTGTCGCGATCGAAGTATCTGTTCGATACGCCGAAGAACGCGCGATTTTTCAGCACGACCTCCTCCGGCAGCCATCTGTAGGGACGTTCGGTGAAGTAGCCAATCTTCATCTGGGGCTTTCCTCCCGGGAGCTCCGCGCTCGTCGAGCTAGTGACGCCGGCACCGGCGTGCGACGATGCGGTCGCGGCCGCTGCGGCATCGTTGCGCCATTTGCCTACTCTGCCAAAAATCCGCCGACCGCGCGACTGAACTCCGCCTCGCGTTCGATCTCCGGGCGATGGCCCGCGCCGTCGATCTCGACCACCCGGCAGTTCGCCAGCGCCGCGCGATAGCCGTCGATACAGCCGCGCGGCACCACCTGGTCCCGCGTGCCCCAGACCAGCAGCGTGGGCGTCCTGACGCCGTAAAGCAGATGCGGCAGACTCGGATTATGCATGTACGGCTCCCAGCCGAGTCGCGCCGTCTCCGCCCGCGCATCTTCGAACGCCTCGAACTGCTCGGGGGTCATCTCGCCGCCGTAGATCCGACCGAACTCCGGGGTGTTCTCGGGATCTGCGACCGTCGCCCGCAGATGCCGTCGGATCGTCAATTCGAAGAAGTCCAGAATCTCGCCGTCCTGCGGCTTTATCCCCATCGGCGCGACCAGCACCATCCGCGAAAACACGTGCGGACAGGCGGCGGCCATCTCCGCCGCGATAAACCCGCCCGCCGAAAAGCCAATCACATCGATCGGCGCGAGGTTAAGCTCGCGCAGCACCTGCGCGTAAAGCCCCCCCAAATCGCGATAGCTGCGCACCCAGTCGACGCGCGCACTCTGCCCGAAGCCCGGCTGCAGCGGGATGATCTCCTCGCGCCGATCCGCCAACCAGGCATTCCACGCCATCCAGCCCGGATAGCCGAGCTCGTCATGCAGGATCAATAGCGGCTTCCCGCTCCCGCCCCTGACGATGCTCAGTTCGGTGTTCGCCGCCTTGATCACATCTTTTGTCCAGTTTGCCACGTTACGCCTCAATTCATCCGGTCGCTTCGATCAAAAACCTCGCCTGTCAATTAGCAAAAGCCCTTCAACCGCGAAACGTCGACGGGTCGCGGTCTGACAACCATTCGCGCAAATTCATCCCCTAGATTTCTTAAAGCTTGCCTCTTCCCATGCGATGTGTCATGAGAAGCCAAGACGTTCTGACTAAACCGAATTTCTGCAGGTAAGATCGCTATGAAGTTTAGAATCCTAAATCTCCCGCAAACTCGCGAAATTCTGCCAATATTCCTTTTTGCCGTGTTTTCCGGGCTTCTCCTCCCCGGAGTTGCGCTCGCACAAACTCTCCCGCAAATCGATACGCACACCGATTCCGGCGGTAGCTTTACCAACTACCAGCCCAATGGTCCGACCAACGAAGCGACCAGTCCGTTCTTCCAGGCGCTCGGTTCCAATGGCCGGACCTGCCAGACCTGCCATGAGCCCGGCGACGCCTTCGGACTGAGTCTCACCGATATCAACAATATCTACACCGCCACCAACGGCACCGATCCGCTCTTCGCCGCCGTCGACGGCGCCGACTGTATCGATCAGCCGAACTCGCACACGATGCTGCTCAAGCACGGCCTCATCCGCATCATGCTGCCGATCTCGCCGACCACCTATAACGGCTCGGTGCCGAACTTCACGGTCAAGGTGACGCGCGATCCAACCAAATGCGAGCTCTCGAACGCCAACGTGCAGGCCGCCTGCCAGGCCGAGTTCGGTCCCGGTTATCAGTGCATCTCTCTCTATCGTCGCCCCTTGCCGGCAACCAATGTCAATTTCCTCGGCAATCTGATGTGGGACGGTCGCGAGCCTAATCCCATAACCTTCGGACTCACCGCGGCGCTCGAGCAACAGGCGAGCGACGCCGTCACCGAGCACGAACAGGCCGCCTCACCGCCGACTTCCGCTCAACTGAGCGCGATTGCGAGCTTCGAGGAAGGGCTCTACACGACCCAGACTTCGGACAACAACGCCGGCTCGCTCGACGGCAATGGGGCCACCGAATCCCCGCAGGAGCTCGCTTCGCAGCCCTTCTCCTACGGCCTCAACAGCACCAACCGCCCCGGATTCAACGAGAACGTGTTCACCTTCTTCTCCGCCTGGTCGAGCCTGACCGGCACGGACCCGGTTTCCGAAGCCGAAGAATCCATCGCCCGCGGCGAAACCGACTTCAATACAATCGTGTTCAACGACGGCGCCACCAAAGTGACCTGCAGCAACTGCCACAACGATCCCAACGTCGGCAATAACTCGAATAATCCGGCCAAGATTATCCACTATGGAACGGACTTCGCCTTCGATCCCACCCTGGACACGGCCAGCTATATGCCGACCTTCTCCATCCAATGCATTCCGCCGCAGCCCTTTTCCGGCGTCAGCGGAACCTCGACCGTCGCCACCACGACCGACCCCAGCCGCATTCTGATTACCGGCGTCTGCGGCGATGAGGGCGGCGTCAAGATCCCCTCGCTGCACGGCCTGCTGGCGCGCGCGCCGTACTTCCGCAACGGTTCGGCGGCAACCCTCGCGACGGTGATTACTTTCTACAACACTCACTTTAACATCGGCCTGACCAGCCAGCAGCAGACCGATTTGCAGAACTTCCTCGGCGCGCTCTGATGCGCCGCAGATGAGGACCTTGGCCGGCGCCGTCCTCGCGGCGCCGGCCTGACCTCGATACGCCCGACCACCGATAAGCCGCCGTCCCCGAATATCCGACCGCCGCATTAGGATGGCCAAGTTACGATAATAATGCGGAACAATTGCTCAGTTCAGCCTGCTATGGGCCCGATGATAGAAAACCGGCTGAAGCGTGATAGAAATAAGTCGCTTGCGTTATACTGGCCTTTATGCGATTAGATGCTCTGACGCTCTGTCTTTGATTTGGGTGCTCTGGCCCTTATTTGATTGTTCGACAAGCAGCAGGGGAGGTTGCAATGTCGCTTAAGCAGTTACCGCAGAGATTTATCGCGGTATCCATCGTTATCCTCGCGGCCGTGATGATCATCGGCCTCTGCCGTGCAGGCGCCGCCCAGGCGCAGACCCTGCCTCAGGTCGATACCCATACCGAGCCCGGCGGCGGAACCTTCGTCAATTATCAGCCGGCCGGTCCGTCGTCCGAAACCGGCGCCTTCTTCCAGGCCCTCGGCACCAACGGCCGTACCTGCGAAACCTGCCACGAGCCTGCCGACGCTTTCGGCCTGAGCCTCGCCGATATCCAGAGTCGCCCGCTCTCCGATCCGCTCTTTGCCGCCGTCGATGGCGCCGATTGCCTCGATCAGCCGACCAGCCATAACCTGCTGCTGAACTACGGCCTCATCCGCGTCATGCTGCCCATCTCACCCGTGACTTTCACCGGCGCCACGCCGAACTACGTCATCAAGGTCCTCAAGGATCCCACCAACTGCCAATTGAACAACCCCAACGTGCAGGCGGCCTGCGTGCAGGCCTACGGCCCCGGCGCCCAATGCATCTCGGTCTATCGCCGACCGCTGCCGACGACCAACATGAGTTTCCAGAGTGTCCTGTTCTGGGACGGCCGCGTGCCCAGTCCGCAGACCATCGGCTTGACCGCCGCCCTGAACCAGGTTGATATCCACGCCACCGAGACTCACGAGCAGACCGGGCAGCCCACTGCCGCCCAGTTGGCCGACATGGCGGCTTTCCAGGAGGGCCTCTACTCGACCCAGGAGACCGATGCTATCGCCGGCAGTCTGACCGCCAACGGCGCCACGGAATCCGCCCAGAACCTCGCGAACATCACGGCGCCGGCCTTTTACTATGGGATCAACCAGCCGCTGACGCCCGGTTTCAACGTCAACGCCATGACCTTCTTCAATGCCTGGTCGAGCCTGACCGGCACCGACCCGGTCTCGCTCCAGGAAGAGTCGATCGCCCGCGGGGAGGGCCTCTTCAACGATCTCCGCTTCAGGGTCGGCCCGAATCCAAAAAATATCTCCGGCTGCACCGGATGCCACAATGATCCGAACGTCGGCGACGCCTCCGATGTCCCGGTCCTGATGACCCAGGTGGCTAACGACGCACCCAACGATCCGACGCTCGAAACCGGCAACTACCTGCCCGAGTTCTCGATTGCCTGCCCCGGCAAGAATCAGCCGGTGACCCTCACCACCGATCCCGGTCAAGTGCTGATCGACGGCAATTGCAACGATGTGCGCAAGGTCAAGACTCCGACCCTGCACGCCCTGCTCGCGCATCCGCCGTATTTCCGCAGCGGCGCCGCCGCAACCCTCCAGCAGGTCGTGACCTTCTATAATGTGCACTTCAATATCGGGATGACCGCGCAGCAGCAGACCGATATGGTGAACTTCCTGGGCGCCCTCTAAGCCCTCGAAAATTCTCGGCCCGGGGCGGCGTCGCTAAGGCGATGCCGCCCCGCCTTTTCTCAGACCTCTTCCGTTCGCGGCGCGCCGTCCTCCGACGCGATCAGTTGCAACTGGCCGTTGCCCGCGTCGAGATATTCCTGCGCGATCCGATCCTCTTCGCGTTCGACGCGATCCTCCTGGTCGAGCAGCGCCGTCATCGAATCAAGATGGCGCCGAATCTCTTCCGCCAGTTCCCGATTCACGCCCTTCACCAGCGCCAGTTGCTCGACCGACGCTTCGCGAATCCGCCGCAGGCTCCCGAAATGGCGCAGCAGCGCGCGCCGCCGCACCGGCCCGATCCCTTCGATATCGTCGAGCACCGAGCGCAGGCGCGCCCGCCGCCGCAGCTCGCGATTGTAAGTGATCGCAAACCGATGCGCCTCGTCGCGAATCCGCACCAGCAGAAACAGCGCGGTCGAGTTCTTCGGCAGCACGATCGGGTCCTTGCGGTTCGGCAGGAAGACCCGCTCCTCGGATTTCTCGACCGCCCGCGCCCGCCGATCATTCAGCACGTGCTGCTTGGCCAGCGAAATCACGTCGATCTGCTCGAACAGGTCGTGCTCCTTCAACACTTCGACCGCCACGTTGAGCTGACCTTTCCCGCCGTCGATAACCCACAAATCGGGGAACTCGCCCTCTTCCTTGGCGCGCCGCAGACGCCGGCTCAGCACTTCGTAGAGGCTCGCGAAATCGTCCTGCCCCTCGAACGAGCGAATCCGGTAGCGTCGATAAAGCGCCTTCTGCGGCTGTCCTTCATCGAAGGTCGCCTGCGATCCCACCACCATCGCGCCCTGCAGGTTCGAGATGTCGTAGCATTCGATCAGCTTGGGCGAGTTGCGCAGATGGAGCCGTTTGCGCAGCTCTTCGAGCATCTGCTCCCGCGTGGTTTCGTTGTCGCGCCGCGAGCTGAAGCTCTGCCGCGCGTTCTGATTCGCCATCTCGAGCAGGCGCAGCTTGTCGCCGCGCTGCGGCACGATAATCTCGACCTTCCGTCCGCGCCGCTCCGACCACAGCTCGGCGCGCACCGCGGCGTCATCCAGCTCGACCGGCACGATCACTTCGTCGGGCAGGAACCGCGCACCCGCATAGAACTGCGTCAGCAGGTCCGCCAGCACCTCCTCGTCCGGAAATTCGAGATCCTGGAAACTCCACGCCTGCGTGCTCGTCAGCTTGCCGTGTCGCACCATCAGCACGATCGCTTCGATGAAGCCGCCCTGCCGATAAAGTCCAAAAACGTCCTGGTCGCCGCCCCAATGATGCAGCACGGTCTGCCGCTCGACGGTCTTTTCGATCGCCCGCACCCGATCCCGCACGCGCGCCGCCTCCTCGAACTCGAGACGGTCGGCATGCGATCGCATCCGCTCGCGCATCTCCTTGAGGAGCTCGAGGTTGCGGCCTTCGAGCAGCATCTCGGCGGCATGCAGATGCCGGCCGTATTCCTCGCGATCGACCGGCAAACAACACGGCCCGAGGCAGCGCTTGATCTGGTACTCGATACAGGGCCGCGCCCGATTGCGGAACACCCCGTCCGAGCAGGTGCGCAGCGGAAAAACCTTGCGGATAACGTCGATCGTCTCGCGCAGACCGTCCGCCGATCCGAACGGACCGAAGTAGCGCCCGCCGTCCTTGACGATGCGCCGCGTCACCGTGATTCGCGGCCACGGATGGTTGGTGACCTTGGCGCTGAGATACGATTTGTCGTCCTTCAGCCGGATATTGTAGCGCGGCTTGTACTGCTTTATCAGGTTGTTCTCGAGAATCAGCGCTTCCTTCTCACTGCGCGCCACCAGCGTGTCGAAATCGTGCACCCGCCGCATCAGGAAGCGCACCTGGAAACGCCCGTCTCCGCCCTCGCGAAAGTAGGCGCGCAGCCGCGCTCGCAACGATTTGGCCTTGCCTACGTACAAGACCTTGCCGCTCCGATCCTTGAGCAGATAGACCCCCGGTTCGACCGGTACCGTCTCGAGCTTGTGCGCGAAGGCGGCGGCCTCGCCGGCCGCCGCGTTATCCTCTTCGACGGGAGTCGCCGGCAAGGGCTCGGCCAGCGGCAAAGCCTGCTGATAATCGATCAGCGAGCCGTAACGCCGTCCGATCGTGTCGCCATCCGCCATCCCCTCAACTATAGCACTGCGCGCTTTTGGGGTTGGCAGGATCGGATCGGGGTTGCTATCAATGCCCAGTCACCGCCGCTTCGAGGCAGGAGGTTCTCGTCATGGGCAGGCTCGACAACAAGGTCGCCGTCATCACCGGCGCGGCGAGCGGGATGGGCCGCGCGACCGCCATCCGCTTTGCCGCCGAGGGCGCCGCTATCGTGGTCGCCGATCTCAACCAGGAAGGCGGCGAAAGCACGGTCCGGCAATGCCGCGAAAACGGCGCCCGCGCGGTCTTTCAAAAAACCGACGTCGCCAGTGAAGCTGACGTCAAGGCGATGATCGCGCGCGCCGTCAGCGAATTCGGCCGCCTCGATATCACCTATAACAACGCCGGACTGGTCGGCGCGCTGGGACCGCTCGAAGAGGTGACGGTCGAAGAGTGGGATCGCACCCAGGCCGTCCTCCTGCGCGGCGTCTTCCTCGGCATCAAGCATTCGATCGCGCCGATGCGCCAGGCGGGCGGCGGCTCGATCATCTCGACCGCCTCGATCGCCGGGATGCGCGGCGGCTTCGGCCCTCATCCCTACAGCGCCGCCAAGGCCGGCGTGATCAACCTCACCCAGTGTGCCGCGGTCGAGTTCGCCAAGGACCGAATTCGCGTCAACTGCATCTGCCCCGGCGGCATCGACACCCCCATCATGGGACGGCGCGCCAGCGAATCCAGCGGCGCCGAAGCCCAGGCTCACGCCCAGCCGCTGCAACGGATCGGCCAGCCCGAAGATATCGCCAACATGGCCCTCTTCCTCGCCAGCGACGAGTCCGAGTGGATTACCGGAACCTCGATGCTGGTTGACGGCGGCTTCATGGCCCGCGCCCATTCCTTCGGCCGCATGACCACCGCCACCTGGGCCAACTTCAAAGGCTATGTCGGCCCCTCCTTCGAAATTAAAAGCTGACCCTTCGCGCGATCGCACAGCAGCTTCCGAACGAGCTTAAGATCCATCAGAGGAGAAACCACGATCATGGGCAGACTCGATAACAAGGTGGCGGTGATTACCGGCGCGGCCAGCGGGATGGGCCGGGCGACCGCAATCCGCTTTGCCGGTGAAGGCGCGGCGATCGTTATCGCCGATCTGAATCAGGAGGGCGGCGAAGCGGCCGTCCGCGAATGTCGCGAAAACGGCGGCCGCGCCGTCTTCCAGAAAACCGACGTCGCCGACGAGGCCCAGGTCAAGGCCGCTATCGCCCGCGCCGTCAGCGAGTTCGGCCGCCTCGATATCACCTACAACAATGCGGGACTGGGCGGCGCGCTCGGCCCCATCGAAAATACAACCGTCGAAAACTGGGATCGCACCTTCGCCGTGCTGCTCCGCAGCGTCTTCCTCGGTATCAAACATTCGGTCCCGGAGATGCGCAAAGTCGGCGGCGGCTCGATTATCTCTACCGCCTCCATCGCCGGTATCCTCGGCGCCGCCGGTCCCCTGGTCTACAGCGTCGCCAAGTGCGGCGTGATCCATCTCACCCGGTGCGCCGCCGTCGAACTCGGCAAGGATCGCATCCGCGTCAACTGCATCTGCCCCGGCGGTATCAACACCCCGCTGCTCCACAAGCATATCCCCGGTGGCGAAGAGGCGACCCGGCAGTTGCTGCAGAATATCCAGCCGATCCCCAAAGTCGGCGATGGTGACGATATCGCCGGGATGGCCCTCTATCTGGCGAGCGATGATTCGCAATGGGTCACGGGCACCGCGATGGTCGTCGACGGCGGCTTCGTCGCGCGCGGGAGCTTCCTCGGCGGCCCCTCGGTCTTCGACGTTCCCACGCGCTGGTCCGGGCCGAGCTTCGAGAAGGATTGAAGCGCAGCCGGCGCCGACCGCTCTAGTCGAGCCGATCGGGCCGGAGCTTCAGGCGGCCCTGCCGCGCCGGCTTGGCCGTGCGCGGCCCCCGGGCGCCCACCGGACGCGGTGCGGCGTTCGCGCGCGTGCCGCCTGCGCTCGCCGCGCCAGCGGCTGCGGGCGCGCTCCCCGGCGGGGCGGCGGGCGGCGCCGGCGTCCGCTCGAGGCCGAAAACCTGCCGCTCGAGCCGCTTGATCCGATCCCGCAGCTCGGCCGCCCGCTCGTAATCGAGCTTGTCCGCCGCCTCCATCATTCGCCGCCGCAGATTGCTGATATGATCCGGCAGCTCGTGCGCGGGCACCGATTCATCCTCCGCCGGCACTTTGGTCGGCGTATCAACTTCCGGCACCACCGCCCATTCCGGCGAATACATCTCGACCAGCGACGCATCGATCGCCTTGGTGATCGTCGTCGGCGTGATGCCGTGCTGCTCGTTGTAGGCAATCTGCTTGGCGCGCCGCCGCTCGGTCTCCTCGATCGCGTTCCGCATCGATCCGGTTACCGTGTCCGCATACATAATCACCTTGCCGCGCAGATTGCGCGCGGCGCGGCCAATCGTCTGGATCAGCGAGCGGGCGTTGCGCAGGTACCCTTCCTTGTCGGCGTCGAGGATCGCCACCAGTGATACTTCCGGAATATCCAGTCCCTCGCGCAGCAGATTGATCCCGACCAGCACGTCGAACTCGCCCTTGCGCAGGCTGCGGATTATCTCGACCCGCTCGATCGTCTCGATATCCGAATGCATATAGCGAACGCGCACGCCCAGATCGTGATAATAGTCAGTCAGATCCTCGGCCATCTTCTTGGTCAGACAGGTCGCGAGCACGCGTTCGCCCGCCGCCGCCCGCTTGCGGATCTCCTCCAGCAAATCATCGACCTGGGTGCCGGCCCGGCGCACCTCGATCTCCGGATCAATCAGACCGGTCGGCCGGATGAGCTGCTCGACCACCAGCCCGCCCGACTTCGCGAGTTCCCAGTCGCCCGGCGTCGCCGAGACATAGATCGCCTGGTTGACGAAGCCTTCCCATTCCTCGAAGTTCAACGGCCGATTATCCAGCGCCGACGGCAGCCGGAAACCATACTCGACCAGCGTGCTCTTGCGCGATCGGTCGCCCCGATACATCCCGCCCAACTGCGGAATCGTCACGTGGCTCTCGTCGATGAAGCACAGATAATCCTTGGGAAAATACTCGAGCAGCGTCGGCGGCGGCTGCCCCGGCGCGCGACCCGTCAGATGACGCGAGTAGTTTTCGATTCCCGGACAGAAACCCATCTCCGCCAGCAGCTCCAAGTCGTACAGCGTGCGCTGCTCGAGCCGCTGCGCCTCGAGCAGCCGATTCTCGCGGCGAAAGAACTCGAGCCGCTCCTTCAATTCCTCCCGGATATTGCGCACCGCCGTCGCCATCCGCTCCGACGTCGTCACATAGTGCGACGCCGGATAGATCGCCACCGCCTGCAGCTTGCGGATCACCCGGCCGCGCAGCGGATCGATCTCGCTCAGCGCCTCCACCTGGTCGCCGAAAAATTCGATCCTGACCGCGCGGCTCTCTTCATACGCCGGAAACACCTCGACCGTGTCCCCGCGCACGCGAAATGTCCCGCGATGGAAATCATAGTCATTGCGCTGATACTGAATCTCGATGAGCTTGCGCAGGACGCGATCGCGTTCGATCGTCTGCCCCTCCTCGAGAAACACCAGCATCTCGAAATATACTTCCGGCTCGCCCAGCCCGTAGATGCACGAAACCGATGCGACGATTACCACGTCGTTGCGCTCGAGCAGTGCCTTGGTCGCCGAATGCCGCAGTTTGTCGATTTCGTCGTTGATGCTCGCGTCCTTCTCGATATACAGATCGGTCGAGGGTACGTACGCCTCCGGCTGATAGTAATCGTAGTACGACACGAAGTAGCGGACCGCGTTCTCCGGAAATAGACTCTTGAACTCGTTGTAAAGCTGCGCCGCCAGCGTCTTGTTCGGTGCCAGCACCAGCGTCGGCCGGTTCACCTGCGCGATCACGTTCGCCATGGTGAAGGTCTTGCCCGATCCCGTCACCCCCAGCAGCACCTGATGCTTCACGCCGTCGCGCACGTTCTGCGCGAGCGCCGCGATCGCCGCCGGCTGATCACCCTCCGGCCGATAGCCCGAGACCAGCTTGAACACCCCTTCGCGACTGCGCGCCAACGGCAGCATCCCTCGATAGTAGCACCGTGGCGCCGGCCGACGCGACGGCGCCGGCGCGCCGCCACGAGCCCTGAAGCGTGCCGACGGCCAGCCAACGGTCGCGCCGTCCCGCCCTCCGCCGCGCGAAATTAACCGTCGCGTAACCCCTCCCGCACGCCGCGCCGCGTCCGCCGCCCACTTCTTATATTGACACTGGCCCTTGCCGTCGCTTTATTAGTCCGTTGTTTGAGCGCCTGAATTTGTCGCGATTCCGCAACGTCCTATTTTTTAGCCGAAGGACCAGGAGGAAGGTGGGCGCGGCTGCGCAGCCATGATCGAGGTCAGAGACCTTACCAAAAGCTACGGCAATTTCGTCGCGGTCAAAGGCATTTCCTTCAAGGCTGAGAGCGGCCAGATTCTCGGCTTTCTCGGACCCAACGGTGCCGGTAAAACCACCACGATGCGCATTATTACCGGCTTTATGCCCGCCACCTCCGGCACCGTCATCATCGACGGTCTCGATATCTTCGCCAACTCGCTCGAAGCCCGCCGCCTCATCGGCTACCTCCCGGAAACCCCGCCGCTCTATTCCGATATGCGCGTCGACGCCTACCTGCGCTTCGTCGCCCGACTGCGCGGCGTCCGCCGCAACGAAGTCGCCGACGCCGTCGCTCACGTGCTCGAAGTCTGCGGCCTCACGGAGATGGCCCATCGGATTTGCGGCCAGCTCTCGAAGGGTTATCGCCAGCGCGTCGGCCTCGCCCAGGCGCTGATTCACAATCCGCCCGTGATGATCCTCGACGAGCCGACCATCGGGCTTGACCCGCGGCAGATCCATGAAATCCGCGAGCTCATCCGCAGCTTCGCCGGCGACCGCACGATCGTGCTGTCCACCCACATCTTGCCCGAAGTCTCGCAGATCTGCGATCGCGTGGTGATTATCAACGACGGCCGTATCGCCCTCGAAGAACAACTGTCCGATATCCCCGCCGGCACCACCCTCGAAGAGGTCTTCCTCGCCGCCATCGCCCGCGAGGATCACGCCGCCGATACCGCCCCCGAAGAGATGCTCGAAGAAGTCGGCGCCGGCCATTCCGAAGCCTGAAACCATGCGCAACACCCTCACCATCGCCGCCAAGGAGCTCCAGGGCTATTTCGTCCAGCCCGTCGCCTACGTCGTGCTCACCGTCTTCCTCCTGCTCGGCGGATGGTTCTTCTTCGCGATGCTCCGGCAGTTCGACGAGATGATCCAGATCATCCAGATGATGGGGCAGGCGTCCGAGCTCCAGCAGATGAACCTCAACGCCCGCGTCATCGATCCGCTCCTCCACGACCTTTCGATCGTGCTCGTCATCGTAATGCCGGCGCTGACCATGCGCGTCTTCGCCGAGGAAAAACGCACCGGCACCTACGAACTGCTGCTCACCGCGCCCATCCGCACCGGCGAAGTGGTCGCCGGTAAATTCATCGCCGCCGCCACCTTCACCCTCATCATGGTCGCCGCCGCCTGGATCTTCCCTGTCATCCTGATGATCTTCGGCAACCCCGAAGTCGGCGTGATGTTTGCCGGCTATCTCGCCCTCGCCCTCCTGGCCCTGACCTTCGTCGCGGTCGGCCTCTTCACCAGTTCGCTCACGCAGAACCAGATTATCGCCGCCATCAGCTCCTTCGGCCTGCTCATCCTCCTCTACGTTATCTCGTGGCCGGCCGAAGCCGGCGGTGGCACCATCTGGTCGATCCTCGGTTATCTCTCGCTGCCCGAACATTTTTCGACCATGGTCCGCGGCGTCATCGATACCAAGGACATCGTCTTCTTCCTCAGCGCGATCCTGCTTGCGCTGTTCCTCACGCAACGCTCAGTCGAGTCCGCCCGTTGGCGCTAGATGGTCGCGCGGCGTCGTTTTCACCCAGGCACCTTGGCAAAGGCAGGTAGAGTTATCCGATGAGGCGTTCATCGGCATTGACCGGCATCCTCGGCCTCGTACTCCTGATCTTCGGGCTCATCGGCTATGCCCTGACCAGCGGCGGCTTTGCCCGCCTGTACATTTTCGTCAACCTCATCGTCGGCGGCTTTGCCGTCATCGGCTGGCTCGCCGCGAGCTGGAGCGATCTCGGCTCTATCGCCGGTCAGCGCCGCACGCGCTACGGCGCCAATGCCGCGGTCTACTCGGTCGGTTTCGTCCTGCTCCTCGTCGCCGCCAACTTCCTCGCCTCGCGCTACCATCGTCAATTCGATCTCACGGCGCAAAAGGTCTTCAGCCTCTCACCGCAATCCGTCACCGTCGTCAAACAGTTGAAGAAGCCGCTCAAGCTTTACGGCTTCGTGCAAGGCGGCCACAGTCCCACTGCCGAATCACTCTACCAGCAGTATGCCTACGCCTCCCCGCTGATTACCTATGAGCTGGTCGATCCCAACAAGCATCCCGAGCTCGCCGAGCGCTTCAAAGTCACCACCATGGATACCACGCACTTGCAGTACGGCGGCGATACCGGCTCCGGCAGCAACGTCACCGACCTCAATGAAGGCGCCATCACCAACGGCATCATGAAACTGATCAAGTCGGGCAGCGGCCAGACCGCCTGCTTCGCTATCGGCGAGGGCGAGGCCGACCCCGACGAAGCCCTGCAGCCCGGTGGCTTCAACGAATTTCAGAAGGGCCTCGAGGGCGAGAACTTCCAGGTTAAAAAAGTCGTTCTCGTCTCCGAGCCCAAGGTGCCCGACGACTGCGCCATCCTTATTCTCGCCGGACCGACCCGCCCCCTGGTGCCCCATGAGCTCGACGCCATCACGCAATATCTTGACGGCGGCGGGCGGATGCTCGCGATGCTGCGGCCGCAGCGCCCCGATAAAGCTTACGACGAAACCGCCCTCGTCAACCTGCTCGGCGACTGGGGCGTCAAGGTCGGCAATAACGTGGTCGTCGATCAGGTGGTGCGCCTGTTCGCCGGCCCCGCCCTCGGTCTCGACCCGACCGTCAATATGTACCCCACTCACGAAATCACCTACGGCTTCAACAAGCAGACGGTCTTTCCGATGGTGCGCACGGTCGATCCGATCGATCCCCCCAAACCGGGCCTCGACGTCACTTCACTCGCCAAAACCTCCGATACCTCGTGGGCCGAAACCGATCTGAATTCCCTCTTCAACAAGCAGACCGCCCACTTCGACGCCGCCACCGATACCAAGGGCCCGGTCAGCGTCGCCGTCGCCGTTGAGGCCAATCTCGACCAGCTCAAACGCGGCAAAGGCACCGCCCGGATGGTCGTCTTCGGCGATACCGATATCGCCGACAATCAGTACATCGACAACTTCTTCAACCGCGACTTTCTCATGAACAGCGTCGATTGGCTCGCCGGCCAAACCAATTCCATCACCATTCGCCCCAAGTCGCTCCGCGCTTCGCGGTTCAACCTGACCATCCAGCAGTTCGATATCGTCTTTGTCCTCTCGGTCCTGCTGATTCCCGAACTGCTGCTGCTCACCGGCCTCGCCGTCTGGTGGCAACGGCGCAACTAGTCAATCGCGCGCATCGCTCGTCATGTCTCTGCGCAATACGCTCGTCGTCTTCATCCTGCTGATCATCGTCGGCGGCTATGCGCTCTACCTCAACCATCAGCCGCCCCCCGAGGCCAATCCCAAGGTCTATCACCTCGACGCCAAGGACATTCGTTCCATCGAGCTCAAGTCGCCCGATCGCGATATCGTCGTCGAGCGCGCCGGCGCCGGCAAATGGAACATCACCAAACCCGTCAACGCGCCCGCTGACAGCGGCACCGTCGATTCCATCGCCAACCAGATCGCGAGCCTCGAAATCACCGGCACCGCCGATGAACATCCGACCGACCTCGCGCCCTTCGGCCTCGCCGTCCCCGCCGTCACCGTGACCGTTGTCACCACCGACGGCAAAACCCTTCCCTCGATCATGGTCGGCAGGCAGGCGCCCATCGGCAACGCCGGTTTCATCAAGGTGGCCGATAAGCCCGCGGTCGTGATGGTCGCGCCGTCGTTCGCCGCCGATGTCAATCGTCATGTCAACGACCTGCGCTCGCGGAGCCTCTTCCCCGCGCTCAACCCGCTCGACGCCGATCGCATCGTGATGCGCCGCGCGACCGGCACCCTCGAACTCACCCGCACCAACGACAAGTGGATGATCACTCGGCCGACCAGCTATCCCGCGGATAACGAAGCCGTCCTGCGCCTGCTGCGCCTCCTCGACAACGTCCGCCTGACCGATTTCGTCGATGACGCCAAGCCCGACCTTGGCAAGTACGGCCTCGCCAACCCCTCGCTGGCGATTACGCTCTATGCGCCGGATCACAAGGACGGCCAGACGCTCGCCTTCGGCTATGTCGATCCCAAGGTCGGCAGCAACGCCGTCTACTCGCGCACCGGCACCGCTCCCGATGATCCCGTCTATACCGTCACCAAGGATGTCTTCGCGTCGGCCGACGTCGGTTATGACGATCTCCGCGACAAGACCGTCGTGCGCTTCGATCCATCCAAAGTCAGTCGCGTGACGCTCACCGGCGCCGGCCTCGATGAAACCGTCGAGCGCCATGGCAAAAATCAATGGCTCGTCACCGCCGACGGCAAGAGCGCGCCCGCCGAACAGCCCGTCGTCCAGAGCCTGCTCGATCAACTGCACACCCTCACCGCCAAGGCGATCGTCGAAGATAACCTGACCGATCCCCAACGCTACGGGATGGTCACGCCGGCGATTACCATCGCGATGTTCGACGACGGCGGCAAATCGCTCGGCGTCGTGCGCGCCTCGCTGCTCGAAATCACCACCAAACCGCAGAGCTCCGACGAAAAGGTCGAGACGCGCCATCAGGCCTACGCCACCACCAGTCTCGACTCCGACGTCTATCAGATCGAGCCGCAAGCCGTGCAGGATCTGCGCAACACCGCCGACCGCCTCCACAGTGACGCGGTGCCGACGCCAACGCCGTCACCCACGAGCTCACCCACCGCGCATCCGTCCGCGTCTCCCGCCGCGTCGCCGGTCGCGCCGCATTAACGGCCGCCGCACCTCCACCCCCGATCTTCGCGATTCTTGTGCTCGACCGCGAAATGCGCGAAGCTCCTCACAGCTAGCCATGAAGTCGAGGAGACACCATGAGTTACACCATCATCGATGTTGATACGCACGTAACCGAAACGCCCGATCTGTGGACAAGCCGCGCTCCCGCTAATATCCGCGATAAGGTGCCCCGCACGATCACCGACGAGCATGGCACCGTCCGCTGGGTGCTCGGCGACAGCAACAGTCTGCTCGCCAGCGCCGGCATGACCGCCACCGCCGGCCGCGGCAGCTTCGCCAAACCGCCGAAAACCTACGAAGAGATGCATCCCGGCGCCTACGATGCCAAGGCCCGCCTCAAGTACATGGACGAGATGGGCATCTGGGCGATGGTCATGTATCCCAACGTCGGCGGCTTCGGCGCGCAGCAGTTCCTGAAACTCAACGACCCCGATCTCATGATCAAGTGCGTCCAGATCTACAACGACTGGCAAACCGAATGGGCCTCCGCCGACTCGCGCCGCCTCATCCCGATCACCTCGATCCCCTTCTGGGACGTCAACCAGGCCGTTAAGGAAATTCGCCGATGCGAGAAAATGGGCCATCGCGGCATCCTCTTTACCGGTGAGCCGCAGTATTACGGCCTGCCGCTCCTTGGCGATAAGCACTGGAACCCGCTGTGGGAGGTCGCCTGCGAACTCGACCTGCCGCTCAGCTTCCATATCGGCTCGGGCGACATGACCGAGGGTCTGCTCAAGCAGAAGATGGAAATCTACGGCAAGATGGCTTCGTTCACCGAGCTCGCCGTCGAGATCTTCCTGCGCAACGGCCTGCAGTTGAATGACCTCTTGTTCTCCGGCGTCCTCGCCCGCTTCCCCACTATAAAGTTCGTCTCCGTCGAAAGCGGCATCGGCTGGATTCCCTTTATGCTCGAGGCCGCCGACTACCAGTACAAAGGCAACAGCGTCGCCAAGCTCCAGCCCGAGTTCGGCGATATGCTGCCCTCCGAATACTTCGCCCGCAACGTCTACGCCTGCTACTGGTTCGAGCAGATCGCCCCGCGCCGCCTCATCGACAAAATCGGCGCCGACAATATCCTCTTCGAAACCGATTTCCCCCATCCGACTTCGCTCTACGGCGAGGAGGTCTTTGCCCGGATCAAAGGCGGCCTCGAGGATTGCGAAGAGTCGGTCCGCCGCAAGATCCTCTGGGACAACGGCCAGAAGCTCTACAAGGTCGCGCCGCCCACTGCCGCGGACGAAAAGCGCCAGGCGGCCGCCCTCGCCAACTAGCCGCTTCGTCCGACTGACGTAATCTCAACGCGGCCCTCTCCCCGAGCGGAGAGGGCCGCCGTTCTTCGCCATCCTTCACCAACGATCCCGTGCCCGACCGCCCAACTTCGCCCATGCCGATTATCCGCGACGCCGCTATAATCACTCTCGATGGCTGAAGCGCGCCGCACGCTCTACCTCGTCGATGGCTCGGGCTATGTCTTCCGCGCCTTCTTCGCGCTCCCGCAACTGAACAACTCGCGCGGGATGCCCACCAATGCCGTCTACGGCTTCATCCGGATGCTCATGAAGCTGCTGAAGGACGCCCGCCCCACCCATATCGCGGTCGTCTTCGACGCCCCCACCAAAACCTTCCGCGACGACCTCTTCCAGGACTACAAGGCCAACCGCGTCGAGACCCCCAACGATCTCGTGCGCCAGATCCCCTACATTCATCGCGCCGTCGACGCCTTCAAAATCCCCCGCCTCGTCATCGACGGCTACGAGGCCGACGACGTTATCGGCACCCTTGCCGTCAAAGGCGCGCGCGACAGCTTCGATACCGTCATCGTCACCGGCGACAAGGATTTCATGCAGTTGGTCGGTCCCCATATCACCCTGTGGGATACGATGAAGGACGAGCGCGTCGCCGCCCGCCAGGTCAAGGAAAAACTCGGCGTCGATCCCGCTCTCGTCATCGATCTCATGGCGCTCACCGGCGACGCCATCGACAACATCCGCGGCATTCCCGGTGTCGGCGAAAAGAAGGCAAGCGCGTTGATTCAGCATTTCGGCTCGCTCGAAAAGGTCTTCGCCAATCTCGATCGTCTGCGCGAAGTCCCCGGCATCGGCCCGAAACTCGTCGCCGCAATCAGCGCTCATCGTGCCGACGCCGAGCTCGCGCGCAAGCTCGTGACCATCGCGACCGACGCCCCCCTGCAACTGCAACCCGACGACTTCGCCTGGTCCGGCGCCGATCACGACGCGCTCATCGCCCTGATGCGTGAACTCGAGTTCGGGAGCCTCGTCGCCGAACTCGCTCCCGCAACCGTCGCAGCCCCTCCCGCAGCCGAAATCACCGAAGTCCGCATCGATGAGCAGCGCCTCCCCGCGCTCCTCGACGACTTGCGCGCCGCCGATCGCCTGAGCCTTCACCTCGGCGGCGACGCCGCCGGCGCCATCGTCCTGAAGCTAAAGGCCGCCGGCCGTCCCGCCCTCTACACCCTCGCCCGCGATCTCCTTCCGCGCGCGCGCGAACTGCTCGCCGCCCCCCGGCCCGCCAAAGCCTGCCACGACGTCAAACGCCACCTCAACCTCCTGCGCCGCTACGGCGTCGCGCTCGACGGCGTCCAGTTCGACACGATGCTTGCCGGCTTCCTGATCAATCCCGGCAAGCCCGAACCCGCGCTCGACGACCTCTACCACGAGCACCTCGCCCCGCTCGGCGGACCCGCCGCCCCCGGCGCCGAACCGCTCGCCGTCGAAGCCCTCTGGGATACCCTCGCCACCGCCCTGGATCGCAATCAGCTCGTGCGCCAGTTCAGCGAAATCGAACTGCCCGTCGCCAAAGTCCTCGCCGAGATGGAAGCCACCGGCATCGGTATCGACGCCTCCGCCTTAAAGCAGATGTCCGCCGAGTTCGGCCGCGAGCTCGCCCAGCTCGAAAGCGAATGCTTCCGGCTCGCCGGCCGCGAGTTCAACCTCAACTCGCCCCTGCAATTACGCGACATCCTCTTCAATGACCTGAAACTGCCGACCAAGGGTCTCAAGAAAACCAAGAGCGGCTTCTCCACCGATGCCGACGCGCTCGAGAAACTCGCCGCCGCCCATCCCTTGCCGCGCAAACTCCTCGAATACCGCGCCCTCGCCAAACTCAAATCCACCTACTGCGACGCCCTCCCCGAGCTGATCGATCCCGCCACCGGCCGGCTCCATACGTCGTTCCACCAGGCCCTCACCGCCACCGGCCGCCTGAGCTCCACCGAACCCAACCTCCAGAACATCCCGACCCGCACCGAAGAGGGACGGCGCATCCGCCGCGCCTTCGTCGCCGACCCCGGCCGCATCCTGATCTCGGCCGACTACTCGCAGATCGAATTGCGCGTTCTCGCCCATCTCTCCGATGACCCCACCCTGGTCGAGGCGTTCGCCCGCGGCGAGGATATCCACGCGCGCACCGCCGCCGACGTCCTCGGCGCCGCCAAAGACGACCGCGAGGCCCGCCGCCTCGCCAAGGTCATCAATTTCGGCATCATCTATGGTATGGGACCACAGCGGCTCGCCGCCGAGCTCGAAATTCCGCTCGCCGAAGCCCAGGCCTATATCAAACGTTATTTTGAACGCATGCCCGGAGTTAAATCCTACTTCGACCAGACCCTCCGCGACGCCCGCGAACGCGGCTACGTCACCACGATGTTCGGGCGCCGCCGCTACCTCCCGGAACTCAACGGGCCCGACGGCGGCGCCCGCGCCCAGGCCGAGCGCATTGCCATCAATACCCCCATCCAGGGCACTGCCGCCGACCTGATCAAACTCGCGATGGTCCGTCTGGCCGCGATGCTTTCGGCCGCCTCGATTCGCGCTAAAATGGTCCTGCAGGTCCACGACGAGCTGTTGATCGAGGCCGACCGCGACGCCGCTGCCGCCGCCGCTACCGCGATTCGGAGCGCGATGGAGGACGTCGCTCAACTTAAGGTGCCGCTGATGGTCGATCTTAAGGCCGGTTCCAATTGGGCCGAGATGCTCCCCCTTACCCCGACCGCTTGAACCCTCGTGCGCCCCTTTTGCCCACCTTCCCGACCCCGCCCCGAGGCTGAATTTCCTTTCATCGCCTCCGTCTAACCCATTTGAGTAAACCAGCGCGCCCAGTGGCCGACGAGACCGAGCTCATCCAACGGGCGAGCAGCGGTGACGCGCAAGCCTTCGGCACGCTGGTCGAGCGCTATCAGCGGCGAGTGATCGGCGTCGCCATGGCCGTCGTCCACAACCCCGATGATGCCCTCGAACTGGCTCAGGAAACGTTCGTCCGCGCCTATGAGAATCTGTCCAAATTCGAATCCCGCTCGAGCTTCTCGACCTGGCTCTATCGCATCGCCGCCAATCTCGCGATCGATTTCCGCCGCCGTGAAGGCCGCTACACTGTCCTGCGCGGCGAGGAAGGCGAAAATGAGCTCTCCCGCCTGCCCAGCGAGGCCCGCAACTCCTTCGAGGAACATGCCCGCGGCGAACTCAATGCCCATCTGCGCCGCGCTCTCGATGAGTTGACGCCGGAGCATCGTGCGGTGATACTTCTGCGAGAAGTGGAAGGCCTCTCCTACGACGAAATCAGCGAGGTGCTCCGATGTCCCCGTGGCACCGTGATGAGTCGTCTCCATTATGCGCGCAACCGCCTCCGCGCGCTGCTTAAGGACCTCGAATCGGATTGAGCCTATGGTTTCCTGTAGCGAGATTCAGCTTCTCCTCGGCCCCTTCGACGATGGCGAGCTCGAACCGCACGAAATGCAGGACGTCGCCCTGCATATCGTCACCTGTCGCGACTGTAATGCCGCCCTCGAAGACTACCGCGCCCTCGGCGTCGCCCTCCGCAATACCGTCCGCCCGCCCGCCGTCGATCTCACCCCCGCGGTGCTTGCCCGCCTCGAGGCGATGCCGCGGCCATGGCGCCATCGCGTCCGCGCCTTCATCGAGTCCTTCGGCCGCATCGGCACCGCCATCGAGGTCGTCAGCCTCGCCGCCGTTACCGCCGTCCTGACCGTGGTAATCGCCAATCCCGCCGTCCAGAAACTGGTCAAGGGCCCCACCCACGACTCGCCGCCGCTCCTCACCTCCTCCCTCCCGCGGCCGGTCGCGCCGATCGCCTTTGCGCGAACCTCCTCCCCGGCCCGGCGGATGACCCCGGCGGTCGCCAGCTCAACCCCCGTCAATCAGTTCGCCGCGACCGAACCGCCCGAGGTCCAGAGCGCCAGCGCGATGCAGGATCTCGCCGCCGAACTCGGCGCCGGCGATAGTCAATCGGTCGCCGTCTGGAACGAACCCAATACCCATACCACCGTCGTCTGGGTGCCCGATCAGCCCTGACCTATGCGTCGCTTCAAAGGGCTTGTGATGCTGCCGCTCTGGATCGCGGCGATCTCGGTCGGTATCGTCTACGCCGCCTCCGACGCCGGCCGCGATCAGCCCATCAAAATCCAGGTCGAATCGATTCAGGCCCGCTATGCCGATACCAGCGCCGTCGCCCTGCGCCGCTCCGTGCCCGTCCGGATGGATCCGCGGCTCAACCAGAGCGGCCTCTCCGATCGCCTCCGCCTGATGTTTGACTACTCCGAGTACCAGCTCGTCCGCCGCCAGAGCGCCAACTCCACCTGCGGCGGCGCCGTCGCCTTCAACCTCCCCGGCGGCCATATCCTGCACGTCGCGCCGCTCGCCGTCGAGGACAACGAACTCGCGATGGACCTCGCGATGTTCGAGGGCGACCGCATGATCATGCGCCTGCCCTTTCGCCTGTCGGCCGGCGGGATGCTGATGCTGGTCGATCAGCACGCGCCCAACCGTTTTTACATCACCGCCATCTCCGCCGAGGGCCCGCAACTCCGTCCACAGGCAAGTGTCGTCCCCGTTCCGCAGATGCCCGCCATTCCCCCGGTCGAGCCCATCCCGCTCCCCGCCTTCATCCAGCCCTGGTAACCCCCACCCGTCCCGCCTCCGCTCCTCCTCCCGCAGCTTCCTTAGCCGGTCGTCAGCCCCGGCCTTCCCCTCCTTCCATTGCCAGCGCCGATGCGAAACTGACCCGGGTCGCCGATTGAAAACTGACCCACTTCGGCGTGGGATACTCCAAAGCGGAGGTCCTCATGCTGGTGGCGGAGGAAGCAGTGGAGATCTGGGTTTTGAGTCGTCAAGGGCAGGGCATCCGCAAGCTCGCGCGCATTCGATTCAAAGAAAAAGGAAAATACGGTGAGAGATGCCACCGTCGCTGAAATCCCGTCCGACGCACCGCTCCTTACTCGGGCGGCTACAGCATCCTGAAGGATGTCTCGCGACGCTACGACCGGGGCTTTGTTCCAGTTTTTCAACAACCTGCGTTCGAATGCCGCGGTCAAGGTCAAAATCAAAATGGTGCGGATCCGGCCGGTCTCCCGCCACGATAACCGCCCAACATAATCAACGGCCACGCATCGGTTGCGGCCTCGCTAATCGCTCCATTCACCGCTCGCTATCCTCATCGCGGAGCCATCCGTAACGCCCCGTCGAGCCGAATCGTCTCGCCGTTCAGCATCGCATTCTCCACGATATGACGCGCCAGCGCCGCGAACTCCTCCGGATGGCCCAAACGCGACGGAAACGGAATCTGCGCCCCCAGCGCCTTGCGCGCCGGCTCCGGCAGCGTCGCCAGCATCGGCGTGTCGAACGTCCCCGGCGCGATCGTGCACACGCGAATCCCTGACGACGCGAGGTCGCGGGCGATCGGTAACGTCATCCCGACCACGCCGCCCTTCGACGCCGAATAGGCCGCCTGACCAATCTGCCCGTCGAAGGCGGCAATCGACGCCGTATTGATAATCACCCCGCGCTCGCCGTCGGCGTTCGGCGCATTCTTCGCCATCTGCGCCGCCGCCAGCCGAATCACGTTGAAGGTCCCTACCAGGTTGACCTGGATCACCCGGTTGAACAGTTCGAGCGAATGCGGCCCGTCCTTCCCAATCGTGCGCTGCGCCCGACCAATCCCCGCGCAGTTGACCGCGATATGCACCGCGCCGAACCGCGCGACCGTCTGCGCAATCGCGCTCTCCGTTTCGGTCCCCGAAACCACGTCGGCCGGCGTAAAGAGCCCGTTGCCGCCGAAGCTCTCCGCCAGTTGCGGACCCGGTGAATTCGGCAGGTCGATAATCGCCACCCGCGCCCCCGCCGCCGCGAATTCCCGCGCGGTCGCCCCGCCTAATCCCGATCCGCCACCGGTGATCACCGCAACCGCGTCCTTCAGTTTCATGATGCCCTCGATCGCTGGTTTTTGAAGAATTGTGCTGTCTGGCGCGCGCGCCGTAAAGCCGCCGCGGCTAGCCTTCGGCAATCACGTGCGCGATCGCCATCGTCGCCGTATGGGTCAGGCTCACCTGCAGGCGCGCAATCCCGCGCCCCGCGGCGAACTCCGCCGCCTTGCCGTGCAGACGAATCAGCGGCGGCCGGCCCCGCTCCCGCGCCACTTCGATCTCCTGCCATCCCGCATGCCGATTCCAGCCGGTGCCAAGCGCCTTCATCGCCGCCTCCTTGGCGGCAAACCGCGCCGCGTAGCTCTGGTAACGCGCGCGCCCGCGTCCTTCGCAATAAGCCCTTTCGCCAGCGGTGAAGACGCGCCGCCGAAACCGCTCGCCCGTAATCGGGTTGCCGAGCGCTCGCGCGATCCGCTCGACTTCGATTATGTCAATCCCCGTACCGACAATCGCCATGATCTGCTGCGATGACCTGCTGCCGTGACCTGCCGCCATGACCTGCGCTCGCTCGGCGACCCGCCTGTTGCTTTGCCTGCCGCCTCGCCGGCCGACTCTCGCCGGTCCTCCGCGAAGCGCCGCACGACCATAGCAATCCCGCCGCCCGCGCGTAAGCCCTGAGGCTTGCGAGCCCGACGCTCCGGCCCTATTGTGCCTTTCGCGAGGTTTGAAAACCCGATGGCCAAGCTCAAGACCACCGTTAACAAAGCCAAATGTATCGCCAGCGAAGACTGTATGCAGACGGCGCCCGGCGTCTTCCAGATGGGCGACGATGACAAGGCCGAGGTTTACAATCAGACGGGCGCCCCCGACAACGTCATTCTGGCCGCGGCGCGCGCCTGCCCGGCCAAGGCGATCACCGTAATCGACGAGGAAACCGGCGCTCAGCTCGTCCCCGCACCGAAGAAATGATCTTTTCAGTCAACCCACCCGCCACGCCGCAGTCGCGACGTTTTGTCAAGTAGCGATGACAGCCACCGATGTAAAAACTTGTCAATAACCAGAAATTCCTGTGGATATCTCGTCCCCGCCGCACCCGTGTAATGTTTCACGTGAAACCTCGGCGCCCGGCCTTTCGATGTTTCACGTGAAACATGTATCGTCCGGTTTACAGTGACTATCTTGTCTCACGCGGCGGACCAATGACTACTGACTCGTCGCGATCATTTCCCCGCGCGCGCGTTAAAAAGGTCCGCGAGCGCGCCGCCCCCGATGCCATCAGCCTCGCGCAAACGCACAACGCAGCGCGCATCAGGCCGCTGCTCGAAGCTGCCGGCTTCCTGACCGTCGGCCTCGACCATCCCGGCATTTGCGTCATCGCCGCGACTCGCAACGCCGAAGTCATTGGCGTCGTCGCCGTCGAGACGATCGTCGATTGCGCGCTGATGCGATCGCTCTTCGTCACGCCATCGATGCGCCGGCGTGGAATCGGCACCCGCCTTGTTGCGGCGGCGCGCGCGGCCGCGGTAACCCGCGGCGCCCGCACCCTCTATACCTTGGCCGACGCTGCAGCCGCACCGTTTCTCGCCCGGTGCGGTTTCGGCGCCGCCGATTATCGCGCAGCACTCGACGAACTCAGCGGATGCCCTCTGGCGGACTATCTTCAAACGCATCGCGGGCCGGCGCTCGCCTGGAAGCTCGACGTCTCGGCCGACGGCATCATCAACCGTTGAGGCTGCCGCGGTAATGCCTTGCGGGCGGTGCGTCAACGTGGCGAGAGGCCATCCGCCGATGGCGGAATAATCAGTCGGAATCAGTGACTAATCAATTTCAGCAGGCGCTTTTCGATTACCGTCTGAGCTTCGGTTGCGATCCGGCGGACGATGTCGCCTGCGGGAATGATTTCATGCAGTAAACTGCAGGAGTGGCCGGCGTAATGCGGCAGTCCGCCGCAGTCGCCTTCCATATAATCCGTCGGCGGCATCACCGTGTAGTTAACCAGCGGGATTTCGAGGTCGGCGCGTTGGGCGCGCGCCGACACGAGCCCTTCCAGAGGACGCGACCCGGAAGCCGGTCGTCCGGCCGCCTCCCAGCGTTCCACCAGGTCCGTACGCAGCACGCGATGCGGCGCATCGGGCCAGCCGAGGTCGTACAGCGTCGTATGAAGCGTGTCAGTGGCGTTGGCGGCGAGGAGGCGCTGCTTGTATGCGGGATGGGCGGCGGCTTCTTGCGCAGCCAGGAAACGCGTGCCGAAAACCGCGCCGTCAGCGCCGAGCGCGAGTGCCGCGGCGAGACCGCGGCCATCGGCAAAGCCGCCCGCAGCAAGCAGCGGCAGGTCCCCGATCGCATCGCGCAACTCCGGGATAAGGACCAGCGAGGTGGTAGTGCCGCGCACGTGACCGCCGGCCTCGAAGCCTTGCGCCATCACGATATCGACGCCGGCTGCTCTGGCCCAGCGCGCTTCATCGACGGAGCCGCATTGCCAGATAACCTTGATGCCGGCGCGATGGGCGATGGCGATCTCCGCACGATGATCGCGCGCATCGCCCCAGAAGAACGTGAGCGCGCTAATGCCGGTTGCGGCAATCGCCTCAACGATGCCGGGGCGGAGAAACGGGATGAGAATATTGGCCGCGAGCGGCTTTTGCGTCCGCGCACGGGCGGCGGCAATTTCGCTGATGATCGCTTCGCGCCCGAAGGCGGCGAGACCGAGGGTGCCGAGTCCACCTGCCTCGGAGACGGCGGCCGCCAGTTCGGCGAGCGCGACGCCGCCCATCCCGGCGGAAACGATCGGGTACTCAATCCCGAGCAAATCGCAGATAGGGGTGCGCAGCGGCGCTGACATGACGCGGCCTTAAGCGGGGTGGTACTAGTTTACGATGCGCCACTGCACGAGGGTGTGCGCGGTATGGTCTTCGAAGACGGCCTCGACCTCGGCATCGAAGCGCGGCTGCTGATGCGGGTCACCGACCAGATTTCCGACCATCCGGACATTGTCGGCGTCGGGCAGTTCGACGACGACGACGATATATGGGCAGGCGTCACGCAGCGCTGGATGGACGGGGTTCCAGGTCCGGGTCCAGCTATACAAGCGGCCGCGTCCGGACACGCGATGCCATCCGAGGTCGGCCGAGTAGCATTTATGGCAGATTTGTTCGGGACCCCATTGAAAAGCGTTACAGCTCTTGCAGCGCTGCACCACCAGTTCGTGACGCCGCGTCGCATCCCAGAATTCCTTGTCCAGTCCATCGCGCTGAGCGCGCGGGAGCGGAAGACCCTCGGGTAGACAGTATTTGGTTTCTGAGCTCATCGATATTTTACTATCCGTATGGAATTGAGAATAAACGTCAACTTCAGTTGCGATAAAATCACATGCTGTGAACGATCAGGTCGCTGACCGGCGAGACCATCGGTCCGGAGGCGACCAGCGAGATCTTGCAATCGGGCACCTGGCAGGTTGATTCACCGCGCACCTGACGGACGGCTTCGTGCACGAGTTCGAGGCCGTGCATATAGCATTCGGCGATATTCCCGCCGCTGGTGTTAATCGGCAGTTTACCCTTCGGCGCAGTGATATTTTCGAACGTGACGAATTCCATCACTTCCTCGGGTTTGCAGAAGCCGTGTTCGACGAGGCTTATCATGACGGCGCCGCTGAAATGCTCGTAAATCTGCGCGCAGTCAACGTCTTTGGGGGTGATTCCGGCCATCTCGAAGAGTCGCGGGGCGAGCGTCTTGAAATTGGCCGAGGAGAAATCGTACTGATTTTCGACCTGCGCGTAATGGCGATAGCCGGAGCCCTGCGCGGCGGCCATGATCCATGCGGGCTTCTTTTTGGCGTCGCGGGCGCGGTCGGCGGTGGTGACGATGAGCGCGGCGGCGCCGTCGTTCTCCATACAGCAGTCGTAAAGATGGAACGGCTCGGAGATCCATCGCGACTGATTATATTTTTCGCGGGTCAGCGGATTACCATACATCACCGCGCGCGGATTGAACTGCGCATGATAGTAATCAGCCATGGCGACGGCGGCGAGCGGTTCCTGGTTGATTTTATAGTCGTGCATGAAGCGGTGGGTTCTGAGGGCGACCCATTGCGCGGGCACAAAGAGGCCGTAGGGTGCGGTATAGGCGGCGGGACCGGAGATATACTCACTGCGGGGCGCCTGACCGAAACGGCCGAACTGCCCCTGGGCGAGGGCGCGGAAGACCACGCAGTATTTTGTGTAGCCGGCGTTGACCGCGGCGGCGGCATTGCCGACGGCGCCCGAGCCGCCGCCGCCACCGCCGCCCCAGACCATCCCGGCAAAGCCGAGGTGCTTCAGGCCGAGGGCCGTGGCGAGGCGCGAGGCCTCGTTGCGATCGTTGGCGTAGCCGGAGATGCCGTCGATGTCGCGGACGTCAATGCCGGCGTCATCGGCAGCGCGAATAATCGCCTCGCAGGCGAGACGAAACTCACTTACGGGCGCCTGGCCGCGTTTGTAGTATTGGGTTTCGCCGATGCCGACAATAGCAACTTTATCTTTGATCGAATATTCAGCCAATTGAGTATTCCCCCTGCGCAACTAAGCTGACGCGATAAGCACCTGCGCGACTTCATCGGGTTTGTCGACCATCAGATCGTGGCCGCACTGCACCGTGACGACGCGCCATCGCGGATCCTTTTTGAGACTTTCAGCGATTTCCAGAAAGGGCGAGACGAGGCCGGGAGTGCCGGGCGGAGGCCAATCAGGGGCGAGGACAAAGGTGCGTTTGGCGACCTTCTCGCCGGCGCCCGAGAGTTCGAGGCGGCGTTCAAAGGAGATGATCGGATGCTTGACGCACAGGCGATCCACCCAGGCGGCATCGGCCGGGTTGACGTTGAAGACGGCGGCGGGAATCGGCGTCATCAGATAGCCGTCGCCGTTCTGCCGCGCGTCGTCGCGCATCGCCTGAGCGGTTTCCGGGGCGACAAAGTCAAAGAGGCATTGGCCGCTCGCGGGAACGATCGCGTCGAGGTAGACGAGGGCGCGAAGGCGTTCGGGAATGCGATCGGCGACGCCGGTAATCACCATCCCGCCGTAGGAATGGCCGCAGAGGATGACGTCAGAGAGCTCTTCCCAGCGAATGAGGTTAACCACGTCCTCGATATGAGTATCGAGGGTGACGGCGCGATTCATCAGATGGGAACGTTCGCCGAGGCCGGTCAGGGTGGGGGTATAGACTTCGTGGCCGGCCGCGCGCAGGCGTTGCGCGACCTTCCGATAGCACCATCCACCGTGCCAGGCGCCGTGAACCAGAACGAAGATCATGGGCGGACCTCAAGCGTGCAGCGCGGCGCCGTTGGGTCGGCGCTCGGCAAAATGCGGCATGACCTCTTCGGCCAGCAACCGCATCGATTTGAACCAGGGCTGGGGATCGTCGGCGTAGTCGAAAATGAAGTGGAGGAGGGTGCCGAAGCCGCCCACCTGATCGACCATTTCGCCGAGCTTGCGCCGCACGGTCGCGACCGAACCGACGAGCCATCCGTGGTTCCACAGATATTCGGGAGTGATATCGGCGTCGGGAACTTTGGGATCGTTCTTGAGCAGCGGGGTGAACTGAAAGTCGGCGAAGAGCGGCAGCAGATACTCATTCATCATGCGGCCCATCGCGCCCTTGACGCAGTGGCGATAGGCTTCGTCGTCGGTATCGGCGACGAAGATTTCGCGCACAATCCGCCACTGGTCGCGGGTCGGTTGGCGGCCGGTGCGGGCGGCGCCGTCGAGCACTGCCTGCCAATGCGAGGCGCAATAGGCGGTGCTCAGGTTGAGGCTGAGCGGAATAAAGCCGCGTTCGCCGGCGAGCTTGAGGGTTTCCGAGCCGGGGCTGAAGCCGGCGATACCGATGGGCGGATGCGGTTTCTGGAAGGGCTTCAGATGATGTTTGAGCGTCCGCAGCATCGGCCGGGGCACGTCGACTTTCCAGTAGCGACCCTGGTACTGAAAACCGCCATCGCTGGCCCAGATGCCGAGGATAATCTCGAGCGCCTCACGGGTCATCTCGCGATTTTCGCCCTTCATGCCATCGACACAGAACAACTGCCAATCGCTCGGCAGACCGCTGGCGCCGATACCGAACATGTAGCGGCCCTGGGCGAGATGGTCCATAAAGGCGACGCGGCAGGCGAGTTCGGCGGGATGGTGATAGGGCAGCAGATGGGCGCCTGGGGCGAGGACGATGCGCTCGGTCTGGGTGAGGGCCTGCGCGATCAGGACGTCGGGCGAAGGATTGGGCTCCCAGGGCGAGGTGAAGTGCTCACCGATCCAGGCCTCGGTGTAGCCGAGGCGGTCGCCGGTGCGAATCACTTCGAGGTCATAGTCGTTGCCGGCCTTGAGCGAGCGTTCCGGCGGATGCGACGGCATCAGGAACATTCCGAGCTTCATGCGTTTCCTCGTGGTCTAGAATGAATTAAGGCAAGCGGCTGCGGCGATGCGGCCTAGCGCGATTCACGCGGACCGCGGGCGCCGGGGAACGATTGCACGGCGCCGAGGCCCTCGAGAGCGAGGCCGTAGCCGAGGTTTTCGAGCATCAGCTTTTTCAGATTCTGGGTCAGCGCGACGCGCGCGTAGCGCACGGCGAGACTGGGCCGTACGGTGATTTGGCGAGCGAGCTCCCAGGCGCGATCGAGCAGCTTGTCGCGCGGGACGATTTCGCTGACGACGCCGAGATCGAGCGCCTGCTGCGCCGACAGTTTCTGGCCGGTGAGCAGGAAGTAGCGGCCGCGATTGGGGCCGAGCACCAGCGGCCAGACGACGTGGACGCCGTCGCCGGGAACGACGCCGTTGGGAAAATGGGGCGCGTCCTGGAACTCGGCGTTGGGCGCGGCGATGACGATATCGCAGAGGACGGCGAGCTCGGCGTGGATCAGGGCGGGACCGTTGACCGCGGCGATCATCGGCACCTCGATATTGAGATGGTTCATCAAGAGATACTTGGCGTCGTTATAGATATGGTCCCAGGTGGTGGAGCGGACACCGTGCGGCGCGGGTTCGCCGGTACCCTTGATCGGCACGCCGCGCCCGCCGCCGGCGTCGGCCTCGGCGCAGAAGGCGTTGCCGGTGCCGGTAATGATTACACACTTGTTTTCGTGATCGCGGGCGACATCGTTGAATGCGTACGACAGCTCTTCATGCGGCTGCATGCCCCATTTAAGCTCCGCATTATTGGTGTGGAGCGTCATTTGCAGGATGCCGTCACGACGTTCCATCTTGATCGTGCCGTAACGGTTCGCGTAGTCCTCGAACTTGAATATGGCCATCGTTATCTCCCCTTGCACGGTGGGATGCGATGGCGGGAGTGTACTAACGTCGGGAGCGAAGCGCCAATGGTTGATAGCTGGGGGAGAAGCGCATGAACAGCGCGCGCCGCACGCGTATCGTCGACGAGCTCGAGGCTGCCGAATGGATTCAGAGCGGGATGACCATCGCGATCGGTCAGCCGACGCCGATGGCGCTGGTGCGACAGATTATCCGCCGCGGAGTGCGCGACCTGACGGTGGTTGACGCTGGCTTTTCGCTCGACCTGCTGATCGCTGCGGGATGCGTGCGGAAGGTGGTCAGCTATTATGCGGGCGGCGGCTTCGGCTATCCGGTGACGCCCGCGTTTCGCCGCGCGGCGGAGCGGGGCGCGATTGAAGTGTGGGAGTGCGAGGAAGGGATCCTGTGCGCAGGGTTGCAGGCGGCGGCGCAGGCGTTGCCGTTCCTGCCGTGGCGCGGGGGCGTCGGCACCTCGCTTCCGGAGGTAAATCCTGACCTCAAGGTCTTTACGGATCCAATCAGCGGCGAGACGCTGATCGCCGTGCCGCCGATCAAACCGGACGTGGCGATCCTGCATGCGGCGCATGCCGATCCGTACGGCAACGTGCAGCATCTCGGCGGTCCGGGATGGATCGATCTGTTCATGTATCGCGCGGCCGACCGCACGATCGTGCAGGTCGAGAAGATTATCGCGAACGAAGAGGTGCGCGCCGACGCGTGGCGCACGACGATTGCCGGAGCCGACGCCGTGGTGCGCGCGCCCTACGGCGCCCATCCGTTTTATTCGCGCGGATACTACATTCAGGACAACGATCATCTGCGCGAATACGCCGAGGCGGCGGGCGCGGGCGAGGAGGGGCGGCTGCGCGCCTATCTCGAGCGCTACTGCCGGGAACCGGCGAGCCTCGGCGACTATCTCGAGCGTATCGGGATTAAGCGGCTGCTGGCGTTGCACGAATATTGAGAGCATGCCGCCGCGCGAAAATCCTCGAGCAGGTTTCCTCGGCCGGCTGGGTATCCTGGTGTGGGCGGCCTATGGCGTCGTCGCCGCGTATGGACACTGGCTGGAGGCGGCGGCGCTCGGCGCCGTGCTGTCGGCGGTGATCGTGCTGGCGGAGTATGGGCGCGGCGCGACCAAAATCATGAATGTCACTTCGCTCGGCTACTTCGGGTTCGAGACCGCTCTGATCGTGCTTTACGGCGCGACGTGGGTGCGACAGTTTCATCTGGTGATGGCGTGGGGCGTGTTCGCGATCGTGGCATGGCTGACGCTCGCATGCGGTTATCCGTTCACGATGCAATATGCGCGCGAGGCGGTCGCACGCGAGCAATGGACGGCGCGCTGGCTGCGGCAGATGAGCGCGCGGTTGACGCAGGTCTGGGCGAGTATCTTTACGTTTGGCGCGCTGATGGGCGCGGTCGCGATGCGCTATGGCCATCCGTTGATCTTCGGCGTCGTCCTGCCGGGCGCGGCGATGGCCTACGGACTGCGCTTGAATCAACGCTATGGGCGGCGGATGGCCGCGAGCGCCGGACTTATCGAGGGTTCGGGGGCTCATCGGGCGCGCGCCTACGGGCAGGGATAGGGACGGGATCAGGATGGACACGACGTACACGGTTCAGGAACTGATGGCGGTCGTACTGGCGCGCGAGCTGAACGACGGCGAGGTGCTGCGGGTCGGGGTGGCGTCGCCGGTGCCGGAGGCGGCGGTGCGTCTGGCGCATCTGATGCACGGACCGAACATGGAACTGGTCTTCCTGGGCGCGCGGATGAACGTGGCGCATCTTGCGAGCGTGCCGATGCCGGCTTACGGCTGGGATCGGCGAGTGGTGCGTTGGGCCGAGTCGTACAGCGACACGGGTCATCGCTTCGATCGCGTCAAGGACTGGTCGAATCACGTGTTCTTTATCGGCGGGGTGCAGGTCGATGCCTATGGGAACACGAACCTGATCGGCATCGGCGAGGACTATCGGCGGTTGCGGTTTCGCGGTCCGGGTTCAGTCGGCACGCCGACGCTCAGCACTCATGTGGGCCGCTACTATATCGTGCTGAACAATCATACGCCGCGCGTGCTGGTCGAACGCTGCGACTATGTGAGCGCGTTCGGTTGGGGGCGCGGCGGCGCGGATGCGCGCCGGAAACTGGGTCTTCCCGGCGGGGGGCCGCGGCTCTGCGTGACGCCGCTGTGCGTCATGGATTTTGCGGAGGAATCGCGGCGGATGCGCCTGCGCTCGCTGCATCCGGGGGTGACGCTCGAGGCGGTCAAGGCGGCGACCGGGTTTGAGCTGGTGATACCGTCGGCGGTAGCGACGACGGCCGCGCCGAGCGCGGCGGAGCTCGAGGCGCTGCGGACGCGGGTCGATATCGAGGGGCGGCTGCGCCGTTAGATGGCGGCGGGAGTCGGTCAATCGGCGCCGAGCCGTTCGAGGCTCGCGCGGGCGCCGATCGCGATTAACAGATCGCCGGCGGCGACAACGGTTGTCGGCGCGGGAACCAGGGCGATCGCCTCGTTGCCGCGCTTCAGCGCGACGATCCGCAGGCGCTCGTGCGCGCCTTCGATGTCGCCGATGCGCTGACCGCAGAGCGGGCTCTGCGGGGGGATGGTGACTTCCTCGATATCGATTTCCTCGTTGCCGCGGCCGGGGAGAATCAGGCCGAGGAAGTCGACGACCGAGGGTCGGGTGATGGCATTGGCGATACGCATCGCGCTCCATTGGTAGGAAGAGATGGGGCCGTCGACGCCGGCGAGGCGCAGATGCTTGAGGCCGATCTCGGATTCGGCGCGCGCATAGATGCGAATGCGGGGATTGCGGCTGCGGGCCGAGAGGCTGATGTAGACGTTGTCGGGATCGGAGGCGGTCGCGACGACGATAAAGGCGGCGCGTTCGATGCCCGCCTGGGTGAGCACCTCCTCGTCGAGCGCCGAGCCGAGCACAAACAGCTCACCGGCGCGCATCAGCTCGGGCTCCTTGGCGGGATCGTTTTCGATCACGACGGCGCGCCTGTCGTTGCGGCGCAGCTCCTCGGCGACCACCCGGCCGAAGCGTCCATAGCCACAGAGGATGACGTGGTTGTGCAACTGAGCGATCTTGTGATGCATGCTGTTTCTACCAACGAAATCCCGAAGCTGGCCGCCGACGACGGCTTCGGTAACGGCGCCAAACACATAAAAGGCGGTGCCGACGCCGGTCATGATCACGAATATCGTAAAGATGCGTCCGGCGTCATCGAGTGGTTTGACCTCCTCATAGCCCACGGTGGAGATGGTGATGATGGTCATATAGAGCGCTTCGAGGAGCGTCATGTGATCGATCAGCATATAGCCGCCGGTCGCGACGATGATGAGGACGAGGACGGCGGCGATGGCATAGTAAATTCGCTGGGGCAGACGATTCACTGAAGACCGTTGAGCGATCCGGCGACGGCGGACGGTAATCAGGACGGAGCCATCAGGAGTGAGGGGCGGCGGGCTTTGCCCATCGCGGCGGCGTCCTTTGGGCGATGGAAAAGACTGCGTGCGTCACGCCGAAACGGCTGCTGCGCTCGATCACCGGCAGGCCGCTGTCGGCGAAGACTTCGAGCATCGCGCGGTTGGCGTCGAGCACCTCGGCCTGGAACTCGCGGATGCCGTGGGCGGCGGCAATCAGCGCCAGATGATGCAGCAGGCGCGAGCCGATGCCGTGGCCCTGGAAGGCGTCGAGTACGGCAAAGGCGACTTCCGCACGGTCGGCATGGGCCGGGGTCACGATATAGCGGCCGACGCCGATGAGGGGTGCGTCGAGGGCCTCATCGAAAGTGGCGACCAGGGCGACGTGCCGGACGAAATCAAGCCGCGTCAGGCGATCCAGTTCGGCGTCGCTCAGCGAGCGTTTGACACCGTGAAAGCGAAAGATTTTGGCCTGGTCGCTTAGCGCCATAAAGTGGTTGCGCAGGCGGTCGCGATCGTCGGGGCGAAGAGCGCGGATATGCAAACGCCGGCCGTCGAGGGTGGTTTCGACGGCGGCGTAATGCGAGGCATCCAACGACACTGCTCAGATCGCCCGATAATTAGCGAAGGAGACGGTCGAGGAGCGGGCGTGGGGATCGGTGACGACGTTGACGACGGCGGGCTTGCCCGAGGCGGCGGCGCGTTCGAGGGCGGGACGGATCTCCTCGGGCCGCTCGACGAATTCGCCGTAGGCGCCGAAGACTTCGGCCATTTTGTCATAGCGGCTGAAGCCGAGGTCGCGCCCGGCATCCATCCCGCCGACGCCGGCCCATCCGCCGTTGTTACTGATCACGATGAGGGCTGGGATGTTATGGCGGACCATCGTATCGATTTCCATCCCGTTCATGCCGAAGGAGCCGTCGCCGCTGAGCACGATGACCTGAGTGTTGGGCTTGGCCACCTTGGCGCCGAGGCCGAAGGGCACGGCGACGCCCATACAGCCGTTGGGGCCGGCGTTGACGGAGTGGCCGGCGGCATGGATAGGAATCGACTGGCGGGCGAAATTGAGAATTTCGTGGCCGTCGACCACGAGGATCGCGTCGCGATCCATGAAGTCGCGGACTTCCCGGCAGAGGCGCAGCGGATGGATCGGCTTACTGTTCGAGTTCAGCAGGGCGACCGCTTTTTCCTGCGCCCGGGTGTCCTGGCTGCGCAGCACTTCGAGCCATTCGTGGTTGCGCGGGAAGGGTTTGCCGGCCTCGTCGATCAACTGCCGCAGGACCATTTTGGCGTCGCCGACGATGCCGATCTCGACCGGCCGATTGCGGCCGATCTCCTCGTCGGCGATATCCACCTGGATGAACTTCGCGTTCTCCGACCATCGCGGCGGCAGGCCGAAGCCGACGATAAAATTGAGGCGGGTGCCGACCACGAGCACGACGTCGGCCTCCTTCCAGGCGAAGTTGCGGGCGCCGAGAAAGCTCAGTTCGTGGTCTTCGGCGATGACGCCGCGCCCCTGCGGGGTGGTATAGAAGGGGATGCCGCTCAGTTCGACGAACTCCGTCAGCTCGGCCATCGCGCCGGACCAGATGATCCCGGTGCCGGTGAGGATGAGCGGGCGCCGGGCCTGGCGGAGCATCGCGATCGCCCGCTGGACCATCGCGGGATCGCCGGAGACGCGCGGCACGGAGTGTGGACGTTTGGGGAAAATCACTTCGCTTTCATCGACCTTCCTGTAGAGCACGTCGCCCGGCAGATCGACGTAGACCGGACCGGGCTGGCCGCCGGTGGCGATGCGGAAGGCCTTGTTGATGATCTCGGGGATGCGCCGCGTATCGAAGACGCGTTCGGAGAACTTGGTGATCGGCTTGAACATCTCGACCTGCCGCATCTCCTGGAAAGCGCCCATGCCTTCCTGTGCGATGGCGCTGGCGCCGCCCAGGGCGACGACCGGGACGGCGTCGAGATAGGCGTTGCCGACGCCGGTGATGAGATTGGTGACCCCCGGACCGGAGGCGGCAAAGCAGACGCCCGGTCGCGCGAGGACGCGGCTGTAGGCGTGCGCGGCCATCGCGGCGGCCTGTTCGTGGCGCACGTCGACGGCGCGGAAGTGCTTGATACATCCGGCCGCCACATCGACCATCGGACCGCCGGTCAGATAAAACACGGTCTCGACGCCCTCATCCTTGAGCGCCCGCACCACGAGTTCATTGCCGCTGAGCGAAGCCATAGCGCCGTCCTCCGCCTCGGACTTTTAGCGCTTATCGGGCGGCATTTCCAAATGGCAAAGGTTGCGCGACTTGCTACAATCGGCGTTTCACGCGTCGTCACGACGGTGAACCGATACCGGGCATGAAGATCATCCATTGGTATGTCGCGCGCGAGGTGATCGCGCCGTTCGCCTCGGGGGTGTTGCTGTTGACCTTTGCGCTGGTGACCGGGCGGCTGTTGAAGCTGGTCGAGATGGTGGTCAACCACGGCGTGACGGTCGCCGACGTGAGCAGCCTTATCCTGCTCATCATGCCGGCTTTTCTGGAGCTGACTTTTCCGATGGCGGTGCTGCTTGGGGTGCTGATGGGCTTCGGGCGGATGTCGGGGGATCGGGAGCTTATCGCGGCGCGCGCCTGCGGGATCAGCCTGTATCGCCTGTCGATTCCGGTAATCGGCATTGCGGTGGTGGTGTGGGGGTTATCGACGTGGCTCGCCTTCAGTGTGCGACCGTGGGCGAATGCCCGGCTGCATGAGCAGATTTTTGAGCTGACGCAGACCAAGTCGACCGCGGGACTGAAGGAGAAGATCTTTAATCGAACGGTGCCGGGGCTGGTGATTTACGTCGACAATATCTCGTCGAAGGACGAGAGCCTGCATGGCGTGATGATCGCCGACGGGCGGGATCCGAAACAGCAGAACACGATCATCGCGCGGTCGGGGCGGATCATTCCGGACCGCAGCGCGAAGTCGATCACGCTGCGGCTCGACGACGGCTCGATCTTCGGCGTGGACACTACCAATGCGACGAGTCACGTGACCAGCTTCCGCACCTACGACCTGAGTGTGCATCCTGATGAGGACATGGGCGTCACGTTCCGCGATCCGGAGGAGATGTCGCTGGCCGAGCTGCGCGCCACGATCGCGCAGGCGCGGGCGGCGGGGAAGCCGAATCGGGACGCGGAAACAGAGCTCGCGAGCAAGTTCACGCTGCCGCTGACGACGATTCTGTTCGCGATAATCGGTATCCCGCTCGGGCTCAAGCCGGCGCGCGGCGGGCAATCGGAGCGGTTCGGGGTCGCGATCTCGCTGTTCTTCCTCTACTACTCGCTGATGCGCGCGGGAGAGGCGCTCGCGCAACGCAGCGTGCTGAACGCTTACGCCGCGATGAGCATCCCGGACGTGGTCTTCGCGCTGCTGGCGGCGTGGTTGTTTCTGCGCGCGGCCACCGATCGCGGCGACCAGGGGCGCGGCGCGGGCGATTTTATCTGGGATCTGGTCGAGCGCTTTCAGCGCAAACCGGCGGAGGCGGCGGCCTGACGATGCGTCCGCGCCTGTCGCCGACGATGGATCGCTTTATCGGCGGTCAGTTCTTCGGTCCGTTCCTGGTCTGCCTGACGGCGTTTACGATCGCCTATCTGCTGGGCGACATGTTTGATCGCTTCAACGACCTGATTCGCTACGGCGGTTTCGGTCTGCTCGGTCTGGAATATTTTGCGCTCAAGATTCCGTTGATCGTCTCGCAGCTTCTGCCGGTGGCGTGTCTGGCGGGCGTGCTGCTGGGCTTCGCCCTGTTGAATCGGTCGGGTGAGGTGCTGGCCTGTCAGCAGCTCGGCATCAGCCGGCTCGAGATGGCGACGCCGGTGCTGGCGCTGGCCGTGCTGATCTCGGTGTTTAATTTCATTCTCAACGAAACGGTGGTGCCGATTACCACGCGCGAGGCACGCTACCTGTACGAGGTCGAACTGAAGAAGCGCGAGATCAAGGGATTGTTCGGGGCCCAGCAGATCTGGGTGCGGGTGGCGAACGGGTTTCTGTCGGCAGCGCATTACGACGCGCGGGCGAAAACCCTGCGCGAGGTGACGCTTTATCGGATTGGGCCAGATTATCGGCTGCGCGATATCGAGCACGCGGAGGCGGCCACCTGGAACGGTCACGGCTGGATCCCCGCGAAGCCGTCGAGCTTCAAGCTGCTGACCGGTGGACGGGTGGCGCCGGGAGGACCGACGGGCCTGTTCGGTCAATCGCTCAAACCGGCGGACTTGAGCCTGCTCAAGCTCGAGCCGGAAGAATTCAGCCTATGGGAACTGGAACGCTATATCGGCGACCTGCGCCGCAAGGGGCTGGACCCGGGTGGCTATATCGTCGATCTCGATCTCAAGTACGCGATGCCGCTGGCGTGCCTGATCATGGTCGCCCTGGGTATCTCCTTGAGCCTTGACCCGCTGCCGCGTTATCACAATCTCGGACGGAGTTTCGGGCTCGCGATCGTAATTGGCTTCTTTTACTGGTTTGCGTTCGGCCTGACGTCTTCGCTCGGCCGATCGGACGTGATGCCGGCGTGGGTGGCGGCGTGGACGCCGAACTTCATCTTCACGATGCTCGCGTTCGCGCTGTTTCTGTTCGGCGAGGAGCGCTAGACGGTCCGAGGGGAAGGCCGCGGCGGGCGCATGTCAACGTCAGCGGGCGAGATTGATCGCAGGTCGGCGCTGAACGACGCGCGCGTGCGGAACTTCGTGGCGGCCGCGCGCGTGGCCCATCTGGCGACCGCCGATACCTCCGGGCAGCCGCATAACGTGCCGCTGTGTTTCTGGTACGACGGCGGCGAGCTCCTTTATTTCGTGATCGACGAGAAGCCGAAGCGCGAGCACGGCCGCGCGATCAAGCGGATGCGCAATCTGGCCGAAAATCCGCGCGCGGCCATCGTCGTTGATCATTACGAGGAGAACTGGAGCGCGCTCGCCTACGTGATGATCCAGGGCGCGGCGGCAATCGTCGAAGACGCGGCGGAATATCAGCGGGTAATCACGAATCTGCGCGCGAAATATCCGCAGTATCGCGCGATGGCGCTCGCGCCGGAGCGTAATCCGCTGGTGCGCGTCACGGCGCGCCGGGTCCACGCCTGGGGCAACTTCGCGGAGCTGCCGGGGCGGTCCTGACGGCGGCGGACGGCGCGCGCGATCGCCGCGGGTGATTGGCAGCGCGCGGCCGGTCTGCTAGCGCTTGGTGGATGGAGCGGCTCGGGCAGATCGCGCGGGCGGTCAAGGACGCCGGGATCGACGGCTGGCTGTTTTACGACTTCCGACTGAGCGATCCGCTCGCGTACCGCGTTCTGGGACTACCGGAGACGGGGCTTTCGACGCGCCGCTGGTTTTTCCTGGTCGGCGCGGACGGCGGCACGCAGGCCCTGGTGTCGGCGGTCGAGGCGAATCGCCTCGACGCACTGCCGGCGGGGCGGCGAATCGTTTATCGCTCCGAGCGGGAAATGATCGCGGGTGTGCGATCGCTCCTTGGCGGCTGCCGGCGTATCGCGATGAATTATTCGCCGGCGTGCGCGATTCCCTATGTCTCGCGCGTGGACGGCGGCACGCTCGAACTGGTGCGGGCGTGCGGGGTTGAGGTCGTCACGGCGGCGGATTTGATTCAGCTCTTTGAAGCGGTGCTGACGCCCGCGCAGCTCGCCGGCCATCGCCGGGCAGCCGAGCGTCTGCGGCTCATCGTGGACGAGACGTTCACCGAGATTGTTCGGCGGATTCGCGGGAAAATCGCGTGCTCGGAGTACGCGATCCAGCGCTTTGTGCTCGAGCGCGTGGAACGCCATGGGATGCGCACGGATGAAGCCCCGATCGTGGCCGTCAACGCGCACGCGGCGAACCCGCATTTCAGCCCCATCGAGACGCCCGACACGCCGATCGCCGAGGGCGATCTGGTGCTGATCGATCTGTTCGCCAAGGAGCTCGCGCCGGACAGTATCTATGGCGATTTAACCTGGATGGGCTACGTCGGAGCGAGCGTTCCCGCCGAGTATGCCGCAGTTTTCGCGATCGTGGCGCGGGCCCGCGATGCCGCCGTGGCGTTGATTCAGGAGCGGCTCGCTGCGCGGCGAAGGGTGAGCGGCGCCGAGGCCGACCGCGCGGCGCGCGAGGTGATCGAGGAGGCCGGGTATGGCGACAACTTTGTGCATCGCACGGGCCATTCGATCGGGCGCGAGGTGCACGGCACGGGGGCGAATCTCGATTCGCTCGAAACCCGCGACGAGCGGGCGCTGATCGAAGGCGCGTGCTTTTCGGTCGAGCCGGGGATCTATCTGCCGGGTCGGTTCGGTATCCGCAGCGAGATTGACATGTTTATCGAGGGCGGACGCGCGGAGGTGAGCGGCGGGGCGCCGCAGACCGCGATCATTCCTATCGTCAGCCGGTACGGCGGCGCCTGAGCGCGCGCTCCGGCGGTTGCGATGAGAGGGCGCGCCGCACCTGTATCAGAAGAGGTGATCGTTAACAAAGTCGCGCACGCCCTTGATGAAGGCTTCGAGTGCCGGCCGTTCGTCGGCGTCGAGCACGAGCGCTTCGGCGCGGGCGCGGAGTTGGGCCCATTCCTCGATGCGCTTGCCGAGGGTTGGAGGATAGGCGCCGCCAGCCACCATCCGGGCGTTGAGCTCGAGCAGGTTATCGACGTTTTCGCGGATGGGGATTTGGCGATGGCGCGCGCTGCGACGCATGACGTCTTCGAGCACTGCGGCGGCGATAATCACGGCGGCGTTGTGACGGCCCTCGCGCAGGAGGCGGGAGGCGATGCCGATCAGATCGGTGAAGATTTCGGCGGCGACGAGTTCCTCGACGCGGGCGACCGGTCCGAACTCGATATACTCGCGGGTGGCGCGCAGCACGGCCATCCCGCGCACGACCGCGGAGAGAAACGGACTGTCGCAGTTGAACTCGAATTCCTTGGCGTAGGGGCTTTCGGGGCCGAGGGCTTCGCGCAGGAAGGCGACGCAGCCGACGCGCCATTCGCGGAAACCCGCGGTATCGACCATCTCCTGGTTGGAGAATTCCGATTTGTGGCGGCCATCGATCAGCGCTTTGCCTTTGTCGGCGAGAGCGCCGAGACGGTCGCGGACCTGTTCGATAGCAATCGGCATAGCTAGGCGGAGACTGTAGCGCGCTTCGCGCGAACGACAAAGAAAAACGGGGGAGGAAAGCTTCCTCCCCCGTGGTTCATCACGAGCGAGCGGCGCGGCTAGCCCAACTGACTGCCGACCACCGAGACGAAGCTGACGCATCGACCGGGCTGGCCGCCAAGGTTGTGGGTCAGGCCGAGCCGGGGATTATTGATCTGACGCGGTCCCGCTTCGCCGCGCAATTGCAGCCACATCTCGTACATCATGCGGAGACCGGAGGCGCCGATCGGATGGCCGAACGACTTGAGGCCGCCGTCCGGGTTGACCGGCAGCTTGCCCTCGAGGTCGAAGAAGCCTTCCATCACGTCCTGCCATGCCGTGCCGCGCGGGCTGAAGCCGAGGTCTTCGTAGAGCACGAGTTCGGTGGGCGTAAAGCAGTCGTGGACCTCGGCGAGGCTGATCTGCTCGCGGGGATTGGTCACTCCGGCCTGGGCATAGGCGTCGCGGGCGGTGGCGACCACTTCGGGGAAGGTGGTGAAATCGTATTCCTGGGAGATCGGACCCTCGGCCGGGCCGGCGACGAAGGAGAGCGCCTTGATATAGATGGGATTCTTGCAGTACTTGTGCGCATCCTCGGCGCGCACCACGATAGCGGCAGCGGAGCCGTCGGAGACGCCGGAGCAATCCATGATGCAGAGAGGATCAGCGATCTTCGGCGAATTCTTGATGGCCTCGATCGGCACTTCCTTCTGGAACTGGGCTTTGGGATTGCGCGCGCCGTTCTTGTGGTTCTTCCAGGCGATACGCGCCAGCACGTCGCGACCCTTTTCCGGATCGAGCCCGTACTTCTTGAAGTAGGCGGGCGCCAGCAGCGAGAAGAGGGCCGGCGGCGTCATATTGGCGGGCGTGCCGTCGTTCGGCGGATTGGTGACGACGAGACCGGAAAAGCCCGAGTCTTTCAATTTTTCGACTCCGATCGCCATCACACAATCGAAGGCGCCGGAGGCGACGGCGTAGGCGGCCTGCCGCAGCGACTCGGAACCGGTGGCGCACATGTTCTCGACGCGGGTAACCGGTTTGTACTGAATCTTGAGCGGCTCGCTGAGCGTCAGACCGGAGACGCCGGAACCCATCGTGCCGAGCCAGTACGCGTCGACGTCGTTGGGATCGACACCGGCTGACTCGTAAGCATCGTAAGCGGCCTCGACCATCAGGTCTTCGGCGCTCTTGTCCCAATGCTCGCCGAACCTGGTGCATCCCATGCCGATAATGGCGACTCGGTCTTTGATTCCGCGGCTGGCCATCAGGAATATCCTCCCGGAGCGATTCGATGAGAACCTTGATGCATCATTAGCACAGCGAGTTCATTGCTGCTACCCGCAGCGGCGCCGGCGGATGCGCTCCGCGCGACTCGAGTGCGGCGCACGACGTGAAGAGGCCGGCGTGGCGAATCGGCGCGCTAGCGTTTGGGACGCGCCTTCCAGAAATAGTTGTGGATACCGTCGGCGGTGAACAGGCGCCGAAAGGTCATCTCGACCTCGTCGCCGATCGCCACTTTGTCGGGTTCGCAGTCGGTCATCTCGCAGAGAAAGCGGCCACCGCCCTCGAAATCGACGACGACGTTGATCACCGGTGGATTAAGCGAATAGGCGAGACGGTCGAAGGCGTAGGTGGCGACGCGGCCGACGCGATCGGCGAACGGATAGGGTTCCATGCGGTCGCGCGCGCGGCACTTCACGCAGATGCGCTGAGGCGGCAACTGGGGCGTGCCGCAGGCGGTGCAGCGGCTGCCGACGAGGCCGTACTTCCATTTCTCGGAACGGAGCATCGGGGGGCCCGCCGGACGCTCGGGATTGGGACGGCGGGGCGGTTCGGTGGGCAGGATCTCGCGCCATTTGAGATAGCCGGCGTAAGAAACGTCGCCCTTCGACTCGACCATCCGGCCGACCGAATGGATGGGGCGGAAATTGGCGATCGCGGGCGTGACGCGCAGAATGACGGCGTCGGCGCCGTCGGCAACGTTGGCGACGAGCACACGGTCGCCGGGCTTGCAGGTCGGCAGCGTCGCCGTGAGCATCAGGCCGATATGGGCGGCGCCGGTCTGGCCGACGGTGAGGGAGAGCGGATCGGCGACTTTGGCCGGGTCGAGCTTGGCGGCGCGGACGAATTCATCGACGGCGCGCGGGTTCGGCGCGTCAAAGATGACGCGCGCTACCTGATCCGGCTTGAGCCCGGCCTTATCCATCACGGTGGTGACGGCCTTCTGCAGCAGGGGGCCGAAGGCCTGGGTCAGCGAGAAGCGCTCTTCCCAGGAATGGGCGAAGCGCTCCCCGGGTGCCCGCCAGGTATCGAGAAATTCGCGGGTGAAGGAGGCGCTGGCCTCGATCTCCGCGATGACGCCCTCTGTGCCGAGGACAAAGGCGGCGGCGCCGTCGCCGCTCTGCTGTTCGAGCTTGCCTTCGGGCGCGCCGAGCCGCGCATCGGCCATCGCGACGGCGGCGAAGGTGCCGCTCGCCGCGGCGGCATCGGCGGCCTGGAGCAATGCGGCAAGGCCGGCGCGGGTCGAGCCGGTGAGGTCGGCGGCGCGGATTTCGGCCGGGAGCTGGGTGGCGGCGCCGAGGATCGCCGCGTTGAGCTTTTCCCCGTAGGGCGGGGTGGTGGTGGCGAACAGAAGCGAACCGACGGGCGTCTGCGGGGCGCTCTTGAGCGCGTCGCGCAGGGCCTCGACGGCCATCGAGATGCTGTCTTCGTCGAAGCTGGCGACCGCGCGTTCGCCGCGTGTCGCCGGCACGCCGAGGACGGCGGCGATCGCGGCCCGCTTGAGCCGCCGGTAGGGGACATACGATCCGTAAGAAACGATTCCGGCCATGCCGCATTAAAAGCCGGATAGGTTACCGGCGTCAACTGACCCTTTGTGGCATAGCAGCAGCGCTTCCTCCATCGCGATTTCTTCGCCGCCGTGCGCGCGCATCAGCTCGTCGAGCGCGGTGCTCATCGCGGCGCGCGGCTCAGGCGCGACCAGCGGCAGCCAGCGCACGCGATAGAATTCGGCGAGGTCAGCCGCGGTGCAGTTGAAGGGGATGCGGCGGGCCTCGACGGTGAAACCGGCGGCGGTGGCCGCGTCGCGGTAGTCTTCGAGGGTGCGATGGCGATGCGATCCGCGCGGACGCGGCAGCTCGCTGCGGAAGGCGGACCAACGCGCATCGCCGAGCATCTGCTTGAGCCGTTCGGCGGTGCCGAATTCGCCACCGGCGATGATGAGCGTGCCGCCGTCAGAGAGGCATCGCGCGATCTCGCGCAGGCAGCGCGGCAGATCGGCGATGAATTGCAGCAGATGGCTGCAGAAGACGCCGTTCCAGACCGCGGATTTGAATGGCAGGACGTGCGCATCGCAGGCGACGAGCAGATCGGCCGCTGAGCGACGCTTAGCGGCGGCGAGCATGCCGAGCGAAAGATCGGCGCCGGCGAGGAAGTCCGGATCCAGCCGAGTACGAAACGCCGCGAGATAGGTGCCGTTGCCGCATCCGAGGTCGAGCAGACGCGGGAATTGGCGGCCGCGCGCGACGAGGGCGTCGAGGACCGCGGCGCGGCGCTTGCGATAGTATTCGCCGGCGCCATAGGTCGGCGCGAGGCGGGCGAAATACTCGGCGATTTCCAGTCCGGATCGGTCGTCAGTCATAAGTGATTGCTCCTCGATTATTATGACGCAGCGGACTTTCTAATGACGTAGCGCTAAAGACGTAGCGGCGGCTGATGACGTAGCGGCGGTTGCAGGAGACAGGATGCCCGGCGCGGGACAATTAAGCGGATTGACAGAGGCAAAAAGGCCGGCCTATCGTGGCTGCCGGAGAACAGATGGGCCCGACATGGGCCTCCAGGAGGAATGTTCCATGAATCGGGATTTTGAGTTCAAGCAACTTTTGCGCGCCTATCGCGCCGGGATTATCAGCGAGCAGACGTTCGAGTCCGAGATGGCGGCGCTGGAGAACGGCTCGGTGTCGGGCAATGGATCGGGCTTCCGCGCGCTGGGCAAGACCTACGGCAGCGAGCGCGAGGCGGTGGTGGCCTTCCTGGATAGGGCGCGCGTTGCCGAGTGCAATGCCGGCGTTGCGTTCAACGAATGGGCGAAGCAGTGCAAGACCGACTGTATCCGCAGCGGGCTCAGGATTATCTCGGAGCGCGAGAGCTATCATGGTCGGATCTTCGAGCAGCGCCTGCGCGACCTCGGCGCCGAATGCAAGGCGCAGGTGAGCGAGGAGAGTCGGCAGTTTGCGGCGTGCGTGACCGATCCCAAGCTGAGCGACAACGAGAAACTGCTGCGCTTCGACGCGTTGGTGAAGAACCCTGACGAGATTTTCAAGCCGATTTGCGAGTTTATCGAGTCGATCAAGGACGACCAAGAGTCCAAGGAAGCGCTGAAGCTGTTTATCGAGGACGAGATGTCCACGACGAAGTGGCTGAAGTATGCGTGCGCCGCGCTCAATGCGCCGACGCAGGCTGCGGCGAGCAGTTCGGCGTCGATGCAGCCGGCGGCCTGAGACGGCGCGGATACGGCATCGAATTGCAGCGCGCGGGCGAGCCTTCGCCCGCGCGTTTTTTTTGTCGCGGTCTCGCCAAAGCGCGGCGGCTGTATTAAGAGATCGCCAACCCTGGAAACTATCCAATTCGGCGAAGGAGCAGCGAGCGATGTCAATCAATACGGTACTGGGCAAATGCGAGCCCCGCGATCTCAATTTCACGCTCATCCATGAGCATCTGATGGCCGGGATGCCCGGCTTCGAGTTCGATATGGCGGGCTTCGACCGCAAGCGCGAGCTTGCCAAAGTGGTCGAACAGCTCAAGGAGATCAAGGGCCTCGGCGTGAACTCGATGGTCGATCCGTGTCCGATGGAGCTTGGGCGCGATCCGGAATTCGCCGCGGAGGCGGCCGAGAAGTCCGGCATCCGCATCATTATCGCGACCGGCGTGTATAACGAGGCGCTCGGCTATCCGATGCATATGCGGATGATCGGCCCCGATGACATGGCCGAGATTTACGTGCGCGAGCTGACCGAAGGTATCGGCAAAACCGGGATCAAGGCGGGGATTATCAAGACCGCGACGGGCGGCGTCCCCGGGTGGACCAACGATACGGCGATCACCAAGCTCGAGATCAAGGCGCTGCGGGCGGCGGCGCGGGCGCAGAAGGCGACCGGCGCGCCGATCCTTTGCCACAACAACGAATTGGCGCCGTTCGGCCGCGAGACGCTCGACGTGTTCGAGGAAGAGGGCGTCGATTTCAACCGGGTTCTGATCGGGCACGCCTGCGGCGTCGGCAACATGCGCTACTACTTCGACATCCTGAATCGCGGCGCGTGGCTCGGCTTCGACCGTTTCGGGATCGAGCCGATCGCCTCGGACAAGATGCGGCTGGCGTCGCTGTTCGGGCTGCTGGCGGTGGGCTTTGATCGGATCATGCTGTCGCACGACGCGGTTTCCTGCTGGCTTGGGCGGATGACCAAGGGGGCCGAAGAGATGATCAAGGCCTCGCCGAACTGGAACTATTCCCATATCTGCAAGAACATCATCCCGACGCTGCGTCAGGGCGGCGTGGGCGAGGAGAAGATCCGCCGCATGACGGTGGACAATCCGCGCAGCTACTTCGGCGGCTGAGTTGCGACGCGCGCCACGCTGAAGATCCGGGCGCCGAACCATCCGCGATGCGCGACGCCGAGGGCGGCGGGATCGCGGATGGTCGCAAAGGTTGCCATCGGCAACGTTTTGATCAAGCCTGAAATCAGTTCGAGCGAAACCTTCGGGGAGGTGGCGCGATGCACATAATGACGTTCTCGGAACGGCCGTATTTCCACGTGCCGGAAGACGACATTATCAACAACGGCAGCAGTTACTTCGGGATTCCGAACACGAATCTCGATCCCGTCAAGGGCGGCCAGCTCTACAACGAATACTTCGACGAGCGCGTTTACGCGGAGGAGCTGGGCTTCGACGGCGTGATGCTCAATGAGCACCATCAGACGCCCTTTTGCCTGGGGGCGGTGATGGACGTGGAGGCGGCGATTCTCGCGCGCATCACGAAGAAGGTCAAAATCGTCCTGCTGGGGAATCCCCTGCCGGTGGCGGATCCACTGCGGCTCGCCGAGGAGCTCGCGATGATCGATATGATCTCGGGCGGGCGGCTGGTGCCGGGATGGGTGCGCGGGGCGGGCAGCGAGCAGATCGCGAACAATATCAGTCCGGCGTACAACCGCGAGCGCTTCAACGAGGCGCACGATTTCATCATCAAGGCGTGGACGACGCCCGGGCCGTGGCGCTACGAGGGCAAGCACTACCATTATCGCTTCGTGAATCCGTGGCAGTTGCCGATCCAGAAGCCCCATCCGCCGATCTGGATCCCGGGTCTGATCAGTCCGGAGACGGTGGTTTGGTGCGCGGAGCATCGCTATCCCTACGTGGCGCTGTGCACGAATCTCGAACCGACAATCGAGATGTCGAACCTGTATGCGGATACGGCGGCGCGGATGGGCTATCAGGCGGGGCCGGAGAATTTCGGCTATCTGCAGAATGTCTTCGTGGCCGAGACCGAGGAACGCGCGAGCGAGCTGGCTCACGGCTTCGTTTACGGCGGCGGCTTCGGCTCGTTTGCGCGCGCCGAATGGATGTTCCCGCCGGGCTACAACTCGAAGGAGGCGACCCGGCGACTCGCCAAGCAGTTCACCGATCCGCGCACGGGCGCCGAGATTCTGCACTTCACGCCGGGCGAAGTGGATGTGCAGAAGATCAAGGCCAACATCGAGAAGAACTACCAGTCCTCGCGCGATCTGGGATTGATCATTGCGGGGACGCCGAAGACCGTGATCAACCGCTTGCGTTATCTACTGGAGACCCTGCGTCCGGGTATCCTCGCCTTCTGGTACCATCATGGGCCGATGTCGGCGCAGGATCGGCGCACCTGTCTGCGCCTGCTCGGCGAGGAGGTGGTGCCGGCGGTGCGCGAGATCGCCAAGGAGCTCGATCTGCCGGGACCGTTCGAGCAAAAGCCGGGGATCCGGCCGCTGCCGGCGTCGGGCAAGCGCGACGCCGTGGTGAACTATCAGCCGTCAGCGGCGGCGGGCAGTTAGGCAGGATTACGGGCGGCGCCGTGCGCGCGAGCGATCGCGATGAGGCGTCGCCCGCCGCCAAGAGTATCCACTATCGAACCGCCTGAGGCACTCCGATGACTGAGATCGATCGCGCGCTGACCGACCCGGCCTTCTTCGTCGATAACGATCCCCATCCGCTATGGGCCGAGCTCCGGCGGAAGGATCCGGTGCATTGGACCCAGGGGCTGGTGCGCCCGTTCTGGTCGATAACGCGCTACGACGATATCGTCGCGGCGTTCGCGGAGCCGACCCTCTTCAGTTCGGAAAAGGGGGTGCTCACGGTGCCGTCGAGTCCGGAGATGGAGCAGATCACCCCGGAGATGATGGGCGCCGGCCAGATGATGATCATGACCGATCCGCCGCTGCATACGGCGATGCGACGGGCCTTCAACCGCCTTTTTCTGCCGCGGGCGGTCGGCAAATATGCGAGTCCGGGCGCGGCGCTGGTCGGCGAGATCCTCGACGCGGTGCTCGAGCGCGGCGAGTGCGATTTCGTGGTCGATGTCGCGGCGCGGCTGCCGATGGCCTTTATCTGCGAGATCATGGGCATCCCGCGCGAGGACTGGCCCAACATGTTCAAATGGGGGAACATGTCGGTCGGCTTCGAGGACGCGGAGTACCAGGTCGCATCCGGTTCGGCGTTCGAGACGCGGATGATCGGCGCGCAGGCGCTGGGCCGCTATACGGCCGAGCTGGCCCGGCAGCGACGGGGCGGCGATGGCGAAGATCTGCTGACGGTGCTCGGCAATGCGCGGCTCGACGGACGCGAGCTCACCGATTCCGAGCTGAGCGCCAACGGTTTCCTGTATATCGTCGGCGGACTCGAAACGACGCGCAATGCGATTTCGGCGGGGCTGCTGGCGCTGATTCAGCATCCCGCCGAGCGCGCGGAACTGGTGCGAAATCCGGCCGTGATGACCACGGCTATCGAGGAGATCCTGCGCTGGTCGAGTCCGATCACGCATATCGCGCGGCTGGCCACGCGCGACACCGAACTCGGCGGCCGCAGGATCCGCGCAGGCGAGTACGTCGCGCTATGGCTGCCGTCGGCGAATCGCGATGAGGCCGTATTCAGCGATCCTTACCGGTTCGACGTGCGCCGCGCGCCGAACGAGCATATCGCCTTCGGCAAGGGCGAGCACTTCTGCGCCGGCGCCCATCTGGCGCGCCTCGAACTGCGTCTCACGCTCGAGCGGCTCTTGCCGGCGATCGCGGAGATTGAACTGGCGGGGCCGGTTGAACGGCTCAAGTCCAATCTGATCGCCGGAATCAAGCACATGCCGGTGCGCTTCACGCGCACGCGCGCCGCCGCCTGAGCCTGGGGCTAGGAGCAGGTGTCGCCCATCGCGACCGATTCCTCGAGCGGCTCGCCGAGCACGTTGGCGGACACTCCGACGGTCGCCGCCTTGGCGCAATACAACTGACCGTCAACGGTCGCGTCCTTGTGCAGATTGCAGGTGCCGTTGGCGAAAATGGTGCCCTGCAGCTCGGCATCCTTCTTCAGCATGACGTTCTTGGCGACCACCAGCACGTTATTGGCGGGCAGGCCGTTGACGGTGATGAACGAGCCTTTGTCGAGGGTGAGCGCACCGGCGTCGTTGATCACGACCAGCGCGTCCGACGGTCCGCTGATGGTCAACTGCGAGGACTTCTTAAGCGTGATCTTCGAATAATCGAATTCCTGGAAGCCGGAGACGGCGGTGATGGTGGCGGTGCCGTTCTCGTCGAGGACCAGTTTGCCCTGATCCACGCCGGCAGGGTTGCGACAGGCGGTCGCACCGAGGCTCTGATAACTGGTCAGCGGCGTGATCGAGGAATTGGCGGGAGTGGTGTTGGTGCCGCCGCCGCAGGATGCGCCCTTCTTCAGAACGACCGAGTTGGCGCCGCCGTCAGTGGCGCATACGCCGTCGACGAAGGCGTCTTTCTTGAGTGTGATCTTCTTGAGCGAGAGACAATCGCCGGAGCCGACCTCGGCCCCCTTGCCGAGCGTCACTTTGCCCACGGCGCCGGTCGGATGCAGCGTGTCGGGCGGATTGGACGAACCATCCAGTTGCAGGGTATCGCCCGATAGCACGGCGAAGGCGAGGGCGGGATCAAGGCTGCTTTGCGCCGCCGCGGGTCGCGCGCCCACCGCGACGCTGCAGGTCAAAAAGGCGAGCGCGCCCCCGATAGCCGCGCCGCGCGAGAGTCTGCTTACCGTTATCCGCTTCGCTTTGCCCATCTTCATAACACCTCTTCCGCCGTGCTCAGCAAACGTTGTGCCGCTGCGCGGCGAGGGCCGGTGCTACGCAAGCGGAGCGTGATCGCGAAACCGTATCGCGCGGCGAGCGAAACGGGAGCAGAGCGCCCGAGCCGAATTTTCGCACTTAAGCCAACGGGCCGCCGCGGAGCACCTCGGCATGCGGAGTCCTCCTGCGCGGTCCGTTGGCGCCGCGAGCCTAGCGCCCGAAGGCGCTCGCCACCAGCTCGGTGTCGAGATATTCGGTCATTTCGACGATTTTGCCGTTCGCGAGCTTGAACACCTGGCAGTAGGTGTTGTTGTAGGTGCCGCCGGCTTTGGTGTTCGATTTGCCGCGCGCCTGCATCGCCACGTAGTCGCCCTCGGCGATGAAGTTATCGGGCGTGATGGTGATCCCGCCTTCGAGCAGGGCGCCCAGCGGTCCGAGCACCTTGGCGACAAATTCCTGCTTGCTGTTCCAGGTGCCGGAAAATTTTGACGTACCGATAATCGTGAAGCGGCAGTTGTCGGCGAACTTATCCAGGAAGCCCTGGGCATTGCCTTTGGACAATTCGGCGAACATGTTGCGGATCAATTCTTTGTTTTCGGCAGCGCTCATCGCTTTTGCTCCTGAAGGATTAGCCGTATTGCGACTGGCACGAGCCTACGCCATGCCGTCGTCACAGGTCAAAGTCGGCTATCCGCAACCCTCGGGCGCGGCCGCGCGGCGCTTGCAAAAGCGACGCACTCGTCTAAATACTCGCTGATAGTTTCGCCTGCCTGCGGGCGGGGGCGCAGATCCGTCAACGAAGGAGTGCGACTCTTATGCAACTGATGTACTTCACCGAGCGGCCGTATCGCTATGTGCCCGAAGACGAAGTTATCCGCAACGGCGCATTCTTCGGCGTGTCCAACAAGTTCTTTGATCGCGAAAAAGGCGCCCAGCTTTATCAGGAATATCTTGACGAGGCGGTTTACGCCGAAGAGATGGGCTTCGACGCGGTGATGCTGAACGAGCATCACGGGACGCCGTTCTGCATGGGCGGCGTGATGAACGTCGAGGCGGCGATTCTGGCGCGGATTACCAGGAAGGTGCGGATCGTGCTGCTCGGTAATCCCCTGCCAACGTTCAAGAATCCGCTGCGGGTGGCCGAGGAGCTCGCCACGATCGATTGTATCTCGCGTGGACGGCTGGTGCCCGGATGGGTGCGCGGGGCGGGCAGCGAACAGGTCTTCAACAATGCCAACCCGGCCTATAACCGTGAACTCTTCAACGAAGCGCACGATCTGATTCTCGCCGCCTGGACGCGGCCGGGTCCGTTCCGCTGGGAGGGCAAGCATTTCAATTATCGTTTCGTCAATCCGTGGGTGACGCCGTATCAGAAGCCGCGTCCGCCGATTTGGATTCCCGGCGTGCTCAGCCCCGAGACGGTCGAATGGTGCGCCCGCCACAAGTACCTTTACCTGGGGCTCGGCACCGGGCTTAAGGCCACGGTGGAACTCTGGAATCTTTACGGCGACGTCGCCGCGCAGGAGGGCTATCTCGCCGGTCCCGAGAACTTCGGTTACCTGCAGCACGTGTTCTGCTGCGAGAGCGAGGAAAAGGCCGAGGAACTCGGCAAGTGTCATCTGTTCGGCGGCGGCCAGGTCAACTTCTCGCGTCCCGAGCATACGCTGCCGCCGGGCTACAACTCGAAGGAGGCGACGCGGCGCCTGGCACGGCAGACGGCGAGCGGCACCGGCGCCGGAACGCTCGGCGTGAGTGCCGAGCAGCTCGGGCGCGCTCAGGCCGAGCCAAAGAAGGTCAGCACCAAGGAGCGCTTCAAGCGCGGCGAGGCGACTATCGAAGACGCCAAGGCGGCGATTTATCGGCAATATCCGAAGACGGTCAAAAGCATGGCGGTCATTTCGGGAACGCCCAAGACCGTGCTGCCGAAGATTCGGCGGATCCTCGAGACCCTGCGCCCGAGCGTGTTCGGCTTCTTCGCCACCCAGGGGCCGGTGAGTTTCGAGGACCGCATGACCAGTATCAGGCTGCTCGGCACCGAAGTATTGCCGGCGGTGCGGGAGATGGGCCGGGAGCTCGGTCTTACCGATCCGTTCGAACGGGAACCCGGATCGCGTCCGTATATCCCGGGGACTACGCGCGAGCCGGTGGTATCGCTGAAGACTGCGGCCAACGCTCCCAGTTAAGGCGCCGCATCGGTGACGGCGGCGGTAGCGATCCGTTGCGGCGCGGGGTAGAGTGAACCGTGAACTTTTTTCGGTTCGGCGCGAGTCGGGCCGGGAGCTGCTGATATGGACCTTTTTGCTCCGACGCACCTGTTGATTCTGCTGCTGATCATCCTGATTATCTTCGGGCCGAGCCGGCTCGGCGATATCGGCGGCGCGATGGGCCGCGCGATCAAGGACTTCAAACGCGCGATGAACGAGCCGGATACTCCCGCAACGCCGGTCAAGGCCGCCGAGGTGACGCCGCCGGCCAACGTCGAAAAGCCCGCGAATCCGTCCTGAAATCGCCCGCGCAACCCGATCTATCGATGACAACAGCCTCGCCCGGCGCCCCCGGGGGAGGCTGTCTTGCGCTCAGGATGAGCACTGTCTAACCTTTCCGAGATTGGTTATGAAGCCGGGGGTGATTATCGCAGCGGCCTGCGCGGGGATGCTGATGCTCGCCGGATGCGCGCAGCGGAAGCCGCCGAGCGGGCAGAACTATTACGCCCAGGCGACCGAGGAATATAACGAGCATTTTTACCAGCCGGCGATCGCCGATTACGAAAAACTGATCGACCAGTATCCGTTCAGCCCCTACGCCGAGGAGGCCGAGCTCAAGATCGGCCTCGCCTACTACAAAAATCACGATTATGCGGAATCGATCGGCGCGCTGAACGATTTCCTGCGGATGCATCCGACGAGCAAGTACGTCGAGCAGGCGTCGTACTATCTGGGGATGGCGCACTTTGACCAGATCGGCCGCCCCGACCAGGATCAGACGCATACGGAACTGGCCTTGCAGCAGTTCCAGACCCTCGAGCAGCGCTTCCCGGAGAGCGATTTTGCCGCGCTGGCTCATCAGAAGGTCGAGATTTGCCGCGAGCTTTTGGCGCGCCATGAATATCTGATCGGCAATTTCTACTACGGGCGCTCGAACTATAAGGCGGCCGAGTCGCGGATGGCCGAATTGATGGCGCTCTATCCAGAGACGCCGATCGCTCCCGACGCGCTGTATGATCTCGGCGAAACCCTCGAGAAACAGGGGAAGAAGTATTCGGCGGCGCAGGCCTTCACGGCGCTGGAGCATTCGTACCCCAACACCACGTATGCGACCAAGGCGCACGCGGAGCTCGCCAAGCTCCATCAGCCGGTCGATACCGAGGAAGATCCCCTGCAGGCGGTGCTCGCCGAAAGCGGGTTCAGCAGCAGTGATCAGAACGCCGATCACGTCGCCGTCCACGAAAGCCTGCAGAATCTGGCTTCCGCCGGCGACGCCGCTTACGGTCCGGACGGACTTCCGATACTGCCGAGCAAGCAGGCGGCAGCGGCGTCCACTGATCCGAAGCCCGGACCGGCTACGCTGCGCGGTGTGCGGCTCTCGTCCGCCGATCCGCCGCTGTCGGTCATTTTCGATCTGACGGGTCCGGTGACGTGGGACGACACGCTCGACAGTCAGAGCGGCTCTTCGACCCTGTCGATCTACCTTAAGGGCGTGACGCCGGCCGCCTCGCTGGCGCATCACCTGAGCTTCGATCGTTCGATCTTCCGCGACTGTGACATCCAGCCGGACGACAACGGAACGAAAATCACGCTGAACACGACGCCGGTGTCGCGCTACGCTATCGTGCCGGTGTCGAATCCGAATCGTCTGCTGGTCACCTTCACGCCGATCGGCGGGCCGCCGCAGTCGGAGGATAGCGGCGCCGGCGCGCCGCCCGACGAGAACAGCGCGCCCGCGCCCTCGGAGGACAGCGGCGGCGATACGGGCGCGATGTAGTCGCGGTCGGCGCGCTCTCCACAGGTTTCTGGTCCGCCGGTTCCGGCAACGCCTTTCTTTTCGTCGGTCACGCTGCCATAACCGCCTAATGGGCGGTTTCACGCTCGAAGTATACTAGAGTCAGGCGCGGGCGCCTCGGCGCGCCAACGGGAATGAAGCGATGACGGACGATCAGATTGTGGATGTGATCCTGAAGAACGAGGGCGGCTTCACCGACAATCCGAACGACCATGGCGGTCCGACCAATTTCGGTATCACCGCCGCCGACTATGGTCGCTGGCTGAAGCGGGACACGCCGGCGAGTGCCGACGAGGTGAGGGCGATGGATCGGCAGGTGGCGCGGCAGATTTACAAGAAGTGGTATCTGGCCGATCCGGGGTTCGATCAGATAACCGAAGAGAATCTGGGAGCGCTGAAGCTTATTCTCGCCGATTCGGGGGTGCTCTTCGGGGTCAGGCGGGCCACCATGTGGCTCCAGCAGGAGCTCGGGATTGTCGACGACGGCAGGTTCGGACCGGCGACGCTGCAAGCGCTGCACGCGTACCGGGAGATCGACAAGCTGTCGCGCCGCGTACTGGGCCGTCGCATCCAGAAAATCGCCGAAATCGTGGCGGCCAATCGATCGCAGGCGACGTTTCTGCGCGGCTGGATCAACCGCGCCGTCAGTCTGCTGGATTACGTTTGAGGGCAAGCATGGTGGAAGACAGCCGGAAGCTCAAGTCGCTAAGGGCGGCGATCGTCAATGACGCGCCGCGCCTTGCCGCCCTGCTCGATGGCGCCGAGGCCGAGATCGCCGTGCGGGCGCTCGGCCGGAGCCTGCTCAACGACGCGGAGGCGACAATCGATGAGGTCAGCAACGCGGCGCAGCGCGGCGACAGGCTGAAAATCCTCGCCGCCGAGCAGGAGGCGCAGCTCCGCGCGCGCCAGGGCGGTGAGAGCTCGCTGACCGCGATCGTCGACGCGGCGGAGAGCGCCGTGCGCGAAGCGTCGGCGGGACTGGCCGATACGCAGGACGCGCGCCGGCGCCAGGTCGAGACGCATGACTGGACCAACATGGTGCTGGCCTTCGGTGTAACAATCGGCTTCTTTGTCCTACTTTTTGTATTATTGTTCGGCGGCGGCGTCGGGGTGAACGGCGGTCTCCGGGATCTTCTGTTCACGCTGCTCGGCGTGGTGGCCACCGGATGGGCCAACATTATCGGGTTCTACTTCGGCACCAGCGCCGGTTCGGCCCAGAAGAGCCAGGCGATCAACGACGCCCTGCTGCGGGCGACCGCGAAGTAACCGCGGTCAGGCGAAGACGTCGCCGAAGCGCAGGCCGAGGAAGCTCAGCACGACGTCGGCGTAAAGCCGGAGACCCCAGCGCAGACCCGCGATCGGCATCCGCTCGTCGTTGCCATGATAGAGTGAGCCGAAGGGCATCCGGGCATCGAGTTTGACCGGCGCGAAGCCGTAACAGATCGCGCCGAGCTGCGCGTAAAACTTGCTGTCGGTGGCCCCGGGCAGCATCCAGGGCACGGCGAGGGCGCCCGGGTCGGCGGCTTCGGTGCGGGTTTTGATCAGGCGGAAGAGCTCGGTATCCGGGCTCGCTTCGGCGGGTGGCGCCGATTTGATCACTTCGAGAAGGGGCTCGGGTCCGACGATTTCACGGAGCTCGCGCAGAAAGCTGCTTTCGCTCTCGCCCGGCAGCGTGCGGCCGTCGAGGACGACCGAGGCCTCGCCGGGAATGACGTTGTCCTTGTAGCCGGCGCGCACGATGGTCGGGCTGACCGTGTTGGCGAGCATCGGCCGGAACAGCGGCGGCGCCTGTTCGGGAGTGAGACCGAGTTCGTGCAGCGTCGCGCGCATCAGAGGTGTGACCCGCCGGCGCATCGGGGTGCGCACGAGGCGCGTGATAAGGTCGGCGATCCACGCGATTGCGGTATCGGCGCGCGGCATCGAGCCGTGACCGGGGGAACCGGTAACGGTCATCCGCACGGTCACGAAACCCTTCTCGGCCACCTGGATCGGATAAAGACGACGCTCGCCCAGATGCAGCGTGAAGCCGCCGGTCTCATTGAGGACGAAACCCGCGCGCACCAGCTCCGGATGATGGGCGACCAGAAAGCGCGCGCCCAGTTCGGAGCCCGCCTCTTCATCGGCGACGGCCGCCAGGATGACGTCGCGGTCGGGCACCAGACCGGAGCGTTTCAGGGCGAGCACGAGACCCAGATCCATCGCGCACTTCGACTTCATATCGATCGCGCCGCGACCCCAGATGCAGCCGTCGGCGATGGCGCCGTCGAAGGGCGCCCGGGTCCAGCGCGCGGCTTCGACCGGCACGACGTCGGTGTGCGACGAGAGCATCAGCGGCGGCAGAGCGGAGTCGCGTCCGCGCAGGCGCGTGATCAGATTGGCGCGGGCGGGCGCGGGCTCGATGATCGTCGCGTCGAGGCCCTCAGCGCCAAGGGCTTTGGCGATGAAATCGGCGGCGCGGCGTTCGTTGCCCGGCGGATTGGTGGTGTCCAGCCGGATGAGCGCTCCGAGATTGGCGAGCGTCTCTTCGACGAAACGCTCCCAGGCAAGCTTCGTGACGCGATTGTTTTCGTGAGTCTCTAGCAGCACGGTACCGGCAGTTTAATGCGTGCGCGAACGCGGGGGTAGTGTCGTGGTTCGCGGTCGCGGATCGGCAGGATCGGGAAGGGCCGTGGCGCCGCGAAACCGGTATCTATAACGACTTACGTCGTCTATCACTTTCGTTCAATTGCGCAATTGAAGCGCGCTGCCGTACACTGAGGCGCTTGGCCGGTAGTCTCCCCCCGATTATCGGCATACGCAGCCGGCGTGGAACAGTTCGACGAATCCCCCCTTCGTCGGATGCCATCCGCGCCGGTACTCTTTTTTCCAGGCCAACACGTTCGTTTCCAGAGGATCAGCGATCGGCGCGCATCTGCAGAGGCGCGCCGAGAAGGCCGCAGGTTCGCGCGGTCGCTCAGCGATCGACGCGCGCGCAGCGCGGCGCACGCCGGAAGCGGACGGGTGGGGCGGTGCGGAGAGCGCGTCAAGCGACCGAGGCGGCGCGGCGTCGGCGCGGCGGGGCGGCCGCTTCAGGAGGGCTCGGTTCGACGCGGGTCGCCGAGCGCATGAGCCAGCGCTGGCAGCGATCCATGTAGGTATAGACGACCGGCGTGATGTAAAGGGTAAGCAACTGCGAAAAGAGCAGACCGCCGACCACCGCGATACCGAGCGAGCGGCGTTCGTCGGCACCTGCGCCGACGCCAATCGCGATCGGCAGCGTGCCCAGCAGCGCGGCCATCGTGGTCATCATGATCGGGCGAAAGCGGATAAGACAGCCCTCGAAGATGGCGTCGGCGGCGCTTTTGCCCTCGTTGCGTTCAGCGTCGAGGGCGAAGTCGATCATCATGATGGCGTTTTTCTTGACCAGGCCGATCAGCATGATGATGCCGACGAACGACAGCAGATCGAGCTCGAGATGAAAGACCATCAGGCTCAGCAGGGCGCCGAAGCCGGCGGCCGGCAGGCCTGAGAGGATGGTCAGCGGATGGATGAAGCTCTCGTAGAGGATGCCGAGGACGAGGTAGATGACGAGGATGGCCATCACGAGCAGCAGGCCGAGATTACCGACCGAGTTCTGAAAGGCTTCGGCGGCGCCGGAGTATTGCGCGGTGATGCTGGCCGGCAGCACCGAGTTGGCCAGTTGTTTGACCTCGGCGAGAGCATTGCCGAGGGAGAACCCCGGCACGATATCGAAGGAAATCGTCACCGAGGGAAGCTGGCCCGAATGGTTAATCGAGAGCGGGCCGAGCGCATGCGTGATCCGGGCAACGGTCGCGAGCGGCACCAGTTGCCCCGTGGTCGAGGAGCGCACGTAGAGCAGCTTGAGGGCGTCGGGGCCGGTCTGGTACTGCGGTTCGAGCTCCATGATGACCCAGTATTCATTGTTCGGCGTATAGATGGTCGAGACCTGCGAGGAGCCGTAAGCCAGCGAGAGCGCCTGCTCGATATCCTGGGCGGTCAGTCCGAGCGCGCTTGCCTTGTCGCGATCGATATCGACGAAGGCCTGGGGATCCTTCATCTGCAAATCGCTGGTGACGCCGCGCAGGCCCGGCAGCGTGCGCATCTTCTGTTCGAGTTCGGTGGCATAGGCAAAGAGCTGTTTGGTGTCGGGCGACTGGAGGGTGAGCTGATACTGGCTTTCGGTGAAGCGGGCGCCGATCTGGATCGGCGGTGGATTCTGGGCGAAGACGAGCAGGCCCGGAATCGAATTGAATTTGCCCATCCACACGTTGACCAGTTGATCGACGCTCAGCCGGCGCTTCGCCGGCGGCACCAGATGCGCGAAGATAATGCCCGAGTTGAGCGTTCCGGACGGTCCCGCGACGCCGATGCTCGAGAAGAAATTGAGGACGTCGGGGTCCTTCGCGACCATCGCGTTGAGCGCCTGCTGATGGGCCATCATGGCGTCGAAGGAGATTCCTTCGGCGGCGCGCGTGAACATGATTATTTCGCTGGCGTCTTCTGACGGCAGGAAGCCTTTGGGGGTGGCGTAGAAGCCCCAGGCCGTCCCGACGATCGTGCCGAGCAGCACCAGCATCGTGAAGCGCCGATGGTGCATCACCCACTCAAGGCTCGTGCGATAAGCCTCGAGCAGCCGGTCAAAGCCGCGCTCGGTCAGGTTGTAGAGATAACCATGCTGCCGCCGTTGCGGGTGGCCGAGGAAGCGGCTGCAGAGCATCGGCGTGAGCGTCAGCGAGACGAAGCCCGAGACCAGAATCGCTGCCGCGATGGTGACCGCGAACTCATGCAGCAGGCGGCCGATGATGCCGCCGAGGAACAGCACCGGGATGAAGACCGCGGCGAGCGAGAGCGTCATCGAGAGGATCGTGAAGGCGATTTCGCCGGAGCCGTCGAGGGCGGCTTCGAGCACGCCCTTGCCCATCTCGAGGTGGCGCACGATATTTTCGAGCATCACGATGGCGTCGTCGACCACGAAGCCGACCGAGAGAGTAATGGCGAGCAGCGAGAGGTTGTCGAGGCTGTAGTCGAGCGCCCACATCACGGCAAAGGTGCCGACGATCGCCATCGGCAGGGCGAGGCTTGGGATCACGGTCGCGGACAGATTGCGCAGGAACAGGAAGATGACCATGACGACCAGGATAAGGGCGAGCATCAGGGTGAATTCGACGTCGTTGACCGAGGCGCGAATCGATTCCGAGCGATCGTAGAGGATCGCCAGATGGACCGACGCCGGCATTTCGCTGCGAATCGTCGGCAGGAGGCGCTTGATATTGTCGATCACCTCGACCGTATTGGTGCCGGGCTGGCGCTGCACGGCCAGCACGACGGCACGCTGGCCGTTGTACCATCCGGCGAGCTTGTCGTTCTGCACGCTGTCGAGCGCGCGTCCGACGTCGCGCAGGCGCACGGGCATGCCGTTGCGATAGGCGACAATCAGGTTGGCGTAGGCGGCGGCGTTCATCAACTGGCCGTTGGCCTGGACGGTGTAGGCCTTGTGGCGGCCGTAGAGATTGCCCACCGGCAGGTTGACGTTGGCGTTCTCGACGGCGTCGGCGACTTCGTTGACCCCGATGCCGCGCGTCGCCAGCGCGAGCGGATCCAACTGGATGCGCACGGCGTACTTCTGCGAACCGTAAACCTCGACCTGGGCGACGCCGTTGATCATCGAGATGCGCTCGGCCAGGTTGGTCTCCGCGTACTCATCGACCTGCGAGAGTGGCAGGGTCGAGGAGCTCAGGCCGAGGTAGAGGATGGCCTTGTCGGCGGGATTGACCTTGTCGTAGGAGGGCGGGGTGGGCATACCGCGCGGCAGTTCGTCCTCGGCCGCGGTGATCTTCGATTGGACGTCCTGCGCGGCCGCGTCGAGGTTGCGGCTGAGGCTGAACTGCAGGGTGATATTCGTCGCGCCCATCGTGCTCGACGAAGTCATCTGCACGAGGCCCGCGATCGTCGAGAATTCGCGTTCGAGCGGCGTCGCCACCGACGAGGCCATGGTTTCGGGGCTGGCGCCGGGCAGACTCGCGCTGACTTCGATGGTCGGGAAATCGACGTTCGGCAGGTCGCTCACGGGCAGAAAGCGATAAGCGACCGCGCCGAAAATCAGAATCGCTGCCGACAGCAGCGTGGTCATTACGGGACGGCGGATGAACGGTTCGGCAAGATTCATCGCAAAGCACTCACAGGGTCTGCTTGACCGTCACTGCGGAGCCGGGCAACAGACGCAGTTGGCCGTCGGTGACCACGGTTTCGCCGCCGCGCAGGCCGCGCTCGATGACGGTCGCGCCGTCAACCTGGCTGCCGACGACGACCGGCCGCATCTGGACGCGATTGTCGGCGCCGACGACGAAGACAAAATTGCCCTGGGGGCCGTTTTCGACCGCCTCGCTGGGCACCACGACAGCATCAGGGATCACGCCGAGCGTGAGCACGGTATTGACGTAGGCGCCCGGCCACAGGCGCCGATCGCGATTGGCGAACAGACCCTTCAGCAGGATCGTCCCGGTCGTTTTATCGACGGTATTGTCAATGAAGCTCAGCACCCCCTGCTCGGGCGGCAGTTGCCCGTTTGCCATGCCGGGGATGAAAGCCTCGACCTTGAGCTGCTGCTGTTCCATCGCGGCCCGCACTTCGGCGAGGTTCGCCTCGGGGATCGAGAGATCGACGTAAACCGGCTGTATCTGCGTGATCGTCACCAGCGGGGTGTCGGCGTCGGGCTTGATCAGATCGCCGATATGGGCCTGCAGGTTGCCGCTGTGGCCGTCGATCGGCGAACGAATTTCGCTGTACAGAAGGTTCAGGCGAGCGGTTTCGACTGCCGCCTCGTCGGCGGCGACGGTCGCCACCCAGGTATCGGCGCTGGCCTGCGATTGGTCGGCTTGCTGACGCGAGCCGACGCCCTGCTGGGCCAGGAAGGCATAGCGCCGGGCGTCGACGAGCGCCTGCCGCCGCTGCGCCTCGTCGCGGGCAAGATTGGCCTCTGCCTGCTGGAGGGCGGCGCGAAACGGTCGCGGGTCGAGGGTGAAGAGCAACTGACCCTTGCGGACGAAGTCGCCCTGCTGGAAGGCGATGGCGACCAGGTTACCCTCGACGCGGGACTTGATATTGACGGTGGCGTAAGCCTCAACCGTGCCGATCTCATGGAGCTGCTTGAGCACGGGGCGTTGCGTCGCCCGCGCGGCCAGAATCGGTACCGGCGGTAACTGCCGGGCGCCGCTCGTCTCACCGCTCCGGCCGCAGCCAGCCGCGAGCATCAGAAGTATCCCCATCAGTACCCCGAGGGGTCGGCTACGCGATTGGTGGTACAGCACGGTGAGGCTCTTCAGGACGTTTTGCGGGAGAATGAGCTATAACTCTCCTATGGTTTAGCTTAGCAGCTTGTCTTCAGGCGCCAACTGCCGGACCGGTGATTCAGATGCGCAACCTTCGATGCGCGGTGACGTCGCTTTCTTGGAGATAGCACGATTGGGCGGCGTACCCCTACGACCGCCGTTCATGCGTCAATGTGGAACATGTGCCGGAGGCGCACCTGAGCGCCGTCGCAGGAGCGCAAAGCGGGATGGGTCGGGCGACGGCAGACTGGCGCATTTTTCATCTAATTTATTATTTTGTTACCGAATCAGGGCTCTATATAATTGATATGGCCTCAGGCTTGCAGTCGGGTTTCGCCAGGAGGTTCTGATGCTCCAACTTGCGCAGCGAACGATCGGGCGGATAGCCTTGCGCGGCGAGCCCCCACGCGAGCTTCTTCGTCTGCTTCCGCTCATCGGTCTGGATCCGTTTGGCGCGGGCGGCCTCGATTCCGCGATGGTGGCGGTCTTTTCACGCCGCGACGAGGGCGGATGGACGCTTCACGCGCGCGACGGTCGGGAATCGCGGCTGAGCTGGAGCGTGGCTTGCGCGACGGCGGAGGCGGCCGCCTCGGCGCTGCTCGGCGGCGTCCTTGCGGTGGACGAACCGCTGCTCTTCGCCGATTCGGCGGGATTCAACGTGCTTCGTCAGGCGCTGGAGTCCGGCTCGAGTCACATGCTGATTACCGGCGAGCCGGGCAGCGGACGCCGATCGCTCGCCGGGCTAATCGCGCGTCTCAGCGCGAGCCCGGACCAGGTGCGGAGTTTCGACTGTGCCGACGGTGCGGAATTCTCGCGCCTGCTCGGTATCGGCGGCCCGGACCTGCCGCGGCCGAGCGGTTCGTTGCGGGGATGCCGCGTGATCCTCGCGAATATCGATCGGCTGCCAGCGGCGTCGCAGGAGGAATTGGCCCGGGTCATCAGGGCACGGCGCCACTTCGTGACCTACCTTGCGACGGCGGCGTCTCCGGCCGGCGCCGCGCGACTAACAGAGACGCTCGTGCGGCCCCTTCTGAGTCTCTTCAAAGGCCGCCTGGCGATGCCGCCGCTCCGCGCGCGCACGGTGCAGATCGGCGCCTTGTGCGAGCTTTTTCTCGACAGTTTCAATCCTCGTCCGCGGCTCGCGGCCGACGCGCGGGAGGCGCTGGGCGCGCTGCCGTTCGATCATAATGTCAGTGAGCTGCGCAATCTGATCCTGCGGCTCGGGCTGATGGCCGGTCGTCGGACTGACCGCCGGATCACCGCCGCCGATATTGCCGCGGACTGCGCCGTATCCTCGGCCGCGGTCACAAGGGCGCTCGAACCCGACGAGCAGCCGGCAGCGAGCGGTCGCGCGCGAGTCGCGGCGGCGGGCGGTTCCCATCTGCAACTGGTGGCGTCGGCCGAGCGCTTCGCCGCGCGTCGCCTTCCTTAATCCAAGCTGCGTTCAAATCTGACAACGAAGCGGGATTTGCGCCCGTGCTATTCGCGGACTATACCAAATCCGTGAACGGGGCGGCGCCGCGTTTCTCCAGGACGGTGCCGATCGTCCGGAAAATCGTAAATCTCAAGGAGCCAAGGTCATGAGAGCAGCGGTGATGGAAGCGGTGCGCAAGCCGCTCGTCGTCAAGGAGATGCCCGATCCGAAATGTCCGCCCAACGGCGTCATCCTGCGCGCGGAAGCCGAAGGAATCTGCCGTTCGGATTGGCATGCGTGGTCGGGCGATTGGGCCTGGATCGGTCTGACCCCGCCGATGCCACTGGTGATGGGTCACGAATTCTGCGGCGTTATCGAAGAGGTTGGGAAGGACGTTCATAACTTCAAAAAGGGCGATCGCGTGCTGGTGCCCTTCAGTCAGGGCGACGGGATCTGCGAATACTGCCGCAACGGCCAATCCCACGTCTGCGCCAACCCGACCATTCCGGGCTTTTCCTACTGGGGCGGCTACGGCCGTTATGTTGGTATCCCGAACGCCGACCAGAACCTGGTGCCGATGCCCGAAGGCGTCGGTTTCCTGGAAGGCGCCTCGATGGGCTGCCGCTTCATGACCTCGTACCACGGCGTGGTTGATCGCGCGCAGGTCCGTCCGGGTGAATGGGTGGCAGTTCACGGCTGCGGCGGGATCGGTCTTTCGGCGATCCACGTGGCGGCGGCTATCGGCGCCAACGTGATCGCAGTTGACCTCGACGATCGCAAGCTCGAGCTCGCCAAGAAGGTCGGCGCTCAGCATACGGTCAACGCCAAGCGCAACGAAGATCCGGCGATGGCGATCTTCGATATCACCAAGGGCGGCGCGCATGTCGCGGTCGATGCGCTCGGCGTCGCGACTACCTGCCGCAATGCTATCCTGAGCCTGCGCAAGCAGGGTCGCTCGCTGCAGATCGGTCTCACGACGCAGGCCGAGAAGGGTGAGGTGGCGCTGCCGATCGACCGGATGGTGACGATGGAATTGCAGTTGATCGCCTCGCTGGGGATGCCGGCGTCGCGCTATCCCTCGATGCTGCAAATGGTCGAGGCCAAAAAGCTCGATCCCAAATCGATGATCACCGAGACCGTCGGCCTTGAAGGCGCGAGCCGCGTGCTCGAAGAGATGACGACGTTCCAAAACGTCGGCGTGTCGATCATCAACCAGTACTAGTCCCGCACTTTCGGGCGCCGAAGCCTGGCTTCGGCGCCCTCCTTTTCGCCGCGCGCCAAAGGGGTCTTTCCACGCATCGGCAGGTGGGTGGAAAGACCCTGCAAGGGCGCCCGCGCCGCTTACTCAGGACCGCAGGGCAGGATAACGCAGAAGGTCATGCCGGCCGTCTGCTCGGCGTTACCCTGACCGCTGACGTTCGCCGGCGCCACGCCGCCCGGCTGCGCCCATAACTTGCCGCCGTGCAGGGCGACCGTTCGATGGCTCAGCACGAGGCCGAGGCCGGTGCCCTCGGCTTTAGTGGTGAAAAACGGCGTGAACAACTGCTGCATCTCGTCGGCCGTCATCCCTTTGCCGCTGTCGCTCACTTCGACGCGCAGGAATTGGCGCCGCCGTCCGTGGGAGCTCAGCCGAAATTCGGTCTCGATCGCGGTCCGCACGCGGATGCGACCACGACCGGCGGGCGTTGCCTGAATCGCCTCGATCGCGTTGCGCAGCAGATTGAGGAAGACGCGCTCGAGCGCTGTGCTGTCGGCGCTCAGCTCCGGCAGACTCGGATCGAAGATCTGCTCGACCACGATTCCCGCCGGCGGCGTATCGAACAAGCCGGCCATCCTGAGCGCCTGATGGAGCACCTGATGGATATTCACCGGGGCGCGCCTGAGCGGTTTGGGGTTCGACACCGCCAGCACCTGCTCGACCATCGAGGTGATGCGCTTCACGCCATCAAGGATCACGTCGCAGAACTGTACGGCGCGCGGGTCGGCGCGAAACTGGCTGGCCAGGAGCTCCGCCGCGCCCTTGATGCCGGTCAGCGGATTGCGCACCTCGTGGGCCAGCCCGGCCGGCGAGAGCCGCACCACCAGGTCGTCGGCCTCGAGCGCTCGCTCGATTCCGCGCTGATGCGACAGGTCGCTGAGCAGCATGATTACGCCGCGGATCTCGCCGCGTCGTCCAAGGAGCGGGGCCACCTGCGCGCGGACGGCGATCGTGCGCTTTTCGAGGACGAGTCGCGCGCCGGCGCTGTCGAGGCTGTGGCCCGAAGACAGGCAGCTCTCGACCATCCGCGCGAGCCAATCATTGGCTTCGAGCAGGTGCGCGGTCAGCGCCTGCGTAATCCGGGATCCGCCGAGTAACGCTTCGGCGGCAGCATTGTGCACAGTCGGTTCGCGCGTTGAAGAGAGCACGATCACCGCGTCGGGCAGCCCATCGACTATGTCGCGCCATACATTCATCGAAATCGTCAGCGAGTCGCCCCGAGCCTACCGCGGGTTCACATCCCGAGGCGAATCGGCGCAGGCAGCCAACCCTGCATCATGATGCAACCGCCGACGCTGCTCCAGTTCCTCGCGATCGCCGGCGTCGGACACGCTTTGAAAGTTGTTAATAACATTAGATTTTTTTATGACGATGGGGTTGCTTCCCGAAACCTCAGCCGTTACCTTGGACGGAGTTTTCGGGGGACCGGCCGGATGCGGGGAATTATCCAACGGCTAGCGATACCGGCGTTGCTGCTCATCACTATTGTGGGCTGCGCACCGGCGATGGACGTGAGCAACGATGCCGCCAACCCAATCGCGATCACGGGTGCGGCGCCGCCGGCAGCGGACAAGCCGGTAGTCGCAAGCCCGGTTCAACTGGCGTCGACGCCGCCAATCCAAGCGTTTCCATCAGACGATTCGCTCTTCGTTCGTAGCAATCCGGTCGGCGTCGCGCCTTTTCCGATCGAGCTCAACCACGCGGTCAAGACCTACGTCGATCAGTACCTGTCGAGTCCGGAGGGTCTCGAGCGCTCCTTCCGCCGCAGCAGCCCTTACATGCCCGAGATGGTCTCCGTCCTGCGCGAGCATGGGCTGCCCTCAGATTTGGTCTATCTGACTTTCGCGGAAAGCGGTTTCTCCGACGATGGCGCGGGTCCGTGGCAGCTCAGTCGGGGCACCGCGCGCCGCTATGGGTTGGTGGTGAATAATTGGGTGGATGAGCGGCGTGATCCAGTCAAGTCCACCCGCGCCGCGGCTGCCTATCTGACCGACCTGCACGCGGAAACCGGCAACGATTGGCGGATGACGCTGGTCGCCTGGAATAACGGCGAAAATGGTGTCAACCGCTATCTTAACTGGTCGGACTCACCCTACGATCGTCTTTTAGCCCAGCTACCATATCGAACAAGATCGCTACTGAATCGCTTCATGGCGGTCGCCTTTATCGCCCATCAGCATCGTGAGCTCGGCGTCAAGGCCGACACCAATACGGCGCCGACCTATAAGATCTTGCCGGTACGAGGTGGGACGCCGCTCAAGCTAATCGCCCAGAAGGTGCACGCGAGCCTCGCATTGCTGCGCGAACTCAATCCGGGACTGATCCGCGGATGTACGCCGCCGACCGAATTCAGTTATCCGGTACGCGTGCCGCAGGGCCTGCTCGAAACGAGTCTTTAGTCCGTCGCCGCCTGGATGATCTGGCGGCCGTCTAAATCGACCTGATTGAACCGCCTTCGACGCGAATCATCGAGCCGGTGATATAGCCCGCCAGCGGACTGGCGAGAAATGCCGCGACGGCGCCAAATTCCGCCGGATCGCCGATCCGTCCCACCGGCACGCTGGAGCCAATCCGTCGAGTGATCTCCTCAAGGTCCACACTTTCGCGCTGCGCCCGGGCGCGGGCGACCTGGGTGATGCGATCGGTGAGAAACGGTCCCGGCAGGAGGGTATTGACGGTGATCCCGTCGCGGCCAACTTCGCCGGCCAGCGTCTTCGCCCATCCGACGACGGAGGCCCGCAGGGTGTTCGAGATGCCGATGGCGGCGATGGGCTGCACCACGGATTCCGACGCCACGTTGATGATCCGACCCCACTTGCGGGCTTTCATGTCGGGCAAGACCAGGTCGGTCAGGCGGAAGAAGACCAGCACCATCTGGCGAAACTGCGCCTCCCAGACCTCGGGCGCGACGCCTGAGACCGGCGAAGGCGGCGGCCCGCCCGAGTTGTTGAGCAGGATATCGATCGGGCCGAGCTGCTGGCGCGTCGTGCTGACTGCGCGTTCGATCGAAGGCCAGTCGGCGACGTCAGCGGCGATACCGATCGCGCGTCCGCCACGCGCCTTGATCTCGGCCACTGCCTTGTCGAGGGCTTCCTGACCGCGGGCGACCATGGCAACCGCGACGCCCTCCGCCGCGAGAGCATCGGCGACGCCGCGTCCCAGTCCTTTACTGCCACCCAGTACCAATGCGGTTTTTCCCGTGAGCCGCAGATCCATCAGGCCGTGCCTCCTGGCTTCGAGCTTTCCGGCAGTTCCGCCGTAGAGCCGGCAGCTCCGCCGTCGGGATTGATCGCTACGTATTTTTTGCGGTGATTACAAGGGATGTTCAACTTGGAAGGAGGCCGGTTCGCATGCCGGGGGAGTGGCATCGGCCGAAGCCTCCTTCCAACGACCAGAGTCGGTCGGACCCGTTCTTCCGGGGGAGTATGGAAGCAGGTCAATGAACATTACGAGAGAGGTTGGCATTCGTTACGGAATTTTTGCCCGCTGCGGAAAAAAGCTGGTCCTCTCTGACGGGAACGGCGCGGGATGATGCGACGAGGGCGCGGCGGGGCGCTCTGCCGATTCAGCGGGGGCCGTTGTTCCGACCGTGGCGTTCGCCGGGCGGCGGCTGCGATCGTCGGGCCGCCGCCTTAATGTACTTGACGGTGACTGGTGAAAGATCGTCGCGGGCGATGTGCGCGTCGATAATCGCGAAGCTCTTGCTCTGGTGGGCCGCGCGAAGCGCGCTGCGCAGGTCGCTCGCATTGCTGACTTCGTAGCCGACGCCGCCCCAATCCTGCGCCAGTCGGGCATAGGGCCATGGCGGGATTTCGAGCAGGTCACGGCGGTCGGAGGCGATGGGGCGAAAGATGCCCCAGCCGCCGTTATTGACCACGATCACGATGGGATTGGCGCCGAAACGCGGCGCGTGTGAGATTTCCGGCCCGGTCATCTGGAAGCCGCCGTCGCCGCATAGCACGAGCGGACGCAAGCCGCGGCCGATTTGCGCGCCGAGCGCGGCCGGCACCGCGAAGCCCATCGAAGCGTAAAAGCCTTGCGCGAAATAGCTTCCGGAGCCGGGGATGCGCAGGTCGAGGCCGCCGAACAGCATGTCGCCGGATTCGGCGACGACGAGATAGTTCTGATTTTCCGCCACGAAGTCATTGACCGCGCGAAGGACGTCGGCGACGCGCAGCGGAGCGCCTGGGCGCGGCGGGGACGGCGCACCATCGGTCAGATTGCTCGCGTAGGTGACGGTTTCACGATGA
>JAJPHI010000001.1 GCA_021325355.1 Pseudomonadota bacterium
GACGCTGTTATTGTCGGCGGAGAACGAATAAATCTGGCAATTCTTCGCGCCGTTGATGAACACGCCATTGGTCACGTTGTTGTTGGCAATGAAGGCTCCCACGGTGGCGTCGGCAGCGACCTCGATTCCCGTCCCGAAACCGCTGATCGTCGTCTCAGAGGTTGTACTGTTCGGGCTCGGATCGGCCAGCAGCACCGCCGCATTCTTGGCCTTCTTCAGCACGTTGATGCCGACGCCGGTGGCGCCGCTGCCCGGTCCGGTGATGGCGTTGCCGGCATCGAACAGATTCACGTTGGCGGCGTTGATATCGATGCAATCCGCCGCAGGATCCGTGGAAGTCAGCGGCGAAGTCACGACGTAAGTCCCGGCGGCCGTGATCTCGCAACACGCCGTGATCGAGCTGGTACAGGTCGGCAAGGATGCGGCCTGAGTTCGCGTTGCAGTCAGGCTCCATAGGCTGACAAGCGTCAGGACAGATAAGGATAATCTAAGGCGTTTCATCAATTCTCCTCACGTTTCGGCAAATTATTCGCGCATTAAACATAGGATACGCATGATTTGCAAGAATTGCCGCCTTAGGCGTGACAGAGATGGCCGTTCCGCGCTTCGGCGACGGCCCGTTTGCTCGACCGCAAGCCGCGTGCTAACTCGGAGGTTGGATGGCGGCCTCCACAGCAATCAGCTCGATCGGTCTCGTCGTCCGTCCGGACCCGCCTGCCTCCGCGATTAAACTTGGCGCCGAGCTGGTGCGCTGGATCATTGCTCGCGAGCTCGACGCGGTGGCTCTACCGGCGACGGCCCCGCTGATCGGTGCGCGTCCGCTCGAACCCGCGCAGTTCGCCCGCGAAGTTGACCTCGTCGTGGTGCTCGGCGGCGATGGCACGCTGCTCGGCGTCGCGCGTCTTATCGGCGAGCGCGAAACGCCCATCCTCGGGATCAACCTTGGCGGACTCGGCTTTCTAACCGAGATTACGACCGACGAAGCGATGGAAACCCTCGCTCGCGTCGTCGCCGGTGAGTACGAAGTGGACCGTCGCATCGCCCTCGAAGCCGTCGTCGAGCGCAGCGGTCAAGCGGCCGGCGACGAGTCGTTCCGCGCGCTCAACGATGTCGTCATCCTCAAACGCGCGCTCGGCCACATGCTCGATCTGCACGTGACCGCCGACCATCAGCACTTTACCTCGTACCGCGCCGACGGCCTCATCGTCGCAACCCCGACGGGTTCAACCGCCTACGCGCTCAGCGCCGGCGGTCCGATCATCTTTCCGAATCTGCGCGCGCTGGTGCTGGCCCCAATCTGTCCCCATACGCTCACTAATCGACCGGTCGTGCTGCCCGATTCCTTCGAGCTCGAGTTACGCGTCAATTCCGACGATGGCGGCGCGATGCTCACCTGCGACGGTCAGGAATCGGCCCGCGTCAGTCCCGGCGACATCATCCGCGTCAATCGGGCGCGCCACGCGGTCGCGCTTGTGCGCTCGGCCCACTCGTATTTCGAAATCTGGCGGAGCAAACTGCGCTGGGGATGATCCTGTGGCGCGTCGCTCTTCATCCTGGACCACCGCCGCGCGCCAGTAGTAAGGATGCCGCGTCCCGCCGATGGACCAGCGCGATAAGATAATGACCGTGGTGCGCGGAGCGCTCCGTCAACGCCGATGCTGAGTGAACTGCGTATTCGCAATTTCGCGGTTATCGAGGAAGCCTCACTCAGCTTCGGTCCGGGACTGAATATCCTGTCCGGCGAAACCGGCGCCGGCAAAACCATCGTGATGACCGCGCTCGGCCTCCTCTTAGGCGGCCGCGCCTCGTCCGATCTGGTTCGGGCAGGCGCCAAAGAGGCGCTGGTTGAAGGGATCTTCGAACTCGAGGGCGAAGGCCCGCCCGCGCCTCTGGCTGATTGGCTCAACCCGGATAATCCGCGCGAGCTCATCGTGCGGCGTGTGCTTGCCGAGGGCGGGCGCGCGCGGCTCACCGTCAACGATAATGCCGCAACGGTGCAGGCGCTGATCCGCGCCGGCACCGCGCTCGTGGAGATCTACGGTCAGCACGAGCAACAGGCCCTGCTCCAGCGCGAAAATCATCTCGCGATCCTCGATCGTCACGCCGGTCTCGAACGCGACGTCGCCGCCTATGCCGCCCGCTATGACGAGGTGCGTGCGCTCGAAGCGCAGCTCGCCGAACTCAGTCGACGCGAGCGCGATCGCGCCGACCTGCTCGAAATCGCCCGCTTCCGTCTGGCCGAACTCGAACGCGCCGCGCTGGTCGTCGGCGAAGACGAAAGTCTCGCCGCCCAGCGCCTGATCCTTGCCAATGCCGCCAAACTCGCCGAAGCCGCCGACAGCGTCGAGCAATCCCTCTCGTCAGGCGAGAGTCCCGCGATCGATCTCGTGGCCCGCGCCGAAAGTCGCCTGCGCGAAGCCGCGGCGCTCGATTCCCGCCTCGCCGAACCGCTCGAATTGCTCGAAACCGCCCGCGCCAATCTCGAAGAGACCGCTCATCGACTGCGCACCTATGCGTCGCAAATCGAGGCGGATCCCGAACGTCTCGAACAACTCGAAGCCCGTCTCAATGAACTCACCCGTCTCAAACGCAAATACGGCGGCACGCTCGATGCCGCGCTCGCCGCGCTCGGCGAACTCCGTCGCGAAGTCGCCGAGCTCGAGGCGGTGGACGCTCGCCGCGCCGAAGTCGCCACCGCGATCGCCCGCGCGCTCGCCGACCTCGCGACCCGCGCCGCCGAGCTCAGTCGTCAACGGCTGACCGCCGCCTCTGACCTGGCGCGCCGGATGAACGCCGAGCTGAAGACGCTCGGGATGCGCTCGGCGGTCTTCGAGGCGCGTCTCACTGCCCTTGAAACCGGCGCCGGAGCGCTCACCCATGAGGGCGCCGCGCTCGGACCGTCGGGCCGCGACGTCGCCGAATTCATCTTCGCTGCCAACGCCGGCCAACCCGCGCTGCCGCTTGCTCGCGTCGCGTCGGGCGGCGAACTGTCGCGCGTGATGCTCGCGCTGAAGCGCCTCGAGGCGCAGCGCCGCAGCGTCGCCACGCTCATCTTCGACGAGGTCGATGCGGGTATCGGCGGCGCGGTCGCCGAAATCGTCGGGCGAAAACTCAAGCAACTGAGCCGCTATCATCAGATCCTCTGCGTCACCCATCTCGCGCAAATAGCCGCCTTCGCCGATCGCCATTTCGTCGTCGAAAAGGCGGAACGTCGCGGTCTTACCCGCAGCTCGGTGGTGACGCTCGCGGCCGCCGACCGGCCGCTCGAGCTCGCCCGGATGCTCGGCGGCGACGAAAGCAATCCGAAGTTCCTGGCCGCGGCGCGCGAACTCCTTGCCCGTGCCAGCGACTGAACGGCGCGACCTGTGCGTTTAGGTACGGTACGGCGCTGTAAAGCTGTGCGTACTAGCTACCGGCCTGCGATATCAACGGGGCGATCTGGTCTTTGAGGCTTGTCCGTCGTCCGCTGCCGTCGCCGGTGGCATTGACTACGGGCGGCGCTTGCGGTTAGTTGGATGCTCCCGCGCGGTGGGGCTGTAGCTCAGTTTGGGAGAGCGCCTGAATGGCATTCAGGAGGTCGGCGGTTCGA
>JAJPHI010000017.1 GCA_021325355.1 Pseudomonadota bacterium
CATTGACCGCGCGAAGGACGTCGGCGACGCGCAGCGGAGCGCCTGGGCGCGGCGGGGACGGCGCACCATCGGTCAGATTGCTCGCGTAGGTGACGGTTTCACGATGATGCCGCAGTTCCTGCTTGAGCAGGGCGCGCACAAAATCCCGAATGCCGACGTTGGTGTAGGTGTGATAGCGGATGTCCACGCGGCGATCGACCGCCCAGACGGACTTCTCCTCGATGCTCGACGGTTCGCGATTGCCGAAGTTCATATCGGTACGGAGACAGCCAAGGTTCAGGACGAAGTCGGCCTCGTCCATGCGGGCGACGATGGGCGGCGGCGAAATCGCGCCGACATGCACGCCCATATACAGCGGATGGTCCATCGGGAAGGCGCCCTTGCCGAGCACCGTGGTGAAGACTGGCGCGCCCATCTTCTCGGCGAGGGCAATCAGTTCCGCAGAGGCCTTGAAGCGATGGATTTCGATGCCGGCGATCATCACCGGGCGCCTGGCTCCGTTGAACATCGCGGCGGTTTCGCGCGCCGCTTCCTCGACCTTGTGCGCGTCGGACGGATGAAACTGAAAATGGCCGTCCCAGGCGATCAATTCCTCGGGCACTTCAATTTCGCGATCGACCATGTCGCGATGGATTTCGATGTAGCCGGGGCGCTGTTCGGCCCAGATGGCCCGGGTGACTTCGTGCAGGTCGTGCGCGGCGCTGCGCGGATCGGTCAGGACGCGGGCCGCGCAGGTAACCTCGCCGAAGATTCGAAACTGGGATTCGATCTCGCGCGCCTGATGATGAATCAACGTGCCGAGTTTGCGCTCCTCCTCGCCCGGTCCGCCGGAGATGACCAGCAGCGGCACGCGTTCCGAGAATGAACCGGCGACGGGATTGACCGTGTTGTGTCCGCCGGCCCCGTAGGTCACGCAGATGACGCCGATTTTGCCGGTGGCCCGCGCGTAGCCGTCGGCGGCGAAGCCGACCCCGGGCTCGTGCGAGAGGGTGAAGACTTCCAGGCCGTGTTTTTTTCCGAGCGTGAAAAAAAGTTTGAGTGCCAGATCTCCGGGGATACCGAAAACGTGGCGCACGCCGATTTTGCGCAGGTACGCGACAAGGAAGTCGCCCAGTGCCATGTGTCGCTTCATCACGGTCGCACCCGGAGGGGCAGTGTAGCGCAAGTCATCGCGAATTTCCGTGCGCCGACGCGGGTGGTAAAGGAGTTTCGCGACATATGCTAAACTTACAGTCGGGATGTTTCAGGAGTTTCTCAAGATGAGCCTGTGGAGCCCGGCGCGCCCCGGCGGGCTCGTCCGCTACCTGCCGCAGTTCCTCAAAGTCTTCTATCGCCTGATGAAGGATGCACGGGTGTCGTGGATGGCAAAACTGGTGCCTTTCCTGGGTCTGGCGCTGATGTTCACGCCGCCGGCCCTCGAACTCGACGTGGTGCCGTTCATCGGCGAACTTGACTGGCTGCTTGCCATCTACCTTTCCCTGCGCCTCTTCCTCTGGTTGTGTCCGGCCGACGTCGTGCGTGAACATGTTGCACAAGTCGGCCGAGGCGCATAAACACTCATCAAGGTGATACGCTCCCGTCGGCTTCTGATCGCTCTCGCGGCGATCCTCCTCCTGGTCCTGTTCGTCCTGAGTTTCGGCGACGGCCTGATCGTTGACCTGCTGTGGTTTCGCGAGATCGGTTACGAACAGATCTTCACCACCACGCTGGTCGCGCAACTGATCATTTTCGCCGTGGTCTGGGTGGTGGCGTTTCTGACCATGGGTGGCAGCGGTCTGATGGCGCTGCGGTCGAGCCGCGAGCGGGACCGTCTGCACGTGGTGCGGCGCGGCGGCGAGGTCACCGAGGTCAATTTACCCGAACTGGTGCGTGCGCTCGGTGATCGCGTGCCGTGGCGCACGCTCATCTTGATCGCCGCCGCGGTGCTCAGCTTCTTCGTGGCCCAGGGTGAAGCCGGCTCGTGGGATGTGTATCTCAAGGGCCTTTACGGCGTGCCCTTCGGCATCATCGAACCGGCGTTCAAGCGGGACGTTGGTTTCTATGTGTTCACGATGCCGCTGCTGGAGGAGCTCAGCAGCCTGCTGCTGGCGATAGTGGTGCTGACCGCGATCGTTACGATCGCGGTCTATTGGCTGCGGGGAGCGCTCGATCTGCGCGAATCACCGCCGCAAATCAGCCGCAGCTGCGCGGCGCATCTCTCGATCCTGCTGGCGGCGTTCTTTATCCAGCGCGCCTGGGCCAACTGGATCGCCCGCTACGCGCTGACCCTGCACAGCAACGGGATCGTGAGCGGGGTGCGCTACGTTGACGTGATCCTGTGGAAACCGGGGTTGTGGGTGCTGGTGATCCTCGCGATCGTGGCGGCCGGGATCTGTCTCGCCAATGTTCGCGACGGCAGCCTGCGTCTGCCGGTGGCGGCCGCGCTGGTCCTGTTCATCCCGTCAATCGTGCTCAACTTCCTAAGTCCGGTCGTCGAGCGGCTCTGGGTCAAGCCGGATGAATTGCGGGTCGAGATGCCCTATCTCAAACGCAACATCATGATGACGCGGCAGGCGTATCAGATTGACAGTTTCGACGTGCGGCAGTTCCAGGGCACCGGGCACCTGACCGAGGCTTCGCTGCAGGAGGATTCGGCGACAATCAAGAATATCCGGCTCTGGGATCCCCGGCCGCTGCGCGCGACCTACCAGCAGTTGCAGGAAATTCGGCTCTACTACAACTTTGTGCGCGATCCCGATATCGATCGCTATTGGCTCAACGGCAAGGAAAACGAGGTGATGCTGTCGGCGCGGGAGATGAACGTGGACCTGCTGCCGCCCAACGCCCAGACCTGGGTCAACCGCCATCTCAAGTTCCTGCACGGCTACGGGCTGGTCATGAGTCCGGTCAATACCAAGGATCAGGAAGGCCTGCCGATTCTCTATATCAAGGACATTCCGCCGGTGTCGGATATCCCGCTGCCGGTGACCCGACCGGCCATCTATTTCGGCGAAGCGAGCGACGTTTACGGGATCGTCGATGCGCGCACGCCGGAGTTCGACTATCCGCACGGCAATGACAACGTCTATGGCTACTACAAGGGCGGCGCCGGCGTGGCGGCTGACAGCCTGTGGCGGCGCGTTCTGCTCAGCATCTATTTCCGTGATATCAATCTGCTGATTACCGACAATATCGTTCCCGGAAGCAAAATCATTTTCCGGCGCAACATCAGCCAGCGCCTGCAGGAGATAGCACCCTTCCTAGACAAGGATCCGGATCCGTACCTGGTGGTCCATGACGGCGGCCTGTCGTGGATTATCGATACCTATACAACCAGCGATCACTATCCATACTCGCAACGACCAAGCAACTGGCTGCCGATTAACTACATCCGCAATCCGGTCAAAGTGGTGATCGACGCCTATACCGGCGCGGTCACCTTCTATGTGGTCGATCCGACCGATCCGATTATCCAGACCTGGGAGCGGATCTATCCGGGGGTTTTCAAACCGCTTTCCGCGATGCCGCCGGATCTGCGCCTGCACATCCGCTACCCGGAGGAATTTTTTCTTATCCAGGCGGGAATCTACGCGACCTACCACATGACCGATCCGACGGTCTTCTATAACCGCGAGGACGTCTGGGCCTTTCCGCGCGAGACCTACGAAGATCAGACTCAGCCGATGCAGCCGTACTATGTGATCATGCGGCTGCCGGGAGAGAAGAATGCCGAGTACCTTTTGATGATGCCGATGGTGCCGGCGGGTCGCGACAACATGATCGCCTGGCTGGCCGCGCGCTGCGACGGCGCCGATTACGGTCATCTGTTCGAGTTTCAGTTCTCGAAGGCGCGGCTCTTCTATGGTCCTTATCAGATCCAGGCGCGGATCAACCAGAACCCGGAGATCTCGCAGCAATACTCGCTATGGAACCAGATGGGATCGAAGGTGCTGCTCGGCAACCTGCTGGTGATTCCCACCGAGGGATCGTTGCTCTACGTCGAGCCGCTCTATATTCGCGCGCAGAACGGCCAGCTTCCCGAACTGCAGCGGGTGCTTGCCGCCTACAGCGATCGCGTGGTGATGGGCACCGACCTCGATTCCACGCTGGCCGCGCTCTTCAGGGGCGGTGGCGCGCCACCGACCGTCACCGAGACGGCCGCAGAGGCGCCAACACCAGGTAAGCCCGTCGTGGTTTCCAACGCTGCACCGAAGGACTTCGGCGCTGCCGCAGAGCACTACAATCAGGCGCTCGAGGCGCTCAAAAGCGGCGACTGGACGCGCTTCGGCGCCGAGATGCAGTTGCTCGGTCAGGAGCTCGGCCATCCTGGTGCAACTGCGAATCCTTGAGCATCGTTAGCTGCAATCAGACTCCCATAGGTACGCCCGCCATGCTATTTAACTGATGGATGGCGCACCGCCAGACTGTGACAGCCGTCTCAGCGGCATCAGAGCTTCCGCGCACAAGCAGGCCAGCGAACAATCCCCTCGCGAGTGATTTCGACGACCTCGCGCGCGTCGCGGTGGCAGCCGACATCGCTGAGGTCTGCATCATGCGCTGGGCCGCGGCGGGTGGCAGCGGGTTGGCGGCGGCGCCGGCGGAGTTTGATCAGTTGGCGGCGCCGCTGGTCGCGGTCGCCGAGCGCGAACTTTGCGGAGCGGCGCGGTCCGGGGGCGGCTTCAGACGGCTCGCCCCGGCCGATCTGCGTCCGATCCTGAACGGGCGCAGCGACCGCTATCGCCTGAGCGGCGCCGTTGCCGGTATCGTCGAGTCGGGCGATCTGAAGCTTCTGCTGATCCTGCTGGGTGCGCCCGCGCTCGACGAACAAATGAATGCGCGAGCGCGTCTGATCGGCGGTTACGCGCAACGGATCGGCGCCGCCGCGGCCGCGCGCGGTGCGGGTGCGACGTGGCAGCGGGTCGCTGCCGATATCGGAACGGAGCTCGCGCAGACGGAAGCGCATCTCGCCGCGCTCAAGGCCGAAACCGCCCTCATCGAAAATGCGCGGACGACGCTCGCGCAGCTCGATCCGCCGGCACGGCTTGCCGGTCTGGCGCGACTGGTGGCCGAGGCGGCGCGACTTGACTCGTGGAGCGTCCTGATAAGCACGCGGGAGCGATGGCGGCTGATCGCCGGGTCGTCGGCAAAACCGGAAGCGCTCACGGCGGAGATAGAGACCGCCGCGGCTGCGGCGTCGGCGAGCGGCACGATCGCGCTTCAGCGGCTGCGCGGTCGCGCTGCGAGCGATCGCGGGACGGCGTGCGCGCTGATTCCGTTCGCGGACGCGGTTGTGATCCTGTGGGCTCAAGCGCCGATTGAGAAGGAGATGATCGCGCGGCTCGAGCGCATACAGCGATGGCTGCAGCCGCTGGTGGCCGTGTGGCGCGTGGAGCAGGAGGTCGCCCGCCTGCAGACCCTGGTGCGGACGCTCGGCGTGCGCCTATACGGCGCGATCGATGAAGAACGCCGCCGAATCGCGCGCGATCTGCATGACGACCTCGCGCAACTGTTGACCGCCGCGCGAATCGCGCTCGAAACCGATCCGGCCGCCGCACGCGACGTGCTGAGACAGCTCGATGATGCGCTGCGCACGCGGGTGCGCGAGCTGCGGCCGCCGGCGCTCGGCCGCGTTAACCTCCGCGAGACGATCGCGCTCGAATTGCGTCGCCTCGCTGAGGCTGGGATCGAGACGCGCCTCACCTGGCCGCCGCGCGTTCGCGGGCTTAACCGTTCCGTGCAGGAGCTCTGTTATCAAATCCTGCGCGAGGTCTTCTCGAATATCCTGCGTCATGCCGAGGCCACCCGGGTCGAGATCGAACTGACGAAGTCCGACGGCGCGCTTGGTCTTCGTATCGACGACAACGGCCGAGGTTTCGACCGGCGCAAGCCGAAGCGTTCGCCGGGTGTCGGACTGGTCGGGCTGGCGGAACGGGTCGAGCTGCTCGGTGGCGCCTTTCGCATCCGCCGCGTGAACGGACTGACCCGCGTCGCCGCGCGGATTCCCGTCTTATGACGACAGCAACGATCACCGGCTGCCGCGTGATGATCGTGGAGGACCACGAGATCGTCCGCCGTTCGCTCCGCGCCCTGCTGGAGCAGCGCGGCTGCGTGGTGGTGGCCGAAGCGGGAGAGGCGCGGGAGGCGCTCGAAGTCGCGCCGAAGGCGCGCCCGCAGGTCATCCTGATGGACCTCGAACTGCCGGGCCTCGACGGTATCAGCGCGACGCGCCGGCTCCGCAAGCTTCTGCCCGCGGCCAAACTGCTGATTCTCTCGGCCCACGATGAACCCGAGCGGGTAATCGAGGCCCTGATTGACGCGGGAGCGCATGGCTATCTGCTGAAGTCCGATGCGCCCGACGAGCTCTTTGCGGCCATTCGCGCGGTGGCGGAAGGCAAGCGTTACCTGGGTCCGTCGGTCACGCCGATCTTTCTCGAACATGTCGGTGGCGCGAGTCGCGACGATCAGGGCGGGCCGCGACTTACGCCGCGCGAGCGGGAAGTGCTGCGCCTGGTAAGCCAGGGGGCGACCAGCAAGGAAATTGCGCAGGAACTCGGCATCAGTCCGAAGACTGCGCAGATCCATCGCGAGAACCTCAAGCAGAAGCTCGATCTGCGCACGACGGCGGACCTCGTGCGCTACGCGATCCGCCACAAGATCGCGCGCGCCGATTAGGCCTCCGGGGGCGCGGCGATCAGCGATTGCGATGGTCGCGCGTCAGTCCCGGCTCCTTCGGATGGGGGTACGGATGCGCGATACGCTCGACCTTGCGCGCGGCTACCGCCTGCGCCTTGCTCTGCGCCTCGCGCAGGATCGCGATCAGTTTGTCTTCGGCCGCGTAGTCAAACGGATCCTGCAGGCGCTGCTCGATCTCCCCGCCCGGTTCGGGCTGATGTTCGACGTACCAATGGGCGGTCTTGGCGATCGCTTCGACCGCCGGCACGCGATCGCGATAGCCGAGCTGGGTCTTGATCTTGAACAGATCCATCACGGCGTGATTGATACTGCCGCCGATCGCGATGGCGCGCGCGGCGCTGCCGAACGAATCGGGCACGCTGATCATTTCCATCGGATGGTTGAGCTCGCGGCAAATCACCTCGACCACCTGACGGGTCGACAACTGTTCCTCGTCGCCGCAGTTGTAGATCTGGCCGGCCGCCGCGCGGGGATTATCCACGGCGAGAAGGACGGCGTGCGCCAGGTTCTCGGCGTAGCCGTGCGTCATCAGGGAGAGTCCGCCGTCGGGCAGCAGGATCGCGGGACGCTTATCGAGGATGCGCCGAATGATGCACCATTCGCGCGGCACCAGTTGATACGGTCCGTAAACGTAGGGATAGCGATAGACCACGCCGTTCGGATGGGCTTTCAGGACGGCATCTTCGGTGCTTTTTATGAGCCACGAAAAGCGCTGCTCCTGCTCGCTCTGCACCAGGGGCGCATCCTCGGGTACCGGGACCTTGAGGCCGGTCGGGAAGTTCACCGTCGGATCGAAGTAGCCGCGATAGCTCGGCACGCCGCCGATGGCGATAAAGCAGGGCGTCTTGCCGGCGAGCGCTTCGGCGATGAAGCGGATGCGACCGTAGGTCGCGATGACCACGTCGAAGGTGCGATCGCCGAGCGCCGACTCGACGGTTTCGCGGAAATGCGGGTCGCCGTGGATATGCTCGATTTCGGGGCCGATTTCCGGAATTTCGTGGGTGCCGCGATGGAAAATCGTAACCTGAAAGCCTCGCTGAATCAGTCCACTCGCCAGGAAGGGACCGGAAGGTCCGGTCCCGCCGACAATCAACGCCTTCATCAAGATCCTTTCCGCCTGTTCTCAGGACACAGTTCGAGCGCGCGCGTTCTTTCGCCGCAGCTTGGTCAGACCAGGTTGAAGCGGACGCCGCAGATATTCACCTGATTATCATTAAGTTTGCGCCCACGTTCGGCCGCTGCGCTCAGGATGCGTGAACGATTGACCGCAACGACGTCGATACCGCCGAGGCCTTCGCCCCGTCCGTCGGTCGCTTCGACAAAGCGGATAGCGGCATTATCGAGCGGCAGTTCCGTCCGCCCGCGGTGGTCGTGGCGCAGCGGGATGCCCGCGATCGCGCTCCATCGCTCGGCCAGCCCGCGTGGATCCGCGGCCTGGAGTTCGACGGCGAGGTAGTTGCTGATGCAATCGGTCCGTCGGGCCGACGGCCAGGCGCTCCCGCCCGCCGGTTCCCAATGGCCTTCCGGCTCGCCCTTGGCGTCCCAATCGATCTCGAAGAAGGCGCCGCCGGTGTCGGCCGGATGAAGCTGCATCACGTGGAAGGTCGGCGATTCGTGTTCGAGCGCGAGCCGGATATTCATTTTGGCCGCCTGCGCCTTGCGCGCGAGTTGCGTCTCGTGGGAATCGCACTGGCAGATGACCATGTAACCGCCGTCGCCGTTGCGCCGCTTGAGGTAGCGTCCGGCGGCAGTGTTTTCCTGGATGGGCGCGACGACCTCGATGAAATTATTGCCGACGGGCATCAGAGAGTTTTCCAGGCCGAACACCTTGACGCCCTTATCGACGAAGCACACCTCGAGGCCGAAGATTGCCTTGAAATCGTCGAGCACGGGTCGCAATTGCTCTGCCACCAGGCAAATCTGCCGCAGCCTTATCGCCATCCTTGGATCCTCCCGGGCGGTCGTCGGCCGGCCCCGCCGAGCAGGAGAATAGCCGCATCGGGATGCGCTGCGCCATAGCTGGAAGCATCGCGTCGAGGCCTCGCGTGCGCCGGGTTTTTCGCAGAACGAGCATCGGCGTCGGCGCGCATCGAAAGGGCCGCGCTACGGTTTGGCAGGCTTCGCGCGATGGTGGTAGCGTGCGCGAGTTATTACCGCTAGCCGCGGAGTTTGTGGCGGAGTTTGGTATGACCGAGATCGAAAAAATCCACTGGCTTATCGATCGCGAGCGGGTGCGCGAAACCGTCGCCTGCTATCCGGTCGCAATTGACTCGCGCGACTGGAAACTCTTTCGATCCATTTTCACGGACGAGATCGAGGTGCTGCTGACGGTCGCCCAGGGCGCCGACCGGCCGCATCAACGCGTCAACGCCGATCGCTTTACCGAGAGCGTCACGAAAGTGATCACCAGCTTTGCGGCCACCCAACATTTTCTCACCGACTATCGGGTAACGGTGGCGGGCGATACGGCGACCTGCCTCTCATACATGTATGCCCGTCATATCCCGCCCAAAGACCGGCCGGCGCAGGCGATTTGGGATCTTGGCGGCTACTATGAATACCATCTGAAACGCAGCGGGAACGGCTGGAAGATTCCCAAGTATTCGCTGATCATCACGTGGGAAACCAACCGTCCGCGCGATCTCGCGATCGATCTGGGTTAGCTCCACGGCGGCGCGATCGGTCGCGGGCGTTGGGCTCAAAACTGAACGGGAGACTGTGACATGAAGATTGGCTTTCTGGCGGCGATGACGGCGCAGGGCGGCGACATCACGGAAATCGCGCGGGCGACCGAGGCGGCCGGATTCGATTCCTTGTGGATCCCGGAACATCCGGTGATTCCGACCAACATGCAGACCATCTTTCCCTTTACCGATAACGGCAAACTCCCGGAGCATTACGGCCGCTGGGCCGATCCCTTTATCGGACTTGCCGCGGCGGCGGCCGTCACTCGCAAGCTCGAACTCGGAACGGGTATCTGTCTTATCCCGGAGCGTGAAACCCTGATTACGGCAAAACTGGTGGCGAGTCTCGACCTGCTCTCGGGCGGGCGCTTTCTTTTTGGCATCGGCGCCGGATGGCTGCGCGAGGAGACCGAGGTGATGGGGGCGAAGTTCGCTTCGCGCTGGAAGCTGACGCGCGAACGTATCGAAGCGATGAAGCTTTTGTGGTCGCAGGGTACCGCGTCTTATAACGGCGAACTGGTGAAGTTCGAAAGCGTGCGATGCGAGCCGATGCCGGCGCGCAAGGGCGGGCCGCCGGTGCTGCTCGGCGCCCACGGTCCGAAGGCGCTCGAGCGGGTCGCGCGGAGCTACGACGGCTGGATGCCGCTGGTTCCCGGTCCGGCCGAGCTGCAGCGCGAGGTCGCGGCGCTGCGCAAACTGCTGCGCGAGCACGGCCGTGCCGAGACTTCGGTGCAGATAAGTCCGCTCGTCGATCCACTCGACGACGGGCCCTCGAGCGACGAGCTGAAACGCTATCGCGATGCCGGCGCCGATCGGATCATCCTGTTGTCGCAGAAGACGGTGGCGGCAACCGCCGACGGCAAGGCGCTCGAACTGATCAAACGATTCACGCCGGTGGTAGAGCGCAACGCGCGAATCTAGCCGAGGGCCGACTGATCGCGGCGGTAGGTGAGAAGCTGATGAAGTTCGGAATACATTTTCAACTGCCGTGCCATCGCGATCAGTCGGCGGTCCAGCGTTACCGCGACACGATCGAGCAGGCGGTGCACGCCGAAGCGCTCGGTTTCGAATCGGTCTGGCCGGTCGAGCAGCATTTCAATCCGAGCCTGTCGATCATGCCGGCGCCGCTGTTGCCGCTGGCGGCGATCGCCGAACGCACGCAAAAGCTGCGGCTCGGCATCGCGATCGTGCTGCTGCCGCTGTCCCATCCGATTCGCGTGGCCGAGGAAGTCGCGACGCTCGACGTGATGAGTAACGGGCGGGTCGAGTTCGGCGTTGGCCGGGGCGCGATTCCCAATCATTTTCGCGGTTTCGGGATCAAGCAGAGCGAGAGTCGCGACCGGCTGTTCGAGGGCCTCGAGATAATCCGGCGCGCCTGGAGCGAGAAGGAATTTTCCTATTCCGGCAGCTTCTACCAGATTGAAAAAATCCGCGTGGTCCCGAAGCCGGTGCAAATGCCCCATCCGCCGATCCGGATCGCCGCCAACAGCGAGGATTCGTTCGAGCTGATGGGCCGCGAAGGCTATCGCATTTTTGCCGCCTCGCAGGTTAATTCCTTCAATCGTTTGCGACGCCTGCTACCGGTCTATCGGGAGGCGCGGAGCCGGGCGGGCTTCCCCTCGAGCGACGACGATCTGTCGCTGCTGATGCCGCTTTATGTGGGGGATGAGCCGACGGAAATTCGGCGCGACACCGAACCCGGCATCCGTCATCTGCTCGAGGCAGTGGCCAGTCTGTACACTTCAGCGACCCCCGGGACCGACGGCGGCGCGCGGAGAATCATGGAATTGGCGCAGAAGGTGCGCAGCACGACCTACGAGCAGGCGCGGGATTCGATGGCTGTGTTCACGACGCCGGATGACTGCTGCGCGCGGCTCGAGGCGCTGCGCGACGAGTTTCACATGGGCCGGGTAATCGCCTGGTTCAACCCGGGCGGCCTGCTGCCCCATACGCGGGTGATGCGCAGTATGGAGCTCTTCGCCGAGAAGGTTATGCCCTATTTTGCGCGCAATCAGGCGCAGGGGCACCAGTAAAGACGAATGAGCGGCGCTTACTTCGAATCGCTGTCTTCGGCGGATTCGTCGGTTCGCGAGTTGCGCTCGAGGCACCACTTATCGATGGCCTCGGCGTTAAAACGCCAGTCGGTGCCGATCCGAAAGCCGGGCAGCTCGCCGCGACGCAGGAGCTTGTACACGGTCGACGGATGCACCCTAAGATAGGCGGAGAGCTCGCGAACCGTCATGACGCGCGGCAGCGCATATTTTCCTTCGGCCATTTTTTCCCAATCCCCTTTTATTCAAGTTAGGCCCGGGAATTGATTGATCCGAGCATGCGTTTTTGCTTTGCAGTGCCAATGTTAGGTTAATTTTCTTTTCGCAATCCGAAAAGTAACCAAAAAACCAAAGTTGCGTCAAGGACGCGAGCGTAGGTTGTCAACTCTGATATGCCTCAACCGGTCATCAGAGACTCCGGTGGTGTGATACAAAAAGGTTCGCTTGCGCCGGTAGCTGAAATTGGTTAGTTACGCGTTTCCGTTACAATGCTCGTTTGGGCACGACAAAAAATCCCTACACACCTTGAGGACCGCACGATGTATCGCTGGATGACGGCGCTTCTAATCGGCTCTCTGTTGATGTGGACAAGTGTCGCGGGTGCGCAGGTCGCGCGAATCGCGGTTTCGAGCACGGCTTTTGCGCCCGGCGGCGCGATCCCCGGGCAATACACTTGCGCGGGGCGGGATATTTCGCCGCCGTTGAGTTGGAGCGGGGTGCCGGCCGAGGCCAAATCGCTGGTGGTCGCGGTCGTCGATCCGGACGCGGCGACCGGGGCGTTTATCCATTGGCTGGTTTTTAACCTTCCGCCCACCACCACCAGCCTGCCCGAAGGAGTGCCAGTCGATGGGGCTTTGCCAGGTGGGGCCGTTCAGGGCCGCAATGATTTTGGTCACGTGGGTTACGAAGGTCCCTGCCCGCCGCCGGGCAAGCTGCATCATTATCACTTCAGGGTTCTGGCGCTGTCGTCGCGGCTCGCGCTATCGAACGACGCGGACGGGCATAAGGTACAGGCGGCATTGCGTGGCAAGGTTATCGCGGCGGGAGATGTGACCGGCGTCGTCGCCGCTCGGTAGGCAGGTCGCCCGGATCTCCGGGCGACCTGCAGAGTTGCGCGGTTTGCGCGAGCCGGCTAGGGCAGTTTGCGCACGCGCTGATTGGCTTCGCGGCCGAGGCATTTCTGCAGCCAGGCCTGCGTGCGCGGCGCGCCGCTCATATCGAGCTTGGCGAGCATCGCGAAACTCAGCACCGCGGCGACGTTCAGGTCGGCGATAGTGAAGTCGTTGCCGAGCAGATACTCGCGTCCGTTCAACTGGTTTTCGAGCACGGCGAGCGGCGCTTTGAGCGTATCAGCCGCCTTTTGGACGGCCTTCTCGTCGCGCTGATCGGCCGGCAGGAAGATGCGATGCATGAGCATCGTCATCAGATGCGGCTCGACCTCGGTCATGCCGAAAAAGCTCCACTTGTAACACTGTCCGTGGCCTTCGGGATTGGCCGGCCAGAACGGTGCCTTCCCGTATTTTTCGGCGAGATAGAGGTTGATCGCCATCGACTCCCACAGGACGGTGCCATCGTCTTCGAGAACCGGGATATGGCCGCAGGGGTTGAGTTTCAGGTTTTCGGGACTTTTGGCCTTGGCGACCTCAGTCGGGACGTGTTCGTATTTGACGCCCAATTCTTCCGCAGCCCACAGTGAACGAGCGGAACGGGACTTTGAAGTGCCGTGCAGTCTCAGCATCGGATTCCTCCTGCATCTCAAGGTGCGAAAGTCTTTTAGCGCGGAGCCGAAGCGAGCACAAATCCGCGTCCGAAGGCCTGACTTAAGGGGCCGGCGAAACGCCGTCCGCGCTGGGGGTTGAGGGTGCGGCGCCGGATTGCTGGACCAGCATCCGCGGCCCTTCGCCGTCGACGGCGTTTGAGATCAGGACCGGGGTCAGGCAGGCGCGTTGGGCCGGAGCCATCGCGTCAAAACGACTCTTGCGCAGAAGGATAAAGGGCGGAAGCGGCGGTTGTGCATCGCAGCGGAAACGGTAAATCGGCGCGATCGGTCGCGGCGAATAAAAATACAAATCGCAGTCTTCCATCCCGAGATGGCCGATGGCCTTGTCGGGGGGAACGAGGTTCAGAACCTCGCGATCGAAGCCGCGCAACGTCTCGCGCTCGGCCAGTTCGGGATTCATACAGCCGAACCAGAAACGCGAAGCGGCGACGGCAATGATCAAAACCCCGAAAACATGGAATGTCGCCTGACGACGGACCAGTCCGCGCGCGATCAGCAGGACGCCGAGTGCCGAAAGGACCATCCAGGTCAGCACGTGATAATCGCGGGCGTCGGCGAGATTCAGGAAAATCTCGGCAAAATGACGATCGGTCGGATGCAGGCGGGCGAGCCATGTGTCCGGAACGCCTCTCGCAATCGCGATTATCGCGCCGAGCACACTCAGCGCGGCGGCGATCGCGACGGCGATCGACCCGGCGGCGAACAAGCGCGCGACCGGCGCCGAGGGGCGATCGTTGCAGACCAAATCGATGGTCCAACCGAGCAAAATCGCCAGCGGAACAAAGTCGGGCAGGATATAAACCTGGCATTTGCCGCGCGAGGCCGAGAAGAACAGCAAGATCGCGGCAAACCAGCACAAGGCGAACACGATCGGCTCGGGTAGGGCGCGACGACGTTCCCACACCGCGAGGCCGAATGACCCGCTGTAGAGCGTCCAGGGCAGGGCGCCGACGACTATAAGCGGAGCGAAGTACCAGAACGGGTTGACGCAATAGTCGGCACCGCCCATTGCCGCGGGGATGAAGCGCTTCAGGAGGTGCGTTTCGATCTGGAAGACCAGCACGTTGGAGCCGGCGACCGCATACGCGGCGGCATACCAGGAGCAGCCGATTACGAGGCCGAGCGTGAAGGCGGCGATAAGGGCCGGGCTGAACAGGTCGCGTATCCGGCCGCGAACGATCAGATAGGCAGCGATGACGAGACCCGGGATAGCAATGCCGAGGATGCTCTTGGTCAGGTAACCGAGGCCGATTGCCGCTGCGCCGATGAGAAACCAAAGCCATTCATGGGAGCGCAGAGCGGTCTCGAGACTCACGATCGCCGCCGTGACGAACATCATGAGCATCGCGTCCATGCGCGGTTGGCGCGCGGCGTCGATAAACACGTGGCCGAACAGCAATACCGCGACCGCCCAGAGGGCGGCCTCGCGGCGGATGCGGAGCGCGGTCCACAGATAGACGACGGCGCAGGTTACCGCCGCTGGAACGATGCTCCAGATGCGAAAGGCGAATTCGTTCCATCCGAACATCCTGACCCACGCCGCCACGACCCACCAGTAGAGCGGCGGCACGTGGACCGGCGGCCCCGGCACCATGTGCGGGACGATGATATTGCCGGCCAGGATGTCGCGCACGGCGCCTGCTTCACAGACGCCGAGCTCACGAGTAAACGGCGCGTCTGGCGCGAAGGTCAGCAGGATTGCGAGCGCGCCGAGCCCTACACCAAGTGCTTCGAGCATCAGTCGTCCGGCCGACCGGCGCGCTAGCGCGGCGGATGGGATTCGAGCCGGCGTCGTCATCAGGCCTGCCCCAGGGCGATGAGTGAGACGCCGAAAGGCAGCGGAACCCGGCCGATCAGATGGCGCTCGGCGGCAAAGACTCGTGCGAGCGCGCGATTGATCGGCGCGGGCAGGACGTTGAGGTCGTGGCGGCCATCGCCGTGATCGGCGCCGCGCAGGATCCGCGTCAACAGGCGCACGGCCGCAATCGGGAAAAACAACAGGCAGTTGTAGTAACTCAAAAGCGTGATCCTGAAACCGGCGTTCAGCAGAAGTCGGCGAAGCTCGCCGGCGTAGTAACGTCGCCGATGATGATGCGTGACGTCGTGATCGCTCCATAGCCAGGGCAGGGCGGGGACCGTCAGGAGGATCCAACCACCCGGTTTGAGGCGATTGCGGACCGCCCTGAGCGCTTCAAGCGGGCAATCCAGGTGCTCGATGACGTCGGTCATCACCGCCAGATCGAACAGCTTGTTAGCGAAGGGAATCTGGTCCGGAAGAGAGCCTTGCGCCAGGATGGCCCCGCCGCGCGCCGCAGCATACTGAAGGGCGGATTCGTCGCAGTCCAGGGCGAAGACGGCGCCGCGCCGCTGCAGCATCGCGAGGTTGCCGCCGGTGCCGCATCCGGGCTCGAGGATGTCGGCGGGGACGGGCAGCGCGAGCCGATCGAGCAGGGCACTGCAGATGGCGCGGCGGGCGGCGAACCACCAGTGCGTGTCTTCGACCTTCGCCATCTGCGGATAAAGGCGCGGGTCCATGAATCAGCGTGAGGGATGCTCTTGCTCGAAGCCCCAGCGGTCGCGCACCAGGTAGAGGGGCCGACCTTTGACCTCGTTGTAGGTGCGGGCGAGGTACTCGCCGATGATGCCGAGCGAGATCAACTGCACGCCGCCAAAGAACAGCACCGCGACCATCAACGAGGCATAACCGGGGACGTCAATGCCGCGGGCGAGCTTCAAGACCGCGAGAAACACCGCGTAGAGAAACGCCGCGAGCGAGATGAACAGCCCGAGGTAGCTCCACACCTTAAGCGGCATCGAGCTGAACGAAGTTACCCCGTCGAGGGCGAAGTTCCACAACTGCCAATAGCTCCACTTGGTGCGACCGGCGCGGCGCTCTTCGCGATCGAAGACGATCGAAGCCTGGCGAAAGCCGACCCAGGCGAACAGTCCCTTCATGAAGCGCGTGCGCTCGGGGAGCCTGACAATCACGTCAACCACGCGGCGATCGAGCAGGCGGAAGTCGCCGGTATCGCGCGGGATGGGGAAATCCGTGAGGCGCTCGAAGATGCGATAGAAGTATTTCGAGCTGATCCGTTTGAAGAGACTGTCACCGTCGCGGCGGCGGCGGGTTCCATAGACGACATCGTAGCCTTCGCGCCACTTGGCGATCATCGGTTCGAGCAGTTCGGGTGGATCCTGCAGGTCCGCATCGATCGGGACCACGGCAGCGCCGCTGGCATGATCAAGGCCGGCGCTGAGTGCGATGTCCTTGCCGAAGTTGCGCGACAGGCTGATGACACGGATAGCAGGATAGCGCTGGCGCAGCGTCAGGAGATGGTCGAGACTGCGGTCGGTACTGCCGTCATCGACACAGATGATCTCGTAGGTCAGCGCGAGACGTTCGAGGGTGGTGTTGAGGCGCGCCATCAGTTCATCGAGGGCCGCTTCCTCGTTATGAATCGGCACTACCACCGAGAGGTCGCATCGCGCGAGCCCCTGGGCTCCCGTCTGCGGCGGCGATCCGGTCGCCGGCGCCGGCGGCCGCTCGGAGGCGGCCGATGAAAGCGCGGGCGCAGCCACTAGGAGGCCGCCTCCCGCCGGACGGCATACAGGTCGTAATAACCGGAGCCATAGCGCGCGTACCGACTGAGCAAGGTAACGCAGGCCTGGTGGCGGGCGGCAAACAGCGCTTCGTCGTGATTGTCGAGCAAAAGGTAGCCGACGTCCGCGTGAGTTCTGAGCCAGTCACACAGGGGCGGGGCCGCTCGTGCGGGGAGCTGCACGGCGCGCGCTCCAGCATACCAGGCGACGCGCCCGTCGCGCGCGGCGACGGCGGCATGCGTCGCATTCAATTGCGCGATCCGCTCGCCGGCATAGCGCACACCGCGCATGTCGAAGCCAATCGGCCAGAGGGTCTGCGGCAACATGATAGCGGCGGCGAGAAACGCGGGAATCGCGCGGGCCGACCGCCATCCGTGCGTTGCCCCATAGCGCGCGAACCATCCGGTTATCTCGGCGAGACCGATCACGATCCATCCGAGCGTATAAGGAATCAGGTGGATCATGAAGCGAGCGCCGGTGAGGGTTACGGCAAAGCCGCAGAAATAGAACAGGATCAGAAAGCTGACGAAGGCCTCGCGCGCGGAAAACACGATCCGCCGTCCCCGCTGCCATAAGCCGACAGGCAGTAGTACGCCAATCACCGGACCCGCGGCCTGAGCAAAAGCGTAGAGGGAGGCCCCGAAGTCCTGAGCGATCGCGCCGACGTAGACCATCGGATGGCGGACGAGGGCACTCCAGGCGGAGGCATGAGGCGAGAACGCGAGCTCCCGCCATTTCTGCGAATCGCCGGTGGCGCTGCCGAGCGTGAACATAATCGCCGCGGTGAGTTCACGGCTAATCGTCCAGACGCCGGTAGCGGCGTGGACCAGGACGAGGTAGGGGACGGCGAAGGTCATTGCGCCCAGGAAAATCAGGAGACCCAGCCCCAGCCCGTCTATTAGCGGCAGATCGCCGTAGAGCAGCGCGGCGGCCAGAGGAAACAGCGGGTTGAGCATAAGAAAGCCTATCGCTTCGGTGCGGTACAGGTAGGCGAGTCCGCTGACGAGGCCGCAAAGCAGCGCGAAACCGCGACGCCGCCGGGCAACCGCGATGAACAGCAGGGCGGTCGCGGTCGTGGTCAGCAGGATGTAGCCGGATTCGGTTCTGACCGAGGCGGAATAGGCGGCAAGGTCGGGATGAATCGCGGCGAAGGCGGCGGCGCCGAGCGCGAGATCGCGCCGTCCGAACATCTGACGGGTCAGCAGGTAGATGCTGCCGATTGCCGCCGTGCCCATCAGCGCCGAAACGAGATCACCGGCGAGTTCCCAATTCGGGACGACCCAGTGGAGTCCGGCGATGAGCAGCGGATATAAGGGGGAGAATACGGAAGTCAGTGGCGCGCGCCAGTTGCCGGCTGCGTAATCCTTCGCCATCCCGAGATAGGCGGCGCCATCGCCGGAGATGCAGAAGTTGGCGAAACAGAGGTAGAGGCGAATCGCGGCACCGACCGCGACGACGGCGGCCAGCGTTCCTGAATGATCCGAAAGCAAGCAAACCGGGCGAACGGCTTCCCGGTTGACAATTTGCGGCGCGCCCAACCCCATGGCGCGCGCTATTTTAGCAAGCGCGCGCGGTGCGCCAACCACGCGCGCTCACTGTGTCGGCGCTAGCGGCGCATCACCTTGGCCGCCTGGAGACCCTTGGGTCCTTCCGCCACCTCGAAGGAAACTTCTTCCCCCTGTTCCAACGAGCGAAAGCCCTGGCCGTTGATCGCGCTGTAGTGAACGAACACTTCCTTGCCGTCACTGAGCGTGATGAAACCGTAGCCCTTTTTCGGGCTGAACCACTTGACGGTCCCTGTCGTCATTCCCCCAAAAATCCTCCCTGGGAACAAATGTTTCCTGGTAAAGCCGGTCCCCTCCCGATCCGGTCAGGAAACTGCGTTGCGCGTATAGCACAATGGCGCACCATAGCCAAGCAGTCGTCGCAAAATGGCGCAGTAGACCCCGGCGAGAGGATTTGACGATCGAGGGCGGGCGTCAGGCGGACAATGCGGCTCAACGCAAAAAGTCTATCTAAAGATTTAGCGCTACCAGCGCGGCCAGCGTTTCGGTCGGGCGTGAATATGACAATGGTCGGGAATCTGCCGCATCACGCCGTCGATAATAAAGCCGTCAGTGCCATACTTCTTGCGCGCGATGAGCGACAGCGCTTCCACCATAAACTCCCGTTCTTCGTCGGTGGGACTGACGCGATGATCGCCCAGAACCGCCATCGGGGTGTCACATGAGTCGCAATCAAGCAGGGTGAACTTGAACGGCTGCGTGAATGTGGCGTACCAGGGTGTATACTCTTTCAGCTCGCAAAGCTCGCATTTGGCCATGATCGTCATGGATTAGCTGATGGGGTGGGCGTCAACAAGAGCAATCCCGGTCAGCGACGCGCGCGGGAGGGTTAACCGATGGACGTCAAGGAGGCGGCTCGCGAACGGCTCGAGCAACACCGCGAGGGGCTTGTCGCACTGAGCCATCGCATTCATGCGCATCCTGAGCTGGGATGGCAGGAGGAAAAGGCGTCGGCGTGGGTCGCTGATGCGCTGGTGGAGGCGGGCTTCACAGTTCGGCGGGCGGCGCATGACTTGCCGACCGCGCTGGTCGCACGAGCGGGATCGGGACCGCTGCATATCGCGATCTGCGCGGAATACGATTGTCTGCCTGAGATCGGTCACGCGTGCGGGCACAATATAATCGCGGCTATGGGCGTCGGCGCGGCGATCGCCGCGGCGCGCGTCGCGGACGACGTCGGACTGACGGTCAGTTTGATCGGAACTCCGGCGGAAGAGGCCGGCAACGATGGTGGTAAGATCAAGCTGGTGGATCGCGGCGCATTCGATGACGTTCATGCGGCGATGATGGTGCATCCGGCGCCGGTCGATATGGCTGAGCCGCCGATTCTCGCCGCCGCGCTGTTCGAGATTGAATATATCGGCAAGGAGGCGCACGCGTCGGCGTTTCCCGAACGCGGCATCAACGCGGCCGATGCGATGGTGATTGCGCAAACCGCCATTGGCCTGCTGCGGCAGCATATTCGCCACACCGAGCGCATCCACGGCATTGTTACCCACGGCGGGGCGGCGCCGAACATCATTCCGGCGCGCACCACCGCGAAATACATGGCGCGCGCGGAGAGTCTCGAAAAACTGCAGTCGCTCATCCCCCGCGTCCATCGATGCTTCGAGGCGGGTGCGATCGCGACCGGCGCCACCCTCCATCTCGCCGGCGGCGACAAGCCGTACGCCGAGATGCGTCATGACCCGGATTTGCTGGCGCTCTATCGGCGCAACGCCCTCGCCGTCGGCCGACGGCTGGTGGATGCGCAGGGGCGGATGAGCAGTGGTGATCTGTCGCGGGCGGCGGGCTCGACCGACATGGGCAACGTGTCGCTGAAAGTGCCGTCAATCCATCCGATGATCGGGCTCGATTCGCTGCCGGCGGTGAATCATCAGCCGGAGTTCACGGCGCATTGCGCCACGCCGGTCGCCGATCGCGCCGTGTACGACGGCGCCCTGGCGATGGCCTGGACGACAATCGATGCGGCGCTCAACGGCGAGTTATGCGCGCGGCTTCTCCGTCGCGAGGCGGGTGCGAGCCAGGCGCGACGCGACCGCTGATACCTAGTGGTGAGTCGCCGAGGGCGACGCTGCGGCAGCCGGGCTGGCGGCGGAACTCATGTGCGCCGTCGAAGCTGCTTTCGCGGTGGTTTTGCCGCCCGCCGCTTTTTTCTTGCATCGATAGACGCTGCTGGTCGAGATGCTGAGATCCTTCGCGATGTCTTTGGTTTTCTTGCCGGCGGCGACTTCGGACATCACTTTGGTGCAATCGACCTTGTTGGCGAAGGCTGATGTCGCGCCGACCTGCAGCAATCCCGCGATCGCCAGGATCATCCCGAAGTGGAGCGGCACTCGGTTCCTCACGCGCAAAATCCCCCTGACCAATAGTTAGCGCCAAGTATTCCAGAATCCCGTAATCGCTGGAAGCGGCGGCGACGGACTGAGCCGCTCGTGCAGTAAAGCTCAGCGCCCCGGGGTCTTGAGATGGGGAAAATTGGGCGCGCGCTTCTCCTTGACGGCGGCGAGTCCTTCGGCGACGTCGGCGCTGAAGAAGCCGAGCATCTCCATCGCCAGTGAGGCGTCGAACGCCGGACCGAACATCTTGAGCCAGTTGTTGAGCGCGCGCTTGGTGAAGCGCGCGGCCTGCTGCGGCCCGCGGGCGAGGGTGCGCGCGACCGCAAAGGCCTTGTCCATCAACTGGTCATTGGGCACGCAGAGGCTGACCAAACCGATCCGTTCGGCTTCCTTGCCGTCAATGAAATCGGCGGTCATCAGGTAATACTTCGCCTTTGCCATCCCGCACAGGAGCGGCCAGATAATCACCGCATGATCGCCCGCGGCGACGCCGAGGCGCACGTGGCCGTCGGTGATACGCATACTCTCGGCGGCGATCGAGATATCGGCCATGAAGGCCACGGCAAGACCGGCGCCGACCGCCACTCCGTTGATCGCCGAAATGATCGGCTTGCTGCAGTCGATCATGTTGTAAACGATATCGCCCGCCTCGCGCATCGCCTGCGAGATATTGGCGTGATTCGACTTCATCTGCTCGATCATGTCGAGGTCGCCGCCGGCCGAAAAAGCGCGGCCCTTGCCGGTGATAATCACGACGTTGGTTTCCGGATCGTCGTCGATATCGCGCCAAACGCGACTCAATTCCCAGTGCAGACGATTGTTGGTGGCGTTCAGCACGTCAGGACGGTTGATCGTGATTAGCAGGATGCCGTCAGGATGCCGTTCGAAAAGCAGATGCTGGTATTCGTCGTAGCGCATAAGGTTGCTCCCGCGAGAGTGAATTGCCTCGCTCCAGTTCGACGCAGTCGCCCCCGCCGCTGAATCTCCGGAACTGGGGACGCGGCGACTTTATCGCACCCGCTTAGGAGGCGTAAATCTCCATGATCTGATGCAGCAGTTTGATGGCGTCGGCCTTCGGGCGCTGAAAGGAATTGCGCCCGATAATCGAGCCGAAGCCGCCGCCGGCCCGAATCGCCTTGATCTCCTCGATTAGGGTGGCATCCTCCTCGCGCGCGCCGCCGGAGAAAATCACGATACCGCGGCCGTCGAAGCAGCTTTGCACGACGTGCCGGACACGTTCCGCGAGCGGTTCGAGCGGAATCCGCGCCGCTGCGTAAGCCTTGCGCGCTTCCGGCTGCTCCAGATGGGAGGTCGGCAGCTTGACCTTGATGATATTGGCGCCGAGCTGGGCGGCGATTTGCGCCGCATAAGCCACCACATCGAGCGCAGTCTCGCCTTCCTTGCTAAGACCGGAGCCGCGCGGGTAGGACCAAACGACGACGGCGAGGCCGCGCGCCTTGGCTTCCTGAGCGAGCTGCTGAAGCTGCTGATACATCTCGCGGCGATAGGCCGAGCCGGGATAGATCGTAAAACCGATGGCGGCGCATCCGAGCCGCAGCGCGTCGTTGACGCTGGCCGTCACCGCCGAGACCGGATCGCGCTCGTCGAGCAGGAGGTCGTGATTGTTGAGCTTCAGGATTAGCGGGATCTCGCCGGCAAAATCAGGGGCGCCGGCTTCGAGGAATCCCAGCGGCGCAGCATACGCATTGCATCCCGCCTCGATGGCGAGCTCGAAGTGATAGAGCGGATTGTAGGCCGGAGGATTCGGCGCAAAGCTGCGCGCGGGGCCGTGCTCGAAGCCCTGATCGACCGGCAGAATGACAAACCGTCCAGTGCCGGCGAGCCGACCGTGATTCATGATGCGCGCCAAATTGGCGCGGACGCCGGGGTTTTCTGACTGATAATAGCTGAGAATTTCGCGAACTCTGGGCGTCAGCATCGTGTCGGCTCCTGTTCGGTTAAAGCACAGCCTCGATTCATTGAAGCATCGACGCCGCGACGTGAGCAGCGCCGATTAGCGCCGTATTTTCATTCATCGAGACGCGAATCGGGATCCGCGAGAGCATCTCCTGGAAGCGGCCTTTGTCGCAGAACGCCCGCACGAAGCCGCCCTGGCGCAGGATGTCGATAAGCTTGGGGGCGATTCCGCCACAGACGTAGACGCCGCCCTGGGCAAAATATTTGAGCGCGAGATTGGCCGCTTCGGCGCCGTAGATGGCGCAAAAGAGCTCGACCGCGCGCACGCACTCGGGGTCTTTACCGGCCACTGCGGCTTCGCCGATGACGGCCGAGGGATCGTGCGCGCGCATCTGCTCCGTCAGCCATTCGGGCTCCCTCGTTGTCGAGCGTGATCGCAGGAAGCGGTAGAGGTTGTGCAGACCGGGTCCGGAGAGGACACGCTCGAAACTGACGTGGCCGAATTCGCCGGCGAGAAATTCAAGCAGGGCTATCTGCTCGGGCCCGCGCGGCGCGAAATCGCTGTGACCGCCTTCGCTGGCGATCATATGCCAGCCTTGCCGCGTGTGGACCATGCCGGCTTCGCCGAGCCCGGTCCCGGCAGCGACGACCACCGCGGTGGACGGCGCCTTCGGCGGCGCGCCCGCCTGGAGCGTCACCAGGTCGGAATCGGGCAGGAAGAGGGTGCCCCATGCCGTGGCTTCGAGATCGTTCAGCAGACGCACCGGCGCGCCGCCGAGTTGCTGCGACAGATCGCGCTCACGCATCGGCCAGGGGATATTGACGGGACGACTGACGCCGTCGATAACCGGTCCGGCGGCGCCGAAGCAGGCCGCAGCGAGCGGTTCGGCAGCCGGCGCGAATTCGGCGACGGCAGCCTCGAGACTCTGGTAGTCGGCGGTCGCGAGCACGCGGTCGCGCGCCATTTCCAGCCGCTCGCCGGAGACCCGGTAGATCGCGAGATGGATCTTGGTGCCGCCTATATCGCCGGCGAGAATCTGCGCCGAATCGCCCACAATCAGTTCCCGCCCGCCGCTAGAAAATCCGCCAGGCGCGGCCGTCCTTACCGATCATCACGGCGGCCTCGGTCGGGCCCCACGAGCCGGCGGCGTACGGGTAAGGGGCGACCGCGGCGACGCTCCAGACATCCAGTACGGTCTGAATCCAGGCCCATGCCGCCTCGACCGTATCGCGGCGCATGAACAGGGTCTGATCGCCGATAATCAAGTCGCGCAGCAGGGTTTCGTAAGCTTCCGGCGAAGCTGTCGAGTTCTGAAAATCGACCTTCACCGGCGCAAGGCGCAAGGGCGATCCGGGCAGCTTCGAGATGATTGTCAGCGAAAGGCCTTCGTCCGGCTGGATCCGGATGGAAAGGACGTTCGGCGCCAGCGTGGGGGTTGGTCGCGAGTTGTAGAGAACGCGCGGCACGCGCTTGAAGAAAATCGCGATCTCGCTGGCGCGCTTGGGCATCCGCTTGCCGGTGCGCAGGTAAAAGGGGACGCCGGCCCAGCGCCAGTTATCGATATAGCACTTGAGCGCGACGAAAGTTTCGGTCATCGAGTCGGGGGCGATGTGTTCCTCGGCCAGATAACCTTTGACCTTTTCGCCGGCGATAAGGCCTTCCTGATACTGGCCGCGGATCACCCAGCGTTCGACGTCCACCGGCTCGAACGGACGCAGCGAGCGGATGACGTCGAGCTTGGAGTCGCGGACGGCGTCGGGCGCGGTGGAACGCGGCGGTTCCATCGCAATCATGCAGAGCACCTGCAGGATGTGGCTCTGCACCATGTCGCGGAGGGCGCCGGCGTGATCGTAGTAGGCGGCGCGGGTGCCGACGCCTTCGTCTTCGGCCACCGTAATCTGCACGTGATCGATGTAGTGCGAGGTCCAGATGGGCTCGAAGATGAGGTTGGCGAAGCGCAGGACCATCAGGTTCTCGACGGTCTCTTTGCCGAGATAATGATCGATGCGAAAGGTCGAATTTTCGTCGAAATATCGGGCCAACTGCTGGTTGATTTCGCGCGCGCTCGCGAGGTCATGTCCGATCGGCTTCTCGACAACGACGCGCGTGAACCGATTTGCGGCCGCCGCCGGCATCCCGAGTCCCGCCTCCTGCAGGTTCCGGGCGCAGACTTCGATAAAGTTCGGTGGTATCGCGAAATAGAAGATATGGTTGCCGCTGCTGCCGTTTTGCTGATCGATTCGGTCGAGCTGCTCCTTCAATTTCAGATAATCCTTCGGTTCGGTGAAGGATCCGGAAACGAAGTGCAGTTGGGGAGCGAAGTTGTTCCAGCCCGCTTCGGTAAGGCGACGGCGCGAAAAGCGCTCGATGCCGTCGCGGGCGAACTTGCGATAGCCGTCGTCGTCGAGCGACTCGATCGAGAAACCGACGATCGCGAACTGCGGGGGCAGGCCGCCTTCGAGCGCAAGGTTATAGAGCGCGGGCAGCAGCTTTTTGTGGCTCAGGTCGCCGGCGCCGCCCAGGATTACCAGGGTGCACGGATCGTTTTTCCCTTGCCCAGCGGATTTGCCCGATGATGCGGCGCCGCGTACCGGCGAGATAAGTCCGGCCATAAACCTCCCTCAGACGCGATTGGTTGCGCCTGCGCCATCTCAAGGCCTGATTCCAAGCTAGACGATACCGGAAAATCGCGAAAGAGCGGCGCCCGGCGCGCGCGAAATCGGCTAAACCTTCAGGATGATTTTGCCGAAGTGCTCGCTCGCCTGCATCATCCGATGAGCTTCGGCGGCCTGGGCCAGCGGGATTACGGCATGAATCGGCGGGCGGAGGCGTCCGGCTTCGAGAGCGGGACCGAAGCGTTCGAGGAACGCGGTGACGATCGCGGCCTTTTCGGCGACGGGACGCGCGCGCAGCGTGGAGCCGAAGATTTTCAGATGGCGGCGCAGGACCGCAGTAAGGTCGATTTCCGTTTTGGCACCCTTCATCAGTCCAATCAGGACCAGACGGCCGCTGTGGGCGAGCGCCTCGAGGTTCTGCGCGAGATAGGCAGCACCGATACTGTCAAGGATAACGTCGGCGCCGCGGTCGTTGGTCGCGGCTTTGACCTTCGGGACGAATGAACCGTCGCGGTAATTGATCGCCACGTCGGCGCCGAAGTGCAGACAGTGTTCGCACTTGGCAGCGGAGCCCGCGGTGACGAGCGAGCGCGCCGCGGCCTCGCGCAACAACTGAATCGACGCCGTGCCGACGCCGCTGCCGCCGCCATGGACCAGCACGGTCTCGCCGGCTTGGACGCCAGCCAGCATGAAGAGATTGACGAAAGCGGTCAGGAAGACTTCCGGGATGCCGGCCGCCTCGGCGTCGGAGAGGGTCGGCGGAACATGCATCGCCGAGCCTTGATCGACCACGGCCTGTGCGGCGTAACCGCCGCCAGCCAACAGTGCCATCGCCCGATCGCCGACCCGCCATCCGGTGACTTGCGCGCCCATCGCCGCGACCGTGCCGGCGCATTCGAGGCCGAGCAGCGGCGAGGCGCCCGGCTGCGGCGGATAGAACCCCTGCCGCTGCATCAGGTCGGCGCGGTTGACGCCGGCATGAGAGACGTTAATCAGAAGATCGTGAGGTCCCGGGAGCGGAGGTGGGACCTCGCCGAGCTGCAGCACCTGCTCATCGCCCGGACGCTCGATTACGATAGCGCGCATCGGTTTTCTCGACGGCCAGGGCGGGAAGCGATCAGGCGCCCGACTAGGGCACCGTAAGCAGCATCCAGAGGGTTGCGACGGTACCGGCCGCGGCGCCGATGAAGCATACCAGCATGATCGGGAAGTCGAGGGCCCGGACGCCGAGGGCGTCACAGATGGTATCGCGCAGGCGATAGCCGGCGTGCCAGAAGGCGAAGATCAGCAGGATCGCGAGGTAGATCCGGGTGATGGGATTCTCCAGCAGGGTCAGCATGTGGTGCTGGTCGGGCGTCGGCACCCATCCGAGCGGCTGCAATACTCCGGTCAACAGGATGTGGATGGGAAAGAAGAACGCGACCAGGAAACCGCCGGTGCCGAACATCACCCAGCCCAGCGGACGATTCGAACGACGTGCATGTGCGGCCATCTAGATTGCCCCTACCAGGAAAAGGCCAACGACGATCGACGCTACAATCCAGGCGCCGAAGTTAGGCGCCGCCGCCAGTTCGTCCGGGATCGCGCCGCTGCCAGTCATCTGGCGGACGAAGACGCGAGGCACCAGCATGAACCAGGTGACGGCATGAAAGGCGACGAACAGCAGGGCGACGGCGTTGAGGATGATAATCAACGGGTTGCTGAGCCAGTGCTCGAAGCGCGCATAAGCCCAGGCGCCGTGTCTGATCGAGCGGATCTGCGCGAGCATCACCACTGCCCAGTAGGCGGCGAAGACCGAACTGGTCTCGCGAATCATGAATTTAAGGTACGGCCAGCGGTCAAAGAACCAATACGGCGACATCCGGGGCCGATAGGTTGCAGGTTGGTAAACCTTGTATTGCGGCATGGGTCCTACTTGTTCCCCCAGGGCATCAACCAGGTCTTGAACCAGTCCTTGGTCGCGTCAATTTTGTATTGTTGGATGGCCATCGACGGATCGACGTGCTTGGGGCAGACCTCCGAGCACTCACCGATCACCGTGCAGTCCCAGATACCGTCGTGCTGAGAAAGGATATCGGTGCGTTCGGCGGCGCCCTGATCGCGCGAGTCGAGATTGTAGCGTTCGGCCAGGGCGAGCGCGGCCGGACCGGTAAACGACGGATCGAGGCCGAAGACCGGGCAGGCCGCGTAACACAACATGCAGTTGATGCAGAGGCTGTATTGTTTGAAGACTTCGAGCTGCGCGGGCGTCTGGATGAATTCGCGCTTCGGCTGATAGTTGTCCTTGCGCACAATCCATGGACGCACCTTCTGCAGCTTGCCCATGAACTCGTCCATCTCGATCACGAGGTCTTTGACGACCGTAAAGTGATCGAGCGGCCCGATCCGCACCGGACCGGGAGCGACGGAGGTCAGCAGGGTTTCACACGTCAGTCGGGGCACGCCGTTGACCATCATGCCGCAGCTTCCGCAGATGCCCATCCGGCACGACCATCGATAGGCCAGTGAACCGTCAAGATGGTCCTTCACGTAGTTGAGCGCGTCGAGAACCATCCAGTCGGAGCGCAGCGGCACCTCGAAGCTGTCGTAGGAGGGCTCGGTGTCCTTCTCCGGATGAAACCGGGCGATTTCGAGGACAATCGTCTCGTCAAGGATACCAATCGCGCCGGACTGAGCATTTGTGCTCGAAGTTTCCAAGTTACCTCACCTCAGATCCTGCTGGAATGCGGAGAAATTGGTTGTTCGCATCTCATGGTCAGGGGACGCGTTAATGGTCGCGGCCGTAGATTCGTTCGCCCGGCGGCCAGCGCGTGATGACCACCGGCAGATACTCGATGCGCGGCGGTCCCTCGGCGGAGCGGGAGGCCAGCGAGTGGCACAGGAAGCGTTGATCGTCGCGCTTGGGGAAGTCGCGGCGCTGATGGGCGCCGCGGGATTCCTCGCGATTGAGGGCGCTGTGCACGATGGTTTCGGCAACGTCGAGCATGAAGCCGAGCTCGAGCGCCTGGGTCAGATTGGTGTTGAAGGTGCGCGAATGGTCGTCGATGAGGATATTGGCGAAACGCTCCTTCAGCTCGATCAGCTTGTTGGCCGACTCGACCAGCGAGGCGCGTTCGCGGTAGATGCCGCAGCCGCGCTCCATGGTTTTCTGCATCTCCTCGCGCAGGGTGGCGATCCGTTCCGTCCCGCCGCTCTTCTTCAGGTAGTCGGTTTCGAGGCGATGCTCTTCGTCGGCAGCCTGTGCCAGGAGATGGCTTAGATTGCCGTTCGGCGCGCCGTTGCCGATATATTCGACGGCGTGGCGACCGGCGCGGGCGCCGAACACCAGCAACTCGCCGAGCGAATTGGAACCGAGCCGGTTGGCGCCGTTGATACTGACGCAGGCGGCCTCGCCGGCGGCATACAGACCCTTGAGCGGGGTCGCGCCGTTAATGTCGGTATGCACGCCGCCCATCATGTAATGCTGCACAGGGCGGACGGGAATCGGCTCGCGCACGGGGTCGATATTTTCGTACTTGAGGCAGAGCTCGCGCACCATCGGCAGGCGCGTTTCGATTTTGTGCTCGCCCAGATGACGCAAATCGAGATGGACGTAATCGCCATAGGGGCCGTGGAAGGCGCGACCTTTTTCGAATTCTCCGAAGATCGCCTGGGATACCCGATCGCGCGGCCCCAGTTCCATGCTGCGCAGCACCGGCGTCGGCGTCGGCTTGCCGAGGTCGTAATCCTGCAGGAAACGGTAGTTGTCCTTGTTCAGCAGCCAGCCGCCCTCGGCGCGCGCGGCTTCGGTGATGAGGATTCCGGTAAAGGGCAGACCTGTCGGATGATACTGCACCATCTCCATGTCTTTGAGGGGGGCGCCGGCGCGATAGGCGAGCGCCATCCCGTCTCCGGTGCAGATGTTCGCGTTGGTGGTGAAGGGGAAGATGCGCCCGAGGCCGCCGGTGCAGATAATCACCGCTTTGGCCATGATGGCGCGGATGCGCCCGGTGCGCAGCTCGATTGCCACCACGCCGCGCACGGCGCCGTCGTCGGTCAGCAGACGGGTGACGAAATGCTCGTCGTAGCGCAGGATCGAGGTGTACTTAAGCGAGGTTTGAAAGAGGGTGTGGAGCATGTGGAAGCCGGTCTTGTCGGCGGCGAACCACGTGCGCATCTTTTTCATGCCGCCGAACGGGCGCACCGCGACGCGACCGTCGGGCTGGCGGCTCCAGGGGCATCCCCAGTGTTCGAGCCGCAGGAGCTCCTTGGGGATTTCGTTGCAGAAATACTCGATAGCGTCCTGATCGCCGAGCCAGTCACTGCCGGAGACGGTATCGTAGCATTGCTCGTCGATCGTATCGTCGTCACCGGCGACGCCGGCCGCGCCGCCCTCCGCCGATACGGTATGGCTGCGCATCGGATAAACCTTGGACACCATCGCGATATCGGCCCCCGGCATCGCCTCCGCTATCGCAATCGCGGCCCGCAAGCCGGCGCCGCCGCCGCCAATCATCAGTATGTCGTGCGAAGAGGTTTCCACGCTGTTCTCCCGCTCAGGCCGTAGCGCCGATCCGGCATTAAATACGCTAACTGCCTGCGCTTCTCAATATCAGACCAGCTTTAGCCGACCGGCTGCCGAAACAAAACCGTCGGCATCGGGGAATATCGCGAATTGTCGCCGACCCGACAAGCCTCGCGCTTTCGCCGCGCTTGCGGGGGCCGGGCTTTTCTTTGAAGATTCCCCATGAGTTTCAGGGAGGAAAGACTAATGGCCGAACGCCTGTTGCGCCCCGATGAAATTGCCGAGATGGAAAAGCTCAGCGTCGATCGCGTGATCGAGGCGATCGACGCCGGCGACAAGGAGGCCGCCAAAAAGCTCGCGCAGCGGATGTACAACGAGTTTCTCAGCATGCACGATCTTTATCGCAACTGGGCCGCCGCCACCTTGAGCTTTATCGGCAGGCGCTTCGGCGATCAGGCGCTCGAGGAGGCGATGGATGCGGGGGTCAAATCGTGGTGGCTACCGAACCTCGAGAAGATGCCGCAGGGCGATGACGCAGCGGCGTTGCGCGCCCGCGTCAAGATGTTCGTTGCGGGTCTGCGCGCCCATCTGATGCCGCTCCATATCGAGGAAGACGACGAGAAGATCGTTCTGCAGATGCGGCCGTGTGGCAGCGGCGGGCGCTTAATACTCGAAGGCAAGTACGAGGGGCCGGAAGCGTTGCTGACGGTCAAGGGCAAGCAGCTTTTAACCTATGGGCGGGAGGAATTTCCGGTCTATTGCGCGCACGAGCCGATCATGGAGCTGCAGGATATCAAGGCGCACGGCGCGCCGTTCGTGGTAATCGAACCGGCAGCCGAGCTCGGCCGGCAGCACTGCAACTTCATCATCTACAAGGACAAGAGCAAGATCCCGGCGAAGTATTACGAGCGGCTCGGTTTGAAGAAACCGGAGTAGCGGTGAGGCGGGGGCGAGGCACCCGTCGCCCCCCGCCACTCCGGTGAGCCGGATCAGCGGACCATGCGGCGCCCGCTCGGTTGTTCGTGCCCGATAATCGGGTGCGGGACGTAGGGTTTTTCCAACTCCGCGACCTCTTCGGCGGTCAGCTTGATTTCGACCGCGTCGAACAGTTCCTTGAGGTGGTGCGTTTTGGTCGCGCCGATGATCGGCGCGGTCACGCCGGGGGCCTGCAGGATCCAGGCGCAGGCCACTTGTGTCGCGCTGATCCCACGCGCGCGGGCAATCTTGATGGCGGCCTCTGCCACGGCGACTTCGTCGGGCCGCTGATACATCGCGCGCCCGAAGGCATCGGTTTCCGCGCGTTTGGTCTTGGCACCCTCCTGATGGGCAAAGAAGCCGCGTGCCAGCGGACTCCACGGGATCAGCGCCACGCCCTGATCGATGCAGAGCGGAATCATTTCGCGCTCCTCTTCGCGATAGATCAGGTTGTAGTGGTTCTGCATCGCGACGAACCGGTGCCAGCCGTGCTCTTTGGCGGTGAACAGGGCCTTGGCGAACTGCCAGGCCGCCATGCTGGAGGCGCCGAGGTAGCGGACCTTGCCGTCGCGCACGAGCTGATCGAGCGCGTCGAGGGTCTCTTCGAGCGGCGTCGTGAAGTCCCATCGATGGATCTGGTAGAGATCGATGTAATCCATCCTGAGGCGCCGCAACGAGTTTTCGCAGGCTTCGATAATGTGCTTGCGGCTGAGGCCGCGGCGGTTCGGCCCGGGGCCCATCGCGCCGTGGCACTTGGTGGCGACGACGATATCGTCCCGCGAGGCCATCTCGTTCAGCCAGCGGCCGGTGATTTCCTCGCTCGCGCCGACCGAATAAACGTCGGCGGTGTCGAAGAAATTGACCCCTGCATCGAGGGCGACGGCGAAGTGCTCGCGGGCCTCGTCGGCGCCGAGCGCCCAGTCGCGCGGCATCGCCCATTGTGGCTGCGGTCCGCCGCCATAGGTCATGCATCCGAGGCAGATGCGCGAAACGGTTATGCCAGTGTTGCCGAGTTTTGTGTATTCCATGCTTCCTACATAGCGAGTCTGCGCACGGAGGCAAGTCCTTGAGGCAAGCGAAATTGACAAACGGCAAGTGAGCTTGCGGCGGGCGGACCCGACCACGGCCGCGACCACCGGTGTCCTATTGTGTCGGCGCGGTTTCCGGCGCAGAGTTGGCTTGGGCTTTAAGGGTAAAATCATGTCCGACCGCGAAGCCGTCATCGCCGCGAATCAGGCGTTCTATCGCGCCTTCGAGTCGCTCGAACTCGAGACCATGGAGGCGGTGTGGCTGCGCGATCCCAAAATCGTCTGCATCCATCCCGGCTGGCGATCGCTCAGCGGATGGGGCCCGGTGATGCAGAGCTGGGAGCGCATTTTTCAAAGCACCTTCGAAATGAAGTTCGCGGTGCGGGAACTCGAACTCCTGCAAAATGGCGACCTCGCCGTGGTTTTGTGTGAAGAGAATCTGACCCAGCGCGGCTACGACGGGATTGCACGATCGACCGTTCTTGCCACGAATGTGTTCGAACGCGTCGGTCAGAAATGGATGCTGGTGATGCATCACGGGTCGCCGGTAATGCAGCCGGCGGAAGAGCCGCCGTTGCAGTAGCGCGCGGTCATCGAAGCGTCCGCAAGGGGCGGTGAGCTCGCCGCAACGGCGCGCCGCGCTGACGCTCGCGCTCAGGAGCGGACGCCGAGTTCGATTTCCTCCATCGCGCGGCCGCGTGTTTCCGGCAGCAGCCAGACCAGGGCCGCGCCGGCGACGGAAAAGATCGCGCCGCAGGCGAGCGTCGCGGCAAAGCCGATGCACGCGGCGCCGAAGGTGATGGCGAGCGGGGTGAAGAACTGGATTCCGCGCGTGACGTTGAGCAGCAGGCCGAGCGCGGTGTTGCGCACTCTGGTCGGCAGCAGTTCCGCGATCATCGGTCCGACCCCGGCCCAGGTGCCGGTGCCGACTCCGGCCATCACGAACGCGATGCTCAGCAGGCCTGGAATCCGCATCGCCACCCCCCAGCACATGGTCGCCGGCAGCAGCCCGAGCGCCATCAGGAGACCGAATCCGCAGAGAGCCGGGCGGCGGCCGAAATAGTCTGCGACACGACCGAAGACGGCGTAACCGACGATACCGCCGAGCTGCATGCGCATCATGAGCGTGCTGCTGGCGGCGGCGCCGAGACCGCGCGTCACGCGCAGATACGAGGGCATCCAGGTGTACGTGAACCAGTAAGCCTCCGAGTTGACGAGGAGGATGACGAAGAGGAGCCCGACGATGCGATGGTAGGGTGCGAGCGAGCGCAGTTCCGCGCGATCGAGCCAGCGCCGCGTCGCGTGCCGCCGCCAGACGTCGCTTTCCGGCAGCCAGCGCATCGCCGCCGCCGCGACCACGAAAGCCGGCACGGCCGACAGCGCGAACACGAGGCGCCAGCCGATCCATGGTTCGAGGTAGCCGCCGAACCACGCCGCCATCAACCCGCCGAGCGGCGCGCCTACCTGCACGTAAGCCGCGTAGCGCGCGCGATACGCGGGCGGCATGGTTTCGGCGATCAGGCTCTGTCCGGCGGCCCATTCGCCGCCGACGCCGATCGCGGTGAAGCTGCGATAGAGCAGGAGTTGGGCAAAGGAATGCGCGACGCCGCACACCAGCGTGCCGAACCCATAGATCAGCACCGTGCTGATAATCACCGGTTTGCGTCCGAAGCGATCACCAAGGAAACCGAAGGCGACGCCGCCCGCGGCGGTCATCGCGAGGGCGAGGCCGAGCGCCACTGACGATTGAGTGGGGCTCAGCCGGAGATCGCGTGCGATCGGAATCAGCAGGAAGGAATAGAGCAGCAGGTCATAGAAGTCGAAGCTCCAGGCGGCGAAGCAGAGCGCGACGATCCGGTAATGGTTCGCGCCGACCGGCTGCTCGTTGAGCATCGGCGGGCGCCGGGCCGCGTCCAACCTTGGTGCAGTTGGCTGACCAGTCATCGCGGAAACCGCAGGAGGTGAGGCGCTGGCTTCATGACAAGGCGATATGGTTGGTTATCTTTCGAGTTTTGCCGCCCGCGGCGCAAGTGGACCAGGCGACCCTGCGGGCCCTCAAGGAGGAAGTGATCCACGCCCATGATTCGACGCTTTTTGCGATGGATAGTGCGCACGCTGGTGTTGTTCGTGCTAATCGCTCTGATAATCGGCGTCAGCCGCTACATAGCCCACCGCTATCGTCCGGGATCAGTCCTCGTGCTCACCCTGGATGGTCCGATGAGCGAGCGGGAGTCGCCGTCGCCGTTCGGCACGATCGCGACGGAAGGCAACTCGCTGAGTCAGATTCGCACGGCGCTCACGGCGGCGCAGGACGATCCGCGGATCGTCGGCCTCGCGATCAAGATCTACGATCCGACGATGGAGCTGGCGCAGGCGCAGGAGCTGGCGGGGATGATCGCGACCTTTCGCGCGCACGGGAAGTGGACCACCGCCTACCTGGAGACCGCCGGCGAGAGCGACTTCGGCAACCTGCCCTACCTGGTGGCGAGCGCCGCCGACGAGGTTTCGATGATGCCGCAGGGCGAAATGAACCTGCTCGGCGTGAGTCTCAGGGAGGTTTTCGCGCGCGGGTTTTTCGACTGGATCAAGGTGAAGCCGGTCTTTGATGCGATCGGCAAGTACAAAACCGCGGCCAACGTCTTTACCGAAAAGGATTTCACCCCCGCCCAGCGCGAGGACGACGAGTCGCTGGCCGGCAGCATGTTCGATCAACTGGTCAATCAGACGGCCGACAATCGGCATCTGGAGAGCGCCGACATGCACAGCATCATTGACCGCGCGCCGCTGACCGCGGCGGACGGTCTCAAGGCGCGCCTGGTCGATCGGCTGGAGTACGAAGACCAGTTCACCGATCGTGTGCGGCATTATCGCGGCGAGCATCATGAGCTGATTCCGGCGGATTCCTACGTCGGTCCGGGCGAATTCAGCCTGGCCTCGCGCGCCAAGATTGCGGTCATCTACGGCGTCGGCGCGATTCAGCGCGGCAGCGGCGGCTACGATCCGGTGCTCTCCCCAGGGGGTGAATCGATGGGCTCGGACGATATGGTCGAAGCCTTCAAGGAGGCGCGCACGGACGATTCCATCCGCGCGGTGGTCTTCAGGATCAATTCGCCCGGCGGATCGGTGATCGCTTCGGAGCTGATTCGCCGGGCGGTCGAGCTGTGTGCGCATCGCAAGCCGGTCATCGTCAGCATGAGCTCGTACGCAGCCTCGGGCGGATTCTGGATCGCCACGCCGGCGCAGCGGACTTTCGCTGATCCGGGAACGATCACCGGTTCAATCGGGGTGCTCGGCGGGAAGTTCGACATTTCCGGTGGGGCGACCGCGCTCGGCATCAATACGGGCGCCATCAGTCATGGCCAGAATGCCGACATGTTTGACGAGTTCACCGATTTCACGCCGGAGCAGGCAGAGCTCTTTCACGATCGCATCCTCGGCGACACCTATAACTATTTTCTCAAGTTGGTGGCGAAGCAGCGCCATATGACGGTCGAAGAGGTCGATGGGCTCGCGCAGGGCCACGTCTACACCGGGGTCCAGGCGGCGCAGCTCAAACTGATTGATCATCTGGGCGGTTTCGACGCCGCGCTCGCCGAGGCCAAGCTGATGGCCAAACTGAACCCGCAGGAGCCGGTGCAACTGGTCGAGCTGCCGACCGAGCTGGGGCCGATCGGACGGCTGCTGCAGGGCAAACTCTACGGAGAACGATGGTCGGAGCCGCGCGTGCTACGGCCGCTGATCGGCGCCATGCGTGAAGCGCTCGCGCGCCACGCCGCCTTCGGCGAGGCGTACTGCGCGGTCGCGCCGCGGATGTAAGCCGGCGGCGGCGTAGCGATCAGGCGGTTGCCTGTTGACGCATCCGCCGAATGATCGCGGCGTAGTCGGGATGGCCGAAGATGCCGGAGCCGGAAACGAAGACGTTGGCGCCGGCGCGCGCGACTTCGGCGATGTTGTCAGCCTTGATCCCGCCGTCGACCTGGAGGTCGAGTGCGAGGCCGCGACGATCGAGATCGGCGCGAATCAGGCGCAGCCGCGCCAGACTGTCGGGGATGAAGCTCTGGCCGCCGAAGCCCGGATGGACGCTCATGACGAGAATCATGTCGAAGTGCGGCGCGGCGGCGAGCACACGGTCAGGTGGCGTCTCCGGATTGATCGCGATCGCGGCGCGGGCGCCGAGGGCGTGAATTGCCGCGGCGACGGCCGGCAGGTCCGCGCAGACCTCGACGTGTACGGAGAGCGAATCCGCGCCGGCCTCGACGAACGGCTTAAGGTAGCGTTCCGGATGTTCGATCATCAGATGGGCATCGAGCGGCAGCCGAGTGATGGCGCGGACGGACTTGAGGACGGGAATCCCGATCGAGAGATTGGGCACGAAGTGCCCATCCATCACGTCGAAATGAATGAGGTCAGCACCGGCGGCTTCGACGCGGCGGATTTCGTCGCCGAGCCGGGCGAAGTCAGCCGAGAGGATCGAAGGCGCGATCTTGTAATTCCGCGTCATATGATCAGGTTAGACCGTCAGGGCCGTTCAACAAAGCGCCCGGGATCGCCGTCGGCGTTCGGATGCGATTAAAGCTGGCGACGAGCGAGGCGGGCGGCGAAGAAGCCGTCGCGCGCCTCGCGGTCAGGGCGGGTGCGCAGGAAGCCGTCGCGGTTGATCAAGGGGGCGAGCGGGCCGGTCGTCGGCGGTTGCACGACGAACTGCGGGTTGGTGCGCAAAAACTCGGCGACCACCTTTTCACCCTCTTCCGGCGCGAGGCTGCAAACGGAATAGACCAACACGCCGCCAGGTTTCACGGTGGCGGCGGCCTGATGCAGCATCGGCAACTGCAGCTTTGCCATCCGTGCGAAGTCGTCAGGCTGCAGGCGCCATCGGAGTTCCGGATGCTCGCGCAGAGTACCGAGGCCGGTACAAGGGGCGTCGAGCAGGACGGCGGCGGCCGAAGCCGAGGGCAGCGGCACGCCGCGCGCGGAGTCGCATCGTACGACCAGCACCTGGGGATGGTGCAGGCGGCGGGCGAGCTCGCGGATACGCTTGAGGCCGACGAAACTCGCATCGCAGGCGATGACGCGGCCGTCGCGGCCGACCAGCTCCGCCAGATGGGTGGTCTTGCCTCCGGGTGCCGCCGCGAGGTCGATTACGGTCGCGCCCGGGCTGGGATCGAGCAATCTCGTGACCATCTGGGAGGCTTCGGATTGCGGCAGGAACAGGCCGTCGCCATACGCGGAGGAGGCGAAAATTGCCGCGCCCTTAAGATAGACGGTTTCCGGCAGCAGGCCGCGCCGCGCGATCGTCATCCCTTCGCGCTCGATTGACGCCAGCAGAGTCGCGGGCGTGCCGCGCGCCAGATTCAGGCGGAGGACGTTGGGTGCGGGCTCGTTATGCGCGGCCATCAGCGCCTCGGCCTCGGCTGTCCCAAACCATTCGACCAGCTTTTCGGCCAGCCATCGCGGATGGGAGTAGGCGATCGCCAAATAGTCGAGCTCGTCGCGCCGACGATCGGGCAGTGCGACCGCCGTGCGCTGGGCGGCGCGCAGAACGGCGTTGACGAAGCCGCCGATGTGTGTTTCGCGGCGATGCTCACGCGCGAGGCTCACGGCAGTATCGATAATCGCGTGCGGGGGTGTGCGGGTGAGGCGCCGCAACTGGTAGAGGCCAATTCGCAGAACGTTAAGCACGATCGGATCGAGTTGGGCGAGCGGCAGGCGCGAGAGTTGGGCCAGCTCATAATCCAGGCGGCCGCGCCACGCGCTCACGCCCAACACCAGCTCGGTGACGAGACGGCGATCGGCCGGTTTCGCGAAGGCCGCCAGACGATGGCCCAGCAGAACGTCGGCGAAGGCGCGATCGCGCTCGACGCGGGTCAGGATGTCGAGGGCCGCGCGACGCGTAGCGAGACCGGTCGGCGCGCGCCGCCGACCTGGCGCGGGGTCAGGTACCAAGACGGCTCCCTGGTGCGAGACGGCGTCCGCGGGCAAAGTCGGCACCGGAGATGCGACGGCGCCCGCCGAGTTGAACTTCGAGCAACGCCAGGGTGCCGATCCCGCACTGGACCGTCAGCATAGGTCGCAGCGCCGTGATGGTACCGGGGGGACAGGCGGGAGCGGGTGGATTGGTCGCGTCGCTTAGCTGGGCCTTCCACAGCATCAGGTCGGTGCCGTCGATCGAGGTTCGCGCGACGGGCCAGGGATCGTAAGCCCGAACCATCCGCTCAATCGATGCGGCGTCGGCGCGCCAGTCTATCCGCGCGTCCTCTTTTTTGATCGGCTTGACATAGGTGGCGCGGCTTTCGTCCTGCGGCCTCTCCGTCAGCCTGCCGCAGCGCAGCAGGTCGAGCGCTTCGAGCATCGCGCGCGCGCCGAGGTCGGCGAGACGATCTTTCAGGGTGCGCTGGGTTTCGTCCGGTGCGAGATCAAGCTCGCGCTGGAGCAGGATCGGCCCCGCATCCATCCGCTCGGTCATGCGCATCACGGTTACACCCGTGGTGGCATCGCCGGCGAGGATCGCGGCCTCGATCGGAGAGGCCCCGCGATGACGCGGCAGGAGTGAGGCGTGCAGGTTGATCGGCATCAGGCGCGCCGCTTGCAAGACTTCAGCAGGAAGAATGCGGCCGTAGGCGACGACGATGAGCAGATCGGGGGCAAATGCCCGGAGTTGGGCCGGGAACTCGGCTGTGCGGATCCTGGTCGGCTTCAGGAGCGGGAGCTGGAAATGGTCGGCGACCGCCGCCACTTCGGACGGTTCGTACTTGAGTCCGCGGCCGCGCGGCTGGTCGGGACGAGTGACGACAGCGATTATCCGGACGAGACCGGCGCCGTCGCCGATCAGCCGCTCGAGCACATGAGCCGCCAGCGCGGGCGTGCCCAGGAAAATCGCCCGGAATGGAGCTTGCGGGTCAGATGAGTGCGGCGGAGGAGGGTTTCCCATCGGCCTTACCCTCCTTGATCATCTTGGTCAGCCGGCGCCTATAGAGGTCGCGCTTGATACGGCTGATACGGTCGAGGAAGAGCTTACCGTCGAGATGGTCGAGCTCATGCTGCAGAGCGACGGCGAGCAGATCGTCAGCGTCGAGATCGATTGGCTTCTGGTCGGGAGTCCAGGCGCGGACGCGCACGCGTGCGGCGCGCTTCACCTCGGCCGTGTAATCGATCACCGAGAGACAGCCTTCCTCCCAAAGGATCGAACCGTCGCGCTCGACGATTTCGGGGTTGATCAGTTTGAGCAGATGTTTACCGGGGTTTTCATGGTCCGTATCGATGACCACGACGCGGCGTCCGTCGCCGACCTGAGTCGCGGCGAGACCGACGCCGGGCGCCGCGTACATCGTCTGGACCATGCTGTCGAGGAACAGGTTGAGCTCGCCGTCGATGTTCTCGACCGGTTTGGCGGCGGTCTTGAGGATCGGATCAGGGAACTTGCGGATGCGCAGCAGGGCCATCGCTAGCAGCTTAACAGAGTGGGGCGATCGTCAAAAGTTCGCCGATGACGAGACGCTGGCGACGACGTCCGCATAGGCGGGCTCGTAGAGAAGCCGGTATTCGCGGCGTCCGCCGATGACTTTTTTGACGTAGTCGCGGGTTTCCTTGTAGCCGATATTCTCGACCCATTGATCGCCGTCGCCGGGGAACTTCGCGCTCCACGCCGCTACCGCATGCTCGCCGCCGTTGTAGGCGGCGACCGCCTTGAGCGGATCGTTGTCGAACATGGCGAGCAGCGCTTTCAGATAGGTTGTGCCGATACGGACGCTGGTTTGCGGATCGAAGAGATCGAGATCGAGTGGGTTGAGACCGGCGGCCGGGGCCCAGTGTTCGGCGGTTGTCGGCAACAGTTGCATCAGCCCGCGCGCATCGGAACCCGAGACGGCACGCGGATTGTAAAGGCTCTCCTGCCGAATCAGGGCGGAGACCAGCCACGGATCGAGCCCCTGGGTGCTGGCGGCCCTGCTGATGAGATCCCAGAAGCCGCGCGGATAGCGGATCCGTTCCGTGGCGGCGCTGCTCAACTGGCCGCTGGCGACCATCCGGTTGGCGACCTGGATGGCGTCGTACCAGGCGCCGGCGGCTTGGGCCTCGTCAAGAATGAAGCGGCGGATAAGCGGATCGTCGGTGGCCGCGATCGCGCGCAACTCGCCGGCTTCGAGCTCGCGCAGGCCGATTTGGCGAAACAGAGCGATGCGCGCGAGATGGAAACCGGCGACGCCGTCGGCTACCGGTATCGGCGCGTTGGGGAACGCGGCGGGCGGCGAAGCGGCAGCGGAAGCGGTATCGAGACGGAGGCGGTCGAGGGCCAGAGCCGGATAATAGTTGCTGCGCTTGTCGGCGGCGACGGCGCGGAGCAGGGCGCGCGCGGCGGTGCGGTTACCACTCTGCTCGAGCGCGCGCGCCTGCCAGTAGGCGAACATCGCCCAGTCGAGATCGTCGGCACGGCGCGCGGCAGCGGCGAATTCCGTCGCCGCCGCGGCATAATGACCGTCCATATAGAGCATGAAAGGCGCGCGAAAACGGGCCTGGGCCGCGGCGTCGGAAGCCGGATAGCGGGCTATCAGGCGTAGGTAGCGGCGACGCGCCGCGTCGCGATCGCCGTCGTCCTCGCAGGTGCGGGCCGCGTCGAACATCGCCTCGGCCGCGCGCGCCGCGTCGCTGGGATAACGCGCGGCGACGCGATCGAACCAGTATCGGGCCTGAACGGTATCGTTAGCGCGCCAATAAAGATGGCCGAGCGTGGTCATCGCCTCGGCGACGTGTGCATCGGTGGGAGCGAGGGCAAGGTAGTGCAGCAGGGCCGCGCGCCAGGCTTCGAGATCGTCGCGCGAGGCCGCGGCTTCGAGCCAGGCCAGATCGACGCGCAATCCGGGGGGCGGGTTCAAGGCCCGCGCCGCCTCGATTTCGCCACGCGCGCGCTGGAGGGCGCCTTCGCGCACCAGCAACTCAGCCTCACGATAGTGGAATTCGAGCGGTGCGAGCGAAACCACCGCTGGATGGGCGGCGCGCAGCGAATCGGCGAGAGCCCGCGCCGCCGGATCCGCGCCGCCGCGTGGAAAGCGCTCGCGCAGCGCCTGCGCCTCGGCGTAGGCCTCGGCGAACCTGCCCTGGGCCGCGGCCGCTTCAGCAATCAGGAGACGCGCGTTTTGTTCGGCGCTCGGATCGCCGGTCGCGAGCGCGACGCGGCGCGCCGCGGCTTCGGCGTTCGCCGGATTGCCGAGCTTAAGCTCGGCGCGCGCGTACTCGACGCCGGCGTCGGCGGCAAAAATGCTCGACGGGTAGTTATCCTGCAGATGGCGATAGTTCGCGGCCGCGTTGATGAGGTCGCCGGTCTGGGCCTGCGCACTGGCGAGATAGTAGGCGGCGTAGTCGGCCGCCTCGGGCAGTTTCGCAAGCACGAGTTGCATCGCGCTGATGGTCGTGGCGAAGTCGCGCCGTTCATAGGCGCGGTAGCCCTCGACCAGGGCCGCGCGCGGATCGTTGGTCGCCGGTTGGCCCGCTGCGGGCGATCGCAGCAGACTGCTCAGGGCGAGGGCAAGGACGATGGTGCACGCCAGACGGATAACGACCGATCGAACATCTTGTCGTTGTCGCGCGGGCATGGAACATTGCTAACGAGTGACGAAGGTTACATCAATCGGGGGAGCGCGAGCGGCCCTGTGCCGGCTGGCGCCGGCGAGGCTCGAGCCGGCACGCCATCGATGATCGAAAAATTTGTGGCCGATGAATCCGAGCTGATCCTGGCATCGGGATCGCCGCGGCGGCGCGAACTGCTCGCCGCGGCAGGACTCAAGTTCACCATTGTGGAAAGCGGCGTCGACGAGACTCGCGGAGCATCGGAAACGGCGGAGAATTATGCCTTGCGGGTCGCGGGCGACAAGGCCCTCGCCGTCTCCCGCCGAATCCCCGAGCGCCTCGTCCTCGGCGCGGATACGGTCGTCGAGCTGGACGGCGAGGTTTTACTGAAGCCCCTCGATGCCGCCGATGCGCGCCGGATGCTCAACCGGCTCTCGGGACGCACCCATACCGTGATTACCGCCTATGCGATCGCGCTGGGCGGGCGGATTCTTGCGAGCGAGCCGGTAATCGCGCAGGTGCGGTTTCGCGTCCTCATCCCGCAAGAGGTTGAAGCTTACATCAACACCGGCGAGCCTTTCGACAAGGCCGGCGCGTACGGAATCCAGGGCGACGGGGCGAAGTTTATCGTCGATGTGGTCGGCGAGCGCGACACCGTGATGGGGCTCCCCGTGCGACCGGTGCTCGAGGCTCTGCGGCGGTGCGCGCGCGATGCTGTCCGAGAGTGAGATCGCGGCGCGGTGGCGCGAGGTCACGGCGCGGATGGCCGCGGCGCTCGAGCGTGCCGGGCGGCCATCGGATGCATGTCGGCTGGTGCTGGCCAGCAAGACGCAGCCGGCGGAAGCGATCCTTGCGGCATACCGAGCCGGTGCGCGGGTCTTCGGCGAGAATTACGTTCAGGAGGCGATCGCCAAGCAGGCAAGCGTCGGCAGGCTCGACGGCGCAAGCTGGCATCTGATCGGCCATCTGCAGAGCAACAAGGCTCGTCTGGCCGCCGCGCACTTCGATTTGATCCAGAGTCTCGACAGCGTGCGGACGGCCGCAGCGCTCGCTCGGGCAAGCGCGCGACCCGGCGTCCGTGTGCTAATCGAGGTGAACCTGGGTGGGGAAGCATCGAAAAGCGGCGTCGCGCCGGACGCTTTGGCGGAACTCCTCGAGAAGGCGCGCGATCTGGTGCAAATCGAGGGGTTCATGACGATTCCGCCGCCGGGTCCGCAAGGCGCCGCGCGGCATTATTTTGCCGCGCTGCGGAATCTGCGCGATCGTCTCGCGACCAGCGCGATGCCGCTTCGCGAGCTTTCGATGGGCATGACGGACGACTACGAAATCGCAATCGAGGAGGGCGCCACGATCGTGCGGGTTGGACGTGCGGTCTTTGGCGAGCGATAGAGCATGCGAAAACTCGGATTTCTGGGGGGCGGCAACATGGCCGAGGCGTTGATGCGCGGCTTGTTGACCAAAAAAATGTTCCGTCCGGCCGAACTTATCGCCTCGGACGTCGACGCCGGCCGGCGGCGCAAGCTCAAGCGCCAGCTCAAGATCGAAACGACGGCGGATAATCGCCTGGTGATGCGCGAGGCGCCGGCCGTGCTCTTCGCGGTCAAGCCGCAGAATATCGACGAAGTGCTAAATGACCTGGCGCCGCTGCTGAGCGAGGTTTCGACCAAAGTTCGTAAGGGCGAGCCGAAGCCGCTGCGCCCGAAGGATCGGCTGTTCATCTCGATCGCGGCGGGGATCAAAATCGCGCGCTTCGAGCAGGCGTTCGGGGCGCAAGCCAGGGTGGTCCGCGTGATGCCCAATGCGCCCGCGATGGTCGGCCAGGGGATGGCGGCGCTGGTTCCGTCGTCGGGCGCAAGTAAGGCCGACTTGGCCTTCGCGCTCCGCATCTTTCGCGCGGTCGGAGAGGCGGTGGCGGTTGCCGACGAAAACCTGATCGACGCGGTGACGGCCGTAAGTGGCAGTGGTCCCGCATACGTGTACCTGTTTGCCAAGGCGCTCGCCGAGGCCGGCGTCAAGGAAGGGCTCGACGCCAGGATGGCGATGGCGATGGCGCAGCAGACGATCCGCGGAGCCGAAGAGACGCTGCGGCGCTCGCCGATGAGTGCCGACGAGCTGATCAAGGTGGTGGCATCGCCGGGCGGGACGACCGAGGCGGCGCTGCGCAAGTTCGCGGAGTTGGGCTTTTCTGATATCGTCGCCGAGGCTGTGCAGGCCGCCGCGCGGCGATCGCGGGAGCTCGGCGGCAACTGATGACGGAGCTAGCGTGATCCTCTGGAACAACCTCATCGGGTGGCTGCTGGTCACCCTCGAACAACTGCTGAATCTGTATTTCTGGGTCGTTCTGATCGCGGTCGTCCTGACCTGGATCGAGCCTAATCCTTATAACCCGATCGTACGCTTCTTCTATGCGGCGACGGAGCCGGTCTTTGACCTCGTGCGGGAGCATCTGCCGGTGGTTTTCGGCGGGATCGACCTGTCGCCGGTCGTGGTCCTGCTGGTGATTGGCTTTATTCAGCGCGTCGTACTCGTCAGTATCGGCCAGTATCTGATGACCGGCGGAGTGGCTTTCGGATGAGACGAGGCGCTCCGCTGTGGGGCGGGTGAAGATTTCGCGAAGCGTTGACAAGCGCCGGATCGGTGGTTACCTACCGTGCAGATATCTAAACGGCCGCGCCGATTTCCGGTAGAGTAGGGTCGCTGGGTCATATGCCGATATACGAATACCGATGCGAGCATTGCGGAGTCTTTGAAGTGACGCAGCGGATAACCGAAGATCCGCTGAAGCATTGCCCCACCTGCAACCGTGACGTTCATCGAATCATCTCGACGACCTCGTTTGTGCTGAAGGGCAACGGCTGGTACGCGACGGACTATGCCCGCAAGAACCGCAGCGAGTCGGCCAGCAGTGACAGCGGCGCCAGCAGCAGCACGACTTCGAGCATCAACGGCGAGAGCAAGGCGGCGAGCGCCAAAGCCTCGAGCGAAAGCTCGACCAGCGCCGAGAAAAGTCCCGCGAAGCCGGCCGATTGAAGTCGGCGGGCATGGCCGGCCAGCTCGACGAGGCGGCGGACTCAACCCGCGCCGCGCGTTCGGCGACAGTCCGGGTCGGTATCGATACCGGCGGCACTTTCACTGACCTCGTCGCCACTATCGGCGGCGAATTGCGGGTTCTCAAGTTACCGTCGACGCCGGATGATCCGGCGCGCGCCGTTCTGCAGGGCCTCAGCAGATTGCTCGGCGACCACTCCGCCGAGCGCATCACGTACAGCACCACAGTGGCGACCAACGTGCTGCTCGAGCGCAAGGGCGCGCGCGTCGCGATCGTGACCGATCGCGGTTTTGAGGACTTGATCGAGATCGGTCGGCAGAACCGCTCGGAACTGTACGCGCTGGCACCGACCCGCCCGGCGCCGCTGGTCCCGCGCCATCTGCGTTTCGGCGTGGGCGGTCGGACCCGGTTCGACGGCGAGGTCGAAGCGTCTTTGACCGACGCTGCGCTTAAGCGGCTGCGTGCCGCGCTCCGCCGCCATCGGGTCGAAGCGATCGCCGTCTGCATGCTGCATTCGTACGCGAATCCGCGCACCGAGAAGGCGCTGGCCGAAGCCCTCCAGGCACTGGAGCTGCCGCTTTCGATCTCGCATCGGCTCTTGCCGGAGTATCGCGAGTACGAGCGGCTCTCGACGACCGTTGTCAACGCCTACGTGGCGCCGCGGATGGTGACCCATCTGGAGCGTTTGCAGGAGGGCTTCGGCGGGTCGCGGATGCGGGTCATGCAGTCGAACGGCTCGGCGATCGGGGTCGGTCAGGCGTGCGCGGAGCCGGTGCGCACGATTCTTTCGGGCCCGGCGGCGGGCGTCGTCGGCGCGGGGGCGCTGGCGCGCTTCATGGGCGTCGAGCGTTTTATCACCTTCGACATGGGCGGAACGTCGACGGACGTTGCGCTGTTTGATGGCCGCGCGCGGCTTCGTCCGCTCAGTCACCCGGCGGGCTATCCGGTCAGGACGCCGGTGATCGATATTCATACGGTTGGGGCCGGCGGTGGATCGATTGCCCGAATCGATGCTGGCGGATCGCTGCAGGTCGGGCCCCAGAGCGCAGGGGCCGATCCGGGACCGGCATGTTATGGACGGGGCGTCGCGCCGACGGTCACCGACGCCAACCTCGTGGCCGGCCGGCTGGTGGCCGACCGCTTTCTGGGCGGTGCGATGCCGCTTTATCCGGCGCGCGCCGCGAAAGCCTTGAGTTTGCTCGGACGCGCGACGAAGAGCGCTGGCGCCGCCACGGCCCACGGCGTGATCCGTGTGGTGAACGCCACCATGGAACGGGCGATCCGGGTGATTACGGTCGAGCGCGGCTTCGATCCGCGCGATTTCGCTTTGCTGGCGTTCGGCGGCGCCGGTCCGATGCATGCGAGCGAGCTCGCGCTCGATCTCGGTATTCGGCACGTCGTGCTGCCGTCGAATCCGGGACTGCTGTGCGCATGGGGAGCGCTGGGCGCGCCCGTCGGCCGCGAACTATCGCTGACGATTCGCGAAACCGACCCACAACTCCACGCGCTCGAACGCCGGGCGCAACCGCTGATCCGGCGCGCGCGGGCGGAACTGGTCGCCGAAGGCGCCCGCGCCGCCGATATCCGCCACGAACTGTATGCCGACATTCGTTACCGCGGCCAATCCTTTGAGCTCGAAGTGAGGCTCGATGCGGGGTTCGTCGAGGCCTTCCACGAACAGCATCGCCGCACCTTCGGCCATGCGACGCCTGAGGCGCCGATCGAGGTGGTGAATCTGCGGCTTCGCTCCTACGTCCCGGCGGCGGCCGTACCGCCACGTCGACGCGGCCGATCACGCGCGGCCGAGCCGCTCGGGCGTCTCCGGACGCTGGTCGGCGCGACGACCCGGATGGTTCCGATCTTTGAGCGTGAGGCGCTCGGCCCCAGAACGCGGCTGGCGGGCCCGCTGATCGTGGTCGAGATGAGCGCGACCGCGTATGTCGCGCCGGAGTTCACGCTGCGTTGCGACGACTACGGCAATCTGCATCTGGAGCTGCGATGAAGCTTGACCCGGTGACGCTCGCGGTGATGAACCATCGGCTGGCCGCGATCGCCGATGAGATGGGAGTGGTGCTCGGGCAGACCGGCTATTCGCCGAATATCAAGGAGCGGCGCGATTATTCCTGTGCCCTGTTCGATCAGCAGGGCGAGCTGGTCGCGCAGGCGGCTCATATCCCAGTGCATCTCGGGTCGACGCCACTGTCGGTTCGCGCCGCTATCGCTCATCTGGAGCTGGCGCCCGGTGATGTCGCGGCGGTCAACGATCCCTTTGCCGGCGGGACCCATCTGCCGGACGTCACGGTCGTGATGCCGATCTTTCTTGAGGGCGAAGACCGGCCCTTCGCGTACGCGGCCAACCGGGCCCATCATGCGGATATTGGCGGGATGGCGCCGGGATCGATGGCATTGTCCACCGAGATTTACCAGGAAGGTTTTCGGATGCCGCCGGTCAGGATCATGGTCGGCGGACGTCCCGCGCGCGATGTCATGGCGCTTTTCCTGGCCAACACGCGGGTCGCGGAGGAGCGCGAGGGTGATTTGCGCGCGCAACTGGCGGCGCTCAGCGTCGGCGCTCAGCGGACGCGCGACCTGGTGGCGGGGCTCGGACGGGAAACGGTGGCCCGCGCGATGGAGGGACTGAAGGAATATGCCGAACGCCTGATGGCGGCCGAGTTGCGGAAAATCCCTCGCGGTGTCTATACGGCGAGCGACCAGCTCGACGACGACGGCTGCGGCAGCGGACCGATCACGCTGCGCGTTGCTATCCGGATCGGAGGCGGCCGGGCGACCGTGGATTTCAGCGGATCGGCGGCGCAGGTGCGCGGGGCGGTCAACGCGAACTATGCGATCACGCTATCCGCGGTCTTCTATGTCATGAAATGCCTGGCGGCCGAGGCCGTGCCGGCCAATGAAGGTCTGATGCGTCCGATCCGGCTTGTCGCGCCGGAAGGCTCGATCGTCAATGCGCGGGCGCCGGCGGCGGTAGCAGGTGGCAACGTCGAGACCTCACAGCGGATCGTTGACGTGCTGCTGCGCGCGCTGGCCAAGGCGGCTCCGGAGCGGATTCCCGCCGCGAGTTCCGGTTCGATGTCGAACCTGACGATCGGCGGTTACGACGATTTCCGGCAGCGGCACTTTTCCTACTACGAAACGATCGCCGGCGGGGCCGGTGCCGCGCCCGGCTACCCGGGCGCCTCGGGTCTGCATACGCATATGACGAACACCCTGAACACGCCGATCGAAGCGCTCGAAGCCTACTATCCGATGCGCGTGACGGAGTATCGTATCCGGCGCGGATCGGGTGGTCGCGGTGCCTTCGATGGCGGTGACGGGCTGGTGCGCGAGATCGAATGCCTGACCGAGGCCAACGTGAGCCTGCTTACCGAACGCCGCGTGACGGCGCCCTGGGGCCTCGCTGGGGGCGGCGCGGGCGCCTGCGGCGCCAATTTCAGGATCGCTCGAGACGGCAGGCGCCGGCGTCTGCCCGGCAAGACGAATGTGCAACTGGCGGCGGGGGAACGGATCCGGATCGAAACCCCGGGCGGCGGGGCTTACGGCCGCAAGCGATGACCGGCGGCGCGCCACGTCATCCGCCGACCATTGAAGACATCAACCAACCGTCGACGGTATCGAGCCGGTCAGAACCGCGGGGGCACCCGCGCCGGCCTCGCGGTTTGATGCTCGCCCGCCCGTCCGCAGCGATTTGCAAATCCTGACCCATTAGCGCCATAAGAAAGTCCGATCGTTTTCAGGAGGGAGAGGTATGCCCGGAGCATTGGAAGGGAAAGTTGCGCTGATCACCGGCGGCGGTTCGGGGATTGGACGAGCGACCGCACTCCGCGTCGCGCGCGAGGGAGCCCGGGTGATGATCGGCGACTATGTTCCCGAGGGGGCCCTTAAGACGGTCGCGATGATCCGGGAAGCGGGGGGCACGGCGGAGTGTGTCGCGGCGGACGTCGCGGTGGCGAAACAGGTGGAGGCGCTGGTCGCCAAAACCGTCGAGAGCTTCGGGCGACTCGACTACGCCTTCAACAATGCAGGAATCGAAGGCACGATGGCCGATACCGCCGGTTATCCGGAGGACAGTTTTGATCGCGTAATCGCGATCAATCTCAAAGCCGTCTGGCTCTGCATGAAGTACGAAATCCCGGAGATGCTCAGGCTAGGCGGCGGCGCGATCGTCAACACCGCGTCAACCCTGGGGTTGGTCGCGCTGGCCGGCACCGCCGCCTATACCGCCGCGAAACACGGCGTCGTCGGCTTAACCAAAACCGCAGCGCTCGAATATGCGCAGAAGAATATCCGCGTGAATTGCGTCTGTCCCGGATTCATTCGCACGGCGATGGTGGAACGGGCGCTCGATAAGAACATGGTGGGTGAGAACCAGATGGTCGCGATCGAACCGGTCGGGCGCCTTGGCAAGCCCGAAGAGATTGCCGAGGGCGTGTGCTGGCTCTTCTCGGACGCGGCCTCGTTCGTAACGGGCCATTCGATGGTGATCGATGGCGGCTGGACGGCGCGCTGAGCGTCGCGTGTCATTGGCCCTGCGGCCCAGACAAGGAGGAACTGCGATATGGCAGGCGCACTTGAAGGAAAGGTTGTGCTCGTCACCGGCGGCGGCTCGGGAATCGGCCGCGCCACGGCGTTGTTGGCGGCACGCCAGGGTGCCCGGGTGATGATCGCCGACTATGTGCCCGAGGGCGCGGAGAAAACCGTCGCGATGATCAAGGAGGGCGGCGGCACGGCGGCCTGCGTCGCCGCCGACGTCGCGGTTACCCGGCAGGTCGAGGATTTGATCCAGAAAACGCTCGAGACCTACGGACGGCTCGACGGCGCCTTCAACAATGCGGGAATCGAGGGCGCGATGGCCGAGACTATCGCGTGCACGGAAGAGAATTTTGACCGCGTCGTCGCGATCGATCTGAAGGCCGTGTGGCTCTGCATGAAGTACGAAATTCCGCAGATGCTCAAGCAGGGCGGCGGCGCGATCGTGAACACCGCGTCGATTGCCGGCCTGCTGGGGTTTCCGGGTATCCCGGCCTACGTCGCCGCCAAGCACGGCGTGGTCGGACTGACGCGGACTGCGGCACTCGAATATGCGCAGAAGAATATCCGCGTGAACTGCGTCTGCCCGGGCGTGATCAACACGCCGATGGTGCAGCGGGCCTTCGACAAGGGCGGGATGCGCGAAGCGGATGCGATCGCCGGGGAGCCGATAGGCCGCCTGGGCAAGCCGGAAGAGATTGCCGCCGGCGTGGTCTGGCTGCTCTCCGACGCGGCCTCCTTCGTCACCGGTCATCCGCTGACGATCGACGGCGGCTGGACCGCGCGTTAATACGCAATCAGTAGCCTTCCCGCAGGGAAGCGGACGAGAGTAGTCACATGGCAGGAGTGCTCGACGGCAAGGTCATTCTCATCACGGGCGGTGGTTCGGGAATCGGACGGGCGACGGCGCTGCTCGCCGCGCGGCAGGGCGCCAAGGTGATGATCGCCGATTACGTGCCCGAGAGCGCGGTCAGGACCGTCGCGATGATCAAGGAGGCGGGCGGCACCGCCGATTGTTTTGCCGCCGACGTGTCGCTTCCGCGCCAGGTCGAGGCGATGGTCGCCAAAACCGTCGAGACCTACGGGCGGCTCGACGGCGCGTTCAACAATGCCGGAATCGAAGGCAAGATGGCCGATACGGTTGATTATCCCGAGGACGTGTTTGATCGAATCATGGCGATCAATCTGAAAGGCGTCTGGCTCTGCATGAAGCACGAGATCCCGCAGATGCTCAAGCAGGGCGGCGGCGCGATCGTCAACACGGCCTCGGGCGCCGGTCTCGTCGGCGTGCCGATGCTCTCGGCGTACAACGCGTCGAAACACGGCGTGGTCGGGCTGACCAAGACCGCGGCGCTCGAATACGCGCAGAAGAATATTCGCGTCAACTGTGTCTGCCCCGGCTTGATCAATACGCCGATGGTCGCGCGGATGGTTGACAGCGGCGGCATGAACGAGCAGGAATTCATCGCCGCCGAACCGGTCAAGCGCATGGGACAGCCCGAGGAGATCGGCGCCGGCGTGATCTGGCTGCTCTCCGACGCGGCCTCGTTCGTAACCGGCCATTCGATGGCGATCGACGGCGGCTTCGTAGCTCAATAAGAGGAAGGCAAGGACATGGCAGGAACACTCGAAGGGAAAGTCATACTGGTCACCGGCGGCGGCTCCGGAATCGGCCGCGCCACTTCATTGCTGCTCGCCAAACAGGGCGCCAAGGTGATGATCGCCGACTACGTCCCGGACAGCGCGGTCAAGACCGTGGCAATGATCAAGGAAGCCGGCGGGACGGCCGATTGCGTGGCCGCCGACGTCTCGATCACCAAGCAGGTTGAGGCGATGGTCGCCAAGACGGTCGAGACCTTTGGCCGGCTCGACGGCGCGTTCAATAACGCCGGGATCGAGGGCAAAATCGGCCACGACAGGGTCGAAAACGGCTCGGAAGAAAACTTCGACCGCACCATCGCGATCAATCTCAAAGGCGTCTGGCTCTGCATGAAGTACGAAATCCCGCAGATGCTGAAACAGGGTGGCGGGTCGATCGTCAATACGGCGTCGGTTGCGGGCCTCGTCGGTTTCGAGGGCGGATCGGCCTACAACGCGTCGAAGCACGGGGTGATCGGGCTGACCAAGACCGCCGCGCTCGAATACGCGCAGAAGAATATCCGCGTGAATTGCGTCTGCCCGGGCGTTATCAATACGCCGATGGTCGCGCGAATCGTCGATGCCGGCGGAATGAACGAACGCGATCTTACCGCCGGCGAGCCGGTCGGCCGGATGGGTCAGCCGAGCGAGATTGGCGAGGGCGTTGCGTGGCTGCTCTCCGACGCCGCCTCGTTCGTGACCGGTCACTCGCTGGTGATCGACGGTGGATGGGTGGCGCGCTGAGTGACGACCGCCAACTCACCTTCCCGCCCATTCGCGGCGCGGGAAGGTGAGAATTCCGTGATGCGCCAATCCTCGATAGTCTGTCGCTTATAACGACGCGTAAACGGCCTCGATCAGCGGCACCGCGCGTTCATCGATCAAGAGCCCGAGGTTCATGCGGTTCATCGTGTAGCCGAAACCGATCCGCGCCTTGGGATCCGCGAAGCCGAGCGAGCCGCCGGCGCCCGGATGGCCGAAGGTATGCGTGTTCGGCCCCATCATGGCCCCTGATTGCGAGAGCATGAAGCCCGCGCTGAAGCGCGACGCGAGCATCAGCACCTCGTCGCGCCCGAAGGACTGCTCGGTCCAGCATCGCTCGAGCGCGTCTGGGCTGAGGACGCGGACGCCGTCGAGTTCGCCGCCGCGCGCCAGCGCCCCATAGAGGCGCGCGAGCGCACGGGCGTTGGTATGCGCATTGCCGGCGGGCAGCTCGGCCGCGCGCCACGCGCGTGTGTTGACGAAGCCGGGGCGATTTAGAATTCCCGGGTTACCAAAGGTTTTGGCGCTCACCGATTCGGGGTCTTTGGCCATCTCGGCGAACGGATTCGGTTCGCCCGCTTTCGGCCTGGCGGGAATCATCTCGGCCGTCCGCGCGTCGTGTTCGGGTCCGAGCCCGATATGGCAATCGAGGCCGAGCGGACCGGCGATTTCATCCCGGAGATAGGCGCTGAAGGTGGCTTTGCCACTGACGCGACGGACCACTTCGCCGACCAGCCAGCCGAAGGTCATGGCGTGATAACCGTGACGGGTGCCCGGCCGCCACCACGGCTCCTGCTCGGCCAGCGCCGTGCACATCGCCTGCCAGTTCAAAAACGTCGCATCGTCGAGCGGCTTGCGGATGGCGGGGAGGCCCGCGCGATGGCTCAGCAGGTAACGGACCGGGAGAGTGGCCTTGCGCGCCTGCGCGAATTCGGGCCAATAAGTCGCGACCGGTTCGTCAAGGTCGATCTTGCCCTGGTCAACCAGTCGATGAGCACAGATGGCGGTTATGCCCTTGCTCGTCGAATACACGTTGACGATCGTATCGCGCTGCCACGGCTGGGTTTTTGCCGCATCGGCCCATCCGCCCCATAAATCCACTACGGGACGCCCGTCCAGCGTAACACTGACCGCCGCGCCGACTTCCGCGTCGCGCGCGAAGTTGGCTTCGAACGCCTCCTTGACGCGGGCGAAACGCCGATCGCATTCACCTTCGATCTTGTAATCTGCAGCCATTTTACGTCCTCGTGCGAAGTTGCTGGAGTCTAGTCCGAACCGCCGCGGAACCGGAAGCGTCGGGAAGGATCACTCACGGCTGAGGAGAACGATCGCGGAGGCGGCGGCGCCTTCGCCGCGGCCGAGCGCGCCGATTCCTTCAGGATTGGCGGCTTTGACGTTGATCAGCGAGGCGTCGGCGTCGAGCGCCTGCGCCAGCCGCGCGCACATTTCCGACAGATGGGGCGCGAGCCTGGGGCGCTGCGCAATCAGCGTCAGATCGGCATTGACGAGGCGCCATCCGAGCGCTGCGGTTTCGCGCCATACCGTGACCAGCAACTGAATGCTGTCGGCGTCACAGTATTGCGGATCATCGTCCGGAAAACGGCGGCCGAGATCGCCGCGGCCGGTCGCGCCGAGCAGCGCATTGGCCAGGGCATGGGCGGCGACGTCGGCGTCGGAATGACCGCGCAGGCCGTGTGAATGGGCGATCTCGACGCCGCCCAGCACGAGGCGGCGGCCGGCTTCAAACGGATGAAAATCAAAACCTTGACCGATTCTAAACGGCATCCGAGTTGCCTTCGCGGCGTTCGACTGACAACCTTACAAGCGTCAGGGTTATGCGATGACCGAGTTCTGGAAACGCCCCAAGTTCTGGGTGAGCGCCGTGCTGACCGCGTGGCTGCTCTACATACTGTACGAGAATTTTCAGCTTGCCCCGGTTGAAATTCACCTGATCCCTTTTGCCGCCACCCTGCAGTTCAAGGTCTCCGCGATAATCATCGGCTCGATCGTTCTGGGGATTGTCGCGACCCTAATCGTTCAATGGCTCTGGCGGCGGCGCTCCTCGAAGAAGGCGTCGGCGTCGGCGACCGCTCCGGTGTCGAGCACCAGCACGGTAGCCTGAGCGCCCTCGGCCAGCCGGTCCTGCTCACGCGGACCGATCAGCAATCCGTGCGCGCGTGAGAGCGAGCTTAAGACGCCCGAGCTTTGGTTGCCGGTCGGGGTCGCGACCAACTCGCCGTTGCGGCGCGAGAGCTGGACCCGAACGAACTCGGTGAGCCCGTGCGCGATCCGGATCTCCGCGCCGCATCGCGCGACCACACGCGGCAGGCCGACGGCGTTCCGCCCGGCCATCCGGGCAAGCGCCGGTCGCGCGTATAGATAGAAACAGACCATGGTCGAGACCGGATTCCCCGGCAGGCCGAAGACCGGTTTGCCGCCTACCGTGCCGAACTTGAGTGGACGGCCGGGCCTTTGCGCCACGCCGTGAAAAAGCTGGCGCAGACCCATCTCGTCCATGACTTCCTTGACATGATCGAATTGGCCCACCGAGACGCCGCCGGTGGTCAGCACGACGTCGAAGGCCAGCGCTTCGGCGAAGCGCGCGCGCACCTCCTCGCGCTGATCGCGGGCGACCTTAAGAATGGTCGGCTCGCCGCCGGCTTCGATGATAGCGGCCGCCAGCGCATACGCGCTCGAGTTCACGACCTGGGCGCCGGTCGGGATCTGATCGACGTCGACCAGCTCGTCGCCGGTGGCGACGATCGCGACGCGCGGCGCGCGATAGACATCGATCATGGCGCGGTTGAGCGCCGCCAGCACGCCGAGATCGGCCGGTGTCAGCAGCTTGCCCGCCGCCAGCACGAGTTCGCCGCGCTTGAGGTCTTCGCCCTGCGGACGGACGAAGGCGCCGACCGCGGCGGCGGCCGTCACCTCGACTATCGCACCGGCGCTGCGGGTGCGCTCGACCGGCACGATCGCGTCGGCGCCGGCGGCGATCGGCGCTCCGGTCATGGTGCGCGTCGCCTCACCGGCCGCGATCGAACGGGTCGGCATCTGGCCGGCCGCGACGGTCTCGAGCACGCGCAGGCGCACCGGCGTCGTCTCGCTCGCCGAGGCTACGTCGGCCGCGCGTACGGCGAAGCCGTCCATCGCGGAATTGGCGAAGCCCGGAATGTCGCGCGGCGAACGAATCTCTTCGGCCAGCACGCGCCCGAGCGCCTGGCGAATCGACAGGCGCTCGACGCCCAGGGGCGCAACGTTGTCGAGCACAATCTGGAGGGCTTGGTCGGCGGTCACCATGATGGTTTCAGGATAGCGCCTGCGGGCGGCGACAAAAATCGCTGGAGGAGCTAATCGAGCGTCCGGAGCGGCGTGAATTCCCGCTCTAACGACCGGCGCGCTCGAGAATATTAACCTTGCCGGCGAAGTCCTCGAGGTCCACTTCGGTGGTTTCGAGTACCCGCGCGACCATCCCCCAGAAACCGACCGCCATGATGAGCTCGACGATCTCGCCCGGGCCGAGATGCTTTTGCAGCGCCTGCAGTGTGGCCTTGCCGCCCTTGACATTGCGCGCGATGGTGTCGGTGAACTCGAGCACCAGTCGTTCGACCTCGCTGAAGCAGGTGGCGTTCGGCCAATTGTCGATGCCGGCGAGCTGCTCGTCGGTCACCCCGACGCTTTTGGCGATCGGCACGTGCTGCGTGTACTCGTAGAGCGAGTTGCAGACGCGGGCGTTGCGCAGGATCGCGATCTCGCGCAGTTTGCCGTCGAGCTTGCCCCGCGTCATGAGGGAATTGCCGAGCCGCGAGAAATTCTGAAACACGGCATCCGAGGCGTTGGCGATCATGCGCGCGACATTGAGCTTGCGCGGCGTGTTGCCAAGGATCTCGAGGGTCTTGGGCGAAGCTTTGCTCTCGTCAACGTAAGGCAGCAGCGCCATGTGTCAAACCTCCAACGGATAAATTCGGCCGCGGACTGAACCGCGGGTGTGAGCGGCCGCCCGCTTCAATCGCTCGCGTCGAGCTGCTGATGCCGATGGGTTTCCCGCCACCAGTAGAGCAGCAGCGCGGCGAGTACCAGGCCGATCAGGAGTTCGATCCCGACGGTCGCGCGACGGGCCAGCCATTCGAGCTGTCCACCCAATAGATAGCCGATCGTGGTGACCAGGGGACACCAGACCACCGCCCCGAAAATATTCCAGCCCAGAAAGCGCAGGAAAGGCATCCCGGCCGCACCGGCCATCGGACCGGCCAGAAAGCGTGCGCCGGCGACAAACCGCGCCATGAACACCGCCTTGTTGCCGTGCGCGATAAAGAAGCGGCGCAGGCGCTCGTAACGGACCCGGATAAAATGAAACCGCCCGGCCAGGCTTTCGAACAGACGCTGCCCCTGCATCCGGCCGAAGGTATAGCCGCAACAGTCGCCGGTTACCGCGCTGGCGGTGCCGACGGCGTAGAGGAGACCGAGGTCGAGTTCGCCGCGACCAGCCATGAAGCCGGCGATCAGCAAAACGGTCTCTTCAGGAACGGGAAAGCCGAGGTTGCCGATAAAGACAAAGATAAACACGCCCAGATAACCCCAGGCGCCAATCCATCCGGTTACGTCCACGTGAGGTGCATGCATCACGAGGCAGCCCCGCCTGCCGTCCTCCCAAGCTTGCCGGATAACGGCAGGTAAAGTAAGTGGTCGGCGGTTTTGGTCACAACCGGCAAATGCGCTATTGGGAAGCAGAAACCCAACGGGCATTTTCCTTTTCTGCGGAGGCATCGATGGCGCTAGCCGGTGAAGTCAAAAATCTCGACGCGCTCGAAGGCCGCGACGTTACTTTTTCCAGTGACGGCTTTGCGATGAAGGGTTATCTCGCCCGACCGAAGGCGCCGGGCACTTATCCAGGCGTGATCGTGCTGCATGAGGCGTTCGGACTGGTCGAACACGAGCGCGACGTGGCGCGCCGCTTCGCCAACGCCGGCTTTATCGCCTTGGCGCCGGATATGTATTCGCGGATCGGCGCGCCGGCCAATCCGTCGGACATGAACCAGGTGCGGACCAAGATGTTCGGCCTCGCGGATGCACAGATCGTCCGTGACGGCGCGGCGGCGGCCGCCTTTCTGCGCGCCCAGCCCGGATGCAACGGGAAGGTTGGATGCGTCGGCTTCTGTGTCGGTGGTCGCTGGACGCTCCTGATAGCGTGCAGCAGCGACCGCATCGATGCCGCGATCGATTGCTGGGGCGGCTTCATCACGCGCGCCACGCCGGACGCCCTAACGACGCCGGAGCGGCCGACGCCGGTTATCGATCTTGCGCCGGAGCTGCATTGCCCCTTGTTTATCGTGTGTGGCGAAGAGGACCAGAATCCGTCTCCGGCCGATGCGCAGGCGCTGTGCGACCGCTTGCAGCGCGCCGGCAAGCCCTTCCAGTTCGAGATGTTCCGGAATGCGGGGCACGCCTTTTTCGCCGACTAACGCCCGAGCTATCGCGAGGCCGCGGCGTTCGAGCTATGGCCGAAAATGGTGAACTTCTTCAAGAGCAATCTCGGTTAGACCGCGAGGTAGAGGGACGCGGCTTGGCCGCTTCAGCTTGCGGCGATGATCGCCGCGGCTTAGGATCGATGCATGGACCGATCGATCACCAAGCGAGGACCGGGCCGACCGCCGCGTCCTGATGATTTCGTGCCGCGGCCGCCCAGCGACTGACGGTCACGGGATCAACTCCGCGAAGCTTCGGTTGTGCGCCGAGCGGGCGTTGACGGCGTTCGCGTCGCCCGCGCGGAAAGGCTCAAATTCCGCGCCTTCAAGCGGATCGCGCGCCGCCGTGCGCGGATCGAAACCGTCGGCGCCGACCCCGCGCGTACGCACGAGCTCGACCGCCTGCTCGAGCGCGGTCAGGCTATCGGCATAGCGAGCGAGTCGGGCCAGAGCGCAGGCTCGATTGTAATACATCTTGGCGGAAGGTGGTCGCGCGAGGGTAGCGGCTTCGAGCCACGCCTCCGCCGCGTCTTCGATTCGCCCGACGCAATAGAGCAGGTAGGCCTTTACGTGGTACTGGCTCGGCACCCGATAACCGTTGGTGCTTGCGCGTTCCAGTAGATCGATTCCGGCAAGCGCGAGGTCCTGCCCGCGTCCGCGCAACGCGGCCAACGCCGGGGCCGCGAGGTTTTGCGGGTTCTGCTGGGCCTGCTCGAGCAGTTCGATCCCGAGCATCCCGTTGATTGCGCCCAGGCAGAATTGCGCGTAGCCCACCGTCAACTGGACCTTCTCGCCCGCCTCCGGCCGGAGCGCGATAGCCCGGCGGAGGAAGTACTGCGCGCTTTCGAGATCGATCCGTTCGGTGCCGTCGCGTTTAACGAAACCGTAGTAGTTGCCGAGTGAGACCAGGGCGCGGAACAGACGTTTGCGCGCTTCGTTGAAATCGTTCGGCGGATGGTCTTCGCGGAAGTGCGGCGAGGCCTTCAGCCGATCGACCTGGATGCTGAGCGCCGCTTCAAGGTTGCGCAACAGGGGCAGCGGCGGCCAGTTCATCGCGATAAACGGGCTCTCGAGCGAATCGGCCAGCTTGATTTCCGGGTAGCGCAGGAACGAGAAAAAGTTCTCGAGCGGCGCGCCGACCACCTGATGGGCGGGATTCTCGAATTCGGGATCATCTTCGCCGAAAGAGCGCATCTCCTCGACCGTGACCCGCGCCAGTTCGAGATATTCGCCGATTTTCAGGGTTTGCAGATTGCCGACCAGGTCGCGCAGCTCTTTGCGGTAAATGATCCAGAAAACCACCAACAAAAGGAAAATGATCGCGGTGATCCAGAGCGCGGGACTGCTGAAGAGATCGTCGAAGCGCTTGCGGCGGTAGTCCCGCTCGCTCTCGGCCGGCGGCGTCAGGGCCGCCGAAAGACTCCTCAAGGTCGCGCGCAGTTGATCCTGCAGGGTGGCGGCGGATGCGGCGGAGTTATCGGAGGGTTCAGCAGATGCGCTCGCGGCCGCAGTCGGCGGACGGTCGGCGTACAGTTGAGCGGGCAGGAAGGGCGCGGCGGACAGCACGAGAAAGAGCCAGATGAGGAGTCTCGCGGCGCCGATTAAGGCGCGATTTCCGTGTGCGCTGGCGCGGTTCGTCAAGTTGTCCTGCGATAGCCCCGCGCGTTGGCGTGCTCGTAAGCGGCCCTTTCCGCTGCGCTTCCTCCGTCCTCGCGGCTCATCGCAAGACCACGGCGTCCTTGGACAGCAGCGCCGAGATCTCCGACACGAAGGCCTCGGTGGGTGCGACGCGATAATCGTCGCCCAGGACAAAGACCGCTTCGTTGCCGTCGTCGAGGCCCAGATGCAGGTAGGTGATCGAGTTGCCGCGGTAGCGTCGCAGCAGGTCCTTCAGACGTTCGAGGTCGCCGTTGACCATGCGGTCGCGCGGGGCGCGGATTCGGACCTCGCGCACGGCGTCGGTCAGCGCCGCACTGAGCGGTCGGATCTCATCGACGATTACCTGGGCGCGCTCATCATCGACGTCGAGCTTGCCCTTGAGCGCGATCGGCTCGGTTCCGGCTATCAGGGCCTCGTAATTCTGATAGGCCTCCGGCCAGACGATACATTCGACCACGCCCACGCGATCTTCGAGCGTGAAGGTGGCGTAGCGTTTGCCTGCTTTGTTGTTCTTGAGCTTGACCGCCTGGACCACGCCGGCAATCTGGATCTTGCTGCCGTCGGGCATATTGGGCAGGTCGGCGGTGGTGAGTTTGCCGATCCGCCGCAGCTCGCGCTCGTAGCGGTCGAGCGGATGGGCGGTGATATAGAAGCCGAGGGCCTCTTTTTCGTAATTGAGGAGTTCGGCGCGCGGCCATTCGGCGACGGTCTCACGGGCGATCAGCACGGGCGTCTCGCCGCTTTTGGCAAAGAGACTTATCTGATTGCGCACCGCGTCGCTTTCGTTGCGTTGCGCGAGCCGCAGCGCGTCGTCGATCTGCGCGGTGAGCGCGGCGCGGGCGACGCCGGTGAAATCGAACGCGCCGCACTTGATCAGGGCTTCGAGCAGCCGCCGATTAAGAATCTGCGTGCCGACGCGGACGCAGAAATCGGCCAGGGACTTGAACGCGCCGCCGCTCTCGCGCACCGCGATCATGTCCTGCGCCGACCTCGCGCCGACGCCGCGGATGGCGCCGAGGCCAAAGCGGATGGCGTCGTCGCTGACGGTGAACTTGACCCGGCTCTGGTTGATGTCCGGCGGCAGGATCCGAATCCGCATCTCGCGCAGCGCGGCGATATTCTTGTAGGTCTTGTCGGTGTCGTCCATGTCGAGCGACATCAGGGCCGCCATGAACTCGCGCGGATAGTGCGCCTTGAGATAGGCCGTCGTATAGGAGGTCAGGGCGTAGGCGGCGGCGTGCGAGCGATTGAAACCGTAGGAGGCGAAGGTGGCGATTTTCTCGAAGATCGAGGCGGCCAGCGTGCGGTCAACGCCGTTCCGCACCGCCCCCGTAACGAAGCGTTCGCGCTCCTTCTGCATCACGGCGATATTCTTTTTGCCCATCGCTGCGCGCAGGATATCCGCCTCTTCGAGCGTGTAGCCGGCGAGCGACTGCGCGGCGCGCATCACCTGTTCCTGATAGATGATGACGCCGTGAGTATCGCGCAGCACGGGCTCGAGCAGCGGATGGTCGTACTCGACCGGCTCCTTGCCGTGCTTGCGGCGGACGAAGGGCTCGACCATCCCGGCGTCGAGGGTGCCCGGCCGGAACAACGAAATCGCGGCGATCACGTCCTCGAAGCACGACGGCTTCAGATCGGTGATAAAGCGCCGCATGCCCGAGCCTTCCATCTGGAAGACGCCGACGGTGTCGCCACGCGCGAGCAGCCGGTAGGTCTCGGCGTCGTCGAGCGGCAGTTGATTGAGGTCGGGCGGACTGCCGCCGCCCGCTTTGATAAGGTCGAGGGTTTCGGTGATGAGCGTGAGGTTCTTGAGCGCGAGGAAGTCAAACTTGATAAGTCCCAGTTCCTCGACGCCTTTCATCGAGTACTGCGTGATCGCGATGGGATTGTCGGCGCGCTCCTTATCGACGTAGAGCGGCACCAGATCGCGCAGCGGCTCGTCAGCGATGACGACCCCGGCCGCGTGGCGCGAGGCGTGGCGCAAAAGGCCTTCGAGTTTGAAGGCGTACTCGAAGAGCTCGGGATATTTTTCGCGCTCGGCGCGCAGCCGCGGCTCCATCTCGAAGGCGTCCTTCAGAGGAAAATCGCGCCCCTGCTTCGGCGCCGGATAGAGCTTGACGATGCGATCGGTCTCGGCGAAGGAGAGGCCGAGCACGCGGCCGACATCGCGAATCGCCTGTTTGCCCTTGATCGTGCCGAAGGTGATGATTTGCGCGACGCGGTCGTCGCCGTATTTTTTGCGGACGTAGTCGAGCACTTCGTCCCGCCGTTCGAAGCAGAAATCGACGTCAATATCCGGCATCGAGCGGCGACCCGGATTGAGCCATCGTTCGAACAGCAGCTTGTGTTCGATCGGATCGACCTCGGTGATGCCGAGGGCATAGGAGACGAGGCTGCCGACCACCGAACCGCGACCGGGACCGACAGGAATGCCTTTTTCACGGGCATAGTTGATAAAGTCGGCGACGATCAGTAGATAGCCGGCGAAACCCATCTCGCGGATCACCGGCAACTCGCGCTCGATCCGCTCGCGATACACCGCGTCATCGAAGTCGCCGCGCCGCGCATGCTGGTGCCTCAGGCGTTCTTCGAGGCCGGTGCGGACGCGCTCGACCAGCATCGCATCGAGCTCCTCGACGGTGGGCGGGGCTTCGCCCTCGGGCTGATACAGGGGGAAATGAAAGCGGCCGCTTTCGAATTCGAAATCGACCTGGTCGGCGATCGCCACCGTGTTGCGAATCTCCTCGGAGTCCGCGCCGAACGCCGCCACCATCTCTTCCGGCGTCTTGACGTAGAGCTCATCGGTATCGAAGCGCCATCGCGTCTCATCCGCCAGCGTCTTGCCGGTCTGGATACACAGGAGCACCTCGTGAGCCCTGGCGTCGTCGCGATGGAGATAATGGCAATCATTGGTCGCCACCAGCGGGATCCCGGCCGTGCGCCCGATCTCGCGCAGCGCCTCGTTCAGGGGGCCGTGCAGCGCGTTATCCTGCAGTTCAAGATAGAAGCGGCCGGGAAAGGTGCGCGCATACCATTCGGCGGCCGCGCGCGCCTGATCGAGCCGGCCGCCGCGCAGCGCGCGCGCCACTTCGCCGCTGAGACATCCGGAGAGCACGATCAGGCCGTCGGCGCATTCGGCAAGGATCTCCTTGTCGATGCGCGGCTTATAGTAGAGGCCTTCCTGATAGGCGGCGGTGAGCAGCCGGCAGAGGTTGCGATAACCCTGGCGGTTCTGCGCAAGCAGGATCAGATGAAAATTGCTGCCGCCTTCCACGTCGTCGCCGCGCTGGCTTTGCGAACGGTCGGTGCGCTTGCCCGGGGCCAGGTAGGCCTCGCAGCCGATGATTGGTTTGACTCCGCTCTGCCGCGCTTTCTGATAGAACTCGACCGCACCGAACATATTGCCATGATCGGTCATGGCGATCGCGGGCATGCCCGAGCCTTTGACGTGCTCGAACAGGGGACCAATCTTGTTGGCGCCGTCGAGCAGGCTGTACTGCGTATGCACGTGCAGATGAACGAAGCTCAAGTTCGACCTCCCGTCGTTTAACCCAGCGGCAAAATTCTAGCGCCGCGCGGCCAATTCAGATACGGTCGGGCGCCGCGACTGCTCACAGCTTCCTGTGGAATTTCGTCGCGAAGCTCCTCGGGAAGGCGCAGGCGGCGCCGACGAGTTGTGCCATCGGGCCGTCGGCTGACCCGCGACCTGTGCAAAAATTTCCGCTCCGCCGCGCCCGCGACGAAGCTTCGGCGATGAGTTATCGCCCGTTACGCAACCGCTAAAGCGCCGATCGCTAGGCCATCCCGCGTGATCATCCCCCGGGGTTCATCAAGACTGTCTCCCGCAAGCCGAGGACGCCCGAGGTCGCCTCGCTCGTCACGGCATCGGTGTTGCGGCACTCGAGTCAGCCGTTAAGCGGTATTCACCGATGAGGTGAAATCGGCATCTTCAAGGAGGCATCTTTGTGAAGCTCAGAGGACGTTTGTTCAATATTGCCACTGGCGTCGGCGTGGTACTGACGATCGGCGCTTTTTCACCGCAGGTTTTCGCGCAGGCGGCCGGCGGTGCATCCGCCGGCGCCGCCGGCTCCGGGATGTCCGCCGGCTCCGGGAGCGTCGCGAGCGGTCCCGGCGGCAACGGGGCTGCCACGGCTCCCGGCAGCGTCAATCCGATGACCGGCGCCGGCTCAACCGCATCGGGGAGTATGTCCGGTAACCCGGGTAGCGGCTCGATGACGACCGGCAACGGTGCGACCGGATCAACCTATGATCCGAACGCCAATGCCGGTACCAACGGATCGTCGAGCAGCAATGGCGCGAGCGGAATGGGTGCGAACGCTGCGGGGTCATCCAGCGGGACCGCACCGCCTCCGGTGCAGTAGGAGCGCAGGGTCGCTTTCGCCGGTCGGGCGCCGGCAACCGCCGGCGCCCCGGTCGCGCTTCGGGTGCCAGGCTGTGCGAAACGAGCGATCTGTCTGACCCGTCCGGGCCGGAGGGCTGAGCGGCTCCTATGGAGGCCTTGAGCGTGATCGTTCAAAATCGCGCTTATGAGTCGGATCGCGCGCGATGAATTTCCCGCATTGGCCACCCTCGAGGACGGACCCTTTTCGGCGTCGCTCGGTCTTCGCGTCGAGACGGCCGTACCCGGTCGAGTGACGGTGCGGATGCCGTTTGCGGAACGGCTGCTCAATTACGGTCCGCCCACGGTGCCGATCCACGGCGGCGCCATCGCCGCGCTGGTGGACTTTGCAGCCTGCGCTGCGGTCTGGACGCTTGCGGCGACCGAGCGCAGCGCAACCATCTCGATGGCGGTGAACTATACGGCACCGGGAGTGCAGAGTGACCTGACGGCAGAAGCCGTCGTAAGTAGGCATGGCAAGCGGATAGCTAGTATCAGCGTCGAGGTCCGCGATAATCGGCAAAGTCTCATCGCGGAGGCGCTCGTCACCTACAAAATTGCCTGAAGTTCCATGGCCAGTGGCCGGTAGCGGTGGAAATTGACGGGCCGAAGCGCTATCTAGGGAAACCCGCCGGGCGCGCGCCGACTGGCGCATTTTGCGACGCGCGTTATAATTAATGGTGGGTCGATGCCGGTGTGGTTGCGGTTAGGTACGCTTGACGCAAAAGAGCCCGTTGCAATAGAATGAGCCGTTTGACGGTTAACTCGTCCGTTTTATACACTCCCGTCGTTTTGACAAGCGTTGCTGTTATCGGAAATAGGCCGGCGTCTGGGTCACGCCGTCGCTATCGCTAAACCGTTCGCCAGCGAGGACAGGATCCCTCGAGCATGAAGCCAAAATACGAAGGAAAAGAACTTCAGGGCCTGGTTGATCTCGGCCGCGAGCAGGGCTACCTGACCTTCGATCAAGTCAACGATTTTCTGCCGCAGGACGTCACCTCGCCGATCGATCTGCGCTCCGCCCTGGAAAGCTTCGAGGACATGGACATCAAGGTCCTCGACGACGTCCCGACCGAGGGCGTCGACAGCGATCTCGAGAGCGAAGCCAAGGAAGAACCGGATGAAGCGGCCGAAACCCCGGCCGACTCGCTCAGTGAATCGTCGGATCCGGTACGGCTCTACCTCAAGGAGATGGGCAATTTCCAATTGCTCTCGCGTGAACAGGAAGTCGAGATTGCCAAGCGGATCGAAGCGGGCGAGAACGAAGTCGAAGAGCAGGTGCTGCGCTCCCCGGTTACCCTCGACCTGGTGATCGACGTCGCTGACCGGATCGAGGCGGGTGAAGCGGACCTGCGCGATATTTTCGAGGACAACGAAGAGCCGAACGACTCGGAAGAGGAGCACGGTCCGGAACCCAACGAAAAGCAGATGCTCAAGCTGGCGACGGCGGCCAAGAAGCTCAAGTCGCTGCGCAGTCGGATCGAGGCCCTCGAAGGCAAATTGCGCGACCGCTCGGGCGCCGACAAACAGAAGATCAGCAAGTCGATCGCGCGCCTCCGCGATAGCATCAAGCAGGAATTGCGCGATCTCGAGCTATCGCGCCATTTCCAGGATCTCGTGATTGGTGAAATGCGCCGCCTATTGAAAGAGGCGCAGGCGGCGCGCGCGCTGATCCATCATTACGAGGAGGCGACCGGACGCACCAAGGCGCAGTTGCTGCGCGAGGCGGCCGAGGTCGAAGATCGCCGCCATCTGCTGAAGGTCAACGGCACGCGCGAAAACCTGCTCGATATCGCGGCGAAAATCAAGGAAGCGCAGAAGGTTGCGCGCGAGGTCGAACGCCGCGTCAAGGCCGATATCGATGAATTCTCGCGCACCATCGAGACCATCGCGTCCGGGCAGGACAAGAGCCGGCGCGCCAAGAAGGAACTGACCGAGGCCAACCTCCGTCTGGTGGTGAGCCTGGCCAAGCGTTACACCAATCGCGGGCTGGGTTTTCTCGACCTCATCCAGGAAGGCAACATCGGCCTGATGCGGGCGGTGGACAAGTTCGAGTATCAGCGCGGCTACAAGTTCTCGACCTACGCGACCTGGTGGATTCGCCAGTCAATGTCGCGCGCGATCGCCGATCAGGGCCGCACCATCCGTATCCCGGTGCATATGGTCGAGACGATCAACAAACTCCTGCGCGTGACCCGTTTGCTCGTGCAGAGGCTCGGCCGCGAGCCGGGGCCCGAGGAGATCGCCGAGCAGATGGAGATGCCGCTCGACAAGGTCCAGAAGGTCCTGAAGATCGTCAAGGAACCGATCTCGCTCGAAACCCCGATCGGCGACGAGGAAGAAAGCTCGCTCGGCGATTTCGTCGAGGACGAGCTCGCGCCGTCGCCGGTCGAAGCCGCGATTCAGGGTAACCTCGGCGAACAGACGCGCAAGGTGCTGGCGACGCTGACGCCGCGTGAAGAGCAGATTCTGCGGATGCGCTTCGGAATCGGGCAAAAGACCGATTACACGCTCGAAGAAGTCGGCAAACAATTCGCCGTCACGCGCGAGCGTATTCGCCAGATCGAGGCCAAGGCGCTGCGCAAATTACGCCAGACCAGTCGCTCGCGCGCGCTCGAGGGTTTCACCGAGCACGAATAGCGCGAAGGCCTGATAGCCGGCTGCTCGGCGCCGGAGACGAAGCCTGCGCCGTACCATTGGACGCTTACTTCAGCGCGCCGCCGCGGGATTCAGAGGCCCGTGTCCGCGTGAGGCGGCTTTCGCGGGTCGGGCTCGGGGCCGCCGGAAGGCTCAACCAGATTCTCGAACAGATCGAGCACGGAAGCCTGGAGAAACGCTTGCCCGGCCAGCTTCAGGAGCAAGCGGCCGAGCGGTGAACGCGCGCCGCCGCCGACAACCACTCCGGCGGCGGCCGCTGTCGCCAGCAGGGTCAGGGGATAGTTTCGCGTCACGGTGGTGATTGACCGACCGAGACGCGAAAGCGAATTTCCGACCTCTGCCATGGGCTTGCCCGCTCGAACGCAGCGCCGCTACGAAGAAACGCGGCGCATCATCTTGGCGACCATATAACCGATCGCGAACGAGGCGGCCAGCGCCAGCCAGGGCTCGCGCCGCGCGAATTCGCGCAGGTCACGCGTCGCATCCTGCATGAAGCTCATGCCGCGATCGGCATAATCGCGCGCCATGTCGTAGCCCTGGTTCGCTGCCTGATTGATGCCATCGATCGTATCATCATAAGTGCTCATAATTGGCTCTCCGCGTCTGGTCTGCCGAAAAGAGGATCGCACCTCCGCACGGCAGGTTGAATTTAGCAAAAGCTGTTCCGTGATACCTTCTGCGCGAACCATCGCCAAAGTCCGCTCCGGGCGCGACTTCGTCAACTGCGACAGTATCCCTTGCGCATCGTGCGCCCATCTTCGGGAAGAGAATTTTTACTAAGTGTCGAGTCTCATGTTGCCGCGAACGTGGCGGCGGAGTTGATCCGTGAACCGCGCATTTCCGGCAATTTCGCCGGCCACGCCTGGCACCCCTTACCGGGAGGCGGCCGTTGCGCTTGTCTCAGGCGCGTCAAAAGCGCGGCGCTCGACGTCGATGCTCACAAAGACGGACTGAAGATAGCACGAGCCGCCTAAACCCGTTGGCATCTTAAGTGCTTCACGATACCCCAAGCGGAACGGCGGTCGGTTGATCTCAGCATCTCCCGGGGCGTCTCGTCCGCATCACCGGAAGAAGAGGTCACAGTATGCGACTTGAGGGATTCGTTTCGAAAGCGATGGTCGGCCTGGGTGCGGTGAGTCTGCTCTGCACCGTCGGATGCTTCAGTTACCATAGTACCGAGACGACGCAGCCGACGCCGAGCTACAGCACGTCAACCACGACGACGCCGACCGAAAATTCGACGACAACGACGAGGCAGTCGAGTGACGGCACGGTGACGTCGCGGACGACGACCACCACCGCGGCGCCCTGAGCGTCGTCAGGATTCGGTAAAAAGGCGCGAATCGGCAGTTGTCGGTTCGCGCCTTTTTTCATCCTAGATCCGGTCCAGCAGCGATTTCAGATCGTCGGCGTGTTCCTCTTCAACCTGCAGAATGGTTTCGATGAGGCGGCGGGTCGTCGGATCGCCATCGCCGAGCCAGCGCACGATCGCCGCATAGGATTCTATCGCGATCCGCTCGGCGACCAGATCTTCCTTGATCATCGAGACTAGATCCTTGCCCTCCTGGTAGTCGGAGTGGCTGCGGCGGGCGAGGCCTTCCGGGTTGAAGTTGGGCGCGCCGTTAAGCTGCACGATGCGCGTGGCGACCTGATCGACGTGCTGCTGTTCCTCATTCGCGTGCTGCAGAAACTCCGCTTTGATACTTTCGGAATTGATGCCGCTCGCCATGTAATAATGACGGCGGTAACGCAGCACGCAGACCAGTTCAGTCGCCAGAACTTCATTGAGTACCTTGATGACCTTCGGCGCATCGCATTGATAATTTTCGGTAACGGCGCCCTGTTCCATATGGCGCCGCGCGCGTTCCTTGATAGCGGTGAGATCCGCAACAAAGTCATTCATAACGATTCTCCTTAAAAGCCCACAGGCTCCGAAACAAAGATGACGTTAAGCGCTAGGCAATGACTGTGCCGCAGATCAGCATCCGGCTATGCAGCGTGCCGATCGGCATCCGGCAAAGTCCGCGTACTGCGCGGCGGATCGATGCCATAGGCGCGCGATGGGCGCGGATCGTTTTGAATCTGCCGGACAATGCGTGTAAGTAAACCGGAAGCAAGGATCGGTTGCGGTCGCGCTGCAAGCCCGGCACGAAGTTTCAAAGCCTCGCTTCGAGAGGGGGACTCTCGCCGGGTAGGGCCACAAAGGGACGCGGAAGCGGCCGCGGATGGTTATGGCAGTTTGCCGAGATGCAGGGTGGAACGGTGTCAGTTCAGAGTGGTGGGCTCGGTAAAGGCGGCGAGTCGACGATGAGATCGCCGCGGGTGTCGGCGGTCTCGCGCGAGACGGCCGCGGCGGGCGAACCGTCCGCAAGCAGGCGCGAGCCGCGTCGGATCCTGATCGTCGATGACAACGTCGATGCGGCGGAAGCGCTGGGGCTGTTGCTCGAGAGCGAAGGGCATCGCATCCGGGTCGTCAACGACGGAGCCGCGGCGGTGGCGTGCGCGCAGGAGTTTCAGCCCGACGCGGCCATCATCGACATCGGTCTGCCCGGCATGGATGGCTATGAAGTTGCGCGCCGGCTCCGCGAACTGGTTCCCGGGACCGCTTTGATGGCGCTGTCGGGATGGCGTCTCAGCGAGGGTGACCCGCAGGGTTATCGCGGCCGCTTCGATGGTTTCTTCACCAAGCCGATGGAGTTCAGCAAGCTGCGCGAGTTGCTCGCGCGTTTACCTGTGCGATCCAACTGACGACGGCAGGCTGTGCCGGGCGCGCGCGGGCGGTTACGGTCAGGCGATGGCGCGTGGCCGCGCGCGGCGGATTTTACCTGATGCGGCTTCGGTGCTAAGCATCCACCGAGCACATCGGAGGATGATCCATGCCGAAGACGACTGAGCAAACCATCATGGAGCTGGCCGATCGCGAGGCGATTCGGGAGCTGCCGCAGCGTTATTGCGACTGTGTCTGGCAGGGCGACGTCGCGGGTCTCGTCAAACTGTTCGCCGACGACGGTGAGTTCACGGTGGTCGGCAATCGGCGTGAAGTCACCAACAAGGGACACGCCGAATTGCTCAAGACCTACCAGGCGGGGCTGGCGACTCTCACGCCGCGACCGTACATCCACAACCACGTGATCGAGCTCAAGGGCGACGGCCGTGCGACGGGTCGCTGCTACGTCGAGCTGCGCGACGCCAGCGACAATCTCAAGTGGCTCGGCACGGGATTTTACAATGACGAGTACGTCAAGGTTGGCGATGCGTGGAAGTTCAAATCGCGGCGCGCGCAGATGGTCCATATGGAACCCAAACTGGCGAGCGGCACCACTGACATCCAGGAGCGCAAATAGTCATGGCTAAAAGTATCGAACAGATCGCAATGGAGCTGGCTGACCGTGAGGCGATTCGTGAACTGCCGGTGAAGTATTGTGATTGTGTCTGGCAGGGCGACACGACCGGCATCGTCGATTTGTTTGCGGCGGACGGCGAATTTATCACCAAGGGTTTCAAGCGCGAGCAGAAGGCGACCGGGCGCGAGGGGCTGCTCAAACTCTACGGCGGCCTTGGGCAGGGCGAGCTCGCGCCGCGACCGTACATCCACAACCACGTGATCGACCTCAAGGGGAATGGGCGCGCGACGGGTCGCTGCTATGTCGAGCTGCGCAATTTCAAGAAGAATCTCGAATGGGTCGGGACGGGCTATTACGAGGACGAATACGTCAAAGTGGGCGACGGCTGGAAGTTCAAATCGCGGCTTTTCCGGCCGGTCCAGATGAACGTGAATCCGTAGCGGCGCCGCCGCGTTTGCTCATCTGAGCGCAGCGAGGCATCCGGATGCGCCCGGCGCCCGTGCGGCGGTCGGCGCGCTCTGCGTGGTCGCGACCCCGATCGGTAATCGCGAGGATCTGTCGGCGCGCGCGCTCAGCGTGCTGCGTGAAGCCGATCTTATCGCCTGCGAAGATACCCGGCGCACGGGTCGGCTGCTCGCTGAGCATGGGATTCACACGCCGATGCTCAGCTACTTCGAGCACAACGAAGAGCGGCGCGCGCCGGAGCTGATTAGCCGCCTCCAGGCCGGCGCGACGGTCGCGTTGGTGACCGACGCCGGCACGCCGGGAATTTCCGACCCGGGATATCGGCTGGTTCGCGCCGCGCACGACGCCGGCGTGCCGGTCAGGGCGGTGCCGGGGCCGTCGGCGGTGATCGCCGCCCTGTCGATCGCGGGCTTACCCACCGATCGCTTCGTCTTCGAGGGATTTCTGCCGGCCCGCGAGGGCGATCGCCGTCGCCGCCTGGAAGGCCTGCGCCATGAGCCGCGCACCATCGTGCTCTACGAGACCGCCCGCCGTCTGGTCGATTCGCTCGCCGCGATGGCGTCAATCTTCGGCGCCGATCGCCGCGGCGTAGTTGTGCGGGAGGCGACCAAGATTCATGAAGAGACGCGCAGCGACGCGCTCGGCGGTCTTCTGGATTATTTCCGGACGCATCCGCCGCTCGGTGAAGTGACCCTCGTCGTTGCCGGAGCGAGCGAGGCGGAAGCCGCCGGCGGCGGGCTTGATGAAGCCGCGGCGATAGCCGTGCTGCGCGAGGCCGGTCTCAGCCTCAAGGACGCCAGCGCGGCGGTGGCGAAGCTCACCGGCGCGCGGCGGCGCGAAGTTTATCAGCGCGCGCTCAGCTTCAAGCACTAACGCAGCGTGCGGAAGAAGGCGCGAATATCCTCGACCAGCCGCTCGGGTTCTTCCATCGGCGCGAAATGGCCTCCCGACGGCATCACCGTCCAGCGCTTCAGATTGTAGTAGCGCTCGGCCCATCGGCGCGGCATCAGCATCACTTCCTTCAGGAACACCGCGACGCCGGTCGGCGCTTCGACCACCGGCATCCGGTCATGCGAGGGCTGCCACAGGTTATGAGCAGCCTCGTAGTAGTAGCGCGCCGAGGTCCCGTAACTCTCGGTGAACCAGTAGAGACTTAGCGTGGTGCAGAGGTCGTCCTTGCTGAAGCGCCGCTCGACGTCGCCGCCGCAATCGCTCCAGGTTCGCCGCTTCTCGACGATCCAGGCGGCCAGCCCTGCCGGTGAATCGTTGATGGCATGGGCGATAGTCTGCGGCTTGGTGGATTGCTCGCGCATGTAGCCCGACTCGAGTTCGAGAAAATCGCGATTGCGTTGGAGCCAGCCCTCTTCGCCCGGTCCATAATCCTCAGGCGTCGGCCCGCCGCCGGTAAAGAAGCCGAGCGAGACCAGCAGGTGGACATGGATACCGATCACGCGATCGGCATACTTGTGACCCAGTTGCGCCGAAATGATCGCGCCCCAGTCGCCGCCCTCGGCCGCGAATTTCCGGTAGCCGAGCACGTCCTGCATCAGCTTTACCCAGAGATCGGCAGTGGTCCAGTAGTTAATCCCGGTTTTGTTAAGCGGCGTCGAAAAGCCGTAGCCGGGAAGGGACGGGACCACGACGTCGAAGGCGTCGTTGGGGTCGCCGCCGAAAGCCGCGGGGTCGGCAAGGGGGCGAATCACTTTATGAAGGTCCCAGAAGGTCCACGGCCAGCCGTGCGACAGGATAAGTGGCATGGGGCGCGGGCCCTTGCCCGGTTCGTGGATAAAGTGGATCGGGATGTCGTCGATCGTGGTGCGGTAATGACTGAAGGAATTCATGGCGCGCTCGTGCGCCCGCCAGTCGTATTGCGTCCTCCAGTATTCGACCAGCTCGCGGATATAGTCGGTCTGCGCGCCGTATTCCCAGTGCGGATTCCCGAAATCGCGCGGAAAGCGCGTGCGCTTGAGGCGCTCCCGCAGGTCGTCGAGGGCGGCGTCTGGGACGGCGATCGTGAAGCGTTCCCGGTTCGTCATATGGTCATCTCCGATAGTCGCAAGGCCGGCTTACGGCTGCCACGATAACGAGAGTCGCCGGTCCCATACAAACCGGGGCGGCCAGGGCTGCTTGAAAGCTTAACCGGCGTCAGATTGAATCGATGGCAAGCGATGGCGAACAAGACCAAGGAGGCCGCGAGCGCCCGCGAGATTCGCCGCGAGCCGGTCGTGCTGGTGGTGCATGGCCCCAATCTGAATCTGCTCGGCGAGCGCGAGCCGGCGGTCTATGGCTCGACTACCCTGCGCGAGATTAACCATCGTCTGGTCGAGCTCGGGCGCGAGCTTGGGGTCAAGGTGAGCACCTTCCAGTCGAACAGCGAGGGTGCGATCGTTGATCGGCTGCAGGAGGCGCGTGGGCGTATCGACGCGCTGATCATCAATCCGGCGGCGTACACTCATACGAGCATCGCGATTCGCGACGCGATCGCGGCACTGGATTCCCCGACAATCGAAGTTCATCTGTCGAATGTCTACAAGCGTGAACCGTTTCGCCATCACTCGACTATCGCCGATATCGTGACCGGCCGTGTGATCGGGTTCGGCGCCGAGAGCTATGTCCTGGCGCTGCGCGCGACCGTCTCGATGGTCGCGGTGGCGGGCCGAACGGGTGTGAATTAAAGGTCGAAACGAATGCCCCAGAAGATGCGTCCTTCCAAAGCAGACCCGCCGCGCGCCCGCGACCATGGCGACAGCGCGGCGCTCCAAGAGATCAAGGCGCTGCTCACCCTGATGCGTGAGTACGAGCTGGCCGAGGTGGAGATCGACGATCGCAAGCGCAAGGTACGCCTGGTGCGGCGCGCCGACGGCTCCTTTCAGGCTGCAGCCGCGACGCCGTCAGCTCCCGCGATACCGCCGCCGACTCCGGCGCGCCACGTGCGCGCTCCTGCGGCGCGCGATTCCGGTCGCAGTGCGGCGCCTGAACTGGCGGAAAATCAGCGCCTCGTCACCAGTCCGATGGTCGGTACGTTCTATCGCGCGTCGTCCCCCAACGCCGCGGCCTTTGTCGAAGTCGGCGACTCGGTGCGCAAGGGGCAGACGTTATGCATTATCGAAGCAATGAAAATGATGAACGAGATCGAAGCCGAGATCGCCGGTCGCGTGGTGCAGATCCTGTGTGAGAACGCGCAGCCGGTCGAGTACGGGCAACCCTTGCTGGTACTCGAGGTGAGCTGAGCGCGAGGCAGTGGTGGGGCGGACAGCAACCTCACGAGGGTGAGGGTTGGGAGAATCGAGCGATGTTCAAAAAACTCTTGATCGCTAACCGCGGGACGATTGCGATCCGCATCATTCGCGCCTGCCGCGAACTCGGTATCAAAACGATCGCGGTCTATTCGACCGCCGACCGCGACGCGCTGCACGTGCAGATGGCCGACGAGGCGGTATGTATCGGGCCGGCGGCGGCCGAGGATAGCTACCTGAGTATCCCCGCGATCATGAGCGCGGTGCTGACTTACGGCGCGGACGCCGTGCATCCGGGCTACGGGTTCCTTTCGGAGAACGGCGATTTCGCCGAGGCCTGTCGCCGTTCGAACGTGAACTTTGTCGGTCCGCGGGCGCGTCATATTCGTCTGATGGGCGACAAGCCGCGCGCGCGGCGCATCATGAAACGCGCCGGCGTGCCGATCCTGCCGGGCAGCGAAGGGACCGGTGTGACCGAACTGCGCGACGCTCTCAATGACGGCGCGCGGCTCGGCTACCCGGTGCTCATCAAGGCCGCGGCGGGCGGTGGCGGCAAAGGGATGCGGATCGCAACCAGCGAAGCTGATCTGCGGAAACTCTTTCCGCTGGCCCAGGCCGAGAGTATGGCGGCCTTCGGCTCGCGCACCATGTACCTCGAGAAGTATCTCCAGGAGGCGCGTCACGTCGAGTTTCAGATCGTTGCCGACAATAATCGTAAGGCGCTCCATCTCGGCGAGCGCGACTGTTCGCTCCAGCGGCGCCATCAAAAGGTGCTCGAAGAGGCCCCCTGCCCGGTCATGACCCCGCGTCTGCGCGCCCGGATGGGCAAGGCGGCGGTCCGCGCGGCCGAGGTGGTCGGCTATGCCAACGTCGGCACGGTCGAGTTTCTGCTCGCGCCCGACGGCGAGTTCTACTTCATCGAGATGAACACGCGGATCCAGGTCGAGCATGGGGTGACCGAGATGGTCACCGGCACGGACCTCGTCCGCGAGAGTATCCTGATTGCTGCCGGCGCGCCGCTGTCGCTGCGCCAGCGCGAGGTCGAATTCGACGGCGCCGCGATCGAATTTCGCGTCTATGCGGAGGACCCGGAAACCGGTCTGCCGTCGCCGGGGATCGTTGCGAACCATCATGCGCCGGGTGGACTCGGCGTGCGCGTCGAGACTGCGCTCTACGACGGCTACCGCGTGCCGGTGCATTACGATCCGCTGATCGCCAAGCTTATCGTTCACGCGAGCGACCGTCGCGCCGCGATAAATCGCGCCAAGGCGGCGCTCCACGAGTACGTGATCCAGGGAATTAAGACCAATATCCCGCTCCACCTGCGGATCCTCGAGGACGAGGACTTCGTGCAGGGACGCTTCTCGACCAACTTCCTGAAGCGTTTCGAGCGCCGTCCCGAGCCGGCTCCGGAAGCGCGTTTGGCGAAGGCGTCCTGATCGTTCTGAAATTGATGAAATCGTTGAAGTTATATCGCCGCTTGCTCCTGCTGACGGTCGCCGCCACCGGGTTGGCCGCGACGCCCCCGGGGGTTCTTGCGCAAGGCGCCGGCAACCTCAGCAACCCGTTGCAGGGTGGTTTTTCCTCGTCGACCGCCAGTGGGCTCTCGGACCTGACGGGCGGGACGTCCGGCGGCGTGCCGACCGCCAAAGTGGGCAACGCGACGTACGATTTCGGCAGCGTCTTTCAGGGCACCAAGGTCAGGCATACGTTTCGGATCGACAACGCTGGACCGGGTTCACTGACTATCGGCGCGGTGCAGACGTCGTGCGGATGCACGGTTGCGGCGCCGACCAGAACGGTGGTGCCGGCCGGCTCCTATTCGGAGATTACCGCGACCTTCGACACCAGCGCCGACAAGGGGCCGGCGGAGCGCGATATCACGGTCGCGACCAACGACCCCCACCACCAACAGCTCGTCCTCAAAATCAAGGGCGACGTCAAGGTCAAGGTCGATGCCAATCCGTCGCCGCTGGTCTTCGACAAGGTCAGACATGGAAGCGCAAATACGCGGACGGTGATGCTGACCGACATGGTGTCGCATGATTTCCGGATTGTGTCGATCAAGAACACGAATCCGAATCTGAAGGTTGCTGAGCAGCCGCGAACTGACGGCAAGCCGGGCGCACAACTCACGGTTACGCTGATGCCGACCGCTCCGGCCGAGCCGTTCAGCGATGATATCCAGGTCGCGACCAATCTGGGTCCGGTCGAAATCCCGGTCTCGGGCTCGGTGGTGGGCGATCTCAATGTCGCGCCAGCGCAGGTCTCGTTCGGGATAGTGCAGCCGCATGCCGGAGCGGTGCGTTATGCGCGCTTGACCAACAGCGGTCCCCGGCCGATCAAAGTGGTCGGGGTTTCGACCAACAATCTGGGCGTGTCGGCGCGGGTCGATCCGATAACGCCGGGCCGGGAGTACAAGCTAACGCTGCAACTGGAGCCCAACTCACCCGACGGCACGCTGCGCGGCGCAGTCGCGATCAAGACTGACGACCCGTCACAGCCCACCCTCCAGGTCCCCTTCTACGGGATCGTCGGCGCGTTCAACGGCTAAGGAGCTAAATCCGACCGGCGACCACCATCGCCGATCGGATCGGGCCGGCGACTCCTCTAGACGGCGGGCGAAGCGCTGGCCGAGGGCGAAGCGGAGGCGCTGGGTGAAGCCGACGCACTGGCCGAAGCCGAGGGCGATGAGCTGGGTGAGGCTGACGGCGAGGCGCTGGGCGACGGCACCGTCGCAACCTTCTCAATCGAGCCGGTCAGCGTTACCTGCGAAGTCCCGCTGGCGCCGCTCTGGCTGGCGTTCATCGCGCCGGTTCCGCCGCTGCTGCTCGAATAGCGGCCGGTCCCACCGTTGACGATGTAGGTGCCGGCGAACGTATCGACCGGCGTGGTCGTATCCGAGGTGGGGCACACTTCGCCCGCGATACTCAGGGTGACCCCGTTCTTCCCATTCTTCGACGTCAGCGTGCCGCTGCCGATCGCCGGATTGCACGATACGCCGGTTGCGGCGGTGACGTCCTCGAGGATGGAGTACGTGAGACTGCCGCCGTGAAAGCCTTGATTGGCCGCGACGGTATCGGTCCCCGTCAGACAATCACAGGTGTCGCCGCCCGCGCACGTCAGAGCACCACAGGTAGCAGTATCGACCGTTAAGGTCCCGTTGCCGATTCCTGCAACGTCGAGCGCGCGTGGCGCCGTCGTCTGACTCGCCGCTGCCGCTGCCTGAACGGGATCCGTGGGCGGCTTCAGCAACACCAGGGCGCCCATGAGAACACCGACCGATCCGATCGCAATCCACCGTTTGCCATCCATAACCTACCTGCTCCTTTCGCGATTCCTTCGATGAGCGGATGCTCATCGGCCGTTGACGGCGGGAGTCAGGCTGGCAAGGGGCCGTTGGAGGGGCAAATTAATTACGAAAATATTGACCCGAAGAATCAGGCGTTCCGGGACAGAGAAGCAAAACTCGGCACGTAGCTCGCAACGGCGATATCCAAAGCCGATGACAGAGCGCTAAACTGAAGGCGACCTCTTGTTTGTCTGAGCCGACGATGTCGCGACTGGCCAAGCTTAACCCCTTCACATATCTCAGGCGGGGCCTGATCCGTCTCGCGATCAAACTCCTGACCAAACCGCTCGGGCGCTACACGCTGACCATCCCCAACGATCTTGCGGCTTTGAAGCGGGCATTGCGCAAGGGTGACGTCATCCTGATCGAGGGGAACGAACGTATCAGCGAATGTATCAAGTATCTAACCCAAAGCTCGTGGTCGCACTCGTGCTTATATGTCGGCGACGAGCCCCTGCGTCGCGACCCGGCGCTGCGCGAAGAGCTGATCGGGAGGTTTGGCGAGGAGGCGAACTGGTTGCTGGTCGAGGCACTGGTCGAAAGTGGGGTGGTGCTGACGCCGGTCGCCAAGTACGCGAACTTCAATCTGCGTCTCTGTCGTCCGCATGGTCTGACCCATGCGGATCAGCGCGAAGTGGTCAACTATGCCCTGGCCCAGGTCGGACGACGCTACGATTTTCGCAATGTCTTCGACCTGATGCGTTATTTCTTACCGGTGCATCTGGTGCCGGCGCGATTTCGCCGCCACGCGCTGCACTTCGGCAGCGGCGATCCGACGCGGGTTATCTGTTCGAGCATGATTGCGGAATGTTTCATGCGCGTGCGATTTCCGGTGGTGCCGCGCTACGAGCCGTTTCCGGAGGGCTTCGCGCCGGTGCGAAAGATCGCCGGGTTGCTCGATCGCTTTTCGCGCCGCATGAACGTGGTGCCGGGGCTTTTACGATCGGTTTCCCCCACCCTGATCACGCCGCGCGACTTTGATCTTTCACCATACTTCGCGATCGTGAAGTACAACGTCATCGAAAACTCACGTTTTGATTATCAAAAGCTGCTTTGGGCCGAAGAGGAGGCCGTGCCGGCAGAGACGCTCGAAAAATCCGCCTGAGGCATCGCGGCAACGCCGCCGCCGACTTGCCGTTGCGCGCGATCGTTGCGATAACAGAACGGTCAACGCGAGGTGCGCTTTTTGACCAAGAACGAAGAAAAAACCGGCAATCGCCAGGAATCGTTGGAGAAGACGATCGCCAAGATCCTCCATCGCTACTGCAATTTCGGCTGGGCCAATTACTATATTCCGGGCGAGAAGTTTCCGAGCCTGATCGAGGAATTGGTAGCGGTGGCGGGAGCCGGTCCTGAGGTCGGTCTGCACGAGATCGTCGAGTTCTTTCTGCGCACGCAGCAGATGGTCTCGGCGCAGGACCGCGCGTCCAGGCTCCTCGACGAGTTCCTGGTGCAACGTAAATCCGCGCGTTAGGCAAAGCGGCCGATGGACACGCTCACGGCAATCCGGGAACGCAAGGTATTGCGGAGTTTTGCGCCGCGCCCGGTCGACCCTGCGCTGTTGCGGCAAATCGTCGATGCCGGCCGGCATGCGATGAGCGCGCGCAACCGCCAACCCTGGCAATTCATCGTGATTCGCGACGCCGAGCGCCTGCGCACAATCGGCGCGCTCTGCACCACCGGGAAGTTCGTCAGCGACGCGCCCTCGGCGATAGTCGTGCTTAAGGACACGACCAACACCCGCTGGGCGGACATTGATTGCGCGCAGGCGGTGCAAAACATGGCGACCGCGGCGTGGAGCCTGGGGCTGGGGACCTGCTGGGTCGGCAACTTTGACGGCGCGCAAATCGCCCAGCTACTGGAGGTGCCGGAGGGCTGGGCCGTCTTTACGATCCTGCCGTTCGGTTATCCCGATAGTTCGCATCCGCCCGAGGCGCGGCCGCTGAAGCCGCGCGCCGAAGTCGTCCATTTCGAGCGCTACGGGGAAAAGCGGGAAAGCTGAAGCGCAACGCGGCGTAATCCGCGCGCGCCGCAGGCTCAGATTACGACCCGACGGCGCCGGTGAATCTCGAGCGCGTGGCGGCCGCGACTTTGCCGCAATCTGACCGGTGCGCCAAAGGCTCGCGACAAGGCCTTTCCCGTCAGCACCGCCGCTTTCGGGCCGGCGGCGAGCACGCGACCCTCGCGCAAGAGGAGGACGTGCGAGAACGCCGCGGTTATCTCTTCGACATGATGGGTAACGAGGACCAGCGTCGGCGCGCCGCGGCGGCGTGCCAGGCGATTGAGGAACTCGAGAAAGCTCTCCCGCGCAACCGGGTCGAGGCCGGCGCACGGCTCGTCGAGGATCAGCAATTCCGGCCGGGTCATCAGGGCGCGGCCGATAAGCACCCGCTGGCGTTCGCCTTGGGAAAGCACCCGCCAGGGACGATCGCGGATAACCTCGGCTTCGACCTGCCGGAGGATCTTAAGGGCTTGCGCGCGTTCCTCCGCACTCACTTCGCCCCACATCCCGATCATCGCATGGCGCCCGCTGACGATAGCTTCGAGCGCGTTCTCGTGGCCCGCCATCAATTGGTTGATGCTCGAGCTGACGATGCCGACGCGTTTGCGCAATTCGCGCCAATCCGCGCTGCCGTAGGTCTCGCCGAGGACGGCGATCGAGCCCGCGGTCAGCGGCATATAGCCGGTCAGGGTGCTGAGCAGCGAGGTCTTGCCGGAACCGTTGGCGCCCAGAATGACCCAGTGCTCGCCGCGCCGCACGGTCCACTCGATACCGTCGAGGACCACAGCCTCGCGCTCGACGCGGAGCCCGCGGATGTCGATCACCGGCCGGGAGCGCCGGGAGCTGCGCGGTGAGTCAGGAGATGAAGCCCTGGTCACGCAGATATGATTCCATGGCGGCGACACACTCGCGCGGTCGCTCGATCTGGAGAAAATGCGAGGTGTGCGGAATCGTCTCGTATTCGAGGTTGAATTCGCGCGCGGCTTCGCGCGCGATCCGCGACGGCGGCGTCGCCTCCTCGTCGTCGGGGTCACCGCCGATCAGTTTGACCGGTACCGGCATCGCGCCGAGACCTTCCCACGTCGCCGGATCGCGATTGCTGCCGAACACGTGGGCCTCGAATTCGCGCGGGCAGGCGAGCACCCACTCACGGCTCGCCGGGTCATAACGCAGCGTTGCGCGGGCCATCAGCTCGTAGGCCTGCGGCGGCCATTTTTTCATTCGCCGCGCGAAGCTGGCGGCAAGCTCCTGGGGATCGGCGAAGGCATTCTTGCGTTTGGCGGCGCGCTCGGCGATCGCCTGGGCGTCGCTGAATTCGGCCATCCGCGCGTGCAGGCGCTCGGGCGGATAGAACGGCGGATCGAACAGCACCAACGGCGACCAGCGCGGGCCGTAGCGCTGGGTCTGCATCGTTGCCGTCACGGCGGAGAGTGAATGGAAGACGCCGGCTATGGGCTTGGCGCCGAAATGATCCGCGATCGCCGCGAATACCCGCTCCAGATCGAGAATAAAGCGTGGCCAGTGGTGATGCTCGAACCGATGGAGCGGATTCTGTCCGTGGTTGCGGAAATCAAACAGGATGAGGTCGTAGCGCTCGCGCAGCAGCTCCCAAAAGGGCAGGTAGCCGTCGATCGCAAGCCCGTTGCCGTGGCTCAGCGCGAGGCGCGGACCGTCGGGGTTGCCATGACGACGCAGGCGGATTACCGCGCCGTCCTCCATCGCGATATCGACCGTGCTGAGAGGAGTGGGAATGGTAAACGTCAAACGCGCCGCCGTCCTCCGTCCAATTGAATCGCGGATGGTAGCAGCAAACGGGTGCGCGCAAAAAGGCCCGACCACCACATCAGGTTGAGCGACTACATCATGTTGAGCGGATCGATATCGATGAGCAGCTTGACCGCCGCGTCGCGCGCCGCCGCGGCCGTCTGCGTGCGCGTCATGGCGAGCGCGTCGCGGATAATCTTCAACTCGACGGCTTTGATCACCACCTGCCAGCGGTAGCGCCCGCGCAGACGTTCGATTGGCGCCGGCGCCGGCCCGAGCACGCGAAGCTCTGCCGGAGTATGGCTGCGCCCCAGCAGCGTGGCGACCCGGCCGGCGACGGCGGCAACTTGGGCCTGGTCGCGTCCCTCGATCCGCACCAGCGCCATCCGGCTGAAGGGCGGGTAGCGGAGTTCCCGGCGCAGCTCGAGTTCGCGCCGGATAAAGCGCGCGTAGTCCTGATCGGCGGCGGCGCGGATGCTGTAATGATGAGGCGCGTAGGTCTGGATCACGACTCGCCCCGTGCGATCGCTGCGGCCCGCGCGCCCGGCGACCTGGGTCAGCAATTGGAAGGTGCGCTCAGCCGAACGAAAGTCGGGAAGATTGAGACTCAAATCCGCGAGCACCACTCCGACCAGGGTTATCCCGGGAAAATCGAAGCCCTTAGTGATCATCTGGGTGCCGACCAGAATATCGATGGTGCCGGAACGCAGACTGCGAAGGAGCGCCGCGCGCGCTTCGCGGCGTCCGCTGGTGTCGCTGTCCATCCGCGCGATCCGCGCGCTCGGCAGCAGCGTGGCGAGCGTGCCAGCGAGACGTTCGGTGCCGAAACCCTGCCCTTCGAGTCCCGGGCCGCCGCATTCCGGACATCCTTCGGGAGCCGGCGCGCTCTCGCCGCAGAAGTGGCATCGCAGGCTGCGGTCGCGCAGATGGAACGTCAGGCTGACGCTGCAATTGCGGCAGGCGATGACGTTCCCACACAGATGGCATTGCAGGAAATTGTGATAACCGCGGCGATTGAGAAAGACGATACTCTGCCCGCCGGCTTCAAGATTGGCGCGGAGCGCCTCGAGCAGCGCCGGCGCCAGCGGTACGGGAGACCCTGCGGCAGTGGGATCTGGCGCCGGCATCGGTCCCGTAGGGGGTGCTTGAGGTGTCGGCGGCGGTGAAGCGGCGGTCGCCGGTGCGGACGCGGTGCGCAGATGCGCACGCAGATCGATCAACTCGACCGCGGCCAGCGCGCGTCCGGCTACGCGCTGCGTTATGCGCACCAGCTTGTAGCGTCCGCGTCGCGCGTTGGCGTAGGACTCGGCGGAAGGCGTCGCCGAACCAAGGACGACCGGGCAGCCGCTCAGGCGGGCGAGGACCACGGCGAGGTCACGGGCGTTATAACGGATGCCCTCCTCCTGCTTGTAAGCCGGGTCATGTTCCTCGTCCACGACGATCAGTCCGAGGTCCTGAATCGGAGCGAAGACGGCCGAGCGTGGTCCGATGATAACGCGGCAGCGGCGGTCGATCGCGGCCATCCAGGCGGCCCAGCGTTCGGCCACGTTCTGGGCGCTGTGAAGGACCGCGGCGAGGCGGCCAAAGCGATGCTGAAAGGCCTGCACCACCTCATCGGCCAGAGCGATCTCGGGCTCGAGCACGAGCACCTGGCGGCCGGCCGCCAAAGCCGCGGCGGCGAGCTGCAGATAGACTTCGGTCTTGCCGCTGCCGGTGACGCCCCACAGGAGAAAACTCGCAAAGCGCGACTCGCGCACGGCCGGGACGATCTCGTCGAAGGCCGCCGTCTGCTCCCAGTTGAGCGTGAGCTGCTGCGCCCGCGGTTCCGCGTGCGGCGGCATCGGGCACGGCTCTTCGGCGATGAGTTCAACGAGATTCCTGCGGGCGAGCGCGCGCAGGATCAGATGGACATCGGCGGTCTCGGCGCGCAGGTCCGCGATCGCCACCGCTGCCGGATGGGCGGCGGCGAGCCGTTGCAGAACCAGTCGATGGCGCGCACTGCGCAGGCGCACGCCGTCGGGCGCGCCCTTGAAACGCGCGAAGGTCGGTTGCGCCTGGCGATGACGTCCGCGGGTGCCGTCGCGCGGCTCGACGAGGCCCTCGCGCATCAGACGCTCGACGACGCGCTCGAAATCCTCCGGCGCGCCCCTCGCGCGGAGCTGGCGCGCGGTCATCGGGCGCATGCTCAAGGCCTGCACGATCGCGCTCTCGGCCGCGTTGAAGGTCGCGGCGCGCAATGGGTCGGGCGCGCGGACGAGGCTGTACAGGCGGCGCGATTCGACGCGGGCCGTGGCCGGAACCACGGCGCGAAACGCTTCGCCGAGACCGGTCATGTAGTAGGAGCCGAGGAACTTGATCAGCTCGAGATGCGGTCCGTCGAACAGCGGTTGCGGCTCGAGGATCTCGATAATCGGCTTGAGCTCGCCGGTGCCCGGTGGGTCGGACTCGAGATCCAGCACGATGCCGGTCAGGCGGCGCGAGCGCACTTCGACGAGCACGCGATGGCCGCGCCGCAGACGCAAGGTGAACTCGTCGGGCACCCGATAGGAAAGCGCCTCGAGGCCGGCGCCGGTCGCGCCCAGTATCACGATTCGGGCATACAGCTTGCCCGCGGATGCCGCGGCACGCTCCGGCGGAATGTTCATCAGCGCCGAGTTTAACACGGTGCCAGCGTCAAATTGATTTTTCCCGGCTGCCTGCTAGAAGTCGCCGATGAAGGAGTACGCTCATGAGGCTCGAAAACAAGGTCGCTATCGTTACCGGCGCCGGACGCGGGATGGGCAACGCGATGGCGCGGCGTTTCGCCCATGAGGGCGCGCAGGTGGTGGTCGCCGAAATCGACGAAGCCAGCGCCCATCAGACCTACGAGCAGATCGAGCGCCGCGGGATTCTGGTGATGACGGACATGAGCGACGTCGCCCAGATAAACGCCTTGATCGACAAGACCGTCGCCCGCTACGGACGCGTCGATATCCTCGTCAACAATGCCGGCGTGACGCGCAGCCTCGGCTTCTTCGACGTGACCGAAGCCGACTGGGACTGGATGTACTCGATCAACGCGCGCGGACTGTTTTTCTGCATGCAGCGAGCGGCGCGCGAGATGGTCAAGCAGAAGGCCGGCAAGATTATCAACATCGCGTCGATCGCCGGCAAGGGGTTTCGCGGAACTTCGAATATCGCCTATGCCGGGACGAAAGGCGCGGTGATCGCCATGACGCGGATCGCTGCGGCGCAACTGGCGCGTCACAATATCAACGTGAACGCGATCTGCCCGGGAGCGACGCGCACCCATCTCTACGAGACCATCCAGCAGGAACTTATCGCCAAACGCGGCGTCACGGCGGAGGAGCTCGAGCGGCGCATGGACGCGTCGATCCCGCTCGGCCGCTCGAACTCGCCGGATGATATCGCCAACATGGCCTGTTTCCTCGCGTCGGCGGAGGCGGACAATATTACCGGGCAGTCGTTCAATGTCGATGGCGGCCTGGTATGGGACTGAGCGCCGATCCATGAGCGCGTATCCCGCGAAGGCAAGGCGCCAACCGCGCTGAATCAAAGATGGTGCTGATTGAATCCGATAACCCGATCGCCGACGCGCGCCTGATCGATCCGTGCGCGGAATGCCGTCGCGAGGAGGGCATTTATTGTGTGGCGTGGCCGGACAAGCCCCGCTACGACTTCGCGCCGCTCTGTCGGCGCTGCCTGTGGCGCAGGCTCAGGGAGATGCCGAGCGGGCCGACGCGGCGCGCGCTCGTCAGAAGACTGCTCGGCACACGGAAACCTGATGAAGGCCGCGGCGGTCAGGGCGGCGAACGCGCCGAGTGATTGGCGGCAGGCGATGCTCGGCTGTCGGCGCTGCCCGGCGCTGGTGGCGAGCCGCTCGCGCGTAGTACCGGGGGCCGGCTCGATTCCGGCCGCGGTGGTGTTCGTGGGTCTCGCGCCGGGGCGCCTGGGCGGCGACCGCACGGGCGTCCCTTTCAGCGGTGATCGCTCGGGCAATCTCTTGCGGAGCATGATCGCGCAGGCGGGCATCAGCAGTTTCTTCATCACCAACCTGGTGCGCTGCAATCCCCGCGATGAGCGCGGGCGCAATCGCGATCCGACGCGCGCGGAGATCGAGCATTGCCGCTCCCATCTGGCGGCCGAACTAGCGATGGTCGCGCCGTCGGTAATCGTCTGTCTCGGCCGGGTGGCGTGGCGCGAACTTGCGGGCGCCGGGGCGAATTTCGATCCGCTGAAGCCCACGCCGCTAAGCGTCGGCGGCCGCCTGATCTATCCGATGTACCATCCGGCGTATGTCAATCGCGGCGCCTGTCCGCCGCACGTGTATGCGATGCAGTTCCGGCGTCTGCGCCGGCTCCTCGACCGGATATCGAAGCGCCGGCCCGCTCTCAGTGGCGAGACGGGCCGGCGACCTCGATGCGGCGCAGGAGAAAGCGCGAGCGCGGACTAGAACTGATTGATCACGCTGATGCCGACGTTCTCGAACGAGGACATCTGCTGAATAACGTTGAAGGCCTTTTCGAGCGGGATGGTTTCGGTGATCAGTTCACGCGGCGCAAGGCGTCCGCGCTCGACCATGTCGAGCAGGGCGGGATAGCGGAAGGACTGGATCGCGAGCGAGCCGACGATCTGCAACTCCTTGAACACCACCTGATCGATCGGCAGTGCGACCTCGCCCTTTTCACCCTGCGTCGTGAGGCCAATCTGGATGTGCCGGCCGCGTTTGCGCAGACTCAGGATGGAGTTGCGGCAGGTGGCCGCGATGCCGAGGGCGTCGACGCTGACGTCGGCACCGCCGCGCGTCAGGTCGAGGACCGCCTTTACCGGGTCGGTCTTCTTGCCGTTAACGACGTCCGACGCCCCGACCTTTTTGGCAAGTTCGAGCTTGCGATCGTCCAGGTCGACGGCGATCACGCGCGCGCCGAGCGCGGTCGCAATCTGCACTGCGGACAGGCCGACACCGCCGCATCCATAGACCACCACCGACTCGTCCGACCGCACCTGGCCCTGGTCGAGGATAGCGTGAAACGCCGTCACGTAGCGGCATCCCATCGAGGACGCTTCAACAAAATCGATTTTTTCGGGCAGCGGCGCGAAGTTGAAGTCAGCATGATGCAGCACGCCGTACTGTGCGTAGCCGGTCATGCCCTGGCTCATGCACTGATTGGAATGTCCGGTACGACAATCGCCGCAGGTGCCGCATCCCTGGGCCAACGGGACCACCACGCGCGCGCCGGGCTTGACGGTCTTGACGTCCTTGCCGACCTCTTCGATCACCCCGGCGAACTCGTGTCCCAGGATGGTCGGTAGCCGCGGCCGGAAACCAATCCAGCCCCAGTCGCCCTGCCACAGATGCCAATCGGAGCGGCAGATACCGCTGGCTTCGACCCGGACAATCGCGCCGTCGGCGGGACACTCGGGTTGCGGCCAGTCCTTGACCACCATCGGCTTGCCGACTTCTTCCATCACCATCGCTTTCATCGATGCGCACCTCGCGGAGAGCTGGAAATAGGTAACCACGGAAAGGATAGACGGCGCTCAGGCAAACGCAAGAGCAAACCGACTTGCCGCGAAGTTCGCCTAAGCGGCCGGGAAGCCGCAACGCGGCGCGGCTGCTAGAATGAGGCGGCGGCGCGCCATGGAGATAACCCAGGAATTGGTCAGCGAGGGCTTGCGCAGGTCGCACTATGTCACGAATCAACGTGTGGCCACGGCGATCTATCTCGCTCTCGCGCTCGACAAGCCTTTGCTGATCGAGGGTCCGGCGGGGGCCGGCAAGACCGAAATCGCCAAGGTCGTGGCGGCGATGCTCGGGACGGAGTTGGTGCGCCTCCAGTGTTACGAAGGACTTGATGAGGCGCGGGCGCTGTACGAATGGAACTATCAGAAACAGCTTCTGCGCCTGCAGGCCGATCAGCATCAGGGGCTCCGCTGGGAGGAAATTTCGGAGCACGTATTCTCGCGCGACTATCTGTTGGAGCGCCCGCTGCTGCGTGCGATTCTCGCACCGCATCGGGTGGTGCTGCTGATTGACGAGATCGACAAGGCCGACGAGGAATTCGAAGCGTTTCTGCTCGAGGCGCTCTCGGACTTCCAGGTGAGCGTGCCGGAACTCGGCACCCTGAAGGCCGCTTCCAGTCCAGCGGTGATTCTGACTTCCAATCGCGCGCGCGAACTGTCGGAGGCGCTGCGTCGCCGCTGTTTGCATCTGTATATCGATTATCCGGGAATCGAGCAGGAACGGCAGATAATCGCGCTGAAGGTGCCGGAGCTGCCGGAGCGGATGGCCGCCGCGATCGCGCGTCTCGTCAACGCCGTGCGCAAACTCGATTTGAAAAAGGCGCCGTCCATTGCCGAGGCGCTCGACTGGGCGCGCGCATTGCTGCGTCTCGGCGTGCGGGAGCTCGATGCGCCGGGGGTGCGCGCCACGCTGGGGCTGCTCGTCAAGCACGAAGCCGATCGCACGCGCGTCGAGGACAAACTACTTTCACTCATCGGGCGCCCCTAGGCCGCCGGAGTCCGCGATGACGCAGTCGCTGACGGCGATTCTGCTGGACTTCATCGGCGCGCTGCGGGACGAAGGCGTGCGCGTCTCGGTCGCGGAATCGCTCGACGCGATGCGCGCGGTCGCCGTCGTCGGTCTCTCGCGCGGACGGGTACAGGAGGGTCTGCGCGCGGCGCTGGTCAAGCATCGCGACCATGACCAGATCTTTGACGACCTGTTCAGCAGCTATTTCGGCGCGGCCCTCGAAGCGCAACAGCCCGACAGCCGCGGGCGTCGCGACGGGCTCGTCGGGATAGGCGGCGGCAGCGGAAGCGGCGAGGCGCTGCCGACCGCAAGGTCGGCGGTGCGGCGTCCCGCGGCGCCGACGGGCGCGACCGAGGCGATACCGGAGCGCCCCGGCGACAAGCGCCTGAAAGGCGCGACATCCAGGGAGGGGGAGTCGCTCGCCGCGGAGCAAGGATTCGCGGCCGCGACGGCTACGCGCCCCGGTGCTCGAAGCGACTACGCGGATACCGCTGGCGAAGATCGCTCCCCGCGCGCGAGGCGCCGTTCGGGAGTCCACGGGCGTGAAACGATCGAGACCACGCCATTCGCCCGCTACACGCAGCTTGAATACGAGCAGGCGCGCGAGATTCTGGCGGTGCTACAGCGGCGCCTGCGACAGCGATTGGGGCGGCGCAGCCGAAGGGCGCGACGCGGACGGCTCGACTTTCGACGGACCCTGCACGCGGCAGTGCAGCACGGCGGCGTGATGGTCGAGCGGCGCTTCCGCAGTCGCCGTCCGCGGCACGTTGATTTGTTGATGCTCGCCGATATTTCCGGTTCCGTACACTATGCGTCGACGCTGACGCTGGAATTGATCGCGGGCGCCCGTGAGTGCTTCAGGCGCGTGTCCGCGTTTGCGTATATCGATCGCCTTGCCCTCGCCGAATTTGAGCAAGGCCATCTTGTTCTGACGCCACAACTCGATTTCTATGCCCGCTCAGACTTTGGGCAGGTGTGTGCGGAGCTTTTGGGTACGTATGCTCATCTCCTTACGCGCGGGACCGTCCTGCTGATCATCGGCGATGGGCGCAACAACCGCAAAGCGCCGCGGGTCGATCTGTTCGGCGAGCTGAGTCGGCGGTGTTATAGGACGCTTTGGCTTAACCCGGAGGAAACCGAACGCTGGAATACCGGAGACAGTGTGATTGGCATCTATGGGAGAATCGCTTCCGTAATAACAGCAAGTGACCTGCGGCTTCTCGAAGCAGGTCTTGAGCGCATTTTCTAAGTCTCTTCAGGCTGGCTTTAACGGCAAAAACTAGAGAGAATGGCCTTAGGTTATCAGTTATGACGCATAACCGGGCTTTAGGAGTAGCTTGTTCCTCGAAGAACATATTCGTGGCAATAAAGTACCCCTCTTTGCCGTTTTCTTAAGCTTAAGCTTGCTCCTGGCGCGGGTGAGTTGGGCGCAGGGAGGGGGAGCGGCGGGGCAGGTGAGTGCGGTGACGGGGAGTGCGACGGTGACGCGGCTGGGGGCGGAGCGGGCATTGGTGTATGGGGCA
>JAJPHI010000034.1 GCA_021325355.1 Pseudomonadota bacterium
GACGAAATCGGTGCAGGTGGCGAGCTGCCGGTTTGTAGCGGCGTGCGCGAAACTGACGACAAGATAAAGCAGTTGGTCGGTCTTGCGTACGAGGCATTCACGCAGGCAGTCGTATTGCCGCAGGGGGAATTTGCCAATTTTTTGAGGAGCGCCCCGGGTGAGCAGCGCAAAATCCTGCGAGACCTCTTGCGCTTACAGGTTTATGAACGGATGCGCGACCTCGCCGCGCGCAAACGCGACGATCTCAAGACGCTCGTTGGCCAGCTCGAAGACCGACTTACCAAGGACTACGCCGGTGCGACAGGCGAAGCGCTCGAATCGCGTAGACAGCAGGAACGGGAACTCGCTGATCAGATCAAGAGGCTTGCCGAGGAACTTAAGCGCCTAGAGGATCAACTGAACATCCTCAGGCGGCGGCGTGACCAGACGCGCGAACTCGAAGAGAAGCGCATGTTACTGGCACAGCTCATCAAAAAAGAACCCTCGATAAAGGCGTCCGAGAATAAAGCAGATGCCGCTCGACGAGCGGCGCCCATTATACCTTTGGTCGAAGCCACGTCGCGCGCGTTACAGCGAGTGGAGAAGACTCAGGAGGACGCCAAACGCGCAAAAGCGGAACGCGATGCCGAACGCGCGGCCATCCAGAAACTGAAATCAACGCTGGACCGCGCAACTCGTTAAGCGGAAAAGATCTCAGAGTTGCGCAAGCAGGTAAGCGCTCTGGACCAAGTTCTGGGTCAGATAAAAACACGAGACTCGCTTCAGACGCGTTTGATGCAGGCTGGGGGCAAGGTTAGTGGCCTGAAAGCGGAGCTCGAAGCCGCAAAAAAGCAGCAGAAGAACGGCGCCGCGGAGTTGGAGCGCCGGCAATCCCTGTTGACGAAGATCAAGAAAGATTTGGAATCGATCGGCTACAACCCCGAGCTCGATCATGCCCTTGATGCTGTTCGGAACGCCGCGACCGTCCTCACTTCGCTCCGCGAGACCATGGCGCAGAAGGCGGCAGAAGCTGAAAGCGCCTCAGAGCGGGGCAAACGCGAGCAGGAGAATTTCGCTCGCAGCGCAACGGCCTTGGAGAAAGCTAACGAACGATTGAAGACCGCGACAGAGGGTTTAACACAAGCCCAGGCTGCGCGAGACGCGGCGCACCAACAGCACGCGGCTGCGATTCTGCGCCGCCAGGTCCGTCTAGGCGAGCCATGCCCCGTGTGCGATCAGCCGGTCACCAAGCGTCCAGCCACCGTGCCCGCGCCGCATCTAGACGCGGTCGAACGAAAGCTGGACAAGGCCCGCAACGACGAGGCCGCCGTACGCAAAGCAGTGGAGGAAGCGAGGGCCGCCGAAGCAACGGCTAAGGCCTCGGCAAACGAGATTCGCCGTGCCGCTGAAAAAGCGGCGAAAGACCTGGAAAAGGCGCGCGCAAAAGTTGACAGCGCCGAGGGCGAGCTTGATGCAAAAGTCGGAACGCTGGTCGGTGACGAAGAAGGCGGCACCATCGAAAGAAGGACCCTCAGCGGCGTTGCGCGCGTTGCTGAGCTCCGGCGCCGGCACCAGGACGCTTCCGGTGCGCTGGCTGATGCACAAAAAGCGTATGACGAGACACGTAACAATATAGAGAAGGCAACGCGCGAAGTCGAAAAGGAGACAGCGCTTCTTACCCAGGCCGAAAGTGAAATCAGGGGGCTACAAGACGATGTCGACCGCATCACGTCGGAGATAGGGAAAGTGACGCAGGCACCTGACCCGAAGGCAGAACGCGAGCGGTTGGTCGGGGTCTGCACAGATTTGGAAGACGCCCTTATCAAGGCCCGACGCGAACATGGTGAGGCTGAAAAACGGCTTTCCGCGGCGGAAACCAGAGCAGACGAAACCGACAAGGTGGCTCGCCAGGCGGTCAAGGATGCCGACGAGGCGCAAAAGAAGGCTCGGGAGGCCGCCGTCGAGGCCGGCTTCCAAGATGAGGCCGCGCTCAAGAAGGCAGCACTACAGAAAGCTGACATCGAGCGTCTCGATGCGGAAGTCCGTGGTTGGACGCGGAATCGAGACGCTGCGGCGAAGCGCGAAAAAGAACTCCTCGACGAGCTCGGAGACGACCGAGTTTCTGAGGACGCCCTGCAGAAGGCGCAGGCTGTCTTCTCGAATCACAAGAGGGCACATGGGGAGGCGCTCTCTGAACATGCCCGTTGCGGCCAAGATGTTCGACATCTCGAAGAGCAGGTAAAGCGGGCGATCGAGCTTGCTCGTAAACTCAGGGAACAACGTGCAGTTCATTCCCTTTATACACGGCTCGCAGACGACCTGCGCAGCGAACGCTTCCAGGCATTCCTGCTCGACGAAGTATTTCGTGATCTTGTGCACGGGGCTTCGGAGCGGCTCTGGAACCTGACCGAGGTTTATCGGCTCGAATGGCGGGATGGCACTTTCTATGTCGTCGACCACGATAACGCGCGTCAGCGAAGGACGGCTGACACTCTGAGTGGCGGTGAAACCTTCCTTGCCTCGCTCGCGCTCGCGCTGGAACTGAGCGAACAGGTTCAACGCGCCTCTGGCGCGGTTCCTCTTGACAGCCTTTTCATAGACGAGGGTTTCGGTACGCTCGATCGAGAGACTCTTGATGATGCTGCATCTGCGATTGAACGCCTGCCGAAGAACGGTCGAACCGTCGGAATTATCACGCACCTCGAAGAACTAAGTGCCCGGCTTCCTGCACGTGTGAGAGTGGAAAAGCGAAATGGCAGCTCGCAGATCATCGCTGATATCCTCGCCAATTAACGATGGATGCTGTCTGGGTGGCTGATCACGACCCAATAAGATTCGTAACGGACCTGGGCGCCAAACTCGCATCCACATCGCGCCACGTTTGCACCTTTCTCGGTGCCGGGGTTGCACGGGCATGTGGCCTACCTGATGTTACAGAGCTACAGGACCGGGTCCTGAAAACCCTTCAAGGCAAGCATCGAAAGCAATTTGCGCGGCAGCGGGAAGGGCAGAACCTGGAGCAGGCACTTAGCCGTCTTCGCCGGCTCGCAGGCCTTCTGCCCGCGAACGAGACACTATACGGGCTGACCGCGGAAGACGCGGTGCAGGCAAACGCCGACGGCTCCCGTTCGGTACAGTTTGCCCCTCCGTTGCCCCTCCGAGGAGCGACCTGTCGAAGAAATCCTTTGATTTACAAGGGAATTTTGGTGGAGCAGAAGGGATTTGAACCCTCGACCCCCACGTTGCGAACGTGGTGCTCTCCCAGCTGAGCTACTGCCCCACGGGGCTGCCATCTTACGACAGCCGAGGTCTTCAGCCAACCGTTTAGCCACGATCGCTGACGAAAAGCCGAAGCGTTCGTTAAGGACTGGCGGCCCACAGCCTACGGACCGCCGGCGTCGGCCGAGGCGGTCTCCGGCGCCACCGTCACGCCCTTGCGCACACGCACGTGAACGTCAGGATGCGACGGCACGTCGACGCGCAAGCTGCGGTAACCGCCGCCTCCGGCGTCGGGCGCGACGAAGCCGATCGTGTACTGTTCCTGCAGCTCGTTGGCCATCTGCGCGCACGCCTCGCGGAGGGCCGCGCCGTCGCCAACCTCGCGCAACAGGAAGAACTTGGCGCCGGTTTCCGAGGAGAGCGCCTGCAGGGTTTTGGCGTCAACCTCGTCTTCGCTCGGGAGACTGGGAAGAAACCCTCCGAAGAGGCCGCCCGTCACGGGGGTCGCGTTGGGGTTGCCGATACCGATCGTGTAGATCAGCACGCCCATCCGGCGCGCATAGGCCACCACCGTGCCGACATCCGAGCTGCTTTCGTTATCCATCCCGTCGGTCAGCACGAGCAGCGCTTTTTTGTCCCAGCGACCGTGCCGAACCTCCATCAGTCCGTCGATAATCGTATCGAACAGCGCCGTCTGCCCGGCGGCCTGAAGGATCTCGAGTCGCGCCTTCACCAGCATGTGGTTGGTGGTGAATGGCTGCAGCAGGTAGGGACGATTATTGAAGGCGAACAAAAACACATCATCGAGCGGGTTCAGATCATCGATAAATTGCGCGATCGCGGCCCGCGCCTGCGGCAGTTTGACGTCCATACTGCCCGAAGTATCGACCAGGATACCGATCGAAACCGGCGTATTATTATCGTGGCGGAAGAACTGGATCGGCCGCTGGTTGCCGTCGACGAAGAGCTGGAAATCACCCCGCTGCAGGTCATTGACGTAGCCGCCGCGTTGATTCGTCACCGTCACGGTGACCTGCTCGTAGCCCATCTGTCCGCGCAGCGCCCTCGGCGCGATCGACAGTTCCGGTCCGCTCTGCGGCGCGCCGAGAGTCGGGTTGTTGTTGGTCGAGAACGGCTGTTGATGGGTGCTCGGCAATTCCAGCGTGGTGCCGCCGCGGGTCTGACCGGCGGGAATGGAAAAGGTCGGCGCCGGATTGGGTGGATTGAACGAACCCTGCTGCGCCCATCCGGTCGCCGGGAGGACCAGCACCGCCACCGCCGCCGTTGCCGCGATCGCGACGCTGCTCAGCCAGTTCCATCTCGCGACGATCTTCATGGTTCGATCGGCCCTGTTCATCCGGCTTGCCGCTTCCACAAATCGACCTGCGCGCGGCAGTCTCGGCGCCGCGAACAGCTTCGTGCAATTAAGCTTCCTACTTCGGGGCCACCTCGGCAAGCTGGCTTTTTGCGCTTGATCATTTGACCGGCTCGCGCGCTTCCGCTATCGCGAAAGGCGGCGCATGCGCTAGCATGGTGCGGAAACGGTAAAGGTGCGATCACATGAGCGATACTCGCGACGAATTTGCCCGGCTGGCCGCGCGAGATCCGATTCCGCTCGCGCGGGGCGCTCTGCTGATTGCCAAAGAGGAATATCCGGGCCTCGATATCGATCAGTATCTGGGACGGATTGATCAACTGGCGCGCGAGGCTGCCGCAGTGGTCGGCGGCGCCACGGATACCGTCACGCGCATTCAGGGCTTGTCCGATTTTCTCTTCACGCAGAAGGGCTTCGACGGCAACCGTGACCAGTTCGGCGATCCGCGCAACTCGTTCCTCAACGAGGTGCTCGAGCGCAAGCTCGGGATTCCGATCACGCTGTCGGTGCTTTATATCGAGGTCGGGCGGCAACTCGGGCTTAATCTCTTCGGCGTCTCCTTCCCGGCGCACTTCCTGGTCAAGGCGGTGGACGAACGCGGCGAGATCGTCATCGACCCGTTTAACGGCGGCGCGATCCTGAGTCTCGACGAGATCCGGGCGCGCGTGGCGCAAATCTATGGCCAGCCGGTAGACCTCAACCCGGCGATGCTTAAGGCGGCCGGGGCGCGTGATATCCTCAGCCGGATGCTGCGCAACCTGAAGAATCTCTATGCTGCAGCGTCCGATTGGCATCGCGCGCTGAGCGCGGTCGATCGGATTCTGCTGCTCGATCCGCGCGCCCTCGGCGAGGTGCTGGAGCGGGGCGCGCTCTACGAACGCCTCGAATGCTTCAGCGCCGCACTCGACGAGTATCGGCGATTTTTACAGCTCGCGCCCGATCATGCCGGCGCCGAAGCCGCGCGCGAGGGCGTGGTGCGCCTGATGCGTCAGGTGGCCCGTCTTAACTGAGGTTCAAGTCGCAGCGGGGTCAGTTCGGCGTTTCCGGAATGGCAGGGAGCAGCGAATTTCTAACGGTCGCGGAGCGGGCCGTTGCCGACCTCGAACTCCGACGCAAGCTCGAAAACGCGACCGGGCGCCATCTTAATCATGTGGCCGAGACGCGCGCCGAGTTCCCCCGCTTCGACGAGGAGCGGGAGACCGCGCGGCGCATCAAGGAAGAATCTATTGGCCGACTCGATGAACTGTTGACCGCGCTGATCGATCGTCTGAAGGCCAATGGCTGCAAGGTAACCGTCGCCGCGGACGCGGCCGAAGCGCGCGAGTATATCGTCGGACTCGCCCGCCGGCGCGGCGTCAGGACGGTCGTCAAGGGAAAATCGATGACGACCGAGGAAATCGAGCTCAACCCGGCGCTGACGGCCGCGGGTATCCAACCGGTCGAGACCGACCTCGGTGAGTATATCGTGCAGTTGCGGCGCGAGAGCCCCTCGCACATCATCACGCCCGCCATCCATCTGTCGCGCGAGGATATCGGCCGGCTGTTCGCGGAGAACCTGGGAATCGCCTACACGCCCGAGCCCGAGCGGTTGACGGCGGCGGCGCGCGAACGCCTGCGTTCGATTTTTCTCAATGCCGAGATGGGCGTGACCGGCGCCAATTTCGCTATCGCTGAGACCGGCACGCTGGTACTGGTCGAGAACGAAGGCAACGGCCGCTATTCCAGCACCTGGCCGCAGACACTGGTGGTCCTGATGGGGATGGAAAAGGTCATCCCGCGACTTGCCGACCTGAGTCATTTTCTCGAGATTCTGGCGCGCACGGCGACCGGTCAGAAGCTCACCTGCTATACGAATTTCATTCACGGACCACGCGGCGCGGATGAAATCGACGGCCCGGAGCAGGTTCACGTGGTGATCCTTGATAATGGCCGCACACGGATGCTGGCGGATCCGGTGCTGCGCGAGGCGCTCTATTGTCTGCGATGCGGTGCGTGCCTCAACGTCTGTCCGGTCTATCGGCGGATCGGCGGACATGCGTACGGCGTGCCGTACCAGGGACCAATCGGCTCGATCGTGAGTCCGGTTCTGTTCGGCACGCGCGCCGCCTATCTGCCGTTTGCTTCGACGCTGTGCGGCGCCTGTCGCGAGATCTGTCCGGTAAAAATCGACATCCCGCGGATCCTGTTGCATCAGCGATGGCTGGAGAGCGGCGGCAACCACGGGGCATCGATTCGCTTCCCGCGGTCAATCTCCCGCACGCGGCGCGCGCTGACCCGGTTCGCGCGGATGGCGCGTCATCCGCGCCGGATGCGGTTGCTGAATCGCGCCATGGCACTGCTCGCGTGGCCGCTCGAGCGCGACGGCTATATCCGGCGGATGCCGGGGGCGTTTCGCCACTGGACCCGCACGCGTGACTTCCGTGCGCCCCGCTCGAGACGATAAGATTCGCGGCATCCCTGAGCAATGAGCGCTTTGCACAAGATTATCGCCGACGTGCGCATGGCGTTGGAGCGAACCGCGCCGTCGGCGGCGAACCATGATCACACCGCGCCGACTGCGCAGGTTGCCGCACCCTCGACGCACGCGCTCGTCGCACAGTTCACCCGTGAAGTCGAAGCCGTCGGCGGGGTCTGCTGGGGCTGGATCTCGCGCGCCGGGCTGAATGACGGCGTGACGGCGCTGGTGCGCAGCGACGGCATCAGGCGCATCGTCATCGGCGCTCCGGTTACCGGCGCCATCCCCGGGTTGGCCGCGGCTCTAAGCAGCCTCGGCGCCGAGGTCCTGAGCGTCGAGAAGATCCGCGGCGACGAGCAACGGGCCGCCGTCCGCGAAGCGCTCGCCGCGAGCGATCTGGGAATTATCGAAGCGGACTATGCCATCGCCGCGACCGGCACCTTATGCGTGATCGCGGCGGCCGCGCGTCCGAGCGCGCTCACCCTGCTGCCGCCGACCAATTTGATCACGATCCATCCGCAGCGGATCCTGCCGACGCTCGCCGACGTGATAGCGGCGATCGGCGCGGAGCGCTTTGCCCGCCATCGCGTGGCTTTCATCACTGGGCCGAGCCGTACCGCCGATATCGAGAAGATGATCGTCGTCGGCGTGCATGGGCCGAAGCGGCTGATTTGCGCGGTGGTCGAAAGTTAGCGGAAGAAAGCTGCCGATGCTCGAGGTCCAGCTCTTCAATACCTGTCTTGCGGAACAATTTTTTCCGGCAGCGATCGAAGCGACGGTCAAAGTCCTTGAAGCGCTGAAGCTCAAGGTGCGGCCGATGCGTCGGGCGTTCTGCTGCGGCCAGGCGCCCTTCAACGAAGGCTTGCGCGCCGAGGCGCTCGGGCTTGCGCGGAACTTTCTGGGCGCGGCGCTCCCGGGCATGCCGATCGTCGTCCCGTCGGGCTCGTGCGCGGCGATGATCCGCAACTTTTACCGCGATCTGCTGGCCGACGAACCCGCCTCGCTAAAGCAGGCGGCGGCCCTGCAGCCCTGGGTCTTCGAGCTCGGCCAGTTCATCGTCAACGTCATGAAGGTGAAATATCTGGGCGCCCGCTTCGATCATACGGTGGCTTATCATCCGTCCTGCCATCTGGCGCGCGAGCTGCGCGCCGCCGACGATACGCGCGTCCTGTTAGCGAATGTGAACGGGCTCAAGCTGGTCGATTTTCGCAACCCGGAGGAGTGCTGTGGATTCGGCGGAATGTTCGCGGTCAAATTTCCGGCACTGTCCACGGCGATGGCTCAGGACAAGCTCGAGCGGATTCGTGAAAGCGCCGCCGAACTCCTGGTCGCCAATGATTGCGGATGCCTGATGCAGCTCGGCGGCTTGAGCCATCGCAACCATCTCGGCCTCGAAGTGCGGCACGTCGCCGAAGTGCTGGCGGCCCGTTAAGCTCCGGGGTTTCAGCCAATCTTAATCGCGAGCGGAATCCGCGGCGGAAGCATCGTCGGCTTGAATTCCTTCACGCACGATTCTGCCGGACTCTCGCGCGGGGGCATGCTTGGACATCCATCACGACTTGGTTGACTCAGCGAAGATCCTGGTCGTCGCGGCCGCGGTCGGACTCGATGTGCTGGCGATTTCGATAAGTCTTGGCGTCGCGCGCCTATCCTCGAGCGCCAACCTGCGCTTCGGTCTCAGCTTCGCGCTGGCTGAAATCTCGATGCAGGTGTTGGGCTACGCCCTGGGCGCCCATGCGGGAAAGCTGGTCGGAGACGCGGCCGCCTATTTTGGCTTCGGTCTGCTGGCGATCATCGGGGCGCGGATGCTCTACGAGTCGTTCAAGACCGAGCGCGCAGCAACATTCGATCCGTCGAAGGGCTCCGGGCTGCTGATGACCTCGTTGTCGGTAAGCCTCGACTCGTTCGGTGTCGGGATGGCGGTGGCGGTCGCCGCGATTCCCTTCATTCCGCTGCTGATCGCAATCTCGATAACGACATTTTCGCTGACCTTCGCCGGTCTGACCTTCGGTGAACTCCTGGGGGCGCGGATGGAGCGGCGAGCGGAGTCGTTGGCGGGAATCACGTTGATCGTTCTGGCAGTCGGTTTTACGCTACAACATGTTCTCTAATGTAACTGCACGTTGCCTGCTCGTTTGATATTGCCTCTGGCTCATTCGACTGTTAACAAGTAGTTTTGTTTGTTCCAGCGAACTGTTAGCAAACTTGTGACACAAATTTTGGTCGATCTTCGCTGGAAACAACCAAAGGGGGAAATATGGAAAACGGGAGGATGGCGCGTCATCGCGACGTGCGACGACGACCCACCGCGCTGCGGCTCGAGCGCATCGAGGCGCAGCTCGATCTGCTGGAAGAGCAGCTTCGGAACTGTCAACGCCTGCATTGCGGGGCAGGCGCAAATGCCGGCTCGGGTCGGCCCCAAGCAGTCGCGCCAGCAATGGATTCGGCGACGCTCAAGTGCGTCGCGGAACTGCTGCTGGGCCTCGAGGCGGAGGACGGCAATCCGCCAGCCACCCGGCTGAAGCGCCGCACCATCGGTACAGCGCGCGCCGCCGCCTGAAAGGCGGCGCGCCTGCGGTTTACGGCCGCTGATGCACGTAGGCACCGGGGGCCGGCATCAGCGGCCGATACGTTTCATTACCGGGCTCGCGCGGCGCCTCACGCCAATCGCCCGAGCGATGGTCGAGCCATTCGGCCCAATGCTCCCACCAACTGCCTTTGTGCTCGAGGGCCGCTTCGCGCCATTTGTCGGCGGTCGGCGCGAGGCGGGGATTGGTAAAATATCGCGATTTGAAGTTGCCCGGCGGCGAAACCAGGCTCTGCACGTGGCCGCTGCCGTTCAGCACGAATTCCACACGACCGCCCAACAACTGCGCCGCGTGATAGCAGGAACGCCACGAGCAGATGTGATCGGTGAGCCCGGCGAGGACGTACAAATCGCTGTCCACCGCGCTCAGATCGATCGGCGTACCGAGAATTTCGATACTATTCGGCGTGACCAGCGGATTACGCAGCAGCAGATCGAGAAAGCCGGCGTGCAGCTCGGCGGGCAGATTGGTCGAATCGGAATTCCAATAAAGGATATCGAACGGCGCCGGATCCTTGCCCATCAGGTAGTTGTTCACCCAGTAGTTCCACACCAGATCGTTGGGTCGCAGCCAGGCGAAGATCCGCGCCAGTGAGGCCGCATCGAGCACGCCCCGGGCGCGCGAGCGCGCGCAGGCGGAGCGGACGTTTTCCTCGGTCGCGAACATGGTGGTGGCGGACGGCTCGCCCGAGTCCAGCATCGTCACGAGCAGCGTCGCCGCGTGGATGCGACGTTCGCCGAGCGCCGCCAGATGACCCATCAGCAAAGTCGAGGTGATCCCGCCGGCGCATACCGCGAGCAGATTGACGTCGCGGCTGCCAGTGATGGCGCTGACCACGTTGACGGCTTCCTTGAGCGCGGCGACGTAATCGTTGAGGCCGCGCGCGGCATACTCCGGCCCGGGATTGCGCCAGCTTATGGTGAAGAACTGAAAACCGCGCGCCACCGCGTATTCGATAAGACTGCGCTTGGGCGCGAGATCCATCACGTAATACTTGTTGATTTCCGGCGGGACGAGCAGAAGCGGGCGCGTGCGAACCTGTTTGGTACTCGGCGCGTATTGGATTATTTCGCAGAGTTCGCCGCGATAGATCACCGAACCGGGGGTGACGGCAAGGGTCTCGCCGACCTTGAACGGGCGCTTATCGACCTGCGAGGGCATCCCGCCGTTGTTCTTGAGATCATCGAGAAAATTGCGCAATCCGGCGAGCAGGCTCTGGCCCGCGGTTTCAAACGCCCGCTTGAGCGCCGCCGGGTTGCCGAGAAAAAAGTTCGTCGGCGCGAGCGCCTCGGTCAGAAGCGTCATCGCAAAACGATGCTGCGCCGCGGCTTTGCCGCGATCGCGCCCGTCGTCGAGCAGGCCGTGCATGGTCGTGCGCCAGGCCAGATAGCCCTGCATCAGCGCGCGATAAAAGGGATTTTCCATAAAGGTCGGATCGGCGAAGCGCCGATCCGACGGCTCGGGCGCGATCGCCGAAGCGCCGATCGCGATCTCAGCGAGTTCAGTGAGCAGGCGCCCACCAGCGGTGAACAGCCGCGCCGGCTGCGTCAGCAGGTCGCTCGCGATCTCGCCGAACGTGGCGAAGATATCGCGCGTATCGAGATCGACAAAAGGGTTCGCGCCGAGAATCGAATCGAGCGCCGAAGCGGCATCTTCAGGGGGTATTTCGACGGCTTTTGGTTGAGCGAGCGCCATGTCAGCGTCCCTCCTTGGCCGGGGCGGTATGATCATCCGTAGCAAAACCTCCTTCGCGTTGGCGATAGGCGGGCACCCGGATTCACGCAAATTGGTCGCGCGCGCGACGGAGCGCGCCGCTTCAACCGATTCCGCGACCCTGATAGAACCAGTGCGCCGGCGGGTGCTTCCTTAAACCAGCGGCCCGCAGCAGACTGGAACGATGACCAAGGCGCAATTGCAGGATGACCTCAGGCAGGCGATGAAGGCCGGCGAGAAGCCGCGCCTGATGACGATTCGCGGCATACTTGCGGAAGTGAGCCGCGTCGAGAAGGACGTTCGGCGCGAGGCGACGAGCGACGAAATTCTGCAGATCATCAAGCGCGAACGCGCCCGGCGCGACGAGGCGCTCGAGTTTGCGCGCAAGGGCAAGCGCCACGACCTCATCGAACAGAACGAAGCCGAGGCCCGCGTTCTTGACGCCTATCTGCCGGCGGCGCTCAGTCCCGACGAAATAAACGCGGCGATCGCCGAGCAGCTCAGCGCCGGCATCGCGCAGATGGGCCCGCTGATGAAAGCTCTGCGCGACCGCTTTGGCGCGCGTCTCGACGGCCGGATTGCGAGCGATCTGGTCAAACAGGCATTGGCGAAGCACTAAGCGCAACCCGCGACCGCTGGAGGAAGGTCCATATGACCAGCACGATCGAACCTTTCAGGATAGAAGTTCCCGACGCCGTCCTCACGGACCTGCGCGAGCGTCTGGCGCGCACCCGCTTTCCCGACGAGATACCGAACAGCGGATGGGAGTACGGGACCAACCTTGCCTACATGAAGGAGCTTATCGACTACTGGCGGTCGCATTATGACTGGCGCCGCCACGAGGCCGAGCTCAACCGCTTCCATCATTTCAAGGCGACGATCGACGGTCTCGGGGTCCATTTCATCCATGAGAAAGGGCGCGGGCCGAACCCGAAGCCTCTGCTGCTTTCGCACGGATGGCCGGGGACGATTTATGAATTCATGGAACTGATCCCGATGCTCACGGATCCGGCCGCCCACGGCGCGCCGGCCGAACAGTCCTTCGACGTGATTGCGCCGTCGCTGCCCGGCTACGGTTTCAGCGACCATCCGACGACGCGCGCGACGAATATCCAGGCGATCGCTGAGCTTTTCCACAAGCTGATGACCGAAGTCCTGGGTTATCGCCGCTATTGCGCGCAGGGCGGAGATTGGGGCTCGGCGATAACCTCGCGTCTGGGTGAAGTCCATGGTGAGAGCCTGTACGGTATCCACGTCAACCTGGTGTTCGTCGGAGGACGCACCCGGCGCGAGGGCGATCTGAGTAACGAAGAGAAGGTCTTCCTGGCCGACCTCGATTCCTTCCGGCGGGAGGAGACCGGGTATCAGCAAATTCAGGGCACCAAGCCGCAGACGCTGGCCTATGGCCTCAATGATTCGCCGGCCGGACTGGCGGCGTGGATCATCGAGAAGTTCCGCACCTGGAGCGATTGCCACGGCGATATCGAGCGGCGGTTCACCAAGGATCAGCTCTTAACCAACGTGATGATCTACTGGATCACGCAGACGATTAACTCTTCGACGCGGCTCTATTACGAGGCGCGGCATCATCCGTGGCGGCCCGATCCCAACAAAAGAATCGAAACGCCGACCGCCGCCGCCATCTTTCCGGGTGAGATCCTCAAGCCGCCGCGTGCCTGGGCCGAGGAAGCGTTCAATATCCAGCGCTGGACGGTGATGCCGCGCGGTGGTCATTTCGCCGCGATGGAGGAGCCGAAGCTTTTGGCGGATGACATTCGCGCATTCTTCGCGCCGATGACCTAGCGATGCGGCGCCCTCCAGCCGCAACTGCGTGGGCAGTCGGCGGAGCAGAGGCGCGCGAATGAAAGCGGCGGCCTTCAGCCGAGCGCCTGCTGAATCTCCCGCATCACCTCCGGGTCCGGCTCGCGCGCGATGGCGCGCTTGAGCTCCCGCGCCGCCGCGCCGTCCGCGATTTGGCCGAGAGCCCAGGCGGCGTGCGCCCGCACGATAGGCTCGGGATCGTTCGCCAGGCTCTTCGCCAACACCGGAACCGCCGCGGGATTACCGCTGTTGCCGAGCGCCACGGCGGCGTTGCGTAAGAGGCCGCGCCGCCTGGCGCGGGCGATCGCGGTCTTTCCAAAGCGCCGGCGAAAGCCCGTCTCGTCGAGATCCATCAGTTCCGGCAGCGAAGGCATCAGTTCCGCGTTGGCCGGCGCCGCGCCGTCATCGCGATTCCACGGGCAGACCTCCTGGCAGATATCGCAACCAAAGATCCAATTGCCGAGACCGGGACGAAGCTCGGTCGGAATCGAGCCACGATGCTCAATCGTGAGATAGGAGATACAGCGGCGTGAATCGATCAGCAGGCCATCCGCCAAAGCGCCGGTAGGGCACAGCTCGAGACATCGTCGGCATTTTCCGCAATGGTCGCGGTACGGGGCGATCGCGGACGGAAATTCGACGTCGGTGAAAATCTCGGCCAGAAAAAAATACGATCCATGATGGACATTGATGAGATTCGTGTTGCGCCCGAACCATCCGAGACGCGCCGCCGCGGCCCATTCACGCTCGAAGACCGGACCGGTATCCACGTAGATCCGGGTCCGCGCGCCCGGCCGCAACTCGACCAGCCGGGCGGCCAAGCGTCGGGCCATCTGCAGCATCGTGTCGTGATAATCGGGACCGAGCGCGTACGCCGCGATCCGACCACGCAGCTCGGTGCGCCAATCAAGGCGCGGAGGGACCGGCGGCGTGTAGGGAAATGCCAGACTGATAACCGAGCGCAGACGCGGATCCAAACGGCGCGGATCCAGACGCCGCTCGGGCTCCCGCGCAAGCCACGCCATCTCGCCGGCGCGGCCATCTTCAAGCCAGCGTCGGAAGAACTCCTCGCGATCGTCGAGGCGCGCGATTCGGGCGAAGCCGGTCAGAACAAAACCGAGTGATTGCGCGGCCTCGCGAATTGCCTGTTCGAGCGAACGCATCGCGGATCGTCATCGCTCAAGGCGCAGGCGGCGGCGGTATCACGACCGTAGCCGGATTGCTCATCGGCACGACCGGCGGCCTCACCTGAAAGGTTGCCGTCTCGCTCGTCAGCGCACCCCAGGCTTCGAGCCGCAGCAGGTAGCGCAGCGCGTGATGCCAGGTAAGCCTGTTCGGTTGAGCCTCCCAGCGTTCCGCATAGTCAACGCGATCGGGCGAAGGATGGCCGTCCTGGCCAGTCAGAACCAGCAGGCGAGCGTGATCGGCGTTTTGGACCGGTCGGAAACCGCGCAGATACCATCGCAGCACCGACGTCCATTCGCCTGCGCAAAAGACCGTGGCGTCGAGCGGCGGTATCTGCCGCTCGAGCAGTGCCGCGCGCATCGGCAGGTCGAGCGTGGTCGCGCCGTCGCTCCAGTAGAGATTCGCGTGACGCGTCCATGGCGGCTCAGCCGGATTCGGTGCCGGATAAATGAAGTTGATCATTAGTTGGACGTAAGCGGACAGTATCAGGAGCGCCAGCAATGGCCATCTGATCGACGCCCAGCCGGAACTGCGATACAGGTACTCGATCCCGATTCCACCGAGCAGCGCCGCCGGCGGCATCAGCGCGAGCACCTTCTCCTCCACAGCGAGCGGCAGCGACAGACACAGTGCAAAAGTAACCACCGTCCACAACAGTGTAAAACCGCCCCGCCCGCTTCCGCGAGGCGTCAAGACAACGGCAACGAGGCCTACCACGACCCCGGCGACGATCGCGAATTCATAGAACCCCGCCGGCAGCGCGAGCGCATCGATGGCGTGGCCGAGCCTGACCATACTCGGCGCCGGCCATGCGGCAAGTCGCGTCGGGATATGATCGAAGGGACCGCCGACGGCCCACTGGATAGCGAGGCAGACGGCGCTTCCGGCAAACACTGCCGCATCGACACAGCCGCCATAGCGCTTGAGCCAGACGCGCGCGGCCAGATACGGATGTTTTGTGGTGAGCGCCGCGATTAGTCCCGCTATTCCCGCGCTCAGCAGCAGCGCGAGCCCGATGACGCCGCCCACCGTTCCCGCGCCGAGCATCAGGCCGGCGATCACGCCCAACAGCGCGGCCCGCCCGCGAGTAGGCAATTGCCGCAGCCGCATGAACGCGACCACGGCGAGCATCGCGGCGCCATCCGCAACAATTCCATCAGACCCGGCGCGCGTCAGGTACGCGAGCGTCGGCGACAGAGCCAGCATCAGGCCGAGCGCCAGCGCCCCGGCCCGACCGATTTGCCGACGCGACGCCAGCGCGACGCCGACCAGAAGGCATCCTGCGACAACCTGAATGACGCGCGCCGTGAAATCGTCCGCTCCTGCGGCGGCAAACACCGCCGCCTGCGCCATCTGAGCCCAACCGACCGAGTAAGGATGAAGACCGCCGACGGCTTCGTTCGTGCCGTTGGCCAGATCATACGCGAACAGCGCCCGCGCGGCGGCGCGCGCGCTCAAGGTGCTAAGTCCGAGTCCGAAAAAGCGTGTGACGACGGTCCAGAGAAGGATAACGCCCCAGGCCAACTCCTCCATCGTCAGGACGTGGAGTGGTCGGTCGAGCGGCTCGACGGAACTCTCGAGGGGTGCGGGCTCGGCGGCGATTGCGACCGGCGCCACACCGCCGGAAACCAGCCGCCAACCTTCAGGACTATCCGGCGACCGGCGCCATTTTCTCGGGATAATAGGCAATCGCGGCGGAGCTCCCCGCATGCAGCGTAACCGATCTACTCGGTCACCGACTGCATCACATGGCCGCTCGCGGCGTCGCAGAGATCAATCCTGATGGGCGTGGTCACTTTGTAGCTCGCCTTGGCGTTCTGCACGCCGGACTTGAGATCCGCAATCAGCTTGGCCTCGGCGAACGGTGGCATCTGGTCCATCGGAAAGTTGTCCATCAGCACACGCGCATTGTCATCCGAGGCCCAGGTTACGGAATCGACCTTGGGACCGGCGATCGGCAGGTTGCGGATCGCCTGCTCGACCGCTTGGCGGAAGTTGGTCGGCGAAGGGGCGGCGGCTGGCGCCGGCGGCGCGACCTCGGTTGAGTTGCCGGTAACCACCGGCTGACTGGCGCCACTCACGCTCGCCAGAATCTCGCTGGCCCGCGCGCGAGTCTGATCGTTCGGGGCGAGTCCGATGGCGCGCTGGAGAAGTTTCTTGGCCTCGTCCGGACGGCCGCTCTGAGCGTAGGCGATACCGAGGTTGAAGGTCGCCTCGAAGAAATCCGGATGCGCGCTGAGGACTTTCTGGTATTGGCGGATAGCCTCGTCAGTAGCGCCGCTCGACAGCAGCATCGTGCCGAGATCCGTGCGCACGTCAGGATCGTCAGGACGCTCCGCCAGATAATGCTCATAGGCGGCGATAGCCGCGTCGTACTTGCGTTCGTCAAAATCGATATTGCCGGCACCCCGCAGCGCATCGAGGTTATCCGGGTCGAGTTTGAGCACATGCGAGAACGCGTCGGTTGCCGTGGCGTAATAGCTAGGATCGAAGGCAGCGGCGCGCAGCGTGACCTCGCCCAGCAGATTCCACGCTTTGATATCCTGCGGATTCGCTTCGGCCTTTTTCTGCGTCGCGGCGATAAAGGCGACGGCGGCCGTCGGCAGTTGGACCTTCGGATGATCGGCGGGCGTCTGCGGTGCAGACGCATCGGATACCGTCGGCGGTGATGAAGCGGCGGCGATAAGCTGGTCGCGGACCGGAAGCTGGCGGAAAATGACAAAGGCGATGACTGCTCCGAAAGCCACCAGCGCCGTAAAAATGCCGACGAAGGGGGCGAGTGCAACCCATGCCCCGCCTCGCTCAGAGGTCGCGATCCGGGCCCGCTCCCGAGCGTCCGCACGAGCAGCTTCGGACGGGACGAGCGCCGCGCCGCAGCCAACGCAGAAGCGCGCATTGGCAATCGCCTCGGAACCGCACTGAGGGCAAAAACGCATACGAATCGCGGACTAACGATATGCAAAATGCACGCTTACTGCTAGGCACTCGCGCCCCTCGATTCGCCCAGGCAGGGCGGCCTGATTGGGTCTTGCCAAGCGAATCGGCTATTATCCGGCCTCATCCGCTCGGCCCACGGCCGGCGGAACTGGTCCACTGATTCACCAGAAAGAGGGAGGAGTCTCGATGCAGCTTTACAATTCTTTCGGACCGAATCCACGCGCGATGCGCATGTTTCTCGCCGAAAAGGGCATCACCATTCCGATGAAGGATATCGACCTGATGAAGGCCGAGAATCGCCGCCCGCCTTATACTGATCGCAACCCGGGCGGCCAACTGCCGGCCCTCGAGCTGGATAACGGCAAATGCATCGGCGAGACCGTGGTGATTTGGGAATACCTCGAAGAGAAGCATCCGACGCCGCCGCTGATCGGATCGACTGCCGAAGATCGCGCCGAAACCCGTCAGTGGGTGCGCCGCGTCGAGCAGAACATCACCGAGAATCTCTACAATGGTTTTCGCTTTGCCGAAGGCCTGCAACTCTTCAAGGACCGTGTGCCGTGCGAGCCGGACGCCGCGCCGGGCCTTAAGCGGATCGTGCAGGCGCGGCTCAAATGGCTCGACGGCCTGATGAACGGGCGCGAATATATCGTCCCGAACCGCTTCAGTATCGCTGATATAGTGCTCTATTGCGCATTGGATTTCGGTGCCGGCGTCGGTCAGAAAATTGATCCGGCCTTGAGCAATATCAACGCCTGGTTCAAACGGATCGACTCCCGGCCCAGCGCCGCCGCAAGTCTGCATCCCGCATCCGCGCAACTGAAGATGAAGGGCTGAGCGGGCTTCCCTCTGAGGGATCGTGACGGCGCCAGCAGATATCGCCGATCAGCTCCTGCGGTTCGTGCGCGATCAGACCGGTGACCGGGCAGCGACGGTCCGTGCCATCACGGTGCTGCCCGGCCACGCCGGTCAAAGCTACAGTTTCACGCTCGAACGGCAGGCGGACGGCGCGCCGATCAGCGAAAAACTGGTGTTGCGGCTGGCTCCCGCGGGCGTACGAATCGCCGGCCCCGCCGATGTCGTGCGTCAGGCGCGTATCATGCGCTCGTTGGCCGGGACCGCCGTCCCGGCGCCACCAATCCGCTGGTTCGGCGACGATCCTGAATGGTTCGGGCGGCCCTACTTCGTCGCGAGCTTCGTCAGCGGCGACAAGCTGGCGCTAGGGGAGCGCGAATTTGCTCCCGCCGATCAACCACAACTGGCGTGCGCCACGATGCGGATGCTGGCGACTCTGCACGCACTACCATGGGCAAGCCGTCGCGAGGCGTGGGGCGAGCCGCAGTCGCTGGCCGATGAGCTGGAGCGGCTCGACAGCCTGCTCGATCGTCCGACCCTCGACCCCGTGATCGTCGCCGACGCCCCGCGTCTGCGCGAGCGCCTCCGCCGCACCCTCCCCACCGACGCGCGGATCGGCTGTGTCCACGGTGACCTCAACTGGACCAACTGCATCTATGAAAATGGTCAATTGCGGGCAGTGATCGATTGGGAGCTGGCGCAGATCGGCGCCGTCCTTATCGATCTCGGCTGGATCTGCCTCTTCTCTGATCGCCCAGTCTGGGTCAAGCAGGACCTGATTCCGGCGCATATTCAATCGCCGGACGAACTCGTCGCGATCTACCGGGAACAGGCGCAGTCGCGGGAGAGCAAGGCGGAAATCGACTGGTTCCGGGCCTTCGCCTGTTATCGGTTCGGCGTAATCACCGCCTTCAATGTGATGCTGCATCGGCGCGGCAAACGCGTCGATCCGATGTGGGAAGATATCGCCCTGAGCGGACCGCGCTTCTTTGCGCGTGGTCTCGAGCTGCTCGCCTGAGCGCGCAGCTCAGACCGCATTAGTTGCGACGCCGCCTGCGGTTCTGAGCTGAGCCAAAGCGTCGCGGTACGGCGGCCGCGCGATGCCGCGTTCGGTGATTATCGCGCTCACGAGCTCCGCCGGGGTGACATCGAAGGCCGGGTTAAAGATCTCGACGCCCTCCGGCGTAATCGGTTTGCCAAAGAACCGCGTCAACTCAGTCGGCGAGCGCTCTTCGATCGGAATCGCCGCACCGTCGGCGCAGTCAAAATCAATCGTGGATAGAGGCGCCGCGACAAAAAACGGCACGTTGTGTCGCTGCGCCAGAACGGCGAGCGGGTAGGTACCGATTTTGTTAGCGACGTCGCCGTTTGCCGCAATCCGATCGGCGCCGACAATCACGCATGAGATCGCGCCCGCGCGCAGCACGGTCGCCGCCATATTGTCGGCAATCACCGTGACCGGAATCCGTTCCTTGCGCATCTCCCAGGCCGTCAAACGGGCGCCCTGAAGAAACGGACGGGTTTCATCCGCCACGACCCTGACCTTCTTTCCGCGAGCCCGGGCCGCGCGGATCACTCCCAACGCAGTGCCGTATCCCGCGGTCGCGAGCGCGCCGGCATTGCAGTGCGTCAGGACGGTGGCGGGCGATTCGAGGAGACCCGCGCCGTGACTGCCGATCGCGCGATTTGCCGCGACGTCTTCGCGGGCAATCGCCAGTGCCTCATTACGCAGGCGGCGGAAAAGACGGTCGGCATCAAGCTCGCGATGGGACGCGAAGACCCGCTGCATGCGCTCGAGCGCCCACGCGAGATTGACGGCGGTCGGCCGCGTCGCGCGCAGCACCCGAGCGACCTGGTCGAAACGGCGCTCGGCCCGCGCGCCGCTGTAGCCGCGCAGACCGAGCGCCACGCCCATCGCGGCGGCCACACCGATAGCCGGGGCTCCGCGAATGACCATCGAACGAATCGCCTCGGCGACGCCGCGGTAGTCCTTGTAAATGCGCACCACTTCGCGTTGGGGCAGCAGGCGCTGATCGATCATGCGCACGCTGTCGTCGCGCCATTCAATGGTTTTTACAGCCACGGCAGGAAGTAGCGGAACGAATCAGTATCGCGCGAGAAGTTCACTCGGATGAAAGCCTAGGCGCGCTCGTAGACGCCGCGCGCCTTGCGCTTGACCAGACCGGCATCGATCCAACGCGTGATCGCGGCGAAAATTTCAGACGGGCGCTTGCTTTTCGCCGCGCCGATTCCGCGCACGTCGGCCGCCTTGAACTGCTTCGGCAATTGATCAAGCATCGCGCGCCAATCGACGCGACCGCTCGGCGCTGCCGCCGCGCGCGCCGCGCGTGCGCGGCCACGGGTGCCGCCCACGGCGGCACTACCCAGACCTAAGCGATGAAGAGCCGCCGCTTCTTCCTTGAGTTGTCGCAGTTCAGTTTCCTTGCTGCGAATCTCGGATTGTAGACTTGCGTATAGTGCGCGGGCCTGCTCCTGAACCCGCGCGAAGCTGGTTACGCCGCGGAGCTTTTGTCGAGGCATCAAGTAGTTCTCCTAAGTAAAGCTTTACTGATTGGGTATCTTAGTACACTACAGTTGGCTTATCCACAAGTCAGCTTCCGAAGTAAAATATGACCTCGGTATATGATAGATAGGACGACTTGATAACCGAAAGTTTGCTTTTTCGGAGCGCAATAAAGAGATTTTTCAATGATGCCGCCGGTTCAGTTAACGGCCCTGATTAGGTCCCGGTCACTCGACTGAAAACCCACGGCGCGCACTGATCAGTTCGCGTCACGCCCCATCTTCAATCGTTTTCCCGATTTCCTGCTCTCAGCGGCGGTTATCATAAGAAGCGGCGCCTTGGCGGCGTCTGCAAAAGTGAATGCGTACGCATCCCGACAGCGACAGGTTTTGCAGACTCTTCGACCGCAAGATGTTCGAGGCTATGTTAGGATGGTCAGGGATGCTATAAGGACGAGTCAAGGGGAAGGGTTTTTCGGCGAAGGGTTTTCATTTGTTTCGAGCGTGCGGTCTTGAAAACAGCTTACGGAACAGGTGTCGACCCACACGTCAGGGGCCCCGGGAGAGAACTCAATGGGCCGTAGGCTGTACGTAGGGAATTTGGCTTGGGCGGTGACCGACGAAGACTTGGCGCAGGTGTTTGGGGAGGTGGGCAAAGTAGAGAATGCGCAGGTGATTATCGACCGGGCGACCAACCGCTCGCGCGGCTTCGGCTTCGTCGAGATGGCGAGCGACGAGGAAGCCGAGAAGGCCATCAGCGCGCTCGACGGACGGGAGGTCAAGGGCCGCGCGATTCGCGTCAATGAGGCGCAGGCGCGCAGCGGGGGCGGCGGCAGCCGCGGTGGTGGTAATCGTGACCGTGATCGTTAACCGTTCCACGCCGCAATAGTTCCCAAAAAAGGAAGGACCAAGCGTTAAGGCTCGGTCCTCCGCCAACCGGGAAAAGGGGGGGCAAACCCCGGCTAGCAGGTTTTATTGTACGCGGCCTTTAGCCACTTGCAATAGCCAATCGCGCGACAATCGACGATTATCGATCGAGAGCCGTCGGTCAAGCCCGCTCAAGAATCTCATTATTATTCCTAATCGTTCTTTATCCTCCGAACTTATATGTCGCTCAGAAGCGATACACGCCTCTGGACCGATCAAATCTGGTATAAAACTCAACCGCACGGTTAGTCGGCCGCAGCGCTGGCCAACTGATTTGCCGTCGACCGCGATGAGGCGCGCAGCGCGTTGAGCAGCCGCGGCGGATTTATCGGCAACTCGGTCACGCGCACACCAACCGCCTGATAGATTGCTTCAGCGATCGCTGCCATCGGCGGAACGATATTCACTTCGCCGACGCCGCGGATACCGAGGGGATGGTCGGGATTCGGCACCTCGACGATGGTGGTCTCGATCATCGGCAGATCGAGACAGGTCGGCATCCGATAGTCGAGCAGCCCGGTATTCCGCAGAATCCCGCGTTGATCGTAAAAGTATTCCTCGTTGAGTGCCCAGCCGATTCCCTGCACGAGACCACCCTGCATCTGTCCTTCGACATAGCTCGGATGGATTGCGCGACCGACGTCCTGGGTGATCGAGGCGCGCAGTATCTGAACCTTGCCGGTCTCCGGATCAACCTCGACATCGACGCAGGCGGTTGCAAAGGCATTGCCGACGGCGCCGACGGCGCCGGCATTCAGACTGGCGCGACCCACCACCGGCCCGCCGGTGCTGATCAGCCGCGCGCCGAGATCCTTGATAGTGAGCGGCGGCGTTTGCTTGCCGCGGCGGGTGAAAACCCCGCGCGCGAAATCAACTTCCTGCGGATCACAGTCCCAGAGCTGTGCGGCGCGAAGTTTCAGTTGCCGCAACGCATCGTGCGCGGCATGGTAAACCGCCATGCCGGTCGCCAGCGTCACGCGGCTGCCGCCGGTTACGTCATTGTGGCCGATCGCGTCCGTATCGGCCACCAAAGGACGGACATCCTTGACATCGACCCCCAGCACTTCGGCGGCGATCATCGCCATCGAGGCCCGTGAACCGCCGATATCAACCGAGCCGGTAACGACGCTGACGGTACCGTCGAGATGGATATTGACGTCGGCGGACGATTGCAGGCCGCCATTGAACCAGAAGCCCGAGGCCACGCCGCGTCCGCGATTCGCGCCGATCAGTTCGGAGCGATAGTGCCGGCTCTCGCGCATCGCTTCGAGCGTTTCAATGAAGCCGATTTTCTTGAACGGCGGACCGGCCGGCTGCGGGCTGCCCTGACGCGCCGCATTGCGCAGGCGGAACTCGATCGGATCGATACCGCACTTCTCCGCGAGCTCGTTGATTACACATTCGCAGGCAAAGGCTGAAGCTGGAGCGCCCGGGGCGCGGTAAGCCGCGACTTTCGGCCGATTGACGACGACATCGAAGGTGTCAATCAGCAGATTCTCGATATGGTAGGGCCCAAGCGTAGTCATCGCCCCCGGCGCGAACGGCGAGCCGGGAAAGGCGCCGGCCTCATAGGCCATCCACACCTGCGCAGCGGTGATTTTGCCCGTTCGATCCGCGCCAATCTTCACCCGGAACATGGTTCCGGAAGTCGGACCGGTAGCGCGCAGGACTTCGTTGCGCGTCATGCTCATCTTGACCGGCCGCCCGGTTTTCTTGGCGAGCAGCACCGCCAGTGGCTCGAGATAGACGGTCGTCTTGCCGCCGAAGCCGCCGCCGATCTCGGCGGGAACCACGCGGATTCGGCCCTCGGGCATGGTCAGCACGGCGGCGGTCAAAGTGCGGACGTTGAAGCTGCCCTGCGTCGAGCAGTAGATAACGACGTGGTCGCTCGCATCCCATACCGCCAGGGCGTTCTGCGGTTCGATATAGCCCTGATGAACGGCGGCGGTGCGAAATTCGCGCTCCACGATAAAGTCCGCGGCCGCAAAGCCGGCCTCGAGATCGCCGCGCTGCAGTTGGATATGTCCCGCGATGTTACTCGGTCGATCCGGCCCCTCGGGCACCCCCGGATCGACCCGACTCTTCATGAACATCTGCCGCAGCTCAGGCAGCAGCACCGGCGCATCGTCACGCATCGCTTCTTCGGCAGTCATGACCGGCGGGAGCGGTTCGTATTCAACCTCGATCAGCTCGAGCGCTTCCTCGGCGACATGCTTGCTGACCGCCGCAACCGCCGCGACGGCATGTCCGTCGTACAGCACCTTGTCGCGGGCCATCACGTTGAGCGAGAGGTAGTGCGTGTTAACGACCAGCTCGCCCACCTGGGCCATCGCGCCTTTAACTTCAGGGAAGTCCGCGCCCGTGATAACCGCGTGGACCCCCGGATGGCGCAGAGCCTTTGCCGTATTGATTGATTTGATGAGGGCGTGGACGTGCGGGCTGCGCAACACCTTGCCGTGGAGCATCCCCGGAAGATTGTAATCAGCGCCGTATTTGGCGCGTCCGGTTACCTTGTCTTCACCGTCATGCCGGATTGGCCGCGTGCCGACGACGCGGAACTCTCCGTTCGATTCATTGCGATCGCTCATCTGCCGATACCTCCGATGGATCGCGGAAATTTTGCCGGGCATCGGCGCGGCCTGCGCCTCGCCCGTCGCCGCAATTGCGACTGCCCGAAGGCGGGAATCAGGGGACACCCGCGAGATGCGGGGCCGGTCCACTCACCGGGATCGCGCTCGAGATGCCGCGGACGCCGGTGAACGGCGTACCGCTGCTGCCGCCAAAAAAGCAGGCCTGGGTGCCGACCACCGCCACGCCATAGTAGTGCAGGGCCTTGCATTGAGCGACCGGCATCTGACGGGCGGGCGGTTTCGTCCCGCTCATGCCGACCAACACAGCAAACAGTCCAGCGAGCAGATGCATAGTGTATCTCCACTGTGCCGCGACGCGACTCAGGTACCGCCGCCGATTGCAGGAATAAAGAAAATTTCACTGTTCTCGCGCACGCGATCGAGCAGACCGCCGGTGCCCATTTCCCCATCGATCGACACCGCCACGGACGGCTTGAGATCGCCATTCTGCAGCAATTGCTCGCGGAAACCGGGGAAGCGCCGCTCCAGGTCATCGATAACCTGGCCGATAGTGCGGCCGCTCACCGGTACTCGTTCAACTCCGTTCGTCAGTTTGCGCAACAGCGCCGGCACAACCACGGTAGCCATAAGTAAAAAGGGCCGGGCCTTGCGGCACCGGCCCTTCCTCTCAGTTCAGCATCACGACTATCGGCCTGCGGCAGCGACCTGCGTGTCCGCGCTGCCGCGCTTCTTCAGTAGAGCCTTGAGCAGGCGCGGCGGAGACATCGGCAGCTCGGTCATCCGCACCCCGGTCGCCCGCGCGATCGCATTGGCGACGGCCGCCGGCGGCGGAACGATATTGACCTCGCCCACTCCGCGCGAGCCGATCGGATGGCCGGGCGCCGGCACCTCGACGATAATCGTTTCAATCTGCGGCAGATCGAGGCAAGTCGGCATCCGATAATCGAGCAAGCCGAAGTTTCTCAGGTTGCCGCGATCGTCGTAGACGTACTCCTCGTTGAGCGCCCAGCCAATTCCCTGGGCCGTGCCGCCCTGCATCTGACCTTCGACATAGCTCGGATGGAGCGCCTTGCCGACGTCCTGCGCGCAGGTCGCGCGCAGTATTTTAACCTTGCCGGTATCGGTATCGACCTCGACGTCGACACAAACCGTGGCGAACGACGGGCCGACGCTGCGCAGATTGATACTGGCGCGGCCGCTGATCGGTCCGCCAGTACGGGCGAACTGCGCGGCCATCTCCTTGATCGTCATGCGCTTGTCGCCGCAGCTCAGCACGCCGTCCTGGTAAGCGACCTCCTCGGGCTTGACTTCCCAGCGTTTGGCGGCGCGCTCCTTGAGCTGACGCACCGCGTCCTCAGCAGCCATAAACACCGCCGCGCCGGTGGTGACGGCCGTGCGACTGCCGCCGGTCATGTCGGTGTACCCGATCGTATCGGTATCGGCGACCGAGGGGCGAACGTCTTCGGCCTTGATCCCCAGTACTTCCGCGGCAACCATCGCCTGCGCGGCCCGCGTCCCACCGACGTCGACCGAGCCGATAACCAGGCTTGCGGTGGCGTCGGCGTTGAGATTGACCACGGCCGAGGAGTTCATACCGACGTTGAACCAGAAACCGCTGGCGACGCCGCGCCCGCGGTTCGGACCCTCGAGCTTCGACTTGTAATGCGGGCTGTTCTTGATTGCTTCGAGCGTTTCGATGAAGCCGATCCGTTTGTAGGGCGGTCCGGCCGTCTGCGGATCGCCTTCCTTGACGGCGTTTTTCAGCCGAAACTCGATCGGATCGATGCCGCACTTTTCGGCCAGCTCGTCAATGATGGTTTCCGACGCCATCGCCGCGTTGGTTGCGCCCGGCGCGCGATAGGCGGCGGTCTTCGGCCGGTTCACCACAACGTCGTAGGCGTCGATAATCATGTTGGGGATATTGTACGGCGCGATAATCGTCATCGCCCCCGCGCCGACCGGCGAACCGGGATAGGCGCCGGCTTCGTAAGCCATCCAGATCTCCGCGGCGGTGAGCTTGCCGTCCCGGGTGCATCCCATCTTGCATCGGATCGTGGAACCCGAGGTCGGTCCGGTCGCGCGCAGGACATCGGCCCGACTCATCACCATCTTGACCGGATGACCGGTCTTCTTGGAAAGCACCAGGGCTATCGGATCCAGATAGATTGTCAGTTTGCCGCCGAAGCCGCCACCAATCTCGGCCGGCACCACCTTCAACGAGGTTTCGGGAACGCCGGCCACGGCGGAGGCGAGGGCACGGACGGCGAAGCTGCCCTGGGTCGAAGTATAGATGGTCGATTTGCCGTCGGCATTGTAGATCGCGACCGCGTTGTGCGGCTCGAGGTAGCCCTGATGGACCATCGCGGTCCTGAATTCGCGTTCGACGATAAAGTCGGCTTCCTTGAAGCCGGCCTCGACGGCGCCGCGCTTGAATTGGATATGCGCGGCGACATTGGTCGGCTTGTCGCCCTCTTCCTTGTTGCGCAGTTTCGGATTGATGATCGGCGCGCCCGGCTTCATCGCGTCCTCGACGGTCATCGCCGGCGGGAGCACCTCGTACTCGACTTCGATAAGCTTGACCGCCTCCTCGGCGATATGCGGGCTTGTCGCGGCGACCGCGGCGATCGCATGACCGTCGTAGAGCACCTTGTCGCGCGCCATCAGATTTTCCGACAGATGCGCCAGGTTGACCGGAGCTTCACCGGCCGCCTCCATCTTGTCGGGCAGTTCCGGGAAGTCGGCGCTGGTGACGACCGCCTTGACGCCCGGCAGCGCCAGCGCCTTATCGACTTTGATCGACTTGATCCGCGCGTGAGCATAGGGGCTGCGCAGCATCTTGCCGTGCAGCATGTCAGGAAAGGCGTAGTCCGCCCCGTAACGCGCCCGACCGGTTACCTTGTCGACGCCGTCATGGCGGATAGGCCGGGTGCCGATAACCTTGAAGTTTCTCTCATCGGTTGCTGCTGCCATTGGAGATCCTCTGTGAGCTAGTCCAACATGCGCCCTGGGGATGCTATCGACCGGGCGCCATCAAGCGGCGCGCGCGCCGGATAGAGTATTCGCGGCATCGATCACTGCCCGCACGATTTTATCATAACCGGTGCATCGACAGAGATTACCCGCCAGCGCGTAACGAATCTCGGCTTCGGTCGGGCTCGGATTGCGGTCGAGCAGAGCCTTGGCCGACATCAGGAAACCCGGCGTGCAGATCCCGCACTGCAGGGCGGCGTGCTCGAGGAACTTCCGCTGCAGCACATGCAGCCCCTCGGGACGGGCCAGGCCCTCGATGGTATCGATTTTCTTGCCCTGGGCCTCGACGCCCAGCACCAGGCATGAGCAGGTCGGGCGCCCGTTGATAATCACGGTGCAGGCGCCGCAGTCGCCGGTCAGGCATCCTTCCTTGCTGCCGGTGAGTTCGAGTTCGTCGCGCAGGACTTCGAGCAGACTCTGACGCGGCTCGCACAGGAATTCCGTCGCTTCGCCGTTGATGGTGGTCTCGACTACTACCTTCTTTGACATTTTACCCTTCGCCGTCCCGGATGAAATTAGGCTACCGACTCTGCGCGACGCGCGCCCGCTCGGCCGCAAGTTTGACCACGCGCCGGGTCAGCACACCGACGACGTGCCGGCGGAACTCGGCCGTCCCGCGCATATCATCGATGGGCGAACTGGCCGCGGTCGCCGCCCGCGCGGCGTTATCAATCGAGGCCTCATCGAGGCGCTTGCCGACGAGCGCGGCGGCCGCTTCGCGCGCGAAGATCGGCGTCGGGCCCACCGCGCCGAGCGCAATCCGCGCCGCCACACAGCGGTCGTCAGCCGGATCAAGTGTGATCGCGGCACCGACGCCGACCACCGCGATATCCATCTCGTTGCGCGGAATAAAGCGCTGATAGGCGTCGCTCGAATGGGGCGCCGGCGTCGGAATCTGAAATTCGATCAGAATCTCGTCCGGCTGCAGCACGGTGCGGCCCGGCGCGGTGCAGAACTCCTCAACCGGAACCAGCCGTTCACCCTGCGGGCCGATAACCCGCGCCTTCGCCGCGACCGCAATCAGCGCCGGAATCGTGTCGGCGGCCGGCGAGCCGTTACAGAGGTTGCCGCCGACCGAAGCGCGGCTTTGAATCTGCAGCGAGCCTATCAGATGCGCCGCTTCGGTCAGCCCCGGATAGTAGCGGCGCATGTCCGCATTTTCATGAATCTCGATTGCCGGCACCGCGGCGCCCAAACGCAGGCCGTGCTGCATGCTGAAAGAAATCTGGCGGAGCGCCGCGATATTCTTCAGATCGACAACGTACTCGGGACGACGCACGCCGGCGCGCATCTGGATAATCAGGTCGGTACCGCCGCAGAGCGCGCGAGCTTTGTCGCCATGCGCCGCCATCAATCTGATTGCCTCATCGATGGTCGATGGGGATTCGTAAGTAATCGCGTGCAAGAGCCAATCCTTCCCGGGCGGCGTCAGTCTCGCCTGAGGCCGCCCCTGTGGTTATCGGCCCAATTTAGTCAAAGATCGCCGCACGACAAAACCCCTCGCGCAGAAGGTCTTTCAAGCGGCGCTGACGGGCGCTGGGCGGACTGTAAAGCACTGTTGACGATGACTACTATCCTTGACGAAAACCATAACGTCTGACGATTTCGGCGGCCGTGCGGGCGAGCACCGGCGGCTGCACGCCCATGCTGCCGAAGCGCGGGTCGTGCGTCTGACCACGCACGAAGCGCACGTAGATCTGCTGGACGACCGTTGCCGTCTTCCACAGGGCCCAGGCGCGGTAATAGGGCGCCCAGGTCACGTCACGCCCGGTGCGCCGCGCATAGAGCTCGACCAGGTCGTCACGCTTGAGAAAGCCCGGCTGCGTGGTGTGGGCGTGCCCTTCGCTGAGCGCGATCAAATCGGGCGCGTCGTCGGGATCGCGCCAATAATTGAGGGCGATCCCGAGGTCGACCATCGGATCGCCGAGTGTCGACATCTCCCAGTCGAACACGCCCACGACCCTGCCGTTGTTCTCCGGCGCGAACATCACGTTGTGCAGGTAGTAGTCATTGTGCAGCAGGACGGGCTTTTGCGGCTCCGGCAAATGATCGAGGAACCACGCGCCGAGCTGATTCATCAGCGGCACTTCGTCGGTTTTGGCCTTTTCCCAGCGATCCATCCATCCGGTGATCTGGCGCTTGAGAAAACCCTCCGGGCGGCCGAGCCCTTCGAGGCCGAGCGCCTGGTAATCGACCCGATGGAGATCGGCAAGGGCGTCGATGAAGCCCTCGGACATCGCGCGGAAAGTCGCCGGCGCCGTGTCGATTCGCGGATCGAGCGGCCGGCGATTGGGAATCGTAAAGCCGGACTTGCGCTCCATCACGAAGAACGGCGCACCGATAATCGAAGTATCGTCGCTGAAGAGGATGGCGCGCGGCGCTTGCGGAAAGCCCTCCCAGATGCGCGACAGCACGCGATACTCGCGCGCCATGTCGTGGCCGCCCGCCGGCAACGGTCCGAACGGCGGGCGGCGCACGACCCATTCGATGCGGTCGCCGAAGCGCAGCAGGTAGGTCAGATTCGAATGGCCGCCGCGGAATTGCTTGACCGTGAGCGGCAGTTCACTGCCCTCGACCCGATGCTCGCGCAGGTAGGCGGCAAGGCGGTTCCAGTCGAGCTGCTCTTCGGCGGTGACGTCGCTGAATTCCGGCAGCGGTTGGCTCGGATCGTGATCGTTGGACATCGCAACAACCCCTCGCCTGCTGACTTGACGAAAAGACCCGGGCGCCGGCTGCTAGCGCCACTTGCGGCATTCGCGGCGCGCAATCTGCATCCGATGAACTTCGTCGGGACCGTCCACGATGCGCATCGCGCGATTCTCGCGCCAGAACCGCGCTATCGGGGTGTCGTCGCTGACGCCCATCGCGCCGTGCAACTGGATCGCCCGGTCGAGCACGTTCATCACCATGTTGGCCGCCTGAACCTTGATCATGGCGATCTCCTGGCGGGCCTCGCGCTTGCCGACCGTATCGATCTTCCACGCCGCCTGCATGACCATCAGGCGGGTCGCGTCAATCTCGATCCGCGAATCGGCGATCCACTGCTGCACGTTGGCCTTGTCGGCGAGCAGGCTGCCGTGGGTGAAGCGCGTGTTCGCCCGCTTGCACATCAGTTCGAGCGCGCGCTCGGCCACGCCGATATTGCGCATGCAGTGATGGATTCGACCGGGGCCGAGACGCGCCTGCGCGATCGCAAAACCGTCACCTTCCTTACCCAGCAGGTTGGTGACCGGCACCTTGCAATCCTTGTAGATGATCTCGCAGTGGCCGCCGCCCCCCGTATGCCCCATCACCGGCACCGGACGGACGCAATTAAACCCCGGCGTGTCGGTCGGCACGATCAGCATGCTGGCGCGCCGATGCGGCTCGGCATTGGGGTCCGTGACCACCATCGCAATGGCGAAGCCGGCGCCAATCGCGCCGGAGGTGAACCATTTGTGCCCGTTGATATTGTAGTAGTCGCCTTCGCGGACGGCGCGCGTGGCAAGCAGCGTCGGATCGGAGCCGGCGGTCTCCGGTTCGGTCATCGAGAAGCAGGTGCGCATCTCACCGTTGAGGCACGGCTCGAGCCAGCGCTTTTTCTGCTCCGGAGTGCCGAAGTCCATCAGAATTTCCATGTTGCCGGTGTCGGGCGCCATACAATTGAAGGCCCGCGCGCCGATTGGACTCCGGCCCATGATTTCGCACAGCGGGGCATACTCGGCGACCTTGAGGCCCTTGCCGTATTCGTCAGGAGCGAAGAGGTTCCATAATCCGGCAGCCTTGGCTTTCGCACGAACCTCTTTGAGGACCTGCGGCTCGGTGTGCTCCTTGCCCGGCACGCTCATCTCTTCCTCGACCTGCTTTTCGATCGGGTAGACGTAGCGGTCCATGAACTCGGAGACTTGCCGCTGATAATCCTTGACCTTGGGAGATAGCTCGAAATCCATTAGATCCTCGCGTTTGTTTAGCTTCAGCCAGAACGCCGACTGTCAGGAATCTTCATAGCCCAGCCCATAGTCAAACAAAAGCCGCCTCCGGCCTTCGAAGGTCAGATTGCAGCGCTTCGGTTTGCAGCGCGGCGGGCGGATGCGCAAGCTTTGCTGGTACCTCGCCCCGCACCGAAGCTCAGCCGGCGAGGCCATTGTCGGGCGGCCTGAGCGATCGCAGAACAATTTACCGTGAGCCGCCGCCGCTGCCGGGCCGCCGGGCGGGCCCGTCAGCCGCCCTGCTTCAATCAACTAACATAAAGCGATTTTGTCAAAGGCGCGGCAGATGGCATCGCGCTTGCGCTGCTCTCCTTTCGACCAATCCATCCATTCGTCGAAAGGATTTCCCATGGCCAACTGGGGACTTTGCCAGGACTGTAAGTGGTTTCAAATCGAGCCCAAGGCTACGGCCGGCGAGCGCACGCTCGGACTATGCATCGAAGAGGACTTGCAGGAGTTCCGCCTCCGCGTCTCCGGCGCCAGCGGATGCAATCGCTTCACCGAGGGCGATGTCGCGCACGCCAAGGGCTCCAGCTCAGCGCCGCCGACCGCCAAGCCGCAGCGCTAGGCCGTCAGCTTCCTGCGGCACTTTTCAGCATCCTTGGCGTTTGACCGCCGTTACCGACCCGATTAGACAAAACGCCAGGTGGGAGGCACCGCGATGGAACTCAAGCGACCGCAGGTTGATGTCGGGCTGTTTACCAACAATATCGACGCGATGAAGGCCTTTTACGGCGACAACCTCGGGCTCGAATTCGAGTCGATAATGCCCGTTGGTGGCGGCTTCAAGCAGCATCGCTACATTGCCAATGGCTCGATCATCAAGCTGATGGAATCGCGCGATCCGCTCCCGCGGCGCCATCCAGGGGGATACGAGACCCTGATGATCGCGACCAACCGCGTCACGCAGCCCGAAGCGATCAATGACCCTGACGGCAACACCATCGAACTGGTGCCGCCGGGCCGCGATGAAGTGACGCAGTTGGCGGTCCGCCTCGGCGTCAGCGACGTGGAGCTCTTCGGCGAGTTCTATACGAAGGCCGCCGGAGCCGTCGCGATTGGACATAATCGTTACAAGATCGGCGAGACGATTTTCGGCTGCTTTCGGCATCCGCTGGCGCGCCGCCAGAAGCCGGCGCCGCTGGGCGGCCTGGCGGAGGTGGTCAAGGCGATGGCCGCGCTCGGGATCCGTTACGTGACGCTGCAGGTGAACAACTGCGATGCGGCGTTCAAGGAAATGACCGCCGGCGGTGCCGCGGTGTGTGCCGAGCCGGCGACCTTCAACAACGTGGTGAAGGTGGCTTTTGTGCGCGATCCGGACGGGAATTTCATCGAACTCGCGCAGCGTCCGCCGACCTGAGGCCCGGCGCTCCGCGCCAGGCGGACAGCGTCCGCCATTGCCGGCCGCACGATACGGTTATCCGCGAATCCAGGCGGGCCGCCGTATCGACGGTCGGTTTTTTTGAGCGGGAAGTCTCAGGCCCAGCTTGAGCGCAGGCGGGTGCGAGCCGGACGACTGACGAAGGAACTGAACAGTTTGACCGGTTTCGGCGAGGTTATCTCGGGCTGCTCGAAGCCCTCGACGACTTCGCGCTCGAGCGTGATGCCGAGGGCGCGTTCGATGCGGCCGAGCGCGATCCGCTCTTCGCTGGTGACCAGGCTTATCGCGCGACCTTCGCGACCCATGCGCGCCGTGCGCCCGATACGATGGATATAGTTCTCCGCCTCGTCCGGCAGATCGAAGTTGATGACGTGCGAGACGCCCGGAATATCCAGGCCGCGGGCGGCAACGTCAGTGGCCACCAGCACGCGATATCGTCGCTGACGAAAGCCGGCAAGGGCCGCAGTCCGGCGACCCTGCGACAGATCGCCGTGGATCGCGACTACGCGGACACCGTGATGCTTGAGCATCCGGGCCACGCGATCGGCGCGGTCCTTGGTGCGCGTGAACACGATGGCGCTCTCGACCTCGGGTCGCGACAGCAGGGCTTTAAGCACCTCGCCCTTATCGGCAAGACGCACCGTACAGACCGATTGCACGATCGTCGCCGGCGGAGTGGCCTTGTCGCCGATACTGACGCGCTGCGGATGGCGCAGGAACTCCCGTGCCATCAACTCGGCCGCAGAATCCATCGTGGCGGAAAACATCAGCGTCTGCCGCCGCGCCGCCGGAATAAGCTTCATGATGCTGCGGACCTGGGGCATGAAGCCCATGTCGAGCAGCCGGTCGGCTTCATCGATTACCACCGCGCTCACATCGTCGAGCCGCACGGTGCCGCGCTCCAGATGGTCGAGCAGGCGGCCGGGACACGCGATCAGTACCTGCGGGCCGCTCTGCAGCTCCTGAAGCTGCCGGCGCATCGATTCGCCGCCGACAATCAGCGCCGCGCGCAACCGCGTATGGCGCGCCAGCAGCCGGAACTCACGCGCGACCTGCGCCGCAAGCTCGCGGGTGGGCTCGATCACGAGCAGCGACAGCTTGCTTTGCTTCTCGAGATGAAGGCGATCAATCAGCGGAATCAGAAAGGCGGCGGTTTTGCCGCTGCCGGTCTCGGCGGTGGCAACGACGTCGTGGCCGGCCTGGATCAGTGGAATCGCACCCGCCTGGATAGGAGTTGCCTCATGATGGCCACGGTCGCGAATCGAACGATGTACTTCGGGAGAAAGGGTAAAAGCGGAAAACGACAAGCGGGATCCTTTATGAATGGTTGACTTTGCAGGAATTGACTGACGGGCGGAGTGGCGGCGGTTCGCGCCCTACGACAACCTTACTGTTGGTTTGGTTGTCATCCGTGTTCGACATATATTCTTCGCTCCCAAGCTTATCGGAGACCTCGACTTACTGCAATGCGCCACTCCGCAAGGGCGTTTCGGTTCAACTGTTGACGATCGGCAAGAATTCGCTATAACCCGCATAGGCATAAGCCGCATCGGTAAGGACGCGGGCACGCCCGCGATCGAGAGCCGACCTGACGGCCTCGAACGGAAGGAGGTCAGAGATGGCCGGGAGTATCGCAATGCATGAAGTGGAAAACCCGACCGGCTGGTGGAACGGGTGGCGGACGCTGTTTATCGGTTGCGCGGCACTGCTCGCCTGCAATCTGTTCCTGTGGATCTGGGATTACAGATTCGCCTTCTCCGTCGGTCTGGATTCGAGCACGCATGCCTTCACCACGCATTATCGCGCGCTCTTCTGGGGCGAGTTGATTTCACTCGGCGCTTTCACCGGTATCTGGTACGGATGGCTGGTGCGCACGGGTCGCGCGCTCGAGGGGCAGCCCATTTCGCCCTCCGAGGAGGTCCGGCGGATAGCGGTGCTGTGGGGGATCATCGGCGCGACCAGTCTCTCGCTGTATATCGAGGCGAGCTTCTGGCCGAACTGGGACGGCGCGTGGCATCAGACGATGGTGCGCGATACGGCGCTCACTCCGACCCACATCCCGATGTTCTATTTCTTCTTCCCGCTGTCGATCATTCTGGCCCTGGGCGCTTACCTCTACGGTCAGTATCGCATTCCTGCGGTTTACGCCTGGAAAAAGGGCTTCCCGTGGTCGTTCTTCCTGTTGATCTCGGCGGCGGTGCTCGAGTTCGTGCAGGTGGCCTTCAATGAATGGGGCCATAGCCTCTGGCTGTCCGAGGAATTCTTCTCGGTGCCATTTCACTGGCCGTTCGTGACCTACGGATGGCTCGCCAGCGGGATGTTCGCGGTGTGGGGTGAAACCATCATTCGGCTCCTCGCGATCGAGAAGGAAGCGCGGACCGTCGAGATCCATACGCAGACCGCGGCGGCGGGTGGTGCCTGATAAGGCTGGGGGAGCGCAGCGAGGAAGGGGAGGCAGCGATGGCGGCAGCAGCAACCACCGGCATGACCGCGGCGGAGCGGCAGAAGCGGCTCGAGCTCACGGAATTGCTCAATGCCAAGTACCAGTGGATCGACCGCACCTGGGATGTCGTCTTCTGGATCACGGCGATTTTCATCGTTGGCGGCGCGGCGGATATCACCAAGCTGCTGTTCGCCGGCGACTGGGACTTCTGGACTGACTGGAAGGATCCGCAGTGGTGGCCGGTGGTCACGGCCTTCGCGACCATTATCATCCCGTCCGCCTTGCAGTGGATTCAGTGGGTAGCGTGGCGTTTTCCAACCGGCGCCACCTACACCTGCACCTGTTTGTTCCTGGCCAGTTGGATCGGTCGATTCTTCCAATGGCATATCGCGGAAACCTATCCGTTGAACTTCATCTGGCCGATCTCGACCGTGCCGGCCGCGATCATTCTCGACTGGATCCTGATGAAGACGCGGAGCTTCGTCGTCACGTCAGTGGTCGGCGGCGTGGTATGGGCCGTGCTGGTCTGGGCCTTCAACTATATTCCGCTCGCGCCCTACCTGCAGCCGGCGGTGTTCATGCATCACATCCTGACGGTTTCGGACGTGCAGGGTATCGCCTATATCCGTTCGCAGACGCCGGAGTATATGCGGCATATCGAACGCGGCGCGCTGCGCAGTTTCCTCGGTGAGACGCAGTATGTCTCGCTGGTCTTCGGCGGATCGCTGGCGATCCTCGGTTACTGGATCGGGCAGCTTATCGGCCGCTACCTGGCCGTCTGGCCGATCGGCAAATATATCAAGACCTACTGAGCGGCAGGTGAGTTTTCGATGCGACTGCGTAATCTCTGCTGCGCCATCCTGACCGCGCTCGCCTGGCTGCTGATCAGTGCCGGCGTCGCCCATGCGCACGGCGGGATGGCCGGACCCGATGAGATGGGTCCGCCGCTGGGTATCTCGGTCGCGCTGGGACTCGCCTGTTATTACGTCATCACGCTATGGCCGTCGCGCGAACGCGCCGACGGTGCGAAGCACGGCAAAGCGGTTCGGCGGGGTGCACGGTAGCGCTCTTCCACGCGGACGATTGAGACGAGGGGACCGAGGTGAAACGAGAACGCTTGCCTGTTCTGGCGGTGGCGGTGATGCTGCTGCTGCCGATGATGCCGCGCGCGGCGGCCGCGCACGGCGAAGCCGCCGACGAACCGTTCCTTAAGGACCTGACCGTCGCATTCTATGACGTCAATATCGGCCCGACCAGCGTGACGGTCGGCCAGCCGGTGACGATCACCGGCAAACTCACGATCCTCGATACCTGGCCCTATACGCTCGATCCGCCGCAGACGGCCTATATCACGCCCGTCGTCCCCGGACCGGTCTTCGCGCTCACCGACCGCACCATCAACGGCGAACCGGCCTTCGGATCGGTCGAAGTCGAGAAGGGCGGCACCTATGCCTTCAAGATGGTGATGCTGGCGCGCGACCCGGGTCATTGGCACGTTCATCCCGGTATCGCAATCCAGGGAACCGGTACGCTTATCGGTCCGGGACTGTGGGTCGATGTCGCGCCGAGCGGCCAGCCCTTCGTCCTGCCGGTAACCTTGCTCGACGGGCGGAAGGTTAACCTCGAGACCCTCGGCGGCAACTTCGTCTGGTGGTGGTCATTCATCGGTTTCCTCATCGGCCTGGTCTGGATGATCTACTGGACCGTGCCGAAACGGACCGTGACGCGGCTGGCGGTCACTTCACAACTGCCGGTCAACGACGATGCGCCCGATATCGGTTTGATCACGCCGCGCGATCACTTCTGGATGGACGTTCTGGCCGGACTGACCATCCTGCTCCTGGTCATCGGATGGGTGGGGATGGCGCGCAAGTATCCGGTGCGCTTGCCGCAGCAGACCGATCGTTTCGAGCCGACCTCGCTTACGCCGAGCACGCATATGGCGACGGTGCGATCATCCGGCGCGACCTTCGACCAGAGCAACGATACCCTGACGATCAACGCCCGGATTCACAACACGAGCGCGAGTCCGATCACTCTCAAGAGCTACGTGATGGCCATGACTTCGTTCGTGGACGGCCCCGAAGAAGAGCTGGCCAAGGCGGGACCGGCCGATTACGTCGGCAAACTGAGCGTCACTCCGGACGGGGCGATCGCGCCGGGCGAAACCCGCGACGTGACGCTCAAGATGACGAGCGAAGTGTTCGAGCAGGAGCGCCTTATCCCCCTGCATGATCCGCAGCAGCTAATCGCGGGCTTGCTGCGCTTTACCGACGATCAGGGTCATCAGGACATCGTGACGCTCAAGTCGGTACTGGTGCCGACCGAGTTCCGCCCGCAGTATTTGCCTTGAGCCGCGCGGATGGGCGATGAAAGCCGCGGTCCTCAATAGTTACGACACGACGCTCGGCCGGAGCGATTTCGTCGTCGTCGCGGAAGTCCCCGAGCCGAAGATCAAGGCGCCGAGCGACGTGATCGTGCGGATCGGCGGGGCCGGTGTCTGCCGTACCGATTTGCACATTATCGAGGGCCTCTGGCGCGACCGCGTTAGCGTGACGCTGCCCTACATTCTGGGACACGAGAACGCCGGATGGGTCGAAGAGGTCGGCAGCGGTGTCACGGCCCTCAAACGCGGCGACGCCGTAATCTGTCATCCGTTGCTGAGCAATGGCGCCACGCTTGCGGCCCGGCGCGGCAACGATATGCACGCCGGCGGCGCCTTTCCGGGAATCGATGCGAACGGCGGCTACGCCGAACTGCTCGCCACCACGGAGCGCGCGCTCGTCAAGCTTCCGCAAACCCTCGCGCCCAAGGACGTGGCGCCACATGCTGACGCGGGCCTGACGGCCTATCACGTGGCGAAGAAGGCCTCGCGGCATTTGTTGCCGGGCGAGTACGCGGTGGTGATCGGCGCGGGCGGTCTCGGCCATATCGGTATCCAGGCGCTGCGTGCGCTGTGCGCCGCCACTATCATCGCGGTCGATCGCTCGCCGACCGCTCTGGCGCTCGCTCGCGAATCGGGCGCCGAACATCTGGTCACCGCCGACGGCAACGAAGTGGCGGCGGTGCTCGATCTGACCCATGGCAACGGCGCCGAAGCGGTAATTGATTTCGTCGGTGAAGGGTCAGCCATCGCTCATGGGCTCGCGATGACCCGTAACGCGGGTTTCTACTACGTCGTCGGCTACGGCGGAAAAATCGAGCTTCCGACGATGGACCTGATCGTTTCGGAGAAGACGATCGTCGGCAACCTGGTCGGCACCTATCCCGACCTGGTCGAATTGATAGCGCTGGCCGAGCGCGGACGGGTCAGGCTCGCCACGCGCGAATACCCGCTGAGTCAGGCCAACACGGCACTGCACGATCTCAAAGACGGCAAGGTCAAGGGACGCGCCGTGCTCATCCCATGAGGTTGCGAGGATTTACGTACGATCGATGAAGTCAGGGGAGCGTCACTGGCTGCCGCTACTGATCGCTGTGGCCCTGAGCGGATTCACCGCCGCTTCGGCTGCTGCGCAATGCCCGGGTGCAAACGGCTGCCGCGGAAAGAGCCCGGGGGGCGGGATTTACAGCCAGATGACCGGCGCGCCGACGCCACCGCCATCCGAATCGGCGAGCGGCAATCCCGGGATGTCGTCGCTTTTCGGCGCGAGCTCGGACGATACGGCGGAGCCGGCGCCGACGCTTTATCAGGAGCGCTGCGCCAGTTGCCATGGCAAGGACGGTCACGGGGACGGACCGGGAGCGCTGGCTCTCAAGCCCAAGCCAATCAATTTCCATAACCAGGATTGGCAGCATTCAGTCAGCGACGATCAGATTGCGAAGGCGATCGTCGAAGGCGGAGCGGCGGTGGGTCTGAGCAAGCAGATGCCCGATAATCCGGACCTTGAAGATAACCCCAAGGAAATCACTGCGCTGGTGGCCTATATCCGCGCTTTCGGCAAATGATGAGAACCCTATGAAGCGACGTGAATTCCTGAAGCGTACGGCACTGCTCGCGACCGGTGCCGCGGCGGCCGCCTCCGGTCTCGGCGTCGGACTGACGGCGGCCGATCCTTCGCCGCCGACGGCGCTCGATGCGCATCAGCAGGCGACCCTCTTGGCCATGACGCGCCAGATCTATCCCCACGACCGCCTGGCCACCGCCGATTATCAGAAGGTGGTCGATGAACTCGACGCGCAGGCGGCGCAAACCCCGGCGACGGCGGCGCTGTTGCGTGACGGCGTCGCGAGCCTCGATAGCGGCGGCAGCACCAAGTTTGTCGATCTGAGCGCCGAGCAACAGGTGGCGGCGCTCAAGAAGATCGATACCACACCCTTTTTTCAAAAGGTGCAGAGTACGGCGCTGGTGGCGCTTTATAACAACCACGACGTATGGAAAAAGCTGGGTTATCCCGGCCCCTCCTACCAGATCGGCGGTTATATCCATCATGGCTTCAATGATTTGAGCTGGCTGCCGAATCCTCCAGAATTCGCCAGCCCGAAACCCGCTTGAGGAGCGACGTGGCAAAGTACGATCTCAAGGACGATTCGGTCGTCGTGATAATCGGTTCCGGGGCGGGCGGCGGCACGCTCGCCAACGAGCTTTGTCAAAAGGGCCTCAAAGTGGTGCTGCTCGAAGCCGGCAAGCGACAGTCACCGGCCACCTTTCACAACGACGAGTGGGCGGCGTTCAACCAGCTTGCCTGGCTCGACAAGCGCACGACCTCGGGCAGTTGGCGGGTGGCGAAGGATTTTCCCAATCTGCCGGCGTGGACCTGCAAGACGGTCGGCGGCACCACGACCCATTGGGCGGGCGCTTCGCTGCGTCTGCAGGACTACGAGTTCAAAGCCAAAACGGTGTACTCGGGCGTCAGCGGCGCCAATCTCCTCGACTGGCCGCTGACGCTGGACGAGCTCGCTCCCTACTACAGCAAGGCCGAGTACAAGATGGGAGTGACGCGGACCAACGATATTCCCGGTTTGCCAGGGAACAACAACTTCAAGGTCATGTATAACGGCGCGACGCGCGTCGGTTACAAGACCGTCCATACGGGGCGGATGGCGATCAACAGCCGCCCGCGCGATGATCGTTCGGCCTGCTGGCAGCTTGGCTTCTGCTTTCAGGGCTGCAAGTCCGGCGCGAAGTGGTCAACCCTGTATACCGAAATTCCCAAGGCTGAAGCTACCGGCCGGCTCGATCTGCGCACCCAGGCGCAGGCCTTGCAGATTCAGCACGACGCGCGCGGCAGAGTGACCGGGGTGCTCTATGCCGACCGCGCGGGGACGCACAATCTGCAGAAAGCGCGGGTGGTATGCGTCGCCTGCAACTCCATCGAGACCGCGCGGCTCCTGCTCAACTCCCATTCGTCGCAATTCCCGCAGGGCCTCGCCAACAGCTCCGGCCAGGTGGGTCGCAACTACATGCGCCATACGACCGGCTCCGTCTTCGGCATCTTCAAGCAGCCCGTCCATATGTACCGCGGCACCGTGATGGCCGGAATTGTCGCCGACGAGTCGCGCTTCGATCCGTCGCGCGGCTTCGCCGGCGGTTTCGAGTTCGAAACGATCTCGCTCGGCCTGCCCTTCGCCGCGGCCTTCTTGAATCCGGGCGCGTGGGGGCGCGAATACACCGCGCTGCTCGATCAGTACGATTACATGGCCGGGATGTGGATCGTCGGCGAGGATATGCCGCAGGAAAGCAACGCCGTAACCCTGCATCCGACGGAGAAGGATCAGTTCGGACTGCCGATTCCGAACGTCCACTACGACGACCATCCGAACGACGCCGCGATGCGCAACTATGCCTACAAGCGCGGCACGGCGATCTATCAGGCGGTCGACGCGGTCAAAGTTATCGAAGTGCCGCCCTATCCTTCGACGCATAATCTGGGCACCGCGCGGATGAGCGCCAATGCACGCGACGGCGTCTGCAACAAGTACGGGCAAACCCACGATATCAGGAATCTCTTCATCTCCGACGGCAGCCAGTTCACCACCGGCGGCGGTGAGAATCCCACCCTGACTATCGTGACGCTGGCGATTCGGCAGGCGGACTACATCGCCCGCGAATGCTCCCGGCGCAACATTTGAGGGCACGGATCATGGGTTACCGCCTCCACCGCTCGGGAACTCGTCGCGTCAATCCGCTGGCAACGGCCGTCATCGCAGGCGCGCTGCTGCTCGTGCCCTCGCGCATGACGCGCGCGGTGCAGACCGGCACCAATGCCGCCGACGCTCCGGCGGTGGATTACCTCCCTGACATTCCGCTGGTGGATCAGTACGGCCACAACACCACGCTGGCGTCTTTCAAGGGCAAGCCCGCTTTGGTCGGCTTCATCCATACTTCGTGCGGCGGCGTCTGCCAGATGCTGACGGCGAAGATGAAGAGCGTCGCCGACAGCGTCACGCCACCCTTCGGCGCAAAGCTCACGATGATCACCATCACCACCGACCCGAAGGAGGATGGACCAACGCAGCTCACCTGGTATGCGAAAGCCCAGGGAGCGACCGATCCAGGGTGGGTCTTCCTGACCGGCAAGCCGGAGAATGTCGCGACGGTTCTGCGCCTGTACGGGGTGCCGGACGATCCCGACGATGCGCTGACGCACGTTTTCGAGCTGCGTCTGATTGGCGCCAATGGCGCGCAACTCAAAGACTACAAGGGCAGCAATATCAAGCCGTCCCAAGTCGCCGCGGATCTGCGCGACGTTCTCGCCCATCGCGATTGATGGCGGTAAACGCGGCCGCGGCGCCAGCAACTATACTGACTACTGCACCTTCTCTACTGACTACTGCACCCTGCTAGCCGACGGACGGCGCTCGCCTTCTTCGGCAATTCTGATGACGCCGGCCGCCGCGAGCGCCGCGATTTCAGCCGTCGCCACGCCGGCGCCGCTCAGGACCTGCGCGGTATGCTCGCCGAGGCGCGGGGCGCGTCGATGATAATGGAAATGAGGTTCCGAGCCATCGGTCGCGACCGTCCCGGGATAGCGCAGGCGCCGCCCCAGTTCCGGATGCTCAATTGACGCAAAGGTGCCGCGCGCCGCGAAGTGCGGATCAGCGAGGTTGTCCTCGGGACGGCGAATCGGCGACCACGCGAGACCCAGCGCCTGTGCGCGCTGCAGCAGCTCCTCGGCCGGCAGGCTCGCCACGACCTGTTCGATCAGATCGTTGCGATAGGTCAGCGCGGCTCGGTAATCCTGTTTTTCCAGCTCCTTGTATTCCGGCTTGCCCAGAACGTGCTCGATCCCGACCTGATCGAGAAGCTGGATAAGGGCCCGTTCCTCGCGCTCGAACGGGCTGATACTCGCGAGCATCAGGATATTATCGCGCGTGGTTACCAGCCGCATCTGCGTCACCGCCGGCATCGCATGGCGTGCGGTTTGCCGTAGGACGGTCTGACCGTTGTAGATGTAGGTCGGGATCGCGATTTCCGTGCAGGTATTGACGGCTTCATGCACCGACACGTCGATCAACTGACCTTCGCCGCTCAGGTCGCGAAAGTTGAGCGCCGCGTTGATCGCGATCGCGGCATACTCGCCGGCGATATGATAGGCGTGCCACATCGCCGGACAGATCGGCGGGGTATCGTAATGGCCGTCATCATTGGGATCATAGCCGCATACCGCCATGATTCCGCCGAGCGCCATCAGCGTCAGATCGGTAGCCTTGAAATCCCGATAGGGACCATCGAGCCCGAATGGCGTGATGGTACATTCGATGGCGCCGCGATTACCGCTCATGCAGCGCTGCAGAATACTGCGCCGCCGGGCAACTGCCTGATATTCACCGGCCATGAGCACGACGTCGGCTTTGCCTAGAAGCCGTGTCAGGGCGTCGGCGGCCGCGGGATTATCCAGATCGATGCAGATACTCTGCTTGTTCAGATTATACCGCCAGAAGTAGAGGCTCTGTTCAGGATCGCGATCCGTGGCAAACGGGCCGATCGCGCGCGAAGGCGAACCTGCTAGCGGTTCAAGCTTGATTACCGTGGCGCCGAGACCGCCAAGCAGCATCGCGGCATAGTCACCCATCTCATCGCCGGCCTCGACCACGGTAATGTCTTTCAGCGCGCCGCGAAGATTCCCAAGACTCATCAGATCACCTCTTCGGCCGACAATGCCGCTATTTCGTCCGGGCTAAGCCCCAGCACCTCGCCATAGATAAACTGGTTGTCTTCGCCGAGCTTCGGCGCGGCGCGACCGGTGAGGCCACCGACGTCGGCGGGAGAGGCCGCGAGTTTGGCGGGGAATCCTTCAATCGGCCATACGCCGATCTCGCTGTGCGGCAGATCGACGTAATAGCCGCGCGCCTTGAGCTGCGGATCCCGATCAAACCGGTCAGCCGCCTTTTGCACCGCGCCGGCAGGGATTCCGCGCGCCTGCAGCCGCTCCATCAGGGCGTAGCGCTCCTGCGTCAAGGTGAAGGCGGTCAGCTTCGTTTCGAGTTCGTCCTCGTGCTGCTTGCGCCCAGCCGAGTGGGCGAAACGCCGGTCTCTGGCCCACTGCGGCGACCCCATTTCATCGACCAGGCCCTGCCATTGGTCGTCGTTCTGGACTGAGATTGCTATCCAGTTGTCGTCTCCAGCGCAGCGAAAGGCACCGTGTGGCGCCCAATCTCGATATGGCATTCGATTGCCGTAGCGCTGAGTCGGCCTGCCGGTAAGCTGATGTTCGATAATCGAGGTACCGGTGAGCATGAGCCCGGTCTCGCTCTGCGACATATCAATATAGACGCCCTTGCCCTCGATTCGCTGCTGCCGGAGCGCCGCCATCACCAGCATCGCGCCGAAGTAGCCGGGTGAGTGATCGAGATATGAATAGCCCCATCCGGCTGGTTGATAGGGTTCCGGTAGACCGGAGAGAAAGGTGAGGCCGGAGAAGGCCTGCGCGGTCGGACCATAACTCACGTAGTCTTTGTAGACACCCGCCTTACCTACTCCGGTAGTACGCATGTAGATGAGGCGCGGATTGATCTTGTGCAGCTCTTCGTAGCCGAGGCCCCATTTATCCATTTGACTGGGGCTGAAGTTCTCGCACAAGGCATTGGCATCGCGGACCATCCGTTTGAGCAGATCGCGCCCCTTCGGATGATTCAGGTTCAGGGTAATTCCGTACTTTCCCGGGTTGGTATTGTTGAAGTAGGCGCCGCGATCATAATTGCCGCGCACACCGTGACTGCGCGCAGCACCCTGGATCCGCCCGCCGTCGGCCGTCGCATGATCGGGCGCGAATGGCGCGTAGTAGCGGAGGAAATCGATCGCACCGCGCCCGCGCCATTCGACGCGAATCACCTGCGCGCCGAACGTCGCGAGGATCCGGGTGGCCTGCGGGCCGACCTGCAGCCAGGTCAAATCAATGATCCGAACGCCGTCCAGCGCGCGACGTTTCGGCAAGTTTGGACTTTCCATCGATGGCGTCCTCTCGGCGTCAAATCCTCAGGACAGGAGTCAGACGTTATTGCGGATATCGCCGCAATCCCTCCGACCGTTGGTGGCACAACTGCTCGCTCATACCAAGGCGCTGCTCCCGGAGTCAAACCGAGTTATCGCGCCAGCCAGCATCGGAATCTGTCACACGATGGCAACCGTCCCAACGAGGCGGCGACGCGGCCGATTCAACGACGAAAGCATTTTACGAACAAAGGCGACTGTGTTTAGATCCGCTTGGATCGCATCCTCGCGAGGTGAACGTGATGGACTATAACGTCATCGACGCAGACGGGCATGTGCTCGAACCGATCGATCTCTGGGAACGGTACATGGAGCCCAAATATCGCGACTCCTGTCCGAAACTGATCTATACCGAAGGCGGCGGAGAGATCCTGCGGATCGAGGGCGACGACGCGATCGATCTCGCGCACGGCAAGCGCCCGATCAAGCTCGGCGGCCTCGGCACCATCGGCGCGCGCTCCGGCGGTATCAAGTCCTTCGAGGTACCCTATCTGGAAGGCAAGCGCGGCGGCTTCGATCCGCACGTGCGGATCAAGGACATGGACGCCGAAGGTATCGACGCGGCCTTTCTTTATCCGAGCATCGGACTCTTCCTCGGCGCGACCAAGGACCCTGACTTCTCGGCTGCCGCCTGTCGGGCCTACAACCGCTGGCTCGCCGACTACTGCAAGCCCTATCCGGAGCGGCTTTTCGGCGCCGCGATGCTGCCGCTTCAATCGATCCCGCACGCCGTGCAGGAAATGCGCTTCGCGCGCGAGCAACTGGGTTTCCGCGCGGGTTTCATCCGTCCCAATCCCTATAACGGCCGGGCGCTGCACGACCCGGAAAACGATCCGGTCTGGCAGGCGGCGCAGGACCTCGATTTTTCCATCGGCATCCACAGCGGATCCGAGAGCGGTCAGGTGACGCTCGGCTTCGATCGCTTCACCCGGGGCCTCGCCGTGCGCCATCTGGTGGCGCACACGATCGAGATGGAGGCGGCGGCGATCAGTCTGATTATGTGCGGGGTCTGCGACCGCTTCCCCCGACTGCGCATCGCGTTTCTCGAATCGGGCGGGGGCTGGATGGCCGGGCTGCTCGATCGGATGGATCGTCACTTCGATGACAAGGGGATGAACGATACGCGGCTGACCACGCGTCCGAGCGACATTTTCCGCCGCCAGTGTTTCATCTCGTTCGAGCCGGTCGAAGGTTCGTTGAAGTATCTGGCGGATTATCTCGGTTCCGACAATATCCTGTGGGCAACTGACTATCCGCATGCCGACGGCTTTCCTGACGCACCCAACATGATCAAGCGGATGGGCTTGCCGCCGCAAACGCTCGCCAATATCCTCGCCGGCGGGGCCAAGCGCTATTACAACATACAGTAGATGTTTTCCGCCGCCGGCCGCGACGGGTGGGTCTTTTGGGATGCGCCCGTTCCGGCCTGAGGCGGATTCGTGCAGACCCAGCGCGCGTTGGAGGTCCCGCACGCGACGGTTTCCGCCATCGATGCTTGACATCGACGGCGCTATCGCCGATGACAAGCCATCAGCCCAAGGAGTGCCCGATTGATGGAATTCGCGATCTCGTATCCCGCCCGGCCGGACGCCTGGAAAGACCTGGTGATTGCCGAAGATAACGGCTTCGTCAACTGCTGGTTCTATGACTCGCAGATGATTTACAGCGACGTCTACGTCTGCATGGCGCTCGCGGCCGAGCATACGAAACGCATCAAGCTTTCGACCGGCGTGGCGATTCCGTCGAATCGAATCGAGCCGGTCACCGCGCACTCCATCGCGACGATCAACCTGCTTGCGCCAGGCCGCGCGATTCTCGGCATCGGTAGCGGCTTCACCGGCCGCAATACGATGGGCCTGCCGCCGGTGCCACTCGAGCGCATCCGCGAATACGTCGCGATCGTGCGTGGACTGTTGAAGGGCGAAGAGGTGATTTATCGCGACGGCAAACGCGAGCGCGCAATTCGTTTCCTCCATCCCAAAACCGAGCAGGGCTACATCAATATCGAAAACCCGATTCCGATCCATCTCGCTGCCGACGGCCCGAAGGCTCTCGAGCTGACCGGAGAGATCGCCGACGGCTGGATGACGGTGCTGTCGGGCCCGGAGCGCTTCAAGGAAAAATACGCGATGGTGCAAAAGGGCGCGGCGAAGGTCGGCCGCTCCTTCGATCATCTGCCCAACGCTATCCTGACCTCCGGATGCGTCCTGCGCGACGGCGAAACCCTCGAATCGCCGCGCGTGATCGAGCGGATGGGGCCGTTTGCGCTGGTCTTCCTGCACGCCTTGTGGGAAGCCTCGACCGTCGCTCCTGCGATCGACGGGCCGCTGGGTGACCTGTGGAAGCGTTATCGCGACGAATACATCCCGACGATGAAAACACCGCCGGCGAAACGCTATCTGGAGATGCACGAAGGCCATCTCATCTACATGCGGCCTGGCGAGGAAAAGTATGCGGCACCCGACCTGATCGGCACCATGACGCTCAGCGGCCACGGCGACGAGATTCGCGCGCGGCTCAAAGCGCTCGAAGCCGCCGGCGTCAAGCAGGTCGCCATCCAGGTGGTGTATCCGCACGGTCGCGAGATGATCGAGGAATTCAGCCGCGAAGTGATCGCCAAGTATTAAGTCGCGCAATGGCTAATGCGCTCGCAGGCATCCGCGTCATCGAGGTGGCGCAAATCTACGCCGGGCCCTACTGCGGGCTCCAGCTTGCCCATTTCGGCGCCGAGGTTATCAAGATCGAACCGCCGGGCGAGGGCGAATTCCTGCGGATGCGGCCGCCGGCCTGGCGCGGCGCCAATCCCGGCTTTATCATGCTCAACGCCGGCAAGAAGTCGGTGACGCTTAACCTCAAGCACCATCGCGGCCGCGAGCTGCTGATGGCTCTGCTGGCCACCGCCGACATCCTGGTCGAAAACTACGCAAGCGGGGCGCTCGAGGGACTTCATCTGGGTTACGAGGACCTTGCGCAACGCTTCCCGCGACTGATCTACGCCTCGTGCAAGGGCTATGGTCCCGACAGTCGATGGGCGCGGCTCGGGGCGATGGATTTCACCGTCCAGGCCGCTTCCGGCATCGTCGATATGACCGGCTATCCCGATCGCCCGGGTGTGCGCGCGACCGCCGCGCTGATCGATACCAGCACCGGTATGCATCTGGTGGCGGGCATCCTCGCCGCCTTAATCGAACGCGAACGCACCGGTCGCGGCCAGAAGGTCGAGGTCGCGATGCTCGACGTTTGCGTGCCCGCCGTTAACGGCATGATCGCCAACGCCCTCGACGGTAACTCCCTGCCTCGCCTGGGCAACCGGCATCCGAGCGCCTGCCCGTCGAACACCTATCCCGCCGCCGACGGTGAGATCCTCATCTACTGCCTGACCGAAGATCACTGGCGCCGGTTCGCGCGCTTGATCGGACGCGCCGACCTGCTGGACGATCCGCGCTACCGCGACCATGCGCGGCGCTATGCGATTATCGATGAAGTCGAACAGGTGGTGCGCGACTGGACCGCACACCGCCGGCGCGATGAAATGATCGAGCTGCTGATCGAACATGGCGTTCCGTGCGCCCCCGTTCGCTCGATCACCGAAGTCGCGCATGACCCGGAACTCGCCCGACGCGGGCTTATCCGGACCGGCGAGTTTTCGCCTCATGGCGAGGTGACGGTCATGGGTTCGGCAATCAAGATGGCGGGGGCTGCGAGTGACGAGAGTCGCCCACGCGTCCCCGACCTCGGCGAAGACACCGCCGCGGTCCTCGCCTCGCTGGGTCTCGATGCCGGCGCCATCGCGGAACTGCGGCGCGACGGCGTTATCTGATGCGGCGCGGGCGCGCCGCCAGGGAGGACGACGATGTCGAATTATTTCAAACTAGATAAAAGTGACAGCGTCGCGCTGCTGACCTTCGATCGTAATGAGAAGCGCAACCCGCTCAACCAGGACAGCGTCGCCGAGCTCGAGGCCAATCTGCTGGCGATTCGCGACGACCATGAAATCCGCGCGCTGACGATCACCGGTGTCGGCAACACCTTTTCCGCCGGCGCGGACCTTTCGCACATGAAGGGCGTCGCCGATCCGGCCGAACGCCAGCGGCTGTTTACCTCAATCGCTCCCGAACGACGGCGCATCCTGCGGCGAACCCTCGCGTTGCTGCAGAATCTTGAAATACCGACCGTCGCCGCGGTCAACGGGTTCGCGGTCGGCGGCGGATGGTTTCTCGCGCTCGCCTGCGATCTGCGAATCGCCGTCGAAGGCGCGGAATTCTGGATGCCCGAAGTGGATCTGGGCTCGCCGGGTCCCCGCGGCCCCGAGCAGTGGCTCGCGCAGCACGTCGGTCCGGCGCGCGCCAAGGAGATCATCTTTACCTGCCGCCACTTCAAGGCCGACGAGCTCTTGCAGTGGGGCCTGCTGAACCGGGTCGTCAAAAAAACCGACCTGATGCCGACCGCACTCGAGCTGGCGCGCAGTCTCGCGGCCAAGCGTCCCGATGCGATCCGGCAGGCCAAAGCGCAAATCAACGGTTATTTCCTGGAGTAACGATGCCTGAAAACTTCCTCTATGAGCAGGCGGCGGCGGTCGCGACGATCACCTTCAACCGCCCGGAGCGCCGCAACTGCATGACCCGCGAGGTCATGCTTGAGTTTGAACAACTGGTCCATCGCGTGCGCGATACGCCCGAAATCCGCGTTCTCATCGTGACGGGAACCGGCACCGCGTTCTCTGCCGGAGCCAACGTCGCCGGCGCCAAAGGCATCACCGATCCCCGCGAACGCGCCCGCATCTTTGCCGCCGACAACAAAGGACTGCCGCGCATCATCGGCCGGATCTTTGACACCGTCCTGCGGCTGGATGCGCTCACGATCGGTGCCGTCAACGGCTATGCGGTGGGCGGCGGATGGGCTCTGGCCGCGGCGATGGATTTCGTCATCGCCGCCGAATCGGCCGAGTTCTGGTTGCCCGAGGTCGAATTGGGCGCGCCGTTCGTCGGCGGCCCCGCCGAGGTGATCGCCCGGCGCGTTGGCCCCTGGCGCGCCAAGGAAATCATGATTCTCTGCCGCCACTATATGGCCCGCGATCTGCTCGCGATGGGCATGGTCAATCAGGTTGTCCGGCCGGACGAGCTGCTCGAGGCCGCGCGCGCGTTGGCGGCCGATCTGATCAAGCTTCCACGCGGCGCCTCCATCGCGACCAAGCACGTTATCGACGGAGTTTCGATCGGTCCGCGGCTGTATTAGCGATTTCCCCCTCAGAGGAGTAAGAATTCAGCATAAGGCAGGAGGCCTTCGCTCATGATTACACCGGATCGAATCGGTCATGTCGTTATCAAGGTGCGCGACCTCGAGCGCTCGAAAAAGTTCTACATGGACGTTCTCGGGCTCCAGCTCATGATGGAACTGCCGAAGCTCAAGATGGCCTTCTTTGCCAGCAACGGCCGCGACCATCATGAGATCGCGTGCGCCGAGGTCGGTGCCGACGCGCCGGGACCGCAGGCGCGTCAGGTTGGCCTGGTCCATATCGCCTTCCGCCTGCGCGACGAGGACCATCTGCGCGCTGCCTACAAGGAGCTTAAGGAAAAGAACGTTCCGATCGTCTTTACGGTCGATCACGGCATCACCAAGAGCATCTACTTCCGCGATCCCGACGGGAATCAGCTCGAGGTCTATTGTGACAATCCGCCGGAGTATATCGCCAAGATGAAGGAAAACCGCTACATGGGGATGGATAAGCTCGACTTCACACCCGACGAGCCCAGCATCCTCGAAGCCTTCAAAGCGAATACCGTGCTGTAGCGGATTGCCGCCGGAACACGATCGCTCCGCACCGTGCGGGCGGCTTCCCATATCCTGCCCGCACGAAACCTCTCGCCCTAGCTGCGTCCGACTGCTTTAGTAGTGCGGATGAAGCGTGGGTTCGCTCTGATAATTGGCGCCATCCTGGCCGGATGCGCTTCGGCGCAGGGTCCGGCCTTTGCTCCCAAGAAAAGCTTACTGGGCTCGGTCATTTACGTTTACCGCCCGGACAACACGGTCCTAATCACCTATCCGCTGGAAGGTGTGGTGAACGTGCCGATGCTGGTGGTATGCGGCAATGACTCGGCTTCGCTCGACCCCGGCGGTTATCATGCTTTCACGGTCGGCCCCGGCGTGACGTCATGCTCAAGCCTCAGCGCCGAGTCCTCGGCCGTGCTCCGGATTAGCGCCGAAGAGGGCAAGTCGTACTTTGTCAAAGGTTCGCTAGGCCCTGGCTTCTATGCGCCGCATCCGCAGTTAAAGCTGGTCTCGACCGACGCGGCGCCGACCGGAATCCAGCAGTGCGCGCTCGAGTGAGCGAGTTCGCCTAAACTGTCGGATAGGCCTCGCTGCCCATTTCGAGTGCGTCGAGGCCGCTCCACTCGACCTCCGCGATAACGCGGTTGCCGATGGTCCGTTCGACGAGCATGAAGAAGGCGAACGATAAACCGAGCACCACCACCAGATTGACGGAAACCCCGATAAGTTGCGCAACGAACTGACCGGGGTCGCCATAAAGCAGGCCGCGCACCGGCCCCGCGACGCCATTCCAGCCGTCACCGTAGCTGCCGTCCGCAAACAGCCCCAGGGCAAGCGCGCCCCACGCGCCGGCGACGCCATGGACGGAAATGGCGCCCACCGGATCGTCGACGTGAAAGCGGCGCTCAAGTTCGAGCACGCTGCCGACGACAATCAGTCCCGCGACAACCCCGATCATCACGGCCGCCGCCGGCGTCACGAAAGCGCAGGGCGCCGTGATCGCGACCAGACCGCCGATAAGACCATTGCAAGCCATCGCCAGGTCGGGGCGGTTGTGTCGTTCCCATAGATAAAGTATGGCCGCGAGGGAGCCCCCGGCCGACGCCAACATCGTATTAACCGCGATCACGCCGATTCGCGGATCGGACGCTGCCAGCGACGATCCGGCGTTGAAGCCGAACCAGCCGAAGGCCAGGATCAACGTGCCGATCACCGCCATCGGGAGGTTGTGACCAGGCAGCAGGCCGATCGCGCCACCGCGGCGAAACTTGCCAATCCGCGGTCCGAGCATAATCGCCCCGGCCAGCCCGGCAAACCCGCCGGTCATGTGCACGACCGATGATCCGGCAAAATCGACGTGGCCATGTCCGAGCCCGAGATTGGCGCCCAGTTGCGACAACCATCCGCCGCCCCACACCCAATTGCCATAAAGCGGGTAGAGGAACATCGACATGAAGAAGCCGTAAACGAAGAACGCCGAGAACTTCCATCGTTCCGCCATCGCGCCGGTCGGAATCGTCGCGGCGGTGTCCATGAACACCACCGCAAACAAAAACATCGCGAGACTTGCCGGATCGTGGCTGACACTGACAAGACCGAATTTCGCCAGCCCCAACACGCCCCAGCGATGCCCGCCGATGGTCAGCGCCAACTCACGATGCGGCACCTCGGCGATTCCCAGCGCCGGCCAGGCGTGAACGCCGCCCATCATGAAACCGTACCCCGTCAACCAGAAGCCAATGAGGCCGATTGGATAGATAATGAAGTTCATCGCCATCGTATTGACGGCGTTCTTCGCGCGCGTGAAACCCGTCTCGAGCATCGCGAAACCGGCCTGCATGAACATCACGAGGAAGCCGGCGATAAGCACCCACGCGAGGTTCAGCGAATTGAGCAGCCCACCCAGCTCGGGCGCGCGGACAGCCTGAGCGCGAGCACTTCCGCTCGTCAGCAGGAAGATCCCGGCCGCGGCGAGGACGCCGATCGGTCGCAGCGGCGGCCGCCTGGCTCCAAAGTGAACGAACGGATGCCTGAGACGCATCATTCTATTTCATCTGACCTCGATAGGAATGGCTTGGTTGCGTCGGCGCCGCCGGATAACGATTCGCCAGCCAGACCAGCAGAATCAGCAGCCCGGCGAGCGAGCCGAAGAAGAAGGCGGTCCATAGGTACCCCTTGATACGCATCCATTTGAGACTGCGCGGATGAAGCTGGGCGGCGCGATTGTGGATCACCACGCGCGCGGGATCGCGCAAATCCTCGAGCATCTCCTTAGCCGTGGCGTAGCGATTGCGCGGCTGTCGTTCGATCGCGTGGAGGATGATCTCTTCGAGATGCGGGTCAATCTCCGGTAAATGGCGACTGGGCGGTTGCGGATCCTCGCTGGTCTTCGCCCGCATCACGTTGTACACATTGTCGCCGCTGTAGGGCAGTTCGCCGGTCAGCATTTCGTAGAGGATCGTGCCCAGAGCATAAATATCGGTGCGGACGTCGCCGCGTTTGCCGCTGACCTGTTCGGGCGCCATATAGTCCGGCGTCCCGATCGTCGACGACAAACCCGACCAGGTCAGGCGCCGCGCCGACTCGTCGAGGGCGATGCCGAAGTCCATGATTTTGATGCGCCCGTCGGCATTAACCAGGATGTTCTCCGGTTTCAGGTCGCGATGGACCACGCCCTGGCTGTGCATGTAGACCAGCGCCTCGGCGATCTGCCGGGCCAGATCAAGGGCCTTCTGCGGTTCCATCCGCGGATGGTCGCGCATGATGGCGCGCAGGGAGACGCCTTCGACGTACTCCATCGCGATATACATCCGGCTTTTATGCTTGGGCGTGAGGACCTTGATTATGGCCGGATGGTTGAGCCTTTTGCCGACCTCCTCTTCGCGTTCGAAGCGGCTGAAAAAGACCACGTCGCTCTCGAACTGCATGTAGGGGACCTTGATAGCGACGGTGGCGCCGCCGTTGAGGGTGTCGCGCGCCATGAAAATCGAGGCCATCCCGCTACGCGCGATTAGATCGGTCAATTCGTACTGATCGACCCGGTCGCCAACATTGACTTCGCGCATCAGCTCAGCGTACGAGTGCCGTCGCGCGCGGACGTTATCATCCTCTGCAAGCCGTGATCAAATTGGGCTTAAGCAGACCGCGTCTTCAGGTCAGCGCCGCGCTCCGGCTGAAGATCCGGGTCAGCCGGCGCCACAATGGCGGCTTCAGCTCATGATGGCCCGTCGGCGCATCCATGGTGAAGAAGCCGACCGTCAGATTGTCCGCCGTGCCGCGCTCGTTGGCGACCTCGATGAGCCGACTGCAGGCGGCCTCGGCGCGTAAGCCGCGACTTACCTGCTCGAGTTCGTGATCTTCGAGCACGCCGTGAAGCCCGTCGCTGCAGACCAGGATGCGGTCGTGCTGCAACAGCGGCAGGGTAATGCGATCGACCGAAACGATCAGCTCGTGACCAACGCTGCGGGTCAGGGCCGAACGTTCCGGATGAGTGCGCGCCCGCGCCGCCGACATCATCCCCATCCGGACCTTTTCCTGCACCATCGTGTGGTCCTTGGTGATCTGCTTAATCCGGTTGCGGCGAATCAGGTAGACGCGGCAGTCGCCGACATGCGCGGCATGCAGCATCCCGTCGCTCACCGCGATCGCCGTGAGCGTGGTTCCCATGCGGCGCAGTTCGGGCACCGTCAGCGCGCGATTATGAATCTCGATGTTCGCGCGCTGGACGGCCCGGGCGAGGCGTTTCGCCGGACCCCACGCCGGCGGACTCTCGCGATAGCTCGCCAGCGTAATCTCCACCGCCATTTGGCTGGCGACCTCGCCGCCTTCATAGCCGCCGATACCGTCCGCCACCACCAAAACCACGGTGTCGGCGCTCTCGATCCAGAAGCCGCAGGCGTCCTCGTTGTTCTCGCGGTTGGTGCCCAGATCGCTCAGGACGGCGATATCGAAGTTCGCCGGAGGGGCGGCCTGATCGACCAATTCGAGGCTCGGCGGCTGCGCGGTCATTGGCTGTGACCGTCCCGGTCGCGACCGCAGGGCGGCGGGACGGCCGCGACTAGGAGTCCGCCGCCAACCGCGCGCGCAACTCGCGCTCGGCGTCGAGCCAGTCGCTCAGCGCGTCGCCCGGAGCGCCGTCGCGACGCAGGAAAAGTTCGTAGGCGCGTTCGCGAATCTGCTCCACCGTCGGCTGCACCGTAACTCGCGCGAGTCCGTTGCCGCCCGCCGATGGCATCGTGATGCCGTCGCCCGGATACCCGGCGCCGTTGCCGTTCATCAGGTCGGTCGCCGCCGCCGCCGTTGCGGACGCCGTCTTTACCTGACGGGATTGCGTCTTCGAAGCGACTCGCCGCGGTTTGTCCGGCCTGTTCTTGCGCATAGCCATCGCTCATCTTCCTCCACGTGCTAACTACCTGCCTCCGCAGGCTTGCGCTTGACCAAAGTGTGCCATCTCGGATGGCGCGATTCGAGTGCCCGCCATCCGTCAGAGTTCTCGATGTTTCAGGCTTAGTCACTGTCGAACACGGCGGCGTGGACCCGCTCTCGAGTCCACGCCGGATGAATCTACCTTTCTTTTACAAACCCGCGGGCGGCCCCGACTTTCAAGTTGCGAGGTTTACAGGAGCACGCCGAATTCCAGGGCGCCGCGCACCTGCGCCGGATTTTCGAACTTGTTGCCGAAGACATCGCCGGAAGTGTAACTCAGCGCCTGCACGTACGAGACCTCGGGCCGCGCGAAGAACTGCTTGTACTGGTAGGTGGGCGTCAGCGTCAGCGAATAGGCCTGACTCCCCGGTCCATAAAGCAGATTGGCGGCGCCGTCGGTCGCATTGCCGTTCTGTCCAATAAACTCACCGCGTCCGGCGATAAAGAAGTGCTCGGAAACCTGATAGCTCGCGAGGATCGCTCCGCCCAGGGTGTAGGTGTTCTTGCCGACGCCGATATCCGAATTATGCGGGACCAGCGTCCACTGAAAGTACGGTTGAAAAATCCACGGCGCGCTGTTGTAGGTATAGATGAGATTGAAAATTTCGCTGTTGTTCTGCGCCGCCGGGGTCGCGAAGTTGCTGAACTTCGAAAAACCCAGATTGCCGCCGCCCACCGCCTCCAGCGAGTTGGCGGAATTGAACGCATAGGTCAGCTCGCCCGTCAGCCACGTATAGCTCTTCGAATAAAAGCCGTTGTTCCAGCTTATCGCGCCACTGAGCGGCCCCTGGCTATAGTTCACCTGAACCCCGCGGCTGATGGCCGGCTCCTGGTTCCATAAGAGTCCGCGCTCGATATTCATGTTCTGGAAGGTGAAGGTATATTCCGCACCGATGAGCGTCGGCAGATTGCCGCCCTGGATCGATAGGCTGTCGGTGGGCTGGATCTTCAGGAAGCCGACCGGCAACGGTCCCCATAGCTTGTTCACCGAATTGCCCGAGGACGTATACGGCAAGCCCAAATCCGGGATGCTGTAGGCGCCGACCTGCAGATAATACTGAATCAGTCCGTTGGGCTGCTGCAGGATAATCTGGGCATTGCTCGCGTCTGCGCGCGAGGAACGATCGCCCGGTTCGGCATGGTCTTGCACGATACCAATACCGCTGGCAACCCCGTTCAAATCAAACTTCTCCAGATTCTGGATCGATTCCGGCAGACCGCTGAGCATCGGTCCGGCAACACCGCTCAAATCGACCGTGGTCGGCGAGTTCATGGTAAGCGGCCCGGTGACACTGGGCGTCGTCAGGGGCGGCGCCGGGGTCGGAGCGGGAGTCGGCTTGGCGGCCTTGAGTTGGGCTTCGAGTTGCGCCTTCTGCTGCTTTAGCTGGTTGATTTCCTGGTTGAGCTGATCGATCTTCTGCTGGTCTGTTGGGGCTGCGCTGGAATCCGCCGACGCGTAGCCCTGCGACCACCATCCGGCCGCCACTGCTGCTGCGACCACCACTACCCCCATCCGCAATGCTGTTCTTTTCATGCTGCTCGTCTTGATGCTGCTGCGATCCTTTCCGGGGTAGCCTGACCCACACCTTTCGGAGTTGGGCGTGATTCCCCCGTGCCGCGATGAACCAATTTCCATGCCTGCAAAGGGACTAGACAACCGCTTCATTGCTGCGAGCGGATCCCGTTCCGCCTGCCTGTTTCAGCAGCAACCGCCAAAACCTGCATCAATGGAAAATCACAAGGGCCGCGTCGCGACCCTTGTGATTGCCGACAACTCGGATGGTCGAGCGACTTACGCCGGCTTCGCCACGAGCATCGTGCTCTTGCCTTTCTTGCGCGAGGCACGGGTAAAGTAGATTGCTCCGTAAATACCCCACAGCACCGAGATGCCGAGCGCCAGCAACGGCTCTTTCACGCTGCCAAGCCCCTCCATCGGACCAATCACGTAGAAAGCCAGGCAGGCGAAGTTAGCGACTGCGCCGAAAATCGGCACCACCATGTGCTTGAAGCCATGGAAGGAATGGTGCTCGCGGAAGGCCACGATACAAATGATGTTGGTCAGCCCATAGAGGACGAACGTGCCGAAGTTCGACAGCAGCGTGATGGTCAGCAGACCGTTCGGTAAGGCGGAAAGCCCGGCATTCGAACCCATCCCGAGCGCGTACCAGATGTTATGCGGCAGCGTCGCGATCGTCTTGTCGTCGGGCGCGGAACCGCCGGTGAAGAAGCCCAACGCGCCGATTACGCCGAGCACCGCCGAGATCGTCGCCAGCGTCCAGATCGCCCGATGGGGCGTCAGATTATCGCCATGAAGGAGCCCGAAGTGCTCCGGCACCTCCTCGTCCCGCCCCATCGCGTAGGTCACGCGGGCGCCGGTGTTAATACAAGCGAGCGTGGTTCCGATGAGCGCGAGGAACACCGTGAACGCCTCGATCAGCATGAACGCCTGACCGTGACCACCGAGCATCGCGTTCCCCAGGATAACCATCATGTCGCCGATCGGCGCCGCTGAGCCCTTCGCGTCATTGAGGCTATAGGCGTTGCTCAGGAAATAGTTGGCGGCGAAATACTCGAACAGGTACATCACCAGGCACTGGATCGTGATCGACAGCAACACCGCACGTGGAATGTCTTTCTTGGGATTTTTCGCCTCTTCGCCCAGCGCGGTCACCGACTCGAAACCCACCAGCAGCAGGATCGCCACCGTCATCTGCAGCATCGTCCAACTGAAGCCGTGCGGCAAAATAACCGACCATCCGTTCGGATGCGACGGCGCATCGCCAGTCAGACTGTAGTGCAGGACCTTCTTGGTGCCATCGAGCGCGAGCCCGACTGAACCTTCGGGATGGCCGAGGCGGTACGAGATTGCGAGCACGGAGAAAAAGATTAGAGCGCAAATCTGGATGATGTTGATCGTCAGATTGACATTGGTCGAGCCGTTGACGCCCTTGAACGCGATCCACGAAACGGCGAACGCAAAAATAACCGCGATCAGCGCCATGAATACCGGCCCGGGCACCCCGGAATTCATCGAATCCGGGAAGAGCGTGCCGACGATATAGCCGATCATGACGCCCATCGTGGCGACCATCACCCCGGGATATACCCAGTAGTACAGATGCGAAGACCAACCGATGACGAACTTGGCAATTCGCGCGAATTTGTAGGCGTGCGTCGTGTTGAGGAAGGCTTGTTCGGCGAACAGATAGGAGCTGCCCGCTCCCGGGAAGAGTTTCGCCATCTCGGCGTACGAGATCGCCGTAGCATAGGCCAGCAGAATCGCGGCGAAGATGCCCGCCCACATCGAGAGCGCGGACGGATAAACGTAGCCGGCCTGGATGACGAAGGTAATCCAGAGAAAGGCGCCGGGGGCGATTAGCGCCATCGCGTTGACGGTGACGCCGGTCAAACCCAGCGTCGCCTTCATCTTGGGGGCTTCAGGGGTCGCAGCCATCTCTTCTCCTTGCTCTCCGCGCGCAATAACCTTGAGCGCGAATGGTTTCGCCAGCGCGGTTCGCGGCTCTGCGAGCAAGCCGGATGCCATCGTGTTGCATTCCGCAATAGCCTTAACGATCGACGCCGCTGCCTCAATCTTGTGCAATCGCCCAATCGATGAACGTGACTGTCCACTAAACCATCGTCGCTCCGTCAACCTTGAGCCCTTTCCTTGACGACTCGGCCGCATTCGTTGGAGCATCGGAGGAGGCCAACCGCCTCACCTGCTCCGCGACCGGGCGTCATCTTCGGTCAATCGATGCATGAGGCGGGCGAGTGCGGGATCGCTACGGCCAGGGGCTAGTCCCGAGGAGGATCCGGATGATCAGACTCGTCTATCCGTTGCGGCGGCGCGCCGGGATGTCGCGGGCGGAGTTTCAGCGCTACTGGCGCGAAATCCACGGTCCGCTCGTGGCGCGCCATAGCACGACCCTCGGCATTCTGCGCTATGTCCAGTTGCATACCCTCGACGATCCGATAAACGACCAATTGGCTGGCAGCCGCGGACCGATGGAACCGGCTTACGACGGCGTCGCGGAGTTATGGTGGACTGATCGCGAGACGCTGGCCGGTTCGTTCGCGCGGGCGGAGGGTCAGGCGGCGGGGCGCGAGTTGCTCGAGGACGAGCGCCGCTTTATCGACCTGCCCAATTCACCGCTATGGCTCGCCTACGAGTATCCGCAGGTCAACCCGTCCGAAGATCTCCTCGCCCGTCCGAGCGGCTCACTGGTCAAGCTGTTCTTCTGCCTGCGCCACCCGAGCAGGCAGACTCTCGACGAGGCGCAACTGTACTGGCGCACGAGCCACGGCCCGACCATCCGCGGCATCGCTCAGGGGATGCGACTCCGCCGGTACCTGCAGGTCCATCGGTTCGTGGATCAACTCGAAGGCGAGCTGCGGACCGCGCGCGGCACCGTCGTCGATCCCTATACGGGCCATGCCGAGGCCTGGTTCGATCGCTTCGAGCTCGCGGCAGTCGGCAATACGCCGGAAGGCCGCCAGGCGATGGCGATCGCGGTGGAAGACGAGCGAAAGTTCATCGATTTTGCGCGTTCGGCAATTTTCATCGGCAAAGAGCATACGTTTATCGATCGCCGATGAGTGGAGCTTAAGGTGCCGGTCTGATGTAAGGAGGTCGCGCTGGTGACGAAGCAATCGCAACACATGCTAAGTGGCTACAAAGTCCTCGACTTCACGCAGTATGTCGCTGGTCCGACGGTGACCAAGCTGATGGCGGAGATGGGCGCCGAGATTATCAAGGTGGAACTCGCGCCCAAAGGCGATCTCTGTCGCAACTTCCCCTACATCAAGGACAATCGCAGCGCCTATTTCGTGCAACAGAATCGCGGCAAACTGAGCCTCTGCCTCGATATCAAACATCCGAGCGGCAACGCGATCGTGCGCGACCTCATCCCGCTAGTCGATGTGATCGTGCAAAATTACGCGCCCGGCGTGATGGCGCGGATGGGCTTCGATTACGAGTCGGTGCGCGCCCTCAATCCCCGGGTGATCATGTGCTCGGTCTCGACCTTCGGCCAGCAGGGGCCGCTGGCGCATCAGCCCGGCTACGACTTCATCGGACAGGCCTATGCTGGAGTCACCTCGCTGAGCGGTGAGGAGGGCGGCGACTATTATCCGCCGATCCTGGCGATCGGCGACGTTTCCACCGGCGTCCACGCCTACGCCGCGGTGGCGACCGCCCTGCTGCATCGCGAACGGACCGGCCAGGGCCAGCATCTCGACCTCTCCCTGCTCGATTCCTACTTCCATTATCACGATGGTGCGGTCGAGCTGATCAGCGCCAGTCACGGCGAATTCAAGGTGCGCCGCACCGGTAATCACGTCGGCATTCTGTCGCCTGCCGGAATCTATCGCACGAAGACCGGCGGTCTTTGGATACTGGCGTTCCAGGACAATCATTGGGCGAATCTCTGCCGACTGATGAATCGGCCGGAGCTGATCAGCGATCCGCGATGCGTCGATAATGCCGCGCGCGTCACCAACCGAGCCGTCGTCAATGAAGCCATCAATGGATGGCTGAGTACCCTGTCGGGGACTGAAGAAGCCGTGGCGAAGCTCCAGGAAATGCATATTCCGCACGCACCGGTTTTGACGGTCGAGCAGGCGATGGCTCATCCGCATCTCCGCCAACGCCGGACGGTGCGCACGGTGCACGATCGCATCATCGGCGATTTCCAGGTGCCGGGTTTCCCGCTCCGCTTCTCGGAGTTTCCCGAAGAGCTCGAACTCGAGGCGCCGCTACTCGGCGAGCATAACCGGCGGATCCTGCACGATTACCTGCACTATTCCGACGATCAGATCGAACGGCTCGAGCGCGAGGGCGTTCTGCACAGCGCCCCATATTGAAGTCAGATGAAAGTCATATACGAAAAGAAAGGCGCCATCGCCTACGTCACGATCAATCGGCCCGAACGCCTGAACGCGTGCGACTTTGAAACCTATCATCGTCTCGCCGAGATCTGGCGTGAGGTGCGCGACGATTCGACGGTGCGCGTCGGCATTCTGACCGGGGTCGGCGAGCGCGCCTTCTGCGCCGGCAGTGATATCAAGTCAAACTACATTGCCCATCGCGGCGAGGAACCCCATAACGTCCTCTTCCCGGTTCTGCTCGAAATGAACAAGCCGATAATCGCCGCGATAAACGGCCATGCCAACGGCGGCGGCCTCGAACAGGCGCTCGCCTGCGATATCCGCGTCGCCGCCGACCATGCCGAGTTCGGGCTCGGCGAGGTCCGCCTCGGATGGTTGCCGGGAGGCGGCGGCACGCAACGGCTCCCGCGCCTGATTCCGCTCGGCCGCGCACTCGAAATGCTCTATACCGGCAACCGGATTGGCGCCTCCGAAGCGCTTCGCCTCGGTCTGGTGGACCACGTTGTGCCGATGAGCCAGTTGATGAGCAAATGCGAAGCGATTGCGGCGGAGATCTGCAAAAGCGCGCCGCTCGCCGTCCAGCGCATCAAGTATGTCGCCCTGCACGGCCTCGACCTGCCGCTCGCCGACGGCCTGCGTCTCGAACGCGAGCATTATGAGTGGCTGCAGACGACCGAAGATTCGCGCGAGGGCGCCTTGGCTTTCGCCGAGAAGCGTCCGCCCGACTGGAAGGGACGCTGAATCACGGGCGGGCGCCAACGCACGCGGTCATCCTGTAGCAAAATATAACCGGGAGTAAACGCGGACGTCGTCCGGTGCGGCTCGGCGGTGGCGATTCGTCGCGATCGCCACGCCAACCCGCTTATCGACCCGGGGTTGAAGCGCCGCGCCAGGCGATCCGCCAGACATAGCCGTTCCCGTCTTCGGTGACGATCAGCGCGCCGTCATGCGCGACGGCCACGCCGACCGGCCGTCCCCATACGTCGGCGTCGGAAGCAACCATCCCGGTCATGAAATCCTCGTATTCGCCGGTCGCGTGACCGTTTTTCATCAGCACGCGGATGACCTTGTAACCGGTACGCATCGCCCGATTCCATGAACCATGTTCGGCGGCAAAGATGTCGTTCCGATATTCAGCCGGAAACTGGCTCCCGGTGTAAAAAACCATCTCGAGCGACGCCGAATGGGGCTGCAGCAGCACGTCCGGAGTGATCACTTTGCCCTTGAGATCGGGACGCTCGCCGCGATGGCGCGGATCCTCGTGATCGCCGATATAGTACCAGGGCCAGCCATAAAACCCGCCCGGTTCCACATGAGTTATATAGTCCGGCGGCAGGTTATCGCCGAGCCCGTCCCGCTCATTGGTCGAGCACCATAACTCACCATTGACGGGATTGATCGCCATGCCGACGCAGTTGCGCAAGCCGGTCGCATAGATTGCGGGCGCGCCGCCGTCCGGGCCGAATTCGAGGATATCGGCGCGGTGTTCTTCGGCACCGAAGAGCGCTCCCGGCGGATGGGCGGAAGCGTATTGCATCAAGGCGTCCAGGCGGTCGCGGCCAAAACTTTCAGCGTCGTTCGAGGCCGATCCAACCGAGACGAACAGGTGCTGTCCATCGGGGGAGAAAACGATATCGCGGGTCCAGTGTCCACCGCCGCGCAGCCACCCTCCGGAGGGAATCTCCGAGGTGATCAACTGTGCCGGCCCCCGGGCCTTCAGATCGCCGTTCTGATACGGAAAGCGCACCACGGAGCCGGTGTTCGCGACATATACATATCGAGGATTCGGACCTGGCGGCCAGAACGCGATACCAAACGGCGCGTCGAGCCCCTCGGCATAGATCGATGACGCCTGACTCGTCGGGGCACCGTCGGGCGCGCGCAGAACCACGATCTTTCCGGCGTGGCTCTCGGCCACGAAGATATCCCCGTCCGGCGCAACGCGCACCAGCCGGGGATGCTCGAGATGCGCGAACTCGGTTACGACAAATCCTGGCGGGACGCGCGGCAGGGCGGAGTCGGGACGATCCACCACGCGCGGGCCGTTGCCGACGGAGGCCGTGGCGAACGGCGGCGGCAAATCCGCCGGAGTGATACGAAAGCGGACCCCGGGAGCGTCACTGTGCCAGTCGCTGTAGGCCGCCTGGCCTGCAGGAACCGTGGCGCTCGCGGCGGCGGCGCGGCCCCCGTCGAAGACAAGCACCACCGCTGTCATGATAATCGCCAGCGCAAAACTGATCGCAAAAATCCTCATCCCGGGCCGATGCTCATGGCAGAATGGCAAACGCGCGGGCCGGAAAGCCAAGTCCATGAGCCGGCTTGGCCCACGTCGCGACAATCAGCGCGCCCGTGGCCGGAACCTTATCGAGATTATCCATCACCTCGATCTGCCAATGCCCGTGCTGGAGCAACCAGGTCTCCGACTTCATGTCGGGAGTGGTGTCGGTGTCGAGCGATTCATGTCCATTGGCGACGATACCCCGCTGCTCGTAGAGAAACCTGATCGCGTCGAGGCTCCATGCGGGGAAAGGATAGCGCTTGAAGCGCACCGGATTATTCCAATCCTTGCTCAGATCGGTGCGCAGCGCCGCAAAGCATCCGCGCGGTACCCGGCCATGCACGCGTTCCCAGGCCAGGATGTCGTCCGCGGTGAAAGCGTGATTGGGATCTCGCGCGAGTAGCGGCGTGCTGTCGAACACCACCAGCTTCAGGATCATCTGTTTCAACGGCAGTTGGTCGAGCGTGGCGCCTTTGGGATCGAAATGGGCGGGCGGGTCGATATGCGTGCCGTACTGCCCGACCATCGCGAAGAAGTCCGCGCGAAAACCGTCGTCAGGAATGGTGTAGGGCCGTCCGTCGGCAGGGTCCGCGGCGGCAGCAAAGGTCGCCGGTCCGAATCCTTTCCATACCGGAGTATTCGGACTGAAAGTGTGCGTGAGATCGACGAAGCGCCGTGTCGCAATGATTTCATAGGCCTTCGTCAGCGAGTCGTCCTGCGCCCCGGCTATCCGCGGGGCCAGCAGGATCACCAGGCATCCGACCGTCAGGCAGCAGAAGCGGCGCGCCATGAGGTACCGTCCTCGAGCGGTAGTTTAGAAGGACTGCGGCTGCGAAGGGAACCCGCGGCCCGACCTGCTCAGACGTCGAGATTTTTCACTTCGAGCGCGTGCTGCTCGATAAAGCTGCGGCGCGGCTCGACCTGATCGCCCATCAGCTTGGCAAAAATCTCCTCGGCCTCCTCCTGCGATCCGATCTCGACTCGCAGCATCGAGCGCGCCTCTGGATTCATCGTCGTGCTCCAGAGTTGTTCCGGATTCATTTCGCCAAGGCCTTTGTAGCGCTGAATCTCGACGCCCTTCTGTCCGGCTTCGAGGACGGCGTCGGCGACCGCCTTGAGGGAGGTCACCGTGCGCTTATCATCGCCGCTCTGCACCACCAGCGGCGATGCGTAAGCTTCCAACTCGGCGCCGAGACGGCGAATTTCGCGCAACTCACCGCTGTGAAACAACGTCAGATCAAGGACGGTCGGCGGCGTGGCGCCGTTGCGCCGATGAGCAAAGACCGCGCGGAAGGCGGTTTCGCTGTCGGGCTCAATGCGAAAATCGAGATTGCTCGTTGCGAGGTCGCGTTTGATTCGTTCGGCGACCTCCCGCAGCCGCGCCTCCTCCTGGAAGCTCTCTGCCGTAAGGATTTTGTCGGCGATAAGCCGCGCCACCGCGGCGACAATCGCCCGTTCCTTGCTGCGCCGTTCGAGATTTTCGAACATCCGCTCGAAATGCAGAGTCTTGCGCACCAGCGCCTTGAGCGGCGCCCCCTTCAGCTCGCGCAGTTCCTTGCCCTGACCCGACGTAAAAGTGACGGCCTCGGCCCCGAGGTCGGTCAGGTAGTCTTCGAGCGCGGCCTCGTCCTTGAGGTAGCGTTCATTCTTCCCCTTCTTGGCGCGAAACAGCGGCGGCTGCGCTACGTAGAGGTAGCCATGCTCGATAATCTCAGGAAACTGCCGGAAAAAAAGCGTCAACAGCAACGTCCGGATGTGCGATCCGTCGACGTCAGCGTCGGTCATGATCACGACCGTGTGATAACGCAGTTTCTGAATATCCTTGTCGGATCCGATGCCCATCCCGAGCGCCGTAATCAGGGTCCGCAGTTCGGCCGAGGAGAGCATCTTGTCGATGCGTGCGCGCTCGACGTTGAGGATCTTGCCGCGCAGCGGCAGGATCGCCTGCGTCCGTCGATCGCGGCCCTGCTTGGCGGAGCCGCCCGCCGAATCCCCTTCGACGATATATAACTCGCTGCGCGCCGGGTCGCGCTCCTGGCAATCGGCGAGCTTGCCGGGCAGCGAGCCCGAGTCGAGCGCGCCCTTGCGCCGCACCAGCTCCTTGGCCTTGCGCGCCGCCTCGCGCGCAGTTGCGGCCTCGACCGCGCGGTTGATGATACGTTTGGCGTCGGCAGGGTTTTTTTCGAAATACTCACCGAGCTTCTCGTTGACCAGACCGGCCACCAGGCCCTCGACCTCGGAATTGCCGAGTTTGGTCTTGGTCTGCCCTTCGAATTGCGGCTCGGGCAGCTTGACGCTGATCACCGCGACCAGACCTTCGCGCGTATCGTCGCCCTCGAGGCGCATCTCCTTGTTTTTGAAGAGGTTATTTTTCGCGGCGTACGTGTTGAGCGTTCGCGTCAGCGCCGACTTAAGGCCCGAAAGATGGGTCCCGCCTTCGACCGTATGGATATTGTTGGCGTAGCTGAACAGCGTCTCATGGAACGCATCGGTCCATTGCAGGGCCACCTCGATCTCGTCGCCCTCGCGGAGCCCTTTGAAGAAGATCACGTCGTGCAGCGGTTCGCTGTTCTGCGTCAACGATTCGACGAACTGGCGAATCCCGCCTTCGTAATGGAACTCTTCCTCCTTGCCCGAGCGCTCGTCCCGCAGGCGAATCTTGAGGCCGGCATTCAAATACGCCATCTCGCGCAGGTAGCGCGCGATGATCTCGTACTTGAACTTGACCTCAGCGAAGATCTGGGCATCAGGTGTGAAGGTGGTCTTGGTCCCGGTGATTTTCGTGACCCCGCGCTCCTCCACTTTGGACTTGGGGATACCGCGCTCGTAACGCTGAAAATAGATCTTGCCGTTCTTGTGGACTTCGACCTCAAACTCCTCGCTGAGACCGTTGACCACCGACGCGCCGACGCCGTGCAATCCGCCCGAGACCTTGTAGACGCCGCGATCAAATTTCCCGCCGGCGTGCAGTACCGTATGCACCACCTCGAGCGCCGAACGTTTCTCCGTCGGATGCATATCGACCGGGATGCCGCGCCCGTTGTCCTGAATCGAGATGCGATCGTCGCTCAGGATGGTTACCTGGATATCGGTACAGAAACCCGCTAGCGCCTCGTCGATCGAGTTATCGACGATCTCTGTCACCAGGTGATGGAGTCCGCGTTCGGCGGTGTCGCCGATATACATACCAGGCCGTTTGCGGACCGCTTCGAGCCCCTCGAGCACGCGGATCGAAGCGGCGCCGTAACTGTCGGAAGTCGGATTATTTGGCATACGAAAGCGTAAGCGACGGGTCCCCTTCATGCCGTCATCAGGGCCCTTCTCATTGTATGCGTGCGGCGCCGGCCGGTAAAGGCATCCGGAAAGGTCGCCATTCAAGAACAAACGATATTATAAAATTCTCGTGACTCGAAGATGACGCGGGATTTATATGACCGCATGTCAGCGTTTCCGATGCCCGGACGAGCCCAGGCCGCCGCTCTCTCCGGCGTCCAGATAGAACTTCGTTTGTTCAGTGAGTGGCGCTCGACGATGGCCCCTGCCGGACCGTTCCCCCGGCGCCGCGTCCCCCGGGTCTCAGGCGCCTAACTGCGCTCGGCCACGAGCTTCTGCAGTGCCGCTGGAGTCACGGTCAGCACCGGGCAGGTCGCATTGCGCACGACGTCCTCGGCGACGCTGCCGATCACCAGATGGGCCAGACCTTTGCGCCCGTGGGTGCGCAGCACGATAACATCCGCGGCGACCTCCTCTGCCACGCGCACGATCGCTTTGGCCAGCGCTCGCGGCGCGGCGGCGGCCACATGAACCTGCCACTTGACCGCGCCCAGTTGCTCCTGCGCGATCTGCGTCAGGCGCTGACGCGAGGTCTCCTCTTCGCGGATATTGTCATTCTCGCTGACGTCGGGTTCGCCCAGCGCCGGATATTTCTCGACGACGTGCAGCAGATGCAACGTGCCGTCGGACTCGCGCGCGAGCCGCTCGGCGTAATGCAGCGCGTTGAAGGTTGGATCGTCAAACTGTATCGGGGCGAGAATCGAACGATAGACGATTGGCATGTTGGTCTGACCGCTCCTTATCGTGCTTGGCTATGTGCCGCTCTCAGGCTTCGCTCGCGCGGGCCATCGCCGCGAAGGGTGGTCGCCGAAAATCGACCGGGCCGGTTGCTGACCGCCCGTACCCGGTCAAAGGAGCGATCGCCGGATACGAGTCGGCGACGGCTTCGTGGAAATCGGCCATGCGCGCTAAACCCGGCGCAGCATAACAAACCCGCGAGGGCAGCGTGAAGCGCTGCAGGGTTTGGTCGAATGCCTCCTACCCTGCTAAAAGCGAAAGACATCATCTCAACGCGAGCGTAATCCAGATGGGCAGGCTCGAGGGCAAGGTTGCATTCATCACCGGCAGCGGATCCGGCATCGGGCGGGCGGCAGCCGCCCGGTTTGCCCGGGAAGGCGCCAAAGTCGTGGTCGCCGACGTCTCGCGCGAGGGCGGCGAGCGCTCGGTGGCGATTATCCGCGACCTCGGCGGCGACGCCACCTATATCCATACCGACGTCACCGAACCGCAGAGTGTCGAACGCGCCATCGCCGAGGCGGTCGCGACCTACGGCAAACTGGACATCCTCTATAACGACGCCGGCGGCTCAACCGCTCAGGACGGCCCCGTCACCAGAGTCTCGCTCGACGAGTTCTGGCGCACCATCAAGGTCGATCTGTACGGCACCTTCCTCGGCTGCAAATACGGCATCCCCGAGCTCATCAAGGCGGGCGGCGGTTCGGTCATCAACATGACCTCGGTCGTCGCGATGGCCGCAGTGCCGGGCCGCGACGCCTATACCGCGGCCAAAGGCGGCGTCCTCGCGCTGACCCGCTCGATGGCGGCGACTTACGCGAAGGATAAGGTCCGCGTCAATGCGATCGCACCCTGCGCGATCCTGACCGACCGGGTGCGCAAGCTGATCGGTGATCCGGCGGTCGCCGGCGCCATGGGCGACAAGCATCTGCTCGGGATGGGCGAGCCGGACGATATCGCGAACATGGCCCTGTTTCTCGCCTCGGACGAGTCGCGACTGGTCACCGGCGCGATCTACCCGGTCGATAGCGGCTGGACCGCGTTATGAATTGAAACACGCCAGTTTCGCGCGCAATCAGGAGGTTGGAATGGCGACGACACTGGAAGAAAAAGACGCAATCCGCGATCTGATGTCTGAATACTGCTTCTACGTCGATAACGGCGAGTTCGAAAAATTCGCCGAGCTGTTCACCGTCGATGGCATTTTCGAGACCGGGAAGCTCGGGCGGCTGCAGGGCCGCCGGGCGATCCAGGAGTTTATCGCGGCGCACGTGCCGCGCGCCGGCGAGGGACCCGCGCGCAAGCATTGCACGATGAATCATCTCATCCGCGTCAATGGCCGCGAGGCCAACGCGCAGAGCTATATCGTTTTGGTGCGCGAATCGAAGGAGTATGGGGTGGTCGCCTCGCTCGCCGGCCGCTACGAGGATCAACTGGTCAAGGAGAACGGTCGCTGGCGCTTCAAGGTGCGCAAAATCCATATGGATATCTCGGGCGACCTCGGGTTGAAGAAGGAGCTCGCCTTTGAGTGACGTTCGCGCCAAACCGCTCCCCACGGCCGATGACGTCTCGGCGCCGTTCTGGGAGGCGGCGCGCGAGCGCCGGCTCATGATTCAACGCTGCGCCGCCTGCGGTTACTACAACCATCCGCCGCGCAGTTGGTGCGACGCCTGTCTCGCGCAGGACCTCAAGTTCGAACCAGTCAGCGGCCATGGCAAAATCTACTCGTTCACCGTGATGCATCAGCGCGACGTCCCCGGCTTCGAGCAGGAGGCGCCGTTCATCAATCTGGTGGTCGAGCTGAACGAGCAACCGCTGCTGCTGATGGTGTCGAATCTGCCCGTTAGCGAACGCGAACGGGTAAGAATCGGCGCCGCAGTGACGGTTGATTTCGAAAACCGCGGCGACGCCGTCGTCCCGCAATTTCGCGTGGTTTAGCGGCAATCCGTAACGGCCATGTGGAGCGGACGCGGCAAGACAGCGATCGTCGGCATCGGCTACTCCGAGATTACCCGGCGCGCGCAAAAACCCTTGGGGCTGCTCGCGCTCGACGCCTGCCGCGCGGC
>JAJPHI010000025.1 GCA_021325355.1 Pseudomonadota bacterium
CCCAGAATCCGGAGTTAAATCGCTACGCCGGATTTTCAAGGACAAGGCGTGATCGCAGCCAAGGTCGACAAACCCGCTTGAGGAACCCTACTATTCAGTTGTCGAAAAGTTTCCGGTCGTCATGGCGGAGGTGAAACACCCGTTCCCATCCCGAACACGGCAGTTAAGCCCTCCAGCGCCGATGGTACTGTGACCGTAGGCGTCACGGGAGAGTAGGACGCGGCCGGGAAATCCCAGCGCCGGTGCCCCTAAAGCACCGGCGCTTTGCTTTTGGCCCCGCCGGTTCGCGTATCGGTCACGTCAGTCGACGCCTCCTTACCGTTGCCGACCCTCGCCCGGGGGAAAGAGCCCGGCATTCAGCGCTGCAGTCTTCGAAGCGACCGAGAAGCGCGAGCGATGCGCTGTTGCAATCTTGATATCAGGCCGAGCCGCGAGATCTTTTGCCGGCGCTAGTGTCACTCCGATCAACGCACATCCCGCAATAGCTCCGCCGCGCCGCCTTTGGCGGGAGCGCCAGAAGAAGCTACTCTAAAAAGTGACGCTTGCAGGTTTCAGTTGGAGTCGCGATGAGTCGAGATTGGCGCGATGTTGTGAGCCTGCGTCAGGGCGACCTCACCGATGCGCAGGTGGATGCGATCGTTAACGCCGCCAATAACGATTTGATTCTCGGCGGCGGCGTGGCGGGCGCGATCCGGGTTAAGGGCGGACCGACGATTCAGCAGGAATGCGACGCGATCGGGCGAATCCCTCTCGGCGAGGCGGCAATCACCGGGGCGGGCAAGCTCAGGGCGCGCTATGTGATCCATGCTGCCAGCATGCAGCTCGGCGGTCGGACGACAGAGCAGCACTTGCGCGAAGCGACGCGCAACGCGCTCGCTCGCGCCCGGGAGAAGGACCTCGAGTCGATTGCCTTTCCGGCAATCGGCACCGGTATCGCGGGTTTTCCCCTTGCTCGCTGCGCCGAAGTGATGCTGGAGGAGGTGCGGGAGCATCTGGCCGGCGGAAGCTCGCTGAAGCGAATCGAGTTCGTGCTGTATGATCGACCGGCGCTGGCCGCTTTTGAACAGGCGTTGGCTGCGCTGGGGAATTGATCGCACGGCGCTTCAGGATTTCGCGAGAGGCTCGGGTTTCAGATAGAAAGCCTCGGTCGCCGGGCGGTAGGCGCGCGGCAGCCATAACGGCCGACGGAGACCGTCGGGACCGGGAGCCGGCCGCGTTTCGGACATCCAGCGAAGATAGACCTGATGAGACTTGTTGGTATCGACGAAGATATCGCCATAGCGATCTTCCGGGCCGGCTTTCGCGACGGTCACCTTCTGATGCCAGCAGTGGGCGCCGCTGACGGGGTCGGGCTGAACCGGAAAGATGAGGTTCTGGTGGACGCCGGCATCCTCCCACCATACGCGCGCTGAGTCAGGGTCGTCGCTGACAAAGGGGCGGACGCCGTGTACCTGGCGCATCCGCCACTGTCCGGGTGCGATTTGCTTTAGATCGACCAGGGCGGTGGACCATTTTTCACCACCGAGGTCCTCGGCGAGGCGCCACCGGCCCAGGTGATGGGAGCAGGCCAGCACGCCGGGTCGGATACCTTCGGTGATCCAGACGCGATCGACGAAGTAGCCGATTTCGGTTGAGACCTTGACGAGTTCGTCGGTCCCGACACCGAGCCGCTCAGCGTCCTCGGGATGAATCCAGAGCGGGTTGCGATGAGAGATTTCATTGAGCCATTTGGCATTGCCGCTGCGCGTGTGGACGAGGGTCGGCAGGCGGAAGGTGGGCATCAGGAGCATCTCACCGCGCGCGCGGTCGATACGATCGCGGCTGACATGACTCGGCGCATAGGTCGGGATGGCGAGCTCGGGCCAGCGCCAATCCTTCAAGGTTTTGGAAAAGAATTCGAGTTTGCGGGAGGGGGTCGGAAAGCCGACCCGGGCGACGCCGTCGATTTCGACTCCAAGCGGAGTGCCGGCCTTGCTCACCACACCGGTGCCGTTAATGGTGGCGCCTTCGAGCTGTGCCGCGGCGAGCGGCTTTTCGGAGGCGTGGTATCCGCCTTCGTCGATGAGGAAGGCGCCGTATTTGCGCATATAGGCGAGCGGCGTGAGGCCTTCTTTGGCGGCGGCTTCGGGCAATCCGGGGACGCCGTGCTCGAAGATCCAGCCGTAGAATTCATCGACCGTGAGTTTCGTCCCTGGGTTGGTGGGCGATTCGAAATACTTCCGGATGCCCATCGCGCCGTCGGGATCGATCCGCCACGAAAGCTCGATCCAGAACTCATCTTCCTCCCAGACCTCGCCCAGCCCCGCGGCACTATGCGCCTCCCATGTGGTGGCGAAATGTCGGCCCTGACGCTCCAGGGCGACGCGCAGGACCGGCTGGCGAAAGCCAATCCAACGCGCCGCGTGCGTCTCCTGGCTCATCAGGTCATGCCGTTCGGAGGCGAGACCCATCGGCAGGACGTAGTCGGCGAACCAGGCGGTTTCGCTCCAGGTCGGCGTGAGGCAGGCATGGCGCTCGATCAGATGCTCATCGCTTAGAACCTCGATCCAGGTCATGCCGTCGGGGTTGGTCCAGACCGGGTTGTAAACGCGGGTGAAGTAGGTCGCGAGCTTGCCGCGCCCTTCCTTGAGAAAATGGGGCAACAGGAAACTCATCTCGAAGAAGCCGAGCGGAAACTCGCGCGGCCAGGTCAGTTCGTTCCAGGCCCGCGGTGCCGGCGGCATCAGGGGCGGGGTCGGGATAATCTTGTTGAAGGCGGCGGGAACGGTACCGCCGACCGTGGCGATGGCGCCGACCAGCACCGAGAGCAGTTCGAGCGCGCGCGCGACCTGCCATCCGCCAAGGTTGCCTGCCGCGGCATTGCGCCAGATGTGCGCGGCGAAGGCATGACCGGCGCGGGCGATTTCGCGCGCCACCTCGACGATTACGCGGGGATCGGCGCCCGATTCCGCGGTCGCGAACTCCGGCGTGTACTGGGCATAGACTTCGCGCAGCACGGCGATGAACTCGTCGAAGGTGACGGGCCGGGAGGGGAACTCCTCGCGCAAATATTCCTGCCAATTGACCCAGCGCCGGATGAATTCACGGTCGAACAGTTCCTCGCGCAGGATCACGTTGCACATCGCGAGCAGCACCGCGGCTTCGCTGCCAGGCCAGGTCGAGAGCCAGTAATCCGCGCGGGCGGCGGTGTTGGACAACCGCGTATCGATTACGCACAAGCGCGCGCCTTGCGCCTTGCCGTCAATGATGCGCTGGGCGTGCGGATTGAAGTAATGTCCGGCTTCGAGATGCGAACTGAGCAACAGGATGAACCTGGCATTCGCGTAGTCGGGCGAGGGGCGATCGTAGCCCTGCCAGAATGCATAGCCCGCGCGCGCGGCGGCCGAGCAGATGTTGGTATGGCTGTTGTGGCCGTCGATGCCCCAGGCGTGCAGCACCCGCTGATTGTAAATCAACTCGTGGCCGGGACGGCCCACATGATAAAGGATTTCGTTGTGCCGGCCTTCGCGGAGCGCGGCGCGGATCCGCCCCGCAAGATCATCAAGCACCTCGTCCCACGAGACGCGTTCCCACTTGCCTTCACCGCGGCGGCCGACGCGCTTTAGCGGATAGCGAATCCGCTCAGGGTCGTTCACCTGATTCAGCGTCGCCGGCCCCTTCGCGCAATTGCGGCCGCGGCTGCCGGGATGCGCCGGGTTACCCTCGAACTTGCGGATTTTGCCGGTATCCTTGTCGATGTAGGCCAGCAGACCGCATCCGGCTTCGCAGTTGAAGCAGATCGTCGGAATGAGCGAATAGTGTCTTTCAACCTTGCGCGGCCACGCTGCGGGGTCAAACTCCGTCCAGTCATCCCAGCGCGAAGGCGGCGGAGCGGAGGTGAGCGCCGCGGATGGATCAAACGGGGGTATCAAGGATTTCATCACGATTGCCGACAGCAGTAAAAAAATTCAGCTCAGCGGCGGGGCCTGACCCGCGGTAATCCATATATCGTCAAAGACAAAGAGCCCCACGAGCGCGCTCAGCGCGGCGATAAAATTGATTGCCACCAACGGGCGGCCGGAGGTGGCAGCGCCGGCAATAAGCGCAAGCGGCAGGACGGTGCCGCCGAGAATCGCCAGCGCCCAGAATCGATAGCGGAGGGCTCCTGAAACGAATACGCGGATGGCGCGGGTCGCGTCCTCCGTCTCGGTGGGCGTAGCGATCAAAGTAAGGATAATCAGAGCGTGGGCCGCCAGCGCTCCGCCGAGCCACTGCGGCAGCGTGCTCGCCGCGATCGCATCAGCACCGGACCAGCACTCCAGCAGCAGCAGGATCGCGCTTCCCGCCGCCGCCGCTTGCGCAATCAGCAACCAGAGAAAAAGCGGACTTTGCCACAGGTCGCGGCCCTTGGCCTGGGCGAAAAGGAAAGCTGAATAGCCCGCCGTGGCCAGCGCCAGCAGGAGGCTCAGCAAATACACGAGCGCAGGTATGGATTTTCCCAGTATGAACAGGCCGACCCAGATAACCGTGAGCATCGAGTAGGCCATCAGAATCCAGGTGCCGCGCACCAACCACGAGCGCGGGTTCGGCTTTATCAAGATGTAGTAAAAGCGATCAGGTCGCTTGAGATGCCCGATAAGAAATAGCGCGGTGATGCCGGTGAACAGGATAGCAGCCAGCGGCGCCGCGACCGGATACCGGGTTACACGTGAAAGCGGCCGCAACGAAGGAAGCCACATCGCGAGGACCGCAACGATAACCACGCCGGCGGCAATCGATTTGGTCCAGAGGTACGCCGCCGACATCCAGTCCCAGGCCTGCCGATGGGCAACGTCATAGGCGGCCCGCGTGTCGGCTCCAGGAGAGCTTGCGCTCTCGATCAGGGAATAATCATTGTTGGCCGGATTATGGCCGGCGAAAAGATGACTCGATTGCGGCTGGATCGAAGCGGGCTGCAGAAAGGCGCCGTCGATTCCCAGATAGAAGAGTTTTGGTCGCGTACCCTTGTAAGGTTTGCGCACGGCGGTCTTCTGCGTGGCGACGATGGTGCCGACATTGCTGGCGGCGTTGTCGAGGTCACCGGCGCTGATCGCCCGCGTCGGACAGACGACGACACAGGCGGGTTCGAGATTCAGTTCCACGCGATGGGCGCAGAAGTTGCATTTGGCCGCGGTATGGCTCGCGGGATCAATGTAAAGCGCATCGTAGGGGCACGCCTGCATGCAGGACTGGCAGCCGATGCAGCGGCGGTTGTCGAAATCGACGATGCGGTCTTCGCGATAGAACAGGGCGCTGGTCGGACAGATTTCGACGCAGGGGGCCGCGTCGCAGTGATTACAGCGCATCACTGCGAAGTGACGACTGGCGTTCGGGAAGGTGCCCTTTTCGATATATTTGACCCAGGTCCGGAACACGCCGAGGGGAGTGCCGTGCTCCTCCTTGCAGGCGACGGTGCAGGCATGGCAGCCGATGCATCGATTCTGGTCGATGACGAATCCGTAGCGCATCGCAGTCGGATGATACGCGGTTCGCGGATCTGGAAGATAGTAGGAAAGATTAATCGCGGCGTCGCCGTCGGCGGCGGTCAGGCGGCGAGGATCGCGCCGGCGGGAAGCTGAACCGTCAACTGCAGGCCCCAGCCATCGCCCGAGCTTGCCAGGATACGGCCACCGTCGGCAGTGACCAGACGACTGGCAATATAGCGGCTGAGCGCGATCGACGGCGGGGCCTTAGTCGCCGAGTCGGGACGCGAGAAAATCTCGGCGATCTCCTCCGCCGTCACGCGCGGACCGGTATCGCTCACCTCGATCATCAGGTGGCCGTCGCGCTGAAAGCTGCGCACACGGATCGCGCCGGCCGCGGTGCGGCGCACGGCGCTAGCGAGCAGGTTGGTGATGATCCGTTCGAGGTGGAGCGGATCGAGTCTGACCGGTCCTACGCCACCGGGCTCGATATGGACGTCGAGGCCCTTGAGACGCGCTTCAATTGCGCAACGTTCAGCGGCCTCGACCAGGATCGCGTCCGGATCAACCGGGCGGGAATTGGACTTCACGCGGTTTTCGTCCGCAAGGTAAAGATCGAGCAGATTCTTGATCAGCAAGTCGAGCGAGGCGGCGGTCGTCCAGATGCGCGCCAGCAGATGCCTTTGCTGAGCGTCGTCGCTCTGCGCCTCCATCAGCAACGTCACGAGGCCGGAAAGGGCGGCCAGCGGGCTCCGGATATCGTGCATCATGGACGCGAGCTGCGCCTCGTGCGCCGCCGCGGCGTCGAGCAGCTTGGTGATGCGGCGTTCGGCGCGGGCGCGCCATCGGTCGAACTTGAGGGCGATAAGCTGAACGAGCGTCAAGCCCGCGGCAATCGTGCCGAGCCACGCCGCGCGCAAAGATTCTGACATTGGGGTCATCAACAGAGTTGCGGCGGCGGCGACCAGACACGTTGCCGATAGTGCAGCCTGCCAGCGCGCGCCCCAGTTGACGAGCGCGAGAGTCGCAACCGGCACCAGCCCGGCGGCGGCGCAGGCAATGATCGGACTCGCGGCGGCGCGACTCGCTGCGACGGCCGCGGTGAGAACCACGCTGCATCCCAGCAACAACCACAGTCGCCAATGGCGGCTCAACCCTGCGATGGAGCGCGCGACGCCGAAGCTGGAACTGCGGTTGACCGCGCGACGCGAGACGCTGGAGGTCGTGATCGCTGCCATGTCCCCTCATGCGCTGGCCGTGGCGGCGGTCGCCATCACGCTCAGCGCGAAGTCGGCTTCATCTTGACTCAGAGTTAGCGGCGGCGCCAGACGCACGACACGGTCGGCATTGAGCGTCCAATTGACGATAACGCCGCGCGCGATACACCCATGGACGAAGGTCCGCGCCTTTTCGGGCGAAGCGAACTCGACGCCGATGAGCAGGCCGAGGCCGCGTACTTCGCGAATTCCCTCTAGATGCGACTCGCGCAGCCGGCGCATCAGGTAGTCGCCGATGGTCCGCGCACGATCGTACAGCCGTTCCTCGACAATCAAAGTCAGGGCCGCGAGGGCGGTGGCGCAGGACAGCGGATGCCCGCCGAAGGTGGTGATATGACCCAGCGGCGGGTCGTGGGAGAGCACGCCGATTACGTCGTCCCGACCGCAGAACGCGCCGAGCGGAAGGCCGCCGCCGAGCGCCTTGGCCAGTACTATCAGGTCGGGGACGACGCCGAAGTGCTCCAGGGCGAAGAGGCGTCCGGTGCGACCCAGCCCCGTCAGCACTTCGTCGAAGACGAGGAGCGATCCGGTGGCGTCGCAGCGCGCGCGGAGCGCGTGCATAAAGTCAGCAGAGGGAATCCGGACGCCGCCTTCCGCCTGCACCGGCTCGATCACGACCGCCGCGGTGTCCGCATCGATGAGGTCGAGGGCGCCGGCGTCGCCATACGGCAGATGTTTTACCGGACCCGTCAGCGGACCGAAGGGTCGGCGAAAATCAGGATTCCCCGCCAAGGCGAGTGCGCCCATAGTGTCCCCGTGATAGGCTCCCTCGAAGGCGACAAACGCTTGCCTCTGCGTGAACTTACGCGCCGCTTTCAAGGCGCCTTCGATCGCCTCCGCCCCGCTGTTCGTGAAATACACCCGCGTCAAACTTGAGGGAAGCAGATTCGCGAGGCGCGCCGCGAGCTGGGTCTGGCTTTCGAGGACATACTCGCCGTACACCATGACGTGCAGATGGCGTCGAGCCTGCTGTTCGAGCGCGGCGAGGATTGCGGGATGACCGTGGCCCAGCGCCGTTACGCCAATACCCGCGATCAGATCGAGATAACGGCGGCCATCGCGGGCAACGAGCCACGATCCCTCGGCCCGCACAATCTCAAGCCCGAGCGGCGTGGCCGAGGTCTGCGCGAGATGCCGGTCAAAGTCGTGGCGGGCGCTGCTCATGGTTTCGCCCCCAGCGCGCGCAGGAAGGCGCCGCCGCCATGCGGCCAATCGAGGGGCGGCTGGTGTATCGTACCCGCCTTGCAAAGGTAGGATGCGCCACTTGCCCGCAGGATCGCTCGGGCGTGGCTCATTTCGTCGGGATCATCGAGGCGCGGTTGATACTCGACAGCAAACGCTTCCAGCCGTCCCGGCAACGTCGCCAGGCGCTGCGCCAGATTGTCAGCCGCCGACACGAAGACCGTCCGGTAGCCCGGCGAGACCCGGAAAGAGGCGTCGCGATCAAAGATCACGGTCGAGCCCCGACCTTCCCACAGCCGGACGCGACCTGGCGTGGCGCGCCAGCGCGTGTCTTCGCGCAGGCCGCGGATCTGCGCGGCAGCCTCGAGCGGCACGCGTCGCGCAGGCGGCAGCGGACCGACAGTGAGCTCGGCGATTGCCTCGGCGAGCAGCGCGGCGAAGGCTTCAGCGCGGCCGGAGGGGCGATCGACGACAAAGATGTGATGGGGCGAGAGACAGCCGCACTGTTCGAACAGGACGATATCGGTAGCGAGCCGCCGCGCGGTCTGCGCGTCGGCCGCGGTTGAACTTACGAATGCTCCACTGATGCGGGAGCCGAAGCCGCTCAGGGGGATCGCCTGATCGATTGCCGCCAGGCGGTCGAGCGTTTCGTCGCTGCCCAGAGCGACCACGCGATCGGAGCTTTCAAGAAGTGAACGGGTAAATGTCTCCGCTGCGCGCGGCCATCGAAACATCACCAGGCGCGCCGCCAGGTCGGGAGCGATTTGCTCGAGCAGTTGCGCCAGGCCATCGAAGAAAGCGACCTCCGCGACCGATGCCTTGAGCAGCGCGGCACGCCCGGTCAAAAGGGTCAGCATGACTTCGTGCAGGCCGCCGCCGGGGATATTGCCGGGCATGATGAAGCCTATGACCTCGGCCCGGGATTCCAACCGGTGGCCAATGAGCGCGAGGCTGTGAGCATCCGCGAGCGGGGCCCAAAGGGCGGCAAGCGAAGCCTGCACGAGAGCCGTGGACCATCCGCGACGGTCAGCGATCGCGGCGACGGTCTCGCGGACGAGCGGGTCAGACGCTTGGCTAAACGTCCGGCTGACCTGGGCTATCGATGCCGCCGCCCGCGCGACATCGTGGGAGCGGGTCAGCTCCGCTCTCAGGCGGGCGGCTGCGGCGGGAATCGCTCCGGGTCGCGGCGCGAAGTCGGAGTTGGGATCAGTGTCGTGCCGAGTTTGATCGGCGAAAGCAGCCACGGGCAGGAGTCAATCCGACGAAGCTTGCGAGCTCGGATTAAACTCGGCGATAGCCAGCGCGCATCCGCGCGGCTCAGCCGTGGCCGAGCGGCCAAGGAGCCGCACCGCATCCTCGTTGACGATGCCGATATCCTCCGTGAGCAGCATCGAAACCGACCCGACGTTGGCGAGATCGAAGAACGCGAGCAGACCGGGTTCGCCGGCGGCGAGCGGGTGCAGGTCGAGGGGGTCGAGCGCGAAGGCACGCAGCCACGGCGGCGGCAGTTTCCAGCGGTGACCGGGGGGCTCGGCGCGCGTGGAATTGAACGCGGTCGCATCGTAAAACTGCGAGCACATCTCGGTCATCCCATATTCGTTAATGGTCATCGAGGGCGGGATGCCGAGTTGATGTTCAGCGTGGGCGACGACCTCGGCGGGGGTCAGCGGAATGGTCTGGCCCTTGGCGCCGCCGGTGTCCATCAGACGCGAGCCCCGGGGCAGCTTGAGGCGAATCGCGGAAGCGGCCAGCGCCGAGAAAAGTGCGGCGCACGCTGCCGTCGTCGCGAGGATACATACCGGACGGTCGCGCCGTTCCTGCTCGCGCAGGAAGCTTATCGCCGCGGCGATATCAACCTGCTGAGGTGTTGCCGCGCAGAGTTTCTCATCGCCGCCGAACTCTTCGATACACCACGTGATCATCTGCGAAAGCGACGAATGCGGCATCAGCCCGGCGGTGGGATGGAGCGCGAGCATCGCGGGGCGCATCGCGTCGGGGAAGAGCATGCGGCGCAGATGGGCGATCGCGGAGGCGCGATAGACGTCCGGACGGACGACCCCGTGACGGCCGCGATCGTGAGGGCCTTGGGTGGTGCCGCTGGTAAAGAAAACGCGCAACTCGTGCGGTGGCGCGGCGTCTGAAGCCTCGAGGGCAGCGTATTTGAAGGCCCGCGTGCTGAGCGGCGGAATGGCGTCGAGCCGCGTCACGTGGGCCGGCTTGATGCCGTGAGATGCGATGAAGTGCTGGTATGGCGCGACGTGAGCGCATTGATACCGGAACACGGCCAACGCCAACGGCTCAAAGCCCTCAGCCACGGGATGGCGGATAAAGGCGAGGACCTCATCGAATATGGACATATATCCTCAGGTAAACGGTCGCGGGGCGCCGCTCGTCCAAATCATCGCATCGCGAAGGCTGATGGTTCAATCCGGGGGGAGCACAGGGAAGACTTGGATGCATTGCTTCGGCGGATTTGCTAACATCGACTTTGCTTGTGTTTACCGCTTGGAGGAGCGGTAGAATGAAGCAGTTTAGCGTGGGCGTGATGCTTGGGGTTCTGGCGACGTGGGGAATCGGCCATGCGGCAAACAATATCAACCATAATGGCGAGTTCTGGAACAGCCTGAACGGCGCCGCCAAAAATGGTTACGTTGCGGGTTACGACGACGCGATGCAGGTGAGTACGGGCAAGCTCGAAAGCCTTTCAATCGCCGCCAACCTGTTTCACTGGAAGGGCGCCGATAAGATTATCCATCAACTGACGACTGAGTTGTCGGACGGCGGGATGACGCAGGACGAGATCGTCCGCCAGCTCGATAAGCTCTACGCGAATCCGAAGTATAGCGAGCTGGATTTGGGCCAGGCGCTGCAGCTTCTGGCAGCGAAGACGTCATTTGACGAGGGCGGCAATCCCCCGCCGACCGCTACGAGCAATTAGGCAGCGCAGCCGCGACCAGCGTTAGGCTCCCGCGCGAGCGCGCGGCGCTCTCACGCGGCGTCGACCGCTACAGGTGCGTCCAACGTGGTTTATACGTTGTCGGGACGGGTTTGCGCGTGGGTCTCGCGCCCGGGAAGCGGCTCAGGCCGCGTCGATGAAAAACCGTCCCTGGATGATGTTCGAGATCTCGCGCCAGTAGGTTTCCTTGTCGGTTTTTTCGAGCAGTCCGGTCCCGGTTGACCATCCGGAACACAGCATGTGGACCGCCTCGACGACGCTGGCCACATCCTCCACCTGCATCAGCGCCATCTCGCGGCCGCGTTTGAGCACGCTGCCGAGCGAGGAGAGGTAAGGCTCGAGTATGGTCTGGAGCGACGCCTTATAGCGCTGTCGGCGGGCCAGGTAGCGCACTTCGTGATTGAGCACCGCGAACGCTTCGCGGTAGCGGTCGATGATGTCGAGGACGCGTCGCATGATACCGAGGAGTTCGCGGCGCGGATCGCCGGCGCTGTCGGCGCGAATCTCCGGCAGCCCTTCGACCAGTTCACCCACCATCGAATCGGCCAACAGCAGAAGGATTTCGTCCTTGCTGCGCAGATAGAGATACACCGAGCCGGCCGCGATACCCGCTTCGAGCGCAATCTCCTTCACCGTGGCCTGATGAAACGACTTGCGCGCCAGCACGCGACATGCCGCCAGGAAGATCTGGCGCCGGCGGGTTTTAATCAGCGACTCGTCCTGATGCGGGATTTTTACGGCTCCGGCCATCAAACGGACAGCATATGCGCAAGCGCGAAAATATTCCATTGAACGCATGTTCAGTTTTGCCTATTTTGCGACAGTTCCTGCGAGGTGCGGGTTATGAGCGAGATCATCAGCGAGATCGCTGCGGCCGCGTCGCCGACCGCCGAAGGGGCGGCGCTAAGCGAGGAGTCGAGCTCGCGAACCGTGCGTGCGGTCTTTGCCGTCCTGAGCTATCAGGGGTATGCGTTTTCGCTATTGGGCGTTGCCGCGCCATTTGTGGCGAAGGGCTTCGGCCTCGATCAGACGGGAATCGCGCGGATGTATGCGTGGATCTCCCTCAATGCTTTCGGCGCGCTGCTGCTCTCGCGTCTGGCGGACAGGATGGGCCGCCGCCGCGTGCTGCTGTTCGCTCTCTTGCTGACGCCGCTCTGTTCCCTTGGTGCGGCGCTCTCGACGATCAATGCATGGTTTATTGCGTTCGAAATCGTCGCTTATGCGGCGATTGGCGCTTCCTTTACGAGTGCTATCGTGATGCTGGCGGAAGCGCTGCCGATTGACCAGCGCTCGCGCGGTCAGGGACTGGCAAATCTGGCGATCGGCACCGGCGGCGGTCTCTGCGTGATTCTGGCGCCGGTCCTGAGTCACTTCGGCTGGTCGTGGCGATGGTTGTTCGCGCTGCCGACGATCGGTATCGCGCTGGTTCCGGCGATGATCAGGATGGTGCCGGAGAGTGGGCGTTGGGAGGCCGCGTCGGCCGCCGGGGTGACCGAACGCAGCCACTTTTATGACATCTTCAGTACGGCTTACCGCGGGCGTGCGATTCCCCTGCTGATCGCGACGCTGCTCGGCGAAGTGGCCGGCGCCGCGGTGCCGACCTGGGTTTATTATCACGCGGTGTCGATCGTGAAGCTCTCGCCCTGGCAGGGTTCGGTGATTCTGCTGGTCGGCGGCACGATCAGCGTGGCCGGCTTGGTGCTTGGCGTGTGGATGGCCGAGCGGGTCGGGCGCGTGCGCACGATTGTCATTCTGGGGCTGGCGGGGGTCGTCGGCGTGCTCGCGTTTTATTGGGGTCCGCCCACCAACTGCGCATGGCCGACGCTCTGGCTGCTGCTGGCGCATACGTGGTTCGCGACCACCGGGCGCGGGTTAACGGTCGCCGCGAACTCGGCGGTGACGGAGCTTTTTCCGACGGCGCTGCGCGGGACAATCATGGGATGGTTGCTGTTCTGCATCACCCTTTCGGCAATCAGCGCGCAGGTGACGATATCGATCCTCGCGCGACCGCTGGGCGGTCTGTCGAACGTGGTCGGATGGCTCGCGCTTCTGACCATCCCCTCGGTACTGATTTGGGGATGGTTCATGGATGAGACGCGCGGACTGTCGCTCGAAGTTGCGGCCAAGGAGGCGGCCGCAGTGGTCGCCTGAAGTTTGTCGTTGGCGCGGCTCAACTCGGCCGCGCCGGCTTTTCACCAATAAACAGCGGCTCCGGATGGACCGCGAGCTCGGCCTGCTGGCCGGGCGGCAGGACGCGCGCGAGCCAAACCAGCCGGGCGCGAAGCTTCATCGCCTCGAGACGGTCGAGCAGATCGCAGCCGTAGTTGCGCCAATGGCCCTGCCAATCGGGCTCGGCGAAGGCGATCGTCGGGCGCGTTTCGCAATCACGAACGGTCGGCGCCATGATCAGGACGCTGCCGCCCGGTATCGTCACTCGCGCCATCTCCGCCAACGCTGCGGTATCGTCCCTGACGTGCTCGAGCAGATGGCACGACAGGACGAGATTGAACGTTTCGGCACGAAACGGCAGCGCGGTAACGTCGGCGCGGAGGTCGCGTGCCCGCCGATCGCGATCCACCCCGACGTAGCGTAGCCGCGGCGACTGGGCGAAAACGCGGACGAGCGCCCGCTCCGGCGCAAAATGGAGCACGGCGGCGTCGACGGGCAGGGTCGCGAGATGATCAACGAGGAAAGCGCTGAGCGCGCGATGGCGCGGTTGACTGCGACAGCGGGGACAGACGATGCCGGGAGTGACGCGAGTCTCGCGCACGAAGTCCAGAAATCGCGCCCCGCGCCATCCGCAGCACGGACAGCGATGACGCGCCGGACCGACGAGGTTGACTAGGCGAAAGATGCGGTTCCGCAGCCGCATCCAGCGATAGCGCGCATAGCCGGCGGCGCCGAGCCGCCCGACGCGCGCCAAGTCGCGGGGAATTGCCGGGCGGCGCGAATCCGCCGATGGAACCGGGCTCAATCCGGATTGCAAGGCTGAGTCAACACCCCGAATGAACCCCAACAGGCATTGAACCCGTCAAGTGTCGAGTTCGGTGACGAAACCACCGAGGTTTGTCCCCAGATGTTATTGAACGATTCGCCCGGATTCGATTCATCGCCGGTGTAGGTGGTTGCGGTCAAGGGATCGCCGGTGAGATAGACGCTGTCACCCGTGCCGAGATTGGCTTGCGCATTGTTGGCAGTGGCGGAGCTGAAACTCGCGGTGCCGTAATCGGCCATCGGCAGATAGCCGGGATGCTTCTGCTTCTTGAACTCGAAGCCGTACGGCGCCTCTTCGATCCAATCTGCCGAGAGCTCGGAGGCCTTGTACTTAAGCTTCTTGGTCCAGTTCGAACCATTGGTCGCGTCGGTCATCGTCAACTGCCAGGTCTGCTGCTTCTTGTCGCAGTGCTTGATGCAGGAGAGCGACGCGGTGATGGTGTCGCCGGGATTGACCACGAACTTCTTAATCAGCTTGCTCGCTGCCGGTAGCTTCTCGTACCAGGCGTAGTAGGCCGTCGTGAGGATACCGTTTACGTCGTAGGCGTCCTGCTCGGTGCCGAGCTGGATGAGGCTGGTGTCACCGGTGAAACAGTCAGCATCCTCACAATATCCGCCGATTCCGACCCAGCTCGACGAGAATTCGTAATCAACGTTAAGGAAGCTATCCTCGAAGTCGAAGGTGACCGCCGGAACGACCCAGGTGGCGGTTGCCGCGGTGTAGGTTTGCCCCGTCTCGAAATTCGGCAGCACGTAACCTGACCAGTTGTAGCTGAGAACGCCGGTTGCGTTGGATAGATGGAGCGCCTTACCACCGCGGTCGCGCAGCACCTTGATTGGGGCGTGGCGCGCCGGGGCCGCATAGCCAGCGCGTCCGGAGACCATCAGAAAGATCAGCGTGAGCGCCCCGATGCCCAGGCGCGCGGCCAACCCCCATCGTTTTGCCATAACCACCTCTTCCGCAGAACCGTCGGGAAATACGCTTATCAAGATAGGCTCCGAGCAGCCAGCGGCTTTTTGCGCGCGGCCCGTGCTGCGGCCCTCCCGGCAATGCAATTTGCATCAGTGGTCTTGCGGTCTTCTGCAATGCAGGACCGATCCGGCTGACCGATCATCGCGCGCTTGATGCGCCTTTGCTTAGCCAATGCTTGCGGCACGTCCGGTGCTTTAGATGCCGACCATGCTGGACGCTGCATTTATCATCGCGACAGTGGCTTTTTTCGCGATCGCCGTCGCTTACGTATGGGGGTGCGAGAAGTTATGACGTCGTGGGAACTGGTGCTGGGCGGATTGATGGCGGTGGGACTGACCGCGTACCTGGTTTACGCGATGCTCCGGCCGGAAAAGTTCTAACCTGGGAGCCTCATCTTGTTAAACGCAATTATCCAGGTCGGGCTTTTCACACTGATCGTTACGGTTGTGAGCGTGCCGTTAGGGCTTTATATGGCGCGCGTCTTCCGGCGCGAGCCGACGTTTCTCGATGTGGTCCTGCGACCGCTCGAGCGGCTCGTCTATCGCGTCTGCGGCGTGCACGAAAATACCGAGCAGGACTGGATCGAATATACGATCGCGATGCTGCTGTTCAGCGCGGTCGGGATGCTTTTGCTCTACGTGCTCGAGCGCCTGCAGTTCTATTTGCCGTTGAATCCGCAGGGGTTCGGCGCGGTCGCGCCCGATCTGGCGTTCAATACCGCGGCGAGTTTTACGACCAATACGAACTGGCAGGCCTACGCTGGCGAGTCCACGATGAGCTACTTCACCCAGATGGCCGGACTTGCCTTCCATAATTTCGTCTCGGCCGCGGCCGGAATTGCGGTGGCGATCGCCGTCATTCGCGGCTTCGTGCGCCGAAGCGCGAAAACTATCGGCAATTTCTGGGTTGACCTTACGCGAGCGACGCTGTGGGTGCTGCTGCCAATTTCGATTGTGCTCACGCTGGTCCTGGTGTGGCAGGGCGTGCCGGACAACTTCAACACCTACACGCACGTCAAAACCCTGGAGGGGGCGGAGCAGGTGATCGCCCAGGGCCCGGTCGCGTCGCAGGAGAGTATCAAGGAGCTGGGCACCAACGGTGGCGGCTTCTTCAATGCCAACTCGGCGCATCCCTACGAAAACCCGACGCCCCTCAGCAACCTGATCGAAATGGTGGCGATTTTCGCCATCGGCGCGGCGCTGACCCATACGTTCGGCGCGATGGCAGGTGATCGGCGCCAGGGATGGGCGCTGTTCGCCGCGATGGCGCTGCTGTTTCTGATGGGGGCCGCGATCGCAATCCGCGCCGAGCAGCGCGGCAATCCTCAATTCACCCGACTCGGCATCGATCAGCACGCCAGCGCGACCCAGAGCGGCGGCAACATGGAGGGCAAGGAAGTCCGCTTCGGCATCGTCAACTCGGCGCTATGGGCAACGGTTACCACGGATACATCGTGTGGGGCGGTCAACGCGATGCACGACAGCTTCACGCCGCTCGGCGGCCTCGTCCCGCTGGTCAACATGCAGATTGGCGAGATTATCTTCGGCGGCGTTGGCTCCGGACTGTACGGGATGCTGGTGATGGCGGTGCTGTCGGTCTTTATCGCGGGCCTGATGGTCGGGCGCACGCCGGAGTATCTCGGCAAGAAGATCGAGGGCCGCGAGATGAAACTGGCCATGCTGTTTATCCTGATCTTCCCCGCCGTAATCCTGGTGCCCGCCGGCATCGCGATGGTGACGAAGGCGGGTCTGGCGGGAATCTCCAATCCCGGACCGCACGGTTTTTCGCAGGTCCTTTATGCCTACACCGAGGCGTCGGCGAACAACGGATCGGCCTTCGCCGGTCTCAATGCCAATACGCCCTTCTACAACGTGACGCTCGCCTTCGTGATGCTGTTCGGGCGCTTCCTGATGAAGGTGCCAGTATTGGCGCTGGCGGGTTCGCTGGTCGCCAAGAAGTCGATTCCGCCGAGCGCCGGAACGTTTCCGACCAACGGTTTGATCTTCGTGCTGCTGCTGGTCGGCGTGATCATCATCGTCGCGGCGCTGACCTTCTTCCCGGCCGATGCGCTGGGTCCGATCGTCGAACATCTCGCCCTGGCAACGGGCAGGCTCTACTAGCTGTTTGAGGGACGTTTTTCCGATGGCTGATCGCAAGGCGACTCCGTTGTGGGACAGAAAGATCGTGCGCGAGGCGTTCGCGGCTTCGTTGACCAAGTTCGATCCGCGCGTGCAGGTGAAGAATCCGGTGATGTTCGTGGTCGAGGTCACCGCGCTCGCGGTCACGCTGATCCTCGCTCGCGATCTGTACCAGGGCCACATGAAGCTCGCGGGCTTCGAGTTTCAGATCGCGCTCTGGCTGTGGTTCACCGTCGGCTTCGCCAATTTCGCGGAAGCGATGGCCGAGGGGCGCGGCAAGGCGCAGGCGGAGAATCTCCGCCGGACCAGGACCGAGACCCAGGCGACGCTGCTCAAGGACGGTCGGGAGATCACCGTGCCAGCACCGTCATTGCGCCGCGACGATATCGTGATCGTGCGCGCGGGCCAGATTATTCCCGGCGACGGCGAAGTGATCGAAGGCGTGGCCGCGGTAAACGAATCGGCGATCACCGGCGAATCAGCGCCGGTCATCCGGGAAAGCGGCGGCGATCGCAGCGCGGTGACCGGCGGCACCGCGGTCATCTCGGACTGGATCAAGGTGCGGATCACGGCAAATCCCGGCGAGACCTTTCTCGATCGCATGATCGCGCTGGTCGAGGGCGCGCAGCGGCAGAAGACGCCCAATGAAATCGCCCTGAGCATCCTGCTCGCCGGACTCACGATTATCTTCATGCTGGTGTGCGTGAGCCTCTACCCGTTCGCCCTCTACGGCGGAACGTCGCTCTCGCTACCGGTGCTGGTGGCGCTGCTGGTCTGTCTCATCCCGACGACTATCGGCGGACTGCTTTCGGCGATCGGGATCGCGGGAATGGACCGCCTGGTTCAGCACAACGTGCTGGCGATGTCGGGTCGCGCGGTCGAAGCCGCCGGCGACGTCGATACGCTGCTGCTGGACAAGACCGGCACGATCACGCTCGGAGATCGGATGGCCTCGGAGTTCATTCCGGTCGGCGACGTCACGCGCGAGGAGTTGGCGGATGCGGCGCAGTTGGCGTCGCTCGCCGATGAAACGCCGGAGGGACGTTCGATCGTCGTGCTGGCGAAAAAGGAATTCAATCTGCGCGGGCGCGAGCTCGCCGACAAGGATGCGGAATTTATCCCGTTTTCGGCCACCACCCGCATGAGCGGGGTGAACCTCGACGGTCGGGAGATTCGCAAGGGGGCCGGCGAACAGATCGTCAACTTTGTCAGGGAACGTGGCGGCGTCATTCCCCTGGAACTCACCCCGGTAGTCGAGCGTATCGCCAAAGCCGGCGGCACCCCACTGGTGGTGGCCGAGGGCGCGCGGGTGATGGGCGTGATCTATCTCAAGGATATCATCAAGGAAGGTATCCGCGAGCGCTTCGAGCGGCTGCGCGCGATGGGCATGCGCACCGTCATGATCACCGGCGATAATCCGCTGACTGCGGCGGCGATCGCGAGCGAGGCAGGCGTCGACGATTTTCGCGCCGAAGCGACTCCCGAAACCAAGCTCCGCCTGATTCGCGAGGAACAGGCGCAGGGCAAGATGGTGGCGATGATCGGCGACGGCACCAACGACGCGCCGGCGCTGGCGCAGGCCGACGTCGGGATCGCGATGAACGCCGGCACGCAGGCGGCGCGCGAGGCCGGCAACATGATCGACCTCGATTCGAATCCGACGAAGATCATGGAAGTAGTCGAGATCGGCAAGCAGTTGCTGATCACGCGCGGTGCGCTGACCACCTTCTCGATCGCCAATGACGTGGCGAAATACTTCGCGATTATTCCGGCGATGTTCGTGCTTGGCTACCCGATGCTGCAGCGGTTGAACATCATGCATCTGGCGACGCCCCAAAGCGCGATCCTGTCGGCGGTCATTTTCAATGCCCTGATCATTATCGCGCTGATCCCGCTGGCGCTGCGCGGCGTGCAGTATCGTCCGGTCGGTGCGGCCGCCATCCTGACGCGCAATCTACTGATTTATGGCGTCGGCGGAGTGATCGTTCCGTTCATCGGCATCAAGGCGATCGACCTGGTGGTCGCCGCACTGCATCTCGCGTAGGGAGAATTCGATGCGTATCGGCATTGCCGTCCGGATGACTCTCGTGCTGACCCTGCTGACCGGGATTGTCTACCCGATCGCGATGGTCGCGACCGCCCATCTGCTGTTTCCGCGTCAGGCGGACGGCAGCCTCGTCGAGCGCAACGGCGAGGTGGTGGGAAGCTCGCTCATCGGACAGAACTTTACTTCGCCGCGCTACTTTCACGGTCGGCCGTCGGCGGCGGGCGACAAGGGTTATGACGCGACGAATTCCGGCGGATCGAATCTCGCGCCAACCAACAAGGCGCTAATCGATGCGGTCAAGGCGCGGGTGCGCGCGTTGCGGGAGAGCGATCCGGCGCTCAACCACGACCCCATTCCCGTTGATCTAGTGACGACCTCGGGCAGCGGGCTCGATCCCGCGATCACGCCGGCCGCCGCCGCGGTGCAGGTCCCGCGCGTGGCGCGCGCGCGCGGGCTCAGCGAAGCGACCGTGCGGGCGCTGGTCGCGGCTCATACCAGCGGACGCACCCTGGGGCTTCTGGGCGAACCGGCGGTGAATGTGCTCGAGCTCAATCTGGCGCTCGACGCGCTGTCGAGCCCCGCGCAGACCGCGGCGCGTTGAGGTGTCCGCGTGGCTCGCCCGGGAGCACGCGGCAAGCGGCTTTTAAGGGTAGAATAGGGAGGTGATCGCCTCGCTTGCGAATGAGCGCTTATGAACGGCGATGACGGCCGCGACCCCGCCGCGTTCCTCGATCTGGTGGCCGGCGCGCAGAAGGGCCGACTCAAGGTTTATCTGGGTGGGGCGGCGGGAGTCGGCAAAACCTATCGCATGCTCGAGGAAGCCCACAGGCTGCGCGCGCAGGGCCGCGACGTGGTGCTGGCTTTCGTCGAGACCCACGGTCGGCGCGAAACCGCCGAGCGCATCCGGGATTTGGAGCAGGTGCCGCTGCGCGAGATTCCGTACCGCGGGGTGACGCTGCGCGAGATGGACCTCGACGCCATCCTGGCGCGCCAGCCGGAATTCGCGATCGTCGACGAGCTGCCCCATACGAACGCCCCAGGCTCGCGTCATAACAAGCGCTACCAGGATGTCGAAGAGCTGATCGCCGCGGGCATCAACGTGATCACCGCCTTCAACGTTCAGCATCTCGAGAGCCTCAATCAGGTGGTGCGCCGGATGACCGGCGTAGAGGTGCGCGAGACCGTTCCCGACACGTTCCTGCATCGCGCAGATCAGGTCGTCATGGTGGATATCACGGTCGAGGAGCTGCGCCAGCGTTTGCGGGAGGGGAAGATTTATCCGCCGGAGCGGGTCGAGGCGGCGCTCAAGAATTTTTTTCGCCCGGCGAATCTGGCGGCGTTGCGCGAACTCGCTCTGCGCGAAGTCGCCCGCGACCAGGGTCGGTTGCGCGAAGAGGCGGAGCAGCTCAAGCGCGAGGGCGGGCGCCGCACGCTTGTCAGCGAGCGCCTGATGGTCTGTCTCTCGGCCAATCCTGACGGCAGCGACGAGCTCCTGCGCAAGGCGGCGCGCAGCGCGGCGCGGCTGAATGCCAACTGGTTCGCCGTGCACGTCGAAACGCCGGACGAATCGGTGCAGAAAATCAGCACGGCCGACTTCCGCGCCCTGCTGGATAATATCAATCTGGCGGCCGACCTCGGCGCCGAGACCGTCTGGCTCAAGGCGGACAATGTGGTCAAGGCTTTGATCAATTATGCGACCGAGAACCGTATCACCCATATCGTGATCGGGCGCACGCGCGAGAGCTGGTGGACGCGCCTGCTCGGACGCTCAGTGAGCAACCGGCTGATCGCAGCCGCCAAAGACTTCGATATCGAGCTGGTCAGTCACGGCGAACCGGGAGAATCACGATGAAAACCGTTTCGCTCCGCTCACGTATCCGCAACGGTGCGTTGCTGATGCTCGCCATCGCGCTCGTCTTCGGCGCTTTCACCGTGACTTCGGTGCACCATCTGGGCGGCGCCATCCGGGCAACCCTGATGCGCAACTACATCAGTATCGAGGCCGGTCAGCATATGCACGAGGCGCTCTATCGCGCGCAGATTGCGCTGGCGAAGGGCGCTGCGGCGGCGAACCTGGACGAGGAGCGCGAGCTGTTCACCCATTGGATCAAGGTCGAATTGGGCGATATCACGGAAAACGGCGAAGGGCCGCTGGCGCGTCAGATTGAACAGCGCGGCGCGCTGCTGTTTGCCGCGATCGCTCGCGGCCAACGGCCGTCCGACGCGGAGTTCGCCGAGCTGCACGACTTGATCGATCGCCTGATCGACCTTAATCAGACCGCGATGTTCAAGGCCGACAGCCGCTCGATGCAGCTCAGCAACGGCTTGGCCTATGAGTACGCCGGCGGTCTCGCGCTGCTGCTGCTCGTCGGTATCGTGCTTTCGTGGACACGCGCGCGGGCCCTGGCGGCGCCGCTCGCCGAGTTCGCCGAGCATCTGCGGAGCTTCAGTCTGCGCGGGCCCTCGGTCCGGGTCGGCCCGCAACCGCTCAGCGAACTGCAGGCGGTCGCTTCGGAATTCAATCGGATGGCCGAGCGCCTCGAAGAATTCGAGAAGCTCAACGTTGATCGCCTGATTTACGAAAAAGGCAAGACCGAGGCGATTATCGAGAGCCTCGAGGACGGCGTCGTGCTGATTGATCCGAGCGGGATCGTCACGCATATCAACGAAGTTGCCGGAATTATCCTGGGGATCGGCCGCGCGGAGGCGCTCGGCAGCGCCTTCGACGATCTCGACTCGAACTCGCCGCACTACCTGCGGGTGCGCTCCGCTCTGCACGGTCTGGGCGGCGCGGGGCCGGAGGCGGAACGGGTCGAAGTGGACTTGCACGTGCGCGGTCGCGATCATACCTACCTGCTGAAACCGGTGCCGCTGCGGCAGGATGACGGCAGATTTTTCGGGACGATTCTGATTTTGCAGGACATCACCTATCTGCGCGACCGTGACCGTGCGCGAACCAATCTGGTCGCGACGCTTTCCCATGAGCTCAAAACGCCGTTGACCTCGCTCGGGCTTTCGGCGGAGCTGCTGATGCGGCGCGGGCAGTGGGACGACGAGACGCGCGAACTGCTGAAATCGATCCAGGAGGACATTGCGCGGATGCGGCGGCTCGCGGCCAATCTGCTGGATTTGGCCAGCGGCCAGGGGCCGGCGATTGCGGTGCAGTACGTGCCGACCGATTTGATCCAGCTCTTGCACGGCGTCACCAGGGGCTTCGCGCTGCAGGCTGAGCAGAAGAACGTCGAGCTTGTCGAGCAATACGCAGTGACGGCACTCGAGCTTGCGGCCGACCCGGTCAAGCTCTCATGGGTGATAACCAATCTGATCGCCAATGCCCTGCGCTACACGCCGGCGGGCGGGCGGATCGTTGTGACGGCCGGCCCGACGGACGACGGCGCGCGGATCGAAGTGCGCGATACCGGTCCCGGAATTCCGCCGGAGATTCGCGAGCGCCTGTTCGAGCGTTATGCGCAGTGGAACGTCAATGGCGCGGAACCCGGCTCGGCGGGTCTCGGACTCGCCATCGCCAAGGAAATTGTCGACGCGCACGGCGGGCGGATCTTTGTCGCCAGCGAACCCGGTCAGGGTACGGCCTTTACGGTTGAACTGCCGCGCGCCGCGCTGGAGTTGGTCGATGGCAAGACTGTTAATCGTCGATGACGAGAAGAACATCCTCGCGCGTCTGGCAAGCTTTTTTCAAAGCTGCGGCGACGAGGTGCGGGCGGTCGAGAGCGGCCGTGCGGCGCTCGCGGCGCTGTCGTCCGGCTTTCGGCCGGAAGTGGTGCTGACCGATTGGCGCATGGCGGAGGTGGACGGACTTGAGCTCCTGGCGCACGTCCGCCGCGAATATCCAGACAGCGCGGTCATCCTGATGACGGCCTACGCGACGATCGAAAGCGCGGTCGGCGCGATGAAGGCCGGCGCCTACGACTATCTGCCGAAGCCGTTTTCTCTCGATCAGGTCCGCCATGTGGTCGATCGCGCGCTCGAGATGCAGAAGCTGCGCGTGGAGAATCGCACGCTGCGCGATACGCTCGAGGAGCGTCCGCTCCTGCAGTCACAGAGCGCGTTGATGAACCGCCTGCTCCAGACGGCGCGCCAGGCCGCGGCGAGCGAGGCGACGATCCTGCTCACCGGCGAGAGCGGCACCGGCAAGAACGTGATCGCGCGCCAAATCCATCGATGGAGCCGGCGCAGCGAACGGCCGTTCGTGGTGATTAACTGCACGACGCTGTCGGAGCAGTTGCTGGAAAGCGAGCTCTTCGGTCATATGCGCGGCGCCTTTACCGGTGCGATCAAGGACAAACCCGGCCGGCTCGAGGCGGCCGACGGCGGCACGGTCTTTCTCGACGAGATCGGCGATCTCACGCCCGCGCTGCAGACCAAGTTTCTGCGCTTCGCCCAGGAGCAGAGTTTCGAGCGCGTCGGCGGTTCGGACACGATCGCGGTCAACACCAGGATAATTGCCGCCACCAATCGCGATCTCGCGACCGAGGTGGCGGCCCATCGCTTTCGCGACGATCTGTACTATCGCCTCAACGTCATCACGCTCTGCGTGCCACCGCTGCGCGAGCGCAGCGAGGATATCATGCCGCTGGCCGAGCGGATTCTGCAGGCGGAGGCCTTGCGTAACCAGCGCCCAAACCTGAAGCTGTCGGCCGAAGCCGGGGCTATCCTGCAGCGCTATCCGTGGCCGGGCAACGTGCGCGAGCTGCGCAATGCGATCGAGCGCGCGGTGGTCCTGGCGGGCGCCGATCTAATCACGCCGGATCATCTGCCGGACGCGTTATTCCGCGACGCATCGTCGCCTGCGGTTCACGGTGGCGCGACCAAAAGTCTCGAAGAGATGGAACGGGAAATGATTGTGCAGGCGCTGGCCGAATCGCCCACGCTCGAGGATGCGGCGCAGACACTCGGCATCAATGCTTCGACTTTGTGGCGGAAACGCAAACGTTACAAAATAGAATAATTAAATATCAATAAATTAGCTTTTACACCAAAGAATCGTCGCGCAACGAACTGTTATGTGACTAGTAGAGCCTGATTCGCGCGCGATTAGAGCGGAATCGGAGCGCTCAGATAAGCGATTGTAAAACGCGCACATCAACGGATATAAGCGCTACAAACTGCATATATCAAATTACAGCTTCCTAAAAAGTGTATTGTTGCTATTGCGCGACAGCCACAATCCAGCCATAAATATACGGCTGACCGGCATACGACAGTCTGGGCATTTGGATCCCAACTCCAAATCAGGGGGAAACGCGGTCAGCGTTTTTTGGAGTGCTGTATGGAGACCAAGGGGGAAGACCTGCTCGAAGTTTCGGAGCTCTGCCGTGGTTCGTATGAGTTCGGTGGCATGCTGGTTAAGTCGGCGGAGGACCAGCGGCTTGCGCGCACCATCGCGCGGCTCGCCCCGTATCGTTCAACCGTGCTCATCCAAGGGGAATCCGGCACGGGCAAGGATCTCGCGGCGCAGGCGCTGCACAAGTTCGGTCCCGACCCGGAGGGACCGTTCGTCAGCTTCAACTGTTCGAATCTGATTCCGTCGCTGGCCGAATCGCAGTTATTTGGACATGTCAAAGGCGCCTTCACGGACGCCCGCGAGGAGATGATTGGCTACTTTCGGTCGGCCAACGGCGGCACGTTGTTCCTCGATGAGATCGGCGAACTGCCGCTCGCCCTGCAGCCAAAGCTGTTGCGTACGGTCGAAACGCACGAGGTGCAACCGGTTGGCGCCGCGCGGCCCTGCAAGGTCAATATACGGCTGATCGTCGCCACGAATCGCGATCTGCGCGCGATGGTGGCGGCCGGAACGTTTCGTGCCGACCTTTACTACCGGCTCAACGCAACGATGCTGAAGATTCCCCCGCTGAGTCTGCGGCGGGACGCAATCGATGCGTTTGTGGGACACTTCATCCGTTTGAGCAACGAGCGTTACAAGAAGCGGATCGCCTACATCGCGCGCGACGCGCTCGAGCTGCTGCAGAGCCGCCCGTGGCCCGGAAACCTGCGCGAGTTGCGCCACGCGATCGAGGCAGCGGTAATTCTGGCGGAAGACGACCGGATCGACCTCAGCGCGCTCCCGGAATCAATATTTGAAAGCGACCAGCAGGCGGCGGCGAGCAACGACTTCCAGTTTCTCGACGAGTACCGGACGCGCGAACCTTTTCCCGCCGTGGCTTCGGTACGCCGCCCGCTGAGCGGCGCCAGCGGCCATCGCCTTTACCGCGAGGATCACTATCCGCCGTCTGCGGATTCGGCGCCCGGCTCATACACGCTCGATGACGCTATCAAGTCGGCGTTGTTGCGGGCGCTGCACAAAACCAACGGCAATTGCCATCACTCGGCGCAATTGCTGGGCATCTCGCGGTACACGGTTTACCGGATGATGACGCGGTATGGTCTCGGACAGGTCAGGAATTATCGCGAGAGCCCGCCCGGCCTCGACCCGAGCCGCAAAGCTTCATGAGTGGAGGCGGCGAGCGGATTCGAACCGCTGAATGGAGGTTTTGCAGACCTCTCCCTTAGCCACTTGGGTACGCCGCCGGGCCCTGGTGAGACTTCCGAGCGATCGAAGGTAGCACGCTTTTTTCGCGCGCCAAACACCATCGGGCGCCGGCTGTGATCTTTCGGCGGTTCTCGCCGAAGCCTACCCGCGCCGACGATCTCCGGCTGAGGCGCGGCGGCCGGGCAGATACTCACCGCTGCTGAGTGCGCCCGCCGGCGCCGAGTCCGTCCATTATGCCCTGCGCCGTGGCCAGGCGTTCCTCCTCGCGGGCGATTCGCTTCGGCGAGGCGCGCAGGAGGCGCGCGGCAAACAGGCGAGCGGCGGCGAGGACGATCGTAAAGCGGGTCTTGGTCCTGTGATGATGCTCGTGCAGGGCACGACAATAGCCGCGTTCGCGGGCAATCCGGATGAAGCGTTGGCGTGAAGCCCGCGACGGGTCAACCTCGTGATAGACGATCGCCGCCGGCGCATAGCCAATCCGATAGCCGTAACGGCGGAGCCGTTGCGACATCTCGGTCTCTTCCTCGTGGCCGGCGGCGCCCGGCCCGAGGCGCTCGTCGAAGTGTCCGACCTGGCGCAAGGCTTCGGCGCGAAAGGCCATATTGGCACCGATTACGCCATGAACGTCGCGTACCCGATCGCCCTCATCGACGAGCGGAAGACCGAGATAGGGCGCGAGGTCGCCGACCACCGACGGATCGCTTGCCGGCAGCACGCGGCCCTTCATTGCGGCATACTCGGGATGAGTGTCGAAGAACTCCTCGACCGCAGCGAGGTAGTGCTTCGCGACGGTGAGGTCGTCGTCGAGGAAGACGATAATCTCGCCCAGCGCCGCTTCGAGAGCGCGATTCTGAATCCGGCACTTGCCTGGTCGTGGATCGTGCAGATGGGTCGCCGCGAACGGCAGCGACAGCGTGAGCGGCGCGCTGGTGCCGTTTTCGGCGACGAACAGCTCGTGCCGATTGGGATCAAATTGCGTACTGAGACTTTCAAGCAGCTTCTTCAGGGAGTCCGCGCGTCGATGGGTCGCAATCACAATCGAGAGCTTCATGCACGGAGTGGGCGGTAGGAGAATCAGGGTGTGCGCCTATGGTATCTTGAATTGAAGAGGGCGGACAGCTAAATCGATTCAGCACCCGCGAGAGTGGCGGAACGGCAGACGCGCAAGGCTCAGGACCTTGTGAAGGCAACTTCGTGGGGGTTCAAGTCCCCCCTCTCGCACCAATTCTCGTCGCCGCCGATGTCGTGGCGCGGTTAACGTCCCAAATCGGTCGTTCCCGGATGCTGGCGCGGAGCGGCGACCGTATCGGTCGTCCTCGCATCGCGTCGCGCACGATCCGGCCCGCGACTTCGATCACGCAATCATCGTGCGAGATGGAACGCGGCGCGCGTGCATCGGCCGCGAATCGCCGTGCGGCACCGTTTTACTTGGGGGCTCTGGCGGCGACGGTTGCGCCGGACGGTTGGTTATTGGGCGGCCCTTGCATATCATCGGTTGAGTGGAGCTGACCAAGACATTCGAGCCGAAGGCCGCCGAAGAGCGCTGGTTTCAACTATGGATTGATAAGGGCTACTTCACCGCCGACCCAACCCGTCCGGGGCCGGTCTTTTCCGTCGTTATCCCGCCGCCGAATGTCACCGGCCAACTGCATCTAGGGCATGCACTTAATGTAACACTTCAAGATGCGATCGTGCGCGCGCGGCGAATGCAGGGCTATAATACGCTCTGGCTGCCGGGCACCGACCACGCCGGAATCGCGACGCAGAATGTGGTCGAGCGCGAGCTGGCGAAAGAGGGCAAGACGCGTCACGACCTCGGCCGTGAGGAGTTCGTCAAGCGCGTATGGGCGTGGCGCGAGACCTACGGCGGCCGCATTCTCCATCAGCTAAGGCGCCTCGGCGCGTCGTGCGACTGGAGCCGCGAGCGCTTTACCCTCGACGAAGGGCTCTCGCGAGCGGTGACCAAGGTCTTCGTGATGCTCTATCGCGACGGCCTGATTTATCGCGATTTCCGCCTGATCAACTGGTGTCCGCGATGCGAGACGGCGCTCTCCGATCTTGAAGTGGAGCATAAAGAAACCCAGGGCAGCCTCTGGTACATCCGCTATCCGCTGGTCGACGGCAGCGGCGTCGTTACGGTCGCGACGACGCGCCCCGAGACGATGCTCGGAGACACGGCGATCGCGGTCCATCCGAAAGACCCTCGCTTCGCCGGTCTCGTCGGCAAAAATGTGCGGGTGCCGCTGACCAATCGCGAGATTCCGCTTATCGCTGACGATACGGTGGACAAGGATTTCGGTACTGGCGCGGTGAAGGTCACCCCCGGCCATGATTTTGCCGACTTCGCCATCGGACGCCGCCACGGTCTCGCGCAGATTTCAGTGATGGATACGCGGGGGCGGATGACGGCCGAGGCCGGGCCGTATCAGGGATTGACGCGCGAGGCGTGTCGGCAGCGCGTCGTGGCCGATCTCGAAATTCAAGAATTACTTGAAAAAACCGAAGCACATCGGCTGGCTCTGGGGGTCTGCTCGCGCTGCGAGACGGTGGTGGAACCGCGCCTTTCCTATCAATGGTTCCTCGCGGTCAGCAAGCCGGACGCGCACGGCGGGGGCGAATCGATGGCGGCGCGGGCGATCCGCGCGGTGGAGCAGGGGGCGACGAAGTTCTTTCCACAGTTCTGGGAGAACACCTACTTCGCCTGGATGCGCAACATCCAGGACTGGTGCATCTCGCGCCAGCTCTGGTGGGGCCATCGCATCCCGGCCTACTGGTGCGATAGCTGCGAGAATCCGTCGCCTATCGTCGCCGAGGAGCGACCATTGGCTTGTCCCCGGTGCGGCGGCGCGAGCCTGCGCCAGGAAGAGGACGTCCTCGACACTTGGTTTTCGTCGGGCCTGTGGCCGTTCACGACGCTCGGATGGCCCGCCGCGACGGCGGATCTGGCGACCTACTATCCGACCAGCGTGCTTATCACCGGCTTCGATATCATCTTTTTCTGGGTCGCGCGGATGATGATGTTCGCGCTGAAGATTAATCCGAAAGGGGACGAAGCGCTCGAAGATCAGGTACCGTTTCGCGACATCTATATTACGCCGCTGATTCGCGACAAGTTCGGCAAGAAGATGAGCAAGTCGCGCGGCAACGTCGTCGATCCGCTGGAAATTATGGACCGTTACGGCACCGATGCGGTGCGCTTTACGCTGGCGCAACTGAGTATCCAGGGGCGCGACCTGGTTCTTTCCGACGAGCGACTGGCGGCGTCGCGGGCGTTCGCCAACAAGGTCTGGAACGCCGCGCGCTTTATCCTGATGAACCTTGAGAGCGCGCTGCAGCCGTTGCCGGCGGTGCCACTTGACCGGCTCGATCTCGCGGAGCGTTGGATACTCAGTCGGTTGGATGAAGCGACTGCCAAAATATCCAAAGAAATTGATGCGTACGAACTGAATAATGCGGCGATGACCGTTTATCAGTTCATCTGGCACGAGTTCTGTGACTGGTATATCGAGCTTGCCAAGGAGCCGCTCAAGGCGGGCGGCGAACGTCAGGCGGCGGCGCGCTACGTGCTGATCACGGTGTTTGACCGCCTGTTGCGACTGCTGCATCCGTTCATGCCGTTTATCTCCGAGGAGCTCTGGCAGGCGATTCGGCCGTATTCTTCGGAGGCTGCGGCGAGCGCGCATCTGGCGGTCGCGAGCTGGCCCCGGCCGTCCGGCGAAGCGTGGCTCAGCGACGCTGAACGCCGGGATATGCAATACGTGGTTTCGGCGGTCGAGACCTTGAACTCGCTGCGCTCCACCACCGGTTGGCATCCGGGGCAGCGGGTTGAATCCCGGGTAATTCTTTATGATGGTACAGAGGTGGCGGCGGTCGAGAATTTCAAGCGCTACGTGCGGACGCTGGCGAAAACCGAGCTCCTGGTCGAAGCTTCGCGCGATCAGGCTGACCGTAAGGGCTTCATATTCAGGGTGACGAGTTGGGCTGACGTGGGGATAAGGACGCCCGAGGGCTTTGATCTGGCGGCGGCGCGCGCCGCGGTGTGCAAAAAGCTGGATGAGGTGCGCGGCCATCTCGAACGCAATCGGGGCCGCTATGAGAATCCGGGTTTTCGAGCCAAGGCGGACCCGGATACCGTCGCCGAGATCGCCGAGAAGATTGACGAATTGACCACTCAGAGCAGATTGCTCGAAATGCAACTCGAGCAGCTACAGTGAGCGTCGCGATGCTATCGAGGTGACTTCATCGCCGGGTCGCCGCGTGACGCCAGGACGGACGGATCACCGAGAAGACCGTGGATGGAACTGTTACAACAATCGGATTTGGTTGATTTGCTGCGGCGGGCGCTCGCCGAAGATATCGGGCAGGGCGATATCACGACCGCAGCCACCGTGCCGCACGGCGCGCGTGGACGCGCTCGCATTACGGTTAAGGAAGCCGACGGAATCGTCTTTTGCGGCGGTCTCATCATCGAGCAGGTCTTCGCGCTGACCTTCGCCGAACCGATAATCAACTCGCTGGCGGCCGAAGGCGCGCGACTGCATAACGGGGTCGTGGCTGCGGATATCGAAGGCGATCTGGCGGGCCTGCTCAGTGGCGAGCGCGTCGCGCTCAACTTTGCCCAGTTGATGTCAGGAATCGCGACCACCACGGCTCACTACGTCGCCGCGGTAAAGGGTACCCGCGCCCGTATCATCGATACCCGCAAAACCCATCCCGGACTGCGCGCGATCGAGAAGTACGCCGTGCGATGCGGCGGCGGCACCAACCATCGCTTCGGCCTCGATAGCGGCGTCCTGATCAAGGAAAATCACATCGCGGCAGCCGGCGGGGTGCGAGCGGCGCTTGAGGGGGCGCGGCGGCTCGCGCCGCATACTTTGCGCATCCAGATCGAGTGCGAGACGCTGGCCCAGGTCGAAGAAGCGGTGGCCAATGGCGCCGGCGCGATTCTGCTCGACAACATGTCGCTCGAAGAGATGCGCCGCGCGCGCGCGATGGTCGGACCGGCGATCATTCTCGAGGCGTCGGGCGGCGTCACGCTCGAGACCGTGCGGGCGATTGCCGAAACCGGAGTGGATCTCATTTCCGTTGGCGCGCTGACCCATTCGGCGCGTGCGGTGGATTTGAGTATGCGGATCGAAGTGCGCTAACGATGCATCAGCAACTGACGAGGTAAGGACGATGGACACAGCGACGTTTCATCGGGAGATCGAGAAGATCGTCGACGAGTATCGACTGAGCCGGCATCCGTACGTCAAGCTGGTCAACGAGGGCAGGGCGACGCGCGAACAGCTCAAGGGCTATCCGATTCAGCACTACGAGATGACGGTGCGCGATTCGGCCCCGCTTTCGGCCGAGGTGTTTCTGCGCATGAACCAGCTCGATCCGGCGGCGAGTCGCGGCGCCGCCAAGAGTTTCGCCGAGGAGGCCCTGGGCATCTACAGCAATTCGGCGGGCCACTGCGACCTGTTGTTCGAGTTATGGGAGGGCGGACTCGGCCAGCCGCGCGCGGAATTGCTCAATGCGGTCGGTTCGCCGGATGCGATCGCCTTCAACGCGTGCATGTACCGCTTGATCCGGTTGAAACCGCAGTTCATCAGCGCGATCGGTCTGATGGAAGAGATCGAGGTCGAGGCCTATAAGATGCTGTGGGAAGGGATGGAACGTCATTACGGCATCCCGCTGCGGCATCTGCGGTTCTTCACCGTCCATTATGAGGCGGACAAGGAGCACGGCGCCGCCGGCCATCGGGGAATCGATCGCTTCGTTACGGGAACCGGTCGCGAAGAGGAATTCCTGAAGGAAGCGCGGACTTTGGCGCAGTTCTTCTGGAAGGGTTTTGACTCGATGATGAATTAACTCGGCTTCGCTCGCCGCCTGCAGAGCACGTACGATGGCGCGGAATCCCTATAGTGAAATCGAGCGCGGGGAGCCGGGCGCGATTGGCTGGCGCATTCATTATTTCGAGCAAGTTGATTCGACCCAGCAGGTGGCCGCCGAGCTGGCCGGGCAGGGCGCTGCGCAGGGGACGATCGTCGTCGCGGAACTGCAGACGGCGGGGCGGGGACGGCTCGGCCGCACCTGGCATTCGCCCCCCGGCGTCAATCTTTATGCGACAACGATTCTGCGCCCCCGGATGCCGCTCAGCGAAGTTCCCCGGCTGACACTGGTCGCCGGTATCGCCGCCGCCGAAGCGCTCGGCACCGTGGCCCCCGGGATGGTGGCGCTTAAGTGGCCCAATGATCTGTGGCTCAAGGGGCGCAAGGCCGGCGGGATCATCGCCGAGGCGCTCACCGACAAGGGCCAGGAGTTGAGCTGCGTCCTGGTCGGCATCGGCCTCAATCTGAATCTGGCGCTCCACGAGATTCCCGCGGACCTGCGCGACAAGGCGACCTCGGTGCGGATCGTGACGGGCCGGCGCTGTGATCGAATCGCCGTCGCGCAGGCGCTGTTTGAACGCCTCGGGGCGCGTTATGCGGAAGTCCAGCGGGACGGCTTCGCCGCGCTGAGCGACGAATACGCCAGGTATTTCGCGCTCGCCGGCAAACGGGTCACGATCGTCGACGGCACGAGGCACGTGTCCGGCGTCGCCATCGGAATTGACCGCACGGGTGCGCTGCTCCTCGAAACGCCGACCGGCAATACGCGGGTAATCGCGGGTGAGGTAAGCGTCGAAGGCGTCTACCAGTGAGTTTCAGGGCGATGCGGCCGGTGATCGAAAAGGAGCCGCAGGTCTTTACGCGCGTGCATCAAGATTAGGAGAATGTTGCGACGAGGTGAACGGTTATGCCAGTGGAGGAAATCGGTCGGCTGAGAACCATCGCGATTGTCGGGCAGGGCGGAACCGGGAAAACCCAATTAGCCGAAGCGATGCTGTTCACGGCGGGGGCCATCACGCGGATCGGCCGCCCGGAGGACGGCACGGCCGCGATGGTGACCGAACCGGAGGAAACCACGCGGCAGATTTCGATTACGTCCTCGTTCCATCATCTGAACTGGAAGCGCACGGAAGTCATTATCGCCGACACCCCGGGCTACTCGGCGTTTCTGCCGGATAGCTTCGCGACGATGCAGGCGGTCGACGCGGTGGTGTTCGTTGCCTCGGGCGGCGGAGACCTTAAGGTTGAAGCCGAGAAGCTCTTTGCGCGGGTCAAAGCGGCGGAGCTGCCCCGGCTGGTCTTCGTGTCGCGCCTCGACAAGGAGCGGATAAGTTTCGACGCCGCGCTCGGCGACCTCGAAAAGACCCTCGACGCGAAGCCGGTGGCGTTGACGTTGCCGCTTGGCAGCGAGCTTAACTTCAACGGCGTCATCGACGTGCTCGCGATGAAAGCGCTCACTTACGGCGATACCTCGGGCAAACCGAGGGAGGAATCGCTGACGGGTGAGTTGAAAACGCGCGCCGATGAGGCGCGGACGAAGCTCTGCGAGGCGGTCGCCGAGACCGACGATGCGCTCCTGGAGAAATATCTCGAACAGGGTGAGCTCGACGAGGAAGAGCTGCGGGCGGCGCTGCGCGCTGCCGTGATGGCGGGCAAGCTGACGCCGGTCTTCTGCGGGTCAGGCGTGAAGAATATCGGCATCGGTCCCTTGCTCGATGCCGTTGCCGCACTGTTGCCGGCGCCCAACGAACGTCCCGCATGGAAGGGCGCGGGACCTTCCAACGGCACGCCGATTGAACGTCCGGCTGACCCCGCAGCGCCGTTTTCCGCCTTCGTCTTCAAGACCGTGATCGACCCCTTCGCCGGCAAGCTGTCAATCTTTCGCGTCGTCTCCGGAACCGCCCACAGCGATGCGAATGTGTTGAATTCCACGCGCTCATCGAAGGAACGGTTTGGGCAGCTCCTGCGGCTCGAGGGCAAAAAACAGTCGCCGGGCGGCACGGCAATTGCCGGTGAGATCGTCGCGGTCGCCAAGCTCAAGGATACGACCACCGGCGACACTCTGTGCGACGAAAAGGCGCCGATTACCTATCCGGCGCCCGAGAAACCGCTGCCGGTAATCTCCTTCGCGATTCGACCCAAGACTCGCGCCGACGAGGAAAAGGCTTCGCAGGCGCTCGCCCGCCTGGTCGAGGAAGACCCCTCCCTCGAGACCCATCGTGATCCGCAGACTCACGAAATTATTCTGTCCGGCACGGGGCAGATGCATATCGAGGTTACCGTCGAGAAGTTAAAGCGAAAGTTTAATGTTGAGGTCGAACTGACCGCGCCCAAGGTGCCCTACAAGGAGACGATCAAGGGCCGCGCCGAGGCGCAGGGCAAATACAAACGCCAGTCTGGCGGACGCGGTCAGTACGGCGACTGCTGGCTGCGGATCGAGCCGCTGCCGCGCGGCGGCGGTTTCGAGTTTGTTGACCAGATCGTCGGCGGCGCGATTCCTCGACAATACATTCCGTCGGTCGAGAAGGGCGTCCGCAATACGCTGGCGGAGGGCTTTCAGGCCGGATATCCGATGGTGGATATCAAGGTGACGGTGTACGACGGCAGCTATCACGAAGTCGATTCATCGGACATGGCGTTCCAGATCGCCGCCTCGATGGGCCTCAAGAACGCACTCGAAAAGGCGCGCCCGGTGCTGCTCGAGCCGATCATGGCGATCGAGGTGAGTTGTCCGGACGAATGCATGGGCGACGTCATCGGCGATTTGAACTCGCGTCGCGGCCGCGTGCTCGGGATGGAAGCGAAGGGCGGCGTGCAGGTCATCAAGGCGTTGGTGCCGATGAGCGAAATTCTCAAGTATGCTCCCGACCTGCGTTCGATTACCTCGGGACGCGGCGCCTTCGAGCAGCGCTTTTCGCACTATGACGAAGTGCCCGCGCCAATCGCCGAGAAGGTAATCAAGGAGGCCAGGGAGGCGAAGGAAGCGGGCGGGCAGGGCGCCCACGCGGCCGGCCATTGATAATCGTGGCGGGCGCGCCGGAAGCGTCGGCGTGTGCTCGCGGATGACAGTTGCTACACTGTGGATCAGCGATGGTGAATCTCGCGAAAATGCTGATCACGCTCGGTGTAGCGATCGTGGCGCTCGGCGTTTTGCTGTGGCTGGGCGGTTCGGTCGCCGGATTCGATCGCATTGGGCGCCTCCCCGGTGATATCTACTTGAAGCGCGGCAATTTCACTTTTTACTTTCCGCTCACCACATCGATAGCCGTAAGTATAATTCTGACCGTAATCCTGTTGCTGTTGAGACGGTAGTAGTGGCTGCGGCCCAATCCGACCATGCCCTGAAAGCCGCCGAAGCCAAACGTCGGCGCCGGGAGCTGCTCGCGGTGGGCATCGCGTCAGCGATCCTGGTGGCCTTCGTTCTGGCGCAAACGACGCTGCCGCCGCTCAGCTCGCACACTTCCCTGGTTTCGAATGTCGTCGTAATTCTGCTGTTCGACTTCAGCTTCATCCTGATGGGGCTGATGCTGGTGCTGGTCGGGCGCAACCTGGCCAAAGCCTTCTTCGAGCGCCGGCGCGGATTGATCGGATCGAAACTGCAGGCCCGGCTGGTGTTCGGTTTCAGCATCGTGGCGCTGGTGCCGAGCGTCTTTCTACTTTACGTTTCCGGCGCGTTTCTGCATTCGGATATCGATAGCTGGTTCCGGCCTGAATACGAAAAGGTGCTGGACGACTCGCTCGAGGTTGCGAAAGTTTACTATCTGCATTCGGCCAACACGGCAGCGCACTTCGCGCGCGTGCTGGCGACCGGAGTGTCAGAAAAGCAACTGCTGGAGCCGCAGAAGCGTCCCGAGCTGCGCCGCTTTCTGACCGAGGCGCAGCATCAATACGGTCTCGGCACAATCGAAGTCTTTGCCGAGCATCGCCGGCTCGTGATGCTTATGCTGAGCGCGCAGACCCCGACGGGTATCGGCGTGAGCCCCGACTCGTCGATCGTAAGCGAGACGCTGAAGGGGCGCGCCGTGACCCGCACCGACCGCTTCGGCAAGTCCGATGTGATTCGCGGCAGTTCACCAATCTTTGCTTCGCCCGACTCGGACACGGTCGTCGGCGCAATCGTAATCGATTATTACCTGCCGCGCAGTCTGGCCGATCGTGCCGCGGGGATTTCGCGCGGCGTTCAGGAGTATTTCCAGTTGCGCATCCTGCGCCAGCCGATCATGCATAGCTATATCCTGGCGCTGGTGCTGATCGGACTGGCGGTCGTCCTGCTGGCAAGCTGGTTCGGGATGTATATCGCGCGTGGCATAACCAATCCGATCAAGCTGCTCGCGGAGGGAACGCAGCTCGTCGCCTCGGGCAACCTTAATGTCTCGGTGCCGGATATCGGCGATGACGAAATCGGTCATCTGATCAGTTCGTTCAATCGCATGACGGCGGATTTGCGCAGTTCGCGCGCGGAAATCGAAAGGCGCCGCCGCTATACCGAAACCCTCCTGCGCTATGTTTCCGCCGGCGTTATCGGACTCGACGCCGATCATCGCCTGACCGCGATCAACCGCTGCGCCGAACAGATGCTCGAGGTTAAGGCGGCGCAGGCGCTCGGCTCGTCCTATGAGACATGGCTGCCGGCCTCGCTGGCGCGGCTGCTCAGCGATCATCTGCGGGCCGGTCCGCTGAATGGCGAGACGAGGTTTCCACTCAAGTTGAATCAGGGCACCGACCTGATGGTTACGCTGACGCCCTTTGAAGTTGAGAGCGCGACGGGCGAGGATCGCAACCTCGGCCTGGTGGTTTTTCTGGAAGACGTGAGCCAGATTGCGAAGATCGAGCGGATGGAAGCGTGGCGCGAGGTCGCGCGGCGCGTGGCGCACGAGATCAAAAATCCGCTGACCCCGATCCAGCTATCGGCCGAGCGGATCAGGCGCCATGCGGGTGGAGACGGCGTCGGCGGACTTATCGATGAATGCACGCGGACGATTATCAGTGAGGTTGAGGATCTGAAGCGATTGGTGAACGAGTTCGCCGCCTTTGCCCGGATGCCGCAGCTTAATCCAGCTCCGGCAGATCTCAATGCTCTGGTAGCCGAAGTGGTGAATCAGTTTCGCAGCGCTTATCCGGCGGTTGCGATCACCGCGCATCTCGAGAGCGCTCTGCCGTGGGTGGCCTTCGATCGCGAGGCGCTCAAGCGCGCGCTCGTCAATCTGCTCGACAACGCGATCGCCGCGGCAACCGGTATTGCGCATAACGGCGAAGGGCCGCAGGTCCGCATCACGACCACGCTCAACACCGCCAGCGGCGTCGTTATCGTCGCCGTCGAGGACAACGGACCGGGAATCGACCCGCAGTTGCGCAAACGAATTTTCGAACCCTATTTTTCCACCAAGAATAATGGGACGGGGCTCGGTCTTGCCATCGTCGCGAGCATCGTCACGGACCATCGCGGTTTCGTCCGGGTTTATGATCGCGCGCCCCACGGAAGTAGATTCGTGCTTGAATTTCCTATAAAAGACCAGCCAATTGCTCACGCGTCTGCATGATTCTCGATGGTCGAGACCAGCGGCGACATCGACCGACCGGAGGTAATTTAAAGAGTGAGCGCGACCGTCCTGGTGGTGGATGATGAGGAGCGGATTAGGTCGTCTCTACGCGGTATCCTGACTGACGAAGGATACACGGTCCTCGACACCGGAAGCCCCGCGTTAGCAATGGAGTTGGTGGCCCGCCAGACGCCCTCGCTGGTGCTGCTGGACGTCTGGATGCCGGAACTCGACGGCATCGAGCTGCTGCGCAAGATTAAGCAGGTGCGACCGGATCTTCCCGTGGTGATGATCTCCGGCCATGCGAATATCCAGAACGCGGTCGCGGCGACGCGCCTGGGCGCCGCCGACTTCATCGAAAAGCCGTTTTCACTCAATGGCCTGCTCGCGATTTTGAATCGAACGCTGTCCGGCGAAGCCGCTCGCGAGCCGGCCGTGGCCGGGACCTCGGCGAACGGCGTCGGGCTTGGCGGCCGCGTGTCGGCGACGGCGGCGACGCGTCCGCAAAAAACGCTCGCGCAGCCGCTGGTGATTGGCGGTCACGGTTTGCACTCGGGACTGAAGAGCGGCGTCATTCTTCACCCGGCCGAACCCGACACGGGTATCATTTTTTCATCGCTGGCGGATCAATCGGAAATTCCAGCGCGTCTCGATTACGTGAGCGAGACCGGTTATAACACGACCCTCAGTCGCGGCGGCCATTCGATTCGCACCGTTGAACATTTGATGTCGGCATTGCATGGCCTCGGCGTGACCAATGCCTTCGTCAAAACCGACGACGAGGTGCCCGCGCTCGATGGTTCCGCGATCGAGTTCTGCCGCAGTCTCCGTCAGGCGGGGATCGTCGAGCAGGCGGCGCGGACGGCGCCCATCAGAGTCACCAAGCCGTTCACGATTGGCCAGGGCGCCGAATCGATCCGCGTCGAACCCGCCGACGTGCTGACGATTGAATACACGGTTGATTATCCGGCACCGATCGGCGTCCAGACGGTCAGCTTCACGCTCGATTCGGCCGCGAGCTATGAACGCGAAATCGCGCCGGCGCGGACCTTCGGTTTCGTCAACGAGTTCTCGAAGATGTCGGCAATGGGTCTGGCGCGCGGCGGCCGGCTCGACAATCTGATTCTCGTCGATTCGGAGAAGATCGTTAACACCACTCTGCGCTTCGCCGATGAGTTCGCGCGCCACAAGATTCTCGATCTGATCGGTGATCTTTATCTGCTCGGCCGTCCGCTCGTGGCACGTATTATCGCGGCGCGCACCGGCCACTCGGATAATCTCGCCCTGATTCGGCACATTGCGAAACTTCAGTAACACTTCAACTTCCGATCAACCATGGAACTGAAAGAGCGCGTCGCGTTGGTCACCGGGGCCGGCAAACGGGTCGGACGCGCGATCGCGCTCGCTCTCGCGGCGCGCGGCGCCGCGCTCGCGATCCATTATCGAAGCTCACGCAGTGAGGCCGAGAGCGCGGTCCAACAGATTATTGCGGCGGGAGGGCGCGCCGCCGCGTTTGCGGCCAACCTCGAACGCGTCGCCGATATCGAGCAGATGGTTGCGCAGATCCTCGAGCGGTTCGGGCGAATCGATGTGCTGGTCAACTCCGCTTCGGTCTTCTATCGCAAGCCGCTCGAGGAGCTGACCGAAGCCGACTGGGATATCAATCTTGATACTAACTTGAAGGCACCATTTTTCCTGGCGAAGGCGGCGGGATTGGCGATGCGCCGGCAGGGCGCCGGCAAAATAGTCAATATCGGCGACTGGGCGGGCATCAGGCCCTATAACAACTATCTGCCTTACACGGTTTCGAAGAGCGGGCTTATCGGTTTGACACGGGCGCTCGCCAAAGCGCTCGCCCCCGAGGTCCAGGTCAACTGTGTCGCCCTGGGTCCAGTGATGCCGCCCGAGGACTACGATGCCGAGGAGATTGAGCGGCTGCGCCGTGCAACTTTGACCAGGACGCTGGGCACGCCCGAAGACGTGGCGCGCGCGGTCCTCTATCTGTGCGAGGGCGCCGATTTCACCACCGGCGCGACCTTGATGGTCGACGGCGGTCGCCTACTCAACTGAACCGTTTGACGCGCGCGCCGATGACTGCAAAAGCAGGTGCCACGCCGGCATTCGATTATCGAATAGAGGCGCTTCCGGAACGCGTCGCGATCCTTGCGAGCGGCGGCCTCGACAGTTCGGTGCTGCTCGGGGTGCTCGCGCGCCGCCGCCGCGAAGTATATCCGGTGTACGTCCGCACGGGCCTTGTTTGGGAAAGCGCGGAAGTGATGACTCTGCGCCGCTTTATTCGCGCGCTGCGGCTCAACAACGTGCGGCCGGTGACGATTCTCAGATTGCCGATGAATGATCTGGCGGGCGACCATTGGAGCATGACCGGGCGCAACGTGCCGGGCTACGATGCGGCCGTGACGTCCAATTATATACTCGGGCGTAATCTCACTCTGTTGAGCAAGGCCGCGATCTTCTGCGCGCGCATGCAGATTGGCGAGATCGCCATGGCGCCGCTCGAGAGCAATCCGTTTCCCGACGCGCGTCCTGAATTCTTTCGCGCCGTCGGTCGCGCGGTCGAACTCGGAGTTGGAATCAAACTCAAAGTGACGACTCCGTTTGCCGGTCTCAGCAAGGCCGAGGTGATTCGGCGGGGAAGCGGCATGCCGCTCGTATTGACGCTCTCCTGCGCGCGTCCCCAGCGCGGTATCCATTGCGGCGGATGCACGAAATGCGCGGAGCGTATTGAAGGCTTTCGTGAAGCCGGCATCGCGGATCCGACAGTCTATGCGTCCGCGGGGCGGCGAAAACCGGCACAGCGGTAAACTCCGATCGAGTTCTGGCGGGGCGGGTGTTGAGCTGCAACGCCGGAGCGACATTCGGCCGCCGCGCAATTTTACCGTATCGGCGCGGAGCGTCGGCTTCGACATTATCGGTGATTATCCACCGGGCGATTGCCGACTGACTTGGGGCCGACGCTTGCGCCGGCGGCGACGCTCTCAGGCGGCGCTTTGGCCTTCCCGATCAATGGAGACTGTCCGTCGGCGGTGCGACGAGCGTCTTTTGCACCAGCGCGGTGACCGGCTTGCATCCGACGGCAACATTGTCCGTAGGAAAGAGCAACGAGCATTGCGGCGTAAGCGTCGTCGCCTTCCACACCGCCGGGGCGAGCTGACTGAACTTTGCGGCCGGCGGTCCAATGACGATCAGCACCGCATTGTCGCGAGCTTCCAGGTGATGGGATTTTGAGCGCGGCTCCTCGAGGTTGTCGAGAATCGAGGAGTAAGCGGTGGCGAAGTCCCGCGCCGCATCCGAAGTGTTAAAGGCAATCAGCCAGAGGACGCAGAGCTGGTCGCCCTTCTGCAGGATCACCATCCGGTCGCCGCGCCAGGTTTTCTCGATTGAATCGGCGGCCGCTGAGGAATCGGCGAGGTTGCGCTGGAAAATAACGCGCAAAAGCAGCACCCCGAAAGTATCGGTGTCCATCTGCTTCCAGCCGGGCAACAGCGTCTCGTAGCCCTTCAGATCAATCTGCATCGGCGGCGCCGGCGTCTCAAAGTAGAGTGACGGATCGATTATCTCCTGCGACGACTGCGGCGGATTGTGATACAAGGCGTTGACTTCGCTCCATCCACCGCGCTCCCAGGCTTCGGCGACGAAACGCGTGCCCGCCGAATACTGGAACATCAGTGAGGCGCTGAGCGCCAGCGGGGTGCCGCTGGACTCGGGCTCAAAACTGTCGGGCAACGCGGCAAACCGCGTGACGATGTCCTCCACGTTCTTTTCCGTCGAATCGCCCGAGACATACGTCAAACCGGCCAGGGTGGCATCGCCCTCGATCAAAGAGTGCAGGGCAATCTCCTCGTCATCGTTGTCCTTGACCCGACTGAGCATCGCCTGCAGGCCGAAATGCTGATCCTGCAGGGCGTGGGTCAGTTCATGGGCTTCGAGCAACTCGTCCGAGAAGACCGTGCGGCCCATCATCGAGCTGCCCAGCACGCTCTGGCCGCGAACCTGAACCATCACTTTAAGTTTCGGATCATAAAAACCGGCGATCTGCTGGCGCGCCAGCCTGAGCTCGGCCTGCTTCAGGTCGGTGCCCGGTGGAAAGAGCCCGGTCATCGCGCCGGCCGTGCCAGAAAGTCGCATCTGCTGCTCGGTGCTGTCGCGGCTCAGGTTGGCCTCGATCATGCGCTGCGCCTCATCGGGGCTTTTGACCGTGAAGGGAACGTCGCGTACGAAGTTGAGCTGGCGCAGCTCGGCGAGATTCTCCTTGAGCTGCGCCGCGCTATGGCGATCCATCGCAGTGATACATCCGGCGAGCGTACCCATCGCCACGACGGCCAGTAGCGCCGCCCATCGAATGCATCCTTGTCCCCGTAGGGTGCACATCGATTGTTAGCTGATAGCGAGCGTCATTCGGTAATGATTATAGGACTATAGCCCAGACGCTGCAGATTACCAGCCTGTGATTCGGCGGCCCTGCGCTCAGTGAAGACGCCGGTTCGCACGCGATAGAGATGCGCGCCGTGGTCTTCGGCTTCGACGATGGTCGCGTCGGGACAGAAGGGCACGATCCGTTCGCGCAGCCGTCGCGCGGTGGACAGGTTATGAAACGAACCGATCTGGATGCAGTAGCGGAGGCCGACCGGCGGTCCGCCCGGCGGACTGTGCAAAACCTCCATCCGCACCGGCGTCGTGCCGCGGCCGATCATCCCGATGGTGCGTGCCGCCTTATGCGATAAATCAAGTGTCCGTCCCTTAACGTAGGGGCCGTGATCGTCGACCGTGACGACCACGCTGCGCTGATTCCTCAGATTGGTGACGCGCAGCACCGTGCCCAGCGGAAACACGGTCGAGGCTGCGGTGAGGCTGTCCTGATGATAAGTGGCGCCGCTCGAGGTGCGGCGGCCGTCGAAGCCCGGGCCATACCATGAGGCGATGCCGAGGACCGCACCCGAACGCGCCGGGGAGGGCGGGGGCGCCAGGGGTTGCGGCGACGAAGTTGCACAGGCTGCACAATAGATTGCCAGCCCCGTGACGAGCATCGCGCGAGCAAGCTTCCACACCGCCAGGCTCTCTCCCGCGGCCGAATATACGCCTATTTCCCGCGCCTGTGCATAGAGTAAAGCGCACGGCCATTCGGTCGAGCCGAACGGGCATGATAATGTTGACACTATCGACTGATGCTCCGTTCAAGAACTGACCTTGAAGAACTCGAGGCCGGCACTTTGGCGCCGTATGCGATGCCGGCGCGCGCAAGTCGCGGGCGGCGGATAGCGGAGCCAGCGCATCCGATGCGCACCTGTTTCCAGCGCGATCGCGATCGCATTATTCACTGCGCGGCGTTTCGTCGGCTCGAATACAAGACCCAGGTCTTCGTCAACTATGAAGGCGATTACTACCGCACGCGGTTGACCCATACGATCGAGACGACGCAAATCACCTGCACGATCGCGCGCACACTCGGCCTGAACGGCGATCTGGCCGAGGCGGTCGCCCTCGCGCACGATCTGGGCCACACGCCCTTCGGCCATGCCGGGGAGCGGGTGTTGAACGAGCTGATGCGACCGTACGGCGGGTTCGACCACAACGAGCAGAGCCTGCGCATCGTCGACCAGATTGAAACGCGCTACCCGTCCTTTCCCGGCCTCAATCTCACCTACGAGGTCCGCGAAGGCATCATCAAGCACTCCGCCTTCAAGCGTCGCGCCGCCGCACAGGAATTCGATCCCTCCACCTATCCGTGCCTCGAAGCGCAAATCGTGGATCTCGCCGATGAGATCGCTTACCTGAGTCACGACGCGGACGACAGCGTGAAAGCCGGGATGCTGACGGTTGAGGACCTGGAAACCGTAAGCCTGTATCGGGAAGCGCGGGATCGCGTGCGCGCCGGCGCGGTTATCACCGACCCGCGCATCATGCGCTATCAGACCGTGATCCGCATGATCGATCTGATGGTCACCGATCTGGCCACGAGCATCGCCGGGGCGCTCGATGCGGCCGGGATCCGGAGTGTCGAGGAGGTCCGTCGCGCGGGTAGGGCGTTGGCCCATTTCAGTCCGGCGATGGACGAGCAGGTCGCCGAGCTCAAGCGCTTCATGCGCGATCGACTCTACCGCCATTACCGCGTCAGCCGCATGACGGAAAAGGCGGGCCGGGTCCTGCGAAGCCTGTTCGAGGCCTACATGGCCGAGCCGCGGCAGATGCCGCCGCACGTGTTCGAGCGTGCGCATCAACTTGAAGCGCAAGGTGAAGGCAGGGGTACGCTGGCGCGCGTCGTCGCCGATTATATCGCCGGGATGACCGATCGCTTCGCGCTCGACGAATATCGAAAACTGTTCGACCCCAGTGAACGGGTTTGACGCGGCAGGGTGGGGTGGCTCGGATGAAACGAATCTCGCAGCACCGCCGCCTGGTGATTCTCCGGGAGGACCATATCGGCGAGCCGCTCGGCGCGGTTTTTCTCGACCAGTCGCCGGAGCGCGCCGAGACCAACCTGTCCCTGCTTCGCACCTACCTCGGTCCGCGGGTGCAGATTCTTCAGGTCGAGCTGTTCGCCGATCGCATTCAAGTTCAGGTCGAGATTCAGGCCTTCGCCGACGAGGCGACCCGCCTTGCCGCCGTTGCCGACGACCTTGTGAACAAAGGCGCGCCGCGCAACGCCCTCGAGCTGTTTCGGCGCGCCCTCGAACTCGATCCGTTGAATTGTCATGCCGCACGCGGTGCGGGAGCCCTGTTCATGCGGCAGGGCCGCTATCAGGAAGCGCTCGAGATGCTGCGACGGGCGCGGGAAACCGGTCCGGAAAACGCTGATGTGCTCTATGCGATGGGGCAGGCGGCGCTCAAGCTGGAGCGCCTGGCGACGGCGACCGCCTACCTCGAGCGCGCCTTCGAACTGGCGCCCGATCACTTCGCGGCGCGCCGCGCCTTGACCGAACTGGGCCGCCGGCCCAAGCCCGTTTCGCGTCCGCGAGCCAACGGCGCGCGCACCACGACGCTCTCACTCGAACGCGGCCAGCGTTAGACGCCTCACCTGTCAACAAAAGCGCGCGAAACCGGTAGCGCGGCTGCGTCGGGCTCTCTATGATTGCGCGACTATGAGAATCATACGGGTTGGCCTGAGGTTGCTGGGTCTATGGGCAATCAGTTCACTGGTAGCGGCTAGTTTACATAATATATCTTATGCGAACCTTGGGCCAGCAACCGCCTCGGCCGCCGAAGCCGCGCCGACCGATGCCCAGCTCAAGGCGGCCCTGCAAAAGCGCTTGCTGGTGCCCGACCCGGCGATGATCACGCTCGGCCCGCCCTCGCCCGGGCCGCTCGCGGGCATGACTCAGCGGACGGTAACGATCAGCAACGAACAGGGTCAGAAGATCGAATTGAAGTACTTTGCCACCGGCGAGAACGGCAAGGGTCTCGTCGTGCAGCAGTACGCGCTCGTTGACGACGCGCATCCGTGGCAGCGGGTCGAGCTCAATAAACTCAAGCTCGATGACCGGCCCACGTTGGGACCGGCGGCGGCGCCGCTTACGATCGTCGAATTTGCCGATTTCGAGTGTCCGTTCTGCGCGCGCGCCTTCAACGAGGTCGAAAACCTCGTGAACAACACCTACAAGGGAAAGGTGCGATTGATCTGGAAGAACTATCCCATCACCGGCCATGCGTGGGCGGAACAGGCGGCTATTGCCGCACGCTGCGCCTATGACCAGAATCCCTCAGCGTTCTGGGATTTCGCCCAGAGTCTCTACCGCGACCAGGGCGAGATTACGCCGGAAAACCTGCGCCAGCATATCGACCAATACGCGGGCGCCGCGAGCCTCGATTTGAAGGCGTTCAATGCCTGCCTGTTGAACGACAAGACCGAAGCTCTGGTGACGCAGGACAAGAAGGACGGCGACGCGATTCATGTCAACTCGACGCCAACCTTCCTGATAAACGGCGTCGAGGTTCCCGGCCTGCCGAGCAGCAACGTCTTCGATTACGTCATCACCTCGCAACTGGCGGAGAAATCGGGCGGACGCTGATGGTGCTCGATCCTGTCGGGCAATCACAAGCGATCAAAAAGAAGCGAAAATTGTCTGATTAGCGGAAACGCTACTTCTTGACGGTAACTGGAATCGATGCCGTCGGATTCGCCGGCGGAGTTTCGGGCGTCGCGCCGAGGTCTGCCAGCGCATCGACCACGATGGCCCGTTCCTGGGTGAACGGATGCTCACGCAGCAGGCGCTGATAGGCGGCGACGGCGCCCTGCTTGTCGCCCCGCTGGGCCATCAGGCGGGCGGCGTTAAGCGCGGCGCGTTCCTGTTCCGGCCCATTGAGTGAAGCAGCGTCTTCGTAAGCTTTCTGCGCGCCGGCGGTGTCGCCGAGGTTCTCGTCGGCCACCCCAAGCTGCATCAGCGCCATCTCGCGAAACGTCGGCCGATCAGCGGTGGCGAGGTACTGACGATAAGCATCGCGCGCCCGCGCGTTGTCGCCCAGCGCAAGATATGCGTTGCCGGCGTAGAAGCGCGCGAGCTGACCCAGCGGCGTTGCGGGATAAGCCTGAGCCAACTGCGCATAGGCAGTTGCGGCCGTCCTGAAGTCTTTGCGATCGAGCGCCGAGGTCGCCTGATAAAAGGCTTCCGCGGCGAGATTCCGTTGGCGGGCGAAATAGGCGCGGACCCCCATCAATCCGAAGATCAGGACTATGGCGGCGGCGACGACGGCGAGAATCCTGAGGAGATTTTCGCCGATAAAGGTCGTCGTTTTCTCGATAATATTCTGGAACTCGTCGGGTTGGCGGAGTTCCTTGCGCGTGATGCGCCGATGGTGGGTGGTGGTGGCCATCAGGTTAGGATCGACCCCACCCGCCCGAGAGCGCGCAGCCGTCAGGGCCGGAGAGGTCGAAGGCGAGGGACAGCCGGTCGTGGGCGGCGATCACATCTTGTACTTGAAATCCTCGGGTGACATCTTTTCGAGGATTTCAGACCACTTGTCCCGCGATACACTGGCCAGGTTCTGATCGGATGCCGCCCCGCTCTGCTGCTCGGCCGCCTCGTGCAGTTCGCTTGAGGTTTCGAGGACCTGTTTGGCCACGTAAATCGGCGACTTGGTGCGCAGTGCGATCGAGATGGCGTCGCTCGGCCGGGAATCCAACTGCATGGTCGAGCCTTCACGGGTGCGCAGCTCGATGCGCGCGTAGTAGGTATTATCGCGCAGCTCGGTAATCTCCACCGCCTCGACCGTGGTGCCGAGCTCGCCCAGCAGATTGCGCATCAGGTCGTGGGTCATCGGCCGCTGCGGCTTGTAACCCTCGATCTCGGTCGCCATCGAGGCCGCCTCGAGCGGACCGATCCAAATCGGCAGGTTCAGTTTGTTATCCGGGTCGCGCAGGACCACTATGGGCATCTTGGTGTTCGGATCGAGCGTTAAGCCGCCGACCACCATCAGAATGAAATCTTCCTTGGGAGCAGCCATATTCACTTTGCGCCGGTTCGACGACGGTTCAGCCGGTCGCCTACGGCAGGTCGCTTGCGGACTTGGTTTTATCTTGGCCCATAGCCCCTCAACCGTCAACCTGACCAACCGCGAGAGACGCTGAACCGACCTCCTCAGCGCGGCACCAACTGATCGATCACGCGATACAGTTGGTTCAGGTTGCGGCACTCCTCCACCAGGTCGCAGTGAACTGCGTACCGTTCCATCTCGCTGTCGCCAAATCCCCACGTATTACGGCTTTCCGGATTGAGCCAGATCACGCGACGAGCGCGCTGCTTGACCTCGCGCAATGCCCAATCGTGCGGGAGATTATAATTGTTGCGCGCGTCACCGAGAACAATCACCGTGGTGCGTTTGTTGACGGCGCCCAGGTGCTCGGTGGCAAAGGTGCGGAAAGCGCGACCGAAATCCGAATGCGCATAAACGTTGATGATGTCGCCCTTCAGCGCCACGTCGAGCGCTTCCTTGACGTCGTTGGTGCGAAAGCTTTCCGTCACCTCGCCGATATCCGAGACGAAAACGAAGCTGCGCACGCGCGAATAGAGATCCTGCAGGGAGTAGACGAACTGCAGCATGAAGCGCGAGGCATTGCGGACGGAATCCGACACGTCGCACATGATCAGGATCTGCGGTTTTTCGCGTTTACGCTTTTCAAAGCAGAGCTTGAACGGAACGCCGCCGTTGACGAGGTTCTTGCGCAGCGTGCGCTTGATATCGAAGCGGCCCTTCTTCATGCGCTTGCGGCGGACCGCGATGATGTTCTTGAGGCGCTGGGCGAGCCGTGTCACCGCCTCGCGCATCTTCTCGAGCTCCTCGTCGCTCAGGTAGTAGAAGCTTTTGTCCGCAAGCTGGTTCATGCGGGCTTCTTCGCGCGACTTGAGGTCGCGCTTTTCGCGCTCCTGGCGGACGTAGCGCCGGATGATATCGTCGAGCATCTTCAGCCGGCGATCGAGATACTCTTCCATCTTGGCGCGAAACGCCGAGCCCATGTCGAGCTTCGAAAGCTGCTCGCGCAGTTCCTTGATCTCCTGTTCGAGCTTGTCGAAACCCAGCGCGCGAGCGAGCGCGCGGGCGAAGTAGTTCTCCTCAATCGTGCGCTGGATGCCCTGCATCCGGATGGCCCGCGCGGCCTCGCGCATCATGCGCTCGAGCTGGCCGTCGCGATTCTGCAGGAGCTGCTTCGCCAGTTCCGACAGTTCGTCGCCGTGCTGTTTCAGCATGTTCTCGACTTCGTCCAGGAAGTCCTGAAAATCCTGGTCCGACATCGAGAGCGCGTCCTGCACCTGCTTGCTCGCGGTCTTGATGATCTCGCCGAGGCCGCTGAAATAGACGTCGAACAGCTCCTCGAAGACCGGAATCTCGTGCGCGCGCTTGATCATGGTGGCGCGCAGCGAGGAACGGAACAGCTCGCGTTCGTTAAGTCCTGACACCTCCGCGGCGCTGATCGCATCCAGCGTCTCGGCGAGCGAAACGCGCACGCCGTTCTGGCGCAGCAGATTCGCGAATTCGACCAGCTTTTCTTCGAACATGTATGGTACCGCCGGTTATGCCGCTCGCGCGGGCGATGCGGCCAGCCTGGTTAGTTCAGCAGGTCCTTGTCGCTCACGGGTTTGCCGGTGGCCGCGGCCGCCTCCGTGCCGCCGCGCTTGGCGCGCACCCTCCGCATGTACTCCTTGAGTTCCTCCTGCGCCTTGCGCACGTCGCCTTCGTACTTGACGATCGTGTCGAGCGTCTCATCGACCAGCGCGCTGTCAAGATTCTGCACGTTCAACAGCGTCAAGGCCTTGACCCAGTCGAGCGTTTCACTGATACCCGGCGTTTTCTTGAGGTCGAGCTTGCGCAGCGATTGCACCACCTGAACGACCTCGTCGGCCAGCTTGTCGGCGGCATCGGGCACCTTCAGCCGGATGATCGCCAATTCCTGATCCTTGCTCGGGAAGTCGATATAGAGATGCAGGCAGCGGCGTTTCAGCGCGTCGGACATCTCGCGGGCATTGTTCGAGGTGAGGATGACCAGCGGGATGTTCTTGGCCTTGAAGGTGCCGATTTCCGGCACGGTCACCTGGAAATCCGACAGGAGCTCGAGCAGGAAGGCTTCAAACTCGGCGTCAGCCTTGTCGATTTCGTCGATCAGCAAGACCACTGGCTTGTCCGAGTTGATGGCGCGCATCAGCGGACGCGGCAGGACGAACTTCTCGGAGAAAAACACCTCGTCCTCAGCCGCAATCCGATCGACCGCCTGCGAGAGACTCTTGGTGCCGGTCAGCACCTCGCTGATCTTGTCCTTGAGGATCTGGGTGTAAAGCAGTTGCTTGGCATACTCCCACTCGTAGAGGGCCTTGCCTTCATCGAGCCCCTCGTAGCACTGCAGGCGGATCAGCTCGTAATCCAGGGCGGAGGCCAACACCTTGGCCAGATCGGTTTTGCCCACCCCGGCGGGCCCTTCGACCAGCACCGGCTTGCCCATCGCGGTGGCCAGATAGACCACGGTCGCAATCCGCCGACTCGCAATGTAATTGTTCTTGGCAAACCGATCGATTACTTCGTCAATCGACTGGAACATTCACCCTCCCATTGCTGCGGTTGGGTACGCCTTTCCGCGCAATCCAATTTCCTTATCATGATGGGCCGGTCAGGGGAAACCGGCGCGCGATCGCCGCGCCCGGCCCGCGATCGTCGTGAGCCCGCGCCGCGCATCTAGATATGCAGCTCCTCCGGCGCCAGCGCGCCGGTCTCAAAGCGCTCCCGCCCGAGCGCCGACGCTTCGAAATCGCGATAGGCCCCGGTGGTGATCAGTTCGGCGAGCGCCTGCCCTGCCCCATAGGATTGCATCGCACCGCGTCCACTGAACGAATGGGCTTCGAATACCCGCGGGGCGGCGCGGCCGATAATCGCGCTGCGGTCCGGACTCAACTCGTACAATCCGGCCCATCCGCCGACGTGGCGCAGCCGCTCGCAACAGCTCATCCGCGCATACATCCGGGGCCAGATTTCATTGAGAAAAAAGGGCTCGCCGTCATATTCAAAATGATGGCCCGGCGGCGTGTCGGGCGGCGAGTAGCCGGCCAGGATATGCGTCCCCTCATTGTGGAAGTAGAGGCCCGAGGTGTCGACGATCATGCCGTACGGCGCGAAGTTCGTTGCGCGATTATCAACGATGCAGATCTGGCGCCGCACCGATTCGCTGTAGTTCCGGAGCCCGAACAGCCGGAGCACGTTGTCCGACCAGGCGCCCGTGGTGATCGCCACCGCCGTCGCACGCAATTCGATGAGTTGACCGCGGGCCGCCGCGCCGCGGTCGTCCTCGGTCATCAACCGGGCGAGCTCGGCGTCGCTCAGCGCGCTCTCCGCCTGCCAGCACTCGAGCCGCACTTCATCCGCCTCGACCGCGGCCGCATCGACGAAAACCTGATCCAGGAACACGGCGCCGTGGGCGCGTGCGATTCTCCGGTAGTGCTCCTTGAGCAGGTTCGGATTGATCAGTCCATCATCGGGGGAGAACGTCGCGCCGGCGATATCGTCGAGCCGGTCGATCTCGGGGACCCGCCGATTCACTTCGGCGGCGCTTAAGGTCTCGATCCGATGACCGAGCGATCGCTGCAGTTCAAGATGGGCCAGCGCCTGCGGCCAGGTCGCCTCGTCGTAAAGCCATAGATAGCCCTTCTGGCGAAAGCCGACCTCCGTGCGAATCGATTCGTAGTAGCGGATCGAGGCGCGGCACAGCGCGATATTGACCGGCTGCCACCAGGTTGCGCGGACGCCGCCCGCGTTCTTCTCGCTCGAGCTCAGCCGTCCGCTGAGATCGATATCGGCGACGACGACGCGCGCGCCGCGCTGCGCGAGGCCCATCGCCACCGCGCTGCCGATAATGCCGCCGCCAATCAGCGCCACGTCGTAACGTTCGCCGGCCACACTTCGATGCTAACCGTATCGGAGGCGCGGTTCGAGTCGTCAATCGGGTCGCCATCGCGCTGAGAGCCGACGGCTCGAGCTTCGGGTGATGGGACGAGCGCTTGTGCTATGCCGCCATCTTTTGGCACTTTGGCGACATGTGCACCCTGGCCATCTATTTTCGTGCCTTTGCGGACTATCCCGTGATAGTCGCGGCCAATCGCGACGAATACCTGGCGCGCCCGGCCCTGCCGCCAACCTTGCTCTGCAGCGAACCGCGGGTGGTGGGCGGCAAGGATTTGCGCGCGAACGGCACCTGGCTGGGGATTAACGAGCACGGCATTATCGCCGGGCTGCTCAATCGTCGCAACGGCGCGGCGGTCAACAATCCTGAGCTGCGTTCGCGCGGGCTGCTCTGTCTCGACGCGCTCCGCTGCCGCACCGCGGCCGAAGCCGCCGAGACGGTCGCCCGGCAAAGCGGCGCGGATTACAATCCGTTCAATCTGCTGATCGCGTCGCGTGACCAATCCTTCGTCGCCTACAACCGCTTCGGACAGATTGAGCTGGTGGAACTCACCCCCGGACTCCATCTGCTGACCAATATCGATATCGACGATTTCGAATGCCCGCGTATCAGTCGCTCCTACGGGCGCTTCGCGGCCCTCGTCTGTCATCCGGAATTTGCGCGCGATCCGGTCGCCCATCGCGAAGAGCTCCATCGTCTGCTGGCGGATCACTCGACGCAGCTCGATCCGCGCACCGGTGACACTATAGCCGGCATGAGCCGCGAAGAATTCGAGAAGCTCACCGATTTGGAGCGCGCGCGCGTCGGCGGCGTGCGTTCCCTCTGTGTGCATCTGGGCGAGTACGGCACGTGCTCGTCGAGCCTCATCTTCATGGGACGCGACCCGGGGCGGATCGAGCATTTCTTTGCTCCTGGTGCGCCGTGCACCAATTCGTACCAGCCGGTCGTGACGCCGTTTCAGGTCGCTACCGTCAGCGTGGCGACCTGAGGTGATCGCCGCCGCTTTCTGACCACAACAGGGCCGCGCCACGCACCCCGCTCGAATCGCCGAATCGCGCCGGCACGATAGGCGTCGTAAAGCCGTCGGCGAAGACGTAGTCGGTCAGCAACTGCGGCAGGGAATGATAGAGGCGGCGGATATTCGACAGCCCGCCGGCCAGCACGATCACGTCAGGGTCGACGATGTTGACGACGTGCGCGAGACCGCGCGCCAGGCGGCTTTCGTACTGTGCCATCGCCCGCACCGCTTCGCCCTCGCCCGCCGCAGCCGCCGCCGCGATCTGTGCCGGACTGAGGCTCCGTGAGGTCGCCGCGGCGAAGAGCCTCGCCATCGCCGGTCCCGAAAGGAACGTTTCGAGACAACCGCTCTTTCCGCAATAACACGGCGGTCCGGGTTGTTCATCGGCCGTCGGCCACGGGAGCGGATTATGGCCCCATTCACCGGCGACTCGATTTCGTCCACTGACCAGCCGTCCATCAACGGTAAGGCCGCCGCCGACTCCAGTGCCGAGGATCACGCTGAAGACGGTCGCCGCGCCGCGCCCCGCCCCATCGCGCGCTTCCGATAGCGCGAGACAGTTGGCGTCGTTCTCGAGTCTGACCGGCCGCTGCAGCGCCTCGGCCAGATCGCGATCGAGCGGCCGACCGTTGAGTACGAGGCTGTTCGAGTTGCGAATCAGGCCGGTGCGCGGCGAAATCGATCCGGGCGTGCCGATACCCAATGTGCCCGCCTGACCGAGTTGTCGCTCGACGTCGGCTACGAGTTCCACGATCGCGTTCAGGATACCGTGATAGTCGCCCGCAGGGGTCGGTATGCGCCGGCGATACACTTCGCCACCGGCCTGGTCGAGAGCGATCGCCTCGATCTTCGTTCCGCCGAGGTCAATCCCGATACGCAGGGTCTTCATCGTCGTAACTGACCGATTATTTGCGGCGAAGCACCGCGAGCCAACGTCCCCGGCATCGCGCAAGCGGTCGGTCGAAGCGATTATCGGCACAGCACGCGATCATCTCAAAGCATCCCGACGCGCGCGCCGCAAGGTCCATCAGGGTCGGCGTGGTGTAGCGTACCGGAATGATGTCGCGGGTGGTGACGACGCGGTCGGCAAAATGGATCCGGCACTCCAGCTCGTAAATCGAGTGCAGTCCCTCATCCCAGGCGATTGGCCGATAGAACTCGCGCACGTCGATGCGGATCGCTCCGACCCTCACCTTGCGCTCGCGCCATTGTCGGCGCTGCGTGATTAGCTCGACGCCGGCGTGACGATCGATATCGATGCAATAGAGACCGCCGGAGCGGAGCGCGCGCGCCACGGCGGCGAGATGGGTCAACAGGTCGGCGTTGCGCGTGATGATGGGAAACGTCTCGGACATGAAGATCGCGGCGTCGAACGGCGGCTCGGGCAGAGTGAAGCGTTCGATCCGGCGTCGATAAAACTTCAACCGCGGGTTTTTGGCGGCCTGCGCCCGGCCCGCCGCGATCATGGTCGGCGAGCGGTCGATGCCGACCACCGCGAGACCCTGGCGGGCGAAAATCTGGCCGTGCGGCGAATCACCCGCCCCGATATCCAGCAGGCGCCGCACCGGCCGTTTCAGGTACCTGCTCCAGACCTGCACGAGAAATTTTACTTCACGCTGGATGTCCCCGGGCCGTTCCATGTGGACGCGTCGAAATAGCTCCGGAAATTCGTAGATGCTGCGTTCCATCGGCGTCCCGGTCTGGCCCGTCATTTCCCGCAAACCTTGCCCTTCATTCCGGCGATGCTAAGCTCTCGACACTTCTTTAGCGGAGCATAAACGGAGATGAGCAAGCCGCTTGAGGGCATCAAGGTTATCGAGATCGGCCAGGAGATCCAGGGGCCGTTTGCCGGACTCTTTCTGTCCGATCTCGGGGCCCAGGTCACCAAAGTCGAGAATCGCGAGACCGGCGACCTTAGTCGCTGGCTGCTGGCTCGCCTGATCGGCGGCAGCAAGGTCAAGAATGCCAACGTGTCCCACTATTTCCTCGCGATGAATCGGGGCAAGCGCAGTATCACTGCGAACCTCAAAAAGCCCGAGGGCGCCGAGGTCGTCCGCCGGATGGCGCGGAGTTATGACATTCTCCTGACCAACTACCGACCAGGCGTGCTCGATCGTTTGGGTCTCGGCTTCGAGGATCTGAGAAAGGTCAACCCGCGCATCATTTTCGCGCAGGCGAGCTCCTGGGGTCCGATCGGTCCGTGGGCGATGCGCCCGAGCCGCGATACCCTGGCCCAAGCCGCGAGCGGAATCATGTCCAAACAGGGGATGCCCGGCCAACCGCCCGCTCCCGCCGCCGCGGCGATCGCCGACCAGACCGGCGGCCTGTCGCTGGCCGCGGGCATCCTGGCGGCCCTGTTCAACCGCGAACGCACGGGCCAGGGGCAACGCGTTGACGTATCGATCTACGGCACGATGATCGCCGGGCAAGCGTTCGAGCTCAACTACACCGCGCTGACCGGCGAGGAGCCCGAGCGCGCGGGCCGTGGCCATCCGTTCCTTCATGGCATCGTCGGCGCTTTCCCCACCAAGGACGGTTATATTGCGATGATCGGCGTGGATGACCAGCGCTGGCCGCGCTTCTGCGAGATTCTCGGCATTCAGCATCTCCAGAACGATCCCGAATGCGACAACGTCGCACGGACCTTCCACGGCCAAAAGATCGAAAAGGTGCTCGACGAGGTTTTCCCGACCAGGACCACGGCGGAATGGATGAAGCTTTTGACCGACGCCGATATCCTCGTCAGCGAGGTCGTCGATTACCGCCAGGTGCTCGCCAGCGAACAGGCCCGGATCAACGGCTATGTGCGCGAGATGGAGCATCCGGTGGCGGGCAAGATGGTGGTGACGGGCTCACCGATCACGCTCAACGGCGAGGTCACGCGCACGGCCGAGCCGCCCGCCGAACTCGGTCAACATACGGAGGAGGTGTTGCTCGAACTCGGCTACTCGTGGGAGGAAATCGGCCGCCTGCGTGAGGTCGAGGCGATCTGAGTGATCGGGGCGCGCCCGGACTCCATCGATCAGCTCGCGCTCCCGGCTTGACGCTGGACAAGCACGGTCAGGAAGTGGGAATCTGCGAACGAACGCGCTCTAACCGCAACGGAGGATATCCCCAATGGCTAAGAAATACACCTTCGTGGTCCTGACCAATCCCACGCCCGGCAAGGAAGAAGAGTTCAACCGCTGGTACAACGAACAGCACATTCCCGACGTTTTGCAGGCGCGCGGCTTCGTCGCGGCGCAGCGCTTTCGCCTTGCCGACCAGGGCAACGCGCCTGACGCCGATCGCAGCCACAAGTACCTCGCGCTCTACGAGATCGAAACCGATGATATCGAGGCGAGCCTGAAGGATCTGATGTCGCGCCGCGGCACGGCCGACATGATCATGAGCGACGCCATCGACCTGAAGAGCGCGAGCGCGCGCATCTTCGAACCGGTGGCGGAAAAGGTGAACGCCAAGGACGTCGCCCGTCCGCGCCGCGCCGCCTGAGCCACGCTTGACCGGGCTGGAGGGCGCTCCAGCCCGGTTTTCCGATCCCGCCCGACGACACCGTTCCTGCGGCTCGCTATAATTCGTTCCGATGAAGGTCCTGGTTATCGGCAAGGGCGGGCGCGAGCACGCCTTGTGCTGGCGATTACATCAAAGCCCCAGTGTTTGGGGCCTCTATTGCACCGGCGATAACCCGGGAATCGCGAAGATCGCCGAACCCTGTCGGGTCTCGTCCAGTGACTTCGACGGCCTCGCCGCGTTCGCCGCGCGCGAAAAGATCGACCTGACCGTAGTCGGGCCCGAGGACCCGCTGGCCGCGGGCGTCGTCGATCATTTCAAGGCGCGGGGTCTAACGATCCTGGGACCATCGAAAGCCGCCGCCCAGCTCGAGGCGAGCAAGAGCTTCGCCAAATCCGTGATGCGCGCGGCCGGAGTGCCGACCGCCGCCGCGGAATCCTTCACCGATATCACCGAAGCCCTCGACTACGTCAGGAGCCGTCCGTATCGCGTAGTGGTCAAGGCCGATGGCCTCGCGCTCGGCAAAGGAGTCACGGTTTGCCAGGATCTCGGCCAGGCCGAAGCGGCGATCGTCGAGGCGCTCGAGCGCAAACGCTTTGGCGCCGCTGGCGCGCGCATTTTGATCGAAGAGCGCCTGGAGGGTGAAGAACTCTCGTTCTTTGCCCTTTGTAATGGCGTGGAGGCCGTCCCGCTTGGTTTCGTGCAGGATCATAAGGCGGTGTTCGACGGCGATCAGGGGCCGAATACCGGCGGGATGGGCGCTTATTCGCCTCTGCCGCACTATGACGATGCCTTCGCCGAGCGCGTGATGACCGAGGTTATCCGCCCCACTCTGCACGAGATGGCACGGCGCGATATCCCCTTCTCGGGCATTCTGTTCGCCGGCCTGATGGTCACCGGGACACGACTTAACGTGCTCGAATACAACGTGCGGTTCGGCGATCCTGAATGCGAGTCGCTAATGATGCGCTTCGACGGCGATCTCGGTGCGACCCTGGGAGCGGTCGCCGAAGGTCGCGTGCGCGACGCCGCAGTAAGGCTCTCGCCGCAGAGCGCGGTCGCCGTCGTGCTCGCGTCCGGCGGTTACCCGGGTGAGTATCGCACGGGTCTGCCGATTGGCGGTCTCGAACAGATAGACGGCGACGAGCCGTCGGCATTAAAGACCCGCTGGGCCATCAAACGCACTCGCGTAAAGGTTTTCCATGCCGGGACCACGCTGGCCGACGGCGCGCTGGTCACCAATGGTGGACGCGTGCTGGTGGTCACGGCGCGCGCCGAATCCGTGCAGCAGGCCGTCGCTGCGGCTTACGAGGCGGCGGATCTGATTCGCTTCGACGGCCTCCACCTGCGCCGTGATATCGCTTATCGCGTGCTCGGCACTCCAACCAACCCTATAAACCCGGGATGAGCGCAGCAGAAATTAATCGAACCCTTGACGAAGCGGTCGCGGCTCTGCGGGCCGGCGAGATCGTCGCCTTCCCCACCGAGACATTCTATGGTCTGGCGGTCGATCCGGAATCGCCGGCTGCCCTCGAACGTCTGATCGCGGCAAAGGGACGCGAGCCTGACAAACCGATCGCGCTTATCGCGCCCGATAGCGCTGCGGCCTTCGCCCTGTTCCGCGAGGTTCCTCCGGCTGCGCGACGCCTGGCCGAGCGTTTCTGGCCCGGTCCCCTGACGCTCGTGATGCCCGCGCGTGCGGGTCTTCATCCGGCACTGATCGGAGAGTACGGCGTGGGCGTGCGGGTCTCGCCACACGCGGTCGCCAGCGCCCTGGCCCGCGGCTTCGGGCGCTCGATTACCGCGACCAGTGCGAACCTGGCCGGGAGGCCCGCGACCACGGACGCCGCCGAGGTGCGCCGCACGTTTAACGCGAAACTTAAAGTCTTACTTGAATATACCGAGCCGCCCCGCCATACGGCGCCGTCGACCGTCGTCACCCTGGTTGGCGACACAATTAAAGTATTACGTGAAGGTGCGCTGGAGCTCGCGACGCTTCGCGCCGCGCTGAATGGTTAAGCGATGCCGCCTTTGACCGAACGCCTCGAACCGTTCAGCGCGCTGGTCTTCGACCCGGGCCACGCTGGGCCGCTCGACCGGCTCATCGCGCCGCCCTACGACCTGATCGACCGCGCCCTGCAGGACGACCTTTACCGGCGCAGCGATCATAACGTCGTGCGTCTTGAACTGAATCGTGAGCCGGATCCGTACGCTGCGGCCGCCGCTACCCTCGCCCGATGGCGCGCCGACGGCATCCTGAAGCCGTTGGGCCGCCCGGCGATCTATCACTACACTCAGCGCTTTCGTCATGCCGGACGCGAACTCGTGCGTGTCGGTCTGGTCGCCCGCGTGCGGCTCGACGAATTCGCCGAGGGGACCGTCCTGCCGCACGAGCATACCTTTCCGAAGGCGAAGGAGGATCGCCTGCGGCTGCTCGCTGCAACCCGGCTCAACGTCAGTTCGATCTTTGGCCTCTGCCCGCCACATCCGCCCGCTCTCGCGGGTCTGCTCGAAGAGGTCGCCGCTCGTTCACCGATTCTCCGCGCGGTCGAGGATTCGGGAGTGATTGACGAGGTGCGGGTTATCGACGATCCGGCGGAAGTGCGAATCGCGCAGCAGGCGCTCGCCACCGCGCGCATCCTGATTGCCGACGGTCACCATCGCTACGAAACAGCCCTCGAGTATCGACGCCGCCGCCGTGCCGCCGACCCGCTGAATGAAGGCCCACCGTACGATTACGTCATGATGACGCTAGTGGCGTTTGATGACCCCGGCCTGGTGATTCTGCCGACCCATCGCGTGGTGCGTCATCTTGCCGACGATCGTCTCGCGGCGTTCGAGCAGCGTCTGGTTGAGAGTTTCGTTGCTGAGGATATCGATGATCCCAGTCGGCTGCTCGCCGCACTCGAGGGGCATGGGCGAGGCGCGTTCGGGGTCGCGCTGCGCGGGCGCTCTCGATTGAAGTTCGTGAAACTCAAGGCGCGCGATTCGGTCGGGCTCGAGACGCTGTTGGCGGATGTTGCTCCGGAACTGCGCGCGCTCGACGTCACCGTTCTGCATACCCTCATCTTCGACCGCATCCTTGGCCTGACGGCCGCCGAGATTCGTCGCGGCGGCAACGTCGAGTACACGATCGATGCCCGCTATGCCCTGGCCGAAGTTGCTTCGGGTCGCGCGGATGCGGCCTTTTTGATGAATCCGCCGACGATCGCTGAAGTCGAGCGCGTGAGCGTCGCCGGCTCGACGATGCCGGAAAAATCAACCTACTTCTTTCCCAAGCTGGTCACCGGGATGCTGCTGAATCCGCTCGACTGAAGTAGCGTTCGGCCGTCAGCGCAGCTTGGGCATCACCTTCTCGGCAATCAGCTCGATTGAACGCATGATCTTGTCGTGCGGCGTCGTGTACATCTGCATGAACAGCATCGCTTCATCGACCCCAGCATCCTTGAGATACTGCAGGACGTGCAGACAGGTCTCGGGGCTGCCGATACAGGCGCCGCCGGCCTTGACGATTTCCGACACCGGCACCGACTGCGCCGCCGTGTACATCGTCTCCTGCCAGTACTTCATGAACCACTCGTAGGAGCGCGGCGGTTTGCCGTCGATCCACGGCGCGAACAAGCCGCGCACCGCGTCGCTGTACATCTTGAAGTTCGGCCCCTGGATGGTGAGTGCTTCCTCGTCGGTATCGCAGCAGAGCGTAAAGGTCAGCAGCGCGAACTTGTTGTTAATCGCTCCGCCGATCGGCTTGCAGTGCTTGATCCGCTCGCGATAAAGCCGCACATAGTCGTTGGATTGACCCTGCCCGATACCGAAGCCGAGCGCGCCGATTCCATGATCGGCGGCGAACTCGAGCGTCGCGGGCTGCGTGCACGCGACCCACATCGGTGGATGGGGCTTCTGCACCGGCTTCGGCACCACCTGGCGTTGTGGAATTCTTAAAGTAGGACTTTCATACTCAAAGGTTTCCTGCATCCACATCCGGGGAATGACGCTCAGGGCTTCCTCCCACTGCGGACGCGTGTCGTCTGGATGGACACCGAAGGCCGACAGTTCGGATTCCGAGATGGCACGGCCGCCACCGAACTCAACCCTCCCGTTCGACAGCAGGTCGAGCGTGGCGATGCGCTCGGCGACGCGCAGCGGATGATTGATCGAGAACGGCAGCAGCACGATGCCGTGACCGAGCCGAATCTGCTTAGTCTTCGCCGCCAGGTGGGAAAGGACCAGTTCCGGCGACGAACTGTAGGAGAACCCCGGCAGAAAATGGTGCTCGGTAAACCATGCGGCGCGATAGCCCAACCGATCCGCAAGCACGACCTGTTCGATACATTGCTCGAACGTCCGCCGTACGCCTGCCTCGGACAGGTCCGAGGTCTCCAGTTCAAAGAACAGACTCACATCCATCGGCGCGCCCCTCCCCGAGTTGTGCTGGGCGAAGTCAAGGAGAACTCAGTCGACAGGAACCAGGATGTTCATCGCCGTCAGTGCGGAAACTCGACCATCACCTTGGCGCGGTTACCCGGGCGCCGCAGCGCCTCGAACATCTCGGGGACCTGATCGACCGAGATAATGTCGGTTACCATCGGTTGCGGCCTGATTTTGCCGCTGGTCAGAGCGTTGATGGTTTCGTCGAAGTCGGCGGGGTCATAGCCGAGCACGAAATCGACGCTGGTCTCCTTCATGATGCCCTGGATTGGACTTATCTGATCCGGCTCCATACAGACGCCGACCACGACGATCTGTCCGCGCGGCGCGATCATGCTCATCGCCTGATCGAGCGTGCCTTTGACGCCGATACACTCGAAGATCAATTCGGGGCTGCGTCCGGTCAGCTCGCGAATCTTATCGACCGGCGGCGTGGTTTTGGGATTGACGACAACGTCGGCGCCGAGCTTGCGCGCCAACTCGCCGCGGCCGTCAGCCAGCTCCGAGACGACGACGGTTGCGCCCTTGGCCTTCGCCCAGGTCAGCGTGGCGAGTCCGATCGGGCCGGCGCCCATCACCAGCACCGTGTCGCCGGATTCAATCGATGCGCGCTTGACCGCGTGGAGTCCGACCGACAGCGGCTCGACCAGCGCGCCGTCGCGCGAGGTCACATTGTCCGGCAGCCGGAAGAGACTCTTTGCCGAACAGGCGACGAACTCGGCATAGGCGCCGGGAAGCTGGCCGAGGCCGAGCCCCTTCAGATTATGGCAATGGATCTCCATTCCGCGCTTGCAGCGATCGCATTCCCCGCACATCACGAAGGGCAGCGCGCACACGCGTTGACCAATTTCGTAGCCGCGCACGCCCGCGCCAATCTCGGCGATTTCGCCGCAGAATTCGTGACCCATGATCGAGCCCGACGGCATGCCGAAACCGAATTGGCAGGCGTGCAGGTCCGAACCGCAGATCCCGCAATTGTGCACCTTGAGAACGACTTCGCCGGCTCCGGCCGAAGGCTTCGGCGCGTCGATAATCGCCATCTCGTTCTGCTTTTTGAAGGCCGCAGCTTTCATCGCATATTCCCCGTGGTCGCCCGCGCGTTATTCGAAACTCAGCGCCTGGCTGTCCTTCATCTGGACCAGCTCGATCTTGTAGCCGTTGGGGTCCTCGACAAAGGCGATCTCGGGGCCGCCGAACTTCATCGGTCCCGGTTCACGCGTTACTTTAACTCCGCGCTGTTTGAGGTCGGCGCATTTTTTGTAGATGTCATCGACGCTGATCGCCAGATGACCGAAGGCGGTGCCCTGGTCGTAGCCCTTCTGACCCCAGTTGTGCGTGAGCTCGATAACGGCTCCGTCCTTCTCTTCGTTGTAACCGATAAACGCCAGGGTAAACTCGCCGTTGGGGAAGTCGCGCTTGCGCAACAGCCTCATCCCCAGACCTTCGCAGTAAAACTTGAGGGTTTCGTCGAGGTCGTTGACGCGAATCATCGTATGCAGCAGGCGCATCGTTCTGATCTCCCTGAATCCAGCCGCGTATTAAGGATTTGCCGCCCAATTTCTCGCGATCAGGCGGCCCAAGTCAATCCGTGAACGGCGCCCGCGCAGCGATACGGCTCGGGCAAGCTGCGACGCGGGCGGCAGCGTAGTGATGGCAGCGGCGCGAAGCCTCAGACCTGCATCACCGCGCCAAGCGGGATCGGAGGCATCCCGTGCAGCGCGGCAAAGAGCTTCGCGACGGGCCCGGCGATTCCGGCAATTCCTTCGACGACGGGCTTCGCCTTTTCGCAGAATGACGCCACCTTGTTCAAAAAACCGGAGCCCTTGGTCTGGTCCTGCTCGAGGTCTTCGACCTCGCGCAGCAACTGGTCCTTGACCTCCTGCGGCGCCGCGGACGTTTTCAGGGCGGCGGCCAATTCCTTCAAATTCTCGCGCTTGCTCTGCTCCAGACCAGCAATCCAGTTGACGGTGTTATTGATCGTCTGATCCATTCTCGCGGCGCTGTTGGCCTCATTCCTGATATCAAAATGCACACCGAACTTCCCGGTGATACGCGTGATGAGTTCGAGATAATGCTCGGCGGTTTCAGCCAGTTCCCGGTTTTCATCGCAGCGCCGCCGCCCCTGGCCGACCAGCAAATCGCTCATCAGGCGCAATTCGCTGGCGGTTGCTACTTCGCCCAACCCGAGGGCGCGATTGGCCGCATCATCGAAGCGCAATTTGGCCGCGGTATATCGTTCCTGGGCGTCGCGCCAGGCGCGGCGATCGCGCTGCTCTTCGGCGCCGAAGTAGGCCTGATACCCCTGGGCGATAAGCGTGCTCAGCCCGACACGCCGATGGAGCAGTTTCTTCAGGGGCGCGGAACGTTGGCCCGTTCGACCACGCGGTCGGTGTCGTCGAGTTGGCTCAACACTTCGCCTGCGCGATGGAGTCCCACCGCGAAGTCGCCGCTGATGGCGTCGCTCGACAGCGCGATCATGTACTTGGTGGTTTTGAACCCCATCAGATCCATCAGCAGGCGATCGCCGTCATCGGCTCCGGCCGAAGGCATCAGGTCACTTTCGAGCGTGCTGATGGCCTGTTCAATCTGTGCCAGCGCCTCGTCGCGCTGACCGCGCATCGCATAATCATTGCCGGTCGCAAACTGGGCCATCGCCTGCGCGTATTCAGCCAGCGACGAGGCGCCGGGGTCGTCATCCATGTCCGCGTAGAGTTTCGAGGCACTCTGATAGTAGCCGGCGGCTTCGCGAAAACTCTGTGATTTCAGGGCGTACAGCGCGAAAGCCATCGTCAGCGAGGCGTTTAACCATCCAGGTCTCTTGAGGATCAGTGCGGCATTCCGGATAAGCGCGCGCGCCTGTTCGTCGGCGCCGCTGCGGCTGAGTACCTCATTAACCTCAGTCTCGGTGAGGGCGCCGACCTCCTGCGCCAGGTTCGCGGGTATGGAGTTGTACAAGCTGACCGCCTGTTGATAGGCCGGGATTGCCTGGGCCGGGTTGAGATTCGCCAGATGGGCGTCGCCCGCCTGGACCGACTTGAGCAGGTCCGCGCCTTGCGTGCTGAGCAGCGCGAATACGCGCTCGATTTTACCGTCGCTGACTGACGACGAATCGCTGCGGTTATCACTCACGATCGGCTCCCCGGTGGACGGCGACGGATTCCCGCTTCAGCCGTTTTGTGGAATTTTGGCCGCGATGCGAGCTACATAGCATTGTTGCGCGGCAAAGCGAAAAGCGCGCAGAGTTCATGGCTATTCGCTAAAGGACAGAACGTATGGATTTCAACTACAGCCCGGAGGACGAAGCCTTTCGTCGCGAGTTCAGAACGTGGCTCGAGCAGAACCGCCCCGACCGCCCGATCCAGAACCTCGCCGGCGGCTTCGAGCAGGACGAAGAGGACTGGCAGCGCAAACTCGCCTGGTATCGGAAGCTCGCCTCCGGCGGCTGGACCTGCGTCGATTGGCCCAGAGAATTCGGCGGACGCGGTCTCGATACGCTCAAAACCATCATCTATCACGAAGAGCTGCAGCGCATCGACGCGCCGCTGCCGTTCATCGGTTCCGGCCCGTCGCTGGTTGGTCCCACCCTGATGCAATGGGGCACCGCCGAGCAGAAGCAGCGCTTCATTCCCAAAATTATCACCGGCGAGGAAATCTGGTGCCAGGGTTACTCAGAGCCGAATTCCGGGTCGGACCTCGCGTCGCTGCAGACCCGCGCCACCGAAGAGGGCGATTACTTCGTCATCAACGGCCAGAAGATCTGGACCTCGCAGGCGCAGTATGCCGACTGGGCTTTCGTCCTCTGCCGCACCGATCCCGACGCGCCGAAGCATCGCGGCATCAGTTACATCCTGGTCAACATGAAGACGCCGGGTATCACGGTCCGACCGCTGGTTCAGATGAGCGGGGCGCGCGGCTTCAACGAGGTTTTCTTTGACGACGTTCGCACGCCCAAGAATATGCTGGTCGGGGCGAAGAACCAGGGCTGGCAAGTCGCCATCACCACGCTGATGTACGAGCGTGGGATGGGCGGCGGCGGTCAACCGCTGATCGCGCTGACCCAGGAGCTGGCCGAGCTCGCACGCCAGGTTGATCGCAACGGCCGGCCCGCCTGGCAGGACTCCGACGTGAGACAAAAGATCGCGGAGTTGCGCTGCGAGGCGGAAGCCCTTCGCTACACCGGCTTGCGCAATCTCACTCGTCGTCTGCGGGGTCTGCCACCCGGTCCGGAAGGGTCAATTCTCAAGCTGGGCGGCAGTGAACTCAACCTCAGGGCGGAACTGTTCGCGATGGAGCTGCTGGGAGCGCACAGTCAACTCGAATTCAGGGCGCCGCACGCGATCGACGACGGCCGCTGGTCGTTCCGGATGCTAAGCGCGCGCGGCGGGACAATCGCTGCCGGCACCAATCAGATCCAGCACAACATCATAGGCGAGCGCGTCCTCGGCCTGCCGAAGGGTTGAGCGCGCTGGCACGACCGGA
>JAJPHI010000014.1 GCA_021325355.1 Pseudomonadota bacterium
CACGGCCAACCTCGAACGGCTCGAACGCGCGCATCCGCGGCTGCGCCGCAGTAATCCCGCAGAGCGCCTGCAAAGCACACTGGTGGCCCTCGATCCGCGCACCGGCGCGATCCTCGCGATGGTCGGTGGCCGCGACTACGCCGTCAGTCAATTCAATCGGGTGGTCGACGCGCAACGTCAGCCGGGGTCCGCCTTCAAGCCGATCGTCTACGTTACCGCCCTCGATCCCGCGCTCTCCCCGCTCCCCTATCCGGTGACGCTCGCCTCGATCCTGCCGGATCGGCCAATGTCGTTCGGCGGATGGACTCCCGCCAACTACGAGCGCACCTACCAGGACAAGGTCACCGTTACCGCCGCGCTCGCCGAGTCGCTGAACGTGCCGACCGCCTACCTCGGTAGCCTGCTCGGTCCGCCGGCCATGATCAGCACGGCTCATCTGCTGGGCATCCACGGCGACCTCCCCAACTACCTGCCGATCGCGATCGGCGCCGGCGAGGTCTCGATGCTCGATCTCGCCTCAGCCTATGCGGTCTTTGCCAACGGCGGCGTGGCGCAGGCGCCGTACGCGATTGAAGCGATCGTCGATGGTAGCGGACGCTTGATCTACCGCCATCAGAGCCATCCGACCCGGGTGATGAGCAGCGCGATTGCCTACCTGATGACCGGCGCGCTGCAGACGGTCTTCGCCTTCGGCACCGGTGAAGGGGCCGAGAAGCTCGGTCTCAACTTTCCCGCCGCCGGCAAGACCGGCACCACCGAAGACTACCACGATGCTTACTTCATGGGTTATACGCGGCAGCTCGTCGCCGGCGTCTGGGTCGGCTTCGATGAGCCGCAGAGTATCGGCCTTTCCGGGGCCCAGGCGGCCCTGCCGGCGTGGGTTGATTTCATGACCGACGCGGTCCGGCAGCCGTCACTGGGTTTCGGCGATCCCCCGCCCGGCATCACGATGGTCACGATCGATCCGGCAAGCGGCGGGGTGGCGACCGCCGGATGTCCGCGCAAGATCGCTTTGCCGTTTCTGAGCGGTACCGAGCCGACCCAGCCGTGTCCGTTGCACAGCGGTTGGATGGCCACCGCCGCGTCGAGCGCCGCGCCGGCCGCCGCGCCTTCCATCTCCGCAGAAGCCTCGCCCGGGGCCGCGCCCAGTCCGGCGACCAACAACGTGTTCGGCGCGGTCGGCAGCTTTTTCGGCAATCTCTTCGGCCATCATCCGGATCATTGAAATTTTGCGCGGCGGCCCGTTTGCGTTATATTCGAGCTAAGTCGATTTAATCGATAGACTGTGCTTTCGCACAAATCAAAATATGCGCTGAAGGCCGCACTGGTGCTGGCCAAGGAATACGGCCAGGGACCCGTCCTTATCTCCGATATCGCCCAGCGCGAAGCTATCCCGCGCAAATTCCTCGAATTGATTCTCCTCGAACTGCGCAATCGCGGGGTTCTCCAGAGCAAGAAGGGCAAGGGCGGCGGCTATTTCCTCGGCCGCCCGCCGAGCAAGGTCACCCTCGGTGAAATTCTTCGCGATACCGAAGGCCCCCTCGCCCCGATTGGCTGCGTCAGCCAGTTCGCCTATGTCCGCTGCGAGGACTGTCGCGACGAACGCACCTGCGGCATCCGCATGGTGATGAAGGACGTGCGCGATGCGACCGCGCGCATCCTCGACAGCACCACCCTCGCCGACGTGTTGAAGCGGGTCGAGACCACCGTCAGCGGCGCCAGCCAGCGCCCGCACAAGCTGCCTGCCGAATTCGCCTGATAAGAGCCGTCGGCGCTCGCGCGCCTCAAAGCCCCCGTACGTGCTGGAGTTCCGGCGGTGCCGCGCCGAATTCCGCGCGCAACGCGGCATAGCTCGCGAGATCGTCAACCGTGCGAAAGAAACCCTGGTGGATGAACCCCTGCACCATCGCGCCGTCCGCTACCGCCGGCGCCAGAACCTCCCGCACGAGACTGAAGGGCGCCGCGTCGGGAAGCATCGTCAGGATCCGCGGATCGCAGAGCATCACGCCGCAGAACATGTACGGGGCGAGCGCCGCCGCGGGTGTTGACGGCGCGAAGTCATCGTATTCCCCACGCCGCCGCAGGAGCCGCATCCGGCCGATCCGACCGCTCGCGTCGGCTTCGATCCGGCTGTAGCCGTCGGGGTCAGTGCTCGCCCGCAGCACCATGGTGGCGAGCGCCCGACGGGCGCGATGCTGCTCGACGACCTGGTTCAGGTCCAGGTCGATTATCGTATCGCCATTGATAATGAAGAACGGATCGTTCGCGAAGTAATCGCGCAGACCGAGCAGCGGACCGCCCGTCCCCGCCAGGATCGGCTCCGGCGCATAGGTGATCGCGAGGCCGAGCGCCCCGCCGTCGCCGAGGGCCTGCTGCAGCCGCGCGCCCAGATGATGCAGGTTGATGGCGACGTCGCGGATGCCCGCCGTCCGCAGCATCGCGAGCGGATACTGAATCAACGGCCGCCCCCCGACTTCGAGCAGCGGCTTTGGCGTCGTCTCGGTCAAGGGCCGCAGGCGTTCGCCGTAACCGGCCGCGAGTACCAGGGCTTTCATCGGCCAGTTGCGCGCCGCTCAATCACCGAGCGCTGCCCGCAGCGCGCGAAAATCCGCGCGCTCACGCAAGATCCGGCGCGCCTGCCCGAGCGCGTACGGGATGTACTGGACATAACCGCGGCGGCCTTCGCCCTCGAGGTAAAGGAAGCGCCCGATCACCTTGAGCGCATGCTGCAGCACGCACAGCCGATAACTCTCGACGAAATCGTCGTAGGACATCGTGGCGGCCTGCCGCCGCACCTGCGCGCCGTAATAGTAATCGAGCACGCGCTGCTCGATCCGCGGCGTGAGCAGGCGTGAGGTATCTCGTGTGGTCAGCAGGACCGCCAAATCCTGCGCCGCCGGCGCCATCAGCGCGTCCTGGAAATCGATCACGCGGATACGCGGTTCACCGCTGCGGAACTGCACGAAAAGATTGTGGCCGTGATAGTCGCGATGGGACAGCACGCGCGGCAGCCGGCCGAGGCGCGCCGCCAGGTAGTCAAGCTCGGCGCCGAGGGCGGCTTTATCGGCCCCGGGTCGCAGCGCCGATAGTCCGAACTCGAGAAACTGTTCGAGCTCCCAGCGGAACAGCCGTTCGTCGTAGGCAATCCGCGCCGGCAGCGCGTCAGGCGGAAGCTCGGCGGTGCCGCGCCCGTGAATCAGTATCAGTTGATCCACCGCGAGCCGGAACAAATCGGCGGCATCGCCGCGCGCGGCGGCGTCGAACAGCGGCAGCTCGCCGACGTCTTCGACCAGCAGACGGCGCGTCGCGCAATCGGCGAAATAGACCTGCGGCACCGCCACGTTAATCGCGCTGAAGAAACGCTGCAGCGTCAGCCACGGCGGTTCGACGAGCGGCGTCGGCACGAGCTCGAGCGCGCGGGCGTAGAGCGGCAGGTCTTCCGGACCCAAATCGACAACGATTGCCGTCGCCGGAGGCGCGGCCGCCGCCGTCGGCAGAGCGGTCAAGGCGACCCGCCAGAAGCGCCGTCCCGAGGCGTCACCCTTAAGCGCCGTGAGATCCGACGGTTGAGCGCCGGCGAACGCTCGGGCGATCGCCATTCGCAGCCATGACATCAGGGCCGCGTCGTTATTGATCGTGTCCGCCACGGCTCGCGCAAAGTCTTGTCAAGCGATACCGGCCGGATCGGTCGGCGAAACTTGTTGATAGCCTCAAAATTTCTGTGGAGAGCTCAAGCATTCTCAATGGTGCTGGATGTTTCACGTGAAACATCGGCGGATTGTTTCACGCTTCAAACCATTCGTTGATCCGACTTGAAGTGTTTCAACGCGTTCCATTACTGGCTGATTACGCTCAAAGCTCTGCTGGCGCGTCGAGCCTCATCAGCTCCTCGTAAAGTTGCTCGATCTCCCGGCCGAGCCGCTCGTACCCGGCGATAATCTCCGGCGCGTCCTTGCGCGTGAGGTAAAAGTTCGGATCGTTCATCGCTTCGCCGAGCGCCGCCCGCTCCGCTTCCTTGCTCTCAATCGAGCTTTCGATCTCGGTGCGGCGTTTGAGCGTCCGCGTGCGCGCGCGGTTCGACTCGCGATCGGACTGGTTCGGTGTTTTGCCCTTGGCGCCGTGAGGAGCCGCGCCATTGCGATAGCTGCCGGCGGCATTCATGACTGCAGGCTGCGGCGACGCGGGCTTTGACGGAACGATCGTCGCGGTCGTCGCGGGCTTGCCGTCCGCCGACGGTTTGGTGATCGCGTTCAGCCGCTCCTCTTCAGCCTTCCGCGCAAGGTAATCGTCATAGTTGCCGAGATAGCGGACGGCGTGGCCGCGCCCGACCTCGATCACCTCGGTAACCAACTGATTGAGGATGTAGCGATCGTGACTGACGATCACGACCGTGCCCGGGAAGCGCCGCAGGGCTTCGAGCAGGCTCTCCTTGGCCACGATATCGAGGTTGTTGGTCGGCTCGTCGAGCAGCAGCACGTTGTTGCGATGGGCGAGCACCTTGGCGAGCGCGAGTCGCGCCCGCTCGCCGCCCGACAATACGCCGACGCGCTTGTTGACGTCGTCGCCGGAAAAGAGCATCGCGCCGAGCAGATTGCGGATTTCGGTGGTGGTCATGCCCTGCGCGCCGCTGCTCAATTCATCGAGAACGGTGCGCTGGTAGTCGAGGGCTTCGGCAAGGTTCTGGGCAAAGTAACCGATTTGCACGCGCTCACCGACCTCGCGCCGGCCGGCGGTAAGCTCGTCGATCCCGGCGAGGATCCGGATCATGGTCGATTTGCCGGCGCCGTTGGGACCGACCAGGGCGATCCGCGCGCCGCGCTCGACGAGCAGGCTCACGCCGTCATAGACCGTGAGCGTATCGTACCGCTTGACCGCCTGATGCAGCTCGACCACGCGGCGGGCGCTGCGCTCGGCCGTGGGGAAAACTATCGACGGCGGCTTATCGAGGCCTACAGGCGGCTCGCGGCGCTCAATTTTTTCGAGCTGTTTGATGCGGCTCTGCACCAGCTTGGCCTTGCTCGCCTGGTAGCGAAAACGGCTGATGAACGCCTCCATGTGCTCGATTTCGCTGCGCTGCTTCTCGTAGGCCGCGAGCTCGGCCGCGCATCGCACGTCGCGCTCACGCAGATAGTAGGAGTAGTTGCCGTGGTACTCGGTCAGCGCGCCGCGCGCCACCTCGACCGTGCGGGCCGTAACCCGATCGAGGAAGTAATGGTCGTGAGAAACCAGGATGATGCCGCCGGTGTAGTCATCGAGATAGTCCTCGAGCCAGTTGCGCGCCTCGATATCCAGATGGTTGGTCGGCTCGTCGAGCATCATGAAGTCCGGCCGGCGCAGCAGGAGCTTGGCGAGCCCGATGCGCATCCGGATACCGCCGGAGAACTCGGCAACGTCGCGCGCAAGGTCTTCTTCGCGAAAACCGAGCCCGAAGAGCACGGCGGTAGCGCGGCTTTCGGCGGTATAGAAGTCGTGCCGCTCCAGCTCGTGCAGCACGTCGCCGAGTTCGGTCAGTGCGGCGTCGTGTTCGGCGCGGCGTTTCTCATCGGCAAGGATCTGTTCGAGCTCGAGGCGGCGCGCGTCGATTTGCCGCATCTCGCTCAGCGCCGACAGGGTTTCGTCGAGCACCGAACGCCCGCTCATCTCGGGTGCGTCCTGGGCCAGGTAACCGATGGTGGCGCGCTGCGGATAGCTGATGCGGCCGGCGTCCGGCTCAATCACGCCCGCGATCAGCTTGAGCAGGGTGGACTTGCCGGCGCCGTTGAGCCCGACCAGGCTGACGCGGCCGTCGTCGGGCATCGACCAGCTCACGGCGTCGAAGATGGCGCGGCCGCCGTAGAACTTGGTTATTTTGTCAAGACTCAGCACTTTGGTCCGAACGATGATGCTGTCTGATTTTTCCAGATGAGCGAGGGGGCGGGAAGCCGCGCCGACGGCGAACGGTGAAAAGTCGCCTTGCGCCGCGCCGCGGCATACGATTGATGAGAGCGACCGTCAGCGGCGGTCACGGGAGGGCGATCGGGACAATGGCCATTGTCGAACCAGGAGATCGCGTGTTGGTCATCGATCGCAAGCTGTTCAAGGACGACAACGTGCGGATGTTCGTCGGCGTGGTCGAGGCGATTGAGGCGGGCGCGCTGCGCGCGAAGGGGTTTCCGTTCCATCTGAACCCGTACGAGATAACCGCGACCGAGCTGCCGCGCGATCCGCGCGTGCGCCTGGTTTCATTGACGGCGGGCGAGCTGGTTTATCTGCTGCCGCGCGAAATCGATCTCGCGCGGCTGCAACTGCGGCGCTCGCCCAAGGCGCTAACCCTGACCGACGGACAACACTTCGCGCTCGACCTCAGCGAATGGCTCGAGCGGCTCTAAGCCGCGATAGGCACTGACGAACGCGATGATCGCCGCCGCCGTCTCGTGCGGATTATCGAGCGGCACATGATGATGCGCGCGGGGGATTTCGCGGAACTGCGAGTGGCGAATCTGACGGTGCATCCGGCGCGCCACGCGCGGTGACAGCAGGGCGCTGTGCTCGCCGCGCAGGATGAGCGTCGGCACCTTAATCTTCTTCAGCGGGAAGCGCAGATGCCGCTTCCATCCGGGCGTCATCCGGCGCGTGCGCGGATCGAAGCGGAAAGCCCAGGTGCCGTCGGCCAGTTGCTCGGCGCCTTTGAGCGCCAGCGCCGCCAGGTCATCCGCCGTGAGATTGTGACCGGGCGGCGAGAGTCGAAACCTGCGGACCAAATCTTCGCGGGTCGCGAAGGTCGGCCGCCGCTGATGCTGACGGCGGCGTTTCCATCGCCACATCAGGCGCGTGCGCAGGGGCGGCCCGCCATGCGGCGCATCGACGACGACGAGACTGGCGACCAGCTCCGGACAATCGTAAGCCACGCGCTGGGTAATCTCACCGCCCATCGAATGGCCGACCAGGACGACCGGGCGTTGGAGGTGATCGGCGAGAAAGCTCTTCAGGTCGGCGATATGATTGGCGGGACCGTAGACGGCGGCCCACTCGCTGCGGCCGTGGCCGCGGAAATCGAGCGCCAGCACGCGGCCGTGCGCCGTCAGCCGCGGCGCCACGCTGTCCCACCAATGGGCGTGGGCCGAGCCGCCGTGGCAGAGGACGAACAGGCGCGCCGGAGCGCCGCCCCAATCGAGATAATGCAGACGCAGACCGTTGATGTTCGCGTATTTGCTGGTCGGTCCCGTCGACGCGGTAACCGCCTCGCCGTCATACATGGGCGTATATCGTATTGACGGTGGCGGATGTTGCAAGGGCGGGGTGCGTTTATTTTCGAGGCTGACTCATGCTAACAACTTCTGCGGCCTCGCGAGACGAAGCTTTCAACGGAGCAGGTTATGAGCCTCAGACTGGATGGGAAGAACGCATTGATCACGGGCGGCGCGAGCGGAATCGGACGGGCGACAGCAATCCGTTTTGCGCAGGAAGGCGCCAACGTCTGTGTCGCCGACCGTCAGGCCGCGGCGGCCGAAACGGTGGCCGCCGAAGTGCGCAAGCTCGGGCGCAAGGCCTGCGCCGTCACGGTGGACGTGAGCAATCCGGCGCAGGTGCAGGCGATGGTCGACGGCGCGGCGCGCGAGCTCGGCGGGATCGATATCGTGCTGGCGGCGGCGGGAGTCTCGGCGGCCAATTACGGCGAAGGGCAGATCCAGCCGAAGTTTCTCAATGAGCTGCCGTTCGAGGAGTGGCGTAAGGTCCTGTCGATCAATCTGGACGGCGTCTTTCTGACGTGTCAGGCGGTGGCGCGCAAGATGATCGAGCAGGGGCGGGGCGGGCGCATTATCGCGATCTCGTCGGGCGCAGCGAAGATCCCGCTGAAGGGTTCAGGCGACTACTGCGTCAGCAAGGCGGGGGTGTGGATGCTGATGAAGGTGATGGCGCTCGAATTGGGTCGTTACGGGATCACCGCCAACGCGATCGGGCCGGGCGTGATCGACACGCCGATGACCAAGGATATTCAGGCGAGCCGGCAGTTGGAGCGGATGATCCGCCGCACCCCGGTCGGACGTATCGGGCGCCCTGAGGACGTGGCGAACACGGCGCTGTTTCTGGCGAGCGAGGAGGGCAGCTACTTCAGCGGCTCGATTCTGCATCCGGACGGCGGCGTGATCATGCAATAATACGGGCGATGAGAGAACGGAATCGGCGCCCAGGCGCGCGGGTGGCAACCGTGATACTGGGCGCCTTGCTTTGCATCTATGGCGCTGCGGGCGTGGCGCTGGCGCAGGCGCCGGAAGCCGGCGCCGAGTTGAACGGGCCACCGCCGCCGCAGCCCCCACCGGCGGCAGAGGGTTCGGGGTCGCCGCCGCCGATCCATCGGGTGCCGTTGAATCAGCCGATCACCGGATCGCTGCTGGTGGCTCCGCCCTTCGGCACGGCGCCGCTCAAAGTGGGATTTTTCGCGCTGGCCAACGATCCGGACAATATCGGTTTCCTGACCTACCAGTGGAACTTCGGCGACGGCACGGTCTCGTCGCTGCCGCCGGAACTGTACATCTTTCACACCTACGCGAACCCGGGAAACTACGTCTGCACGTTGATCGTCAAGACGATCGATGGACGTCAGGCGACCTTCTTCCAGGGCGTGATCGTCAAGGAAGCGCCGAGTTGAGCGTGCGTCCGCGCTAGAACTTCTCCTTGAACGGGCGCAATTCGAGCTCCATCGACCAGGCGCTGCGGTCCTGATGCGCCAGGTGCCAGTAGGTTTCGGCGATGGCTTCGGGTTTGAGCAGGTCTTCGGGGTTGAGCTGCGGATAGCGCTCGCGCACGCGGGGGATATCGATGCCGCCGTCGATATTGATCCAGGCCACATGGATACCCTTGGGGCCGAGGTCGCGGGCGAGCGACTGGGCCAGACCGCGCATCGCGAACTTGGCCGGGCCGAAGGAAATCGAACGGGGACCGGCCTTGACGCCGGCCGTCGCCCCGGTAAACAGCATCACGCCGCGACCCTTCGCAATCATCGCGGGGGCGACCTCTTTGGCGCAGAGGAAAGCGCCGAAGGCGTTGACGCGCCAGGCCGCTTCGTACTGCTCGGGCGTGACCTCGGTGATGGTTCCCCAGGTGCCGCTGCCGGCGTTGTAGAGCAGAAGGTCGGGGTCGCCGAGACGGCTGCGGATCGCGGTGAAGGCGGCGGCGACCTGGTCGGCGACGCCGATATCGGTCGGCACTTCGAGGACGTTCGCACCGTTAGCGCGAAGCTCGTCGCCGAGTTCGCGCAGGTAGGCGGCGTTGCGCGCGAGCAGGGCGATTCTGTAGCTCGCGGCGAAGCGTCGGGCGAGCGCCGCGCCGGTTCCGGGTCCGACTCCTACCACTACTGCGGTTGCGCTTGTTTGATTGGACATGGTGGCGCCTCCTGCGCTGCTGTCCACTGTTTATTGCCGCGCGGGACGCGGAGCAAGCGCGGCGACGACCGCGAGCTTGACTGTGAGGGCGCCATCGGGTTTGTTGCTTGCGCTACCCAGCTATGAGTGCGCAAACGGAAGCCGTCGTGCAGACTTCAAAGGGGCAGACCCGAGCGTCGCTGACGGTGCTGTTCGCGACGGTGTTTGTCGATCTGCTCGGTTTCGGCATCGTGATTCCGTTTTTGCCGATGTACGCCGAACGGTTGGGCGTCAATACGGCGGGGATCGGGCTGATTCTGTCGATTTATTCGCTGATGCAGTTTGTGGCGGCGCCGATTCTTGGGCGGATTTCAGACCAGGTGGGGCGCCGCCCGGTGATCATGCTGGGTCTGCTGGGGTCTTCGCTGAGCTACTTCATCTATGGGTTCGCGAACTCGTTTCCGGTGCTTTTGCTGTCGCGCGGGGTTCATGGCATCTGCGCCGGCACCGTTTCGACGGCGCAGGCATACGTCGCCGACACGACGTCGGCGCGGGAGCGCGCGCACGGGATGGGGCTGATTGGGGCGGCGTTCGGGTTGGGTTTCGTGCTCGGCCCGGGAATCGGAGGGATTCTGGGACGGTCGGATCTGCGGGTGCCGGTGTTTTTCGCCGCGGCCATCACGCTGCTCAATCTGCTTTTTGCGGCGCTACGGCTGCCGGAGTCCCATCCGCCGAGCGGCACGCGACGCCTGGCGCTGCGCGAACTGGCCGAACCGCTGCGGATTCTGCCGCGGCAGTTGACGCGGCATCGAATGGCGCGGCTGTTCCTGATCGCGTTTCTCGCCACCTTTGCGATGGCGATGTTCGAGACGACGTTCGCGATCATGGCCCCGGCGGTTTATCGCAGCAGCGCGGTCGAGGTCGGCTATCTGCTGGCGTATGCGGGCCTGGTCCAGGCGGTGACGCAGGGCTATCTGCTGCGCAAAGTGGTGAAACGAATCGATGAGACGCGGCTCATCCGAGCGGGCATGATATTGTTCGCGATCGGCATGACGCCGATGGCCAGCTTCCATCGGCACGCCGTGCTCTTGCTCTGGCTGGCGCTGCTGTCGTTGGGTTATGGACTGGCGAATCCGTCGATCGCGAGCCTGATTTCGCGGCGCACCGGTCAGCATCTGCAGGGCGAAGTGCTGGGCATCAATCAATCGGCGATGGCGGTGGCGCGGATCATCGGCCCGCTGGTGGCGGGAGTGTTTTACGGCGCGACCGGGCCGACGTGGGCGTATGCGGCGGGCGGCGGCGTGGCGCTGGCGGCGTTTTTGATTGCAAGGGGCGTTAGCAACGGTCCATCAGGAGGGTAGCCACGATACTGAACTGGATACTGGTGCTGCACGTCTTCGGCGTGATTTTGTGGGTGGGCAGTCTGCTGACGGTAAGCACGCAGATGCGGCTGGCGGCCGACGAGGTGGGATCGGCGCGTGATGCGCTGATCGCCTCGGCGCGGCGCACGCTGCGGATCGGCGCCAACGTCGCGGCGATTATCGCGATTTTCTTCGGAATTATCGCGATCGGGCTGGAGCCCTATGTCCTGACGCGCGGATGGTTGCACTTAAAACTGCTCTTCGTCATCGCGATTGTGGTCTGCCATATCCAGCTCTATCGCCGGGTGGGCGCGATCGCGCGCGATCCCGGCACGCTCAGCGGGCGCGAGTTCATGATGCTGCACGGACTCATCAGCGCGTTTCTGCTGATCGTGCTGGCGATGGTGCTGGTCAAGCCGTTTTAGGCCGCGAGCGCGGCGTCCGTCACACGCCGCGAAGGGGCGCGGCGGAGCGCCGCAAAGAACCGGCGCAACTCAGGCGTCGTTATAGGCGCGGTCGGCGGCGAGCAGGGCGGCGCCGCGCGCAATCTCCATCCCTTGCGCGGTGAGGGCGGATTCGAGCGCGCTCAGGATAAGCATCACGTTGGCGCGGCGTGACGATTCACCCATCAGACCGATACGCCAGACCTTGCCCTTGAAAGGTCCCAGACCGGCGCCGACTTCGGTGTTGAAGAGGCGCAGCAGGTCGGCGCGGACTTTGGCGTCGTCGATGCGATCGGGTACGCGGACCGCGGTCAGTTGCGGCAGGCGATAGCCTTCCTGGGCGGCGAGTTCGAGGCCCATCGCGAGCAGCCCGGCTTTGAGGGCGGCGGAATTTTCGAGATGGCGTTTGAAGCGCGGCTCGAGACCTTCCTCGGCGATCAGGCGCAGGGCCTCATAGAGGGCGTAGTTCATGGTGATCGGCGCGGTGTGATGGTAGAGGCGATCGGCGCCCCAGTAGCGTTCGATCATCGCGAGGTCGAAATACCAGGAGCGGCACTTCGCTTTGCGGGCGCGCACGGCCTCCATCGCGCGCGTGCTGAAAGTGACGGGGGCGAGGCCGGGAGGCGCGCCGATCCCCTTCTGGGTGCAGCTATAGCAGGCGTCCACTTCCCATTTATCAATCTCGACCGGGAGGCAGCCGAGCGAGGTGACGGCGTCCATCGCGAAGAGCGCGCCGTAGCGATGGGCCATCCGGCCGAGCTCGCTGACCGGCTGCAGGACGCCGGTCGAAGTCTCGGCGTGGACGACCAGAAGCAGCTTGGGTTTGCGGAGCGCCTTGAGCGCGGCTTCGAGGCGTTCCGGCTCGACGATGCGTCCCCATTCGGCCTCGACGCGATGGACCTTCGCGCCGAGGCGTTCGGCCGCGTCGGCAGCGCGATCGCCGAAGACGCCGTTGGCGCCGATGACGACTTCATCGCCGTCTTCGATTAGATTGGCGAGCGCGGTTTCCATCCCGGCGGAACCGGTGCCGGAGACTGGGAAAGTAATCTCGTTGGAGGTCTGGAAGACGAGGCGGAGGAGCTTCTTGATATCTTCCATCACGCGCAGGAAGTCGGGATCGAGATGCCCGACCACGGGCGAGAGCAGCGCACGCATCACGCGGGGGTGAACGTTCGAGGGGCCGGGGCCGAGCAGGACACGCGCGGCGGGCTGCAGTTCAGGATACGAATTCATCGGGCCTCCATGGATAGTCAGTGAGCGCCAGTGCATTATTCATCGGAAGCGGGCCGGCGCAAAGCGTCGCGGGGAAGTTCGCGATGATCGTGACGGCGGCAGGCGGCATTCGTGCTAGATTGCGGCGAGTTCGATGCAGAAGCAAATCGATCCACGGGTGATGGCGGAGTTGCGCGAGATACTTGATCCGGCGGGAGTGGTGTCGCGTCCCGGCGAGCTCAATGTTTACGAGTGCGACGGCTGGACCATCGAGAAGAGCGTCCCGCAGCTTTTGCTGCGACCGCGTTCGACCGCCGAGGTGAGCGCGTTGCTCAGGGTGCTGCATCGACACAACCTTCCGTTCGTCCCGCGCGGCGCGGGGACCGGGCTGTCGGGTGGATGCCTGCCGCTGGCGCCGGTCATGATCTGCACGTCGCGCATGAATCGGATCCTGGCGATTGACGCGCGCAACCGGCGGATCGAGGTCGAGAGCGGCGTGGTCAACCTGAATGTGAGCGCGGCGGTCAAGGGCGCGGGGCTGTTTTACGCGCCGGACCCGTCGTCGCAGGCGGCGTGCACGATCGGCGGCAATATCGCCGAGAATTCCGGCGGTCCGCATACGCTCAAATACGGCGTGACGACGAACCATGTGCTGGGCGTGGAGATAGTGCTGCCCGACGGCGAGGTGGTCGAACTGGGCGGGTCGATCGAAGAACCGTGCGGCTACGATCTGGTCGGCGCGGTGGTGGGCGCCGAAGGCACGATGGGCATCGTGACGCGGGCCACGCTCAGGCTGCTGCGCGAACCGGAAACGCATCGCACGCTGCTCGCGATTTTCGACCAGGTCGAAGCGGCGACGCGCGCGGTCTCGGCAATCGTCGCCAGCGGCATCATCCCGGGCGCGATTGAGATGATCGATCACCTGATTATCCGCGCGGTCGTCGATGCGTTCCACGTCGAGTTGCCGCTCGCCGCGGGAGCGGTGCTGATTATCGAGCTGGACGGGCTTGGGGCCGGGATCGACGAGCAGGCCGGACGGGTGACGGAAATGGTACGCGCAAGCGGCGCATCCGAGGTGAGGCTCGCGCGCGACGAGGCCGAGCGGGCGCTGTTGTGGAAGGCGCGCAAGCGCGCATTTGGGGCGGTCGGCCGGCTGGCGCCCAATTACGCGACGCACGACGGCGTGGTGCCGCGCACCCGTTTGCCGGAAATCCTGCAGCGGATCACGCGGATTAGTCAGTCACATCAACTGAGTATCGGTAATGTATTTCATGCCGGAGACGGCAATATCCATCCGATTGTACTGTATGATGAGCGCGACCCGGATCAGGTGCGGCGGGCGATCGCGGCCGGTCACGATATCCTGAAGGCCTGCGTCGAGCTCGGCGGCAGTCTGAGCGGCGAGCATGGAATCGGGGTCGAGAAGATCAATCAGATGCCGCTGGTCTTCACGCCGGAGGATTTAGCGGCGATGGTCGAGCTGCGCCACGTGTTCGATCCCGACGAGCGTTCCAACCCGGGCAAAGTCATTCCGCAGCCCGGGGCCTGCGTCGAAGTCGCGGCGCCGCGCCGCCAGGCGGCGCTGTGACGGCAGCGGGCCTGCCGCACGAGTCGCGGCTCAGCGACGCGTTCGTGTCATTGCTGGGGCGCGAGTGCGTCCGTGACGCGCGTGCGGACGAGATCGGGGTCGCCCGCGTGATCGTCGAGCCGGCAACGATCGGGGAAATCGCCGAAGTGGTCCAGAAATGCGCGCGCGATCGGCTGACGCTCGCGCCACTGGGCGGCGGCCGGATACTGGCGCAGATTCGGCGCGAGCCGGTGAGTGTGGGGCTCGCGCTGCGGCGCTGCGCGCGGGTCGTGGCCTATGAGCCCGAGGATCTGACGGTCGCGGTCGAAGCCGGCCTGACGGTCGGACAGTTGAATGAGCTGGCGGGGGGCAAGGGGCAGCGGCTGGCGGTTGATCCGCCGCTGCCGGAGCGGACGACGATCGGCTCGCTCATCGCTGCGGCGCGGTCGGGACCGCTTCGCCTGAGCGAGGGCACGGTGCGCGACCTGCTGATCGGTATCAAGTACATCGGCCGCGAGGGCCGGGTGGTCAACGCCGGCGGCCGCGTGGTCAAGAACGTGACCGGCTATGATCTGATGAAGGTCATGACCGGTTCCTACGGCACGCTCGGCGTGATCGTCGAGGCGGCGTTCAAAATGCGGCCGGTGCCGGCGAATTACACGGTCGCGCTGGCGGGTTTCGCGCGTCTCGAGGAGGCCTTTGACGCGGCCTTCCGAAGCAGTCACGGGGCTCCGCTGCTGCATTGTGAAATCGTTTCGCGGCGGATCGGTCTTGCGCTGCCCGGCAGTCCGGCATCGGCGAATGACCGCCGCTTTCTGCTGATCGCGGGTCTGGGCGGGACTCGCGCCGAGGTCGATTATCAATTGACGCAAATTCGCGGCGCGGTCGGGACGCTGATCGAGGCACTTGACGGGGCGGCCGCCGAAGCGGTTTATCACGCGATCCGTGATTGCCCGGCGGCGGAGGCCACGATTGGCGCGCGGATCGTCGTGGCGCCGTCGGCGCTGGCCGGGGCGCTGGAGGCCGCCGGCGCCGAATTTTGCGCGCACGCCGTGTCGGGAATCGCGCAGCTATTTCTCGATGATGTCGATGAGCAGGCGGCTCATGAGGCGGTCGCGAGATGGCGCGCACTGGCGCATCGCGCCGGCGGTCATCTGACGGTAGTTGCGGCTCGCGACAGCGTTCGCGCGGGGCTCTCGATGTTCGATGAGCCCGGGGCGGGAGCGCTCGCGCTGATGCGCCGGCTGAAGGCGGCGTTCGATCCGAGTAACATCTTTAATCCCGGCTGCTATGTCGGCGGGATTTGAACCACAGATGGGATCGGCGCCGAGGGCAAATCAAGCGGGCGGAAGCGCGTCGCCGGGAGCGATCCGGGACGTCGTCGATTACGAGTTGCTATTCGACTGCGTTCATTGCGGTCTCTGTCTCGAAGCCTGTCCGACCTACACGCTGAATCGCGCCGAGATGGACTCGCCGCGCGGACGGATCTACCTGATGAAGGCGCTGGCGCAGGGCGCGCTCGAGTTGGACGCCGACGTGGTGCGCCATCTGGATCTCTGCCTCGAGTGCCGCGGATGCGAAACGGCGTGTCCCTCGGGCGTTCGCTACGGGCAACTGATCGAGAAGGCGCGGGTTTATGTCGAACGGAACTGGCGCCGTTCGCTGCGTGAGCGGATTCGTAATCGGCTGATTGGGGAGATTTTTCCTTATCCGCGGCGACTCGACTGGCTGCTGATGCCGATGCGGCTCGTCGACGCGCTTGGCCTGCGCGGGACCCTCGAGCGGCTGGCGCCCGCGGCGCTGCGGAATTGGATCGAATTGCTGCCGGCGGCGAGGGCCGACGCGCCACGCTTTCCGCGCGCCGCCGCGGTCCACGAAGACGACGGACCGGGGAAAGCCGTTGCGGTCCATGAGGGATGCGTCGCGCAGATCCTGACGCCGTCCGAGAACGCGAACAGCGCGCGGGCGCTCGAAGCGGCGGGCTATCGCGTGGTGCGGCTGGAGCGCACGGTGTGTTGCGGCGCGCTGGATATCCACAATGGGAACCGCAAGCGCGCGCTCGCCTTCGCGCGGCAGAACGTGCGCGAACTGTCACGCTGCGGCGCCGAGGCGATCGTTTCGGCGGCTTCGGGATGCTCGGCGGTCATCGCCAGCTACGGCGAGCTGCTCCGGGAGGATCCGGTGTGGGCGACGGCGGCGCGCGAGGTGTCCTCGCGGGTCACCGATCTGAGTTCCCTGATGATCGCGGGCCGCACACCCTTCACGCGGGAGTTTGTGGCGAAGGTCACCTACCACGACTCGTGCCATCTGGCGCACGGCCTCGGTATCCGTGAAGCGCCACGGGCGCTGCTGCGTTCGCTCCCGGGAGTGACGCTGGTCGAGCTCGCGGAAGCGGATCTGTGCTGCGGTTCGGCGGGAAGTTACAACCTGACCGAGCCGGAGATGGCGCGCGCGCTGGCGGCGCGCAAGGCCGATAATGTGGTGGCGACGGGCGTCGACTACGTGATTTTATCGAACCCCGGATGTGAGTTGCAGATTGCGGCGGAGCTCAGGCGGCGCGGGTCGAAAATCCGCGTGATGCATCTGGCGGACTTTCTCGCGCTCGCGGCCGGCGGCGGCGAAGCGCGTGGCGCCCGATGAATTGCCGGGCGGGCCCAGGCGCGAGGTGCCTTGATCGCCGCGCGCCGCAATGCGCGCCGTCGCCATCGCGCCGGCAGATCCTGCGGGCAGGCTAACCGGCCAGTCCGAAACGGAGTAGGTATTCGGCGAGCAGGACGGCGCCGCGCCCGGCACCCATCGCGGCATTGTGGCTGACCAACAGGTACTTGATGCCGTTCGGCAGGACCTCATCCGGGCGGATGCGGCCGACGGAAGTGGTCATGCCACGTTCGGCGTCGCGATCGAGGCGCGGCTGCGGGCGCATCGGGTTGCGATGGACGGTGATCATGCGTTGGGGTGCGTTGGGTAAGCCGAGGGCGGTGAATTCGCGCCCGAAATCCTCGAACGCCGCAGTTGTCTCGTCGACCGTGGCCGGGCGTTTGAGGCCGACGGCAACGGCTTCAGTGTGACCGGCCAGGACCGAGGCGCGGGTGCAGGTCGCGCTGATTTTCAGAGGAAGCTCATCAATCGTTCCATTGCCGAGCGCGCCCAGGATCTTGCACGTCTCGATCTTCACGCGATCTTCCTCGCGCGGGATATAGGGGATGATATTCTCGACGATATCGAGCGCCGGCAGATCGCGTCCGGCGCCCGAGATCCCCTGCATCGTGGTGACGACGGCGGATTCGAGGCCGAAGCGCAGATCCAGCGCCTTGAGCGTTATCGCGAGTCCGGTGGCGGTGCAGTTGGGCAGCGTCGCGATATACCCCTGCCATCCACGCCGCCGCTGCTGTTCCCTGACGAGGCCCAGATGATCGAGGTTAACGCCTGGAATCACCAGGGGGACATCGGGCTCCATCCGGAACGGGCGCGCGGTGCTGATGGTTGGGACGTGGCGGGCGTAGAGCGGTTCGAGCTCGCGGGCGGCGTCGGATTCAACCGCGGCAAAGACGATTTTGGCGTCGTTGAGGCGCAGTGACCTGGCGTCCTGCACTTCGAGCCGGAGGACGTCGCGGTTGGGTTCGGCACTCTCGACATACCAGCGACGCATCCCGCTCGAGGGGTCGGTGATGGCCTCCTCGAAGTTGCGCCCGGCGGAACGTTCGGAGGCGGCGAGCGCGGCGACCTCGAACATCGGATGGCCATCGAGCGCGGCCAGAACCTGCTGGCCGGCAATGCCTGTAGCACCGACAACTGCAACGGGAGTCTTCATTTACCTGCTTTTCAACTCGAACGCTGGAAGCTTAAAGGCTAGCGGCTCAATCGCGGACAATCCAGACCATGCGCCTCCCAGACCAAGCGCCTCAGCAGATGGCGTTCAGGTCGCGGAAAAAATCGGGATAGGTTTTGCTGACGCAACCGGGATTGGCGATACGAATGCCGGCGAGCTTCAGGCCCGCGACGGCAAAGGCCATCGCGAGACGATGGTCATTGTAGGTGGCGATGGTTGCCGGTTGCAGGTGGGAGGGCGCGATGCCGAGCCCGTCCTCAAACTCCTCGACTGCCGCGCCGATGCGCCGCAGCTCCGTGGCGAGAGCGTGGAGGCGATCGCTCTCATGATGGCGGATGAAGCCGACGCCGCGAATTCGCGTGGGCGAGGAGGCGAACGGGGCGATGGCGGCGAGCGTGGGAACCGTATCGGGGATGTCGCTCATGGTGGCGTCGATGCCGCGCAGGTTGCCGGTGCCGACGACCTCGACGGCATCGCTGCGCCAGCGGACGTCGGCGCCCATCTGTTGCAGGAGGTCGAGGAAGGCGAGATCGCCCTGGACGGAATCGCGGCGCAGGTCGCGGATACGGACCGCACCGCCGACCAGGGCGGCGGCGGCGGCGAAATAGCTCGCCGCGGTGGCGTCGGGCTCGACGGCGAAATCCCGTGCCTGATAGGCCTGACCGCCGCCGACGACAATGCGGCCGTCGCCTTTGACGGCGCTGCGCGCGCCCCAGCGCTCCATCAAGGCCAGGGTCATCGTCACGAAGGGACGAGCCGTGTCGCCGATGACCTCGAGCTCGAGGCCGTCGCGCCAGAGCGGCGCGGGCATCAGCAGGGCCGAAACGAACTGGGAGGACAGCGTGGCGTCGATGGTGGCGCGTCCGCCGGGGAAGCGATCGGCGCGTGGGCGGATAATGATTGGCGGGCAATCGTCGCCGCGTTCGCCGGCGGCCTCGAGGCCGAGTTGACGCAGGGCGGCGAGCAGGGCGCGGATCGGCCGCTGGCGCATCCGCTCGCTGCCGTCGAGCCGGTAGCGTCCGCGTCCGAGAGTCAGAAAGCCGGCCAGAAAGCGCATCGCCGTGCCGGCGTCGCCGGCATTGAGGTCGGCTTCATGGGAGGGGATTTCACCGCCGCGTCCGTTAACCACGATCATGCCGGCGGGATGATCCAGTGTGAGGGCAAAGCCCAGCGCGTGCAACGCCGCGGCCATGACCTGCGTGTCATCACTGGCGAGGGCGCCGGCGATGCGGGAGGTACCGGGGGCCATCGCCGCCAGCAGCATCGCGCGGTTGGTGATGCTCTTGGAGCCGGGGGGCCGAATCGACGCGTTGAGGGGGCGGGCGGCCGGGGTAATCGGGAGTTCGCGAACAGCCATCGGGGGTTTCAGGCTTCGTCAGGAATCAGGGCGAGCTGATCCATCCAGACCGCGGCTTCACTGTCGCTGGGGGCGCGGTAATCGCCGCGCGGAGAGAGAGAACCGCCGGAGCCGACCTTGGGCGCGTTCGGGATGCAGCTCCGTTTGAACTGGCTCAGCTTGAAGAAACGCCAGAGGAAGGTGCTCAGGTGATGCTTGATTTCGGCGAGGGTGTAGTCGCGGCGTTTTTCGAGGGGGATATCGGGCCAGAGTCCGGTCGTGCGATCGCGCCAGGCGCAGTAGGCGAGAAAGGCGATCTTCGGCGGGGCGTAGCCGAAGCGCAGGGTGTAGTAGAGATTGAAGTCCTGCAGTTCGTAGGGGCCGATAAGGGCTTCGGTGGACTGCACGGCGCCGCCCTCGCCGGGCACCAGTTCGGGGCTGATTTCAGTGGCGAGGATGTCGCGCAATACGGTGCCGGTCTCGGCGCCGAAGCGATTGGTGTCGGCGACCCAGCGGATGACGTGCTGAATCAGGGTTTTGGGCACACTCGCGTTGACCGCGTAATGGGACATGTGGTCGCCGACGCCGTAGGTGCACCATCCGAGCGCCAGCTCGCTGAGGTCGCCGGTGCCGACGACGATGGCGTCGTGCAGGTTGGCGAGGCGGAAGAGCAGGTTGGTGCGTTCGCCGGCCTGGACGTTCTCGAAGGTGACGTCGTACTGTTCGCGGCCGTCGCCGTAGGGATGCTCGATCATCTGGAGCATCTGCATCGCCGCGGGCCGGATATCGAGTTCGCGGGCGGCGCAGCCGATCGCGGCCATCAGGCGACGGGCCTGCGCCAGTGTACGACTGCTGGTAGCAAAACCCGGCATCGTGTAGGCAAGGAGATTCTCGCGCGGGAGCCCGAGGCGATCGAGGGCCTGAGCCGCGACCAGCAACGCCTGCGTCGAATCGATACCGCCTGACACGCCGATAACGAGGCGGCGGCGGCCGATGGCGCGCAGGCGGCTCGCGAGTCCCTGGACCTGGATCTCATAGACTTCGGCGCAGCGCTCGTCGCGTCCGGCGGCATCGGCAGGGACGTAGGGGAAGCGCTCGTAGCGCCGTTCGAGGAGCAGGCGGTCGGCGGCGGGCAGGGGCAGCGAAAAATCAATCGAGTGAAAATCGCGGAGGGCCTCGCGTTCGCGGCGGACCGAGTCGCCGAAGGTGGTCTGCCGCATCCGCTCCTGGGCGAGGCGTTCGAGGTCGATTTCGGCGGTGACCAACTGCGGCGCGTCCTGAAAACGTTCCGACTCCGCCAGCAGATTGCCGTTTTCGCAGATAAGCGCGTGGCCGTCCCAGGCGAGGTCAGTGGTGGATTCACCGGGTCCGGCGGCGGAATAGAGATAAGCGGCAAGACAGCGCGCCGATTGGCCCATCACGAGCTGGCGTCGAAACCCCGCCTTGCCGACGGTCACGTTCGAGGCCGAGAGATTGAGCAGGACAGTGGCGCCGGCCAGCGCGGCGTACGACGACGGTGGAATCGGCACCCACAGGTCTTCGCAAATCTCGACATGGAAGAGGAGGCGCGGCTGCTCGCGATGGCGGAACAGCAGGCGCGAAGCGAAGGGCACGTCGGCCTGGCCGCACAGGGCGACGGTGCGACGGGTGGCGGCGTCGGCGGGATTGAACTGGCGCGGCTCGTAAAATTCGCGGTAGTTGGGCAGATAGGTCTTCGGCGTCACGCCGAGGATACGTCCGCGACTGAGCGTAACCGCGCAGTTGAACAGGAGATTATCGATTTCGAGCGGGCATCCGACCACCACCAGCAACGGCAGTGCGCGCGAGGCCTCAAGGATCTGGGCGAGGCCGTCGAGGCATCCGTCGAGCAGCGCCCGCTGATGGAACAAATCGTCGCAGCTATACGCGGAGAGGGCGAGTTCGGGCAGCAGCAGGCAGAGCGCGCGACGCGTGACCGCCTGCCCCATCAACTCGATGATACGGGCGGCGTTGAAGGAGGGATCGGCGACGCGAACGGCAGGAATTCCGACCGCCAGTCGCACGAAATCGTGGTTATAAAGGTTGAAGAAGTTATCGCCGCGATGGATCATGCTGCCTCTGCCAAGAGATTATTACTTCACGGGCGATCGCGCGAGGAGCGGGATAGCCTCCTGTCACCATCTAACGCTGGCCTAATCTCTCTGTGCGGAGCGGCGCATCAAAACGCCGCGCGGAGTGCCGGTTGCGCGCGGTCAGATCGCTAAAGCTGTCGCTTGCGAAACGCCGGAATTTGACTTACAGATAGCGCTGGTGTCACCCGCTTGATGCGGCGCTCGGGGGATCATCGGACTTGGGGCGTGCCCTTGGCACCGGGCATGAGGAGGCCAACCTCTAAAGGGAGGCGACCGTGGGGGAAACCAATTGCCCGTCATGCGGACTTGAGTTGGCCGACGGCGAGACCGTTGCCGGAAAGAAACAGCTTAGCGGCTTAGACGTCGGCATCTGCCGGGGCTGCGGCGAAATCGTCGTAGTCTATCGACGGGACATGCAGGTGGCGCTACGCTCGGCGACCGCCGGCGATTATTTGAGCCTGCCCGAAGATGATCAGATGGTTCTGCGCGCGGCCTTCGAGATTGTGCGCGAGCGCTGTCGGATGCGCAACGAGACGCCGCTGCATTGAGCATCAGCGGTTGAAAACCGGAGACGCCGCAGGGCGTGGCGGCGTCTAATCGGTGACGGCGCCGAGGCTGCTGCTCGAGACCTGCGCCGCGTACTTGGCCAGCACACCGCGCGTGTAACGCGGTTTGGGCGGCGTCCAGGCGGCGCGACGGCGGGCGATCTCATCGTCGGGCAGATTGAGCTGCAGGATGCGCCGGTCGGCATCGATGGTGATCGAATCGCCCTCGTGGACGAGGGCTATCAGGCCGCCGACCTGCGCTTCCGGCGCAACGTGGCCCACCACCAGGCCATAGGTGCCACCGGAGAAGCGGCCGTCGGTGATAAGGCCGACTGAATCGCCGAGGCCGGCACCGATGATGGCCGAGGTCGGCGAGAGCATCTCGCGCATTCCGGGCCCGCCTTTGGGACCCTCGTAGCGGATCACGACGATATCGCCTTTTTTAATCCTGCCGGCGAGGATGGCTTCGAGCGAATCCTCTTCACGTTCAAAGACGCGGGCCGGTCCGGTTATCGAGCGATGCGCGATACCGGTAATTTTGGCGACGCAGCCCTCGGGTGAGAGGTTGCCCTTGAGGATCGCCAGATGGCCCTGGGGATAGAGCGGGTTGTCCCAGGGTCGAATCACGTCCTGGTTCTTCGGGGGCGCGTCGGGAACTTCGCGAAGGGTTTCGGCGATGGTCTTGCCGGTCATGGTCATGACGTCGCCATGAATCAGCCCGTGATTGAGGAGCATCTTCATGACCTGCGGGATGCCGCCGACGCGATGGAGATCGGTGGCGACGTAGCGGCCGGAGGGCTTGAGATCGCAGAGCACGGGCACGCGCTGGCGAATCTCTTCGAAATCATCGATGACCAGCGGCACTTCGGCCGCATGAGCGATCGCGAGCAGATGGAGGACGGCGTTAGTCGAGCCGCCGACCGCCATCACGACCGCGATGGCATTTTCGAAGGCCTTGCGGGTCATCACCTCGCGCGGCAGGCGGCGGTTGCGAATCGCTTCGACGACGGCGGCGGCCGTCTCGGCGGCGCTGACTCCTTTTTCGTCATCCTCGGCAGCCATGGTCGAAGAATACGGGAGGCTCATGCCCATGGCTTCGATGGCTGAGGACATGGTGTTCGCGGTGTACATCCCGCCGCACGAACCGGCGCCGGGGCAGGCGCGGCGTTCGACTTCGAGCAGCTCTTTTTCGTCAATCTTGTGAGCGCTGTACTGGCCGACCGCTTCGAAGGCGCTGACGATGGTCAGGTCGCGACCATTGTAATGGCCGGGTTTGATGGTACCGCCGTAGACGAACATCGCCGGGATATTCATCCGCGCGATGGCGATCATCGCCCCGGGCATATTTTTGTCGCAGCCGCCGATGACCACCGCGCCGTCCATGGCCTGGGCGTTGCAGGCGGTTTCGATCGAATCGGCAATGACCTCGCGCGAGACCAGCGAGTATTTCATTCCCTCGGTGCCCATCGAGATGCCGTCGCTGACGGTGATGGTGCCGAACAGTTGCGGCATCGCGCCGGCGCGGCGAATCGCGGTTTCGGCCCGGCGCGCCAGGAGATCGAGGCCGACGTTGCAGGGTGTGATGGTGCTGTAGGCGTTGGCGATGCCGACGATGGGTTTGGAGAAATCGTCGTCGCCGAAGCCGACTGCGCGCAGCATCGCACGGTTCGGCGAGCGCTGTACGCCCTGAGTCACAACACTGCTGCGAAGATTTTCGGCCATCGAAGTCGGCTCCCACGGATGCGGCCAGCGGCCGCTGAGTCTTTTTGAAACGGTCTGAATTGCACCACAGGGCGGCGGGCGCGTGCAAGCCGCCTTGCCCGGGCGGCGGGAATTAAATGTTCGATCACCGGCCCGGCGCACGTGATTCCACATCAACTGGTAGAGTCGCGAGAAAACCGAAACGGTCGCCGATGCGGGCTTAGTCGGCAGGGGTGGCACATGAGACGTGGCGTTTGGACGGCAGTTGCGCCGCCGGCAGTGCTGGCGGCGATGATCGGCGCGGCGGGCGGGCGAGCTCAGGACCGCGGACTGCAGGAGCGGATCCTGAGGCCGGTCGGGGCGCCGGGTCAGGTGCTGAAGCTCGAGCCGCCGGTCGCTCGCGCCGTCAGGCCGGAGGTGGGCGAGGAGCATGTCGAGCTGATCAACGCGCTTCCCGGGATGCATATTGAGCGGACGGTCTCGTTCACTCGGTTCATCGACGAGGTCGAGCAGTCGAACCTGGCGCTCGCGGCGCAGCGCTTCAACGTCCCGATCGCTCGCGCCGAGATGGCCGCGGCGCGGGTCTATCCCGATCCGATAGTCCAGGCCGGCGGCGCGGGCGATGTTTCTACGGAAGATCAGCCGGAAACCTATACCGCCGCGGTCAGTCAGGAAATCGTGATCGGGGGCAAAATCGGCGCGCGAGTCGCCGCGGCGCGCGCCGGGGTTACCGCGAGCGACGCCGGTCTCGCCGACTACTGGCGCAATCTGCGGGCGAACGCGGCCGACGATTTTATCGACGGGGTGACGCAGATTCTGATCATTCAGCGGAAGATCATCGCCCTGCAGCGGGCCGAGCAACTGGTCGCGCTCAATGCGCAGAATCTGGCGGTGCGGCGGGCCTCGGAAGACAACCTGCTGCGCGCCAGGGTCGGAGAGCTGGAGGCGCGCAGCGACCTGCTGCAGACCGAAGCGGCGCTGCATCAGACGCTGGCCGGACTGAGCATTCTAATCGGCCGGCGCGCGGCGAACGGTCTGGTCATGCCGATTGGCGAGCTGGCGCGGACGCCGCGGCATTTCGCGCTCGAAGAACTGATCGCGCGCGCGGTCGCGTCACGAAGCGACGTGGCGGCGGCGCGCGCCGCGGTCGCAGCCGCCGGAGCGCAGTACCGGCTCGCGCTGGCCAATCGCCTTCCCGATCCCACCGTCAGCGGCGAGTACCAGCATACGACGGCGACCACGAATTCACTCGACCCGGCGCCGCGCTGGGACTCGCTCGGCGTACAGCTTCAAATCGCGATTCCGCTGTCCGACTTCAACCGCGGCGCGCGCGAGGCGGCGTACTACACCGAGCTGCAATCCGAGCGGCAACTGCAGGCCGTCGAGCTTGAGGCAGAGAACGAGGTGCGCAGCGCCTATCAGACCTACCTGCTGGCCGCGGCGACGACGAGCCAGTTCGGCGACGAACTACTGGATGATGCGAACGCGGTTTACAAGGAGCGGCTGTTCAAGCTGGAGAAGAATCTGGTCGGCCTGACCGACGTCCTCGACGCTCATCAGGCTCTGAATCAGCTTTACCTCGACTACTATGAAGCGCTCAACGCGCAGGCCAAAGCCCTGGTGGCGCTGGAGCAGGCCGCCGGCATCTGGGATTTAAGCTTCTAGGGCCGTCGCGGCGGCCGCGACGCAGTAGCATTCGCTGCGGCTCGTCGGACGCTCACCAGCGGACGACCTGTTCGTACACCTTGGGCAGTTGGCGCGGCAGCGACGTGATGTCCTCGATAACGAGGTAGCGCGAGGGCGCGCACATCTGCCGCAGATAATCGTGTCCGGTCTTGTCCACGGTGATACAGAACGGCAGGACGCCCGCCATTTCGAGCTCTTTCAACGCAACCATCGTGTCCTGAATGCCGTAGGCGTTCGAGCGGCGGTCGTGGCCGTAGTCGAAGTCCTGCGGAAAGCCGTCGCTCAACAGGATCACGTGCTTGGCGCGGGAGGTGACATCCTTGAATTTTTCCCGCACGTGACGGATCGCCGTGCCCATCCGGGTCGAGCGCTTGGGTTCGACGGCACCGACGCGCGCCTTGACTTCGTCGGTCAGCTCCTGGTCGAACTCCTTGATGACGTAGAATTCGACGTTATCACGACCATGTCCTGAGAAGCCCATGATGGCGTAGGAATCGCCGAGTTCTTCGAGCGCCTGCGCCATGATGACGAGGGCTTCCTTGTTGACATCGATAATCCGACGCGGGCGCTGCGGCTGATCGGGATTGCGCTGCCAGGCCTTCGACCAGTCGTCCTGGTCGGGGGCATCCTGACTGTAACGCGGCGGATCGCGATGGATCGGCTCGTCGGTCGAGGCGGACATATCGAGCAGGAAGAGGGTGGCGACGTCGCGGGCTTCCTTCTTGCGCGCCTTGTAGACGCGGCCGTCGGGAATTTCGCCCATCCGGCGCATCACGCGCGATTCGATCATCCGTTCGAAGTCGAGCTCGTCGCCGTCTTCGAGGCCGCGCACCATCTTGAACGACGCGGGGCGGATGCGCTGAAAGTTACGGCGCACCTGCGGCAGCATCTCGGCATACTGGAGCAGGGTGCGCTCAAAAAAATCGCCGCCGTCGCCCTCGACGATCATCTCGCGCAGGCGGCACCAGTTGCGGCGGTAATCCGCCGCGACGTAGTCCCATTCGTCGTAGGCGTAGTAGGAGTCCTGGGAGCGGCTGCGGCCGATCATGAGGCGGCCGCCGCCGGGCATCGTGCCGATTTCGCCGAGCTGCTCGCGCAGTTGTTCGAGCTCCTGCGCTTCCTTGTTGTGCAACTGGGTGAGGTACATCCCCTCGCCCTCGGCGGGGCCGGGGCTCTCGGCGGGTTTGAGCTGCGCGCCGGCCTCGATCAACTTGCGGATCTCTTCGGGCGTCAGCGGTCGACTGCCCTTGCCCTTGAGCGTCCGTCCGGAGGCATCGAGCTGATTGAACTGGTCCGTCTCGCCGCCGGCGTCGCCGAGGCTGTCATCACCGGCCATGCCGTCATCGCCGCTTTCGGCGCCGCGCAGGGTGCTGAGCAGGTCGTCGCGCAGATCGCCGGGATTTTCGCCGAGACCTTCGGCGTCGCCCCTTTCGGCCGCCGCGGCGAATAGCTTCTGCAACCAGGTGTACATCGCGGCGGTGGCGCGGGCGCTGTCGGCGACGGTCGCCCCGGGCTGGCGGAGCGGCGCGAAATGCTCGGCGGCAGCGCGGATGAAGGCGTTGGATTGGCCGGTTTCGATGCCGTAACCCAGCGATGCCCGCACCAGCATCGTGCTGAGCGCGAAGGGTTTGAGATTCTCGATGAGGGCGGCGTTCAGCCGCTGCAGCCGCGGCGTCAGGCCGAGGTAGCGGCGGCTCAGTTCGGCATCGACGCGGGCGGACTCGCAGAGACGCATCAGCGCGCCCGCTAATCCGGGATCGTCGAAGGAGGAGACGTAGCTGTCGATGGCCTCGACGCCGCGCTCGGCACGTTCCTCGAAGCCGCTCATCTGCGCCAGTTCGAAATCAAAGGTTCCGAACTCGTGCCGGCCCGCCAGATGGCTCGCGGTGAGGACGTAGTAGTCGCGCGCGGCCTGCTCGCTGCCGAGGCCGGCGATCATATCGGGCAGGTAAATCATCTCGCCGGGCATCAGCGGATAGTGAAACGGCAGCACGGCGCCGGTGTTGGGTAGCGAGTCGATGCGGAACTCGACCGGAAAGAGCATCCGCATGAACTTGGTCAACATCCCTTTCACCTGGTAAAGGGCGTGGCTGTCGGCTGGTTCGTTCGGCATTGTCGTCATTGTGGCAAATCAGGCTCGGCCGATGCAATTTTGGCGCGTCAGGCGGATTATTCCCCTCCGGTGCGCACTTGCGAGGTCTGATCGCAAGGCGGGTTGCCGCTTGACTGCATGCGCGGCCGCTAATTAAGTGGTTGGGCTTTCCATGAGAATCACATTTTTAGCCCGAGTCCTGGGTCTCAGTCTGCTGGTCGGCGGCCTCCTGATCACTGCCGGAGGGTCAGCGCAGGCGGCGATAAGCGATCAGGTCCGGTACGCGAAGCTGGATAACGGTCTGCAGCTCATCGTGCTGGAAAATCACAAGGCGCCGGTGGCGACGCTCAACATCTTTTACAAGGTGGGGTCGCGCAATGAACAGTTCGGGCAGACCGGGATCTCGCACTTGTGCGAGCACCTGATGTTCCGCGGGACCAAGAAGTACGGCCCCGAGGAATTTTCGAAGATCGTGGCGGAGAACGGCGGCGAGGATAACGCCTTCACGTCGGAGGACTACACCGTCTATTTCGAAATCATCAACCGCGACCATCTGGACGTGCCGATTTCGCTCGAGGCCGACCGGATGGAAAATTTTGCGCCGCAAGGTTTCGATTCCGAAAAGGCGGTGGTGATGGAGGAGCGGCGCCTGCGCACCGAGGACAATCCGGAAGATGCGCTGGCGGAGATGGTGGCGGCGGCGGCTTACGTCGCGCATCCGTACCATTGGCCGGTGATCGGCTGGATGCACGATATTCAGGAGCTGACGCTGGAGGACGCGCTCAAATATCATGCGATCCACTACTCGCCGCGCTATGCGATTGTAGTGGCGGTCGGTGATTTCGACGGCAACAAGATTCTGACCGCGCTGCGCGACGCGTTCGGCTCGATCAAAAACGGTCCGGAGGCGATGCCGGTGACCGAGGTTGAACCGCCGCAGGAGGGTGAGCGACGGGTCGTCCTGCGTCATCCGGCGAACCTGCCGGCGTTCGCGTTAGCCTACCATGTGCCCAACTATCTGACGGCCAAAGATGCGTTTGCGCTGGAGATCGCCGGCGAGATCCTCGGCGACGGCAAAAGCTCGCGGCTCTACCAGGACCTGGTCGTCAACAAGCAGTTGACGATCGACCAGGCGGTTGAGTACGACCTGACGGCTTTCGATCCGACGCTCTTCTGGATCTCGGGGCAGATGCGGCCGGGGGTCAAGACCGACGATGCGATCGCCGAAGTCGATCGCGAGCTGGCGGCGCTGCAGGCTCATCCGCCGTCGCCCGCGGAATTGCAGAAGGCCAAGAACCTCGAGCAGGCGGAGTTCGTGTTCAGCCAGGACTCCATTTTCCAGGAGGCGCAGGAGTTGGGGCTGTACCAGATGCTCGGCAGTTACCGGATGGTTGATCAATACCTCGGCCAGATCGACAAGGTCAGCGCCGCTGACGTACAACGGGTGGCGAAACAATACCTGGTCGCCGCCAATCGCACGGTCGGCGTGCTGGTGCCGACGGGCCTGCTGGTTCACGAGGCGGGCGGCGGTATCGGCGGTCCGATCCGTCATCTGGAGAAAGCCGAGGCGAAGATCCTGCCATGAAGCGAGTGGCCTTGACGTGGGCGCTGGCGCTCACGTTCGTGATGGCGAGCGCGGTGAGGTGGGCGGACGCGCTCGAGATCAAGCGCAGCACGCTCAGCAACGGCGCCGTGCTGCTGGTCTCCGAGCAGCATCAGCTACCGATGGTGACGATGGCGATCGCGTTTGACGCGGGGGCGCGGCGCGACCCGCCGGATAAGGCGGGTCTCGCCGCGCTGACCGCATCGGCGCTCGAGCAGGGCACGCGCGCGATGGCGGCGGCGGACTTCGACCGCGCGGTCGATTTCATGGGCAGTTCAGTCGGCGTCAGCGCTGACCATGACAATGCGGTCGCCGAGATGACCTCGTTGACCAAATACGAGCCGCAGACCCTGCATCTGTTGGCGCAGATGCTGACGCAGCCCGGCCTGCGCGACGCCGATATCGTGCGCAAGCGCGGCGATCAACTGGCCGGGCTCAAGGCGGCGGACGAACAGCCGGAGTATGTTGCCCAGGTCGCGTTCATCAAACAACTGTTCGGTGACACGCCCTACGGCCATCCGATCGCGGGCTTTCCGCAATCCGTCGCGCGGCTTTCGCCGGACGATGTCCGCCGCTTTTATCGCGATCATTACCGGATCGGCAGCGCCATCATCGCGGTGACCGGCGATGTGCAGGCCGCGGCGATCAAGCAGCAGCTCGAACGCGAGCTGGTTGGTCTCGACGGTACCGTACCGCCGCAGGCCGCGCCGCCGGCCCCCGCAGTTGCCCCCGGCATCCATCTGACCGTGATTGATCGGGCGATCGCGCAGGCCAATTTGATCATCGGTTCCGGCGGGGTCGCCCGTTCCGATCCCGACTATTACAAGCTGCAGGTGATGAACTACATCCTGGGCGGCGGCGGTTTTTCCTCGCGTCTGATGAAAGTCGTGCGCAGCAAGGGCGGGCTCGCCTATTCGGTGGACAGCGGCTTTGAGGCCGGCAAGTTTCCCGGGGCCTTCCTGGTGGTGCTGCAGACCAAGAACGCGAGCGCCAACGAAGCGCTCAAGCTAGTGATCGAACAACTGCGCGAGATCCGCGACGCGCCGGTATCGTCGGCCGAGCTCGAGGCGGCGAAGAAGTATCTCATCGGATCGTTTCCGCTGAAGCTCGATCGGCAGAGCCAGATCGCCTCGTTCATGCTGGAGACGGAACTTTTCGGCCTCGGTCTCGACTATGCCGACCGCTATCCGGCACTGATCAACGCGGTCAGCGTGAACGACGTCCAAGCGATGGCGCGCAAGTATATCCATCCGGACGCGATCGACATTATCGCCGTTGCCGATCAGTCAGAGGCGAGGGTAGCGGTGGCGAGCTTCGCCGCGACCGCGACCGCCGCCAATCATTAAGCTCTGACGCTGCGCGTTGCGGCCGAGCCTCATCGCGAGGCATTTGCGCGACTGCCGCGCCTGCAGCGCGCATTCATTGATTGTCATCCGGCAGCTAAAGAAGCTTTCTGAAGCGTTTGGAGGACTCGCCGAGGCTGGCACGTTTTCCGCTCATTCATCGGCTTCGGTGCACGCCTAAGCGGACCGAAAGGGGGAAGCGGTTGGGCGAGGCGTGCACACGGAAAGGCCGCGAGCCTAAAGGGGGGCTCGCGGCCTTCGCTCTCGGCAAAAGTTGGTTGGGCGCTCAGTCGAGGCGTTCGAGGACGAAGACCGGAATCTGCCGCGCGGTCTTTTTCGCGTAATCATTGAAGATAGGCATCGCCGCCGCATGCTGTTTGAACAGACGCTCGCGTTCCGCTCCGGTGGTCGGCGTTGCTCGCGCGCGGAATTTTTCGGTGCCAATCTCGACCGTGCAAAGCGGATTCTTGATGAGATTGTGGTACCACGGCGGATTGTGCGGACCTCCCGCGTACGAGGCCACGATGACGCAGCGGTTACCGTCGCGCGAGTAGACCAGGGGACGCGTGATCTGGCGGCCGCTTTTGGCGCCGGTGCAGGTGATCAGGATGACCGGCATGCCCTCCATCATGCCTCCGACCTTGCCACCATTGGCGCGAAATTCAGCGATCACTTTCTCGTTGTACTCGGCCATCGCCTGGCGGTTGGCCGCGATACGTGAGCTTTCTTCGGCGGTGGGTGCCATTGAATCCTCCTGCGGAGTCAGAGTCGGCTACTTTTATCGCGCGTTGCGCATGATCGGCGCAAGGCGGCGCTCGGCGCGGGCAACGGATGGCGAGCATAAGGCGAGGGTCAGCGCGCAATGCGATGCGCGCGGCCGCTCGCGATTAAGCGTCCCGAAGCGGGCGCGGTCGGAGTCGGATTAACTGAATTCGCCGCGAATATAGCGCTGTGTCTCCGCCTGCTGCGGATCGTCGAAGATCTGGGCGGTCGGCGCGTACTCAACCATGTAGCCGGTGCGTCCGCCTTGCGAGGTATCGACATAGAGAAAGGCGGTCATGTCCGCAACGCGCCGCGCCTGCTGCAGATTGTGCGTGACGATCGCGATGGTAAAACGCTTCTTCAGTTCATGCATCAGTTCTTCGATCCGATGCGTGGCGATGGGATCGAGCGCCGAGCAGGGTTCATCCATCAGGAGCACGGCCGGTTCGGTGGCGATCGCGCGGGCGATGCAGAGCCGCTGCTGCTGTCCACCCGATAGGGAAAGTCCGCTGGCGCGCAGCTTGTCCTTCACTTCTTCCCACAGGGCCGCTTCGCGCAGGGCTTTTTCGACCTTCTGCGGGATCGACCCCTTGTAGCGATTCAGGCGGAGACCGAACGCGACATTGTCGTAGATGCTCATGGCGAACGGGTTGGGCTGCTGAAAGACCATCCCGATATGGCGGCGGACCGCGACCGGATCGATCCGGCTCGCGTAGATATCCTGGCCGCGAAAGAACACGTGGCCCTTGAAGCGAAAACCGCGCACCAGATCATTCATGCGGTTAAGACAGCGCAGGGCGGTGCTTTTGCCGCATCCCGAGGGGCCGATAAAAGCCGTAATCGTGTTGCGCCTGACCCTCAAGGCGACGTCGCGCAGCGCCTTGAAGACGCCGTAGTGGAGTTCCTTGATTTCGCAGTCGATCACGGTGTCGGCGACCGCGCCGTTGCCGGTCGCAGGCAAAGCAGCCATAAGATTCTCCTTAGCGATGATAATGTGCGGCCAATCTCTGTCCCGCGATATTTACCAGCAGAACTATAACCACGAGGACCAGCGCCGCGGTCCACGCCATCGCGATCTGATTATCGAACGGGGAACCCGAAAAATTATAAATCAGCACTGCCAGTGACGCCGTCGGCTTCATCAGGTCGCCGATGGTTTTGGGCAGGAACTCGGGCGACGTGCGACTCATCCAGTAATCACTGAAGAGTGAGGTGAAGAGGAGCGGCGCGGTTTCGCCGGCGGCGCGCGCGATTGCGAGCATGATGCCGGTGAGGATACCCGGCAGAGCGGTCGGCAGCAGTACCTTGCGGACGACCTGGGTCGGTGTCGCGCCCATCCCGATCGCGGCCTCGCGCATCCGCGACGGCACCCGCAGGATCGCATCTTCGGCCGTCAACAGGATGGTCGGAATCATCAAGAGAGCGAGGGCGACGCCGCCGGCAGGCGCGGAAAAGCCGCCGGTGACCATCACCACTATGGCAAAGGCAAACACGCCGGCGAGGATCGAAGGCAATCCGGTGAGGACCTTGGCGGCGAAACGCACGGCCTGCGTGATGCGCGATTCGGGCGCGAACTCCGCGGTATAGACCGCGGCCAGGATGCCTATCGGGACGCTTATCAGAGTCGCAATGAAGACGATTAGAATGGTGCCCGCAATCGCGTTGCCGATACCGCCGCCGGGCATCATCGCCGCCGGTGGCAATTCGGTGAAGGTTGCCTTGCCGAGCGTTTGCGCGCCCCGTCGGATGAGCAAAAACAGCACCGACAACAGCGGGAACATCGCGGCAAGCGTCGCCGCGCCGGTCAACAGACTCATGAAGTAGCTGAAGATTTCCCGCGGATGACGCAGCGAGCGTTCAAGCTGCGGCAGATCCACCTCGAGCGGAACTTCGGAAGCCATCGCCGCCATCAGCGCAGGCCTTTTAACTGGGCGCCGGCGCGCTGGAGAATCACGGTGCCGATGATATTCACGATAAGCGTGATCGCCAGTAACACCAGTGCCGCGTACATCAGTGCCCCCACTTCCGCAGTACCCGCCTCGGGAAAATGATTGGCCAGCAGGGCGGCGAGCGTATTTGCCGGCGAAAACAGCGACCAGCTCAACACGTTAGCATTCCCGGCGAGCATCGCAAGGGCCATCGTCTCGCCGAGCGCGCGTCCGAAGCCGAGGATGATCGCGCCGAAAATGCCGGTGGCCGCCGTGGGTATGAAGACGGCAAGAATCGCTTCCCAGCGGGTCGCGCCGAGCCCGAAGGCGGCCTCGCGAATCTTCGGCGGCACGGCAATCAAGGCGTCGCGGGCGATCGCTGAGATGGTCGGCAGCACCATGATCGCCAGCACGATCGCCGCCGGCAGCAGGCCTGGGCCGCTGAGTGCGGTGCCAAAGAAGGGAATCCAGCCCAGATGGTTGTGCAGCCAGTCGGCGGGCGGCCGCACCCATGGAATCACGACGAAGATGCCCCACAGGCCGTAGACCACGCTGGGAATCGCCGCCAGCAGCTCAATCGTGGTGCGCAGAACATTTTCGATGCCGTCGGGCAGCGCGGCCCAGAAGCGGCGGCCCTCGAGGCCGAGAGCGCCGATCACCGATTCGAGTCCCGCGGAAAGAAAGTGCTCGCTCAGGAAAACGGCGATCGCGAGCCCGAAAAGCGTCCCGCCGATAAGGCCCAGGATCGAGCTGTACAGGGTTCCGACGATCGCCGGCAGCACGCCGAACTCATTGCGGTTGGCGTCCCACGTCGTGCCGGTCAGAAAGCGGAATTTATAGGTTTCTAGCGCCGGCATCGCCGCGTGCCCGATAGTGTAGACCAGGTAGACCGTAAGCCCGACGGTCAGGACCGCGATCGCAAAGGTGGTCTGACGAAAGACGCGGTCGGCAAGAGTTTCGACGAACCGCGGCGCTCCCGCGATATTGCCCGACGCGGCGCCCGCGGCCGTCAGTTCGACGTTTTCGGAACTCATGAAATCTGCGCCAACGCTTCCTTATCCTTCCGGATGACGCTTTCCGGCAGCGGGATATAACCGAGATCGCTCGCGAAGCTCTGGCCCTGGTCGAGTCCATACTCGACCACCGCCTTCAAGGTTTGCGCGACTTTCGGATCCGCATACTTCCGGTAAAACAGCATCCAGGTGTACGTCACAATCGGATACGAGTCGTCGCCGCTCGGATCGGTCACCCAGCCGCGCAGGTTCGCCGGGAGAGTCACCGAGGCGAGCGCGTTCTTTTCGGTCGCGGGCGTGGCCGACACGAATTTGCCGGCCTTGTTTTCGAGGACAGCCATCGGCATGCCGGTCTGCTTCGCATAGCCGTATTCCACGTAACCGATCGCGCCGGGCGTCTGCTTGACCAGCGCGGTGACGCCAGGATTTCCTTTGCCGGCAACGCCCACGGGAAAATTGACCGAGGTGCCGTGGCCGGGACCGTTCTTCCAGGCATCGCTGACCGCGCTCAGATGGGAAGTGAAGACGAAGGTGGTACCGCTGCCGTCGGATCGCGTAACCACGGTGATTTTTTCGTCGGGCAATTTTGCCCCGGGGTTGGTTCTGGTAATCGCGGTATCATTCCAGTTGGTAATCTTGCCGAGAAAAATGTTGACATAAGCCTCGCGCGAAAGGCGCAACGGCGCCGTCAAATCCGGCAGATTGTAGCTCAGCACGATGCCGCCGGCGGTCATGGGGATGAGCACGACACCCTGTTTGACGGCCGCCATCTGTTCATCGGTCATCGCCGCGTCGCTCGCGCCGAAATCGACCAGTTGCTGTTGAAACTGCTTGATACCGGCGCCGCTGCCGATCGGCTGGTAATTGATTTCGACGTCAGGATGCAACTTGTTGTATTCCGCGAACCAGCGTTGATACAAAGGCGCGGGAAACGTTGCTCCGGATCCTTGCAGAGTCGTCGCGCTTGCCGCGTCGCCGACCTGGTAGCCGAGAAACCCCATCGCGACCAGCGAAAGCGCCATCAACCCAAGCGGCCAGCGCCAATGCTCGATCGTCTTTGCCCTCATGCACAAGCTCCTGCTCAGTTGAGTTTATTGGTGGAGACGCTGGTGATCTTACGCACTTACTTTGCTGAGCAAAGAGAAGTTTTGTTAACACATTATGAAAAGCTGATGACTTTAGTATGTCGTCGAAGAGTGATTACGACTCGCGGGATATCAGGGGCATGGTAATGAAATATATTTGCCCGACGGCTGACGCGTCAGTGGGCTGAATATCAGTTCGGCGATCGGGCGGAGCGCGGCGCGCTTAAAGGGCTCGCAGCGTTGGCAGAATCTTAATCGTTCAATAGTACGCTCTTCAAAATCGGCAGCTATTTTTGCGCGGCAACGCGGAATGGTGCTGGAGAGATCTAACCGACCGTCCAGGTGGAGGTGATGCGGTGGAGGTAGGGGATCTGCTGAGGCTCGAAAGCGCCGTGCCTGCGCGGACCCGGGTGTTGCCGGAGCGATCGCGGACCGCGCACGAAATCCGCGCGTGCCGGTCAATTTGGATCTCCGATCTGCATTTTGGGACGCGGCGGATGCAGGCGGCCGCACTGCTGGATTTCCTGCTGCATCACGAGGCCGAGAACCTCTTTTTGGTCGGCGACATTATTGACGGATGGATCGCCGACAGCGAGTGGTTCTGGTCGGACGATCAGGAGGCAGCGGCGGCCGAGTTGCGCGCCTGGGTCGGGCGCGGCAGCCGCGTTACCTTGATTCCAGGGAACCATGATCTTTGTCGGGAGGCGGGTCCGCGTCTGCTGGGCCTCGAATACGGGCCCGAGGAATTGCTCTACACGACGCGGGAGGGCCGTCGGATGCTGGTCACGCATGGTCATCAGTTCGACCGCAAGATCGCCGGCGGCAGATGGTGGCAGGGGCCGACGAGCTATGCGATGGCGCTGCGGATCAGCGACTGGTACGAGCGCGACTGGCGCGGCGGTACGGACGGACGCGGGCTCGCCGCGGCGATCCGCTACCGCGTCAAACGCGCAGTCGAATACTTCATGGACTTCGATGATCGCGCGATTCTGGAGGCCGTCCGCAAACATCGGGCTGACGGCATTATCTGCGGTCATACCCATCGCGCGGAACAGCGTCTGATAGGTCCGGTCTGGTACCTGAACGACGGCGATTGGGTGGAGAGTTGCACGGCGCTGGTGGAGGGATGGGACGGCGCGCTGCGGCTGCTGCGCTGGGAGGCGCCGGCGGCGGGAACGTCTCCGGCGCGGATTGGAGGCGAGGGTGCCTGATGGGAAGCGGAGCGGGTGGCAAGATGCGACGGAGGCTGGAGCAGGCGCAGGTTGAGCTGATCTACTTTGATGCGGGCGGGGGCCATCGCGCGTCCGCCGTCGCTCTGGCGACGGTGCTGGCAGCGCAATTTCCTGGCGTTCGGGTAGCGATGGTCAACCTGCGCGAGCGGCTGGACAAGCTCGATTACCTGCGCCGCTGCACCGGTGTGAAACTCGAAAATTTCTACAATGCGCTGCTGCGCAAAGGGCTTGCCGTGGGGATCGGCCCGATGCTCCGCGTGCTCCATCTGCTGGTCCGCGAGATGCATCCGCGGATGGTGCGGATGCTGGCTGAGGGCTGGGCGCGCCATCGTCCGGATCTGGTCGTCTCACTGATTCCGCATTTCAATCGCAGCCTTTTCGAGGGTCTTGAGGCGGCCGCGCGGATCCGTCGGGAGGCAGCGCCCCCGCTGGTGACCGTGATGACTGATCTGGCGGACTATCCACCGCATTTCTGGATCGAGCCGCAGGAACAGTTCCTCGTATGCGGCACCGGAACCGCGGCGCGCCAGGCGCTGGCGCTGGGCTTCCCCGCTCATCTGATTTTGCGCAGTTCGGGCATGATCGTCCGGCCGGAGTTCTACCGCGTGCCGTTCGACTCGCGCGCCGCTGAACGCGCGAAACTGGGCCTGGAGCAGGACCGCCCGACGGGCGTCGTGATGTTCGGCGGTTGCGGCTCGCGACGGATGGAGCTCATCGCGGAGGCGGTTGCGGACGGAAATCGCGAGGTGCAACTGATCTTCGCCTGCGGGCGCAATGATGGGTTGGCGCAGCGCCTGGCGGCGCGGCGTCTGCCGTATCCGCATTTCGTCGTCGGCTTTACCGAAGCGATGCCGTACTTCATGAGGCTGGCGGATTTTTTTATCGGCAAACCGGGTCCGGGAAGTATCAGCGAGGCGCTGGTCTGCGGGCTGCCGGTTATCGTCGAACGCAATCGGCTGACGATGCCGCACGAGCGCTTCAACACCGACTGGCTCCGGCAGCATCAACTGGGGCTGGTGGTCAGTTCGTTCACCACGATCGACCGGGCGATCGCGCATCTGCTGGAAGGCAAGCGACTCGACCATTACCGGCGCCGAATCGCGGCCCATCACAATCAAGCCGTATTCGAAATTCCCCGGATGCTCGAGGCGATCCTCGAGGCCGGGGCGCCGTCCGCGCCGAGAGCCTCGCTCAGCGCCTGAGGGGGAGCGATCGCCGCGGGTCGCTCGTGGAGGCATCGCCGTTGCGGCGCCGCCGTGTTACGCTTAGGGCGGTCCGGATCCCGCGCGAGGATGGAGGATGAGAGAGCCGAAATTCAATCGAGGCGCAAGTGAAGGCGCGCTGCGCCGCGCATGGCGATCGTTGTTGCTCATCGGTGCGGCGCTTGTGCTGGGGGGCGCATCGCTGCAGGCCGATCAGCCGAACGACGCGGTTTACGCGAGCGTCGGCAACCATAAGTTCACCGAGCAGGAGGTGGACAGCGCGGTCCTGAACAGCGTCAGCCCCTCCCAGCTCTACGATTTGCGCAAGCGCGCGCTCGACCGCATGATCGACGACTACCTGATTGATCAGGCCGCCCACGCTGCCGGTCTGACGCGTGAACAGTATCTCGCGCGCGAGCTCAAGCCCGCCAAACCCACCGAGGCCGAAGCGCGCAAATTCTACGACGACAACAAGAGTTCGATTCAGGCGCAGATTCACAATGCCACTTTCGACCAGGTGAAGGATCGGCTGATTGCGGCGCTCGAACGCCAGAACGAGGAGCAGCAGCGGGCCGCGCTGATTCAGCGTCTCCGTCAGGCCACCCCGGTTAACGTCGCGCTGAAACCGCCGCGCTTCACCGTCAACAGCGACGGCCATCCGTGGACCGGCGGCGCGGACGCGCCGGTGACGGTGGTCGAGTTTTCGGATTTTCAATGTCCCTACTGTCGGGCCGCGGAAAGTACGGTCAAGGCGATGCGGGCGAAGTACGGGGATCGCATCAAATTCGTGTACATGGACTTCCCCCTGAGCTTCCATCCGCATGCGATGGACGCGGCGCGCGCCGCCCAGTGCGCCGCCGAGCAGGATAAGTTCTGGCCCTATCACGACGCGCTCTTCGCCGATCAGAGCAAGCTCGCCGAGAGTGATCTGAAGGCCACGGCGAAACGCCTCGGGCTCGATACCGGGCGCTTCAACACCTGCTTCAACCAGGGGCAGCCCGATGGGCGGATCAAGGCCGAGCAGCAGCAGGGCGAGGCGCTCGGGGTGACCGGCACGCCGACCTTCTTTATCAATGGACGCGAGATCGTCGGGGCGCAGCCGCTTGATAAGTTCGCGGAAGTGATCGACGACGAAACCAGCGCAGCCAATCAGCGCGCGGCGCGGGCCAACTGAGGTCGCCGCGCTTTGCCTGCCTACGACTACGATTTCTTCGTGATTGGCGCCGGCTCGGGCGGCGTGCGCGCGGCGCGAATCGCGGCGACGCACGGCGCGCGCGTCGCGGTGGCCGAAGAGCGCTACCTGGGCGGCACCTGCGTCAACGTCGGCTGTATTCCGAAGAAGCTTTTGGTGTACGCGTCGGAATTCGCCGACGCTTTCGCCGATGCGGCCGGCTTTGGCTGGGAGGTGGGAGCTCCGACGTTCGACTGGTCGCGTCTGCTTGGCAACAAGGACCGCGAGATCGAGCGGTTGAATGGCGTCTACGAGCGTCTTTTGACTGCGGCCGGCGCGCGGATTATACGGGGGCGGGCGGAGCTCGCGGGCGCGCACGCCGTGCGCATCAACGGCGCGACATTCACCGCCCGCTACATCCTGCTCGCGACCGGCAGTTGGCCGACGGTGCCCGAAATTCCCGGAGCCGATCTGGCGATCACTTCCAACGAAGCCTTCCATCTCGCGCGGCTGCCGCGCCGCGTCGTGATCGTGGGCGGCGGCTATATCGCGGTCGAGTTCGCCGGCATCTTCCATGGGCTCGGCGCGCAGGTGACGCTGATTCATCGCGGCGACGCCCTGCTGCGCGGATTCGACGATGATTTGCGCATCGCACTCGGCGAGGAGATAAGACAGCGCGGGATCGATCTGCGCCTTAAGAGCCGCGTCACGGCGATCGCGCGGAGCGACGGTCATCTGCGCGCCACGCTTGAGGACCACTCGACCGTGACCACGGAGCTGGTGATGTTCGCGACCGGGCGACATCCGAACTCGCGCGGTTTCGGTGTCGAAGAAGCGGGGGTTGCGCTCGACCGCGACGGCGCGGTGGTCGTCGGCGAAGACTCGCGCTCGTCGGTCGAAAGCATCTTTGCGATCGGCGACCTGACCAACCGTAGGTGCCTGACCCCGGTGGCGATCGCGGAAGGCCATGCGCTGGCGGACACGCTGTTCGGCAATCGCCCGCGCACGCTCGACTACGACAACATTCCCTCGGCGGTGTTCAGTCAGCCGCCGCTCGCGAGCGTCGGTTTGAGCGAGGCCGAAGCGCGTCGCCGCTACGGCCGGGTCGATATCTACAAGTCAGCCTTCACGCCCCTCAAGCACACGCTTAGCGGTCGTCGCGAGCGCACCCTGATGAAGCTCGTGGTGGACGGTGACAGCGGTCGCGTGGTCGGCGCGCACATGATCGGCGCCGATGCCGGCGAGATCATTCAGGGCCTTGCGATCGCGCTCAAGTGCGGCGCGACCAAAGCCCAATTCGATGCCACTATCGGGATTCATCCGACTGCGGCTGAAGAATTTGTCACGATGCGGCAGAAGAGCTGACGACTTCGCGCTGATCCAGCGGCGATGAGCAGACACGAGCCCACGGCGCGGATGCTATGCGTCGGTGTCGCCGGCCCCGCGCTCAGCCCCGGGGAACGAAAAACCCTGAAGCGCTTCGGGCCCGGCGCGATCATTCTCTTCAAACGCAATTACGCCGACCGCGCGCAATTGCGCGAACTCTGCAGGGATCTTCATCGACTGTACGATCCGCCGCCGTTCGTTGCGGTGGACCAGGAGGGCGGGCGCGTCATCCGGTTCGGTCCGCCGTTCATCCAGCTTGCCCCGGCGCGCGAACTCGCGCGTGTCCATGCGCCCCCTGCGATCGAAGCGCTGGCGCGCGCGATGGGCGCGGAGCTTCGCGCGGCGGGTATTGACCTCGACTTCGCGCCGGTGCTCGACGTCGTCACCAATCCGGCCAATGACGTTATCGGCGATCGCGCCTTTGGCCGCACGGCCGCGCGTGTCATCGCCGGCGGACTCGCGTTCATGCGCGGTCTGCGGAGCGCGGGCATCATTCCCTGCGCGAAACATTTTCCAGGCCACGGCAATGTTCAGGAGGATTCCCATCGCGAGCTGCCCGTCAGTCATTGCAGCCGGCGGAGCCTCTTCGAGGTCCATCTGAAACCGTTCGTCGCCGCGATAGCGGCAGGCGTGCCGATGATCATGATGGCGCATCTGATGACGCCGCTAATCGACCAGCAGCGCCCGGCGAGCCTCTCGCGGCCGCATATCGAAGGCCTTTTACGGAAGCGGCTCGGTTTTGGCGGTGTGATCGCGACCGATGACCTGCAGATGGGAGCGCTCGAGGCGACGGGCGCGCTGGCCGATCGCTGCGTCGCGGCGCTCGAGGCGGGGGCCGATCTGCTGCTCGCGTGTCGCCCGGTCGAAGAACTTGCGGAGGTGTTCGTGGCCCTGGCGCAGAGGGCGAAGTCCCCGGCGATGGGGCCGCGGCTCGCCGCGTCGGTCGAGCGGCTCGAGCGCCTGCGTCAGATCGGATAGTTTTCCTCGTCGGTCGCGCGGCGGCCGAGGGCGTTCAGAGTGTGTGCGCCAAGTGATAGAATCCGCGCTGAAGGCGCCGATGCCCAGCCCACAAGAAATCCTCAATCAGCTTAAATCGATCAAGTATCCCGGCTTCAGCCGCGATATTGTCTCGTTTGGCCTCATCAAAGATATCGAGGTGGCCACGGCGGGAGTCACCGTGATTCTCACGGCGGCCAGCGCCAAACCCGAGGTCCTGGAAGAGATTTCCGCCGCCGTCCGGCGCACCGTCGCGGCAATGCCCGGAGTGCCTGCCGTGCGGATCGAACTGGCCGAGGCGCCGTCGCCGCGGATGGCGGCGGCCGCGCTCCATCGCCGGCCGATCCCCGGTATCCGCCACGTGATCGCGGTTGCCAGCGGCAAGGGCGGCGTCGGCAAGTCGACGGTCGCCGTCAATCTGGCGCTGGCCCTGCAGGCGCTCGGATGGCGGACGGGGCTGATGGACGCCGATGTTTACGGGCCCAGCGTCGCCATGATGGTTGGCGCGGGAGCGCAGATCCACGTCACGCAGGAGCGGCGGATCGTCCCGCTCCAACGCGCGGGCCTGCGCTATATCTCGATGGCGCTCTTCATCGGCGACGACGCCCCGATTATCTGGCGGGGGCCGATGGTGACCAAGCTCGAAAGCGAGTTTCTCTTCAATGTCGAATGGGGCGAGCTCGACGCTCTCGTCCTCGACCTGCCGCCCGGCACCGGCGACGCGCAACTCACGATCACGCAGCGCGTTGCGCTGGCTGGCGGGGTCATCGTGACCACGCCGCAGGCGATCGCACTGCAGGACGTCAAGCGCGGGGTCACGATGTTCCAGGAGGTCGGGGTGCCGGTACTCGGGGTGATCGAGAACATGAGTTACCATCTCTGCCGCAAGTGCGGGCGCCGCCACGAGATCTTCGCTCACGGGGGCGGGGCCCATTACGCGAGCGAGCTTGGGGTGCCGTTTCTCGGCGAGCTGCCGTTCACGCACGAGCTGCGCGAGGGCGCGGACACAGCGACGCCGCTGGTCGCCGCCCGTCCCGACCATCCCGTTAGCGAGATCTTCCTTGGGATCGCGAGCGACATCGTGGCCCGCCTCAACCGCAGTTCGACCGCGCCCTAGATGCCGTCGCCTGGGGTTTCACTGATCGTCGTCACCCGCGACGAGGAGCAGCTCATCGGCCAATGCCTGAGCAGCGCGAAGCGCTTCTGCCGCGAGCTGATTGTCGTCGATTCCTTTTCCACCGATCGGACCGTGGCGATTTGCGAGGAGCTCGGCGCTCGGGTCTTTCAGCAGGAATTTGCCGGCTACGTGCTGCAAAAGCAGGCGGCCCTCGACCGTGCCACCTCGGAATGGGTCCTGCTGCTCGATGCCGACGAGCAGGTTACCTACGAGCTTGGATGCGAGATCGAGAGGGCGATCAATTCCGCCGACCGTTACGACGGCTATCGCATTCAGCGCGTCCTTTATCATCTGCGGCACTATTACGTTCGTCCGCTATACCGGGATTTCCCGGTGCGCCTCTTTCGCCGCGCGCGCGCCCATATCGGTGGTATCGATCCACATGACAAGGTGATCGTGGACGGGCCGGTGGGACGCCTGCGCGCGCCGATTCTGCACTTTAGCTACCGCGACGTGGCCGACCATATCGCGACGATCAATCGCTTCACCACGCGCAGCGCCGAGCGCCTCGAACCTTCGCCGCTGGATGCGCTCAAGATGCTGACCCATCCGATCGGGCGATTTCTCAATGTTTATCTGTTGCGCGGCGGTTTCCTGGAGGGTGGTCCGGGGCTTTATGCGGCGATGACGGGGGCGTTTTACGGCTTCGTCAAGTACGCGAAGCTCTACGAGCGCCGCCTCGCTCAACGCCGCCCGCGATGATGCCGGCAACGCGCGGCAGGAGGCCGGGGCGATCTTTAATCAAAACTCTTGCTGAAGGAACGCGGTTCTAAAATACTTTTATACTCTGAATAGTCTCCGACATAGCCTGCGTCGCCGGATCTGCGTCGCCACGACGCTCGCCGCGTCGTTGGGTTTCGTGGTCGGATGCTCCTCCGGCGCGACGATGCGCGGTGCGCCGGACCCTTCCAAAATGACGGCGGCTGCCGACCAATCGCCACCAGATCCGCGTCTCGCCGCATTGTGGCAGGAGCGCACCATGGGGGCGTCGGCCAGAGATCAGGATTACCCGATCGGTCCCGGCGACGTGCTGACTATCTCGGTGCCGGAGATGCCGGAGCTCAGTGAACGCAAGGTGCGCGTTTCGTCGACCGGGCAGATTACGCTGCCGCTTTTGGGCGACATTCAGGCCGGTGGATTGACGGAAGAGGACTTGGCTAAGCAATTGGAGCTTAAGCTCGAAAAATATATGCTTAAGCCGCAGGCTGCGGTCTTCGTCGATCAGTACCTTAATCGCGAAGTTGCCGTCGTCGGCGCGGTAAACAAACCGGGACTTGTGGTGCTGACCAGTTCCAACGAGACGATTCTCGACGTGCTCACTCAATCGGGTGGGCTGACGCCCAGCGCCGCCGACGAGTTGGTCCTGATACCTGCTGACGCCAAGGGCGGTTCCCCGGTGCCGCCGGACCCCCGCACCGACGCCGATCATGCGATGGCGATGGCGGAGTCGTCGCCGCAGGCGGTTTCGATTCGCCTGCATAGCACGTCACTCACCGGCGGCGGCAATTTTTTGAATATGCCGGTCCGTCCCGGTGACGTTATCGTTGTGCCGGGCGGCGGCCAGGTGATGGTGGTCGGCTGGGTCCAGCGTCCGGGCCATTTCGACGTCGGCTCGGGTCTCACCGTGCTCGGCGCTATCGGCGAGGCCGGCGGCCCGATGTACGCCGCCGACACCAAATCGATTACGCTCATCCGCAATGGCAAGGACGGCGCCAAGCTCACGCAAGCGGTCAATCTCGATCGGATCATGCGCGGCGAAGACAGCGATATCCCCGTCAAAGCCAACGATGTTATCGACGTGCCGTATTCGAACTGGCGAATCGGGCCGTATGTCTTTTACTCGGTGGTCTCCCGCATCGGTATCGCCGGTCCGGTGATTCCCTACTGACGCGCAGCGGCAGATGGCTGATGGACGATTCGGGCGCATTCGCGGGCCACGCAGTAGTTCCGGCGCGAACGACGATCGAGGCCGAAGCGCGGCAGCTCCCTGAGGATTATGAACCGATTTTCGATATCTATCGGTATTGGGGAGTCATTCGGCGCCATCTCGGGATCGTCGTCGGCGTAACCGCGGCGGCAATCGTGATCGCGCTGGCGCGCCTGCTCACTGCACCGGCGCTTTACGAAGCCGAAACCACGGTACTGATCGAACCGAACGCTGACAGCGGCACGGATACGCTCGAGAACCTGGTCGAAATCGAGGCGGCGGCGGCCAACGCCGATCAATATTACAAAACGCAATGCGCGATTCTGGAAAGCCGCGACCTTGCCGCCGATGTGGTCAGTGAGCTCAACCTCGATCACAATCCACTCTTTATGGGGCAGTCGGCTTCCGGTGGCGGACTCACGGGCTGGTTGCCCTGGGTCAGGGCGGTCTCCCCGGCGCCTTACCGTCACCTCGAGTTGCCGCCCGAGACGGCCGAAACTCCGCCTCTCGCCGCCGCTTCGCCGGCGGCGGTACATGCCTATCTCGCGATGCTCAAAGTATCGCCCGTGCCGGAAACCAATCTGGTGAAGATCGGCTTCACCACCACCAACCCGACGCTCTCGGCCGAGCTGGCCAATGCTCATGTTGCCGCCTATGAGCGGCGGCAGGATCAGATGCGCGGGTTGGAGAGCGAGCAGGCGCAGCGGTTCATGCGCGTAAAACTCGCCGAAATCAGGGATCAACTGGAGAAATCCGAAGCTGCCCTCAACGATTATCGACGCGCGAAGGGTATTATCCCGGGGCTCATCTCGCTCGACGGCAAGGACGCCGTCGTGCTCGATCGGCTGGCCGATCTGAGCAAGGACCTGACGCAGGCGCAGGTCGCGCGGATCGCGCTCGAGTCGCAGGTACAGCTTATCGACCGCCATCAGTACGCCTCGCTGCCGGAGATCAACGCGAATCCGACCATCGGCGATCTCCAGAAACAGCTCAACGACCTCTACAGCCAGGCGGCCGCGCTCTCGAGCGAATTCCGGCCCGATTATCCGCCGCTGGCGAAGCTCGATGCGCAGATTGGCGAAGTTGAAGCGCGCCTCAAGCTCGCCACCGACAATGTCGTCAACGGCATCCGCGCGCAGTATCAGGAGGCGGTCGCCAAGGAAAACGAGCTGCAGCAGGAGATGGCCCGGCAGCGCGCCGAAACCCTCAACCTCAACGATGCCGCCGCCCAATACGCTATCCTGCAACGGGAAGTCGATACCAATCGCGAGCTCTACGACGCCGTTCTCACGCGGATGAAAAATGCCGCGGTGACGAGCGGCGCCGCGCGGACCAGCGTCACCGTGATCAACTCGGCCGAAGCCCCGGGCGCGCCGGTCAGCCCGCGCAAACTGCGCGATCTGGCGCTCGCCCTGATGGTCGGACTGGCCGGCGGTATCGCCGCGGCGTTCGCCCTTGAATCGCTCGACCGCACGCTCCGCAATCCCGAGGAGGCGGAGAACTATCTGCGCCTGCCCAACCTCGGCCTCGTCCCCGATTTCGCGGTCGCCGGGGCGCAGCTCCCCGGCTATGGAGCGCGCTCGCGCGCCTTACCACGGCGGGCCGACGCTTTGACCGAACTGGTCAGCGCGCACGGCTCCTACTCGCCGCTGGGCGAGGCGTATCGCAACCTGCGGACCGCGCTGCTGCTTTCGCGCGCGGGCGGTCCGCCGCAGACCATCCTGATTACCAGCGCGACCAGTCGCGAAGGCAAGACCGTCACCTCGGTCAATATCGCGGTGATGATGGCGCAACTGGGGCCGACGATTCTCATCGACGCGGATCTGCGCCGCGCGCGATGCCATCAGGTGCTGGGTCTCGGCAATCAGGCGGGTCTCACCGAGGTGCTGACCGGCGCCCGCGAGTTTGCCACGGTCATCTGTGCAACAGCGATTCGCCAGCTCGATTTTCTCGGCAGCGGGTCGCCGCCGCCCAACCCCACCGAGCTGGTCGGCTCGAGCAAGATGGCCGAGATGCTGGTCGAGCTTGCCGAACGCTACCGCTATATCATCATCGATTCGTCGCCCGTGCTGCCGGTCAGCGACGCGCTGCTGCTCGCGCGCCTGGTCGACGGCGTGGTGGTGGTCGCCAACGGCTGCGCCACGCCGCGCCAGCAGGTGCGCGCGGCCTGCCAGCGCGTGCAATACGCCCGCGGCAAGATTCTCGGCGTCGTCCTGAACCGCATCCATCCGCGCAGCGTCCATTACAAAGACTACTACCACGATGCTTACTATACCGCCCGGCCGGATCCTCCCTCCTGAACCGTGGCGGCATTTGCGTTCGGATCGCTGAAGCGACGGGCGAATGCATGATGTACCTCTCGCGATGGGCCGATGGTCTGCTCACGGTTGTCCTCCTGACGCTCGTGGCGGCGGCGCCTTTCGCCCTCGGCGGGGTTCATCGCACGGCCTTCGTCACGCTCGAGCTGCTGACGTTCACGCTGCCGGGTATCTGGGGGCTGAAAATCTGGAGCGAAGCGCCAGGGCGCCCGCGCTTCGCCGTAGAATCGCGCTCGTGGCGCCGATGCGCTTTAGCGATTCTCGCGGTGACCGTGATGCTGCTGTTGCAGTTGACGCCGCTGCCGCCGCGCGTGCTGCGCGCCGTTACTCCGGGCACGTACCGCATTTACCAGGTCAGCTTTCCGGGATGGCCTGCAACCCCTCCCGCGCAGACCGTCGCGCCGCTCCTGCTCAATGATCGCGGCAGCGCCGCCGGTCTGGCGCTCGATCAGAGCGGTCCTGGCTCATGGTTCGCGCACCGGCGATGGCGCACGCTGACGCTCGCTCCTGCAGTCAGCGCCGCGAGTCTCATCGAATGGCTCGCGCTGGCGACCCTCTTCGGCGTTATTCTGCTCTATCCGTTTGGCCTTGTCGGCGAGCGTGAAGCCGAATCACGCTTTTATCGCAGCGTTGTCCTCGGCGTCCTTGGTCTTACCGCGATCTTATGCGCGATCGCGCTGTGTCAGCTTGCATGGTGGAACGGGAAACTGCTCTGGCTGATCGTTCCCCAGGATTGGGGCAAGCCGATGGTCGGTGTGCCGCTGCGCGCGAGCGGGCCGTTCGTTGATCCCGACCATTTCGCCGATTTTATCGCGATGACGTTGCCGACCGCGGTCCTGATGGCGCTGTTTCCGTCGCCGCTGGTCTCCCGTGCGCATCGCGCGAACCTGCGGGTCGGCGCCGCGCTGGTCGCGCTGCTGGACGCGCTCGCGCTCCTCTTCAGTCTCTCTCGCGCCGGCTGGATAGCGGCCGCGGCCGGTACGCTCGCGGCCCTCTTGCTGGTTGGTCAACGCCTCGATTCGCCGCAACGCTCGCGCCGGTGGGGCTTGATCGGCGTGGGTGTTGCCGCGGTCGGCGTGATGGCGGCGACGCTCTTTTTTGCGGCCGGTCCGCAGGGGCGCGCGATGGTCGCCGAGCGCGTCAGCCTGAGCCTCGCCGGCGATGATTTAAGCGTGCGTCATCGTTTTGAAGCCGTCCGCGATACGCTGCCGATGATTGCGGATTTTCCGCTGTTCGGCGTTGGTCTCGGGGCCTGGCCGGATCTCTTTCGCCATTATGCGCGTCCGCCGTGGTCGCCTTTTTTTGCGCGGCAGACAGGCAACGATTACGTGCAGTTCGCCGCCGAGTCAGGGATGGTCGGAGTTATTCTCGCCGGCTGGCTGGTCGCGGCGATGATCATGGCGCTGCGCGCGGGTCGCCGCCTCGATCCGCGTCGATTCCCGCTTTTTGCAGGCCTCTGCGGCGGCCTCCTCGCCGTCGCACTGCATGAAGCCTTTGATTTCAGCCTGCACACGCCCGCCAATGCTATCCTGCTGACGGTGACGCTCGCGTTGGCGATGCGGATGGCGCTTGCGCCGACCGCCGAACCGACCACGCGACTTGCCGCGCGCCGCTCGCGCCGCTCCTATGCCTGTGCGGCGGCGGCGCTGGTGATGGCCGTCGCGCTCGGCGCGCTCACCCTGGCGCAGGACGGACGGGCCTACCCCTACGGGGTATCCGCGGTCACCGATCCGATCGCGGCGGCGCGGCTGCTGCTGGCTCATCCGGCGATGTCCACGGCCCATCTGCGACTGCTCGCGCTGGGCGGCGCGCGGATCACGGCGGCGACGCGATTTCAGCAGCTCGCGATTGCCGTGTGGCTCGACCCGAACAATCCCCGCGCGCGCGACGCCTACGCGCGCGAGCTGTTGCAGTTCGGCCGTGAAGGCGCGGGGTTGCGCGCCGTAACCGAATCGGTGTATCGCGCGCCCCGGCTCGGTCTGCATGATTACCTGGCGCCCGCGGCGATCCCGTGGCTCCTGCCGCGCCAGCAGGACGCGGTCGCAGCGGGCTTTGAACGGGCGGTCGGCGCCGGTTTTCCGGGGGCCAGCCGCGAACTGGTGACGTTCTACGACGCGCTGGGCCGCTATGTTGACAGTGCTCATCTCTGTGAGCGCCTGGCGGCCGCGTCGCGCAGCCTCGATGACCAGGTCGAATACGACGTGATAGCCGGGCGCGAATACGCCAGCGCCGGTGATACGAGCGCGGCGCAGCGCGCTTTGCAGCGCGCGATTGCCCTCGCGCCGGCCGATTCGCGGCCCTATGTCGAGCTCGCGCGCGCGGTTGACGGACCCGCCGGTCGGCTGAATGAACTGCGCGCGACTCTGGCGCAGGGTCAGCGCGCGGGCGCCGATCCTTACGCGCTGGACCTCGCGCTTGCCGACGGCGCGGCGGTCGCCGGTGATCGTGCGATCGAGGAGTCGGCGCTGCGCGAGGCGCTTACCTACCGTCCCTCTTTCGCGCTCGCGATGAGGCTCGGTGACCTTTATATGGCCGAGGGCAACTTCGCGCGTGCGGCGGCCGTTTTCGACGATGCCGCCGCGCTCGAAAATCGCGCCGAGGCGTATCTCGCCCTCGGCGCGGCCGAGGAAGCTCAGTTCGACTACGTTGCCGCCGAGCGGGCCTACGCGCGAGCCCGCGCGCTCGCGCCCGGCGATACGCATGTAGCGCAGGTTTATGCGCAGTTCGAGCGGCGCGCCAGCGCGTCGGGAGAAGCGGCGCCGTAGCGCTTTCGGGACGCGTCGGGGCTCAATGAAAATCGTTTTCCTCAGTCAAAGCGGCGCGATTGGCGGAGCTGAACGCGTCCTGCTTGATCTGATGGCAGAGCTTCACCAGTGCTATCCGCATTGGGCGATCGATCTCATCGCGCCGGCTGCGGGACCGCTTGTCGAGGACACCCGCGCGATCGGCGTCGCCGCTCATGTGGTCGAATTTCCTGCGGCTTTGGCCCGCCTGGGCGACTCCGCGCCGGCCTCGCGCGCGGGCCATCTGCTGCTGCAACTCGGTCGTCTGGGAGCTTCCTCACCCGCCGTCCATCGTTATGCGAATCGCCTGAACGGGATGCTGGTCGCGCGCGACCCCGATCTGATTCACGCCAACGGCTTCAAGATGCATCTGCTGGGCGCGCGTGCGGCGCCGCCGCGCAGCGCGCTCGTGTGGCATGTCCATGATTTTGTCGGCGCGCGTCCGCTGATGCGTCGTTTGTTGCGCGCCTACGCCGGTCGCTGCGATATGGCCGTGGCCAACTCGCGCGCCGTTGCTGCCGATCTGCGCACGGCGCTCGGGCCGTCGCCGCGCGTCGCGGTGATTTACAACGGGATTGACCTGGAGCGCTTCGTTGCCGGTGGAGATACGGTCGATCTCGACGCGATCGCGGGCCTGCCGGCGGCGCCGCCCGACGTCGTCCGCGTCGGTCTGGTCGCTACCGCTGCGCACTGGAAAGGTCATCGGGTTTTCCTTCGCGCGCTCGCGCTGCTGCCGCGCGCCCTTCCAGTGCGCGGCTATGTGATTGGGGGCGCGGTCTATCACACGCGGCAGAGCCAGATTTCCCTCGCCGCATTGCGGCAGGAAGTGACTCGACTCGGTCTTGCGGAGCGCGTTGGCTTCACCGGCTTTCTGCCGGATATCGCCCCCGCGCTGCACGCGCTCGATATTGTCGTCCATCCCAGTATCCAGCCGGAACCGTTTGGCCTGGTCGTCGCCGAGGCCTTTGCGTGCGCGCGCGCGGTGATTACCAGCGGCTCCGGCGGCGTGGCGGAGTTCGTCGAGCCCGAGCGCAATGCCCTGGTCCATCGGCCGGGCGACGCCGCCGGTCTCGCGCGCGCGATCGCGCGTCTGCTCGATGATCCCGGCCTGCGCGGGCGGCTCGGCGAAGCGGCGCGCATCACTGCGGCGTCGCGGTTTGGCCGCCAACGGATGGCGGAGGAATTCGCCGCGCTCTATCGCGCGATGGTGAACGCGGGCGCAAACGATGCGGCTGCTGCACGTTCATAGCGGCAATCTCTACGGCGGCGTCGAAACGATCCTGACGACGCTCGCCCGCTTCTCCGCTAATCGGCTGGAGCATCATTTTGCCCTCTGCTTTGATGGACGCGTGGCGCAGGAACTGCGGCGCCTCGAGGCGAACGTGGTGCAACTGGGCGCGGCGCGCACGCGCCACCCGCTTGCGCTGCTGCGCGCGCGTCGGCGCTTGCGCCGCGTCCTCGACGATGACGATTTCGACGCGGTGGCCTGTCACATGCCGTGGGCGCAGGCGATCTTCGGACCGGTCGTGAGGCGGGCCGGGATAGCGTCGATCTTTTGGATGCATGACACGAGTTCAGGCGGTCACTGGCTGGAGCGCTGGGCGCGTCGGACCCCTCCCGACCTGGCGATCTGCAACAGCGTCTTCACCGCCGCGAGCCTCCCGCGGCTGTATCCAAACGTGCCGGGCGAGGTCTGGTATCCCCCGGTAACGCCTTGCGCCTGCAGCGGTGGCGAAAACAGGCGCGCAGTGCGCGCGGAACTCGCGACGCCGGCGGACGCCGTGGTGATTCTGCAGGCAAGCCGCTTCGAAGCCTGGAAGGGCCATCGAGAGCATCTTGCCGCGCTGGCTTCGCTCCGTCACGACCCTCGATGGTTCTGCTGGCTGGCGGGCGGCGGCGATACGGCAAAGTATGAAGCCGAACTGCGTGACATGGCCGCGCAGCTCGGGATTGTTTCGCGGATCAGGTTCTGTGGCTTTCGTCGCGACGTGCGCCGCCTGATGGCCGCTGCAGATATCTACTGCCAGCCCAACACAGCGCCGGAACCCTTCGGCCTTGCCTTCGCCGAGGCGCTGAGCGCGGGATTGCCGGTCGTCACCACCGCCATGGGTGGCGTGGTCGAACTGGTGGACAGTTCCTGCGGCGTGTTGCTGCCGGGTTCCGACCCTGCCGCTCTCGCTTCAGCCCTGCGGCGTCTGATTGACGATGCGGCGCTGCGCTCTGTGCTCGGTCGAAACGGCCGCGCCCGTGTGCTGCGGCTCTGCAACGTCGACGATCAAATGGCGCGGATCGACGGAATCGTCGGTCGCCTCGGGCGTGATTATCGAGCGGCAGGTTCGTGATGCCGACGGCGACGATCAGCACGAGCGTTCTCCTGCGGCTACTGGCACTTTACGGACGGATCTCTGATTTCCGGCGACGGCCGTCGCCGCGCCCGCCCCACCGCCTGTTAGTCGTCACCACGGGCGGCATCGGCGACGGTGTTCTGCTTCACGCGATCATCCACCATCTGCGTCGGTTGAGTCCGACGATGGAGGTCGGGATCCTGGCCGGGTTCGGTGCCGCCGAAGCGCTGGCCGGTCTGCGCGACGCGAGGTTCCATCAATACGCGCCGGGCGCGCGCGGCACGATCGGGTGGGGCAAACTGATTCGCGAATTGCGGCGGGCGCGCTATGACACCGCGCTCGCGACCGATCACACGTCGTTCACCAGCGCCGCGATCGTCTGTCTTGCGCGGATTCGCTGCCGCGTCGGTTTCAGGCCGGTGAACCACTACCCTCAGCATCGCCTGTTCAATCACGTGGTTGCGCTCGACGAAGGCCGGTCGCAGTGGGAATCGCTGCTCGAACTGGCGCGGGTGGTCGAGCCCGATCTGCCGCCGATGGTGGAGGTGGTCCCTCTGCCGATTCCGGCGCCGCTCGAGGCGCAGGTGGCGGCCTGGTGGCAGGCCGTCGTACCGGCGGGCAGCCGGGTAGTCGCGGTGCATCCGGGATCGGGCGTTCACGAGTTCAAGCGCTGGCCGGTCGAACGCTTCGTCGAGACCGTTCGCACGCTGCAGCGCGCCGCGCCGCATCTGCTGCCACTATTGACCGGGAACGGCGCCGAGCGCGATTTATGTGAAAGATTCCGGCGCCTGTACGGAGGGCTGACGATCAACGCCGTCGGGGTATTTCCGGGCGTCGCGGCGACGGCCGCAATCCTACGGCGATGCGATCTTTTGATCAGTAATGATACGGGGGTGATGCATCTGGGCGCAGCGATGGGCGTGCCGACCGTCGGACTGTTCGGTCCAACCTCGCCGATCCAGTGGGCGCCGCGCGGGCCGCACGCAACCTATGTTGCTGGTCCGCAGCCACCGTGCAGTCCATGTATCCGCAACTACCGCGGCGCGCTGCCGGATCGCTGCACCAATCCCGTGACCGGGCAATGCCTGGCGACGCTCGCCGTCGATCAGGTGGTTGGGGCGGCCGCGCGGGTTGCCGGTCGATGGCTCACCTAGTCGCAGCGTCATCGCCGAAGCGTCTGCGTGACGTGATGCGAACGGCGTCGCGGCTCCGCTATCTTGCGTGGCGCGCGACCCCGATTCGTCGTCAGATTACCCTGCGATTGCGCGGCGGCGAACGGATCGTGGTGCGGCCGCCGCCGAGCGGCGACCTGAGCGTCGCGTTCGAGATTTTCGTGGCCGAGCTGTATCGGTCGCCGCGACCGCTCCCCGCGGTCAGTAGGATTGTTGACGTCGGCGCGAATGTCGGTTTTTCGGTAACCTATCTGGCGCGACGCTTTCCGACGGCGACGGTGACGGCATTTGAACCCCATCCGGCGCACCTGCTGCAGCTTGCCCGGAATGTCAAGGCCAACCATCTCGGGGATCGCGTGACCGTGATTCCGGCGGCCGCCGGTGCGGCCAGCGGTCGCGGCTTTCTGAGCGATGCCGGCGAGTGCTCACGCCTCGTTCTCGAGGCAGCGCAGGATGGTATCGAGGTTCCGATAGCTGATTTCTTTGCGGCGATCGGCGACGAGCCGATCGATCTACTGAAGATGGACTGCGAGGGCGGCGAGCACGCGCTGGTCATGGATGATCGCTTCGCCGCCCTGCGGATTGCGGCGATCGTCCTCGAATGGCACGCGGGGCCATATCCTGCGGCCGACGAGACACGTCTGCAAAGGCGGCTGCTCGACCTTGGGTTTGAGATCGAAACAGGGACCGCGCAGGCCCTGGGCGATCGTCGATGGGGCATGCTGTGGGCCTACCACCGCGATCGTAGCCGCATCGCCACGGGCGCCGGCCAATGATTGCGATCGGGCTCTGCGGCGCGGCTTTCATCGGATGCTTCGTGGCCACGCGTCAGGCTCTGTGGGCCGGAATCGCTGCGAGCCTGGCGGTCGGCTACCTCTATGGGATAATTCGCGCGAACCTCGCGAATCCGGCCGCGCAATTTGTGTACGACGCGGCCATCGCCGGGGTTTTCCTGGCCGCGCTGGCCCAGCGACTCGATTCTGCGCAGCGGTGGCGGCTGCGCCGGCTGATGCCGTGGGTAATCTGTCTCATCGGATGGCCGACGATGCTGCTTTTGGTGCCGTCGCAAAATCCCTGGATCCAGTTGGTCGGATGGCGCGGCAACGTGCTGTTCGTGCCCTTTATTCTGCTCGGCGGCCTGCTTGACGAAAATACGATGCGGCGCCTGGCGCGAAGTATCGGATGGCTCAATCTGGCGGTTCTGCTGGTTGCCTTCGCGGAAGTTATCTGGGGCGTGCCGCGCTTCTATCCATTCAACGCCGTGGACGCGATCATTTACAAAAGCACGGACGTCACCTTCAACGGCGTCAACCATTATCGCATCCCGGCAACTTTCACCCACTCTGCCGCTTACGCTACGTGCATGGTCGCCAGCATCCCGCTTCTGGTAGGCGCTTTGAGCCTGACTCGACTTCGCGGCGAACGCTGGTTTCTGCTGGGGGCGGTGGGAGCTTCGGCCATCGGCGTGTTTCTCGCCGCGTCGCGTTCCGAGGCGGTGGTCTTGATTACCATCGTGATGGTGACGACGGTGGCGCTCGGCGGCCGGCGCATTCCGCGTATGGCCTGGGTGGTGCTTATCATCGTGATTGCCGCGATCGTTGCGGCAACGCCGCGACTGCAGCGATTTTTCACGCTGGCGAATCCTGAAGTGGTGACCGCAAGACTGCATTCGAGCGTCAACGGCTCGATTATCGACCTGATCGAGGAATATCCTCTGGGTAACGGCCTCGGCGGTGGCGGCACCAGTATTCCCTATTTTCTCAAGCCGCTGCTACACGATCCCGTGGCGGTCGAGAATGAGTATGGACGAATTGTTCTGGAGCAGGGATTGCCCGGCCTGCTTATCTGGCTTGGATTCATGTTCTGGGTGCTGATCCGCTCCGCGCCGGACCGCAACGATCCCTGGTACGTGGGTCGTTGGCTGGCGCGGCTGTTCTGTCTCATCTCGTTCGCGACCGCGCCGCTCGGCACCGGTCTGCTGAATGCAATTCCGCAAACCGCGCTGACCCTGATGTACTGCGGATGGATCGCCACCTCGCGCCAGCGCCCGCGACTTCGCACCGCGCCCCGTCGGCCTGCGGCGCGCGCCGTGGCGGCGAGCTCATGATGGCTCGGCGGTCGCGCGAAACGTCATCGTGCTGGGTGCTGGTCGCCGGCGGTTTTCACGCTGACGGCGGCATGGACAAACTCAACGCGGCGCTCGCGCGGTATCTGATCGATCAGGGGCATGCGGTGCACCTCGTGGCTTTTCGGATCGACGATTCCTTCCTGCTACGGCACGCCGCCGGGACGTATCTCGTGGCGAAGCCGGCCGGCTCTTTTTTTCTTGGGCGGACGCGTCTCGATCGGAGGGGCAGGCGCGTCGCCGCGGCGCTCAAGGCGCGCGGTTTGCGGGTGCGCGTTGTCGCCAACGGTATCGGGTGCACGTGGCCGGATATCAACTGGGTGCATTTTGTAAATCACGCGTGGCCGTCGCGGATGATGCACGGTCCGCGATGGCTACGGCTCAAGTCGCGCATCGAAGCGCGCCATACCCTTAGGCTCGAGCGGCACGTCCTGCCCCGCGCGCGACTCCTGATTGCCAACTCCCGCCGAACTCGCGCGGACCTGCTGAAGTACCTGCAGGTGCCGCCCGACCGTATCGTGACCGTCTACCCGGGGCTGGAGTCGGACTGGGCTCCCGCAACCGCCGAGGAGCGGAACCGCGCGCGCTCCAGTCTGGGGATCAGCGACCCGTCGCCGACGATTCTCTTCGTCGGCGCACTCGGTTTCGATCGGCGCAAGGGCTTCGATACGCTCTGGGAGGCGTGGCGGCGGCTTGCCGGTCGCGAGGATTGGCGCGCGACGCTGCTGGTTGCCGGCGACGGGCGAGCGCTGCCGCATTGGCGTCGGATCGTGAGCGCATCCGAATATGGCAAACGGGTTAGATTCCTGGGCTTCGCGCCGATTGCCGAGGTCTTGCCCGCTGCCGACCTGCTGGTTAGTCCGACGCGCTACGAGCCCTACGGGCTGAACGTGCACGAAGCCATCTGTCGCGGCGTCCCCGCGCTGGTCAGCGCCGACGCGGGGGTCGCTGAACGCTTTCCGCCGTCGCTGCGTCCGTGTCTACTCGCCAGTCCGGATGATCCCGATGAAATCGCTCGTCGCCTGGTGGAGTGGAGCGGGCGTGGCGATGACTGCCGTCGTCTTTTCGCGCCCTTGAGCCGCGCCTTGCGCGACCATACGGCTGACGCGATGGCGCGTCAGATCGTCGAGGCGGTGACCGAATCATCAGATGGAAAGTGGCGTGAGTTAAATGATCGCCGGGCCGTATAATTCGCATACGCATGGATGCTGAGGAATTTGCCATCGATAGCGCAGTTGACCGACCAACGGCCGAGGCTGCGGCCGACGCGCTGCAAGATTCGGTGGCGGACCGCGCGGAGCGGCCGCTGCTGACTATCCGCGGTGGGCGTCGATGGACGGGTCTCGGCTTCGTCGAACTGTGGAAATATCGCGATCTCCTGCTGCTCCTGACGTGGCGCGAAATCAAAATCCGCTACAAGCAGACGGTGCTGGGCATCGTCTGGGCAGTTATTCAACCGCTGCTGACGATGGTGATCTTCACACTGTTGTTCGGCAAACTCGCGCGACTGCCTTCCGACGGGGCTCCTTACGCGATCTTCTCTTACGTCGGACTACTGGCCTGGAATTTTTTCAATACCGCGGTCGCCGGCAGCAGCACGAGTCTGGTGGGTAATTCCAACCTGATCACGAAAGTATATTTTCCGCGCCTGGTCATTCCCGGAGCGACGGTCGGCGCGGCGCTCTTCGACCTGGCAATTGCCGCCACGCTGCTGCTGCCGATGATGCTGTTCTATCAGATGACCTTCTCGCTACGCCTGCTGATGTTGCCGATATTCACCCTGCTGCTGACAATCGTGGCAAGCGGCGTAGGGTTGTGGGCCGCGGCGCTCAACGTTAAATACCGCGACGTGCGTTATGCCCTGCCTTTTCTGCTGCAGGTCTGGATGTTTGTAACGCCGATTATTTATCCGATCAGTTTCGTGCCCGCCCGATGGCGCTGGCTAATCGCGCTGAACCCGTTGACGGGTATTATTGCGAATTTGCGTGCCAGCGTTCTGGACCGCTCCTTTGACTGGCGGAATCTGTTTATTTCGACGCTGGTTGCGGTTTCACTGCTGATTTACTCCACATATATATTTCGGCGTCTGGAGCGGGAATTCGCCGATCTGATCTGAGTATTTGAAGACGTTGCGCCGATGCGGCCGATGGTCAGAGTCGAAGGGGTAACCAAGCGCTACCGCCTGGGTGAGCGCGAGCCGTATTTCACCTTGCGCGAAGCGTTGATGCGCGCGCTCGCCGCTCCGGCCCGCTGGTCCCGCGCGCGCCGCGGCACAGCGCGCCGCGCAGCGGACGCGCCGTATCTCCTGGCGCTCGACGACGTCAGTTTCGCAGTGGATGCGGGCGCAGTGGTCGGGATTATCGGACGCAATGGCGCGGGCAAGTCGACGCTGCTCAAAATCCTCTCGCGGATAACCGAGCCGACCGCCGGTCAGATTGACCTTTACGGTCGGGTTGGCAGCCTGCTGGAAATCGGTACCGGGTTCCATCCTGAGCTGACGGGGCGCGACAACGTTTTTCTGAGCGGCGCGATTTTAGGCATGCGGCGCGCCGAGATCGCGCGCAAATTCGACGCGATCGTGGCCTTTGCCGAGGTCGAGAAATTCATCGATACCCCGGTCAAGCGCTATTCGAGCGGTATGTACGTGCGTCTGGCATTCGCCGTCGCCGCTCATCTGGAGACCGAAATTCTGCTGGTGGATGAAGTGCTCGCCGTCGGCGACGCGGCGTTCCAGAAGCGCTGCCTCGGCAAGATGGGTGAAGTCGCGCGCACCGGGCGCACGGTTCTCTTCGTGAGCCACAACATGGCGGCGATCGAATCGTTGTGCCAGTCCTGCATATTGTTGCGCGGGGGCAGACTCCAGGGGATCGGACCGCCGTCGGAGATTATAACCCGCTACATGACCGAGGAGTTGCTCGAGCGCGGCGGCGGCGCCGAGATGAGCAATCATCCGGGTCGGCGACGCGGCTCGATCGTGATGCTGCGGAGTGTGCGGGTGTGGTCCGACGGCGTGGAGGGCGGCGGGCGGATGGGAGCGCGGCTCGTGGTCGAAGCGAATTTCGCCGCACCGCGGCCGATTCGGCCCACCTTCGCGGTGACGATCAAGAGTGCGAACGGCGCGCCGATCTTCGGTGTCAGCAACCGCTGGACGCGCCAGGGCGCGGAGGCGGAGCCGCTGCGCGGCGGCCTTATCGCCTGCGAGTTTCCGCGCCTGCCGCTGATGCCGGGTACCTATCTGCTGGATCTCTACCTGGGTGATTTCGGCGACCCCACCCGCGATCTCGATGTCATCCTCGATGCGGTGACGCTCGAAGTCTTTCCGTCGGATATCTACGGCACGGGGATGCTGCCCCGGCCAATTGACGGGCCGGTCTTTTGCGATGCGACCTGGCGGGTTCAAGAGGTCGGAGACTCCGATGCCTGATTCAGCGCTGCTCGCGTCGCCACCGGGCGTTGCCGGTGACCAATCCGCCGTATCCCATAGGGAAAATTCGGCGCGAAGAACGACGCGCGTGGTGCATCTGGTGCCCGCGCGCTTCGGGATTGACGGTGTGATGGGCGGGGCCGAGCGCTTTGCTCATCAACTGGCGCGCCACATGGCGGAAGAGGTCCCGACGCGACTCGTTACCTTCGGCGAGTCCGATAGCTCGTTCTGCGACCGCAAGCTCACCGTCCGCGTGATCGGCCGAGCCTGGCGGGTGCGTGGCCAGAGCGCGAATCCGATCGCACCCGGCTTACTGCGCGAATTGCGATGGGCCGACGTCGTGCATTGCCATCAGCGCTTTGTGTTGGCCGCCAGTGTCGCCGCGCTGTTTTGTCGGCTCTCAGGACGCCGCGTGTTTGTGACCGATCTCGGCGGCGGCGGCTGGGACCTTTCTTTGTATCTCAACACCGACCGCTGGTTTCACGGCCATCTGCATCTGAGCGAGTACAGTCGCGCCGGCTACGGGCATACTGGCCGCCCCTGGGCGCACGTCATCTCGGGCGGCGTCGATACGCAGTTCTTCTCGCCGTCAGCCCCGCCGCGCGAGCGCCGCGCCGCGCTCTACGTCGGGCGCATCCTGCCGCATAAGGGGATCGACGTCCTCATTCGCGCGCTGCCACCCGATATGCCTCTCACGATAATCGGCCGGGCCTACGATGCGCGTTATCTAGAGGATCTGCGGCAACTCGCAAGCGCCAAATCGGTTGATTTCAACCTGGAGTGTGGTGATGACGACCTGGTTGCCGCTTATCGACGCGCCGCCTGCGTGATTCTGCCGAGTGTCCAACGGACGCTTTACGGCGAGAGAGTTGATTCCGCGGAGCTCCTGGGTCAGACCTTGCTCGAAGCGATGGCTTGCGCGACGCCGGTGATCTGCTCCGCGCTCGGCGGCATGCCGGAAATCGTCGACGATGGCGTCAATGGGTTCGTGGTGCCGCCCGGGGATTGCGACGCGCTCCGTCAACGGCTTCGCTGGTTCGCCGAGCATCCCGATGAAGCGGCGGCGATGGGTGCGGCGGGCCGCGCGCAAGTGGTCGCGAAGTTCACCTGGCCCCGGGTCGTTCGCCGCTGCCTCGAGATTTATCGTTCCGTATGATCTGGCGGATACTTACCGGAGAATATCCGCCGCAGCGCGGCGGCGTCAGCGATTACACGCGACTCGTCGCGCGCGGGCTCCGCGCCGCCGGCGATCAGGTTCACGTCATCGCGCCGCATACGGATAAGGCGGCAGCGATTGACGATGGGATCGTGGTCCATCGCCTGCCGGGAAGTCTGGGACCGCGCGCCCTTTGGCGGATCGATCAAGTGCTGGCACAGGACAGCGGACGGCTGCTGGTCCAATACGTACCGCAGGCCTTCGGCACCCGCGGGATGAATCTGCCCTTCGCGATGTGGCTTCGGGCGCGGCGCGCTCTTCGTCCGATCGTGATGTTTCATGAAGTCATGTTTCCGCTCGAGCGCGGCCAGCCCCTTCGCCGGAACCTGCTCGGCGCAGCTACGCGCCTGATGGCGCGGCTGATCGCACAGTCCGCCGACCGGATCCTGGTTGCGACGCCAGCCTGGGCCGAAGTGTTAAGGGAGCGGGTGGGCGTCAGACGCGAGGTGGAATGGCTGCCGCTCCCGAGCGTGATCGAACCGTTCTGCGACGAGACCGCGGTGCGGCGACTCCGCGACCGGTTCACGCGACCGGGCGACCTGCTCGTCGCCCACTTCAGCACCTATCCCGAGCAGACGCGTGAACTCCTGCGAGCCCTGGTGCCGCGGCTCCTGACCGATGACCTTCGCGCGCACCTGCTCCTGCTGGGCTACGGCAATCGTGAATTTCTCGATCAGCTTGGACCCTGCCGCGAGCGCTTCGCCGGCCGTCTCCACGCGCCCGGCGCGTTGACTGAGCGCGACCTCTCACTTCATCTGTCGGCGGCGGACCTGATGCTTCAACCCTATCCGGACGGGGCCAATGCGCGGCGCAGCACGCTTATCATCGCGCTCGCGCATCGGCGGTGCGTACTGACCACGCGCGGGGTCGCGACCGAAGGCTTCTGGAACGAGAGCGGTGCCGTGATGATCGTCGAGCCTGCGGAGCTCTACTCGGCCCTGGCAAGTCTCGGCGGCGATGCCGCGCTGCGTGCGCGTTATGCGGACCGCGCCGCAGCTCTTTACCACGATCAATTTCAACTTCGTTGGACGATCGCGCGGCTGCGCGGCGAAGGATGCGAATCGCATTAGCAAACTGGAGCTGCCGGCGATGCGGCGGCGCCGAAGCCTATCTGGGCCGGATCCTTCCGGGTCTCGCGGCGCGCCATGAAGTGGCATTTCTCCACGAGCTTGATTCGGGGCCGGATCGCGAAGCGATAGCGGCGCTCGATCGGATACCGACCTGGAACGTTTCTGAGCTCGGCGACCGCGCGCTCTCCGGATTACGCGCATGGCGCCCCGACGTGCTCTACATTCACGGCCTTCGCGACCGCAAGCTCGAGGCGGAATTGTCAGCGATCGCACCGGCGGTGCTTTACGCCCACGATCATGTCGCTGATTGTATCAGCGGCGCCAAGGCGTTCAGCTTTCCCCATCCCCGACCGTGCGGACGTTCGCTGGGCCCGGCGTGCCTGTTGCACTACTATCCGCGTCGATGCGGCGGGCTGAGTCCGGCGACGATGTGGCTGATGTACCAGCAGGCCAATCAGCGTCGCAACCGATTGGGTGGCTACCGTGCAATCCTGACCGCGAGCCAATACATGCGCAGCGAATATCAGGCGCTGGGTTCGGCCCCTCAGAAGATCGTGACACTTCCGCCGCCCGTCGCCGAACGCTTGCCGCGCAACGAGGGCGCGGACGACGGACCAACGGCCGCCCATGTGCAACTGCTGTTCCTTGGGCGGATGGTGCCGTTGAAGGGCGGGGAGCTGCTGATTCGCGCCGCGCCGCGAATCGCCGCTAGGCTCGGGCGTCCGGTGCGGGTGGTCATGGCTGGTGACGGCGCCGCGCGCGCGAGTTGGGCTCGACTCGGCGCGGCGGTCGCGCACCGCAATCGCGCGGTTGTCTTCGAGTTCGCCGGCTGGCTGGGCGAGGGGGCGCTCCGCCGTGTGTTTGATCGCACCGACCTCCTCGTTATGCCGAGCATCTGGCCGGAACCCTTCGGGATGAGCGGTCCCGAGGCGGCGGCTCACGGAATTCCCGCCGCCGCTTTTGCCGTGGGCGGCATCCCGGAATGGCTGCAGGACGGCGACAATGGGCATCTGGCACCCGCCGACCCGCCGGGGGCAGAAGCCCTGGCCGACGCGGTCACGCGTTGTCTCGGCGACCGCGAACATTATCGCCGGCTCCGGCAAGGCGCGTTTTGCCGCGCAGCCACCTACGACCTCGGCGGACATCTGGGCAAACTGATCCAGGTACTTGATGAGGCGGCGAGATGAGCGGCGCGCCGGCCACGAACGCGGCGGCGCTGCGCCCGCGCGTGCTCTTTCTGGTCGAGGGCAATACGGATATTCGCTTCGTGGCGCTGTTGCAGGAGATTTGCGAGCTCACGCTCTGTGTTCCGGCGCGTGAGTTCCACGCCAGCGGTCTCGATAACCGCATCCGCGAACTGGCACTTCCGATTCACGTGATCGCGTTCGAGGGCGGCCGCCTGAACTTTCAATGGCGCTCGCTGCGATGGCTCTGGCGGAACGCGGGGCGCTTCGACGTGATCCTCGCGCAGGAGGCTTTGCGCGGGGCGCTCAGCGCGAACCTCGCTGGTCGGATGCGTGGCGTGCCGGTGATCACTTACGTCGGGATCGCGCCGATTCAGTATTACCGCTGTCGGCGCGAACGCGGCGAAATTGGCGCGCTCAAGGCGGCCGCCGGCGAGACCGTGATCGGCGCACTGTTATGGCTCAACGGCCGACTCGCCGCGCGATGCCTCGCGATGGGACCGTATCTGCGCGAGCTCGCGCGCCATTACTGTGCCGTAACCGAGGTGGGTCTGTATTATGGCGTCGATACCGAGCGCTTTCGTCCGGCGAGCGCGCCGGAAAGACAGGCTTTGCGCGAGCGGCTCGACCTGCCGCGCGATCGCTTCCTGGTGGTGCTGTCGAGCCGGATGAGCCACGAGAAGGATCCGGAGACGGTGATCCGCGCCGTCGCGCAGGCGCGCGCGCGGGGTCTCGATGCCGCGCTGCTCAACCTCGGCGGCGGCTGGCGCGAATTTCTCGCCCTCGCCCGTCGCCTCCGCCCTGCCGATCGCTGCGATTGGGTGATGGGCCGCCCGGCGGTGCATCCGATGCGCGAGGTTTTCGACTATTTCCGCGCTGCCGACGCGGTCGCGCTCGCCTCGTTGGCCGAAGGCGCAGCCTACTCGACGCTCGAAGCCCTGGCGTGTGCCACCCCCGTGGTGGCGACCGCGGTCGGCGGGATGGCGGTGCAACTGAACGGCTATGCCCGCCTGGTGCCGCGCCGCGACGCCGTCGCGATGGCCGACGAACTACTGTGGATCGCGCGGCATCCGCAGGAGGCACGCGGACAGGCCCTGAAGGGTCGCGAATATGTGATACGCGAGTGGGACCGGTCAAGAGCGGCCGCCGAATTGCAGCGAACCTTGCATGAAGTGGTCGGCCAACGGAGATCGCGATGAGCGCGGCGCCGTCTGTCGCTCGCGCGGGAAAGCCACGGCTGCGGGTCGCGCTGATCGCCGATTTTCGCGAAGAGAACTGGCCGAGCATGGATCGCGTTGCCACGACGCTTTACGAACGGGTGACGGCGAACCATCGCGACACGATCGCCCTGGAGCTGATCCGACCACCGTTCGTCCGGCGCTTCAGTCGTATCAGAGCGCGCGGCACCAAAGCATATCAGGCGGACCGCGTGCTGAATCGATTGGTCGATTATCCGCGGGTCTTGCGCCGAGTGCGCGGGCATTTCGATATTTTTCATATCGTCGATCACAGCTATGCGCACCTGGTCCATCATCTGCCCGCGGCGCGGACCCTCGTGACATGCCACGACCTCGATGCCTTCAGATGCCTCATTGAACCCCGCCGCGAGCCGCGCGGGATCCCCTTTCGCCTGATGACTCGCTGGAGCCTGAGCGGGCTCCGCCGCGCGCGTCTGATCGTGGCCAACAGCAGGACGACTTTGGCGGAACTGCTGAGGTTCGGAATCGCGCCGCCCGACCGCCTGAACGTCATTGCGTTCGGCGTTGCCGACGTGTTCAGCCCCGCTCCCGACCACGCCGCGGATGAGGAATGCCTGCGGCTTCTCGGGCCGCGCGACCCGTCGCGTCTCGCGATGCTGCATGTCGGGTTGCCGATTCCGCGCAAGCGGCTGGATCGTCTGCTGCGCATCGTCGCAGCGGTCGCGCAACGTCGGCCGGTCAGCCTGATTCGCGTCGGCGGCGCCTTGTCGCCTGAAGATCACGCTCTCGCTGTTCAACTGGGAGTGAATGATCGGGTGGTCGGCCTGCCGCGCATCGAGGATTCGGTGCTGGCGGCGGTTTACCGCCATGTCGATCTTCTCGTGCTCCCGTCCGACGCCGAAGGCTTCTGCTTTCCGCTGGCGGAGGCGATGGCCTGCGGGCTTCCGGTCATCGCCAGTGACCTGCCGGTGATGCGGGAAACGGGCGGCGATGCTGTCGAGTACGTGTCGCGGGACGACCTCGGCGCGTGGTGTGAGGCGATCGTGCGGCTGGCCGAGGAACGGCGCGATGACGGCGCGGCGTGGCGCGATCGTCGGGCGCGCGGAATGGCGCAGGCGCGACGGTTTTCCTGGGAGGCGTGTGCTGCGGCAACCGTGTCCCAGTATCAGCGGCTCGCGGGGTAGCCGATGCGCGTAGTGCATCTCGGCAAGTTTTACCCAAGCCATCGCGGCGGCATCGAAAGCCATCTCGAGCTGCTATGCCGCGGGCTTGGCCGAGCGCTCGAGGTCGAAGTGATTGTCGCCAACGGTTCGAACACGACCGTGGTTGAGGATGATCGCGGGGTTGCGGTGCGCCGCCTTGCCTGTATCGGCAACTTTCGCAGCGCGCCGCTCTGCCCGACGATCGTGCGGGAGATCAGGCGGGTTCGCGCTGACCTCATCCATCTGCACATGCCGAATCCGCTCGTCGCCATCGCGTTCCTGCTCAGTCGCAACGCGGCGCCGCTGATTGTCAGTTGGCACAGCGATATCGTGCGCCAGCGTCTGCTCGGCCGCCTGATCGCGCCGCTCCAGCGTATCGTCGTCGGGTGCGCCGCCGCTCTGATTGCGAGTTCGCCCAATTACCTTGACGGTTCGCCGACGCTGGCGTCCAATCGTTCGCGGGTTCAGGTAATTCCCTACGGGATTGACCAACGGGAGTTTGCCCGTCCGCATGATTACTCGGCGGTTGCGGCAATTCGCCGTCGCTATGGTGAGCGGATCGTGCTCGCGGTCGGGCGCCTCGTCTATTACAAAGGTTTCGATTACCTGATTCGTGCGATGCGCGAGGTTGACGGACGGCTCCTGATTGTCGGCGAGGGCCCGTTGCAGGCGTCCCTGAAGGAGGCCGCAGCCGCCGCCGATGTCAGCGATCGCGTGCACTTCCTCGGCGACCTCGATCGTCCCGCGCTGATCGATCATTACCACGCCGCGGACATCTTCACGCTGCCGTCGATCGCGCGGAGTGAAGCCTTTGGGATCGTTCAGCTCGAGGCGATGGCGGCGGGCAAGCCGATAATCAACACGCGGCTCGATTCCGGGGTGCCGTTCGTCTCGCGCGACGGCGAGACCGGTTTGACGGTCGAAGCGCGGTCGGCGCCGGCATTGGCGCAGGCTTTGAATCGACTCTTTGCGAATCCCGAACTGCGCGCGCGCTTTGGCGCGGCGGCGGCGCAGCGCGTTGCCCGCGAATTCAATGCAGAGCTGATGGTGAATCGGACGCTGGAGCTTTACCGTCAGGTGCTTGCCCGCTCGCCGATGGCCCCGCGCCTCGTGTCGGAATCCCGCACTTCGGACACTGCCTCGCCGCGATCATCGCGGCAAGCCTGGCGGCGATAAGCGTGCCCGCCTCCTGATGGCCGGCTTCGTTCCAGTGGCCGAATCCGGCAGGCGTGTTGCTGAAACCATGCAGGAACACGCGATGGGCTTCGGCGTAGGCCTGCATCGGCGGCGCGAGCATCAGGACGGCAAAGCCCTCGCGATCGCCGAGGGCCGCGATACGGCGATCGGGATAAAAGAGATCCGGGACTCCCAGGTGCTTTTGAAAGCGGATGCGCACTGCGGGAACCGGCCATGCCTGGATGCCGTTTTCCTCGGTGACCGCGAGAAACATCGCACCGTGCCGTGCCGCCTCATCGCGTACCATCGTGACCTCGGTTTCGGTCACAGCCCACGCCTCGCGCCAGGTTTGATCGACCGGCGGCTTGTAGATGTTGTAGTTAATGGCCTGCTCGATCGGATGCTGCGGGGTCGGGCCGGATCCGCCGTGAAGCATGACCTCGAGCGTGTTTTTGAAGAGATCGAACAGGCGCAGATCGCGGTAGTCGAAGCGCGCTTCACACCATAATCGATAACCCGGCGAGTCGATGAACGGGCCGCCCGCCACGTAACGGCCGTTCTCGGGTACCAGAAACGGGCGGCACTGATCGGGTTCGAGCGCTACCGAGTTATTGCGGACGTCATTGCCGAGGAAGATTGCCAGCACCACGATATCCGGATGGTACTTCCACACCTTGCGCTGGAGCGTGATCAGCTCCTGCAGCGTGCCGTAGCCGTCCACGCCGAAGTTGAGGGCTTCGACCTTGCGGCCTTTGAGGATCGGCGATTCGGCGAGCTCGCGGGCGATCACCGCTGTGAAGGTTTTGTCCTCCGCCACCTGCATCGCCTCGACATAAGAATCGCCGAGCACGGCGACGCGAATTGTGTCGGGCGGTTTGGTCAGCGGATAGTCGGGTCCGCGAAAGCCGTCGTGGTTGATGCGCAGGTAAGATCGGCCTTCGCGCGTGTACCATCCGTGCGCACCGGGATTGAGACCCCAGCCGCGCTCGGCATCATAACAGTAGAAATAGGGGAACCAGTGGTTGGCGATCCGCACCCCGAGGTCCACCACCAGCAGCGCCAGGGCAATTCCCAGTCCGATGAGCCCCAGCGCCGAAAGCACCTGCCTTATCATCCGGTCGCAAGTGTATCGGCCGCCGACGAAGCGGCCAATATGACAACTTCGCTGGCGCTCAGATGGTGCCGCGGGCGCGCATCGCCGCGATCTCGTCGGCTGTCAATCCGAACTCCTCGGCGTAGACGCTCTCGTTGTCCTCGCCCAGGGTGGGGGCGGGCGAGGGCGTGGCGGTCGGCTGGCGATCCAGACGAATGGGCGAGGTGAAGATGGTCATCGGACCCAGTTCCGGATGGTCCACGTCGCGCAGGGTGCCGCGCGCGCGCAGATGCGGATCGGCGATCACCTCGGGCAATTCTTTTACCATCCCGCCGAACAGATCGTTGGCGCCGATAAGCTCCATGATCTCCGCACGGGTCAGTTGCGAAGTCCAGGCCGTGATGATGGCGTCGATCTCGTCGGGATACTTCTGCCGGCCGGAGAGCTTGTGGAAGCGCGGATCGGCGGCGACGTCCGGTCGGCCCATCACTTCGCACAGCCTGCGCCAGCGGCGATTGTCGCCCGCGAGGATCATCACCCAACCGTCTTTGGCGCGGTAGGCGTTGTACGGCACGACGAAGCCGCCGGAGCTGCGATTGCCGTCGCGCAGGTTCCCGAGCCCCATGCCGAGCGCGCCCATGTGGGTCGCCAGCGAGGGCAGGGTTGATTCCTGCAGCGAAAGCTCGACCACCATGCCCTCACCCGTGCGATCGCGCTCGCGAATCGCCGCGAGGATGCCGGCGGCGAGATGCGTCGCGCCGAGGATATCGACCACCGGCGGTCCCGCCTTGTACGGCGGTCCGTCGGCGGCGCCGGTTAGCGCCATGATTCCGGTATTGGCTTGCACGACCGGATCGAAGGCGGGCAGATGGCGGTCGGGGCCGCTGCTCCCATAGCCGGTGCTGAACGCATAGATGAGGCGCGGATTAAGCGCGTGCAGAATCTCCCAGCCGAGGCCGAGGGCATCCATCGTGCCGGCGGCGAAGTTCTCGACCACGATATCGGCCTTCGCCACCATCCGCTTGAACAAGGCGCGGCCTTCCTCGCTCTTGAGGTTGAGCGTTATCGACCGCTTGTTGGCGTTCATCAGGGCGAAGGGGATACCGAAGGGCTGGTCCTCGCGCCGATAAAGCGCCCGCGCGCCATCGCCATACTCGGGCTCCTCGATCTTGATCACGCGCGCACCCAGATACGCGAGCAGCATCGTCGCGTACGGCCCGTTGTAGTAGTGCGTCAGGTCGAGGACGCGGAGATCGTCGAGGGGCAGGGGCTTGCTCAATTGCCTTCTCGCTTGAAATCTCGGCTGACGGGCGTCAGGCGTCTTCTTCTCGCCTAGGCGAGGATCCCCGCTTTCATCAACTGCTGGACGCGATCGCTCGAGTAGCCGAGCAGCTCCTTCAGCACGGCCTCGGTATCCGCGCCGCGCATCGGAGCGGCCGAGCGGACCGCGCAGGGCGTGCCCGACATCTTCCAGGGGATGCCGGCGTGCTTGCGCCTGCCCACCTCGGGATGCTCGAGCTGGACCATGTAGCCGCGCTCGTTCAAGTGCGGATCCTCGGCGATATCCCGCGCGTTCATCGAGGGGAAGGCGGCGACCCCGGCCGCCTGCAGCGTGCGCGTGACGGCCCATCGATCCTGGTTGCGGGTCCACGCCGTGATCAGCTCATCGAGCGCGCTTTCGTTCTGTTTGCGCAGGGCCGCGGTCTTGAAGCGCGGATCGTCGGCGAGTTGCGGCTGCCCCATCGCCTGGCACAGCGCGCGCCATTCATCTTCGGTCCCGACCGAGATTGCGACCCATTCGTCCTCGCCCGCCGCCCGATAGCATTCGTTCGGCGCCATCACGACGTCGTGATTACCGTCGCGAACCGGCTCTTGCCCGGTCATTTCGAACTGCAGGAGACCCTCGGGCATCAGCGCCATCGCGGTCTCGAACTGCGACTGATCGATGTACTGTCCCTCGCCGGTCAGCGCGCGATGGGCCAGGGCGGTGATAATCGCAAAGGCGCCGAAGACGCCAGCATTGGGGTCGGGATACGAGATGCCGATTTCGGCCGGGTCGCCGTCGCGGTAGCCGGTGCCGAAGAACATCCCGGCCGCGGCCGCCGCCGGTGGTCCATAGCCGACGAAGCCTTTGAACGGTCCGGTCTGACCGTAACCGGACATCGAGATCATAATGATATCGGGTTTGATGCGGCGCAGCTTGTCGTAACCGAGACCGAGCTTATCCATGACGCCGGCGGCGAAGTTGTCGGCCACGACATCGGCGTGTTTGACGAGCTCGCAGGCAATCTCGATGGCCTCCGGGCGGCTGAGGCTCATCAGGATGCTTTTCTTGCCCTGGTTGTACTGATTGTAGTAGCCGGCGCGATTTGGTCCGGGGGTATTATCGGCAAACGGCGGAATCGCGCGCGTAACGCACGGGCGCAGCGTGCTTTCGACCTTGATTATCTCGGCGCCGAGATGCGCCAACTGGAGCGTGGCGAAGGGTCCGGCCCACGCCCAGGTGAAATCGAGTACGCGAATACCATCGAGCGGCAGATTGGCCATCGGTGCTTCTCCCAAAAAATCAAACTACGCCGGCGGAACGAAGTGCCTTGAGGTTTTCGCCGGAGACTCCGAGTTCGGTGCAGAACACCTCTTCGGAGTGCTGTCCCAGCGACGGCGCGGGACGGCGAATCGCCCACGGCGTCGCGCCGTACTTCGAGGGCATCCCGGGCACCTTGAGCTTTCCCACGCCCGGCTGTTCGACTTCGGCGAAGAAGTTTCGTTCGAGCAACTGCGGGTTCTCGAACAGATCCTTCATGGTGTTGATCGGCGCGAACGGCACGCGCGCCTTCTGCGCGGCCTGATAGAGATCCTGCACCTTCCACTGGCTGATCCATTCGGACATCAGAGCCTTGAGGGCGTCCTGATTGGCGCCGCGGCTGAGGCGATCTCTGAAGATCTCCTCGTTGGCCCATTCGGGATTGCCCATCAATTCGACCAGCGCCTTCCACTGATGCTCCTCGGCGGTGATGCAGAAGATCTTGCCGTCGGCAGCATCGGCGATAAACCACGGTCCGAGCAATCGCTGACCCAAGCGTGAAGCGACGCGTTGCGCATAGGTGTAATGAACGAGGTTCATCTCGAGCATCGCGGCGATCGCTTCCTGTTCGGAGACATCAATCGCCTGGCCCTTGCCCGATTTCAGCCGATGCAGCCACGCCGCCATCGAGGTGAACGCCGCGTGGGCGCCGCCCTGGAAATCGCACTGACTGCCGAAACACTTGAGTGGCGGCAGTTCGGGATAGGGCGAAGCGCCGGGGCTCAGGTTGGCCCATCCGCCGGCGTTGCTCGCGGTCAATTCGTAGCCTTTGTAGTCAGCATACGGGCCGCTGTCGCCGAACATCGAGATAGACGTCACGATAAGCCTGGGGAACTTCGCGCACAATTCCTGGCTGATGAGACCCTGCGCCGCGCGCTCCGGGGGTGGCACGTTGTGGATGAGTATATCGGCGCGCTCCAGCAGCTTATGCAGCAGATCGCGACCCTCGGGACGCTTCAGGTCCGCGACGACACCGCGCTTGTTAGTGTTGAGGTAAATGAAGATCCCGCTTTTTTCCGGATCGGGCTGGTTGTTCGGAAAGGGACCGCGACGCCTCGTCAGGTCTCCGCCGGGCGGCTCGACCTTGATGACCTCGGCGCCGATATCGGCCAACATCTTGGCGCCGAACGCGGCTGAGATCCCCTGTCCACACTCAACCACCTTGATTGCTGCAAACGGTGACTTATTTGGCCTCTCCACGCGTACCGTCCTCGATACTCCTACGAGATGGATCTTCTTATCGCGACGCCGCCGTCGAAGGCAAATTCAGTCAGTCCGGACGAGATCGCGATAATCGGGGGAGATTGGCTTTATTCGTGGACGCTGAGGTCAGCGGCCGACGCGATCACGAGGGCACAGGCTGGTAGCGATCGAGGGCGGAGCGGAGACCTTCACCGAGCCAGCAGGCCGAGACGCATCCGGCCGTAAAGTTCGCCGGCGCTTTCAAAGTCGAGGCTCGCGTGCTGGGCGCCGACCTGAATATTCCTGAAGGCCAATTGAATCGGATTCGCATTGTAGACGGCGTGGGCGCCTGACCCGGCATATAATCGGGATACTGCCCGGCGGCACAACTCGACCGCATATGCCGCCTGCCACTTGACTCGCGCCCGATAGCCCATGTCCGTCGTCCCGTGTCCGGCTGCAGCCACCGCGCCCATCAGGTCGAGCCCGTCGTTGATCAAAAGACCGGCGGAATGGATTTCGGCGGCGGCTTCGGCCAGCCGAATCTGGGTGGGCACGTATTCCGCTTTCCGTGCTCCGGTGAGGATGACGCGTCGCTCTTTCGTGCGCTCGATAAACTGCTCCAGGGCAAACCGCGCGGAACCGATGACCGCAGTCGCGACCGACATCGAAAGCATCGATTCGGCGGATACCCGGTAAAGATGGGTGGCGTGGTTCAGCGTATGAGGCGAATCACCGCGGAACATCGCGCGCGAATCGGTTGCCCGATGCGCCGGTACGAAGAGGTTCTGCGCCACCACATCCTTGCTGCCGGTGCCCTCGAGACCGAGCACATTCCAGGTATCGTCAATGATGAGCTCGTTGGTCGGGACCACCACGTGCACGAACGGCGCGCCGGACACATTGGCGCATCCGAGCATCACCCAGTTCGAGTTATCGACCCCGCTGCAGAACTGCCAGCGACCGTTGACCTGATAACCCCCGTTTACGGGTGCAGCCTGGCCCTGCCACGAGAGCGTGCCCGCCACCAAACCGTCGCGCCCGTCGCCGAAGACGTCGTCCTGGGCCGCCGGGGGAAAGGTGCCGAGGCAGAAATGGTGAGCGGCCATAACCATCAGGACCCAGCCGCTGGCCGGACACGCCTCGGAGACCGCCGCTACCGTATCGCCCAGGGTGCGCAGGCTCAACTCATAGCCACCGACGCGGGCTGGCTGCGGGATTCGAAACAATCCCGCGTCAACCATCGCCTTGAAACTTGGCATGACGACGCGTCGGGCCTCGATACACGCGCGGCTATGCTCGGCGAGGACCGGTTTGATGGCCGCTACGCGCTCCGCCAATTCTTCGGCTGTGATCTGCATCGTGGGTGCTCAGTTGCCGCTGGCGCTGCCGCGCAGCGCATATTCCTTCATCTTCTTCTGTAAGGTAACGCGGGAGACGCCGAGAGCGACAGCGGTGCGCGAGACATTGCCGTTGAAGCGCGCGAGCATGTCGGCAATGAAGCTTGCTTCGAAACGCGCGCGCGCGTCGTTGAGCGAAGCCCCGAAGGTCGGCGACGGTCCCGGCCGCGCCTCGGCATCCGACCTTGCCTGAGCGCCCGCAGATGGCTCAGACGAGATGGGATGACCAGGGCCCGTGACCAGCTCGCGCGAAAAATGCGCCGGCGCGAGCGTCTCGCCCTCGCGGGCCAGCGCCACTGCCTGCTCGATTTCGTTTTGCAGTTGCCGCACGTTGCCGGGCCATTCGGCCGCCTGGATTAACTGCACGGCCTCGGCCGTGAGCCCTTGGATCGTCTTGCCGTGGGCGCGGGCCGCGGCCTCCAACAGACGCGAAGCGATGAGCGGAATATCCTCGCGGCGCTCGCGCAGCGGCGGGATCCGGATGGTGAAAGCATTCAGTCGGTAGAAGAGGTCGCTGCGGAATTTCCGCTCGTGAACGTCAATCTCGAGGTCGCGATTGGTGGCCGAGATAATCCGCACGTCAACCTTGTGCGACCGCGTATCGCCGACCGGCTTGACCTCGCCCTCCTGCAGCACGCGCAACAGTTTGGCCTGCATCTGGATCGGCATCTCGCCGATTTCATCGAGGAACAGCACGCCGCCGTTGGCGGCGCGAAAGAGACCGACCTGATCTTCCAGGGCGCCGCTGAAAGCGCCGCGCCGATGGCCGAAGAGCTCGCTTTCGAGCAGGCCTTCGGGCACCGCGGCGCAATTGATGGCGACGAAGGGACGATCGGCGCGCGTGCTGATCCGATGGATCGCGCGGGCCACCAGCTCCTTGCCGGTCCCGGTTTCGCCCTGAATCAGCACGCTCTTGATCGAGGCTGCCGCCGCTTCGGCGCGGCGGAAAACCTCGCTCATCGCTGGACTGACGGCGATGATTTCGGCAAAGCGGTCGTTGCGCGCCAGTTCGCGACGGAGCGCGCCGACTTCGATCCTCAGGCGATCTTCCGATTCGCGGATGCGCTTGAACTGTTGCGCGTTCTCGAGCGCGATGGCGACGCTGCCGGCGAGCTGCTCGAGCAGGGTCATGTCGTCGGTCGTGAACGCCGGTTCGCCGACGCGCCGCACCGCCTCGATCACCCCCTGCGGCGTGTCGTCCTTATTTAGAAGCGGCATCGCGATCAGCGATCCGGTAATGGTGCGCGTTTTATCGTCAACCTGCGAAAAGAACCGCGGGTCGCGGTGGGCGTCGAGAACGAGCTCGCCCCGGCGGCTCTTCAGCACGGCACCAGCGATACCGCAATCGAGCGGAATGCGCGCTTCAAAAAGTTTGCGCGCGGCTTCCGGATCGCTCTCGGAGACGTAAGGAAAGTAGAGCTCCCTTTTTTCCGGATCGATCAGCAGGATGGAGACGCCGTCGGCGCCGAGCAGCTCGCGACAGCGCTCGAGCGCGAATGGAATCAAGTCGTCGAGGTCGAGCCGTTGCGCGAACGCATTGGCCATTTCGTAGATTTTTACCGCTCGATTTTCCTGCCCTGCGCTCATTTGCCCCCGACCCAGATACTCGCGGATCTCCCCTTACGTCATCCGCGCTCTCACGAAGCACGATCTCTACCGCGTTCGCCCGGGTTTTAGAACCGCGCCGACGGTTCCCCGGCCGGGCGCGCCTCACCGGATTTGCAGGCCGCTCCGCATCGTGAATCGCCGCCGACTCGAAGCTTATCCTTGGCTTGAGCGTCGGCGGCGCCGGCCCGCTCGGCCGGCATCGGGCGGAGCGCGTATGGGTCAACCGATGCTGAAGCCTGCGCGGCGGACTGAGGTCGATCACGCGGTCTTTTCGAGACGCTCGGGACGTTCAACCTTGTCGTGGTTGCGCGCGGCCTGACCCGGCAAGGGAATCCTGCTTTCGGTGAGCACTTGAATGAATTTGTTGACCGCCGGGGCGAGCTCGCGCCCTCGCTTATAGATAATCGCCAGCGGCCGCATGAAGGGCCCTTCGGTAAACTCGAGCATCTTGAGCGAGCCGCGCGCCGTCTCCATCAGGACGGCCGAGCGCGGAACGATGGCGATACCCTGACCGATTTCGACGGCCCGCTTAATCGTCTCGATGTTGTCGAATTCCATCGTGTAGTGCGGGCGTACGCCATGCTCGCGCAGGATCTGATCCGACGCTTTGCGCGTCGCGATATCGCGTTCGTAACCGACGAAGCGTTGTCCCGCGAGCTCCTTGACCGAGACCCGATTGACCTTGGCCAGCGGGTCCTCGGGCGGCACCACCAGCACCAACTCATCATGACGAAAGGCGATCGAGGCAATCTGCCCGCGTTTGGCCGGATACGCCACAATGCCGAGGTCGATCTTGCCCTCGATCAGATCGTCATAGACCTTGTTCGAGCGCAGGTATTCAAGATGCACATTCACCTGCGGATAGGCGCGCAGGAATTCCGCCAGGTAGGGCGGAAGCTCATGCAGGCCGACGCTGTAAACCGTTCCGACGCGGATCGCCCCGGCCACCACCGAGCCGATTTCGCGCAGGCGATTTTCAAGCTCGAGGAAACGGCGCACGATCTCTTTGCTTGAGTTATAAAGAATCTGTCCGGCGGGGGTCGCCTTGACGCCGGCGCGGGCGCGTTCGAGCAGCCGGCAATCGTACTTCTCTTCGAGGCTTCGGACCTGCTGACTAACCGCTGACTGGGTTACAAAATTCTGCGACGCAGCATAAGAAACGCTTCCACTTTCGATGATATCACAGAAGACTTTTAACGTTTCGATGTGCATAAATCTTACGCGCCATATAAGGTTATGTGATGGCTGCGGACGACGCAACAAGCGTGCGACCGCGGCGGGCGGGTCAGAAGTGGCGCGTCATCCGGGGTTTGATACGGTCGAGGGTTGCGTCGGCCTTTCGCGCCCAACTAAGCTCTTCCGGCCGCGTGTGACCGCAATAGAAGGAGTTGGATTGTTAAAATGATCGGTTCAAGTCGCGACGTTGACTTCTTCAATCTCGACGAACTCCTCAGGCCCGAGGAGAAGATGGCGCGGGACGCCGTGCGCGCCTTCGTCAGTCGCGAGGTGCTGCCGCAGATCGAGCAACACTTCGCGCATGAAACCTTCGATCGCGGTCTCGTCGCGCAGATGGCAGACCTCGGCATTTTCGGCGCCAACCTGCATGGTTATGGCTGCGCCGGCATGAACAATATCGCCTACGGGCTAATCATGCAGGAGCTTGAAGCCGCCGACTCCGGCTTGCGCTCGTTCGCCTCGGTGCAGAGCGCTCTGGCGATGTACGCGATCTACTCCTCAGGCTCCGAAGAACAGAAGCAGCGCTATCTGCCGGAAATGGCGCGCGGCAAGCTCATCGGCTGTTTCGGATTGACCGAACCCGATCACGGTTCCGATCCGGGTGGGATGGAGACGCGCGCGCGCCGGGACGGCCGCGGATGGGTGCTTAACGGCGTCAAACGCTGGATTACCAACGGCTCGATAGCCGACCTGGCTATCGTCTGGGCGAAAGTGGAGGAGGGGGTTACGGGCTTCATCGTCGAGCGCGGGACGCCGGGCTTCGCGACTTCTGATATCCATGGCAAGTTCTCGATGCGCGCGTCGATAACCTCGGAACTGGTGTTTGAGGACGTGCGGGTGGACGAGGCCCATCATCTGCCCAATGCGCGCGGGCTGCGCGCGCCGCTCTCATGTTTGACGCAGGCGCGTTACGGCATCGCCTGGGGCGCTATCGGTGCCGCGCGTACCTGTTATCTATGCGCGCTGGATTACGTCAAGTCGCGCAAACAATTCTCGCGCCCGTTGGCCGGCTATCAAATGGTGCAGCGGAAACTGGTGAATATGCTGACTGAAATCACCAAGGCCCAGATGATCTGCCTGCGCCTCGGTCAACTCAAAGACGCCGGAACGATGCGACCGGAGCAGGTTTCGTTCGCGAAACGGAACAATGTTAATGCGGCGCTCAAGATTGCGCGCACGGCCCGCGATATGCTTGGCGCCAACGGTATCGTCAACGAGTATCCGATTATCCGCCACATGTTGAACCTCGAGACCGTCAATACCTATGAAGGAACCTTTGACGTGCAGACGCTGATCCTCGGCCGGGACATCACCGGCGAAAACGCCTTCGACTAACGTCCCGGGAGGGTGTCTTCGGAAATCAACGTACGCAGGTCGTCACGCTTGAAGATGCCGGCGACGGCGCGCGTAAACGCCACTGACAGGTCCTCGCCGGGATGGTCGTAGAGCGTGACCGCGTCGTCGAGCGCCCCGGCGCCGATCAGGGAGGGCGGATCGACGAAGCTGCCCTCCGATTGCCCCTGCCAGAACGCGACATCAAACGGCGGCTTGTAGATGGCCACGTCGAGGTTGACCCGGGCCTGCGTGCGCCAGGCGCCGGGTCCGAAGCGCGTATCCGCGAGGTGATCGCGGGTAACCCAGAAATGGGTGATCCTTGCCGCTACCACATAATCCGCCGTCGGCGCGGCCAGCGCCGCCTTCAATGCGAGCGGCGAGGTCGCCGCTTTCATCCCGGCTTCGCTCGCCGACCGCACGATCGCATCCTGGGTGAGCGCATCGAGCGGCGGACCATACAGCCGCTCGACGACCCTGCCTTGCTGGTCGAGCGTGACGCCAATCAGCGAATGGCCGGGCGGGGGAGCGGCCTCGCCTTCGAGTGATTTGGCGTCGCGCGCGTCGACTACCGGGATTACGCTGACGCGCCGCTCCGGATAGGTGTTCTGGTAGCCCTTAACCTGGAAGGGGTAATAGACCACGTCCTCGATCGAGGTGGCGGGCAGCTTCGTCTCGTCGTGCGATTGGCCGGTGGCGCATCCGGCGAGGATGATCAGCGCGGCGAGCAGCGCTGCTATTGCCCGCCGCGGTCGCTCAGCCCTGCGCGGACTGCCGCTCGCGAAAAAGGAACAGCGTACCGCCGACTTCGATCCGATCCCCACTCTTCAACACCTGACGACCGACGACCGGTCGCCGATTGACCAGGACCTGGGCGCCGCTGCTCGGGCTGACATAGAAATCGCGACCCTCATTGCGCACGATAGCATGACGGGCCAGTACTGTTTGATCGCCAAAGAGACCGATGTCGCTCTCCTCGGCCCGACCGATAACCGTCACCTGCTTGGCGAGGGGATATTCCCGTCCTTCGCGGGCATTGCGGCTTTGACTGCGAATCACCATCAGCCATCCGCGCTTCAGCAGCTCACCGACAAGACCGATGAAGAAACCGATGAGCGCGCCCAGGATAACGATGGCGATAGCTCGTCCATAGGCCTGCGGAAACACGGTGGTGACGACCTGGTAGCAGAAGCCGCCGGCGGCGCCGCCGAGCAGTCCGCCAATCGCCCCGTTGCGGCGGCGCGCGGTCGAGCGCGTGGCCCATCCCACCCCAAGGCCGACCAGCAACCCGAGCACCGACCATCCGAGTACGCGGCCGGTGAGTCCGGGCAGGATATCGAAGGTCAATTCGCCGACCAGCAGGCCGATAGTGCCGCCCAGCGCACCGATAATGATGCCGAACTGGGCGCCGCGCGCAGCCGCCTTCCACTGACTGACGCTAAGGGCTTCGATCGACGCCAGAAACGCCGCGATAAAGAGCCCGATGATCGCGCCCAGCAGGAGGTCGCGCAGATACACCGACTGGATACCCAGGAACGGCTCGGCCGCAGCCCAGGCGCCAAGTCCACCGAGGGCGCCTGCGGCGACGTAAAACACCAGCTTTTCTCGCGAAACGTTCATGATTCGATTGGTTGATCTATCATAGGCCGCCAGCTCAGGGCGTTCATCATTCCCCGGTCAAGCTCGCGGTTACGCGCGGGGTGCATGAAACGTCGAGGCGTCAGGGACAGCTCGCGCTCAACGGCTCCGTCACGTCAGAAACACTTCCCGCACCAGATTGGTGTCGTTATATTCGCGGCCCTCGGCGATAAGGTCGCCCGCGAAGCGCAGATAGAAGGCATAGCGCTGATGGTAACGGCGGTCGCCTGCCGCGACCGTATCGGCCTCGCCTAGCGCCACGACGTGCGGGCCCTCGCAGATGATCGTTTGAAGCCGCAGCTTGAGACCGTTGGGAAACAGCCGCTTGAGCGCATCGCTTTCGCCCCGGGCGAAATTGTCGCGTCCCCGAATCGGCGGGAATTCCTTCAGGCCCGAAACGATCTCGAAGGTAAAGTCTTCGGTGATCAGATCGGCGAAGACCTGTGGATCAGCGTCGTTGAAGTTTTCCAGAAACCGGCGTGCGCGCTGCTTTTGTTCGGTCGGCGTCATCCTCTCTCTCCTTGAGTCGCGAACAGGTTCAGTTGGCTTGAGCAGTCCAGGTGCCGCTCTCGCCGAGCGGCATCGCCTCGAACGTGCCGCTGAGGGTATCGCCGTTCTGATGACCTTTGAAGGCGTACGTCTGGGCCCCGTAGAGTACCGTGAAATTGACGCTGTCGCCGCGGACAAAGCCCTCGATCGGCGTCGTCCCGTAGCCGGCGATCTCGACTACCATCTCACCGTGCAGGAAACCGTTCGGCTGAGGCCTCAGGCGCAGTTCGAGACCGGCGCTCGGATGGCCGCCGATACCTTCAATGGTGCCGGTCGCGAGGGTGGGCAAATCGGTCGGCAAGGCGGGTCCGCTCGCGCCACCAAAGCTGCTGCTGCTGTAGCCGCCGCCATAGCCTCCGCCGGCTGAACTGTAGCTGCTGGTGCCGCTGTAGGGCGCGCCGGTATCGGCGATGACGCGAAATTTCTTCTGCGTCAGATACTGCCCATTAAGGTAGAAATTGACAGTGTACAAGCCCGGCAGAAATGCGCCGCCGGCGGAGTTACCGACGCGTCCGCTGAACACCGCCTGCTGGTCGGTAGGCGCGATCGCGCGCACGTCATGAACCGCGCCGAGCGGCGTCCCGTCAGGAGCGATGTAGGAGGCATCGACGCGGTACTGATTGGGACTCAAACCAAAAAGGCGGTTCTGGAAAACGGTGCGCCAGGCGACGAAGAGCACCTTCGAGACGGCGAAATGATCGCTCGGTCCGGAGATTACCGTGCCGTCCTTGGTCGTGTTGAGGAATTCGATGCGTTCGAGATGGAGCGGGTCGCGCATGCGCTCCTGCAGGATCGCCAGCCGCCGATCCTCTTCGGACTTTTTCGCTGCCGCCGCGCTCGCTGCAGCCGCCGCGGCGTCGGCTTCGGCCCGGGCTTTCGCCGCCGCTTCCTTGGCGGCGAGATCCTCGCTGACCGAGAACTGCGCCTGGCCGAGCAGATTGTCGCCCGAATAGAGCGCCACCCGGTAGGGCCCCGGCGTGATCGCGTCGCTGTTGTCGATCAGGGCTACGCCGCCGAAATCGACCATGCTCTGCGAAGGTGCGATGAAGCGGTCGTCGCTGCTCGATGCGATCTGCACCCCGGTCGGATTATAGAAGCGCGCCTCGACGTGACCGTTCTGACTGGCGAGGCCAGCGAGATCGTTTTTGAAGGTCGCGTCCCACTTTATATACTTGTTGGTCAGTAATTCGATATCCGTAAAACTGGCGCGCGGAGGGCCCAGCGGCTCGCCGGAGCGGCTCGAAAGCGCCACGGTCAACTGTTCGAAGTCGAGCGGATGCCTTTCCGCTTCGGCGACCAGCTCCTGGTGCTTCCAGGGTAGATTATCGATCCACGGTTTGATGCCGAGCTCGGTCTGGAGCTGCGGGTCCTGGTAGATATAGGTTGCGCCGAAGGCCGCGCCGCCGAGCACGACGACCAGCGTCAGCAGAGTCACGAGGCGCCGACGCCTGGACCTGCGGCGTCGCGGCGGCGGAAGGCTGACCGGCTCCGCCATCGGCAGGGTAGCCGTCGGCGGGAGACTCAGGCCGCCGGTCTTTTGCCTGGCGCCGATACCGACCGCCGCATCCAGGCCCGTCCCGTATAGCATCATGTCGCGGAAGTCGTTGATCGTCGCCGGCCGGCCGCTCATGTCGTAGGCCAGCGCCCGATCAATCGCGCCGGCCAGATTGCGCGAAACGTTGGGCCGCACCTCGCGCACGGGCGGGAAGCTGAAGGGCGGGAACTTTTCCGGATCGCGTCCGGTGAGCACGTAATGCAGGGTGGCGCCGAGTGAATAGATATCGCTGCGCGGGTCCGCGACGCCCTGGTACTGCTCGGGTGGCGCAAAACCCAGGGTGCCGATCATCGTGCCCTTGCGCTGTGCCTTGAACAATCGGGCGATGCCGAAATCGACCAGCACGACGCGACCGCTCGCCGTCAGCATCACGTTCGACGGCTTCATATCGCGGTAGATAACCGGCGGACTGAGCCCGTGCAGATAGGCCAGAACGTCGCAAAGTTGACGCGCGACGTCGATTACGAGGCCTTCGGGCAACGGAGCGCCACGCTCCGCCAGCTCCTCCTCGAGGTTGCGGCCCTCGACATACTCCATGACGAGGTAGTGGCGGTTCTGATCGTCGAAACGGTCGGTGATAGCCGGGATGGCGGCGTGCTTGAGCTGAGCGAGGGTATCGGCCTCGCGCGCGAAGTATTCGTTGGCCTCGATCCGCTGTTGGGGATCGATGAAATGATCCACCATTTCCTTGATCGCGCACGGCCGATTCGAGAGCCGCTGATCGTGGGCGAGATAGACCATCCCCATCCCGCCGCCGCCCAGCAGGCGCTCGATGCGGTAGCGATTTTGCAGGATGACACCCGGGGCGAGCGGTCCGGGCAACGAGCCGGAGGTCCCAGGCCCGGTGTCGGAAGCTTTCGGCGGGTCAGCCATGGGCCTTGCTAATCTGCAAAAATAACCACGACTGAAATATTATCAGTTCCGCCCCCGGCGTTCGCTGCGGTAATCAACTCACGCGCCGCAGCGTGCGGCTCGCGATTGCGCTCGAGGATCGCCGCGATACGCTCGTCCTCAACGTGCGCCGTCAGACCGTCGCTGCACAGCAGGATACGATCGCCGCGCTTCAAACGGAACTGCGGCAGGGCTTCCGCTCCCGCGGGTCCGCTGGTGCGCGCGCCCAAGGAGCGCGTGATGACGTTTTTGTGCTCGTGATGACGTGCTTCTTCCGGGGTGATCTGTCCGATTTCAATCAGGCGCTGAACCAGCGAATGGTCCTTGCTCAACTGCCGCAGCTCACCGTCGCGCCACTGGTAGGCGCGGCTATCGCCGACCCAGGCGATCGCGGCCTCGGGTGGCGCCAGCAATGCGGCAACCGCCGTCGATCCCAATCCGCGGGCTTCCGGATGGGCGGCGGCGTATTCGAGGACCTTGCGGTTGGCCTCTTCCAGAGCTTCCCTCAGAAGGTCCGGCAGTTGGGCGTCGGGTCCAGCGGCCAAGTGATGGTCAACGTAGGCGCGGATCGCATCGACGGCGATAGCGCTCGCCACTTCGCCAGCCTCGGCGCCGCCCATCCCGTCCGCCACGACGTAGAGCAGGCTGGTCTCCGGACGGACGAGCGATTGCTGGCGCAATTCCAGGGCCAGCACTGAGTCCTCATTCAGTGCCCGCACCATTCCGACATCGGTCAGCGCGGCGGCGCGGATCGCGACGGTTCCTGCGAGCTTCACCAGCTCGGCCTTGAGTTCATCCACGTTACTGAAGCGCGCCTCCGGTTCGAAGCGAATGGCGCGCCGGATTAGCTGTTCCAGCGCAGGGGTCAGGACATGGGGCGGATAGAAGCGCACGGGGCCAGCCTCTTCGCGCCAGCTTTCCGCCTCGAGCCGCTCGCCGGTGAGGCAGGTGTAAAGCAGGGCGCCGATCGCAAAAATATCGGCGCTTTTGGTCACACGCCTGGCGCGATAGACTTCCGGCGCGGTATAGCCGTCATTGAAGATGGGCAACTCCTGCAGCTCGTTGTCATTGCTGACATAGTCCAGCCCGGTCAATTGCAGGCGACCGTTATCGTCGAACGCGACGGATTCAGGACATAGGTCGTTGACGCGCAGGGCATGGCGATGGAAATAGGCGACGACCTGACAGAGCTGGATCCCCAGCGCGAGAGCCTCGGCCTCGGCCAGCGGACGAGCAGTCAGCCGCTGCGCGAGCGTTTCCAGATGCGAGCTGGGATAGACGAGATAGACCCGACCCCCGGTAGCGAAGCCCTTTTCGGCCCGGCGGATAGCGGGATGGTTCAGCGTGAGTGATAACGCCATCACGCGCCCGAAGACGTCGCCCAGGTCCTCCGCCGGCATCGGCTCGGGCGCGCGCTCCACGGACTCGACCGCCTCGGCAGCGCGATTCTCGGTTGCGCCGGGACTTTCGAGGGCGTGCGCGGGAGCTTCGTCGGCGTCGGCCGCAGCCTCGACCGACAGCACGACTGCGCCTTCGTCCGATGGAGCGGCGGCGGTAGCCGGTGCGTCGCCATCGCCTCGCGGCGTCGCGGTCTCAGCCGCGCCGTTGGCTGTCACAGCCTGCTCACGCAGATGCAATTCGGCCGTCTTCGCCGTCGAACTGGACGGATCCGCAAGGGTGGGCGCTTCTTCGGGCTTTGCGCCAGCCGCTTCATCGAGCGCTGCGGGCGAGGAGGCGAGGCGCTCGCGCAGCTCGCGGAATTCCCCGATAACGCCGATGACTTCGGCGCGATAGCGATTCTCCTCGGAGGTGCGGCCCAGCAGTTCGACGATCCGATACGCGCCGGCAAGCTCGGTTCCGGGCGGCAACGGTTCGACCGTGGCCACCGGCCGTGCGCCCGCCGTCAGCCCCTGACCACAGCGGTCACAGAACCTGGCGTCGTCCGGCGCCTCCTGCCCGCATTCGGGACATCGAATCATATTCAGGCCTTCCGAAACTCGAGCTTGGCGCCGCCCAGCACCAGTTCGTCCCGATCACGAAGCTTGAACAACTGGTCGCGCGCGAGCCGCCCGCGACCGGCGATGAAGGTGCCGTTCAAACTACCGAGGTCGCGCACAAAATAGTCGGTCCCGTGGCGGATTATTTCGGCATGGCGCGTCGAAATGCGATCGCTGCCGCGCGGTAGACGCGACAGGTCGATGTCGATCTCGCCGATCCGGCCGTCAAGTGCCCGCCCCAGAATCATGCGATTACCGGTCAGGTCGAAGCGGAGCCCGGTGCCATGCGCGACGAGCCACGCGCCCGCCGCGGACACGGGCGAAGGACTGGCCGGGCGGGCGACGCTGCCGTTGGCCGCACCGTTAGGCGGCGCAGTCGGCTTTGGTTCGCGATTGAGCAGCGACAGTTGCCGGGGTGGCGCGCTCTTCGCGCTCCCTGCCGTAACGATGCGTCCGGAGCGGGCGACGGCTTTGTGTGTCGTACCGAGGTCGCGGGTTTTCGCGGTCGCGGAGACGCGCGGCGATGGCGGCGCAGCCGGTGATGGCGCAGGCGGTGGCGGCAGCCGGCGCGGGGTTTTGGCCGTCGCCTCATTGCGTCCGTTGGCGGGCGCGGGCGCCGCTGAGATACGCGCTGCAACCGCCGGCTGGGTGAGGAAAACGGTCGGCTGCATGCTCGGCGTGCGAAGCGTCTGTCCCGCTTCGGGGCCGTCAGCCGGCGGCAGCATATCGAGCATCTCCCGAGCCGAGCGCGGGCGCTTATCTATCTCCTTGTCAAGCGCCCGTGCGATGACGTTGGCGGTCGCGGGCGAAACCTCGGGAGCGAGATCGCGCACGGGCGGGAAGCTGAAGGGCGGTTCGAGTTGCGGGTCGCGCCCGGTCAGCAGATGATGCATCGTCGCCGCCAGCCCGTAGAGATCAGAGCGCGGCTCCATCTGGCCGAGGTACTGCTCGGGTGGCGCATAGCCGACCGAACCAATCTGCGTGCCGCGACCGCCCGGCGGCAGAAAACGGGCGATACCAAAATCGATCAGCATTGCGCGGCCGTGGTTGTCGATCATGATGTTGGCGGGTTTGAGGTCGCGATACACGAGCGGCGGCTTTTGCGCATGGAGGAACTGCAGAACTTCGAGAATCTGGCGCGACCATCGCAGCACCTGGCTTTCGGCGAGTCGCGCCCGCGGCCCCATCTGGTCGAGCCGCTGCTGCAGGTCGCCGCCGGCGACATACTCCATCACCAGGTAATGACGGCCGCGCTCGGCAAAAAAATCGATTATTTGCGGGATACTCGGATGGGAGAGACCAGCGAGTACGCTGGCTTCCCGCTTGAAATCAGCGATCGCCTTCTGTTCCTGCAGGCCGTCGCCGAGCACCATCTCTTTGACGGCTACCGGGCGGTTGGCCAGACGCGTATCGTTGGCCAGATAAACCCGTCCCATCCCGCCCTGGCCAAGAATCTTGTGGATGCGGTAGCGCCGATCAAGCAGATGCGCGAGTGGAAGCGGCTCACCCGGGTTCATTACTACCAATACTTGAGGATCTCTCCGGCGGGCAGGCGGCGTGCGGAGCCTGCCGCCGGCGAGGCACTAGGAAATCGGGCTGACCGTGAGCTTCAAGAAGGTCTTGCCGATGATTATTTCGTCGCCGTCCTTCAGATCCACCGGGCTGCCCGGTTGCAGCCGCGGCTGCCGGTTGACATAGGTGCCGTTGAGACTGCCGATATCCTCGAGGGTTATTTTGCCGCCTTCGATCCTGATGAGCGCGTGCTTGCGCGAGATTTTGGCCTCGGGATCGTCGGCGTCGAGGTCAACCTCGGGAAAGGCGCCGGTCTCCGGGTCCCATCGGCCGATCAGGTTGTTGCCGGCTTCCAGTTCAAATTCGTGGCCGCGACGCTCCGAGCCGCGAATGATCGAGAGCTTGGCCTTGAAGGGCACAGCGCTCGGTGCTGGCGCGGGTGTTGGTTGCACCGCCGGCTTGATCTCGCCGGTTGGCGCGCGTGAGGGTTCAGGCGCCGGCGCCGCTTCGGATTCGGCCGCTGCGGCGGCGACGCTGGATGAGGCGCTCGGCGGCGTCACTTCCTGAGCGACCGCAGGTTCGCCGGCTGGGGGCGACGCTTCGGCCGCGGGCGCCGCGGGCTCGGCGGCGTGAGTCTCGCCGGCGGCGGGAGTGGTCTGCAACTTGGCTCCGCAGCCGTCGCAATAGTCCAGCCCATCCATGTTATCGTAGCCGCATTCGCTGCATTTGATCATGTCGGTCTAAAGTACCTCAAAGGGTAGGCATTTTGACGCGCTGAGAGTCATAAAGTTTCAGCTTATCCGCCCTTCTGCAATTCCTTCAATGCCTCCGGGTCGAGCATCTGGGTCTTTCGAACCACGGCCTGAGCCTGCAGGAGCGTGGTCTTAGCCGCCTTGGTCTGGAGCGTCTGCGTCTTTTTGACCTGATCCATCAGGCCGGCAAGCGCCTGTGTCGCCTTGACATTCCCTAAGCGCTGAGTGCCCTGGATCGCGTTGCCGAGCAGCCGTGTCGCGCGATCGACGTTGCCCATCTTCAGCTCTTCTTCCGCTTTGGCCTGCAGCTTGGCGATCGAGACCTGGTCGACCAGGTTCATGACGCGACCGTTGCGCCGGCTGGTCAGCGCGCGATCGAGCGTGTATTCGACGGTTACCTCGATACTGGACGCACCTTCGCTGCCGCCCGGGACCTCGTAGCGGAAGGTTGACTGGGCGATACGCACCGGGCCGGGTCGGCGCGGCGGCAGTACCAGGGTCAGCAGCACCGAAGCTGGCACGCCCGCTTCAAGGTCACCCATCTCGTAGGTTGCCTTGCGATCTTCGAGCAGCGGGGTGCCGAGCGGATAGATTTCGGGACTCGCGCGGAAAGCCTCGCGAATCTGTACTCCCTGGGAGAGCGTCAGGTCGATGCGTCCGTTGCGGAGCGAAACCGCCCGCAGGCCTTCGAGCTCGTCTTCGAAAATTCCCGGAATCTCCGCCGGATCGCCGATAAAGTGATATTTGCCGTGCGAATCCTGGGCGATCCGCATCAGCAGTTTTTCATTGAATTCAACGCCGACGCCCATGGCCGAAAACGACATCTGGTCGCGATTCTGCGCGGCGAGGTCGAGGCACGCGGTCTCTTCGTAGGTCTGCCCGTCGGTCAGAACGAGGACCCGATTAAGCCGCGTCGGCGCGAGGTTTTTTTTGACTTCGTCGATAGCCGCCCGCATCCCAAGCGCCATCTGGGTGCCGCCGCCGATCTCCAGCAAATCGATATCATCGAGCGCACGCCGCACCGCCGCGCGATCATGGATCTGGTCGGGTTGGATAATCACGCGCGCGCTGTCGGCGAAGGCAACGACGGCAATCTTGTCGTCGGGGGCGGCATTGTCGGCGAGGAACTTGACCGCCTCGATGACGAATTCGAGCCGTCGTTCGTCGTACATCGAGCCCGAGCGATCGAGCACGACGCCCAGGTTGAGCGGCAGTCGCGCGCCGCTCGCGCCGGCGGCGCCGCCCGCGACAGCTTCGAGCAGGACGTAGACGACGAAGTTCTCGGCACTCGACAGGACGTGATCGCTGCTGGGAAAGGCGTTGAAGGTCAGCGGTGCTGCCATCTAGTTAAATCTCCCCGATTGATTGTAGGGAGAAGCTCGAAGGCATAGCAACACGTTAGTGCCGCAGCCACCGGCGGAATCCTCTTGCGGGTCATGCCGCGATCGCTCGCGCGCCGAGGCCCTCACCCTGCCGGTTGCGACCGTGGCGACCGCGAAGAGCGGCGCGCCGATCGATCTCTCACGCCATACCCTTTTCATTCCATACCCTTTCGTTCTATACCGCCTAACCTGATCGATACGTCGCAAGCCTCCGCCAGGCTTGTCGCTCCCTGAGAAAAGCCGGGCATAATCGGCGCGAAACTGCCGTTGCGGACGTGCTTGAGCAGGGTAAGGGTGGTGCTTGCCGACCGCCTTGGGATGGGGCTAGGCTGGGCCCATGGGGCTTGCGTCAGGGGGTGCGGACGGAATCAGGGCTGCGGGCGATTCCGGCGCAGGCAACCGAGGTTGGGGCGAGAGGCTGCGACCTTGTAACAAGGCACCGCGCGCAGACCGCATCGCAAGGGAGACTTAAGTCCCGATGTTAACGCTCGATCACAACTATCTGCGTCGGCTCATCGAAAGCTCGCCGGATATCGTCATCGCCGTCGATCGCCGCGGCATCGTAATCTACTACAACGATGGGGCGCGTAAGAACCTGCGCTTTGCTCCTGAAGAAATCATCGGCCAGCACGTGACGCGGCTCTATCCGTCGGAAGCCGAGGCACGGCGCGTGATGGGCGCGATGCGGCAGTCGCCCGACCACGGTCGTATCGCGAACTTCGAGACGGTACTGCGCGACAAGGATGGTCAACTTATCCCGATCGCGATCTCGGGTTCATTGATTTACGACGAAGCCGACTGCGAGGTCGGCTCGATCGGTTTCGCCCGCGATATCCGCCAGATGCGCCGTCGCGAACAGCTCGCCACGGCGGGTGAGATCGCCGTCAGTCTGGCTCACGAGATCAACAATCCGCTGGAAGCAATTACCAATAACCTCGAACTGCTCACGCGCTCCTGCGAGGCCCATCTGTCGCCTGCCGAGATGGTCACCGAGAGCGAGCATCTCGCCTGTATCCGCAGCGGTCTCGAGCGGGTCCAGGCGATCGTCCGGCGGCTCGACGAGATGGCCCGGCGCGGTACCTACGAGACGCGCGACTACCTGCAAGGTCGCAAGATGGCCGACCTCACGCCGCGCGAACCGCGCGGCGAGGCCGACAGGAACGGCAAACCGGCGGCTCGCGAGACCGCCAACGGCAGCGCCGCGCGCTGTGCCGACTGGCCGCTCGCCGGGATGGTGATCCTCGTGCTCGATGACGATGCCACGGTGCTCAACTCGCTGGCCGAGATCTTAAGAGCCGAACGATGCATCGTGCATACGGCGGAACGTCCCAGCGCCGCCCTCGGGATCCTGCGCAATGTCAAGATTGACGCGGTTATTTCCGACGTCGTGATGCCCGAAATGGACGGGCACGACTTCTACATGCGGGTCAAAGAGGAAATGCCCAAGCTGCCGGTCATCCTGATGACGGCCTACTATTACGACAAGGATCACATCATCAAGCGCAGTCGGGTCGAGGGGCTGACCGGCGCCATCTTCAAGAAACCGGTAAATCCGACGAAGCTGCGGGAGATGTTGCTCCAGGTGCGGCGCAACGGCGAACCGCGTCCGCCATCGCGCGCCGCGACGGTCCCGGCGCCCGACGCGACCGTCGGGCAATCGCCTTCGACGCACTGAGCGATCACGCGCCCGGCGGCAGGGGATTGCGCCCGGTGTCGCGCCCGCGCCGTCGGGCGTTTACTCGTTTATCAGTATAGTCATCGGCTGGCTCGCGCTGTTCGCGGGACTTTGAATCGCGAAGGTGTTGGTCTCGGTCAGCGCGCCGTTCGCAGTATTGATCGTGAACTGGGTGACCGTGCCGTTGCCGGCATTGGTTACGTAGAGATAGTCGGTGCCGGTCGAAGTGCTGAGCGCGACGCCAGTCGGACTGCTGAGCGCGGCGCTCGTGGTGATACTGGACGCGGTCAGGCTGAGCGTCGTCGGGTTCCACAGCAGGACCGAAATCGAGTTCGCCGACGGATTGGCGCAGTAGAGATAGTCGTTGCCACCGATATCCGAGGCGAAGGCCAATCCCGCCGGAGCGACATTGGTGCCGGCGCCGGTCGCGGTTTTGGCGAGAAACGCCAGCGTCGTCCCGGAAGCCTCGAAGCTTGCGATATTGCCCGAGGCATCGCCGACGAAAACGAAGGTTCCGGTCGAATCGAGCACCAGCTGGCCGGGCACCGCGGGCGATCCGATCGCGCCGCCGAGACTCGGGGTTGCCGACGGTCCGGCCAGCAGGGTGCCGTCGAGTGAGCTTATCGAGTAGGTCCAGACCACGCCGGCGCCGCCGTTGAGGTCGGTGACATAGACGAAGAAATCGGTCGCGACGAGGCTTATCGGGGTTACGAGGGGCCCGCTGTTGGTTGAACCGTTGCTGGTCAGCGCGCCCGTGCTGGTGTCAATCACGTACTGGGAAATCGAGGCGCTGCTCTTGTTGGCGGCGTAAGCGTAATTGCCGCTGGTGGTGACGGCGACCGCCTGCGGCGCCGTTCCCGCCGCGATCGTGCCCAGCGAGCTCAGGTTGCCGTTGGTGCTGAGGCTATAGACGTGGATTTCATTATCGGCCGCATTCGCGGCGTAGAGGGCGGTGGTGAACAGGGTCGCGAGACCGAGCGGTCCCTTGGCGGCGCCGGCACCGATCTGCACGGGGTTCTGCAGCGCGCCCGTCGAGGTATTGAGGCTCAGCGCCGAGAGCTTCCCGGTCGCGAAATTCGAAACATAGACGGACCGTGCGATACCCGAACCGCCACCGCCGCCCGAGGAGCCCGAACTCGAACTGGCGCCGGGAAAGATCCCTTTGCCGCAGGCCACGACGGTAGCGGTGAGCACTGCGAGCAAGCCCAGTGCGACGAGTTGTAGCAGGCATCCCGCGGGCGCTGCCGCGCCGACTGCAGGTCGACCATTCCCGTTACCCATTGCTCCTCGTTTCCGCGGATCCGACCGCCGCACGCGAATCAGAATAGCGGCGATCGCTGATGCGCTGAACTCCGGCTTGACAATCCAATCGCGCGCGTGGCGTTCTTACGCGGAACCTACCGACAACTGAAGGACGGCTCAGTCGGTGCGGCAGTTGCGCCGCGTGAGGGATAATCATGGCCAAAATCGATTTTGCAAAAATTCCCAAGTTCGCCCAATTGCCGGTACGCAAAAACGCGCCGGAGGATTCAAACTGGGGCGTGTTCGGCGATGACGACGAGGTCGGGTGCGTAAATTTCCTGACCCCCGAGGGCATCGTCGAAGCCGCTCGCCTGGTGCGCAAAGGCAAGGTCTTTCGCCTCGATACGCCGCTCAACTATGCCTCGCCGCCGCTCTTTGGCCGCGAGCCGGTCGAGCATATCAAGAAAAGCTTCGAGGATTTGGGTCTGCTCGGCTATGACGACCTGCTGAACTCCTACAATACGCAGGAGGGCAGCCAGTGGGACGGTCTCGGCCATGTCGGCAATCCGACAGCCAAAGCGTTCTATAACGGCGTGACCAACGATCAGATAAAGCAGAGCAACAAGCTCGGGGTGCATAACTGGGCCGACCGCTTCGTCGGCCGCGGCGTTCTTATCGACGTCTGCCGCTATCGGGAAAAGCAGGGCCGGCCGCTGAACCCGCTCAAGACCGAGAAATACTCGCTCGATGATCTGAAGAACGCTCTCAAGGCGCAGAACACGGAGCTCAAGCCGGGTGCGATCCTGCTCGTCCGCACCGGCTGGATGGGCGCCTATCTGAAAACCACGCCCGAAGAGAAACGCGCGATGGCGCCGATCGACAAGCTGACCGCCTGCGGCGTCGATGACAGCCGCGAGATGGTTGGCTGGCTGTGGGACAATTGCGTCGCCGCGATCGGCACCGACTGTCCGGCCGTCGAGCCGTGGCCCTGGGACTTCCGCGATAACGGCGCGCTGCACTATCGCACGCTGTCGCTGCTCGGCCTGCCGCTCGGTGAGCAGTTCGTGCTCGACAAGCTCGCCGACGACTGCGCCGAAGACGGACGGTATGAATTCATGCTGGTGTCGGTGCCGCTGCACCTGACCGGCGGTATCGCCTCGCCGCCCAACGCGGTCGCGATCAAGTAGGGACGCCACGATGGATTTTGAGATCCCGGCAGAGATCACGGCCTATCTCGCGGAGCTCGACGATTTCATCGAGCGCGAGATAAAGCCGCTCGAACGCGAGAACGATAATATCCGCTTCTTCGACCATCGGCGGGAATGGGCGCGCACCGATTTCGAGCGCGGCGGCTTGCCGCGTCACGAATGGGAGGCGCTGCTGGCCGAGATGCGCCGGCGCGCCGACCGCGCCGGCCATTGGCGCTTCGCGCTGCCGCGGGAATTCGGCGGGAAGGACGGCTCGAACCTCGCGATGGCGATAATTCGCGAGCATCTCGCGGCCAAGGGCCTCGGGCTCCATAACGATCTCCAGAATGAAAGCTCGATCGTCGCAAACCTACCCATCGTCCTGATGTTCCGCGACTTCGGCACGCCCGAGCAGAAGCAGAAGTTCATCCCGGGGATCCTCGACGGTTCGATCAATATCGCTTTCGGCCTGACCGAGCCGGAGCACGGCTCGGATGCCACCTGGATGGAAACGCGCGGGGTGCGCGATGGTGACGGATGGCGGATCAGCGGGTCCAAGATCTGGAATACGGGATTGCACGTGGCGACCCACGACCTGGTGTTCGCACGCACCAGCGGGCGCGACGGCGGCGCCAAAGGCATCACCTGCTTTATCGTGCCGGTCAAGAGCGACGGCTTCAAAATCGAAGAGTTTCTCTGGACCTTCAACATGCCGACCGATCATCCGCGGATCTCGCTGAAAGACGTCTATGTGCCGGCCGATGCGATCCTCGGTGATCCTGAAGACGGGCTCGCCGTGGCCCAGCATTTCGTTCACGAGAACCGGATTCGTCAGGCGGCGTCGTCGCTCGGTGCGGCGCAATACTGCATCAATGAGGCGGTCAGGTACGCCAACGAGCGCAAGCCCTTCGGGCGCGCGCTCGCGACCAATCAGGCGATCCAATGGCCGCTGGTCGAACTGCATACCGAGGCCGAGATGGTGCGCAACCTGATCTACAAAACGGCCTGGCAGATGGATCAGATGTCGAAGCCCGAAGTCGCGATTCGGCTCTCGGACAAGGTTTCGATGTGCAACTACCGGGCGAACCGGCTGGTCTGCGAGGCCGCCGATCGCGCGATGCAGGTGCATGGCGGGATCGGCTACTCGCGGCATAAACCCTTCGAGCACATCTATCGGCATCATCGACGCTACCGCATCACCGAAGGGGCCGAGGAAATCCAAATCCGCCGCGTGGCGCAGGTCCTATTCGGGTTCGGCAGCCGCGCGCGCACGTCCGAGTAGAGGAAACACTGATGGCTGCACGACTGCCGTATCTGACCCGCAACGATCTGGCCGAGACCGACCGCGATGTGTGGGACGCGTTCGTCAAGAGTCGCGGCGCCGAGCCCGGCCATATCCATCGCACGGTCGCGCACGCGCCCAACCTGCTGCGCCGCTTCGTCGCGCTCGCCGACGAACTGCGCAACGGCACCCGGCTCGATCCGAAACTGCGCGAGCTTGCGCTGATGACGGTCGGGCGTCTGACCGGCGCGGAGTATGAATTCGTGCATCATTGGAACATCGCGCTGCGGGTCGGCGTGCGGCGCGATCAGTTGGAGCAGCTCGCCGATTATGCCGCTTCGCCGGCATTCAATGCCGAAGAGCGCGCCGTGATGCGCTATGCCGAGGAAGCGACGCGCAACGTGGCCGTCAGCGAAACCACCTTCGACGCCCTGCGCGGCTTCCTCGATCACCAGCGCATCATGGAGCTGGTGATGAATGTCGCGTTCTACAACGCCGTGGTGCGTATCCTCGTGCCCTGCGGCGTCGAGCTCGAGGCCGGCGCGACCAAGGGCTGATTGCCGCAATCGGCCGATTACCCCGAAGGGTTGATTGCTAAGCAGGGTGCTTGCGCCGAAGCGCTGACGGCCAGGAAACGTGGATTAGTCTGTTGCCAGGGCGGGTTCGTCGCCGTCGGGCGAGTTGAGATCTGCCGTTTTGCGCGCTTTGGGCTGGCGTGCGACCGAGATATGCAGGACGTGGCTGCCGAGGTCGAGCGAATGGGTCACCGTGTCCGCCGCGCCGTCCGGTCCGTTGACGGCTTTATGGATGCCGGCGGCGATCCTGGTGGCGCCCGCCGAAAGCTGCGCCGGCGACGCACCGAGCATCGCGAAGCTAAGCTCGGTGAAGACCGCGATCAGCTCATCGACGGTCAGCCGGCCGCGCGGCTTGTACCACTGTGTTACCGAGGTCAGCATCTGGATCAGCAGAAACGTCGCGATGCGCGCGTCGGGAATTTTGAACAGGCCGGCGGCGGCGCCACGCTCGATAATCGCCTGGACCTCGTCGGTGTACTGGCGTTGCAGTTGTTTGATAGCGCGATAGTTGGCCGGGGTTAGGTAGTGCAGTTCGGTCTGCAGGACGCTCGATTCCTTGCGATTCTCGATATGGTAGGCGACGTGATACGCGATGAACTCGCGCATCTGCGCGGTCGGCTCGGCGATCTCCGCAATGGTGCGCTCGAAACCGTGTAGCAGCTTCTCAGTGGTGTCCTTCATCAGCCAGAAGAGGAGCTGCTGCTTGCTCTCGATATAGTTGTAGAGCGAACCGGCCTGCATCCCGAGCTTGCTCGCCAGCAGGCGCAGATTCATCCCCTGGTAACTGCGCTCTGCCAGCAGATCAATGGCGGCGGAGTGCAGATTGCGCAGGGTTTCGAGACCTTTGGAGCCGGGCTTACGCATGATCGGACGTCGCGGGCGTCGCGGTGGACGGGCGCGGATTTTTTGTCGAAAAAGTGACCGGCGAAAAGCTTGACAGCCGCTCCCGTCCCGTCGTAGAAACTAACATACGTTCATTTATAAACGCACGTATGTTCGTTAATCAAGGGCTTTGAGGAACCAACCGCAGCAAACTCTCAGGAGGAGTTGTCGATGGCAGAATATGATCTGCTGATCAAAAACGGGATGGTTATCGACGGCACGCGCGCCCCGCGCTTCGTCGATGACATCGCTATCAAGGACGGCAAGATCGCCAAGATCGGCCGTACCCAGGCGCACGAGGCCAAGCAGGTGTTGGAAGCGGACGGACTGATTGTCGCTCCCGGCTTCATCGACCTGCACACCCATTACGACGCGCAGATTTTCTGGGATCCCTACCTGACGCTCTCGGGTTGGCACGGTATCACCTCGGTGGTCATCGGCAACTGCGGTTTCGGCTTCGCGCCGGTCAAGCCGAAGGATCGCGAGCGGGCGATGCTCACGATGGTCCGCACGGAAGCCATCCCATACAAGGCGATGGAAGCGGCGATGGCGCCGAAGTGGGATTGGGAAACCTATCCGCAGTTCATGCAGACCCTCGATCGGCTGCCGAAGGGCGTCAACCTGCTGCCCACGGTTCCGATGAACCCGGTGCTCGGCTACGTCATGGGTATCGAGGAGTCGAAGACCGGCCGTATGCCGACCGATGCCGAGCATGCCGAGATGCGGCGTATCCTGCACGAGGCGATGGATGCGGGTGCGCATGGCTGGTCGGCGCAGCGGCTAAAGCCCGATGGCCCGTCGTCAGTCCAACGCGACTTCGACGGTTCGCCGATGAACACCGACATCATGCACGACGAGACCTGCATTGAGATGGCGCGGGTCCTCGGCGAGCGCGGCGAAGGCCACATGGAGCTCACGCTGGTGAGCTGGGATCCGAAGCAGGATGCCAAGCATTTCGAGCTGCTCGCGGAAATCAGCCGCCGTCCGATGATGTACCAGGCGGTCGCCACGCAGGATCGCTATCCCCATCGTCATCGCAACACCATCAAGTGGCTCGAGCGCTGCCGTCAGAAAGGCCTGCGCATCTACGGCCAGGGCGTGACGACCGATGCCGGCCTCACGTTCACCTTCGAAGACTGGAACCTGTTCGATGACTCCGATGCGTGGCGCGAAGCCACCACCGGCACGGTTGCCGAACGTCGCGAGAAGCTGGGTGATCCGCGTCGGCGCGAAGCGCTCAAGGCGCAGATGCCGCGCGAGAGCCTTATCACCAGCTACTTTGATCAGATCGTTATCACCGAGTGCGCCAAAGCCGAGAACAAGAAGTTCGAAGGCCTGACGCTGCGCCAGGCCGCGGCCCAGAGCGGCAAGGACCCGGTTGACACGATGCTCGATCTGGCCGTGTCCGAAGACCTCAAGACCGAGTTCTTCGCGCCGGCGGTCAATCAGGACATGAGCCTGATGAAAGAGCTGATCGACAATCCGGCGATCCCGTTCGGCGTGAGCGACGGCGGTGCCCATACCAAGTTCCTGACCGCTGGCCGTTTCCCGACCGAAGGTATCGTCAAGTATTGCCGCGAGTACGGCTGGCTGACGCTCGAGGATATCCACTGGCGTCTGAGCGCGCTGCCGGCGTTTATCGCGGGCTTCAAGGATCGCGGCTTCCTGCGCGAAGGCGCGCCGGCCGATATCGTGGTCTATGACCTCGACAAGCTGGCGGTGAAGCCGATCGAAATCGCGCGCGACCTGCCCGGTGGCGAGTGGCGGCGCGTGCAGAAGGCCGACGGCTATCGCTGGATCCTCGTCAACGGCGAAGTGACCTTCCACGATGGCGAGTGCACGGGCGCGACCCCGGGTCGTCTGCTCCGTCACGGCGCCGGCGCCTGAGTCGTTAACGGCTTAGCGTTGGTCTGAAGCAGAAGCGGCCGGTGGGCATTACGCCCGCCGGCCGTTTTTTCGTGCTCGGCGCCCCATTTAAGTCGCGGCGCGCTTGCCTGGCGTCGCAGATTCTTCGTCAGAAGCGCTTTGACCGACGACGCCCGCGGCGGCGACACCGTCTTCTCTGCCCGATGAGATCGTCAGGCAGTCGAGGCGCTCGGCGGCGGACGGCGCCGCGATGCCGCTGGCGCGGCTTTCTCTAGGGGCCGCAGAAGACCAGCATCCGCGCCTCGATACTTTCGCGCGGCGGCGCGTCCGGCAAACTCGTGGTGTCCTCGAAGCCGGTATGGCCGGTGAAGCGCGCCCGTCCGTCATCCGCCGAGTCGTAGCACTTGAGCAGCAATACCTCGTCGCGCTGCATCCGCGGGAAATAGTACCACTTGTGAGCTGGATTGAACTTCAACGAATATACTTCGCCGGTGCGGTCGCGATACTTGAGATCGGTCGGGATGAAGTCTTCGAGCTTCATGCTGCGCGCGTCACAGACGGCAAGGGGAGTTTCCTCGACCGGGCCGCGAATCGGCCGCCAGACATTGATTTCCATAAACCGATGCCTGAGTAGCTCATCAGCTTCAGCGCCCATCAGATCGCGCACGCGCTGCGGTCCCGATTTGAGCGTGTAATCGTTGTGCGCGAACTTTACCGGCTCGCGCGCGCCGTTAAGTCCCGCCTTGGCCATCGGGCGGCAGCGGACATTGTGATCAAAGACCACCACGCGAGCCGCCCCGGCATGGCGTTTTACCAGTTCCGCAACTTCCGGATAGTAAACCTGTCTGACCTCTTCGGCGTCGTAGAAATTCACGACTTTGGTTTCATGACGAAGGAGGGCGAAACCTGCCGTGTCGAGCGTCAATCGGTCGGCGATGGGGCGCCCATTATAAACCGGCAGGCGATGCTTGATGACCGCGCCGGACCGCATCGGCACGCCCGGCGGCGGTTCGTAGAGATAGTTGACCGGGCGTTGCCCGGTGTATTCGAGGTAATTGATGATGCCTTCGATATGGTCGGCCGGGGTTTTCGCCTCGATATCCATCAGGTTTCCTCGCCGCAGAAATGCGCTGCGCTCCTTATACAATGCGCTCCGGACGGACGCCACGCGATAACGCGCATCTGCAGCTCTCAGTTGCCGTACAGCGAGTCGATAGCCTCGCGATAGTGTTCCTGCACCACGCGGCGGCGCAGCTTGAGCGTGGGCGTCAGTTCGCCGTTCTCCTGCGTGAAGGGATGGGGGAGCAGGCGGAAATCGACGATCGCTTCAACGTCCGAGAGGCTCCGATTAAACTCGCGCAGCCGCCGGCGAAAAAACTCGCGCACCTTGGGATTGGCCACGATCGCCTCGGGCGGAGCGCTGTCGAGCTCGAGCGCGTCGGCCTGATGCTCGCGCAGATGATCGAAGTTGGGGACGAGCAGGACGACGAGATGCTTGCGGCGATCGCCAATTACGCAGGCTTGCGCGATATAAAAATCCGCGGCCAGGCGGCTTTCGAGATTGGCGGGTGAGATATTCTTGCCGCCCGAGAGCACGATAATCTCTTTTTTGCGGTCGGTGATGGCGACGTAGCCGTCGGCGTCGATTTTGGCGATATCGCCGGTGTGCAGCCATCCGTCGGCGTCGATCGCTTCGCGGGTTTCATCGTCGCGCCGCCAATATCCGCGCATCACATTGGGGCCGCGCACCAGTAGCTCGCCGTCATCCGCGAGCTTTACCTCGACGTTGCGCAACGGCCGCCCGACCGTGCCGAAGCGCGTATGGCCTTTCAGGTTTACGGCAACGACCGGCGCTGCCTCGGTCAGTCCGTAGCCTTCGACGATCGGGACTTCGGCGGCGGCCAGGAAACGATTGATCTCGTTTGGCAGCGGCGCGCCGCCGGAAATCAGGTATCGCAGCCGCGAGCCGAACACCGCCTTTATCCGCTTGAAGACGAGCCGGCGGTAGAGCGGCATCTGCAGACGGGCGAGAAGCGGCGCCGGGCGGCCGGCGAGGCGGGCTTCGGCCACGCGACTGCCGACCGCGACTGCACGCTGAAAAATGGCCCGCTGCACCGGCGACGACGACTCGACCCGCCGCATGATACGATCATGGACGGTTTCGAGCAGGCGCGGCACGGTCAACAGCACCGTCGGCTCGACCTCGAGCAGATTGTGGGCGAGCTGGCTCAGCCCTTCCGCATAGGCGATCGTGCCGCCCGCCGTCATCACCGTGTAATAACCGGCAGTACGCTCGAAGGAGTGCGCGATCGGAAGGAACGACAACACACAATCGTTCTCATTGAGATCGAGTGCGGCCTGATTGGCCGCGCAGTTCGCCAGCAGATTGCCGTGCGACAGCATCACGCCCTTGGAGGGTCCGGTGGTGCCCGACGTATAGATGAGGGTTGCGAGATCGTCCGGCGCTCCGGGCCGTGCCGGCATCGGCGGCAGATTCCTGAGCGCGGTCAAGGCCCATACGGGAATTCCATGCAGATCCCTGGGGACGGCCTGTTCGTCCATCGCGAGGATACCCTGCACGCCTGGCAAGGGACCAAGCGCGCCCAGTTTGGCCATCAGCGCCGCGTTGCCGACCGCGACGAGCTGGGCGCCGCTGTCAGCCAGCACATGACGCATCTCGTCGCTCCCGCTGGTGGTATAAATCGGGACGACGATAGCGCCGAGACCGAGCGCCGCCTGATCAACGATGACCCATTCGGGCGAGTTTTCAGCCAGGATCGCGATCCGATCGCCCCGTCCGAGCCCGATGCGGCCCAAGCCGGTCCGCACCCGCTGAACTGCATCGTCGACGTCAGCCCACGAAAGGTTCTGCCATGCACCGTTGCGTTTTTGCCGCAGAAAGGTCCGTGCGGTGTAGCGCGACGCCTGTGCCTCGAACAGCTCCGCCAGTGTCTGTCTTTCGATTGCCATCCTGATGGTCGCTCGGTCGGCCGCTCATGATTTAGTCGAAAATGAGATTGATGGCCAAGCGCCCATGATGCTCCGGTCCCTGTCGATAAATTGTGCAGAAACTGTGCATAACCCGGTAATGCAACCAGGCTCAGCGGAGCGGTGGCGGTCCGGGCTGCGATCGTCACACGCCGACTGCAGAAAATTCGCGCGAGGCCATCGCCGCGCCGTCCCGTTTTATTTAGAATTCGGCCTGATGCGTGATGCTTCAGGTGATCATCCCGAGGGCGGTTCATCCGCGCTGCACCGCTTTGCCGTGATCTGTGCGGTGGCGACGCTCTGCCTGATTTTTGTCGGCGGTCTGGTGACCTCGACCGGTTCGGCGCTGGCCGTTCCGGATTGGCCGCTGGCCTTTGGCAAGCTTATCCCGAAGCTACAGGGGGGAGTCCGCTTCGAGTATGGCCATCGCGTGGCGGCCGGTACCGTCACACTCTTGACGGTCGCTCTGGCGATCGCCGCCTGGCGCGCGCCTGCTCGTCCGGTTGTGCGGAAGTTGGCGCTGATCGCGGTCGGACTGGTGATTTTTCAGGCGATTCTTGGCGGCGTCACGGTGCTGCTCGAACTGCCGCTCGCGATCGCGGTTGCGCATGCGGCCACGGCCCAAGCCTTCTTTTGTCTTATCGTGACGATCGCCGCGATTACCAATCCGGTTTTCGAGCGTCGATATGAGCAGGCGGGCGGCGTTGCAGCCGGGAACTCGACGGGCACGCTCGCGAAGATCACCACGGCGGTTATCTATGCGCAAATCCTGGTCGGCGCCGTGATGCGCCACCTGGGTGCCGGTCTGGCAATTCCGGATTTTCCGCTGTCCTACGGCCGCCTGATCCCGCCGCTCGACTCACCCTTCGTGATCATCAACTTCGCCCATCGCTGCGGTGCGCTGGTAGTTGCCGCGCTCGTGATTTGGACCGTGACTTCGGCGTATCGTGCGGCTGCGGGTGACAGCTTTATCCGGCGGCCCGCAGAATTGCTTCTCGCCCTGTTGCTTCTGCAGATTTCGCTCGGCGCGATCACCGTCTGGAGCGGACGCGCGGTGCTGCCGACCACGGCACACGTGGCCACCGGTGCCGCACTACTGGCGACCAGTCTGCTCCTGACCCTGCGCCAGAGCCTTGAACCCGCGGTTCGCGTCGCTGCCCGGGCCTTGCCGAAGACCGCGATGACGCGGCGCGAGGCGCGCGCTTGAACACCCGCGTCTTCGCCGCCGATGACCCCGCGCAGTTCCTGCGCGAGCGCGGGGCAGCCTACTTCGAGTTGACCAAGCCGCGCGTGGTCAGCATGGTGCTGGTGACAGCGCTCGCCGGCTTCTATCTGGGCGCGGCGGACTTCCAGAGCAGGACAGCGCTGCTGATGCTGGTCGGAGTGGCGCTCGGGGCGGGCGGCACCATGGCGCTCAATCAGGTCCTCGAGCGTGATACGGATGCGATCATGGACCGCACCTGCGGGCGTCCGGTGCCCAGCGGCCGCACCACGCCAACGGCGGCACTGGTTTTCGGCGCGGTCCTCATCGTTGCGGGCCTCGCGATTCTGTGGAGCGCGGTAAACCCGCTGTCGGCGATCGTGACGGGAACCATCGCGGTGCTTTATCTCGGCGCGTACACGCCGATGAAGCGTTATTCCTGGATCTGTCATATCATCGGCGCGGTTCCTGGCGCGCTGCCGCCGGTCGCCGGATGGGCGGCGGCGCGCGGCACGCTCGCGGCCGAACCTTTTGTCCTGTTCGGGATCATGTTCCTGTGGCAGCTCCCGCATTCGCTTTCGATCGCCACGATGTATCAGACCGAGTACGCACGCGCCGGTCTCTCGCTGCTTCCGCGCGATCGCGCCTGGGGCAATCCGGCAAGCGTCGCGATGCTGGCGGCGGCGGTTGCGCTCGCGGCCTTCGGCACCGTGCCCTTCTGGATGGGCTTCGCGGGCCGGGTCTATCTGCCGGTCTCGCTGATTCTCGGCGCGGCGATGCTGCTCTTTACGGTCCGGCTGCTGCGCGGATCAACGACCGCCCGCCAGGTGATGTTCGCGTCGCTGCTCTACCTGCCGCTGGTGCTCCTCACGATGGTACTCGACCGCATCTAGATCGGGACGGTTTCCCTCCGCCGGCGGACGTATCTAGCGTGCATCTGACGGCTGGCGTCCGCGGGCTCGGCGGCGGTCGCGGTTTTCCGCGCATCCAGCTTCAGCTAATCTGACGCCACCACAGCAGTTTTGAGGCGTCGGAGTGGAAGCAGAAGCCGCCAAAGAGCAGACCGCAGAACTGAGCCGCCATACCGCGGAGGTGATCTCGGCGGCCGAGCTCACGGCCAAGCTCGCCGAGGGACGGCCGCTGCGCATAAAGCTCGGGATGGATCCGACGGCGCCTGACCTCCATCTCGGTCATTCGATCACGCTGAAAAAGCTGCGCGATTTTCAGCAGCGCGGCCACACGGTGATTTTTCTGGTGGGCGATTTCACCGCCATGATCGGCGATCCCACCGGCCGCTCGGAGACGCGCAAGCCACTCTCGCCGGAGCAGATCCGCGAGAACGCCGCGACCTATCAGCGGCAGGTCGCCCTGATTCTCGATCCGGCAAAGACCGAAGTCCGCTTCAACAGCGAATGGATGAGTCAGGTTGACACCCGCAAACTGATCGAGATCGCGGCGAAATTGAGCGTCGCTCGGATGCTCGAGCGCGACGATTTCGAGAAGCGCCTGGCCAGCCAGGAACCGCTCTTTCTGCACGAGATCCTTTATCCGTTGATTCAGGGTTACGATTCCGTCGCGCTGCAGGCCGACGTCGAGATGGGCGGTACGGACCAGAAGTTCAACATGCTGGTCGGCCGCGAACTGCAGCGCGCCTACGGACAAGCGGCGCAGGTCGTGATGACGATGCCGCTGCTCGAAGGGCTCGACGGCGTGCGCAAGATGTCCAAGTCCTACGGCAATTACGTCGGCCTGACCGATTCGCCCGAGGAGATGTTCGGCAAGCTGATGTCGATCTCAGATCGCCTGATGCTGCGGTACTTCGAGCTGCTGACGAACACGGATGAAGCGACGATGGCGGCGGTCAAGTCCGGCGCGATTCATCCGATGGAGGCCAAGAAGCGGCTGGCCGGCGCTATCGTTGCCGAATACCACGGCGCGAACGCGGCCGGGCGCGCCCGGGAATTCTTCGAGACCAGGTTTCAGCGCCACGAAGTGCCCGCGGATATTCCGGTCTTTCGCATCGCGGACGAGATGTGGGTCTGCGAGTTGATGAAGCAGTTGCGCTTTGCGTCCTCGACCAGCGAGGCGCGCCGCCTGCTGAATCAGGGCGCGGTGCGTGTGGACGGCGAAACTATCGCCGACGTCAACTTCCGCTTCGTTCCGGGAGCGCACAAGATTCTTGAGGTCGGCCGCCGCCGCGTGGCCCGGATCGAGCGTTAAATCCTTCTTTATTGGCTGTCGGCGCGCCTTTTGTCTTGATAAGATCGTAAAGGGAGCTATCATCGGCGGTTGAGGAATTATCCGAGAAACCGCCAATCGCCCCTTCCTCCTTCCGTCAGCTTTCGAGGCATTCCGAAATGGCACGTCAGGCCGCTCATCCCACGATCATTATCCCCGGCATCCAGGGTTCGATGCTGCAGGACTATTATCCGATCGACCCGGTCACGACATGGTCGGTCATGACGGTGATTGAGAGCAAAGTGACCGCGCTCGATTTCGCCAAGCTCGCGCTTTCCGACGACGCTCAGACCGATCGCGATCCATTTGTCATGACCCGTCCTCATCAACTCCTGAGTATCGCCTATGCGACGCTCGCTAGTGGGTTGCAGGGGCGGAACCTCGTACCGGCCTACCTGTTCGCCTATGATTGGCGCTACTCGAACGTGCGCTCGGCGCAGGATCTGGTGGTTTTCGTTGACCGCCTGCGCGCCAAAACGCTCGCCAACTGGGACGGCCGGTTCGACTTCGCCTGCCATAGCATGGGCGGTTTGGTCTTCCGCCGCTTTCTCGATGAATGGAAACGCCTGAAGGGAACTGAGGCGCCGGTCGGCCGCGTCGCCTTTATCGCCACGCCGCACAAAGGATCGCTGGGCGCGGCCGAAGCCCTGATCAGCGGCGAGAGCCCAATCCTCGGCGGGCGCAAAGAGATGCGCAAGCTGGCGCGCACCTTCCCCGGCGTATACGAGCTGCTGCCGCTCTACGGGAACGGCGTCATGAAGGTGGTCAAGGGCGGTCAGGAGATTGATCTTTTCCAGGAGAAGAACTGGCAGACCAACACGGTTACTCCCGACGCCAACGCTGGCGGCTACGATATCCAGCAACGCCATTTGACCGATGCCGAGCAGGTCCTGCGCACCCTGCCGCGACCGGAAGATCACGGTATCGCGCCGCAGAACATGGTGGTGATTTACGGCGCCAAGCCGCAATCGACCCTGGTGGAAGTGCAGATCAGCAATGACCGCGATCAGACCTACGACTTCGACGGAGCGAAAAAAGGCCCCGGCCTCGGTCCGGGTGACGATGTGGTCCCGGTAGGATCAGCCAAACTCCCCGGCGTGCGCGCCATCGAAATCAAGAAGGAAGACTTGAGCTATATATGGCATCCGGTGCAGCGCGCGATGGTCGATAGCGATTTGCACGCGTTTTTGCCGGCGATGGATGAAGTACAAACCATCGTGGCGAATTTTTTTGACGGCCAGGACGGCGAAAACCTGCTGCCGCGCGATATGCGAGGTCAGGGTCGGATCACGATTGGCTGACGCGTGAGCTTCACGATTGGCCGGTGACAGGCGCGCCGTATTGCAGCACCTGGACTTTTTCCAGAGTGATCAAGCCGGAATTGACCATCCCTCTGGCCGCTTCGAGGAACTGGTCGATCTTCGCCTGCTCATCGACGATTTCGACGACCATCGGCAAGTCCTCGGAGAGGCGGAGGATTTTGGCCGAATGGAGCCGACTCGACCGCCCAAACCCCATCGGTCCGCGCAGCACGGTCGCGCCCGCCAGATGGAGTTCGCGCGCCTTCATCACCAGCGCTTCGTACAGCGGTTGACCGCCGCTACGGTCGCTTTCTCCAATAAACAGCCGCAAGAGCATGGCGTCGCGTGCGATCTGCATGGTCCTAGCCTCGTGACCCCAGTCTAAGGCCAAGTATCAGGCCGCACCAAACCGCCAGCAGGCATAGTCCCACCGATAGCGCGATATTGGCGAGCGCCCTGGTCCATTCGCCGTCGCGCAGCAGATTGAACGTCTCGAGACTGAACGTCGAGAAGGTGGTGTAGCCGCCGCAGATGCCGGTCATGAGGAAAAGCCGCGCCGGCGGCGGCAGCGTCATGCGGCCCTCCGGCAAGCTCAAGGCGGCGAAGATTCCGATAACGATGGCGCCGGTAACGTTGACGAAGAGCGTGCCGTTCGGAAACGCGGCGCCGAAGCGGTTGGCGATAACGCCGCTGAAGAAGTAGCGCGCGACGCTGCCGAGCGCGCCGCCGATCGCCACCCATAGGTAGCTCACCGAGGTGCCGGTCCTAGAACAGCGAATACCAGGGACGATCCTTCGGGTCCTGCACCTCAAAATCGATATTGAAGATGTTGAGGAGGGTGCCCTCGGCGTGCCACAGCGCGATCTTCGCGTTCTCGAGATCGATATCGGCCGAAACCTGGTTGCCCTGCGCGGTTACGAGCTCGCTCTGATATTGCAGCAGATCGTGCGTCGTCGCCATCCCGACCTTGAAGCGCACCTGCTCGTCATGGAGTGATTGCTCGGCATAGTATTCCGCCTGACGGGTTGCCTGGGCGCGGGCGATATCGGCGCGGACGTTCGCGAGCGCACTCTCGATAACCGCTACGTCCTGGGCCAGCGCCGCGCGATACTGCAGACGCGCCTGCTCATAACTGATCCGGGCCTGCGCGAGTGCCGCTTTGGCGGCAGCGTTATCGAGCGGCATCTCCATGCTCAGCACCGTGGCGTAATTGTAAAAGCGCGCGTCGAGCATGCGATTCAGCGCATCGCCGTAGATGCCGCCGAAAGGCAGCTTGTTGCCCAGCAGGGTGGTGCCGCCCGCCGTCACCGTACAGTTGCCGGTGGTCTGAGCCGCGCCCTGCAGATTGGTGCAATTGGTATGGCCCGCGGTCGCCGTCGTGCCGAACTGAAAACCGAAATTGACCTGCGGCAGAAGCTGGTTTTCGTTGAACTTCAGTTGCAGCAGCGAGGTGCGGATCGCCTCGCGCAGACCGCCCAGCGCCGGGCTGTACTCGACCATTTTTTCGAGCGCGCTTTCGATATCGTCGTGCACCAGTTCATTGGGATTCGGGCGATCGGCCGGATCGATCTCGTCGGGTATGAAGGCGCCGCTCGGATTGAGCATCACGTCCTGCCGCAGTTGGGCGCGCGCGCCCTTGAGCGCCGCCTCAGCCGCATAGACGTTGGCCGCCGCGGTGGCCGCGGCGGATTCGGCTTCCTGCACGTCAATCGGGGCGAGGGTGCCCACCTGGTAGCTGATACGGTTAACCCGCACCAGGTCGTTGTTGAAGCGCAGTGCGGACTGGGCGACTTCGAGGTTCTCGACGGCGCCGACCACGGCCCAGTAGTCATTGGCGATCCGTTGCACGAGGTCATTCAACGACGAGCCGTAATTCCATTGCGCCGAACGTTGCGCCGATTCCGCCAGATGCACGTTCAGCCGGGCGAAGTCCCAGCCGAAGTTGCGCAGCAGGGGTTGATCGAGCGAAAGCTGCATCAGCGGCGTGTACGACGGATCGACCGAGGCGAAGGTCGAGTTGGTCAACGTCCGATTGTTGTCGAAGGTGAGCGCCAGGGTGCCGTTGGTGGTGGCGAGGACCTTGTCCACGCCGAAGTTCCAGTCATAGAAGCGCTGCGTGAAGGCGTCGCTGTTGCGCACCTCGAACACCGACGTTACCGGCGAAACCTGCTTGCCGGTATCAAGCTGCGAAGTGAGATCCGGATCAAACGCCGCGTTGGCCTGCTTGACGCTTTCAAACGAAGCCAGCGGATCGAGCTGGATCACCGCGAGGCCGGGATTATTGCGCACCGCGATGTAAATCGCCTGCTTCAGCGTTATCTCGCGCGCGACGTTGTTGCGCTGGCCGACATAATCTTCTTCAATCAACGATTCCGGCGGATATTCCGTGCCGGGGGTATTCTGATGCACGAAGACTTCGGGGAGCGAAAGGATCGGGTTGGTCTCGAACTGGTCCGCGTCGGCACCGTGCACGTTGACCTTCGGCACGGGAATCGCTCCGCTCTGGCTCGGCGATGGCGGTTGCAGATTGCTGTTGTTAGCTTGAGGGATCGACTGCGCCGCGGCCGATATCGCGAGCGCCAGCGCAGACCATCCGATCACCCAAGTGATTACAGCACATTTCTGTCGCATAGGGCGGCCTCCTTCCAATCCCCTCACCAGAGAGCCCGAATCACTGCTATGCATGTATGCGAAAGCAGGAGCTGATCAAATCCGACAACGCACAACGTTTTCTATGACGTGCTTGCAACGCAGCGGTCGCGCGATTATAGCCAAAGGCTGTTGCTCGCTTCTAGCGATGACGGGCGGTACTTGAACAGGTTGATGGGAAAGGCGAGCTTGAGTCTCATTCTGCGGGCATCCATTCCGGTCGCGCTGTTCCTCGCGCTGGCCGCCGCCGCGGTGCAGGCGCAGTTGCCCACACCCAATCCGCTGGTAGCGCCGCTGCCGCCGCCGAGCGCCCCGGCGACGCTGCCCGCGCCCGTCACGACGGCGATCGCGCCGTCGCTGGCGGCGGTGCCGTCGCCGCCGCAACTTTCGCCGACCCCGGCGGTGCAGGCCTTCACGTGTAGTTGCTTCGGCTACGGCATCGGCACGCGATGGACCGGGTCAATCGCGGCGGCGAACTATTTTGCGGCGCGCCAGGCCGCGACCAGCGCGTGTCTGACCTACAATGAGCGGAAAGAACCCGCGCCGCCTACCCAGATTCAACCGTCCGGCGGCGGTTTTGCGCCGCCGCTGACGCTGCCTCAGGGGTTTGAAGCGCCGGATATCGCGGCTTCGCCCGGCCTGCCCGGCACACTGAACTTCAGCACCACCGAACAGCTCCAGGCCTGCTCGAACTGCACCTGCGGATAGCCGGCAGCAGGCCGTGTACCACGCTGCGCCGGTGTTTCACTTTTTAGTTTCCTGAGGATATAGTTCACCCGCGTCCGTCGCAGTCCGGGCATCGGCGCCGGAGCGCAATACTGCAGGCCGCGCGATGCGGCCGTATTCCAGCGTAAAACGGGAGCGTACATGGCCGATCAAGGTTGCAAGGAAGTGAAATTCAAGGTGGGTGACCACGAACTGCAGGTGGTTACCGGCGGCAGCGGCAAGACGCTGCTAGTCCTTCACGGCGAACTGGGGTTTCCCGGATGGCTCAAATGGAATCAGGCCCTTGCCGCGAAGCGTTCGCTGTGCATCCCTCTCCATCCGGGTTTCGGCAAATCGCCGATGGCCGACTGGATCATGGATATGCGCGACCTCGCCGCCTTCTACTCGCGCTTTATTCGTGAGCAGAAGCTGACGCCGGTCGACGTGATCGGCTTCTCCCTCGGGGGATGGCTGGCGGCTGAGATGGCGGCGGCCAATCCGAGCCAGTTCAACAAGATGGTTCTGGTCGGCGCCACCGGTCTCCGCCCGCCGACGGGCGAGATCGCCGACATGTTCACCGTGACAGCGCGCGCCTACCTCAACAAGAACGTCGTCGACACGCAGGGCGAGGAGTTCCGCAAGCTCTTCGGTGGCGAGCAGACGCCGGAACAGTTCGAGGCCTGGGAAGATGCGCGCGCGGAAACCGCGCGCATCGCCTGGAAACCCTACATGTACACCCAGAGCATGCCGCATCTGCTCGAGAACGTCGTTAACCTGCCGACCCTCATCGTCTGGGGCAAACGCGACGCTATCGTGCCGCTTGCCGCCGGCGAGCTCTATCATAAGAAGATCGCAGGTTCGAAGCTGGTCACTTTCGACTGTGGTCATATGCCGGAAGTCGAGAAACCCGACGATTTTATTCGCGAGGTGACGCAGTTTCTCGGCTGAAATAAAAGAGCGACCAGCGCGGCAAAGTCAGTTATTCTTAAGATAACCGACAGGAGACCTTACGATGCATATAATGTTTTTTACGGAGCGCGCCTATCATCATCTGCCCGAAGACGAGATCTTCAAGCGTCGCAGCTTCTTTGGCGTCCCCAATACCTTCCTTGATCGCGAGAAGGGCGCCGAGACCCTCAACATGTATCTCGACGAGAAGATCTACTGCGATGAGATCGGCTTCGACGGGCTGATGCTCAACGAGCATCACGGCACGCCGTTCTGCATGGGCGCGGTCATGAATGTCGAGGCGTCGGTGCTGGCCAAAGCGACCAAGCGGGCGCGGATCGTGCTGCTCGGCAATCCGACGCCGATCGTGGCCAATCCGCTGCGGCTGGCCGAAGAGCTCGCGATGATCGACATGATTTCGGGCGGGCGCCTGGTGCCGGGCTTTATCCGCGGCGCCGGCTCCGAACAGCTCTTCATGAACGCCAATCCCGCCTACAACCGGGAGTACTTCGACGAAGCCCACGATTTCATCCTCGCCGCATGGACCAAACCCGGGCCTTTCCGCTGGGAAGGCAAGCATTTCCATTATCGCTTCGTCAATCCATGGGTGCTGCCGGTCCAGAAACCCCATCCGCCGATCTGGATCCCCGGGCTCATCAGTCCGGAGACCGTCCAGTGGACGGCTGATCACAAGTATCCCTACGTGGCGCTCGCCACGATGCTGAAGCCGACGCTCGAGCTCTGGAACATGTACGGCAAAATCGCCGCCGACCAGGGCTATCAGGCTGGGCCCGAGAACTTCGGCTATCTGCAGCCGGTCTTTTGCGCCGATACCGACGAGAAGGCCGAGGAAATGGGCAAAGGTTTCATGTTCGGCGGCGGCTTCTCGCACTTCGCCAAGCCGGAATGGATGTTCCCGCCCGGCTACAACTCGAAAGCGGCGACCAAGCGTCTGGCGAGCCAGGCCGCGAATCCCAACCTGCCCGGACGGGGCTTCGATCATGACCCGGAGACCGAAGCCGAGCTGCAGCAGCTCAAGCAGCAACTCTATGGCAGCTACAGTGACTGGCAGAAGCAGCGCCAGATCATCACCGGCAAGCCCGAGACGCTGATCAAGAAACTGCGCTTCATCCTCGAAGTGCTGCGGCCCGGGATCTTCTCCTTCTGGCTCGACGGTCCCTATCCGCACAACGAGCGGCGGCGATGCGTCGAGCTGCTCGGCAAGGAGGTTCTGCCGGCGCTGAAAGAGATCGGCAAGGAACTCCAGTTGACCGATCCCTTCGAGATGAAACCCGGGACCCGCAAGCTATCCGGCAGCGGCTACGAGGCGGTCGGCAACCTGCGACTGCTCGAAACCGAAGGATAGTTCTCGCCGCGCGAATTCATCGTGAGCGGCGGATGCATCCGGATGCGTCCGCCGCTTTTTCGCATATTGGGGAAGTGATGTGAAAGCGCTGGTTATTGGTGGCACGGGGCCGACCGGTCATCTGATCGTTAACGGTCTAATTCGCCGCGGTTATACGGTCGCGATGCTCCATACGGGACGTCACGAGCTCGACGAGATCCCGCCCACGGTCGAGCATATCCATACCGATCCTTTTTCCGACAGCGCATTGCGCGACGCCCTCGGCGATCGCACTTTCGATCTCACGGTGGCCGCATACGGGCGCCTGCGCCGGATCGCCGAGATCATGGTTGGCCGCACCGGTCGGTTTATTTCAATCGGCGGCGTGCCGGCTTATCGCGGCTACATGAACGCTGCAGTCTTCGATCCTATCGGTCTTCCAGTACCGATCGCCGAAGATGCGCCGATCGTCGAAATCGAGGAGGAAGACGCCAAAGGCTGGCGCGTGGCCCAAACCGAGACGGTGGTCTTCAAGCATCATCCGACGGCCACCCATTTCCGTTACCCGTTCCTTTACGGGCCGTATCAGATCGCGCCGCGGGAATGGGCGGTCGTGCGGCGCATCCTCGATGGCCGCCGGGTAATCATCGTTCCGGAGGACGGCCTGACGCTCAATCATGCCTGCCATGTGGCGAACGCCGCGCATGCACTGTTACTTGCGGTGGATCATCCGGAGGCCGCCGCCGGCCAGATCTACAACGTCGGAGATAGCCAGGTGCTGACGCTGCGCCAGTGGATCGAGATCGTGGCGAAGGCGCTCGAGGCCGACCTGGAGCTGGTCTCGATGCCGTGGCAGTTCGCGGTTTCGGCGCGGCCGCTGATAAGTCAGCCGTGGACCTCGCATCGCGTGCTGGATCTGACCAAGCTGCGAACCCATCTGGGTTATCGCGACGTGGTCGCGCCGGCCGAGGGTCTGGCCCAGACCGCGCGATGGCTCCGCGATCATCCGCTTGAGCGGGGCGGCGCCGACGAAAAGATTCTGCAGGATCCTTTCGACTACGCGGCTGAAGACGCGCTCATCGCGGCCTGGCTAAAGGCCTGCGCCTCGATGCCCGAAGTGAAGTTCGCGCGGGAGCCGGGCTATACCGCGACCTACAGTGGTCCCGGGGGCAAGCCGCGCGCCGCGAAATGGTCGTGAACCTGCGCGAACAGCTATCGCGCGCGGCATCAGTCGGCGTTCGGGCGATAGATGCGCCGCGACACCAGATTGATTAACGACCGCGGTGCCAGACGGGTCATTTGCGCACCAAGGAAATTCAGGCCGCCCGCAATATAGACGGTGCGACCGCTCGCCGCGGCGCTGATCGCGCCGGCCACCACCTTTTCCGCCGGCACATAAACGAACTCAGGCATCAGGCTTTTCTCATTCTTCGCGACGGTTTGGAACTCGGTTTTAACCGGCCCGGGACAGAGCGCCATCACGCGGAGCCCGGTTCCCACCAGTTCCCCGGCGAGCCCTTCGGTGAAGCTCAGCACGAAGGCCTTGGTCGCCGCGTAGGTGCTCATGAAGGGAATTGCCTGAAAGGCCGCCGTCGAGGCGACATTAATGATCGTGCCGGCATGACGTTCGACCATCGCGGGCAACAACAGGCGGGTCAGCGCCACCAACGAGCTGATATTCAGATCGATCTCTTCGAGCTCACGCGCCAGGTCGAGCTTGTGAAAAAAACCGCTGGTGCCGAAACCGGCATTGTTGACGAGATAGTCGACCTGAAGCCCGAGCGTACGAAGCTGATCGCACAAGGCGTGCGGCGACTCCCGTTTCGCGAGATCAAGCTCGATGACGTCGGTGCGCGGCGCGCCGATTTGCCTCGCCCGCGCGGCCACTGCGTCGAGCCGCTCGCGCCGGCGTGCGACCAGGACCAGCGCGAAGCTCTGCCGCGCCAAAGCGTAGGCGAATTGCTCGCCCAATCCACTGGATGCTCCGGTGATCAGCGCGGTCGGCATCGGTCGTCACCTCTGGCGTGTTCAATGATACTCGAACCGATTTTTCATGCGAAATTGCCCCGATTCAGCCGGCGGAGCGATGGCTTTGCCCGGGCCCAGCGCGTCAGCGGCAAGCGGCGCGCGGCGCCGATTGAAACTTCAATGCCCGAATCTCGAGCGGCCCCGTCACGAGGCCGGGATTCCCAGCTCCTGACGAAAATGCGCGATGGTTCGGGCAAGCCCGTCCCGCAGCGCCGTCTTCGGTTCCCATCCGAGTCGAGTCCGCGCGAGCGTGATATCCGGACGCCGCCGTACCGGGTCGTCCGGGGGGGCGGGATGGTAAGCGAGGGTTGACTTGCTGCCGGTCAGTTCGAGGGTCAGCTCGGCCAGTTCGGCGATCGTGAACTCATCCGGATTACCGATATTCACCGGACCGATGAAATCCTCGGCTTCCATCATGCGTACCAGACCGTCAATGGTGTCATCGACGTAGGCAAAAGAGCGGGTCTGCGCGCCGTCGCCATAGATTGGAATCGGTTGATTGCGCAGGGCGGCGACGCAGAAGTTCGAGACCACTCGTCCGTCATTGATCGCCATCCGAGGACCATACGTGTTGAAGATGCGCACGATCCGGATCTCCACGTTATTCTGCCGATGGTAATCCATCATCAGGCATTCGGCGACGCGCTTACCTTCGTCATAACAGGAGCGCACACCGATCGGATTGACGTGTCCCCAGTAGGTCTCGCGCTGCGGATGTTCCTCGGGGTCGCCGTAAACTTCGCTGGTCGAGCTTAACAGGATGCGCGCTTTGACGCGTTTGGCGAGTCCGAGCATGTTGATGGTGCCCATCACGCTGGTCTTGATGGTCTTCACCGGATTGTACTGGTAATGAACCGGCGAAGCCGGGCAGGCGAGGTGAAAGATGCGGTCGACCTCGAGCAGGATTGGCTCGACGATATCGTGACGGATCAGTTCGAAGCGCGGATGCTCTCTCAGGTGGGCGACGTTTTCACGCTTGCCGCTGAAGAAGTTATCGAGGCAGATGACCTCGTGACCCTCACGCAGGAGCCGTTCGCAAAGATGAGAGCCCAGGAAACCGGCGCCGCCCGTCACCAACGTTCGCATCTGTCACCTCTGGCGGAATTTTAAGCGATCGGCCCGGAACGGGCGAGGCGTCAACGCCATTCAAACCAGGGCGGAATCGACGATCGCCGCGACGGCTTCGATCACGTAAGCCACGTCCGCATCGCTCATCAGCGGATAGATCGGCAGCGAGAAGCATCGGCTGAAGACGTTCTCGGCGACCGGGAACTCGCCCGCGCGATAGCCATAGCGTCGCTGGTAATAATGCATCGTATGGAGCGGGATACAGTGGACCGAGGTGCCGACGCCGCGCTTGCGGAGTTGTTCGACGAATTCGTTGCGATCGATGCGCAAGCGCTCGGGACGCAGGCGGAGCACGTAAAGGTGCCACGCATGCTCGACGTCGGGTCCGGTTCGCGGAATCTCCAGCCCTGGATTGCTGGCGAAAGCGTCGTTGTACTGAGCCGCGATCGCGCGGCGCCGCGCTGTTAATTCGCCCGACCGCCGCAACTGCGCGAGTCCGATCGCGGCGTGAACGTCCGAGAGATTGTACTTGAAACCCATGTCGTGGATTTCGTAGTACCACGAGCCGCTGGCGTCGTAGCGTTTCCACGCGTCGCGATCCATCCCGTGCAGGCTCGCGACGGCGATCTTCGCCGCCAGCGCATCGTCCGCGGTCGTGATCATACCGCCTTCGGCGCTGGTGATGTTCTTGGTCGCATAGAAGCTGAAGCAGGTCAGATCGCCGATCGTCCCGATCGCCGTCATCCCGCGACCATCCATCTGGACGCGCGCATCGAGGGCGTGCGCCGCATCTTCGATTACTTTGAGATTGTACCGGCGGGCCAGCTCCATGAGGCGCTGCATATCGCAGGGATGGCCGGCGAAGTGGACCGGCATGATGGCCCGAATACGCCCCGACTTGTCCTCCTTCAGCGCGCGTTCGACCAAATCCGGATCCAGGTTAAAGGTCGCTGGATCGATATCGACAAAGAGCGGCTCCGCGCCGACGTAGCCCATCACTTCGGCGGTCGCGGTGAAGGTGAACGGGGTAGTAATGATGCGATCGCCCGGTGTGATCCCGATCGCGAATAGGGCGAGGTGCAGCGCGCCGGTGCAATGCGCGACCGCCAGAGCGTTGCGAGCGCCGACATATGCGGCAAAATCCTTTTCGAACTGCTTGGCCTTGGGTCCGGTCGTGATCCATCCGGAGCGCAGCGCCTCGAGGACCTCGCGTTCCTCGTCGGGACCAATCGCCGGTCGATGAAAGGGAATCTGGCGCATCGATCAAGGATAGCAACCCACTCAGGGGAAAGCATGACCGCGCGGCGATTGCCGTCTGACGAAGTTTTCCCCAACGTGCTGCGCAGCGCACGTCGCAAATAGATTTACTGCGCTGTAGACCGCGTGATAAGTCATTTGTGTCTATCCGCTTCCTACAACGTCTTCCAGGGGGTACTTCCAACATGCGCCGGGTCAGTGGTCGGATCGACCGCAAGCCAATTATTGCCATCGCGATCGCCGCGGTTTACGGATGCTCGGGCGGCCCGGCGACAGCGCCGGCCTACCGCCAGGCGCCGGTCGTCATCTACCAGACCGCGCCCCAGCCGCCGCAGCCACAGACCATAAATTCGGTGTCGCATACCTACAACGAGAGCACTTCGACGGTGCACTCGACCTCGGTCTCCCACATCTACATCCAGACCAACCATCCGGTGACGCCGCCGAACGAGAACCAGCAAAATCTGGAGAATCAGCAAAATCCGGAGAATCAGCAGAATCAGCAGGTTGCGGAACCGCCACCGCCGCAGGAAGAAGCTCCGCGCACCGAGCCAGATGAATCGAGCGCACAGGTGCCGGCCGCGGAACCGTCCGAAGCTCCGCCGGAGCCGGAACCGTCCGCCGCTGAGTCTCCGGCTCCATCGGAACCTGAACCGGCGGCTGAGCCCTCGACCGACTCCGCACCGGCGGATTCTGGTAGCGATTCGGGTTCATCGGGAAGCGAATAATCTCGCGGCGGGCTCTGCGGTTCCTGAACGCGCCCCATTTTTTCGTCTGACCGACCCGCGGCCGGGCATTTATGGATCTCAACGGTTATCCGCTCCTCACGGTGCTGATCATCGCGACCCTCTCGTCGATGCTGGCTGAACTTCCGCTGCCACTTCGTGTGCCGATTGTCGTGTGGGAGATGGTGCTCGGGATGCTGGTTGGGCCGCATGTCCTCGGCTACGCGCATCCGATCGGGACTTTCACGATGTTCGGCCAGCGCGTCGGCACCTATACACTGCTGGAAGAGCGCGGCCTGTCAGCGTTGTTCTTCATGGCCGGCTTCGATCTGGATCTGGCACGGGTAAGAGGTCGTCCGCTCGAGCTGGCGATTGCCGGCTGGGGCCTTTCGGTGGTGGTGGCGCTCGCCGCGGCTGCCGTCTTGCAGGTGGTGCCATTCGTCCACGCGCCGTTGCTGATCACGCTCGCGCTGAGCACGACTGCGCTCGGTACCTTTATGCCGTCCTTGCGTGACGCCGGTCTGCTGGAAACCGACTTCGGCACGAAGTTGATGGCCGCGGGCGCGGTGGGCGAGTTCTTTCCGATCATCGCGACTTCATTGGTCCTGACGCGCGAGTTTCCGGCCTGGGAAGAGGTAGTCTTTATGCTCGGATTCGTGGCCGTCGCCGTCCTCGGAGCTACCGTGGCCCTGGGTGTCAGACCGCCCCGGCTGCTTAGCCTGCTGCGGCGCACCTTGCATTCGAGCAGCCAGTTGCCGGTGCTGCTGACCCTGGTGGCGCTGTTTTCGCTGGCCGTTCTGTCGCAGAAGATTGGTTTGGAATCGGTGCTGGGCGCTTTCTCGGCAGGGATGATCCTGCGCCTGGCCTCCGACGGCGAGCAGGGCGAAGTCTTCCGCGAAAAGATTGACGCCATCTGCTTCGGTTTTCTCGTGCCGTTCTTCTTCGTCGTCAGCGGAATGAAACTCGATGTGAATCCGTTCTTCCATAGCGTGCGCACGATGCTGCTCATCCCGACCTTTCTGGTCCTCTACCTGATCGTGCGCGGCCTGCCGGTCCTGCTGTATCGCGATCAGTTGGCGCCCAATGAACGTCTGCCGTTCGCGCTCTACAGCGCCACAGCTTTGCCCCTGGTTCTGGCGATTACCAATATCGGTGTCACGCGTGCGGGCATGAGCGTCGAAATCGCAACGGCGATGGTCGGTGCCGCCATCCTGTCGGTCTTATTGTTTCCGGCGCTCGCGCAGCTTCTTCTGAAAGCATCCGCGCGCCCGCCCGATAACGTCGCGATTCCGGTCGCTCGCCCCGGTTGATCCCTGACCGCACCGGCTGGACTCATTTGCAAAAGGGGGGCGGCTCGCATATTTCTGACGCGGCCGCGCTGCTCGTCGCGCGCAGGAGGGGGCACGAAGGCATGCTTACGGTTCACCATCTGGGGATTTCGCAATCCGAGCGCATCGTCTGGCTCTGCGAGGAGCTGGAAATCGCGTACCGGCTGATTCGTTACGAGCGCGATCCGGTGACGCGCCTCGCACCGCCCGACTACAAGGCGTTACATCCCTTCGGCACCGCTCCGGTGATCACTGACGGCGACCTGGTACTGGGCGAATCCGGTGCGATTATCGAATATATCATTGCCAGGTACGGCGGCGGCCACCTCGCCGTCAAGCCGGACAGTCCGGACTTTCCCCACTATCTCTACTGGTTCCATTTCGCGAATGGCTCCCTGATGCCGGCCGGGATGGCGGAACTGATAATCAACGTGCTGGGCGTCCCGGCGGAGGGGCCGATTGTGGAGACGCTCCGCGCGCGCGGTAATCGCGCCTTCGAAATGATCGAGAAACGTCTTGGTACGGCGGACTATTTTGCCGGCAAGGCGTTCTCGGCCGCCGATATTATCATGCTCTTTCCGCTGACGACGATGCGCGCCTTCGTGCCTCGCGATCTCTCGCCGTACCCGAATATCCGCGCCTACCTGAAGCGGATCGGCGAGCGGCCGGCCTACCAGAGGGCGATGAAAAAGGGCGATCCGGGCTTTACGCCGCTCCTTGCGTGATAAGGGCGTCAGCACCCCGTCCGTGTCGAAGTGAGTTGTTATGAAACTTGCGCTCTATCTGCCGAACTTTCGCGACAAGGTCACGGTCAGCGAGCTGGTCGATCTGGCTCGAGTGGCCGAGGAACTCGAATTCGATTCGATCTGGACGCTGGATCGGATCGTCGTGCCCGAAGCCTCGGATCGCGGTGAGTTGATCAAGCCGTTCGGCTTCATGAAGGAGTTTCCTCGCGCGCTGCCGGTGATTGCGCGCGGCGAATTTCTGCATGGACTGCCGCTGATCCCTTATCTGGCGGCGATCACGCGGCGGATTCGGCTCGGCGTCAGCATCATCGACACGCCCTATCGAGCGCCGGGCGTGATGGCGGCCGAGATCGCCACCTGGGACCATCTCGCCGGCGGACGCATCAACGTCGGCGTCGGGTCGGGATGGATGCCGGAGGAATTCGACGCCGCCAGCGCCACCCATATTTACGAAAAACGCAATCGACACGTGATCGAGACGATCGAGATCATGCAGGGGGTCTGGACGCAGGATCTGTTTGAATATCACGGTGAGTTCGCCTCGTTCCCCAAATGCGGGTTTGGTGTAAAGCCGGTCCAGAAGCCTCATCCGCCGATCTTCTTCGGAGGGTTGGGGGTGCCCAAAATCGCCGCGAGACGGGTCGCCAAATACGGCCTCGCCGGCTGGATCGGGATCCAGGATACGCCCGATGACATCGCGAGATGGCGCGCCGCTATCAAGGAGGAACTTGAGCGGGTCGGTAGTTCAGTAGCCGTCGAGGAGCTCGAAATCTCGAGTATGCTGTTCTTCGATATCACGCGTGAAAAAACCGATCAGACTCCCAGGGGCAAACTGACGCCCTCGATGACCGGCACGCCGCAGCAATTGATCGATAACCTCAGGCGCTATCGCGACGCCGGCCTGACGCTGCCGCTGCTGTGGCCGCCCTTCAGAGGCGTGCCGACCGCCAAGACAATTGTCGACCTGCGAAGGCTCAAAGAGGAGATAATCCCGAAGGCGTTTCAGTGATCGCGCGGACGGGACGGCACCGCGGTCGAGCGACGGGCGCGACCGCTCAATAAGGATCCCGCGACGCGCTATTCGATACCGTGGTCCGTCGATACTGAATCGTGCGGCGCGGTCGAAGAATCGGTGGGCGAGATCGCGCCGCCACTGTCCGGATCGGTCGTCGCATCCGGATCGCTCACTGCCGTACCCGCCGGACTCTCGTCAGAAGGCGCGGAGAGCTCGCCGGAATCAGGCGACTTGCTGACCGCCATCGGCAGTGGTGGCGCATCGCCGCCCCCCGTTCCGGTGGCCATCGCCGGGATCGGCGGCGCCGAAGGCGCTTCGGGTGCTGACGGCGGCGGTAACGGCGCCATCCCGGCGGACTCGACCCCCGCGCTGGGGTCGGGTCCGGTCATCACATAGGTCGGAACGCCGCTGCGGGCTTCGACCGCCTGTTGCAGCTTTTGCAGATCCACATCGCCTTGTAGATTGAGCTGCTGAACCATCTGCAGGGCATGGTTCCACAGTCCCGGAAACACGCCGTAGATGTCGTCATGAACTTCGACGTAGAGCGCATCACCGCGCCAGCCGAATTTGACCGGCTGATAAACAAAGCGGCCAGGCGTGCCGACCGGAGTCTTCATGAACAGCGCCTTGATATCCTCGGGGTACAGCCGGATACATCCGTGGCTCACGTTCATGCCAACACCCCACGGGACGTCGGTGCCGTGGATACCATACTCGGGGAGACTCAGGACGAGCTTATAGTGCCCCAGCGGATTGTCATCCTCGCCGCCCGGGATGACGTGTTCGGCGTAGCCGTCACGCTCCAGATGCTCCTCATAGATATCCTCGGGCACGACCCAGGTCGGATTCACCAGCTTGCCCGTCACCGTCCAGCCGCTGATCGGGGTCTTCCAGTCATAACGGCCGAGTCCCACCGGAAACGTATAAACGACGTGCGGCGAGGGGCCGCGGTAGGAGGTCTTAACCAGCTTGCCACCCGCACGATGATGCCCGGCCACGGGTGACGGATAGTAGTAGTAGATGCGCATCTCGGGGATGTTCATCACGATACCGACGCGTGGTCCTGCCGGCAGGATATGTTCCGTTGGCAGTATTATCTGTCGGCCGACCGGCGGGGCCCACCAGTCCATGTGGCCGTTGGCGTCGGAGATTTCCTTTCCGGAGAGGCCGTACCAGCGACCGATATCCAGCAGGGTGTCGCCCTTCTCGACCGTATAGGTGGTGAGCGATCCGATGATCGCGTTGCGACCGGGAGGCAGCGGGTAATCCACCAGCGGACGATTTTCAAAAGCCGTCTCGCTCCAGGTTCTGGCCGGCGCCGCGCTGACCAGGCATAGCAGCGCGAGGGCGACGCAGCCGGCGATCCAGCCCTGTAACCGTGTAATTTTCATTTTTGTCCCCGGGCGCAATACCGGCAGAGCCTCAGCGGCAGCCGCTCAATCCGACTCGTAAGATCTTAAGGGATGGGCATCTAGCCGGCAATGGGCTTCAGATTGGCGAACTTCAGCACGAGCAGCTTGATACCGCCGCGTTCGAAGGCAACCCAGACCTTGGCCGCGTCCCCGCGTCCCTCGCGACGCCGTACGACGCCGTTGCCGAAGGTCGGATGGTGGACGCGCGCACCGATCGCGCAAGTGAGCTCAGTCGCGCCGTCGTTGTCCGGCAATTGCGAATCGCTGTAGTCGACATAGGGCTCGCGCGAAGGGGGGCGGATGAATTGACGCGATTGATTCTCCGGCTCGAGGCGACGAAGCAGCGCGGAATCGATCTCGCGCAGGAAGCGCGAGGGCTGGGCGTCCTGGCGGGTGCCGTAAAGCTCGCGCGAAAGCGCGTTCGAAAGGTAGAGCAGGCGTTGCGCGCGCGTCATCCCGACGTAACAAAGCCGCCGTTCCTCTTCGATTTCAGCGCGATCGTCCTGCGCTCGCGCATTAGGAAAAAGGCCCTCCTCCATCCCGGTGATGAAGACCACCGGATACTCAAGGCCTTTGGAGGTGTGCAGCGTCATGAGGGCGACCCTGCCGCCGGTGGCGTCCAGTTGATCGCTGTCGCTGACCAGCGCGATGCCTTCGAGAAAGACGGCGAGCGAACCCGCGGCGTTCTCCTTGTCGAAAGCATCGGCGGCAGTGAGCAGCTCGGCGACGTTCTGCAGGCGCGCTTCGCCGTCGGCGAGACCGCTCAGGTATGCCTCGAAACCGGTCCGCGCGATGATCTCCTCGAGGACCGCGCGCACCGTCATCGCGGGTAGCCGCCGCATCAGTTCGCGCATCCATGAATACAGCAGAGCGGCGGGTTTGGCCGCGCGCAGCGCGATACGCGGCTCGGCTTCGAGGCGGCCGAGCGCTTCGAACAATGAAATCCGCTCGCGTTCCGCCACTTCGGCGGTCACCTCGACAGTCCGCGCGCCGATCCCGCGCGGCGGGGTTCCGACCATGCGCTCGACGCTCAGGCTGTCATTCGGGTTGGCGAGCACGCGCAGGTAGGCGAGCAGATCGCGCACCTCGCGATGGTCATAAAAGCGCAGGCCGCCGACGATCGTGTAAGGGACGCGGCGGCGCACCAGCGCCTCCTCGAGCACGCGCGACTGCGCGTTGACGCGATAGAAAACGACGATGTCGGCGGGTCGGAGTCCGTTGCCGGTCAGTCGCGCGATCTCACGCGCGACGTAGTCGGCTTCGTCGCGTTCCGTCAACCCGGTGTAGTACGTGATCATCTCGCCGTCCGGGTTTTCGGTCCATAAGCGCTTCGCCTTGCGCTCGCGATTATGCTCGATCACGGCGCCGGCGGCGGCGAGGATGGTCTTCGTCGAGCGATAATTCTGTTCGAGCTTGATAATGCGGGCGTGCGGATAGTCCTGCTCGAAATCAAGGATATTGCGGATGTCCGCCCCCCGCCAGCGGTAGATCGATTGATCCTCATCGCCGACGACGCACAGATTGCCGCTTTCGTGACTCAACTGCCGCACGATCAGATACTGCAGATGGTTGGTATCCTGATATTCGTCCACCAGCAGATGGGCCGCCCGCCGGCGCCATCGGGCGAGCGCTTCGGGCTGAGTGGCGAACAGTCGATAGGTCTGCAGCAGCAGGTCACCGAAATCCATCGCGTTCATGTCGCGCAGCCGCGCCTGGTAGAGTCGATAGAGTTCGGCGATGGCGCGCTCGCGAGAGTTCGTCGCACCTTCGAGAAGTTGTTCAGGCAGCAGGGCTTCGTTCTTCGCCTGGTCGATCCGCGCGCGGACGATTTCGGCGGTCGGCGTATCGGCCATCCGCGCATCTTCGAGGACCCGGCGGATCAGCGCGAGCGTGTCGCTATCGTCGATAATCGAGAAGCTGCGATCGTAACCGATCAGGTCGGCGTCCTGACGCAGAATGCGCGCGCATGCTGAATGGAAGGTACTGACCCACGGGAAGGCGCCGCTCTCGCCGAGCAGCGCCGCCACCCGTTCGCGCATCTCGCGCGCCGCCTTGTTGGTGAAGGTTACGGCGAGCGTTTGATCGGGGCGCGCCGCGCCCGAGGCGATCATGTGGGCGATGCGATAGGTGATAACGCGGGTCTTGCCGGAACCCGCGCCGGCAAGAATCAGGATCGGACCGGGCGGCGCGAGAACCGCCTCGCGCTGCGGCGGATTCAGAACGTCGAGAGTAAGCAAGGACATTTTTCCGGATACTGCGAATCAAAAATCGAGTTGACGGCGGCGGATTTCAAGATAGCCGTATGACGAGTCGGCGGAAACAGCTAACGTGCTGGATGTCCACAAGTTAAGGCGATGGCGCGCTACCAGCCTCACGATAAATTCTTCCATCGCGCGCGGGCGCGCGGTCTGCCGTCACGCGCCGCGTTCAAGCTCGAAGAGCTGCTGGCGCGCTATAGACTTCTGCCGCCCGACGCCCGCGTCGTCGATCTCGGATGCGCGCCCGGCGGATGGCTGGCGGTACTGCACGCGGCGCTCGACGGGCGCGGCCGAATCGTCGGCGTCGATCGCGTATCCTGCGCCGCACCCGGTCCGCACGTCATCATTATCGCGGGTGACCTGCGCGCAGGTGAAGTGCAGGCAGCGGTGATGGACGCGCTCGGCGACCGCGCCGATCTCATCACGAGCGATCTTGCGCCGAAACTGAGCGGAATCCGCGAGCGCGATCAGGCGCAGAGTCGGGAACTGATCGAGGCGTCGCTGGCGCTCGCCGCGAGGGCTTTGCGACCTGGCGGCGCGATGCTGGCGAAGGTCTTCATGGGCGCCGAGTTCCCGGAGGTGCGCCGCCTGTTCGCCGTCCACTTCAGCCGCATCGATGTCGTCCGCACCCGCGCCAGCCGGCCGGGGTCGGCGGAGCTCTATCTCATCGCGCGGGGCTTTCGCGGCGCCGGTCCGGAGGTTGCCGCCGCTTCGCCATCCGCGGCGATGGCGACCAGGAGTCAGCGCGATGACTGACCTGTTATCCGCCCGCTATCAGATGGGGATGTCGCTCGGCTTCCACATCATTTTTTCATGTGTGGGCATCGCCATGCCGCTGCTGATGGTGATCGCCGAGATTCTGCATCAGCGCACCGGCGAGGCAATCTATCTGACGTTGGCGCGGCGCTGGGCGGTCGGCTCCGCTATCATGTTCGCGGTCGGCGCCGTCTCCGGCACCGTTCTTTCCTTCGAGCTCGGACTGTTGTGGCCGCACTTCATGCGCTGGGCCGGCGCGATTATCGGCATGCCCTTTTCGCTCGAGGGTTTTGCGTTCTTTACCGAGGCGACCTTCCTCGGCATCTACCTCTATGGCTGGGACAGGGTGTCGCCGCGGATGCACATCGCTGCGGGCGTGATCGTCGCGCTCAGCGGGATGGCCTCGGGAATCTTCGTCGTGATGGCGAATGCGTGGATGAATTCGCCGGTGGGCTTTCGCCTGGAACACGGGCGCCCGGTGGATATCAACCCGATTGCGACCCTGCACAATCCGTCGGCGCTGGCCGAAGTGCTGCACATGACAATCGCGGCGTACGTGGCGACCGGTTTTGCGGTGGCGGGGATCCATGCCGCGATGCTGCTGCGCGAGCGCGATAATCGCTTCCACCGGATGGGACTTGCGATCGCGCTCGCTGTCGGTGGAATCTTTGCCCTGGTACAGCCCGTGGCCGGCGATTACGCGGCGCGCAGCGTCGCGCGTCTGCAACCGATCAAGAACGCGGCGTTTGAAGGCCTGTTCAAGACCCAGGCGTACGCGCCGCTCGCGATCGGGGGGATTCCCGACGCGGGCGCTCGCGAGCTGCGCGCGGCGATCGAACTGCCTGGTCTGTTGAGCTTCCTCGATAATCACGACTTCAGTTCCGTCGTCATCGGGCTCGACGCCTATCCGGAGAGTGAATGGCCGCCATTGACGCCCGTGCACGTCGCATTCCAAATCATGGTCGCGATCGCGGGTATTCTCGCCCTTCTGCCGCTCTGGGCCGGTTATCTCCGGTGGCGCACCGGGTCGATTTATCACAGCGTCTGGCTGTTGTATGCGCTGATCGGTGCGGCGCCTTTGGGTTTCGTCGCGGTCGAAGCGGGATGGGTCGTGACCGAAGTCGGGCGTCAGCCGTGGATAATCTATCGCGTGATGCGGACTGCGGATGCGGTGACGCCGATGCCCGGACTGGTCGCCTGGTTTTCGGTCTTTTCGATCATCTATGCCTTTCTCGCGGTGACGGTCGCCTACATGCTGTGGCGGCAGGTGATGCAGAGTCCGAGCGCGGCAGAACTAGCGGCCGCTCAAGCGACGGTCTAGTCGCATGATCTACCTGTACATCGTGGCGGCGGCGCTGCTCGGCTCGCTGACGATCTACGCGCTCACCGGTGGCGCCGACTATGGCGGCGGAGTCCTGACGCTGACCGCGTTTGGCCCGCGCGCGGACCGGCAGCGTGAGGTGATCGATCACGCCATCGGACCCATCTGGGAGTCCGACCACGTCTGGCTGATCCTGGTCGTGGTTATCCTCTTTTACGGCTTTCCCCCGGTCTACACCACGATCATGACCTCGTTGTTCCTGCCGGTGATTCTGATGCTGGTCGGGATCGTCCTGCGCGGCGCGGCCTTCAGTTTTCGCAGTTATGGGAGCGTCGGCCGGGCGCATCGCGCATGGGGCCGGGTCTTTGCCGTCGCCAGCCTCATCACGCCCTTTTTCATGGGCGTGACGATCGGCGCCGTAGCTTCGGGCCGGGTGCCGGAGAATCCAGAGGTGGTCGGCGACTTTCTGATCTCGTGGGCGACGCCCTTTGGCCTTTCGGTGGGCCTCTTCGCCGTGCTGCTCTTCGCCTTCCTTGCCGCGACCTATGCGACGCTCGAAGACGGCGAGACGGCGGTGATCAACGATTTTCGTCTGCGCGCAATCATCTTCGGAATCGCCGAGGCAATCGTGGCCGGTGAAGTGCTGTGGCTGTCGCGCAGCGGGGCGCCGCGCATCTGGATTAACCTGACCACGCGCGCCTGGACGTGGCCCTTGATTTGGCTGGCAAGCGGATCGGCCCTGGCGGCGCTCTGGGGCCTGGCGACCCGCCGTTTACGGTTGGCGCGGGTGTTCGCCGCCGCCGAAGTCTTGTGGATTATCTGGGGCTGGGCCTTTGCCCAATTTCCAGTGATGGTCGAGCCGGATCTGACCATCTACAATGCCTCTTCGCCGCCGGTCACGCTGCGTCTGCTGGCGATCGCGCTTAGCGGCGGCGCGGTTATCCTGCTGCCCTCGATGGGCTACCTGATGTATATCTTCAAGCTGCATGCCCGTCGGCTCGCTTTTCCAACACATGTCGAAGCGAGCGGCTCTGACCCGCCGACCGACTGAAGCGCAAAGCTGACGCCGCCGGCGGAAATCGGTTACTGCCGGACGAGTAAGCTGCGGATAAAGCGCGGATCGATCGGGGCTTCGGGATCGAGTTCGGCGAATTCCTCCTCGAACATCTTGAGACAGGACTCGATGAAGGGCGTTGCGCGCTTGAGAATGGCGGGGTCAACCTGCTGCGCGAGACGCTCGCGGAGCGCCTCGGCAAAATCGTCGCGGAGGCGCGCCGGACGGCCCGGCGTCATCATTAGCTGGCGCGCGGCGGTCAGGCTCGAAGCGTCGAGCGGGGTGAAGCGGATCGCGCCGCCATGGAGCGCGTTGCCGGCGAAAGCCGTCAACAGGATCTGGCTCAGCTTGATCTCGTGTCCGGCGATACTGGCGCGAAAAGCCGCCGCGGCGATATCGAGGCCGAGCAGAGCAACAAAAAGATCGCGCACGGCGTCGAGCTGATCCAGCATCGCATAGCACAGGTGGAGGTCGCGCATCGTGCGGAAGCCGCGGGTCTCACTGTCGCGCGGGCTCTCGAGACCGCTAAAAAAACGCGGCTGCCGCTGGAGCATCGCAGCCAGCGTCTCGCGATACGGCGAATCGAGATAGGGAACCTCGCGCGGCCGCGTGCGCCCGAGCCCCATCCGCGCCATCACCTGTTCGGCGCGCGTGCGCAGGTCGATCGTGAGGCTGACCCCGAGCCGGAACAGCAGTTGCAGATGAGTTGCGCGCAGATGCTCGATCGCGGTTTCGAGCTCTCCGCCCGCCAGATGCTCCAGCGCGAGATTAAGATAATCGTGAGTCATCCCGACGGCCTCGCGCACGGCGTCGGGATCGCCGAAATCGATACCCTTGGCGACCAGCACCTGGTTGGTCACCAGCGCCATCTCGCTGCGCACCTGCCGCGCGCCTTGCGCGGCGAAGCCCGCCGTCAGGGCGAGGTTGAACAGCGAGTTGTCGGTCTCCGGGGCCAGCGGAGCGAGGTCCGGCGGAAGCGCGGCCCCGTTGGGCTCATCATAGTCGCGCAGCGGCGGCGTGTACTGTTCGCGCAGCTTCAGAAACTGTGCCGGCTCCAGGTAGGCGAAGACCGCCTGCGCTTCGTAAAAATCCGGAAAACCGTGATCGGCGAGCCGCGCGCAACGGAACTGGTAGGCCTGCTCTTCGAGTTCCGCTTCGACGCCCCAATAGATTTCCTCCATGAGGGCGGTGAAATAGTTGAAATCACGCTCGAACGCCTCTTCGAGGAACTCGAGCAGGTAGGGCTGAATCGAATCGCGCCGGGTGAATTCGATCAGGTAGTGATCGCCAAACTGGATGAAACGATCCGACGGCGCGTCGGTGTTTTCCTGCGGTTCATCGATGCGATGCACCTTGATGTGCTGGCGCAGGAGCAGGGAGACCAGCTCGAGGTCGGCGCTCATGAGGCCGTCCGTGACGCGCTCGCGACCGCCTTCGGCCATCGCCTCGATCCACTCGCGCATGCGGTACAGGTTCGGACGGTCCTTGTCCCAGCAGTCGAGATCGAATAACCATCGGACCTGTTCCGGGATGGCCAGGCTCAGCAGATCGCCGGCGTCGGCGACCCCGATTTCCTTGAGCGTGTAAAAAAGCGTTTCGGGACTGAAGGATTGAACCAGTCGCGCCGCTTCGGGCGCCGCGAGAATCAGGTCGCGCTTCTGCCGCGCCGGCAGCCCGTAGAGAAACTCGAGCTTTTCCTGGAACGGCAGATTGAGAAAGTCGCGGTTCGCGTCGCCCATACATCTGTTAACGTTGCAGCGTCGATCGGCAAAATAGCCACAGGGCCGCAGGACAATCAAGGTGATATGCGTCGCCGGCGTTAACGAATGATCATAGCGACATGGAGATTCGCTTGAGTCAGGCAGGCAGCGCGCGACGCCGGCTCAAAGTGGCGCTGGCGATTGGTGGTTCCGATCCCGGCGGCGGCGCCGGGATCCAGGCCGATCTCAAGACCTTTGCCGCCTGCGGCGTGTACGGCTATTCGGCGCTGACGGCGGTTATCGCGCAGAACAGCAGCCGCGTTAACGAGGTCGCACCGGTCGACGCCCGCCTGCTGCGCAGTCAGCTCGCGCTGCTGGTCGAGGAATATCCGCCCGACGCGGTTAAAATCGGCGCGCTCGCCACGGCCGCAAATGTGCGGGCGGTCGCCCGCGCCATCGCGGAGCTCAAGCTGCCGAATCCGGTGATCGATCCGGTGATGGTCTCGACCAGCGGCGTCGCCCTTCTCGACAAGGCCGGCGCAGCAGAGCTGATAAGCGAACTGCTGCCGCGGGCGGCGCTCGTGACACCGAATCTGCCCGAGGCGGAGGCGCTCGGCGGTATGGCGATCGCGAGCGCGGCGGCGATGCGCGCGGCGGCCCGCGCGATCCGCCGGCTGGGGCCGCGCGCCGTGCTAATCAAAGGCGGCCATCCGCTGCGACGGGCGGATGGCCGCGGGAACGATCGTATCGTGGATCTTCTGTTTGACGGCCGCCGCTTTGTCGAATTTTCCGGCGCGCGCATCGGCGCGGGAGCACACGGGACGGGCTGCGCTTTTGCCGCGGCGATCACCGCCTTTATGGCGCGTGGGTTCGATCTGGAGGACGCTATCCGCCGGGCGCGCCGCTTTATGAACTCGGCGTTGCGCGAAAGCTTCACGCTAGGTGGGGGGCGCCCGCTGCTCGACCATTTTGCCGGATGGCCACGGCAGGCTCAGCGCTCCAGCAGCTCGCGCAGGCCGGCCGCGAGATTGTGACTCGGTTCGGCGCCGGCACCGAGCTTGATCAGGGCGTAGCGCTCGTCGCTGTCGAGGCGCGCCCACTCGCGTTCACCCAGAGTGATACCGACGTCGCGTGCGCGCTCGACCAGCAGCGCAGGCGGATGGGCGGGCGGGTCGGCGGCGGCGCGGACCTCGTCCGGCAGCTCTTTCGGCGTCGCCCCGCCGCAGCGATCCTTCACGGCCTCGCGGATAAAGAGGCGGAGCGCGTCGATCTCCTCGTCGTCATTGATCGGCAGGTGGCAGATGGCGAGTCGTTCGCCGCGGCCGAGCTGCTGCCATTGTTCGAGACTGAGCTTGACGCCGACCCGATCGAGTTTGCGCCGCACGGCCATCGGCACACAACTGAGGGTCTGATGGACCTCGTCCTCGAATTTGAAGCGTCGGATCATGCGCTCACCTCGATCGCCGCTGAGCGATCGTGTGAATTCTAGCACCTGCGGCGCGGCTATCGAGTGGCGCGACGCTGTTCGCCCGCGTCGCCTTCTGCGATCGCGAAAGACAACAAGGCGCGGCCGCCAACGGCCGCGCCTTGCCGGTTAAGGGCGGGGTTTCCCGTCAGAATCCGGGCAGGGTCTGCGTGCCTTCCAATCGCACCGCTTTGAGCGCGTTCGGATTTAGTCCGAGCGCCTTGAGAATCGTTGGCGCCACCTGCGAGGTTGTGACCGAGGCGGTGTACGACTTGCGGCTGTAGCCGGGATTCGACACCAGCATGATCACGTTGGTGTCATCGTGGGAGAAGCCGCCGTGCTCCGCGAGCTTCTTCTTGCTGCCGGTATAGACCACGCCGAAGTTCGGGGTCACGATGATATCCGGAGTGCGCGGATCGCTGGGCGGCACTCCCGGCGTGCCGTAGACCGGCGAGATGGCATTACCCCAGAGAATCTCGCCGATTCCGGCGGCGGTCAGGTTCGCGGGCGTGTCGAGGATGCCCACCGCCGAGGTGACGCTGGCGCCCGGCGCGAGCCAGAGCAGCGAGACGTCGTCTTCGGTGGGGCCGATCTGATTCAGTTCCGAATCGGGCAGGTAGCTGCTGCCGAGGAGGGCCGAGGGCGGGGTGCCGTTGTTGAGCGGGCTATGGCCCGGGATCGGGAAATACTTCAACGGATCGATCGGCGACTGGCCGTGTTTGGCCGTGATCACGATGAGCGTCGAGTCCAGCAAGCCCTGCTTTTTGAGCTCGGCAACCATCTTGCCGATCATCGTGTCGACGTAGGTTATCTCCTGATAGAGCGACGGACTCGGCGTTCCGAGCGAATCGAGATAACCGCCGGTGATACTGTAACCGGGCGGCACCGAGGTTGAATCCTGGTAGATCAACTTCTGGCCCACGCTGACGGCCTGGAAGTTCATCCCGAAGATGGTCGGCACCGGGGCGGCAGCGCTGCCATCGTGGGTCTTGCCGTCGATTTCGTTGATGATGCCCTGGACCTTAAGGCTGTCGTAGCACTGGATATTCTGGAAACTGCCGGTGTAATCGTCGCCCGCGGCGACCGCCGCCTGATCCGGCAACGGACTGCAGTTCATCACGGTCATATTCGGCAATGGAATGAAATTAGCCGAGTTCGAATTGATCTCGGGCGCGTAGAAATCGTTGACCGTCGCGCCGGTACCAGGACCGGCCACCGCGATATAAGCCGGATGCTTGTCTTCCCAGGCCGTGTAACCGCCGGCCGCCGAGATCACACCGAAGATCGTGTTGACGCGGACGAAGTTGTACGGCCATACCGGATTGCAATTGTTGAAGGGGTCGCGCACCAGCCTGGTCGAGTCAATCGAGTTGACACCGCCCTCACCGCTCGGCGCGCCGCCGTTCAGTTGGCTCTGGTCAATATCGATCCCTTCTTCATACTCGGTGCTCGTGCCGTTGTTCTGATTCGGCGTGCAGGTGCCCCCGAGCAGACCGTTGCCGGTGGTATTCTGCGGCGCCAGCACTCGATCATAGGCGACGTCATAATAAATGCCGGTCGTCTTCGGCGACCCTCCCGTCACCAGCGCCATCAGCCCGGGGAAAGAATCCGAGGGTTTGGAGGTCGAGGTGTTGATATAGTTGTAGCCGTTGTTGGCGAGCGCGTTCAGGTTGGGACAGTACGGCAAACCTCCATTTACGCCGCTCAGACCGCGTGAACAATTGATAAAATCCAGCGCGTGCATGCCGTCAACGCTGATCAAAAGGACGTGGTTGACGTTCGTGCTCGCCGCCTGGACTCCGGCGGCCGGCATCAGTGCCCCACCCAGCATCGCGGCGGTTGCCGCGATTAACGTTTTGATCGGAATTTTCAACGACGTGATCCTCCCTTGAGCCCGATTGAAACGGGCCAAGGCGGGATTAGACCGTTATTGCCGTTCGTCCGATAAAGAGCGTGTTACGGCACCTTTAATTGAATCGATTGCCAAGGCTCCGCCCTTCATCTCGCGACCCGCGCCGCCGTCTCTTGACCATCCGCATTCAATCGGCGACGCTTTTTACCAGGAGACGGGACGAAATCCGGCGCCGCAGCGCCGTTTCGGCCGGCCGATTACGTTGCCAAGCGCTGAGGACTGGAACCGCGATATCGTCGAAAAAATCGCCCTGGAATCAAAGGATGAGCCGGGCGCTTTGATGGTAATCCTGCGTCGTGTGCAGGACGCGCTCGGTTGGGTGCCGCGCGGCGCGGTGCCGGTTATCGCCGATATCGTGAATCTTTCGCGTGCCGAAGTGCACGGCGTGGTCAGCTTTTATCATGATTTTCGACCCGAGCCGCCGGGCCGGACCGTGGTGCGACTCTGCCGCGCCGAGTCCTGCCAGGCCGCGGGTGGTGAGGCGCTGGCCGATCATGTGCAGAATCGACTGGGCCTCAAGTTCGGGCAGACCACCCGCGACGGCAGCTTCACCCTCGAAGCGGTTTATTGTCTCGGCAACTGCGCGTGTTCGCCGGCTGCGGTCATCGGCGATGAATTGATCGGCCGCCTGACGCCGGACCGCTTCGACCAGATAATCGCCAGCGCTGAACGGGTCCGGCGGTGAATTCCACCACGGTCTTCATTCCGCGCGACTCGGGCGCGCTCTCGCTCGGTGCCGAGCGTGTGGCCGTCGCGCTGATGGTCGAAGCGAATCGACGGCGGCTGGATCTCACGATCGTGCGCAATGGCTCGCGCGGCCTCTACTGGCTCGAACCGATGATCGAAGTCGCGACGCCGCAGGGCCGCATCGCGTACGGTCCCGTCGCTGCCGAAGACGTCGCCTTGCTGCTGGACGCGGATTTCCTCCACGGCGGCGACCATCGTCTGCGGCTCGGCCCGCCAGAGGACATTCCTTATCTAAGGAAGCAGGAACGCCTGACCTTCGCGCGGGTCGGCGTTATCGATCCGCTGTCGCTTGAGGACTATCGGGCGCATGGCGGGTATCAGGGCCTGACGCGCGCCGTGAGCATGAAGCCCGAGGAGATCGTCGAGGAGCTGGTGCTCTCCGGCCTGCGGGGACGCGGCGGCGCCGGCTTCCCGGCCGGAATCAAGTGGCGGACGACGCTGCAGGCCGCATCCGAACAGAAATATATCGTCTGCAACGCCGATGAAGGCGACTCGGGCACCTTTTCCGACCGGATGATCATGGAGGGCGACCCGCTGGTCCTGCTCGAGGGGATGACGATCGCGGCGCTCGCGGTGGGGGCGACGCGCGGATTTATCTACCTGCGCTCGGAATATCCGCATGCGCTGCGCACCCTTAGCGAGGCGATTGCGTTGGCCGAAAGGGCCGGTTACCTCGGCAACGACGTTTGCGGCAGCGGGAAAGCGTTTCGCATCGACGTGCGGGTCGGTGCCGGAGCCTATATCTGCGGCGAAGAGACCGCGATGCTCGAAAGTCTCGAAGGCAAGCGCGGGATGGTGCGGTTCAAACCGCCCCTGCCAGCGATCGCCGGCCTGTTCGGCCGTCCCACCGTGGTGAACAACGTGATCACGCTGGCGACGGTGCCGACGATCCTCGAACGCGGCGGCAACTTTTACAAAGGCTATGGGATGGGACGATCGCTCGGTACCCTGCCGATCCAACTGGCGGGCAACGTGAAGCGTCCCGGTCTGATCGAAAAGGCGATGGGCGTGACGCTGCGTGAACTTGTCTATGACTTCGGCGGCGGTACGGCGAGCGGCCGTCCGTTGCGCGCCGTTCAAGTGGGTGGTCCGCTGGGGGCCTACTTTCCGGAGTCGATGCTGGATCTGCCGCTCGACTATGAAACGCTGGCCGCCAAAGGCGGTCTGGTGGGTCACGGCGGTATCGTGGTCTTCGATGACACGGTCGATATGGCGCGTCAGGCGCGCTACGCGATGGAATTCTGCGCGCTCGAATCGTGCGGCAAATGCACGCCTTGCCGAATTGGCTCGACCCGCGGAGTCGAGGTGATTGACCGGCTTATCGCGGCGCGCGATGGTGAGAAGCAGCGCGCCGTCGCACTGCTGCGCGATCTGTGCGATACCATGACCGCAGGGTCGCTGTGTGCCCTGGGCGGTCTTACGCCGCTCCCAGTAACCAGTGCGCTGCGCCATTTTCCGGAGGATTTCGGCCTTCCGGCAACGGCGTGGCAGGAGCGCTAGCGGAGTCTCGTATGCAGGCTATCGACAACAAGGATCTCGGCACGCCGGAACGTATCGGCCTGAATTCAGTCACCCTTGAGGTCGATGGACGCGAGGTGACGGTGCCCGCCGGCACCTCGGTGATGCGCGCGGCGGCGCTGGCTGACGTCATGATCCCGCGCCTGTGCGCGACCGATACGCTCGAGCCCTTCGGCTCATGTCGCTTGTGCCTCATCGAGATCGAAGGACGAAACGGTTGTCCGGCTTCCTGTACCACGCCGGTCGAGGCCGGGATGAAGGTCCGCACCACGAGCGAAAAACTCACCAGACTGCGGCGCGGCGTGATGGAACTCTACATGTCCGACCATCCGCTGGATCCGTTCGAGTGCAAAGCCGGCGGCAAGTGCGAATTGCACGAGATGGCGCGCGTTGTGGGTCTCGAGGAGGTGCGTTACCGCGACGGCCGCAACCATCTGGGGCTGCCCATCGATGACTCGAACCCGTATTTCAGCTTCGACCCTTCGCGATGCATCCTGTGCTCGCGCTGCGTGCGCGCCTGCGACGATATTCAGGGAACCTTTGCGCTGACGATCGAGGGACGTGGCTTCAACTCGCTGATGACGCCCGGGCAGCACGAGCATTATATCGACTCCGAGTGTGTCTCCTGCGGCGCCTGTGTTCAGGCCTGTCCGACCGATGCGCTGATGGAGAAGTCGGTGCTCGAAAAAGGCCGGGCCGAGCGGGCGATTATCACCACCTGCGCCTACTGCGGGGTCGGCTGCTCCTTCAAAGCGGAAGTGCGCGGCGACGAGATTGTGCGGATGGTGCCCAACACGAACGGGATGCCCAACCGCGGTCATTCGTGCGTCAAGGGCCGCTTTGCCTGGGGCTACGCCACCCATCCGGATCGCGCGCTCAAGCCGATGATTCGCCGGCGCATCAGCGATCCATGGCAGGAGGTTTCGTGGGAGGAGGCGATCGGCCACGCGGCGCGAGAGTTCAAGCGCGTGCAGCAAAAGTACGGACGTGGCGCCGTCGGCGGAATCACCTCATCGCGCTGCACCAACGAAGAGGCGTATCTGGTGCAGAAGCTGGTGCGCGCGGCCTTCGGCAACAACAACGTCGATACCTGCGCGCGGGTGTGCCATTCGCCAACCGGCTATGGGCTCAAGACCGCCTTTGGCACCCCCGCCGGCACCCAGGACTTTGCTTCCGTACTGGCGGCCGACGTGATCGTCGTGATCGGCGCGAACCCGACCGAAGGCCATCCGGTGTTTGCCGCGATCATGAAGCGGCGCCTGCGTCAGGGGGCGCGTCTCATCGTGATCGATCCGCGACAGATCGAGTTGGTGCGAATGCCGCATATCAACGCTGATTATTTCCTGCAGCTTCAGCCCGGCACCAACGTCGCCCTGTTCAATGCGCTAGCCTACACGATCGTGACCGAAGGCCTGGAGAACGAGCAATTCATACGCGAACGCTGTGAAGCCCGCGAATACCAGGTCTGGCGCGATTTTATCCTGAAGCCGGAGAACTCGCCGGAAGCCGTCGAAAAAATCACCGGGGTGGCCGCGGCACAGATTCGCGGCGCCGCCCGACTTTACGCGCAGGGGCCGAATTCGGCGATCTACTACGGTCTTGGCGTAACCGAGCACAGCCAGGGCAGCACCGCGGTGCTGGCGATGGCGAACCTCGCGATGGTCACCGGGAATCTTGGCCGACCCGGCGTCGGCGTCAATCCGCTGCGCGGCCAGAACAACGTTCAGGGTTCAAACGACGTCGGCTCCTTCCCGCACGAGCTGACCGGTTATCGGCACGTCTCCGATCCCCAATTGCGGGCGGAATTCGAGCGTGAATGGCAGGTCACGCTCGATCCTGAACCGGGACTGCGCATCCCGAACATGTTCGATGCGGCGTTGGACGGCAGCTTCAAGGGCCTGTACGTCGAAGGCGAAGATATCGCTCAGTCTGATCCCAACTCGCAGCACGTGGCGGCGGCGCTGGCGGCGATGGAGATCGTGGTCGTCCAGGACATCTTTCTCAACGAGACCGCGAAATACGCTCACGTCTTCCTGCCGGGTTCGTCGTTTCTCGAAAAGGACGGGACCTTCACCAACGCCGAGCGGCGGATCTCGCGAGTGCGCAAGGTGTTGCCGCCGCTGGCGGGCAAGGCCGACTGGGAGATCACCTGCGATCTCGCCCGCGCGCTCGGCTATCCGATGAACTACAACCATCCGGCCGAAGTGATGGACGAGATTGCCCGGCTGACACCGACTTTTGCCGGCGTCAGTTTCGCCAAGCTCGACCGCCTGGGCAGCGTGCAATGGCCCTGCAATGACGAAGCGCCGCAAGGCACCCCGATCATGCACGTCGGCGCCTTCGTCCGCGGCCGAGGGCGGATGCTGCCCACCGCTTATGTGCCGACGCCCGAACGCACCAGCGCCCGCTATCCGCTGATTCTCACCACCGGCCGCATCCTGACCCAGTACAACGTCGGCACCCAGACGCGCCGCACGAGGAACGTGGTCTGGCACGATGAAGATCGGCTCGAAATAAATCCGCATGACGCCGAGCAGCGCGGTATCCGCGACGGCGACTGGGTCGAAGTGTCGAGCCGCGCCGGTGCAATTCTGGAACGCGCGGAGATCACCGAACGGGTGCCGCCGGGCGTGGTGTACACCACGTTCCATCATCCGGAGAGTGCGGCCAACGTGGTCACCACCGAGAATTCAGACTGGGCCACCAACTGCCCCGAATACAAGGTGACGGCAGTGCAGGTGACGCCCACGACGCGGCGGCCGGAACGGCTTCCCGCCGGCCGCGCGCCGCTCTCCGCGACGGTCGCCGAGTAGGAATTTCCCCGGCCGGCGATGGAGCTGCACAAGCTGATTACGATGGCCAACGAGATCGGCGGGTTTTTCGCGCAGCTTCCCGATCGCGAAGAGGCCACCAGTTCAATCGCGACGCATATAAGGAACTTCTGGGAACCGCGCATGCGCCGCGAGATTATCGCGTATGCGCGCGAGGATGGCAGCGCGCTTCACGAGCTGGTGCGCGCGGCGATTCTGCGTCTCGAGACGCCGCGTTAGCGAATCCCGCCTCCGCTCACGGTGCTGGTACCGATGGACGCTGACTGACGACGGGCCATTCGAGGAACAGGGCGCGCAGCGCGCCGCCGCCCATCCGCCGGTTGATCTCGAAAAAAGCGAAGTAGAGCGCGAAGAGCACGCTGACGCCGAGTGCCACCGCCATTATCCGATAATGGTTGGCGTGCGCGATCATAAAGCTGACCGCGCCCCCAAAACTGCGCGTATGGTGCAGCGCCTCGAGAAAGCGCTCCAGGTAGCCGAGCAGCACGGTGGCGAGGCCGTAAAAAAACGTCTTCACCGCCACGGCGACGATCCGCGGATAGCGCTCGAGTCGTTGGGCCAGGGAAGTCTCATCCATCAGCATCGCGCCCTTCGCGGCGGCAAAGGCGCCAATCAGGACCGTCGACAACGTCGTCATCTCGATCGAGAACTGCGCCAGGATCAGTTTGATAAGCGTCAGCAGGATGAGAAAACCGACGATGAAAAACGCGAAAATCGGCCGTCCCGCCTGGATTTCACGGCGCACGGCTCGTCCAATTCGTGTGATCCGCCTTGGTGAATCTACGGCCATGTTCAATTTCCCTCGCCGGCAAGCCCGAAGGCGATTCTGACGCGCGCGGCGCGGGCTGTAAAACGCTGTCGTGTGGCGAAACGGCGAAGGCCGATTAAGTCCGCGCGATATACCCTTTCATCGAAGCGCGGAAACAGCCGCCGCTTCAGATCGATCGTTTGTCGTCGTCCAGCATCTGCCGCACCTTGGTTGCCAACTGACTAATCGTGAAGGGCTTCGTAATCAGCTCGACGCCGGGATCCAGTCGACCCTGATGGACGATCGCATTGCGCGCGTATCCGGTGGCGAAGAGGACCTTTAGTTCGGGTCGGCGCTCGCGAGCCCGTTCGGCCAGTTGCCGGCCGTTGAGGCCGCCGGGCAGTCCGACATCGGTGAAGAGCAGGTCGACGCGCGTGGCAGTTTCCAGCAGGCCGAGCGCGCCTGCCCCGTCGCCCGCCTCGAGCACGCCATAGCCCAGCTCGCGCAGCATCATGACCGTGTTCGCGCGCACGTCCTCGTCGTCCTCGACCACGAGGATCACCTCGCTCTGGGTGCCGAGCGACAGGCGGTCCCGCGACGGTTCACTCGCGCCGGAAGCGCCGTCTTCGAGCAGTCGCGGCATATAAATCTTGACGGTGGTACCCGCATTCGGCTCGCTATAGATCTTGACGTGTCCGCCGGACTGCTTGACGAAGCCGTACACCTGCGAGAGCCCAAGTCCGGTTCCTTGTCCGACCTCCTTGGTCGTGAAGAATGGCTCGAACGCTTTGCCGATGACCTCCTGAGTCATGCCGACTCCGGTATCGCTGAACGCGATCATGACGTATTGGCCGGGCGCAACTTCCTCGTGCATCGATGCGTACGCTTCGTCGATGTAGGAGTTGGCGGTTTCGATCGTAAGGCGCCCGCCTTCGGGCATCGCGTCGCGGGCATTCACGGCGAGATTGAGCAAGGCGTTCTCGAGTTCGTTCGCGTCCGCAGAGATTCGCCAAAGGCCGCCGGCGAGAACGGTTTCGATGCTGATGGTCTCGCCCAGAGTCCGGCGCAGCAGTTCCGACATGCGGCTGACGAGGCGGTTGACCTCGAGCGGCTTGGGATCCAGCGGTTGTCGGCGGGAGAACGCCAGCAGTCGCTGGGTGAGAGCGGCGGCGCGTTCGGCGCCGCGCAGCGCGCCGTCGGTCAGGCGCTTAAGATCCTCCGGCGGCGGCATCGCGCCGCCCGCGAGCCGCCGCTGCAGCACGTACAGGTTGCCGACGATCACCTGCAGGAGATTGTTGAAGTCGTGGGCAACGCCGCCGGTGAGCTGGCCGATAGTTTCCATCTTCTGCGCCTGGCGAAACGCCTCTTCGGCCTTGGTGCGCTCGGCAATCTCCGCCGCCACCCGATGCTCGAGCGTTTCGTTGAGCCGCCGCAGTTCCTCCTCGGCCTTGCGGCTGGCCGCGTATAGAAGGGCGTTATCAATCGCGACGGCAGCCTGCGCCGCAATGCCCGCCAGGATGAGCTCGTCGCGCTTGGTAAAGGCGCCGGGCTGACTGTGCGCCAGGCAGAGCCCGCCGTGAACTTCGCCGATCCGCGAAACCATCGGAACCGCCAGATAGCTGCGCACCGGAAACTGTTCCAGCGGTGTGCCGGAGAAAGGTGGATTCTGCCGGTAGCGTGGATCGCTCAGGACGTCGTCGCAATGCACCACGCCTTCGCTGCCGAAGTTCGGGGCGAAGAGCGGCGCGTTTTGCGGAATCGCGAGTTCGGCAGAGGCTGCGCCCACCGCCTCGCCGGAGAATGCGTGTAGCATATGCGGCTGGCCGCTATGGTCCGCAGCTTTGAAGCAGAAGGCGCCGAACTCCGCGCGGGTCAGTCCCACTGCCGCGTCAGTGACCGTCTGCGCGAGTCGCGTCAAGTCGAGTTCTGCGGCCAGCATCGCTCCGGTGCGGTTGAGGGTCTCGAGGCGTTGCGCTTCCTCCTGCAGAACCCGCGCAATCTCCCGCCGCTCGCGCGCGAGATTGAGGCTCGCGTGGACGCGCGCCAGGAGTTCGCGAGCGCTGAACGGCTTGGTCAGGTAATCATCGGCGCCGGCAGACAGGCCCTCGATACTGGCCTCTTCGCCGGCGCGCGCCGAGAGCAGAATTACCGGCACGTCGCGCAAGCTGGAATCGGCGCGTACTTCCCGCAACAGCCCGAGACCGTCCAGTCGTGGCATCATCACGTCGGCCAGAATCAGGTCGGGTCGGCGGCGGCGAGCGCTCGCCAGCGCCGCCTGGCCATCGGCTACGGCCTCGACCCGGTAATGCAGCCCGATGAGACGGCGGACGTAGTCGCGCATATCGGCGTTGTCATCGGCGATCAGCACCAGGGGCCGCTGCTGATCGGCGGGCATTGCGGGAACCGGGTCCATCAACTCCGGTTCCATCGTCAGTTCCGCAGGCGTTGTTTCCGGCAGCCATCTGAGCGCTTCCTCGACGAAGGCCTGCGCGCGCAGTTCGGTGGGAGCGAGCGTTCTCTCGGCGCCGATTCGCTCCGCCGGCAGATGGGCCGTGCCGAAGGGGAGCGTTACCGAAAAGACCGAACCCCTGCCGACCGCGCTGGTGACGCGCACTTCGCCACCGTGGAGACGAACCAGCTCCTGGACGAGGGCGAGGCCGATTCCGGTGCCCTCGTGGGTGCGTCCACGCTGCCCCTCGATACGGTGGAATCGTTCGAACACTCGCGGCAGTTCATGAGCCGGGATGCCGACGCCGGTGTCGCGAACTTCGAGTATCGCACTCGCGTGATCCGAAGAAGCGCGAACGGAAACCTCGACCTTGCCCTCGAGCGTGTATTTGAACGCGTTGGAGATCAGGTTGAGGACGATCTTCTCCCACATTTCACGGTCGATATAGATCGCCTCGGGCAGCGGCGCGCAATCGATCACATATTCGAGGCCCGCTCGCTCCATCGCCGAACGAAAGCTGCTGGCGAGTTCGGCGGTATACGACGACAGGTCCACCGCCACGTAAGACGCCTGCACCCGCCCTGCTTCGATCCGCGAGAAATCGAGCAGGGTATTGACGAGCCGCAGCAGCCGCAGACCGTTGCGATGAATCAGCTCGAGCTCATCGCGATTGGCCACGACGTTATCGGAGGCGCGCGCGAGCAGATCCTCTAGCGGGCTCAACATCAGCGTGAGCGGGGTGCGGAACTCATGGCTTACGTTGGAGAAGAAGGCGGTTTTGGCGCGATCGATCGCGGCCAACGCCTCGGCGCGCCTGCGCTCCTGCTCATAGGCCCGCACGTCAGCGAGCCCCGCCGCTATCTGTCCTGCCAGCAGACTGAGAAACCCGCGATAAAGGTCGTCCAGCGGCCGGTAGGGATTCAGTCCGATGACCATGACGCCGATCGTCTGCGCCTGCCCCTGTTGGAGTATCGGCACCAGCACGGCGCTACGCGGCGGTCGGTCCCAGGCGCCCGCAGGTAAATCGGGAAAGCGATCGGCCGGGCTGTCAATGACGACCATCTCAGGTTGCGCAAACAGGCGGTTAATCGGCCATGCGCCGCCGCTGCGGGTCGTGTCGAGCATCGTCGGCGCGGCAGGATGGCCGGCGGCGATTCCGCTGCGACACACCAGGCGAGCGTGCTGGCCATCGGGTTCGGCCAGATAGATCAGACTGAAAGGCACATCGTGCGGATTCGTGCCGAGGCATCCGCCAATTGCGGCGAAGAGATCGTCCTCCGTGCGCGTGGTGGCGACTTGGGCGGCGACCTCGCGCAGCACTTTCAGGCGGCGCTCGGCGATATAGCGGTCGGTGTCTTCGACCACGATACAAAGCAGTCCGCCGATATTGCCGCGATCGTCCGGCAGCGGGCTGTAGGAAAACGTGTGGTAGGTCTCTTCGGGATAGCCGGACCGCTCTAAAAGCAGTAGAAGATGCTCGTCGTAGGTCGCCTGTCCGCGACGCACGACGTCGTCAACGCGCGGTCCCAGATCATCCCAGGCTTCCGCCCAAACCTCGCGCGCCGGCTGGCCGAGCGCCCAGGGATGCTTCCTGCCGAGAGTCATCGCCCGATAGGCGTCGTTGTAGAGGAATGTCAGCTCGGGTCCCCAGCCGATCCAGATCGCATAGCGGGAATCGAGCATGATTCGCACCACCGTCACGAGGCTCTGCGGCCAGGTATCGGGGGTCCCCAGGGCGGTATGCGACCAGTCGCGCGTGCGAATGAGGGTGGCCATTTCCCCCTCGCCGGACAAAAATTCCGCGACCTTCGCGGCGTCGGCTTTGCGCGGCTGATGCGCTGATGGATACTCGGGATCCTGCATTGAAACCTTCAAGTTGACTGTCTGTGGTAACGCGTAACTTGTCTATATCTGTGAAGAGAGATTCGGCGCTAGCTTTCCCATGAAAAGATTCACCATAAGCGTCAGCTTTCCGCTTCATTCTTCTACCGTCACGAATCCCACCGCGCGCAGAATTGCACATCGAGGGCCGGCGCTCTCGCGGCTGACGATGCTGTCCGCGCCGGCCAACGCATCGGCGCGTCGGTTCAGCGCGATGCTGGAGGCTCGTATGGAAAGAATCGCCGAGCAGACAGCCGCCCGAGGAATTCGGTTCAGGGCGCGGTCTCGACGATAAGCAGGTCGGTCCGTTCGGCAGTGATGGCGATTTCGATGCGGCGGGCGTTCCACACGCCGAGGCTGTCGCGGCGGCTCAATTCGGTCTGCAGGATACGTGTCTTGCCTTCGAGGACGAAAATGTAGATGCCGCGGCCGGGGCCCTCAGGCTGGTATTCATAATCAGCGGCAGCGGTGCTGAAGAGGCGCGAGACTCTCAGATCCTGGTCGATCGGCAGCGCACCGGGCGCCTCGCCAATCAATTCCGCGATCGCATTCGCGCGCCGCTCGCTCTCGAAAACCCCGCGGTGATATGATGGCGGTGCGAACAATCTTCCCGGCAGCGCCCAGATATAGATCGCGTTCATTTCACCGGATTCAATGTTCAGTTCGGAATGCTTACCGCCCGAACCCGCTGAAAAGATGTAATAATCGCCGGGTCTCAGCACGTCGATCTTTCCGATCGTGTTGATATGCGTCAGCGCTCCGCGCAACACGAACGCCATGATTATGAAGTTGTGATGCGGATGCATGTTGTGGCCGGCGCCGTTGCCGCTGAATACCTCGTCGCCAAACACGCGAATTTTGCCGAAGCCCGGCCGGCCGCTCTGATAGTCGCGGAAATTGAAGCTCGAACGGCGTTCGATCCATCCGTCAGGATGGCCGGCGACGTATTCGGCGAAGCTGCCCGTGGACGGCAGACGGCTGTGCCCCCTTGCGTCGTGTCGCAGAACGAAATAATCCGCCATCGCGCGGCTCGGTCTCACGCGGCCTGGTAGTAGGGGATTTCGACCATCTCGAACAGCGCCTTCGCCGTTCCACAATCGGGGCATCGCCAGTCCGCCGGAATATCCTCCCATCGCGTGCCCGCTGCGATCCCTTCCTCGGGCCATCCGCGTTCCTCGTCGTAGAGAAAGCCGCAGCCGAGGCAGAGGAAACGGCGGAATCGGCGATTGGGCCCGCCTACGGCATTAGTGGCGCCTTTTTGATCATTCATCACGTGCCTGCAATTCTGGCGCGGCCGGTAAGTTTAATTCCACCTGTGTTGCCGGCGACCGTGGCAGTTTAACCCGGAACCGCTTGTCGGCCCAAATCCATACTGAAGAGGCGCTTTTGCCGTCCGCGGGCCGTCGCCGGCGCACGCGAGTGTTTTACCGGCCATCGTGATCGTGTCAGTTTGCGGTCGAGGAGGTCGTTGAGGATGTCCGGACCACTCGCGGGATTTCGCATAATCGATGTTACCCAGATGGTTTCCGGCCCCATGGCCACGCAGATCCTTGCCGACCAGGGCGCCGAAGTCGTCAAAGTGGAACCGCCCGGTACCGGCGATCTGACGCGGGCCCTCGCCAGCCGGCGCCGGGGAATGTCGCCGACGTTCGCCATCGTCAACCGTAACAAGCGCTCAATCGTGATCGATTTGAAAACCGCGCGCGGCGTCAACCTGCTGCGACGACTGGTCGCGACGGCTGACCTGTTCGTGCAGAACTTTCGCCCCGGTGCTGTCGAGCGGATGGGGATCGGCGAGGCGGAGTTGCGCGCGGTCAGTCCGCGCCTGGTTTACGTATCGATCAGCGGGTTCGGCGAGAGCGGCCCGTACGTGCATAAGCGGACCTACGATCCGGTGATCCAGGCGCTCTCGGGTCTGGCGTCAATTCAGGGCGGGGCCGCCGAGCGGCCACAGATGATGCGTGTCATCGTGCCCGACAAAGTCACCGCCTTGACGGCCGCGCAGGCGATGACGGCAGCGCTCCTCTCCCGCGAACGCACCGGCCAAGGCCAGCACGTGCGCCTCGCGATGCTCGACGCGGTGATCGCGTTCCATTGGGCGGAATCGATGGCGGCGCATACCTTTCTCGATACGGTTGGCCAGGTTTCGCGTCCCCTGAATACCCGCGACCTCGTCTTCGCGACGGCCGACGGCTATATCACCTGCGGGGCCGTTTCGGATGTCGAATGGCAGGGCCTTTGTCGGGCGCTCGAAAAGCCTGAGTGGCTCGAGGACGAACGCTTCAAGACGCCGGCGGGCCGCGTCAGGTATGCCGACGCGCGACTGGAACTGGCGGCAGAGGTGCTCAAGCGGCGCACTTCGGCGGAATGGCTCGCGCGACTCGACGCCGAACAGGTGCCATGCGCGCCGATTCTGACCCGCGAAGATCTGATCAATGATCCGCAGATCGCGGCGAATCGCCTGATCGTCGAAGGGACTCATCCGCATGCCGGTCCGATGCGGCAACCGCGCCCGGCCGCGCGGTTCGATCAGACGCCGTCGACCCTCCGCCGTTATGCGCCGATGCTCGGCGAACATACTGATGAAGTGCTGACGGAAATCGGCCTGGAGCGGCAGGAAATCCAGTCGTTGCGTGAACAGCAGGTCGTCGCCTGATTCCTCCATCGGATCGCGGTCAGGTCTGCGAGCGTGATGCGAGGCGTCGTGCAACCGTCCATCGTGCTCATCGGGTCGCGGTCGTCGGCGACGCCGCGGATTGCGAAAGCGCGCCGTGACGCTGTACGCTCGATCGCAAGTAGAGCGCGATGGACTCCGCGGTGCTTCAACATCCGGCCCTGAAATGGCGCGCCGGAAACGCCACCACCGTCGGTGACAATCTGGCGGTCGAAGAACCGCTCGAGATTCGACTGGGCGGCCGCCGTTTCACGCTCACGATGCGGACGCCGGGACATGACGAGGAATTGGCGGCGGGCTTCCTGCTGGCGGAGGGCTTCATCGCATCGCGTGACGAACTGGGCGAGATTCGCCGGGTGCGTGATGGCAAAGGTCTGCCCGAGCCTAACGTCATCGACGTAATCCTGAAAGTCGCGGCGCATGATTTGAGCGAGCGCCTGAAGCGCAATTTCACGATCTCGGCAAGCTGCGGGGTCTGCGGCAAGACCAGTATTGAAGCGCTCGAGCGGCGGATCGCGCCGATCACCAGCGATCTGCGGATCGCGGCCGCGACCATGCTGCGGCTTCCAGCGATGATGCGGGAGGCGCAGGCAGTGTTCTCGCGCACCGGCGGCCTTCACGCCGCGGCGCTGTTCGCGCGACTGAACGGTGCCGAGGCAGCGGCCATGATGGTCCTGCGCGAGGATATTGGCCGCCATAATGCGGTCGATAAGGTCATCGGCCACGCGCTGGAGCTTGATCGGATCCCGCTGCACGATGCGGTAATGATGGTCAGCGGGCGGCTCAGTTTTGAGATAATTCAAAAGGCGGCCGCCGCCGGTATTCCGCTGGTGGCCGCGGTTTCGGCGCCGTCGACGCTGGCGGTCGAGCTGGCTCAGGAACTGGGTATCACGGTCGTAGGGTTCCTGCGCGAACAGAGTTTCAACGTCTACACGCATGACCAGCGCGTCGTCGTGTGAGGTCGTCGAGACGACGCGGCAACATCAGTTTTCCGCGATCGCTTTCGAGGAGAATTTCGCGCTGCGCACGATCGCGCGCGCCTTTCCCGGGGCGCGGCTGTCGGCCCTCGAACTATATATTCCGAGCGCGGCCGGGGCCGGTGTTTATATCTATCCGTTCGGCGCCGTCGCCTCGCATGATCTCAGTACTGAACAGCGTGAGGCTATCGTCGCGCAGCTTCGCCAAGTCGTGCCCAAACTGACCGCGCAGGTGGTTCGCGAGGAGTACACCGTTACCGAAGATCCGCGCTTCGAGACGCGCGTGGTCGAAGGCGGACTTCATCTTGACCGCCTGACGCAGGGGCGCGCGGCGGTGGTCGCGCTGACGATCGCGCAAAGCGCGGCGATGGAATACTATGAGCGGATCGTCGATGAGATGTTCGTGCGGACGGCGGCCTTCGTCGAGCGGCTCGAGCGCAGCGGTCGTGTTTCGCTGCGGACGCGCCCCCTTCATCGATTTATCGGTCAGGCGATCGCGACCCGCACGGAAGTGCTCTCGGTGCTCCATCTGCTGGATAAGCCCGAGGCCACGTGGGAGGACCCGGCGATGGACCGCATTTACTCGGATCTGCGCGCTGAGTTTGATCTCGTCGACCGCTATGCGGCGCTGGAGCTGAAACTGCGCAGTATTCAGGAAGCGCTCGAACTGCTGCTCGGCGTTGCGCGCGACCGGCAGCTTTTGCTGCTCGAAGTGGCAGTGGCGGGGCTCATCCTGCTGGAGCTTATCCTCGGCGTTCTGCAGCTCATGAATTTGAAACTTTAGGCGCGGCGGAGATCGCGCCGGCAACCGCGAAGGCCGACGTTTCCGGATAATCGCCGTGTAATCCCGGCTTTATCGCGGCGTTACAAAAGCCGCTCAAACTGCCGCGGCGTGAAGACCACGATCGGCGCCGGCGGCGGCAGGCGGGCGTCCCAGGCGCGCGTCCGGTCTGGTTGATAACCGTGCGTCACGCGGATGACACGATTTACGCCACCCGATACGCTGAAAAAATGCGCCTTGCCGCGATCGACGTCGGTTCCAATTCGCTCCACATGATTATCGCCGATGTGACCGGCGACGGTCAGATCGAAGTCATCGACCGGGTGAAGGAGACCGTGCGCCTGGGTCGTCGCTCTTTCACTACCGGTGCTCTGGGCGAAGAAGCGATGGCGATGGCGGTTCACTCGCTCGACTATTTCGGACGGCTCGCCCGTCTGCGGCGCGTGAGCCGGATGCGCGCGGTGGCGACCAGCGCCGTGCGCGAGGCCCGCAATCGCGCGCAATTCATCGCGCGGATCAAGCGCGACACCGGAATCGAAGTCGAAGTGATTTCCGGTGAGGACGAGGCGAAACTGATTTTCGCCGCCGCGCAACACGCTTTGGGTCTCGACGGCGGGCCATATCTGCTGCTGGATATCGGCGGCGGTAGCGTCGAACTGGTGCTCGTCAAGGACGCGAAACCGCTCTGGATGAAAAGCGCAAAGCTCGGCGCCGCGCGCTTGAGCGAACGGTTCCTGCTGAGTGATCCGCCAACGGGTTCCCAGACGAAGCATCTGCTCCGCCACGTCGAAGAGGAGATCGGCGAGCAGCTTCGCTCGGCGCGTCGCGAAGGCGTCCTGCGCGTTATCGGGACCTCGGGGACGGTCAACACGCTGGTGGCGATGGCCCGCGCGGCGCGTGGCGAGGAGCTCGGACGGCTCCATGGGGCGGTCGCCTCACCCCAGGAGATCGCGACCATAACTGACCAACTGCTCGAAGCGAACGCGGCCGCTCGCGCGGACCTCCCCGGCATTGATGCCAAACGGATCGACTTGATGCCGGCGGCGGCCATCCTGGTGGACCATGTGATGCGGCGATGTTCGGCGCGCGAGCTCACGGCGTGCGCGTGGGCCCTGCGCGAGGGCGTTCTGCTCGACCTTATTGGCAACGGCGGCCGGCGCTGCACGGCCGACGCCAGGCGGCGTTCGGTGGCCGGTCTGGCGGCGCGGTTCCTCGACGACAATCATCACGGGCGCCACGTTGCCAAGCTCGCCTTGAGCCTGTTTGATGCGACGGCGCCGGCGCTCGAGCTCAATCCCGACCGCCGCGAACTGCTGCGGTTTGCCGCTCTGCTGCACGATATCGGCCACGCCATCGACCACGATCGCCATAATCGGCATTCGTACTATCTCATCAAGAACGCCGAACTCCTGGGTTTCGACGCGATTGAGATCGAGATGCTGGCCCTCGTCGCGCGCGGCCATCGCAAGCAAGGTGGACAATTCTACTCGAACGAACTGCGCGGCTTCAGCAGCGAAGCGAAGCGCACCGTCCGCGCCCTGGCGGCGATCCTGCGGGTCGCCGACGCCTTGGATCGCAGCCATTTCGGCGTGGTGCGAAATCTCGAAGCAACCCTCGGACCCGAGCGTTTGCTCCTGGGTATCGACAGCGGCTCCGCGTCGGCCGATCTCGAGGTCTGGACCTGTGAACGGCGCAGCGACCTGCTGGCCAAGTTGTTGGAGCGTCCCGTGATCCTGCAACGGCGCGCCGCCGTCTGCTAAGATCCTGGGACGTGGAAGAGTCGAGACCCGCCGAGACCCCGCCCCCAGTCCGTTTCAAGGCGGACCTCGCGATCGTCGACGCGGTGCGTCAGGCGCTGGCCGATGGGGCGGCCTGGCTGTGGTATTACGATGCGGCCGCCAGGCGTGGCGACAGCGAGGGGGTGCATCAGTTTCGCGTCACCGTCCGACGGTTGCGGGCGGCGATTGAACTGGCTGCGCCGATATTGCATGGCGCGCGGCTCCGCTATTATCGAACGGAGTTGCCCGTGATGGGTCATTGCGCGGGAGCGGTACGCGATTGCGACGTGATGAGCGAATTGTTACATGAGCATGCCAATGCACTTGACCCGGTCAACGCGCGCGCGCTCATGCCGGCCTTTCAGGCCCTGGCCGATCACCGGATGGCCACGATGCGCGCGATGATCGCGCTTCTGAACTCGCCGCGCTATCGTCGGCTGACGACGCGCCTGGCGCCGCCGCTCACTCGCAAGGTGCCGCCGGAAACCACGACGCGGATTATCGCGCCGACCCTGCTCAAGCCATTAATCGGATCGGCGCGTCGCGCCGGCGCGCGGCTCAGGCGCGATTCGACACCGCCGGTGTTTCATCGCCTGCGCGTCCGGCTCAAGCGGGTTCGCTACGCCTTCGAGTTGATCGACGAGATCGGCGGCAAGCGCACGGCCAAAACCGTGAAGCGGTTGCGTCGCCTGCAGGACGAGCTCGGTGAGCATCAGGACCTGGTCAATACGAGCATCTGGTTGCGCGACTTCGCCAAATATCCGGCCCTTCCGCCGGAGACTCTGGTCGCGACCGGGGCGTTGATCCAGTTCATCGGCGAGCGGCGGGTCGAAGTGGCCGGCCGCGCCTTCAAACGATGGCGCAAGTTTGCGCGCGGCGCGTTCCTGGCGGCCGCCCAGGATGAGATTGCGCACGCGGCGCGTCAGGCCGTGATTGCGCCGGCGGTAGCGCTCGCATGAAGATCTTCGTAGTTCGCCACGCAGAGGCGGAAGATCAGGCTGGGCAGGATGATGCCGCGCGCAAGCTCACGGCGCGCGGGCGCGACCGCATGCGCCAGGCGGCGCGGGGGATGAAGCGGCTCGGCCTCAAGGTCGAAATGCTCCTGACCAGTCCGATTATCCGAGCCGCAGCGACGGCCGAGATTATCGCGTCGGTTTTCGGGCAACCGGAGCCGCGCGAACTGGCGGCGCTGGCGACCGGTGTTGCTCCTGAGGAAGGGTTCAACGCCTTGAGTCGAATAAATCGCGTGGATCAGATCATGGTGGTCGGGCACGAACCGCAGCTCAGCAGGTTGGTCTCCCTGGCTGTGACCGGTTCCGCCGAGTCGTTGCTTTGCGAGTTCAAAAAGGGCGGCTGCATCGCGCTCGAAGCGCCCGGCAAACTCGAACCCGGCAGCGCCCGCATGCTCTGGATGATGACGAACCGCCAACTGCGCAGCGTCGGCAAGTAGGCGCGTGAGCTGCCGGACGCATCGCTGCCGGACGACGTTTCCATAGATGTTTCTTCGCAAACGCGCACTCGATCGACTGGCCCGTGAGAAGATTCTCTATCCGCGTCACGCGGGGGGCGAGATCACGGTCGGCGTGGTCTATCCCAACGTCTATCGACTCGCGATGGCGAACCTTGGGTTCCAGGCGGTCTTCCATATTTTTGATACGGATCCGCGCGTGGCCGCAGACCGCGCATTTCTGCCCGACGCTGACGAATTGGCGGCGATCGCTCGCGGCGATGCACAATTGGTCTCGCTCGAGCAGGGACGGCCGCTAGGGGATTTTGAAATTCTGGCGTTTTCGATCTCCTTTGAGACCGACTACTTCAATCTTCCGGCGATCCTTCGCCTCGCGGGAATTCCCCGGCGACGAGAGGAGCGTCGCGGCCGCAATTATCCGCTGATCATCGCGGGTGGGTCGGCGACCTTTCTCAATCCGGAACCGATTGCCGATTTTGTCGACCTGTTTCTGATCGGCGAAGGCGAAGAGATGGTGCCGGAGTTTCTTTCCGCCTACCAGGCGGCGCGGCGCGACGCCGCTTTCGCGCGCCCTCCGGTCGAGCGGCTGGCCCACGTCGAAGGGGCCTATGTCCCCGAGTTTTATACGCCGGTGTATGACGAGGGCGGGCATATCAAGGCCGTGGCCTATTCCGGTCCGCACGACGCGCGCGTCAAGCGGCGTTTGGTCAAGGATCTCAATCGCTTTTCGACAGCTTCGCTCATCCTCACCGACGAATCGGTCTTCGGCGATATGTTTCTGGTCGAAGCCAGTCGCGGCTGTCAGTGGGGCTGCCGCTTCTGCGCGGCCGGCTTCATGTACCGCCCGATCCGCTATCGCAAGCCCGAGCTACTCGAGCTTGAAGCCCGCCGCGGGCTCTCCGAGCGCGAGGTTATTGGCCTGGTCGGAGCGGAGATGGCGACTGTGCCCGGAGTGGCCAGTCTCGCGGCAGCGGTGGCTGATGAGGGCGGGCGCCTGTCGCCCTCGTCGCTGAAGGCCGATTGCATCTCGCCGGAGCTGGCTACCGCGCTGGCCCGCAATGGCACGCGAAGTGTCACGATCGCGCCCGAGGCCGGCAGCGAGCGAATGCGCCGGGTCATCAACAAGAACCTGACCGAGGAGCAGATTCTGCGCGCCAGCGATCGGCTCCTTGGCGAAGGTATTCGCAATCTGAAGCTTTACTTTATGTTGGGTTTGCCCGAAGAGGGCGACGACGACGTGCTCGCGATCGCGCGGCTGACCGGGGCAATCCTTGAACGGGCGCGAGCTCAGGGCAAGCGTGTCGGGCGCGTCACCGTCTCCCTCAATCCGTTCGTGCCGAAGCCGTGGACGCCGTTCCAGTGGGACGCGATGGAACCGATCTCCTCGCTTAAGCGCAAAATTGCGATGCTGCGTGCGGCGCTCGGGCGGATCGAGGGCCCGCCGCTCGAGCTTGACGCCGAATCGCCGCGCGACGCTTATGTCCAGACATTATTATCGCGTGGCGATCGGCGCGTTGCCGCAATACTCGAGCGGTTGTCGCAGGAGGGCGCGCCGAGCGGCGCGCTTTGGGCGGGACTCCGCAAGCTGGCAAAGGATCCGGCCGCTTCCGCCGCCACGCCAAACCCTGACTTCTTCGTCACCCGCGCCTATGGTCATGATGAAATCCTGCCTTGGGACTTCATCGACCATCATATCCACAAATGGTTTCTTTTATCTGAGCGTAAAAAAGCGCATTTTGAGCATCAGACGAAGCCATGCGACACCAGCCGCTGCACCGTCTGCGGCGCGTGCTAGGCAGGATCGGGCGGGGGAGGAGATGACGTCCGCAAGTATCAGAGGTCGGGATACCCGACAGCGACGGTCGCTTGCGCCGCGAATCGCCGCGATGTCGGCGGTGCTGATGGCGCTCGGCGTCCGAGTTGCGCTGGCTCAGGCGACGAAGGTGCCGTCGCGGCTGCCGCCGACGAGCGTCACCTCGGAGGATGATGTCGCCTCGACCACCGAGCGGCCGACCGCGAACCCGGCCGGGACGGCACCGACGGCCCATCCGAAAGGCAAAGATCTGCCGTACGCCGGTCCGGTCGATCCGGCCCAGGGGATGTTACAGCTCAAGGAAGACACGAGTGCCTTCGCCCGTCCGGACAAAAGCTCGACAGCGATCGAGCAGTTGCAGGCCGGCAAGTATGTGAAGGTCACCGGCACGACGCACTATTTTATTCGCATCCGCCTGAAAAACGGCGAGGTTGCCTTCGTCCCGATGTCGGCCGTAAACCTGGCGCGGCCGACCGACAAGATCTTCAGGCTGACGCAGGATACGCCGGTGCTTTCGCTGCCGACGCGCTTCGGCACCAAGCTCGCCGAAGTTCATAATGGTCACGATGTTCACGTTATCGGCGTCTCGATGAACTACATGAAGATTCGCATGAAAAGCGGGCTCGAGGGCTATATCACCTCGAGTGCGCTGCAGTGACGGTCGGAACAGAATTGGCGTCGCGTCGTTGAGATTCCGATTGCCGCGCCTTCGCGGCGCCCGCCAAGGCATCAGGGGTAGCGCGGCATCGTTACGCCGCGTTAGAGCCTGAGATTACAACTGCGTCAGGGCCCTGACCTTTTGCGCGAGATCGGTGGCGCGAACGACGTCGGTAATGATCGCGACGGCGTCTGCTCCCGCCGCCAAAACGGCCGGTGCGGTCGCTTCGGTGATACCGCCGATCGCGACAATCGGCAGAGCGACCGCCTGCCGCACCTCGCGCAACCGCGCGAGACCCTGCGGATTCCTGACGTCCTTCAGTCCGCCGCTGTAGATCGCACCGAAACCGATATAATCGGCGCCGCCGGCGGCGGCCGCGCGCGCCTGTTCTATCGAGTGGGTCGAGATGCCGATGATTCGCCGGGGGCCGAGGAGCTCACGCGCGGCTGCGAGGGGCAGGTCGGTCTGACCGAGATGAACCCCGTCCGCCTCCGCCAGCATCGCAATGTCAACCCGATCGTTGACGATAAAGAGCGCTTGGTGCGCGCGCACCAGCGGAGTGATCGCCCTTGCGACCTCGAGGAACTTGCGTGAGGATGCCTCCTTGAGGCGCAATTGCAGCATGCGGGCGCCAGCTTCGAGCAGGTTGCGGGCGAGGTCGACCGGGTCGTGTCCCGCCGCCGTATCGACCATCGCATAAAAGCGCGACGGCAGTTCCATCATGCCTCAGGTGCCCGGAGTGCGAGTGATCGAGATCGCATGCTCGGCGAGTTTCTTGCGCAAGGTGTTGCGGTTGAGTCCCAGGATGCGCGCGGCCTGCACCTGATTGCCGCGCGCGCGCTCGAGCGCCAGTTCGATGAGCGGTTTTTCCAGTTCGGCGATGATCTTCTGGTGCAGGTCGCGAGGCTCGGGACCATCCTTGCCGACGAGCTGCGAGAGCCGTTCGCGAATCAGGACTTCGAGCGGCGGGAGATCGCCGGGCGCTGGTCGGGGAGGACGCGCCGCGCTCCCCAGTTCGAGATCTTCGACGCGAATGGTCGGGCCGGGGGTGAGCAACGCCGCTCGCAGAACGGCATTCTCGAGCTCGCGCACGTTGCCGGGCCAATCATAGGCCTGAAGCCTCGCGCGGGCTTCGGGCGTGATGCCGCGGGCGCGCGCGCCGCTTTCGCGGGCCTTTTCGATAAAGTGGTCGGTCAGTTCGGGGATATCCTCGCGCCGTTCGCGCAGGGGTGGGATATGAACCGGAACCACGCGCAACCGAAAATACAGGTCTTCGCGAAAGCGCCGTTCAGCGACCGCCTGCTCGAGCTGCTGATTGGTCGCGGCGATTACTCGCGCCTGCGCGCGCAGCGTTTCCGTTCCGCCGACGCGGGTGAATTCGCGTTCCTGCAGGACGCGCAGCAGCTTGGGTTGAAGCTCCAGCGGGAGATCGCCGATCTCGTCGAGGAAGATGGTGCCGCCGGCCGCCTGTTCGAACTTGCCGGCGCGACGTTCGGTCGCCCCCGTGAACGATCCGCGTTCATGGCCGAAGAGCTCGCTTTCGAGCAGACCCTGCGGGATGGCCGAACAATTGACGGCGATAAACGGCCCCGCAGCGCGCGACGAACGACGATGAATCTCGCGGGCGACGACCTCCTTGCCGGTGCCGCTTTCGCCGGTCAACAGCAGTGTCGCGTCGCTGCTGACGACGCGCCCGATGAGCTTGAAGACCTCCTGCATCGCCGGACTGCGCACGAAGATCTCGCCGCCGAAACGCCGCGTGACCTCCGTTGGGTGGTTGCGATGGTCGTGCTGCGCGGCGCTCTCCAGCGCTCGCCGGGTTGCCGCCACCACGGACTCGAGGTTGTCGAACGGTTTGGTGAGATAATCGTGGGCGCCACGCCGCATCGCCTCAACCGCGTTGTTCATGGTGCTCGCGGCGGTTATAACGATAACCATCGTGCGGGAGCCGTTCGCGCGCGCCTGGGATAGCACCTCGAGGCCGCCCGCGCCCGGCATCATGATATCGAGCAGGGCCACGGCGTGGCGGTTGCTCAGCAGAGCTTGCAGTGCGGAGGCACAGTCGGCCGCTTCGGCGACCTCGCAGCCCGCAAGTTCCAGTCGATGACGGAGAATCAGCCGGATGCTGGCATCATCGTCGGCGACCAGCACGGAAACGCCATGCAGGGACTCGTCCGGAACAGATGATCCTTCGATTATCTCGCCCACGTTCACGGCGGACATTCTATCTAGCTCAGGGGGGGACTGCGATAAGTCCATTTTCAGGGATCGGCGGTAACGCTCGTGGACGGGTAAGCAGTCGACTAATCAGGCGCGGTGCAAAAGCCGCCGCCTGCGTATTGGGCTAAGGGGGTCTGGGGGGATTTTGCCAGTCGTGGAGCAGCGACGATCCAGCCGATCGGATCCGGTCAAGGTGGCGATAATCGGCGGGGGCTGCGCGGCGATGGCCGCGGCGTTCGAGCTGAGCCGCCCGATCCATCGCGGACGCTATGCGATTACGGTGTACCAGCTCGGATGGCGTCTCGGGGGCAAGGGCGCATCCGGCCGCGGTCTCGCGGGACGGATCGAGGAGCACGGTCTCCATCTCTGGATGGGCTTTTACGAAAATGCCTTTCGCCTGATGCGCGAATGCTACGCCGAGTTGGCGCGCGACCCCCGTCGATACCGCATTGCCGATTGGCGCGATGCGTTTGTGGCCGAGCCGTTCATCGGCGTCGGGGCGGCGCGCGGGCGGCGGAACTGGCTCGCCTGCTTTCCGCCGGCCGACGGCCTGCCGGGCGATCCGCTAAGGGACTATAACCCGTTCACCCTGACCAGTTATTTGATTCGCACCGCGGTCCTGATGCAGACGCTGGTGGCGAGCGCGTTGCCCTTGAGCGACGCTGTCGCCCCCGTGGAGAGCGCCGCGGCGGAGCTTTCAAGCGCCGAGATCGAAGGAATCGTCAAGCGCTATCTCAAATTTGGTCTGATGAGCGGGCTTGCCGGCGCCGTGGGGGCATTGCGCCTGTTCGAGCTGGGCCTCAGGCGGCTGGCGCCGCAAAGGCTCGGCGCGCTGCTGCCGCTGCTCGAGAGCCTCGGCGTCACGCTTCGCGCGCAGCTCGAGCAGGCGGTCGCGCGCGACCCTGATCTGCAGGAAGTTTGGGAAGTCATCGATCTGCTGCTCGCCTTTCAGCGCGGCGCCCTGCGCTTCAATCTTTTGAACGATCCGCGCGGTTTCGATTGTCTGAACGGTTACGATACTCGCGAATGGTTGCGGCTCAACGGCGCGGCGCCGGCCTCGGTCAACTCGGACCTGATGCGCGGTCTCTACGATCTGGCGATGGCCTACGAGGACGGGGATCCCGCACGGCCGCGCATGGCCGCCGGGCTCGGGCTGCGCGCGTGCCTGCGGATGTTCTTTACCTACCGGGGCGCAATGATGTGGAAAATGAAGGCCGGAATGGGCGACGTGGTGTTCGCGCCGTTCTACCAGGTTTTGCGCCGACGCGGCGTGGCCTTCAAATTCTTTCATCGTCTGACCAATGTACGGCTCGGCAGGGACAGCTCATCCTGCGCGCCGCACGTCGCCGCCCTCGAGTTTGATCTCCAGGCCCGGGTCAGGGACGGCGAGTATCAGCCCCTGGTGGAGATTGCCGGACTGCCGTGCTGGCCCGCCCGGCCGGACTATGCGCAACTCCTCGATGGCGAGCGCGCGCGACGCGAAGGATGGGAGTTCGAATCGCACTGGGAAAGCCGCCGTGCCCGCCGGCTCAGGCTCCGCGTGGGTCGGGATTTTGACCTGGTAATATTGGCGATTGGCCTCGGCGCCGTGCCCCATGTCTGCCGTGAGATCGTCGCCACGAATCAACGATGGGCAGCGATGGTGAGAAAGGTCAAAACGGTGCCGACGATGGCCTTTCAACTGTGGTTGCGCAAGGACATGGAAGAGCTCGGATGGGATCACCTGCCGACCACGATGTCGGGATTTCCCAAGCCTTTTGATACGTGGGCCGATATGCGTCATCTGCTGGACGAGGAAGCGTGGCCGAAACGGCCGCGTTCGCTGCTATATTTCTGTGGCGCGATGCCCGAAACCAACGGATTGAGGAAAGCGAAGGCAGCGGCCTACGTGCGGGCTGCCCGGCGGCTCGTCAAAACCGCAGCCGCCGATTGGATCACCGCCAACCTCGGACTCATCCTGCCCGGCAGCCTGGATCGCCATCGTCAATTCCGCTGGGAACTGCTGGTTGATCCTGCCACGCCCGATGGTATCGGCCCGCGCCCGAGTCGGGAGCTTCTGGATACTCAGTTCTGGACCGCCAATATCAATCCGTCCGATCGCTATGTCCTGTCGATTCCCGGCAGCGTGGAATATCGCATCTCACCGCTCGATTATGATTATGACAACCTGACGATTGCCGGTGATTGGACCGAATGCGGTCTGAATCTCGGATGTGTGGAAGCGGCGGTGATGTCGGGACGGCTGGCGGCCCATGCGATCGCCCAGTCTCCGGCGCTGGAGGACATTATCGGCTATGACCATCCATAGAGCGAACGCCGGCAGCGGGGCGAACGGGCGCGTACGCCGCGCTATGCCTGAGCGTGCCGCGCCGCAACGTCAATGGCCGCGAGCGCTGCGCGCGGCCGATTCGTGGCAGCCGCCCACCCGGATGGTCAACCCGTCGGCTCACCTGAAATCATCGGCGACTAAGGCGAAAGGCGATGGCGTCGGGCTCGGTTACCAGGTGCTCGAAAAGCACATGCGGCGCGCTAGCTCAATTGCGCCAAAATCCAAGGCCGTGAGAAAAGCTGAAGCGGGCTCGAGTATTGATCTGCAGGACCTCGTCGAGCGCCTGGCACGGGGGCTTGCCGAAGCGGCGCCGGTATTCAGTGAATTAATCAATCGGCTTGGGCGAGTCGCTCTTGGCGACGATGGCCGCAGTGGAGGGACGTCCGGCCTGGTCAATGCCAATTCACGGGTGGCAATCGAAGTCAACTCGCCGAGACCGGTCAGGGTCAATCTAGAGTTGCGCCCCGAGGCCGAGCGGCGGCCGCTCAAAGTATATGGCCTCTATGCGCCCGGTGCCGGCAAACCGACGATTCGCGCGGTTAAGTTCGTGCCGAGCGTTAACGGAACCGCCGCCGCGCTGCGCATCAGGCTCCCGCGCCTGCGCGGCGGAGCAGCCTACAGCGGGCTGCTGGTCGATCCGCGCAGCGGCGAGCCGATGGGTATCGTGAGCGTGCGCGCCGCGCGTTAACAGTCGTCAGGTCATCGCATGCGAAACTCAGGCTTCGCACTGGTCGAGCGGACCTTGCGCCGTTACGGCGCGCGAACGCGCGCGGCGATGCGACCCTACCTGCGCGCCGGCGAACCACGCCGTTTTCTATATGATCTGGTGAGTGACTATCCGCTGCGTCTCGGCAAGATGATGCGCCCGAGTTTGTGCCTTGCCGCGGCGCGTTCCCTGGGCGCTTCGGTCGAGCAGGCGCTGCCGACCGCGGTCGCGATCGAGCTTCTCCATAATGCCCTGTTGATTCACGACGATATCGAGGATCAGAGCGAAATGCGGCGCGGCAAACCGTCGCTCAATGCGCTGCACGGCGTGCCGCTCGCGCTGAATGCCGGCGATCTTCTGCTCGCGCTCAGCATGCGTCCCTTGATCGAGAACCGGCGGCGCCTCGGCGGCGAACTGGCGGCGCGAATTTTTGACGACGCGCTGCGCACGGCTTACGAATCGGCCGAAGGGCAGGCGCTCGAATTGGGCTGGCGCGACCGCAACAGTCATGAGCCCACGCCCGCCGACTATCTCACGATGGTCCTCAAGAAGACCTGCTGGCTGGCGACCATCTTCCCCCTCCGCGCGGGAGCCTTGATCGGCAGCGGCGGCGGGTTCGATCTGGAGCCCCTGATCAGGCTCGGCTTCTTTCTCGGGGCGGCGTTTCAAATCAAGGATGATCTGCTCAACCTGCAGCCGGGCAAGCATTACGGCAAAGAACTTAACGGCGATCTGTTCGAAGGCAAGCGCACGCTTATTATCATCCATTTGCTGGAGCAGGCGGAGACCATCGAGCGCCGGGAACTGATAGATATTCTGACGCGCGAGCGCGCCCAGCGAACCGTGAGCGACGTGCGGCGCATGATCCGCTTAATCGACAAATACGGCAGCCGCGAGTATGCCTATTCAGTCGCCCAGGACCTGGCCGGAGCCGCGATGCACGAGTTTCAGCGCGCCTATAATGGATTACCGCGTTCCGACGATCTGAGATTTATCGAGTTGATGGCGAGCTGGGTGATAATGCGCGACTAGGTATGACTCAGCAATAGCCAATCGAGCGATACCAGCGGACAGTGTCGTCCAGCGTCGCCGAGAGTGGTCGCAGCTTGATCCCCAGATCGATCTGCGACGGCGACGGAGTCATGAAGCCGTGCAGATAGGTGAGCATCGCGATCAATGCGGGCAGCGGCGGGGCGAGACCAAGGCGCGTCGCGGCTGCTTCGGTGAAGTAAGTGGCGAGGATACCGGCGGCGGTCGGCGTGACCAGGGGCGGCGGCTTGGCGCCGCCGATCTCGCAGATCCATCGGAACAGCATATCGTTGGAAATATTGTGGCCGACAAGTGCCAGCGGCGCGGGCGGCAGGTCGGCGTTGAGCAGCCCAATCAGGTTAAGGGCAACATCCCGCACGTCGATCACGTTCAGCATCTGATCCGTCGAAGCGGGCAATTTACCGTTCAAGAGAGCGGGCACGAAGCAGCGGGCCGGCGCTTTGCAATCCCAAGGTCCGAGACAGCCGGTAAGGTTGACTATCGCGAGGTCCTGCCGGCGGCGCCTCGCCGCGATCAGGAGCTGCTCGATGCGTGTTTTGACCGCGAAGTAGGGATGCAACCACCGTATCACCTGGCTAAGAACGCGATCGAGTCCGTAGCGCAGTTGTCCCAAGGTGACGAAGGAGCTGATGTAAATCAGAGGAATCGACTGACGCTGCGCGGCGCGGAGCAGGGCGTGGGTGCGGCGCGTGGCCGCCTCGACCAGGCGCGCAGTATCGGCCGATGACGACGAGAGGGCAAGCGGATAGGGTGCCGCCGCGTCGATGACCAGGTCATGACCGCGCATCCAGCGGTCAAGCGGGGCCGTCGGAATATCGCCGATGAGGCGGCGGATCGCGAGATTCTTCAGATTGAACGCGCGGCGCCGTGAGCGATTGACGCCGGTCACCTGATGACCATGATCGAGCAACGCGCGCGCGATTGCATTGCCAACATGACCGCTGACGCCGAGCACCAGAACCTTCATATTTTCATTGCATCACAGAACGCGCGGCGTTAGCTTATCGAAATATAGCTAGACTTAGCGCAAATCGTCGGGGAAATTCTATGAAGTTCATTCAATACGGTCCAGTGATGACGGCCGAACCCCCGGTGGTTTGTCGAGGAGCGGATTTATTCGTCTTCGCGCTACCGGCGGAGCTGCGACGTCTGCGCGATTTCTGCCATTCACTTTTCAACGAGCCCACCCACGGCGCGGTCAAATGCGATCCGCTGGGTCCGTGGATCGTGATGATCGTCGGCGCGATCGACCGTGTGAGCGGCGCCAACAAGGACAAGCCGGCGGTGCGCGAAAAGAATGTGCTGGTGCATGTTCCGGTGTTTGTCAGGACCGCACAGGAGGACTTCCCGGCGGTATTCTCGCCTTACGTATGGGTCGATAATCCGAATTCACTGACCAGCGGACGCGAGGTCTTCGGCTACGCCAAGACCATGGGGCGGATAACGATCGACCATCCGGCCGACCCGCTGTGTTTCGAGCTCGCGGTCTTCGGCGGCAATCTCAACACCGACATCTGGGACTGGCGCGAGAGCTTTTTGCGTATCGAACGCGGGAAGGCCGGCGCGGCGCCGCTGTTCAGTATCATTGATCTGGTGGAGGGCGGGAACGAAGTTGGCGATCTGCTGTCAAAATGGGCTGATACCGGCGTCAGGGAACTTTACTATAAGCAATTCCGCAGTATCGACGACGGCGACCCGAGCCGCCCGGGCAAAGCCTGCCTGACCGAGATTGCGGCGGCCGAATACGTGGTTTTCGGCGAGCCGAAGATCACTCCGCTCGGCCATCAGTACAAGATTCATCTCGACAACCTTGGCAGCCATCCGATCCGGACCGAGCTTGGCCTGAAAGCCGAGAGCGTATCGTGGGCGTATCGCTTGAAGACGAATTTTCGGCTCGAGCATGGCTGCGTTCTGTGGACAAGCCGTTAGCGCGCGTGACGAATTCAATCCGGCGGACTAAGATTCGCTGCGATGATCGATGACACGGGCGTTGGCTGCCGCAGTTGCGGTGCTATTAATCTGTTAGGCGTCGAGCGCTGTGCCGGATGCGGCAAGGCGCTGACGGCCGATTGCCCGCGATGCCATAATGCGACCGCGCCCGATGCGCGGTTTTGCAGTCAGTGCGGAGTTCCTCTTCATGACCATGCCGATGAGAGTGACGGTGAACGTCGGCAGCTCACCGTCTTGTTCTGCGATATGGTCGGCTCGACCGAGATGGCCGCGCGGCTCGAGGACGAGGACTATCGAGAGATCGTGCGCCTCTACCATGGCGTGGTCGTCGATGCCGTCAATGATTACAAAGGATACGTCGCGCAATATCTCGGCGACGGCATTGTCGCTTACTTCGGCTGGCCGAAAGCCTCGGGCGATGATGCTGAGCGCGCGGTCCGCGCCGCACTCGAGATTCTCGCGGGACTCGAACGAGTCAATCGCAACCTGCGCGAGGATCGGCGGCTCGCCGCGCGCGTCGGGATTCATACCGGAAGAGCCATTCTGAGCGAGATCGGCGCGGGCGCCCGCCGCGAGACGACGGCGCTTGGCGAAACGCCGAACGTGGCGGCGCGCGCGCAGGCCCTGGCCGCGGTCGGCTCGGTGGTGATCACGGAAGCCACCAACAACCTTATCGGCGGCCGGTTCGTCGTCGAACCTCTCGGTCCGTTCGCGATCAAGGGGCTTACGCGGCCGATGCCGCTTTATCGCGTGTTGCAACTGACGGGCGTACGGAACCGGCTGCACCTGCAGGACCGCGTCAGTCCATTTATCGGCCGTCATGCCGAGCTGACCACGCTGATCGAACGCTGGGACCAGGCTTCACGCGGCGCCGGACAGGTGATCGTCGTGCGGGGCGAGCCGGGGATTGGCAAATCGCGCCTGGTGCGGCAATTCGCCGAAGGCCTCAGGGCGACGCCGCATACCTGGATCGAGGGTTATTGTTCGCCGTTTTCGAGCAGTACGCCGTTTGCGCCGATAATCGACGGGCTCACGCGCGCCTTCCTGCAGGCCGACGAGAAAGCGTCGATAGGGCTGGGACGTATCCAGCGGGCGCTGGCCGCCGCTGCCCCGGAACTCGAAGGGGCGCTGCCGGTCATCGCCGAGATGCTCAACGTTCCACCCAGTGCCGGCTACACGCCGCTGCTGTCGTCACCCGAGCAAAAACGCGCGCGCTTTATGGACGCGATTGTTGACTGGATCCTGGCGCTGGCCCGGCTCCAGCCCTTCGTCGCGGTACTCGAAGATACGCAATGGGCGGATCCTTCGACGCTCGAACTGGGGGAGCGTCTGGTCCGACTAAGTCAAAACTCTGCGCTGATGCTGATCTATACCGCGCGCCCGGAGTTCAACGATGCCGGGATAGTCGCGGATCGCGCGCTGCGTCTCGACCTGGGAAGGCTCAGCCCCGAGGAAACCGTGGCGTTGGCCCGGGCCTCTGCAACCAATGGAGGGGAGGAGACGGTCGGCCTATTCGCCGAACGCAGCGGCGGTATTCCGCTGTTTGTCGAAGAGCTGGCGCGGATGATGGCCGCCCGGGGTGGCGAGCCGTCACGTTCGGGCGAGATTCCCGCGACCCTGGCCGACCTGCTGATGGCGCGCCTCGACGGCAGTGGTAGCGCCAAGGAGATCGCGCAGATAGCTTCGATCTTCGGCCGGGAATTCACCTATCCGCTGCTGCGAGCGGTCAGTGCGCAACCCGACGATCAGCTAACCAGCCGACTGCAGCAACTGCTCGACGCCGATTTGATTCAGGCCCGCGGCGATTTCCCGCAGACGCGCTACCTGTTCAAACACGCTCTGATTCGCGACGTCGCCTACGAGTCGCTGCTGCGCGTCCGTCGACGCGCTCTGCATAACGCGGCCGCGCAGGCGCTCACCGACAAGTCGGATCCGGCAACGCTTGCCTACCATCATGCGGGTGCCGGTAATCTCGAGGCGGCAAGCCGCGCATGGCAGGCTGCCGGCGACGCCGCGGCGCGGCGCGGGTCGTTGACGGAAGCGTCGACCTTGTATGCGAGGGCCATCGCCGCCATCAGCGACGCTCCGCGGTCCGATGCTTCGGACCAGCTCGAAATGTCGCTTCAGATGTCGCAGGCGTCCATGCTCTCGGCGCTCAAGGGCCTGGCCTCGCCCGAGGCGGAGAAAGCCTACAATCGCGTGCGTGAGCTCGGCAGCCGTGTGCGACCGAATCGCTCGATGGCTTTGCTCGGTTTATGGCAGATGCACGCGACGCGCGGCGAAGGTCGCGCGGCGCAGACCGTGGCTGAGCAACGCCTGAAGATCGCCGAGCATGAAGGCAATGCCACCGCGCTCTGCTGGTCCCATCTCGCCCTCGGTATGACCCTGTTCCATCGCGGTGGCCTGCGGCAGAGCCTCGATCATCTGCGCAAGGCCGTCGACTACTATGGGGGTCACGACCGCGCTGCGGCGTTCGACGCTGGTCCGTTGGCGATGGCGTATCTCGCCGTGGCGTTTGTACTGATCGGCGAAACCGCCCAGGCGCGGGAGCAGTCAGCGGCTTCGCTGCGCGCGGCGCGGGAGCTCGAATCACCCTCGACAATCGCCTACTGCATGTTGAACAAGGCGGCAATGCATTGGTTCCTGCAGGAGCAGGGCGAGGTTCGGCAGACGGCACAGGAAGGCATGGAGTTTGCCCGCGCCCATGGGCTCGAACAACTGGCCTGCGGCCTCGAGGTTTACGCCGGATGGGCGACGACGGCGAACGAAGAATCCGCCGATGCGCCTGAGCGCGTACGCCGCGCCATCGCCGGCTGGCTCGCCAACGGCCAGCGCCTGCCTCACGCCTGGTACCTCTCGATCCTCGCTTCGGTACAGGCGCGCGTGGGTGAAATCCCCGCCGCGCTGGCGACGCTCGACGAGGCGGCGGCGGCGGTCGGCGAGATGCTGCTAGAGGAGACGATTGTGCTCTGTACGCGTGCGGAAACGCTTCGACTGGCAGGAGATCTTCACCGCGCGGAATGCGCGTGGCTCGAAACGATCGCTTCGGCGAAGCGCAACGATGCGCATCTTTACGTTGAACGCGCCAGAATGGCACTCGCTGAGAAGGCGGCTTGATGAGCCCGGGCGTCGCGCCGCAAAAGGGAGGAAAAATGGTCGGCAGCAAATCTCCGCAGGAAGCCTTGATGCGCCTCACGCAGGCCTATGTGCACGTGCTGAAAGGATCCGCGCGCGCGGCCGTCGAAGGCTTTCAAAACTATTCCGGCGCGCTTACCCACGAAAACCTTTTTGAGCGCAGCATCGTCGAGAACGGCTTCATGAAGGGCCTGGTTGCGGGATGGGCCACGGCGCTCTACGAGAGCGCGATGCTGGCCGAGCAGGCCTTCGGCATCTGGCGCGGCGATGAGCCTTTACCTGCGCGCGGCGGCCGTCCGCAGAACGATCGCAACCGGCGATCGCGGCCAAAACGGCGACCTCGCGCCACCTGATCGTCTTTTGTCAATCCCTCCTTTCGTCCGATGGCGCCGACCCGGCAAAGAGTGGTTGTGTGCCGGGTTAAGTCAGGCCGTTGAGCGGCGGAGGAGCGTCAAATGGCGTCAGCGGGGAAGCCGAATATCCTCGTATTGTGGGGTGACGATATTGGCTGGTGGAATATCAGCTACAACAATCGCGGCCAGATGGGTTATTGGACGCCTAATATCGACCGCATCGGGCATGAAGGAGCAACCTTTACTGACTATTATGGTCAGCAAAGTTGCACGGCCGGCCGCGCCGCGTTCATCACCGGTCAGAACCCGATTCGCACCGGTCTGACCAAGGTCGGCATGCCGGGAGCGGACCTGGGTCTTCGCCCGGAGGATCCGACCATCGCCGAACTGCTGCAGCCCCTCGGCTACGCTACAGGGCAGTTCGGCAAGAACCATCTCGGCGACAAGGACGAATTCCTGCCGACCATGCACGGCTTCGATGAGTTCTTCGGCAATCTCTACCATCTGAACGCCGAAGAAGAGCCCGAGGATCCTGACTATCCGAAGGATCCGAATTTCAAAAAACGTTTCGGACCGAGAGGCGTATTGCATTGCCGGGCGGATGGCAAGGGAGGCCAGACGGTTCAGGATACCGGTCCGCTCACGCGAAAGCGCATGGAAACCATCGATGACGAGGTTACCGCGAAGGCTCTTGATTTCCTCGACCGCGCTCATCAAAACGACCGCCCGTTCTTCCTGTGGTACAACACCACCGGAATGCACTTCAGGACCCACTGCGCCGAGCGCCACAAGGGCAAGAGCGGGCAGGGTGACTACAACGATGTAATGGTAGCTCACGATGAGCATATCGGCGTGATGCTGAAAAAGCTTGACCAACTGGGTATCGCTGAAAACACTATCGTTATCTATTCGACGGACAACGGACCGCATTACAATAGCTGGCCCGACGCCGGTATCACGCCGTACCGTGCCGAGAAAAACACCAACTGGGAAGGCGGCTGGCGTGTTCCAGTTTTCGTGCGTTGGCCCGGGGTTATCAAGCCTGCCACTGTATATAACGATCTCGCTTCGCATCAGGACTGGCTACCGACTCTGCTGGCTGCGGCGGGCGAGCCGCAAATCTGCGAACGGCTGCTGAATGGCTATTCTGCGGGCCACAAACATTTCAAAGTACATATCGATGGGTTTGATTTGACCCCTTACCTCAGGGGCGAAGTCAGGCAGAGTCCCCGGCAGTTCTTTTTCTATATCAGCGACGACGGGGACATCCTGGGCATCCGCATGGGCGACTGGAAGGTTGTCCTGATGGAGCAACGGGCAAAACAGTTGATGTGCTGGTTCGAGCCATTCGTGAAGCTGCGCGCGCCCAAGATGTTCAACCTAAGACGCGATCCTTTCGAGCGCGCCGACGAAAACTCGAATACCTACTGGGACTGGGTGTTGGCGCACGTGTACATGATGTACCAGATGCAGGAGATAGTGGCCGAACAGATCAAGGGATTTGCCGCTTTTCCCCCGCGACAGAGACCGTCGTCGTTTAATCTTGACGCGGTGCTGCGTCAGCTCACGGAGGTTGGCGGCAGCGGCTACCATTGAGCGAGCAAGGTCCCTCTTCGATCTCGGAAACATTCAGGCTTGCCCCAGGGCCTCTGCAGATGCCGACAGTAGCGTTGGATCAGGCGACCGCGCTGGCGCTGGATCGGACCCGCGCGGCGTTCGAGCGCACCATGATGGCGTGGATACGAACGGGCACGTCGCTCATCACCTTCGGGTTTACGATTTATAAATTTTTTCAGCTCGAGACTCCGGAAAGATTGCGCGACAGGTACGCGATAGGACCGCGTCAGTTCGCCGTCGCCCTGGTGAGCATCGGGCTGATCGCAATCGTACTGGCGACGATCGAGTACCGGACCAATATCAGGGAGATTCGCCGGCAGGGCGGTCCCGCGCGACTGTCACTGGCGGTGTTTGTAGGGATGCTGACCTCGCTGCTCGGAATTCTGGCGATTATCTTGATCATCTTTCGCGAATGAGGTGCGACGCGTCATTGTCGGCAGCGGTCCGGGGTTGATCCGCGCGAACGAGGAGCCGGTGGTCAGGCCCGGGATCGCGCGGGCTTCTTCAGGAAGAAGAGCAGGATCAGCGCAAGCGCATTGAGCGCCGCGCTCAGACAGAAGGCCGCGCCATAGCTGCCGGTTGCGGTATAGACGTATCCGGCGATCAGCGGACCGAAGGCAGCCGGCGAACCGGCCAGCGCAAAAATGAAGCCGACGATCTCGCCGACCGCGAGACGGCCGAAGAAATCGCCGATAAGCGCCGGGAACAGCGCGCTGATACCGCCGTAGGAAAAGCCGAACAGCGCCGCGCATGCATAGAGCAGACCGAGGCCATCGGTGACCATCAGGCCGCCGAAGGCCAGGGCTTGACAAGCCAGGCAGAGGCCGAGCGTAGCGACGCGACCAAAACGATCGGAAATGGCGCCGATCAGCAGGCGACCGGCGAAGCCCGCGAAGCCGATGACGCTGATGGTCATGGCAGCGCGGAAGTGCGAAATGCCCAAATCCTCGGCGAACGGCACGATGTGGACCATCGGCAGGAACACGACGATCCACGTCAGCGTGAAAATCACATCGATCAGCCAGAAGGCTCCGGTGCGACGTGCCTGCTCCAGGGTCCAGTGATCGTCGGCGACCGGGACGGGCACGTTTTCCAGCGCGTCGTCGTCTTCGCCGGACTCACCGTCCGGCACGAGCCCGAGCCGCTCGGGATCGCGCACGATCAGCGCTGCGCATGCCGCGAGAATCACGGTGCCGAATGCGCCGAGAATAACGTATGCGCCGCGCCAGCCCCATCGGGCAATAAGAGCAGTTACGAGCGGCGGGAAAATGAACATCCCGAAACTGGTGCCGCTCGAAGTGATACTCAGTGCGAGACCGCGTTTGCGCGTAAACCATCGCACGACCGTGGCATTGCATGGAACGTAGGCGGCGCTCATCCCGGTCGCTGCCACCACGCCGAGCGCGAGATAGAGCTGGCCGAGGCTGTGCGCCGCGCCGATCAGCATCACACCGCCCCCGAGCAGCAGAGCGCCGACCGTTACAACGATCCGCGGCCCCAACCGATCGGTGAGGCGGCCGGAGACCATTCCGAGCGCGCTATATATGAATACATACACGGAATAGGGCAGGGAGAGTTGACTGCGGCTCCATCCGGTGGTTGTTGCGATCGCCGGCAGCACGACGCCGTAACTGAACTGGATACCGTAGGCGATGCTCAGAACGCTGAAAGTCGCGGCAACGATCACCCAGCCATAGAAGAGGCCTGAATGGTCGGGTGACGGCGGCGCAAGCGGCATCCGCGCATCGGGGCGGGTTTCACTCACGATCCGGGTTCCCATCGAGGACTGTTCTGGCAGAAGAATCTGCCAATTGCACGCCGCCATTTGCGGCCTTCGCTTCAGTCGGAGCATACTGACGGCGATTCAGTCGCACCGGGAGGAGCGTCGATGAAACTTGGCCTGACGATCGGCTATTCGGGAGCGGACATGCGGGTGCCGATCGAACGTATCCTGCGCGCGGAGAAACTCGGGTTCGATTCGGTCTGGACCGCCGAAAGTTACGGCTCCGATGCGATCACGCCGCTCGCCTATATTGCGGCATTGACCAAACGCATACGTCTAGGCACGGGCGTGATCCAACTGGCCGCGCGCACGGCGGCGAACGCCGCGATGTGCGCCGGCACGCTCGACGCGCTCGCCGGCGGCAATCGTGTGATTATCGGGATCGGCGTGTCGGGTCCGCAGATCGTCGAGGGATGGTACGGCGAGCCGTGGGGCCGCCCTTACTATCGACTGCGCGACTACGTGACGATCATGCGCAAGATTTTCAAGCGTGAGGGTCCGGTGACTCATGCAGGCAAGGAAATCTCGCTGCCCTACAACGGACCGGGGGCGAGCGGCCTCGCGAAGCCACTGCGTTCGATCCTGCACATGAATCCCAGTATTCCGATCATGCTCGGAGTCGAGAACGAGGCGACGGTGAAACTCTGCGCCGAGCTTTGCGACGGCCTCCTGCCGCTGGGCTTTGTGCCGGGTTCGATGGCACATTATCGGCCGTGGCTCGAAGAAGGTTTTCGACGTGCGGGCGGCGGTAAGTCGTTCGAAAACTTCGATATCTTTCCGATCCTACCCATCGTGATCGAAAACGACGTCAAGGCGGCGTTCGCGCGGATGAAGCCGAATATCGCGCTCTATGCGGGTGGGATGGGCGCGCGCAGCAAGAATTTCCATAACGAACTGATGAAGCGTCAGGGCTTTCCCGAAGCCGCGGCACGCGTGCAGGAGCTCTTCCTTGCCGGACGCAAGGAGGAGGCCGCTCAAGCGGTGCCGGATGAGCTTTGCGATTTGCGTGCGCTCGTCGGACCGCCGGATCGGATCAAGGCGCGTTGGCGCGCCTGGGCGGATTCCGGTGCGACCGGGTTCCTGGTCCAGGCCACGCAGGACGCGGCGCTGGAACTGATCGCGAAGGTTGCGGATCTGCCTCCCGGCTGACGCGTTGGCGCTGCGGCCGGCTGAAGAAGCTTCAGGGCGCAGCGTCTTTTTCGGCGCAGAGAGGATGTGCAGGGACTCTCGCGGCATGCGGCGTGGTCGAGGCGCGGCGCCCGACGCCATAGCGTGGGGCGCACTTTTATAGTAAGCGTTTACTTTCCGGCTCGAAGACCAGTCGAGACTTCATCTATGCCCCTCTCGCGCGACGCAGTCGTTTCGCCCGGCGCTCCCCCGCGAGCTCGACGCCGCGGCCGTCCGCCCCTGCGCGAGAGTCTCGACGGCAAATCCACCCGTGATCGGCTCCTCGATGCGGCTGCGGAACTCTTCGCGCGCAAGGGCTACGATGCGACCTCGGTGGATGCGATCGCCGAGCGCGCCGGGCTGACGGTGGGCGCGCTTTATCGGCACTTCAGCGGCAAAGGCGAACTGCTGCTCGACGTGATGCGTCATGCGCTGACCGCGCTGCCGATTGCCCATCATATGCGTGGTGATCGGGGACGCGCGGAGCTGCTGCCCGAGATGGTCGCATTGTATATCGCCCCCTCCGCCCGCCAGCTTCGTCAGATAACCGTCGAGCTGCATCGCGTGGCCAGCCGCGACCGTCGGGTCGGCCGCATGTTGCGTGAGTTCAGTGAGCGCATGGCGCGCGATACGCGCACGAGAATCGAGACCGGGCGCGCGCAGGGAATGATTGTCGCCGACCATGACGCCGACCTCGCGGCGCGTCTGCTGATGGTGCTGATTGCCGGCTTGACGCATCTCGATACCCTCTATCCGCAACTGGCCGGCGACGCGGCCTGGCGCGATCTGGTGCAGAAGACCGTCAGGTGGCTGCTGGGAATCGAGACGCCGCCGGGTCGTCGGAGCTGAGTCAGCCATTTGCGCGGACCCGGCGCGACTGCCTATCATTCACCAGGGATGGCGCGATAATGCCAGTGGAAACAGAGTCGCATCCGATTCTTGAGGCGGCGCGCGCGCTCGCACCGATGATTCGCGAGCAGGCGAACGCTATCGAAGCGGGCCGCAGGTTAACCCCCGGAATCGTGCAGGCGATGAAGGACGCCGGCATCTTCGGCATGACGATGCCGCGGGCCTGGGGCGGACCGGAGCTCGATCTGATCATGCAGGTGCGCGTCATCGAGGCGCTCGCCGAGGCTGATGGGTCAGTCGGCTGGTGCGCGATGATCAACAGCGACGGCGGTTACTTCGGCGCCTGCCTCGACGAGAGCGTCGCCCGCGAGATGTATCGCGATTTGCAGACGCCCACTGCGAGCAGTCTCATCTTCGTCGGCCGCGCCGAGAAGGCCGCTGGCGGCTATCGCGTCAAAGGCCGCTGGCCGTTCTCGAGCGGGTGCACGCACAGCGGCTGGATCTTTCTGACCTGCGCGATTTACGAAAACGGCGAGGAACGGAAGCTGCCCAACGGGTTTCCCGAGCGGCGCGTGTGTGCGCTGCGCGCGGCGGACTGCGAAATCCTCGATACCTGGTACACCACCGGACTGCGCGGCAGCGGCAGTAATGATATTGCGGTGCACGACGCCTTCGTTCCGGAAGAGCGCTCGATGCCGTTCCCGTTCCGACCGCGCCGGTCCGAGCCGCTTTATCGGTGGCCGCTGACGTTTCTGCTCAATGCCCCGGGGATTGCGCTGGGTGTGGCGCGCGGTGCGATCAACAGCTTCGTCGAGCTGGCGACGCGCAAGCCGACCACGATCAGCGCCTCAATGGGGCGGCCGGTGATGTTGTGCGATGAAGCGTACGCGCAGGCGGCGCTGGCGCGCGCCGAGGCCTTGGTCGGTTCGGCGCGATCGTATATCTACGAAGAAACCGCGGCGCTCTGGCGATGCCTCCTGAACGGCGAGAAGCTCTCGCTGCGCCAGCGCGGAACTTATCGCCTGGCGCTGGCCCACGTGCACGAGGCCTGTCTCGAGGCCGTCCAGGGCCTGTACAAGGTGGTGGGTGGATCGGCCGTGTATGCGTCGAACCCGCTGGATCGCCGGCTGCGCGACCTGACGACCGTCAATCAGCACACCATCAACTCCCCGAAGCTCCAGGAAACAGTCGGCAAGATTCTCTTCGGCATGGACGTCCTCGACGCGCTGATCTAACTCGACGATGGCGCGCGTTCATCCGAGCGCCATCATCAGCGGCGCCGTCGAGTTGGCTGATGACGTTGAAATAGGCCCGTTCTGCCTGCTCGACGGCCGCATCCGCGTCGGCCCGCGCACACGTCTCGTCAGCCACGTCACGATTCTCGGCGATACCACGATCGGCGCGGAAAATGTTATTCATCCGAATGTCGTGATCGGCGATGAGCCGCAGGATATCGCCTATACGGGCGGTCCGCGCCGCGTGCAAATCGGTGATCGCAACGTCTTTCGCGAGGGCGTGACAATCCATCGCGCGAGCGAGCACGGCGAGGTCACGATCATCGGGAACGACAATTTCTTTATGCAGAATGCCCACGCGGCGCACGATTGTCGGGTCGGGAACTCGACGATCATCGCGGGCGGCGCGCTGCTTGCGGGCTGGGTCGAGGTCGGGGATCGCGCGCTCGTCTCCGGCAACTGCGTGGTTCATCAGTACGTCCGGATCGGGCGGCTCGCGATGTTACGCGGCCTCAGTCGCACGAGTCGCGACGTGCCACCATTCTGCCTGATGGACCTGACGCATACCGTGCGCGGTATCAATGTTGTCGGCCTGCGGCGCGCCGGCGTCAGTGCCGGCGCGATCCGCGCGCTCCGTCAGGCGTTCGCGATACTCTTCGGCGAGCGGCGCAACCTCCGCCTGGCGCTGCAGAACCTGGAAGATCGCGGGCCGATGGTGCCCGAAGTCGCCGAAATGGTCGCCTTTATCCGGGCGAGCAAACGGGGCGTTGCGTTCGGCATGAAAGCCGGCGGGGAGGATCCGGCGGACTAGGCTTTGGCGGGGCGCCGGCGCAGCGTCTTGACCGATCCGTCGCGCGCGGCGACCAGCACGAGATCCGCGATGCCGAGGAAAAGACCGGTGCCGACCACGCCGGGGATCGCCAGCAGATCACGCTCGAGGCGGCGCGGATTCGCGATCTCTTTGACCGCGCAGTCGACGATATAGTTGCCGTTATCGGTGACGAACAGTTGGCCGCTGTCGGTCGCGCGCGGACGTGGTTTCAGGCCGCGCCGGGCAATTTCCTGCGTTGCGTAGGGGAGGGCGAACGGCACGATCTCGATCGGCAGCCGCCCGCGCTTGCCGAGCCGACGCACCAGCTTCTCTTCGCCGACGAGAAAAATCCGCCGGCGCGAGGCGGCCGCGACGACCTTCTCACGGACCATGGCGCCGCCCCATCCTTTGATCATGTTCAGCTTCGGATCGACCTCGTCGGCGCCATCGAAATCGAGATCGAGCCGGTCGACTTCGCTCAGCTCAACCAGCGGGATGCCGAGGGCAGTCGCCAGCTCTGCGCTGGCATTCGACGTCGGGACGCCGCGCACTCCGAGCATCACCTCGGCGAGGGCGCGAATGAACGCCGTGGCGGCGTGACCGGTACCTAGACCGATGGTCTGTCCGGGCTTGACGTAGCGAATCGCGTAGCGGCCAAGCGCTTCGAGACTCTCGGCCGGTACGGGGGGCTTGGCTTTGATCCCGGGCTTGCGCGACGAACGGCGGGCGGAGGCCATCGTGAGTCTTGCGCGCTCAGCCCTTGCCCGTGCGGATCAGGTTCATGAATTCCTGACGCGTTTCAAGATGGGTCCGAAAGCGCCCCAGCATCGCCGACGTCGTGACGTACGAGTTCTGCTTTTCGACACCGCGCATGCGCATGCAGAGATGCTCGGCTTCGAGCACCACGGCAACGCCGAGCGGCTTGATCTCGTCCATGATCGTCTGGGCAATCTGCGTGGTCAGCCGCTCCTGCACCTGCAGCCGCCGCGCATAGATTTCGACCATCCGCGCAATCTTCGAGAGGCCGACAATATGTCGATTCGGCAGGTACGCGATGTGCGCCTTGCCGTTGAACGGCAGCAGATGATGCTCGCACAAGGAGTAAAAGTCGAGGTCCTTGCAGAGGATCATCTCCTGGTAGTCCTCTTCGGTGAAAAGCGCGCCGTTGATGGCGTCCTTCGGATCCTGATGATAGCCGCGGGTGAGGAACTCGTAGGCTTTGACCACCCGCAACGGCGTCCGCTGGAGCCCCTCGCGTGTAGGATCCTCGCCGATAAAGCGAAGGAGTTCGCGCACCGCCTCCTCGGCGGATGCCTGATTAGCCATATCGGGACCGATCCTCTGTCTCATCGCAGCCTTCCGTGCTGCTGCGGTGTTCTTCATGTCAACCCCTGATGTTTGCGCCAGGCCGATATCAGTTCTATGGCAAGTGAGGGTCCGCCGCCGCTCATAATATCGAATCCGGCGACCTCGCCCAGCAATGCGTCCATGAGAGCGAGGCTATGGTCCAGCGAAGCGCGGCGGGCGTCTTCCTCGGTCATTTCGGCGTAACGCTCGAAATGTGCGGCGGCACCCTGCAGATCCGTAATCTTCTCCTTCATATAGGACGCCATCGAGCCGCGCTTTACCGGAAGAATTCCAATCAGCACGCGGAGGCCGTAACGATGAGCTTCATCGGCGAAACGCCGCGCCGTATCGCGGTCGAAAACCGGCTGTGTGATGACAAAACGGGCGCCGCCCTCGGCCTTGCGGCGCAGCAGATCGAACTCCCGCGCGAGATCGGCGCGATTCGGATTGGCGACCGCGCCGGCGAGCAGATTGGGGAGGGTTTTCAGCAGGCGCTTGCCTTCGCCCGTATCACCGCGATTCAGATCGGCGATCATCCGCAGCAGTCCGAAAGGATCGATATCGTTCACGGGACGCGCGCCCGCGCTGCCGTCGGCCGGCAGGCGGTCGCCGCGCAGAGCCACAATAGCCTCGACGCCGACCACCGCGGCGCCCAGCAAGTCCGAGCGGAGCGCGAAGCGGTTGCGATCGCGACACGACACGTTAAGGGCGATCCGCAGGCCATAGCGGCTTCTGAGCAGCGCGGCGAAGACGAGCGGCGACATCTTAACGCGCCCCAAAGCGTTGTCAGCCAGATTGATCACATCGACCAGCCCGCGCAACGCCCCCAGTTTGGCGAGCAGCGACTCGACCGCGATACCGCGCGGTGGCGCGACTTCAAGCCATAGCTGAGATTTGTGGTCGATGGAGTTGTCGAACAGCGCAGTCAAGCCAGCCGGGTCCCGCGATTGAGTTGGTCCAGGGCCCGCTTGTACTACGTGAGCCCGCAAATTGGAATCAGGCCTTCAGTCGCTCGTTGGCTTTGACCTTCTGATACTTACGGTAATCGTAGCCGGTCGCCATCGCCATCAGCAGAGCTTCCATGCCGCCTTCCTTTTCGCGGCGCAGGACTTCGAGACGTTCAAGGAATTCATGAAAATCCTTATGGATACGCTCGTCGTCGTTCCTCGGCGTCAGAAAAAAATCCTGCAGGCGAGTGACGGTGAAGCGCAACGACGAAAAGCGCAGCTCGTTCGGGAAGGCGTCCCACTCGGCCAGCGACAAGGTCCTGACCGTTTCATAACCCTGCAGCAGGTACCGGAACCGCTCCAGCGAGTAGCCGCCATCGACGAAGCAAAGCGCGTTGACCGCGGTGGCGAGATCAAAGATGAATTTGCCGCGGCAGGCCGCTTCAAAATCGAGCATCGCCGTCAGCTTCTCACCGCGAAAGAGCACATTATCGCAGAACAGGTCGCCGTGAATGATCCCCTTCGGCAGTTTGCTTTCGAGATACTGCCCGAGATAGTCGATCTCGTCCTCGAGCGTGCGGGTGATCTTGCGGAAGTAGTTGGGCAACCGGTTGCGGACGCTCAGATAAAGGTCCGAGATACGCTCGAAGCTGAACCGGTTATCGATCCCCTTTTTGTAGGCGCGGCCGATAACATGGAGTTCGCCGAGCGTGCGTCCGATCGTCTCCAGTTGCGTTGGTCGCAAACGCTCGGCCGGAATCACTTTGCCGTCATAGAATCGATACACCGACGTGCATTTGTCATTAAGAAAACGGTAATAGCGGTTGTAGCGATCCTGCAGCGGATGGGGGCAGGGGAAGGAATGCTTGCGCAGGAAGGCCAGCAGGTCGATTTCGCGGCGGACCTCCGCTTCCCCTTTTACCTCGTCGACGCGCAGCAGAAAACGTCCGCGTACCGCCTCGACAAGGAAATTCGAATTGACCGAACCCTGGGGAATTCCGACCAGCCTGACGATGCGTCCAAAACCATAATCCTCAGCAAGTTCCTCGAGAAATTCTTTGCTGGGCTCGGTATAGACGGCCATTTATTTATCGCGCAGCCACCAGGGTGCCCGCAAGTCTAGGACGAGATCATCGGATCGTCAACTGGCGGTAACGAACGGGTAGTCGCGGTACCGCTGTTACCCGGTCATGACCTGCCGGCGCGCGATGCCGTTTGCCGATGCGCTTACCAGCCGAACGCCCAGCTCACGATAAACGCCGCCACCAGCGCAAGCCCGAACTCGAACTGCAACTGCCCCGAACGCGCCATCGCCTGGTTATGCGCTTCGGCGCCGCCTTCGCCGGAAACCAGGCGAATCTGATCGAGCGCGCGGGGAAGTGTCAGCAGCACCGCCACCGACGGCCAGGGAATAAGACGCAGGCCGATGCAGACCATGACCAGCACGTAGGCGAGCGTATCGCAGATAATCAGCTCGAGGCGTCCCGCGCGCCGCCCGATGAGCGCCGCGACAGTCCACTTGCCATGTTTGCGATCATTGTCGATATCGCGCAGGTTGTTGGCCTGCAGGAGGCTCGAACAGAGCAGACCCATCGCGCAGCCGACCAGCCCTGCGGCCCAGGAGAACTGTTCCGCGCCGACGTAGTAGGCGCCGAGGACGTAGCCGGGGCCCATCAGCGCGAAAACCATGAAATCGCCAAGGCCGCGATAAGCCAGTGACAAGGGGGCCGCAGTATAAAAGTAGGCACCCAGCACGCCGATCAGGCCGAGCACCAGAATCGGCCAGCCGCAGACCATCACCAGTCCGAGACCGATTAGCGAACCGAGTGCGAAGCAAACCAGGCCGCCGAGGCGGATCTGCTCGGCCGACAGCAGGCCCTGCTGGATCACCAGCCCCGGCCCGAACGCGTCGGGCGATTCCCAATTATCGAGGTCCGTGCCTTTGACGTAATCGTAGTAGTCGTTGACCATGTTGGCGCCGGCCTGCAAGAGCATCGCGGCGACGACGGCTGCGACGTAACGCGCCACCGGGAATGCGTGGGCTGCATAAAACGCCAGAAATGATCCGACGGTGACGCTCATGAACGGCATCGCCAGCGTGAACGCGCGGCTCGCCTGAAGCCAAATCCTGATAACACCCGGCTGCCCGCCCGGATGGGGCATCGTCGCAGTTTGATCCATCAGCCGATTCTCCGCGGTGATTGCGCACCACCTTGGGAATCGAGGGAAGCATCCATCGCGCGGCGGCGCAAGCGCTCCGGGTTGGCTTCGCGGAGAATTCTGCAGCGGGGCCAAGCGTCATCCGTTGCGCGATCGTATCGCAATTCACGATGTCATTTTGATGGCCGAGTCCCCGGTGGAGCGACTATACTGAGGCGATGGCGTGGCTGCGCACCGCCGACGAGCTAGGCTTCCGACTCGAACTCGAGCATCCGCCGCGGCGCATTGTTTCACTGGTGCCGAGTTGGACCGAAACGCTGTTCGCACTGGGCAAGGGCGACGCCCTGGTCGGTGTGACGCGCTACTGCGTTGAGCCGCCGGAGGCGCGATCGTTGGCCCAGGTGGGCGGGACCAAAAATCCGAATATCCAACAGATTGTGCAACTCGCTCCTGACCTGGTAATCGCCAATGCCGAGGAAAACCGGCGCGAGGATATCGAAGCGTTAAGAGCGGCCGGGGTTACGGTCTTCACCACCTATCCGCGCCGCGTCAGCGCCGCCGTCGAATCGATCATCAAGCTGGGCGAGGTCGCGGATTGTGCAGCGGCCGCCGGCGCGATGGCGCGGGAGATCGTCCGCGCGGTCAGCGAGATCGAAACGCAGGTCGGCGTTTGGGCGAAGTTGCGCTTCCGCGTGTTCTGCCCCATCTGGAAAAATCCGTGGATGACCTTTAACGCCGACACCTATGCGCACGACGTGTTGCGGATGCTCGGCTTCAACAATATCTTCGCCGCGGCCGGCGAGCGCTATCCGCGCACCACGCTCGAAGCCGCCGTCGATCTGCGCCCGGATTTCATCTTCCTGCCGAGCGAGCCGTACGAGTTTGACGCCGCCGACGTCGAGGAGTTGAAGCCGGCGCTGCCGGCCGGCCTCAGTCGGCGGGTCGTGCTAATCGATGGTCGCGAGTTGCATTGGTATGGCGCCCATATGGTCGCCGGCCTGAAATCGCTGAACGCGCTGCTCTCGCGCGTGCGCGCGGCGACTGTCTGACGCGATTACCGCCGGACGCACGGATTGCCGGGGTGAAAATTATGGGGGAAGAGAAAAAGCACACTGAAGATCTGCTGATTCTCTGGCGCGAGCACCTCACCCACGAATTCTCGACGCGCAACGTCGAGGCGACGCTCGCGACCATGACTGACGACGCCTACGTCAACCATATTCCGGTACTTACGGGAGGACTCGGCAAGGAGCAGTTGCGCGAGTTTTACGCGCGCCGCTTCATTCCGCGGATGCCGCCCGACACGAGCATCACTCCGCTGTCCACGACGGTCGGCGCCGATCAGATCGTCGACGAGATGATCTTCGAGTTCACCCATACGATCACGATGGACTGGATGCTTCCCGGGGTTGCGCCAACCGGCAAACATGTGAAGGTGCCGGTGGTCGCGATCGTCCGTTTCCGTGACGGCAAGCTGGCGCATGAGCATATCTACTGGGATCAAGCGTCGGTGCTGGTGCAGATCGGACTGCTCAGCAGCGACAAACTTCCCGTAGCGGGAGTGGAGAGCGCCGTGAAAGCGCTCGATCCCAACGCACCCGCGAACGCGCTTATCGCGCGCGCCGAATGATCCAGCGGGCGTGTTTCCGTTGACCGAGGGACCTCCGGCTTGAAGCGGACGCGCGCCGCATGCGAAGGTCTGTCAAATGAACTCGAAAGGCGGCACTCGCGCATGGCCGACGAAGTAGTCAGGATCGAACGCTCGGAAAACCATCTCACGTTGACGCTCAATCGTCCGGAAAAGCGCAATGCGATCAATCGCGCGATGACCGAAGCGCTCGACCAGGCGCTGGCCGTGGTCGAGAACGACAGGGAAATCCGGGCCGTCATTATTCGCGGCGAGGGCCGGGGTTTTTGCTCCGGTCTCGACCTGCGCGACCTCGAACAGACCGGCGCCGGCGGGATTCCCTTCGACAAGGTGATAAGTCGGCTCGGCGCCTGCCCGGTGCCGACGATCGCCGCTATCCACGGTGAAGCGCTGACGGGCGGGCTCGTCCTCGCGCTTTTCTGCGACCTGCGGATTGCCGGCGCCGGCGCGCGGCTCGGCATGACGCCGGCCCGTATCGGCTATCTGCCGACGTACTGGATTTTCCGCAAATTTGTCGAGGTCGTCGGACCTGCCAACGCCGCCGAGATCCTGTATCTCGCCGACCCCGTCGACACCGCGCGGGCGCGCGAGATGGGCCTGGTGCATAAGGTCGTTCCCGATGCCGAACTCGACGCCGCCGCGGTCGCCTGGGCGACCAGGATTGCCGGCAACGCCCCCTTATCGATCCGCGCGATGAAGCGTACGCTCGCCCGGGTGATGAGTCAGGCGTTCGAAGTCGAGCACCAGGACCTCGATGAACTCGGCGCGCAGGTTCGCAGCAGCAAGGACGCGAAAGAGGGCGTGCGTGCTTTCCTGGAGAAGCGCAAACCGGTCTGGCGAGGTGAATAACGCCGGATCCATTCAGGCATCTTTGACGATTCGGACTGACCGGACACGAATCAGCTTACGGAGAATCACATGAGCACCGACGTTTTGCGGCTCGAGCGCCGCCACAACTACGCAACGATTACGCTGAACCGCCCGGAGAAACGCAACGCGCTTAATGAGCCGCTGCTGAAGGCGCTCGATGATGCGTTGATCGCGGTCGAGCAGGACAAGGAGGTTCGCGCGGTGATCGTGCGCGGCGCCGGCGGCAGCTTCTGTTCGGGCCTTGATCTCGCCGAAGCCGACCGGCTCGAGGGCGGACACAGCCCGGTGGGCATCGAACGGGTGTTCCATCGCCTCGAGAACGTCGCGGTGCCAACGATCGCGGCGGTGCAGGGAGCCGCGTTGGCCGGTGGATGCGAGCTCGCGCTCCATTGCGACTTGCGGATCGGTGCCGAGGATCTGCGCATGGGGATGACCGTGGCGCGCGTTGGTCTGCTGGTGCCCTACGATTTCATTCGCAAGCTGATCGAGATAATCGGCGCCGCGAATACTTCATACATCCTTTATACCGCCGAGCCGGTCGATGCCCGGCGCGCGCTCGCGATGGGCATGGTTCATGAAATCGTCGCCAATGAAAAACTCGATGACGCCGCGACGGCTCTCGCCGAAAGAGTTTCCGCAAATGCGCCCCTCTCACTGCGAACGATGAAAAAGAGCCTCCGCCGTTCGCTGAGCGAGTCGAACGACGCTTATCACGATGACATCCTCGAAATGGGACGCATGGTCCGCGCGAGCAAAGACGCGAAGGAAGGGATCCGCGCCTTCCTCGAAAAGCGCAAGCCCAACTGGTGCGGTGAGTGACGAAACCCACGGCGGCAGGGCCGGCGGCCGCTTCGATGTGGTTTTCGCGCTGAACTTCGGCCTGCCCGCGGACTTGCCGGCCAATCGGATAATCGCTGAGGCCGCGCGCCGTTCAAGTCAGGCGCATCAGATCCCGATTTTCTCTGCGCCCGCCGGGATTTTCGATTTTGCCGGGCATCCCACGTCGCTATCGGGCGACTTTCCCGGCTACGTCTCGACCGTCAAACAGGTCGATGCGCTGACCGCCGCCGCGCAGACCCATGGCTGGCGACGCGTACTGGTTGTGGCCGCCCCGCCGCACGCGTGGCGCGCGCTTCGCGATGTTCGCGCGGCGGGGTTCATCGCGCAGATCGACCGGAGCGTTTTCGGCGAGCCGCGTCGCATCTGGTATGCGAAGGAGTCTGAGCATCGCCAGACCACCGCGGCGTGGCGATGGTGGCTTACCTGGGAGTTGCCCGCCCGCGCCGTTATCCTTCTCCGCCGACCATGGTACGAAGCACGTGCGCGCCGTTGAGCAGATGCCCTCGCTCAGGCGATTATCGAGTACATCAGCTTATCGATGATCTGCCCGTCTTTGCGCGCGGCCCGGCGCAGGCGCCCTTCCAACGTGTAACCGTTCTTCTCCAGCACGCGCGCCGAAGCCAGATTGTAGGCAAACACCTGAGCTTGGACGCGCTCGGCGCCAAGTTTGTTAAACGCGTACTCGGTGACGCGCGCCAGCGCTTCACTCGCGATTCCCCGGCCCCAGTAGGGCTCCCCTACCCAGTAACCCACTTCGAGCGATTGCGGATGCTGCTCGGGCAGGCGCTTCAGACCGATACCCCCGATTGCCTGGCCATCGACGTCGATTGCGAATTGTAACTGCGGATCGCCTTCAGCCGCAGTAAGAGCAATCCAACCCTGCCCATCGGCGTGCGTGTACGGATGGGGAAACGGATCGGCGAGGTTGATCCAGATCCGTCGATTATTTGCCAGCCGTATCAGGGAGTCGAGGTCGGCCTCGCGCCATCGCCGGAGTATCAGTCGCACGCCCTCACACCTCGTTCTACCAGGTATCGATGCAGGGGCGCTTTTTGCCGGTGCGCGCCGGCGGCGGCGGGCAGGAGCGCAGACCCGCGACGATCCATCGACGCGATTCCGCCGGATCGATCACGTCATCGATTTCGAAGGTCGAAGCAACATTGATTGCCTTGCCGTGCTGATACATCCGCGCGACCATCTCGTCGAACGCCTGCTTGCGCTTGGCGGGGTCCTCGATTGCCGCCAGCTCGTTGCGATATGCGAGCTTGGCGGCGCCCTCGAGGCCCATCCCACCGAACTCTCCGGTCGGCCACGAGACCGTAAAAATCGGCGCTTTGAAACTGCCGCCGGCCATCGCCTGCGCGCCCAGTCCATACCCTTTGCGAAGGACGATGGTGAAGAAGGGCACGGTCAGGCTGGCGCCGGTGACGAACATGCGACAGGCATGACGCACCAGCGCGGTCTTCTCCACCTCGGGGCCGACCATGATCCCCGGGGTATCGCACAGAAAGAGGAGGGGCAGGTCGAAGGCGTCGCACAATTGCATGAAACGCGCCGCCTTGTCCGCGGCGTCGGCATCGATCGCGCCGGCCAGGTGAGCCGGATTGTTCGCGATAAGTCCCAACGGCCGCCCTTCGATACGGATCAACGCGGTGATCATGCCGATGCCGAAATCGCGACGAAGTTCGAGCACCGAGCCGCTATCCGCCAGCAGGTTGACCACGTTGCGGATGTCGTAAACGCGCAGCCGATTCTCGGGTATCGCGGCGCGCAGGAGACGTTGGTCGGCGGCCGTCCAGTCCTTAAGGGCGCCCTGGAAGTAGGAGAGATAGCGGCGGGCCACGGCCGTTCCCTCAGCCTCGTCCGCGACCGCGATATCGACCACGCCGTTGCGGGTCTGCACGCTCATCGGGCCGACATCCTCGGGGCGATAAACGCCCAATCCCCCGCCCTCGATCATCGCCGGTCCACCCATGCCGAGATTGGTGTCGCGCGCGGCGATCACCACGTCGCAACAGCCCAGAATCGCGGCGTTCCCGGCGAAGCATCGCCCCGAGTTGATTCCTATCAGCGGGACGAGTCCGCTGAGGCCGCCCCAATAATTGAACGCCATGCAATCGAGTCCGATCGAGCTGATGCCGTCGGTATCGCCCGGGCGCCCGCCGCCCCCTTCGGTAAAGAAGATTACCGGCAGCCGCAAGTGCTCGGCGATCTCGAACATGCGATCCTTCTTGCGATGGTTCTGCTGGCCCTGCGTGCCGGCGAGCACCGTGTAGTCGTAGGACATCAGGATGCAGCGGGCGCGGCTTTCGTCGAAGCGATCGGAATTGACCAGGCCGAGTCCGGCAATCATGCCGTCCGCTGGGGTTCGTCGGATCAGATCGTCCAGGGATCGCCGCCGCCGCTGGGCGGCGATCACCAACGGACCGTATTCGACGAATGTTCCCGGATCGCACAGGTCGGCGATATTCTCCCGTGCCGTGCGCTGCCCCGTTTTGCGCCGACGTTCGACAGCGTCCGGCCGCGCCGCGTCGAGGCCGAGGGCGTGGCGTTCGAGCGACTCCGCGAGGTCAGGGCGAATGCGGTCGAGATCGATAGCCTCCTGACGGCCACCGTCGGCGACGGCGATCGCGGCCTCTTCGATGAAGGCGAGCGGATAGCCTTCGAGGATGGCGTCACCCGCAGCGACGTTGATCATGCGGACGTAGCCGCTGACCGTTGCGCGGATCACGTGCTCCATCTTCATCGACTCCATGACGAGGAGCTGCTGGTCGCGGGCGACCGAATCGCCCTCGTGGACGTCGATGGTGACGATCGTTCCCTGCATCGGCGCGTTGACCGCGACGGTCCCGGCCGGACCCTCGATCGCCTCTGCCGGAGGCGTCGCGGGCGCAACACTTTCGCTTCTTGTCATCGGCGCGCCGGATTTGCCGTAAGTTAGGACGGCGAGCGGATCGGATGAGCTCAGCTTGACGCCCGCCATCCGCGTATTTGCGGCCGCCGGCGTTTCGAAATAGAGCGGCGGTGCGGACTTCGCCCCGAGCAATTCGCTCAGATGCTCCTCGATAAAATGCGTGTCGATGCGCGCGGCGATGAAGTCCTCGTGCGCCAGGAGTTTCTGCAGCAGTCCGAGGTTCGTAGCGACGCCCTCGATGCGGAATTCGCGCGCCGCGCGATGCGCCTTGCGTGCCGCATCGGCAAACGCCGCCGAAGAAGAATGCACGATCAATTTGGCGATAAGCGAGTCGAACCGCGGATTGGTTACATAGCCGGCGTAGGCATAGGTGTCGACTCGCACGCCCGCGCCCGATGGCGGCTCGAACACGCTAATCCGTCCGCCGGTCGGTCTGGTCGATCCGTCGGCAGAGATGGTTTCGAGATTAATCCGACTTTGGATCGCGTAACCGCGCGGTTGCGGAATGCGCTCGATCGTCAGGCCGAGTTGGTCGAGGGACGCGCCGGCCGCCAGTTGAATCTGGGTCTTGACCAGGTCAACTCCGGTAACCGCCTCGGTGACCGTATGCTCGACCTGCAGGCGCGCGTTGGCTTCGATGAAGGCGAAGCCCGGTCGCTCACCGCGTCGCCCGTTGCCGCTGCCGTCAACCAGGAACTCGAACGTGCCCAGATTCGCATACTTCATCGCGGCCGCGATGCGCAACGCGGCGGCGAGAATTTCCGCCTTCAGGCGCGGCTCCAACCACGGACTGGGTGCAATCTCGACCAGCTTCTGATGCCGCCGCTGAATCGAGCACTCCCGTTCATGAAGATGGGACACTGCGCCGCTGCCGTCACCAAGGACCTGGACTTCGATATGCCGCGCCTGCGGCATCAGGCGTTCGACGTAGAGCTCGCCTTTACCGAAGGCCGCGCGCGCCTCGGATTCGCATCGGGCAAAAGCTTCCGCAATCTCGTCGAGGCGCCGCACAATCCGCATCCCGCGCCCGCCGCCGCCGGCGACAGCCTTGATCATGATGGCGGCATCGGGACCCAAAGATCTGAAAAATTCCTCGATCTCAGCGACGCTTGCGACCACGCCGCTGCGCGGCATCACCGGCACGCCGCAGCCCTCAGCCAGTTCACAGGCGGCGACCTTGTCACCGAGACGTTCGAGAATTTCGGGGGTTGGTCCGATGAACGCGAGTCCCGCGTCCCGGCATTTTTGCGCGAAATCCGCGCGCTCGCTCAGGAAGCCGTAGCCGGGATGAATCGCGTCGCAGCCGCTTGCCCGGGCCGCAGCGATTAGCTGATCAGCGTCCAGATACGGCCGCACACCCGTGCCACTCAGCGGATAGGCTGAGTCGGCGCGGCGCGTGTGCAACGAGTTGGCGTCATCTTCGGCGAAGACGGCCACGCTGGGCAGACCCAGCTCGGCGCACGCTTCGGCGATACGGATGGCGATTTCGCCGCGATTGGCGATGAGAACACTGCTTATTGGCATCGGCGTCGATAGTAGCCGAGCCTCGTGTCACGTTCGAGAACCCGCGCGGCCTAGGAGGCGGTGGCCGGAGCGCGGGCTCTGCGATGGCGGCTGCTGCGGTGGTTGACGACGCCGTCCCGGCCTCTGCCGCGGCATCCCGCTATTCCCGTCCGCGATCAGCCGCCGCGAGCGCGTTGGTGAAATCGTTCAGCAAATCGCTCCAGTGTTCCGTTCCTACCGAAATGCGCACCAGTGAGTCGCTGATACCGGCCGCGTCGAGCTCCTCGGCCGAGAGCTCACTATGGGTGGTCGTCCGCGGATGGCTTACTAGGGTCTCGACTCCACCCAGGCTGACCGCGTTGCGGCCGATTCGGAGATTGCGCAGGAAATCGAAGGCCGCGGCTTTGCCGCCGTCAATCTCGATGGAAAGCAGCGAACCCGGGAACTCGGCCTGCGCATCGCGGATCCGGATCTGGTCCGCATCCTCAAACAGCGACGGATAGAGTACGCGACGAATCTTTGGATGTCGCGCCAGCCGTTCGGCAATCCGCTGCGCGTTCTTGCTCTGGCGGTTCATCCGCAGCGCCACGGTCGAAAGGCGGGAGTCGAGAATCCAGGATTCATCGGCCTGCAGGATATTGCCCAGCAAAGCGCGCATGCCGCGCAGATGCTGAATCAGGCGCGGATCTCGCGCGAGGACGGCTCCGGCGAGCAAATCACTGAAGCCGCCGAGAAATTTGGTCGCCGAGTAAATCACGAGATCGGCGCCGTGCAGCAGCGGATGCTGGAACGTCGGACCCAGCAAGGTGTTGTCAACCGCGAGCACGGGGCGCGGATCGCGCGCCGCACAACAATCGGCGGCAAACCTGATATCAGACATCGTCAACGTTGGATTGGCCGGCGTTTCGATTAGAATCAACTGCAGACTTTCGGCCTGCTCCACCGCCGCGCGCATCGCCCGATTATCCCCGGCTGGAACGGCGTGCGCGACAAAACCCAACGGCTCGATGATCTGATGGATCAGATGCTGCGTGCCGCCGTACAGCGGCCGCGTATAGACCATCGAGCCGCCGCGCTCGAGGAAGCCCAGCAACACGGTAACGATCGCGGCCATCCCGCTATTGAAAACGGCGGCGGCGTCCGCCCCCCGCTCGAGCGGGACCAGATGGTCTTCGGCGATTTGCGCGTTCGGATGGTTCAGGCGCGCATAAATCAGGTCGGCGCCGCCGTCGCTCGAGGCCGGCGCGCGACCGAGCACCGTCTCGAAAGCGCGCTCAGCCGCTTCCGGACTGTGGAAGACATAGGTCGAGCTGCGATACACCGGCGGTCGCGCCGCTCCGACCGACAGTTGCGGATCGAAACCGCTGGTCAGGACCGCAGTCTCCGGCCGCACACGATACGAAGGCTTGGTCTGTTTCATATGATCCCTGTCCAATGACGAGCGTAAAAGGGGCCTTATCAGTGGACGAGAATCCGGCCGGGAGAGTCAAGCTCTGCCTTGAGATCGCCACCCGAACCGCCATCCGTCCTTCGCCCTCGTTGCATCGAGATCATCAACGGGGAGGGCTTGCACGAAGACTCACTTTGCAAATTGGCCAGGGCGGGCTACGATCTGCCGTTTGGGCGCCCGTAGCTCAACTGGACAGAGCATCGGACTTCGGATCCGAGGGTTGGGGGTTCAAATCCCTCCGGGCGCGTTTCAGGATGATCACGCTTCAACAGGCCGGCGCAGCAACCTCGTAGTGGCTTCAGGAATGATCGCGAGCAAGTTCGCCGATTGGCTAGTTGGTCGCCGGCGCCGGCTGTCGGCCCTGAAGCTCCAGCAGGCGAGACGCAATCTTCTCGGCCCAGTAATTCATCGCATTCTCGGCGTCGCCCCACGTACCGGCGAGCGCCGTGCTCATCGCCATGCCGCCGCCGCGCTGATCGATGGCGCCGGCAAGAAACTGACCGGTGACCGAGTCGGTCGCCTTCATTTCCGCTTGCGCCGAACCGGCGAAGGCATAGGCGCCGGTCGCCAGCGACTGCCCAAGGTTCAGGATGCGCGCCTGGGGAACGACCACCGAAACGGTGCGTAAGCCGGGTATCGTCGCGGTGGCGTTGACCAGCGCCACCTGTAGCTGAAGCACCCCCGGCCCGCCCTGATTGACAAGCGTGAAATTCTTTTGCAACTCAGTCATCAGCGCGTTGTAAAAGTACGCCGTCAGAACATCCTGGTCTTCCGGCGACACCTTGGTCTCGGGATCGTCCCAGAACTCGACCGGCTCCAGCAGAATCTTGTCGTATTGTTTCCAATTGGCGTTCGGGTCCACGTAAATCATCGCGGCCTGGCCTTGCTGACCGGGCTGCAGCAGCGATAACTCACTTCCAAAGAAGCCGGTCGCGGCGGGCGACTCATTGCTGCTGACACTCTTTTGAACCTCGGACGATTGGGAGACGGTCTGCGCGCAGCCGCATACCAGCAATCCGCTTGCAATCAGAAACGCCAAAGCCGCCGCACCAGACCTCCTGGTTGGCTTCGCAGCCGGCAACCTTTTATGCATCACTATAATCTCCTTCACCGGGGTTTCATCGAATTCTCGAGCTAACCACGACAGCCGCGTCTCAATCTGCGATCAATTGAAGGGATTGACGGCGACTGTGTAGGTAAACATCAGTTGCTCTCCGGAGGGAGTGGCGTTGGCGCCGAATTCATCGTAGTAACGAAGTGCAAAAAGCCCATACTTCGTTAGCAACATGGCCCCAGGCCCCGCTGAGTATATGCGTGTCTGCGCCTCTTCGAGCGCGTTGATCGCACGCGCCTGCAAGGGGGTCGCGGCTGAAACCTGAATTTGATTATCGGTGGTCTGCCACAGTCCATATCCGACTGCGCCAATTGTCAATTGTTTGAATATCTCGCGCCGCAGGTCGAAAGTCTTCGACGCGCCCCATTCGATCAGGGCGTCATCACCCAAAACGTAGGGTCTGCCGTCCTGCGAAGAACGTGTCTCATAATGTGAAAGTATCGAGAGTCCCCACGTCCGCGCGCGATCGGCGTAAAGAATTCCGCCGGCACCAAAAAGCCCGGTCCAATGACCCGAGCCGACATTGACGCGAGCGTTGGCATTGTAAGGTCCAATCGGCGCGATGAAGGCAGCGGAGGCAAGCAGGTCGACTTGTCGGAAATGCCAGCCGAGGTCGATCGGTTCAAAGTAGATATCGCCGATACTGCCTTTGGTTACTCCCTTCGCGGGCGAAAACGAACCGGTCAACGTGTGGGTTTCCTCGGGACCTGAAAAAGCGAGCGTCGGCTCGATCGCGGCGTTGCCGCTGGCATCCACCAAAACAAGGGGTACGTCGATGAGCGCGCCGTAGGTGGCATCGAGGTAAGGAATCTTGAAGGGAGTTACGAGCCAAAAGAAGTTCTGATCAACAAATAGATCCAGCGAGCCGCTGCCCTGAAAACTGCTCGACAGGCACACTTTGCCGAGAGGGCCGCACTTGATCGTACCGGATAGAAGAAAGCCTCCCGAGGCTCGATAGTACGACCAGATGTTCGAGTAGAGAATTCCTTCAGGTGGTTGCTGCGCTCCCAGCAGCCCCGCGGTGCCGAGCAGGTAATCGCCGTGCTGAGCATGCGCGGCGCTCGCCGGAGCGTAAGCGAGCACGATCGCCAAGATAAGGACTACCGGTGCGCGAAACCGCCTCGCCCGGCATTGCGGCCACGTTTTTGCGCGATAGGAAGCATGCTTGTTCATCGGCTTGCGCGCACCGTTTCGTATCAAGTCACGGATTGGTTGTGGAAAAACGCCGAAGGCCGTCGGTGAGTTGTCGCACAGGGAGCTTCTGCCGATATGGTACGGAGGCTCACGCGTCAGGAAGTGCTCAGGATGTCGGCAACGGCGAAGGTAACGCATCTTGCGGATGTGGTCTGGGAAGTGAGGCCTCTAGATCACCTTTGCGACTTTGACGATATCTTGAAGCAGAGTCGCGGCGGGCATCACGGTCAAAAGCAGGGGAATTACCGGGAGCAGCGCCGGCGCGAGCATCCACGCGAGATCCCCGAGGTCGATCGGCGCGAAGCGCATTGCCTTGACCACCTGAAAGCTGGACTCCAAGGCGGCGCGCGATTCGATGCCTGCCAGCGCGGGTTCGCTTGACGATTCGCTCAATCTGGCGTCAAAGCTCTGATGATGCGCGCTGGCCAGCTCGCCGTACTGACGCAGGCCGCGCTGCTTTAGTTCGAGAAGCTGGGGCGTAAAGACAAAGACCGGTCCAGCAAACAACCCGACGAGCAGAACGATCACAATCAGGTACGCCCACTGATACTCCGCCAGCTTCTCACCATCGAAAAGGATGCGCTCGGCGATCGTCGCGGCGATTACCGTGCTCAAGGCGAACAGGATGATGCCGAGCGGAGCGAGCGATTGGCTGACGAAGGCGATGCCGCCGGCGCGGTCCGGATGTGCTGGTGTCAGCGCAAGATCAAGTCGCGAGATGTGGCGCAGCGTGATTGCCCATAGCGAGATGCGATAGACCCAGCGGGCGGCGAGAAACTGGAAAATCGGCAACGAGACAAAGGCGTACCAATACCCGGCGACGCTCAGTCGATCATTGGCGACCGGATGAATCCATGTATTTCCAGTCTCATACGGCGCTCGGAACACCGTTGAAATACTGGCCACATAAACAAGGAAGATTAAGCTAAACTCGGCGACCCGCGAATCGCGCTGCTTGAGAGCATGAACCAGGAGAGCTTCAAAGCGGTCGAGGTCGGCAGTTTTGATTAGATGGTTGGTTAGCATCCGGCCCAGCACCTCGCGCCAGGCGCGTCCAATCGGAACCTCCGCGAATACCAGAAGGGGCACGCCGACAAGGAGTCGCGCCTGAGCCCCGAAGTCATGGAAAAATGGAATTTGCGCGCCCTTTCGCGTCAGGCCCTCAAAGGCACATAAGACGCACAGCGGCAACCAACTGACCGCGACGAGCAGAGCGGCCGTGCGACTCGCGTCGACCCCCATTTCCGGGGAGGTCAGGCGCAAGTGCCTAAGGAACCCCGCGCCCGGGCCCCCATCGGCAAGGGCAAAAGCCGCGGTTAAGTCGGCCGCGTCCGAGATGCTTGTAACCCGGTTCTTCACGCGCGCACGGGAAGTCCGTTACCTCTGACCATCATTCGAGGCGCATCGTGCCACGCGGGCCGAAGGCGAGAAATCGGACCAAGGTCGGATATTCAGAGTTGGGAAGCGGGCGACACCCGTTTTCGAAGCGGCAGGCAAATCCTCAGTCTTGCGCTAAGAAGAGTCAAAAATTGAAAAGCTGTTACATATCAATTTTTTCGACTGGAATGGTTGTTCAATTGACGCTAGCCTACGCTCAGCCGGATGCCAAAGCAGCTTGACAGAGCGGACGTCGAGACTGTGCGACTCCTCGATCGCGCGGCCGAAGCCGAGGATACGCCGGCGGCGAATCGTGATGACTGGACGCGCAATCTGGTGGTCGAGATGGCGCTCTCGTTTGTGCGCGCCTCGGCCGCCGAGCTCGACGAACAGATCAATCGCTGGCTGCAGAAGGTCGTCACGCACTTTGATCTCGAGCGCACCACCGTAGCCGAGTGGGACGCGGCCACCGGTCTCGCCACAATCAGCCACGGATGGGCGCGCGACTCGAGTCAGCTCCTCGGCCGCACGCTTTACATTGGCGCGGCCTTGCCCTGGTTGGTCAGGATGATCACCTCGGGGCGGACGGTGATTTACGGGCGCATCCAGGACCTGCCGCCGGAAGCGGCCACTGACATCCGTAACTTCGGATCGATCCTGCCAAGAGCCAATGTTACTTTTCCGATCCGCTTGGGCGGCGCCGTGATCGGCGGCATTGGTTTCGGCATGATCACCCGCGAGCGCGAGTGGACGCCGGAGACGGTGGCGCAACTGCGCCTGGTGGCAGAGATTCTTGGCGCAGCGCTCGGCCGCAAGCACTCCGAACGCGAGATCGCGGACCTGCGCGACGATGTTACCTACCTTTCCCGCGTCACCTCGATGGGCGAGCTGGCTGCGGCGCTGGCCCATGAACTGAATCAGCCGTTGGCAGCGATTCGCGCCAACGCCGAGGCCAGTCAGAATCTGTTGCGCAGCGCAACGCCCGATCTGGTCGAAGTCGGCGAAGCGATTGACGATATCGTGCGCGATGACGCGCGCGCGAGCGACATCATCGGACAGTTGCGCGCGATGTTCCGACGCGAGGAGCCCAAGCATGATGTTATGCATCCCGCGGAGATGGTGCGCGAAGCGGCGCGCCTGCTTCAGCACGACGCCCGGATGCGCGGCATCACCTTCTCGCTGGATATCGAACCGCACCTGCCTCCGCTTCAGGGCGATCGCACGCAATTACAACAGGTATTGATCAACCTTGTGGTCAACGCGTTCGAGGCGGTTTCGGCAGCGCGCGGCGGTCCCCGCGAAGTTGCCGTCCATCTGACTCGGCGAGGGGCCGACTTTCTCACCCTCGGCGTCAGTGATACGGGCATCGGGATCGCTCCTGAGGTGGTCTCCCAGATCTTCAATCCATTTTTCACCACCAAGTCGCGCGGGATGGGAATTGGCCTTTCCCTGTCAAAATCCATCGTCGAAGCGCACCACGGCCACCTGACGGCGACGCCCAATGAAGCGCGCGGCACAACCGTCGAAATCTCCTTGCCGATCGCGCACGATCAGGGGCCTTGAAGTGCCGGACAACCCGCGCAGAGACGGTCTCCTCAGCCTGGCGGATGGTCAAAGCGAAAGCCTGAAGCCAAAGATTGCCATCGTTGATGACGACGCGGGAGCGCGCAAAGCGCTGGCGCGCCTAATCGCCAGCGCCGGCTATGCGACGGATTCGTTCGCCTCTGCAGCCGAGCTCCTCGCGAGCGCGGGTCTGGAGCAGTTCAATGGCGTCGTTGCCGATCTGCGGATGCCGGTGACCGACGGGCTTGAACTGCAGCGCGCGCTCGGTGAGCGAGATCCCGCCCTGGCGGTCGTGATCATCACCGGGCACGCCGATATTCCCGCGAGCGTGAGCGCGATGAAGGCGGGGGCGGTCGATTTTCTCGAGAAGCCGGCGCGCGCCAAACATCTGCAGGCGGCGATTGCGCGCATGATCGAGCATACTCAACGGCAACGGCAATCGCTGGCCGCCGGCAACGACCGGCGTACGCGTTACGAAACCTTGACGCCTCGCGAGCGCGAGGTTTTTGCGCTCGTCGCCGCAGGACTGTTGAACAAACAGGCGGCGGCGCATCTCGGAATTACCGAAAAAACCGTCAAGCAGCATCGTGCGCGGGTGATGGCCAAGATGAAGGCCGAGTCCGTTGCCGACCTGGCAGTGCTGGCTGAGGCGCTGGGGGCGCGCCCGAGCGTCGAGGATCTGCGCGAGGCGCGTGGTCTGAGCGCGCGTTCTGATTCAGCCGGTTAAGCGCGCGTCAACCTCAAGCGGCAAACGCCTTATGATCAACAGGGCCTGAGCTTGTCTGGCATTTCGGCACCGACGTTGCCGCCGTTGCGGCTCCGTCCGGTGGTGCCGATACCGTCGATACGCGCGCCGCTCGAGGCCGGGTTACGCCGGATGGATCGATTGGCTCCGATGACTGGCGTCGGTCGCGACCAGCCGCCGGATCATCGGGCGTCCCACTGCGGCAAGCGCCAGCAGCAAAAGCACTGCCTGCGCGGCCAGCGTCTGCACCGTCGGATACAAGCCGAGCATCGGAATGGTCGCGATAGCCGGGACAAAGGTCGCGCCCAAGACCCCCGATTCCTGGAAGCTCGCGATGCCCTGTCCGACAAAGATGACCGCCAGGGCGTAGAGCAAGATCGAAGTGGCGGTGAAGATCCGCCCGACCGGGATCACGTAGGTCATCCGCCGCAGGACCAAAAAGGCAATCGTCAGCACTGCGGCTCCGGCGATCACCCCGAAAACCACCGCTCGATGCTCTGCCGGCTCGGTAGCGCCCGCCGCCAGCGCCTGGAAGAAGACGATGGTCTCGGCGCCCTCCCGCATCACGGCCAGAAAGGCCGTCGCGGCAAAGGCCCAGGCGGCACGGCGGCTTTGATGCGCGGCGCTTATCTGATCGGCAATGAACCGGTTCCAACGATTCGCCTGACCCTTGGCCGTCATCCATGAACTCACATAGAAGAGCGTGGCCGCCGCCAGAAGTTGAAAGAACCCTTCGAGGGTGTCGCTGGTATTGTCGCCGATCACATGCTGGACGGCCCACGCCAGTCCGAGACTGACCGCAATCGCTGCCCACGCCCCGGCGTAGATGCTGCGAATATGCTTCGGCTGGTCGGCCTGACGGGCGGCCGCGACCAGCGCGATAATCACCAGGAGCGCTTCCAGCCCTTCACGAAAAAGGATGCCTGAGGCGTAAAGAAAGTAGGGCAGAACCGTGCTTGTCATGGTCGTTCGACCTATTTGAGAATGATTCTCAATTTTGAGACTAGTCGGTCGTTCCTGAACTTGTCAAGCTCGGTCGCTCGGGGCTGCCGACGCGCGGCCTGGCTCGAGCCTTGACAGACGAGGGGCCGGGGGATTATTTAACTATCCGGTTACTGAACCGAACAGTTAATTAAATATGGCCGACGACGATCTCTCCGCCACCTTTGCCGCCCTCGCCGATCCCACCCGCCGCGCGATCCTCGCCCGACTTGCCGCGGGCGAAGCCTCGGTTACGGACTTGGGCAAGCCCTTCAGGATAAGCCTGCCGGCGATATCGAAGCATCTCAAAGTCCTCGAGCGCGCCGGACTTATCGAGCGCGGGCGGGAGGCGCAGTTGCGGCCGTGCCGGCTCAAGGCCGCGCCGATGCGCGCGGCGATCGACTGGCTGGAACAGTATCGGCGCTTCTGGGAGCAGAGTCTCGATCGTCTCGCGGATTATCTGGTCGACATTCAAGGCAAGGGACCCGAACAGGCCACGAATCGCGCGGACGGCGCGCGCAAGCAGAGGAAGGAGAACGGCGATGGCAGCAGGTAAGGTCGAGAGCGCCGAGGCGGCGCAGGCGGACCGCGAACTGGTCCTCGTCCGGGTTTTTGACGCGCCCAGAGATTTGGTCTGGCGCGCCTGGACCGAGCCTGCGCGCATCGCGCAATGGCTGGGACCCCGGGGCTTCACCGGAAACGTGGAGAAGTTCGAAGCGCGGGTCGGCGGTAAGTATCGCTTCCATATCCGCTCGGCCGACGGGCGGGACATGTGGATGCAGGGCGTCAATCGCGAGGTAGAACCGCCGGAACGCCTCGTTTACACCTTTGCCTGGGCTGACCAGGAGGGGCGTCCGACCGGCGTCGAAACTCTGGTGACTGTCATCCTCGACGAAATTGAGCGCGGCAAGACCCGGCTGACCTTCCGCCAGGGCCGCTTCGAGTCCGTCTCGGCCCGCGATGCGCATCGCGAGGGCTGGACCAGCACGTTCGATCGGCTGGAAGAAACCCTGCGCGCTGCATGACGCAGTCTGAGACTGTCGGCGGCCGAAGCGAGTTGAGCGCCAAGGTTTGATTCAGCGACACCGGGCGCAAGTTTGCGATCGCAACCGTGGTGAAAGGAGACAGGATGGACCCGCAAGGACTGCGCGATTACCCTGCGCGTCAATTCTCTCTATGGTGTTCGGTCGGTACCTGGTTCTGGTCGTTTCCGCCGGGTAACGCGATCGGCGCCGCTCCCACCAAGGCCCTGGCAATAGCTGAAGGACAGCGTGCGATCGCAGGCTTTTGCGCCCGACAGCGGAACTCGGCCGCATGCCCGACACCCTTGATATGGCATAGTGCGCTCGAGACGCTGGCGCAGTACCTCGCGGCCGCCTGAGGCTGTCAATAGCTCGCAACTCAAAACGGAGGAAAGGGCATGGATCACATGGTTGTGACGCGCGACGAATGGATCGCGGCGCGCAAGCGGCTGATGGAACGCGAGAAGGAACTGACCCGGCTGCAGGATCTGGTCAACCAGGAGCGCCGCGCGCTGCCCTGGGTCAAAATCGACAAGCAGTATTGGTTTGATACTACCGGTGGCAGGAAGACCCTGGCCGATCTCTTCGACGGCCGCAGCCAGCTAATCGTCTATCACTTCATGTTTGCGCCGGAGTGGCAGGCGGGGTGCCTCGGATGCTCCTTCTTTGCCGATCACGTCGATGGCCCCAATCTTCATCTGGCCCATCACGACGTCACTTTTGTCGCCGTATCGCGCGCTTCGCTCGCACAGATCCAGGCCTACCGGCAGCGGATGGGCTGGCGCTTCGAATGGATCTCGTCGGCCGGCAGCGACTTCAATTACGACTTCGGGGTCTCGTTCAGGAAGGAGGATCTCGCGCGCGGCGAGGCCTGGTACAACTTCGGCACGGCCACGGTCACCACGGAGGAGCAGCACGGCACCAGCGTCTTCGTCAAGGACGACAATGGCGTCGTTTACCATACATATTCGTCCTACGCGCGGGGTGACGAGCGCGGCCTGGGCGCCTACATGATGCTGGATTTAACCCCGAACGGACGCCAGGAGAATGGGCCGAATTACAATCTAACCGACTGGGTGAAGCGACACGACGAATACTAGCGCCTGTCAGCGGGCGGCAATGAGGACGGCGGCTGCCGCGGAAGGCAGCCGGCCGTCGAACTGTTTTTCTCCGGGGATGCCCCCGCTCGCTACGCTTCGATTTGCCAGAGGTTGCGCGCGGCTGCAGTCGAGCGCTCGAGTACCTTGCGCGCCATCGAATGCTGCGCCTCGAAGAGCGGCGCGAGCGGGGTCTCCTTGGCCCAACCGGTCGCTTTCTCCTGCAGCTCGATCGCCTGGGTGGCAAGCTTCTCGGCCGTGTCGATATACCAGGCCGCGGCCTTCTTCACTCCCTCCACGCTGAACAGGGACTCATTCATTTTATTGAAACCCTCAAAGACGCCTTCGACTGTTCTCTCTGCCACTTTCGCTCCTCCGGCCGCGATCGTCGCGGCCTCTTGATTTACTGCGGCCGCGGTCGCGGCCTCGTTCCTTACTTCGTCCTGTGCGACGCGCGACTCGGCACGGTCGCCTAGGGCTTCATGAACCGGCTCCGGCCGGTTCATTTCCTCGAATGCCACGTCGGCCATCCCGGCCTTGCGTGCCCGCGTGCGGCGGCGCGCCCGTTCGGGCTCTGGACTCTTCTGGTCGGACCCGGGCGCTGCGGCTCGCCCTCCCGATAGACTTTTGCGCTTGCTCAAAATCAGTTCTCAAAGAAATCCCGGGCGGCTAGCCACGCGCCGATCTGCGGCCACAACTTGCGCATCGCGCCGCCGCTGACCACCGCTCCAAGGTGACCGACCGGGAAGGTCACATTCGCCTTGTCCGTGCTGCCGACATGCTCGAGCAGGCCCAGGCTGGAACGCGGATGCACGACGTCGTCATGCTCGGCCACGACATTCAGCAGCGGGCAGCTCACGCGCCGCAGATCGACTTTTTGGCCGCCGAGCCTGAACTCGCCTCTGGCCAGCGCGTTGCGCTTGAACAGATCGATTACGAGCTGGCGGAACAACCGCCCCGCGATCGGCACGTCACTCATCATCCAGCGCTCGAACAGCTCGAACATCTCGGCATAGCCGTCGCGTTGAGCGTTGCGATACAGGCCGACGTACTTGTCGAGACCATGATGGACCGGCGCCATCGAAAGAAAATTGGCGTTGACCATCCACGCCGGACAGTTGCCGTAAACCTTGGTGACGAGATCGACGGCAAGCTCGCTCATCGAATCCACCAGATGGTAAATGCCGATCTCGCGCACGCCCATGTCGAAGGGGATCGTCAGCGTGACGAGGTTGCGGACCGCTTCCGGATGGGTCGCCGTGTAAAGCAGGGCGAGCAGCGCGCCGAAACAGTATCCGATCAGATGGACCTGGTCGACGTCCTCGCTCTGCTGAACAGCGTGGACCGCGTTGGCCAATTCGACGCCGACGTATTCCTCGAATCCCAGTTCAGTGTCGGCCTTGGTCGGCGGCAGCCAGTCGATCAGGTAAACCTCGAAGCCCTGGTTGAGCAGCGCGCGGACGACGCTCTTGTCCGGTTGCAGGTCGAGAATGTAGGGACGCTTGATGAGCGCGTAGACAATCACCACCGGAGTCCGGTGCATCCGCACTTCAGGCGTATAACGGCGCAGCGCGACTTTGCCCGCCCGATAGACCTCGCGATAGCGCGTGACGGGCTCGGGATCGGTCGCTGGCGACCCGTAGCCGCGGCTGACCGCTTCGAACATCCGCACGGTGCCGTCAAGCCAGTGGCTGGCGATATCGTTAAGCAGCGGCATCCTGATTCCCCGCTTCGCGCCGCCGCGCGTGCGCGTTCCGCACCAGTTTCAAACCCTCTTCCCGGACCGCGCTGTATGACGCGGCGGGGGCGCGCTCGACCAGCGTCGCCGACGGTTCGAGCTGATCGCGCAGCTCGGCGATCTCCGAGCGCAAGGCGGCGAATTCGGCTGCCGTTGGCAGACCGACCGCCGGCCACAGGTTGGCGAAGAAGGCCGTCGTCGCGGCGTTACCGAGATGCTGCAGGCGCAGCAGGCCTTCGGTGGCAGCGCCGGTGAGCGCGCCCACCAGCGGATTGGCGTAGAGTTGGTTGGTCGCTTCGTTGGAAAGCCCAACCCACGCGTCGTACGCCTTCCATCCGGCCCTGCTGATCTCGTCCTGTGCGCCGCCGAAGATTTCCCGCGCGGCGGCCTGCGGGAGCTCAACCCAGAACGCTTCGAGGAACTTCCCCAGCTCCCTGGCTACGTGATTGCGCTGTCCACTCATCATTGGCCCTCCCCTCGAAGTGCTTGGGGTTGTTCACTCCCGAGATGTCATCAAGTTTAAGTGGCGCGATAAGCGTGGCAACTGTTTGTGAGCATGCGATTGTCACGCGGGTGACAATCGCGAGCTTTCAACCACGGCGAACCACTTCGTTCGTCATCGATGCGACATTTTGCAAACGCGTGGAAATATCGTGAGGACGATGCAGCAGGCAGTGATGACGGCGCCGTTAACCAATACGGCATGACTTCCCCGCGAGAGCTTGCTTAGTCTCGGCTGCGGCAACTCGAAGGACTGCAGGTGAGTTGCTGCGACTGATTATTCGAGCGGTGCGATCACGAGGCAAGGGCCGTCGATGTAAAGTTCATGAATTTTGTCTTACGCAATCTTCGCAACCTCCGCTCCGGCGCCTCCCCGAGTGGTGAATTCGCCGACGATCCATCGAATTCCGCGGTCTTTCCGGATTCATCGAGCGCCGCGACCCGATCTGCTGCCGCGGAAAACGTCAAGGTTTGGCGCGATTCCTTGTTCGTATAACCGGGATTTTTGGTCACCTGCGTGACATTTCCGCCGCCGACTGCTACCAATGGCGGCGTGGTGCGTGAAGCGGTTGACGCCAAACTGCTCGGCCGGCTCCGAGGCTTCGCCTGGATGAGCCGCGATCAGCTCGAAGGCCTCGCGCACAGCCTCGAGCCGCGCCGGATTCGGCGCCGCGAAGCCATCTTCCAGGAAGGCGAAGTTTCGGATCAGGTGTTCGTGCTGCTTTCCGGGGTGGCCAAGCTGTCAATCTGGAACCGCGAAGAAAAGGTGCTGGTGGGCCTGGTCGGCGCCGGCGAGGTGTTCGGGGTGTCGGCGTTGCTGCCGGGAGCCGTGCGCCCGTTCCGCTGCGAAGCCTTCAGCGATTGCTTCGTCGGCGTCACGCGACCTTCCACCTTCGTCGGTCTCACCATGGGTGTGCCGCTCGAACGCTTCAGCCGCACACTCGAGATGACGGTCGCGCGGTGGTGGATAATGCTCCAGCGTTATACCAATTTCATCGGGCTCTCGGTGCGCGAGCGGCTCGCCGGAGCGCTGCTCGAACTCGGTCTGAAATTCGGCGCCAACGACGCGCGCGGCGTGATGATCACCCTGAAACTCACTCATGCCGATTTGGCCGAACTAGTTGGCGCCTCGCGCCAGCGCACCACCGAGCAGTTAATCGAATTCGAAGATGACGGAATGATTGTGCGCGACGGCCGCCGCCTGATAATCCGGCCCGAACGGTTGCAGGAGATCTTCGGCGATCGCGGGCCGATCCTGAGGAGCGCCACCGCCCCCCGCGCCGCGCGCTGATTGGTTGAGCGGAATCGTCTCCGGTCGCCGAGACCGTCGGGCTTTTGCTAAGTTGTCGGGCCGAGGAGTGACACGCTATTGGAGAGTCTCTACCTGACGGTCGGTGGTCTCAGACTGCATCTGCTCGATTACCATGGGACCGGCGCGCCGCTCATCTGTATCCACGGCCTGACCGGCAATGCGCATAATTTCGACGCTCTCGCGCCCCATCTCACACCGCGATGGCGCGTGCGCTCGCTCGACGTGCGCGGGCGCGGCGACAGCGCCTGGGGACCTCCCGCCGACTATAATCCGGCGACCTACGTCAGCGATTTAATCGGAGTGCTCGATACGCTCGGCCTCGCACAGGTCAGCCTGATCGGCACCTCGATGGGCGGAATCATTTCGATGATGCTGGCGGGCGGCTATCCCGAGCGAGTCGCGCGGCTGGTGCTCAACGACGTCGGTCCGGAAGTCGAGCCGACCGGGCTCAATCGGATCACGACTTACCTGACCACGGCGCCAGCAAGCTTTCCCGACCTTGCCGCGGTGGCCGACTACTATCGGGAGAACTATCCGTATCTGCGCGCGACGCCGCAGGCGGAGTTGCTCGACTTCGTCAAGTGGTCGGTGCGTCCGGGTCCCGACGGGTCGCTGGTCTGGAAGATGGATCCGGCGATTCGCAATCCGCCGCGCACCGGCACCGCGGCGCGCCCGCTGGACCTGTGGGTTCCCTACACCCGGATCGTCGCGCCGGTGCTGGTTTTGCGCGGCGCCGAGAGCGATATACTCTCCCGCGCAACGACCGAGCGGATGCGCGTGGTGCAGCGGCGCACGACCGTCGTCGAAATTCCCGGCGTCGGCCACGCACCGTCGCTGGTCGAGCCCCAATCGCTCGCCGCGTTGCAGGATTTTCTCGGCTGAAGGGCCGGCGGGATGCGGCCCGCTAAACACGTGAAGGCATTCGAGGAATTGCGATGAAATTCGGACTATTCGGCATCAACACCGGTCCCTGTGCCAATCCTGCAACCGCCGCCGCCGTTGCCCGCGCGGCCGAGGACGCGGGCTACGACAGCCTGTGGACCGGCGAGCATATCGTGCTGCCCGAACCGCAGGTGCCGCCATCCCCGGTTCCCGCCGATACCCCGTTTATCGATTCGGCCGTCGCGCTCGCCTACGTCGCCGCGCACACGCGCCAGGTCAAACTCGGGACCGGCATCATTATCCTGCCGCAGCGCAACCCGGTCGTGCTCGCCAAGGAGTTGGCGTCGGTGGACGTCCTCAGCAACGGCCGTCTCATCTTTGGGATCGGGATCGGCTACCTGCGGCCGGAATTCGCCGCGATCGGCGCTCCTTTCGACCACAAAGGTCCGCGCAGCGAGGAGTTCCTTGCCGCCATGATCGCCCTGTGGAGCATGGAGAAGCCGGCCTACCACGGCAAATACGTGAACTTTGAGGGCATCAATGCGATGCCCCGGCCGGTACAGCAGCCCCATCCGCCGATCGTCTTCGGCGGCCATACCCCGGAGGCCTACTCGCGCACCGCGCGACTCGCCAACGGGTGGTTCGGGTTTGCGCTCGACCTCGAGGGGACCCGGAAATGTATCGACGGCCTCAAGGCGGCGGCGGCTGCCGTCGGCAGAAGTTTTGCCGAGCTCGAAATCAGCGTCTGCCCCCGCGGACGCATCGACCTCGACACGGCGAAGCGGTTTGGTGAGCTCGGCGTTCATCGCCTGATCCTGCTCCATCGCGAGCGCGATGAGCCGGGGATCCTGCGCTTTGTTGCCGACACCGGTCGCAGCCTGGTCGGAAAGGTATGAGGCGAAGGAATCCGCCAGCCGCGCGCGTTTCGGCTCCGTCGGATACTTAGCCGTCCCAGCCTTTAGCCTGCATCCGCGTACATCCAGCGGAGCGGAGGGGGGCGGTTCACGCCACGATTGCGTCACTGCGACAGGATTTTGGCTGTCGAATTCCTGTGCGGGAGTGAGACAAAGCTTCGATCTCAGAGGCAATCCCGGCCGCCCTTGCCGTGGAACGGCGATTGCTCAGGGCGTCTTCATCTGATCGAGAAACCGGGAGGCACGTCGTTCGATGCAGGTAGCACCCAGCCGGGTGATGACGGTGAAGGAGGTGTCCGATTATTTGAAGGTCCATCCGTCGACAGTCTATCGGCAGCTCAAGCGCGGCGAACTTCCCGCGTTCAAGGTTGGCAGTGACTGGCGCTTCAACATTGAATCGATTGATCGATGGCGCCTCCAACAGGACAATCTCAATCCGAGCCGCTCAGCTTAGGGATTCAGCCGCGCGCTCAATGAGGCGCCAGCGGCCCCTCCTCGAGATCGACTTCGTCCGCGGCGAGAGTCCGCAGATAGGTCAGGCCGAGCAGGCCGCGCAACGGATCGACGCGCGCCACGCGCACCGCGATCCGGGTATTCGGTGCCAGGTTGGGTGCGCCACGCAGCGCGCCGCGCACGCCGTAGGCCTCGAGTTCGGCGCCGCCGCCGTCGCGCGTTACGATTGCCGAGAGCGGCCGATCGCCAAGCCCGCTCTGCAGATACCTGAGCGTCCAGTACCGGCGCGCGCGACGCTCCAGGTCGCGCCCTTCGGCCTCGACATTCTCGGCCGCGGCAAGCACGTTCATCAGTTCCTCACGTTGGTAGGCGCAGCCCTGCTCGCCGACCAGCAGCGCCAGCAACTGGCGCTGCAGCACGAGGTCCACGTAACGGCGGATCGGTGAGCTCACCTGAACGTAACAGGCGAGCCCGACGCCGGCGTGGAACTCCGGATAAAGCGATAAACGCGGCCGTTGCATGAGGCCGTCGTCGCCCCCGTTCGGCTGCACGCGATAGATCATCGGAATACCGCGCTCGGCCGCCGATCGTCCCGCCAGATGGTTGCTGAGCACCATCAGTTCGGCGACGAGCTCGCGGCTCACCGACGCCGGATCGATAACCGTTATTTGGATCTCGCCGTCGCGAACCGTCACCTTGTGCTCGCGCCGCTGCACCAGGAACGCGCCGGCGCGGCGCCGCCGCTCGCGCAGTCTGCCGGCAAGCTCCGCCAACGCGGTGAGTGCTGCAGCTTCCGGCCCGCCATTATCGGCTCCGCCGGCGAGCATCCGGTCCGCCTGCTCGTAGGTCAGCCGTGCAGTGATCGGTACCTGCTCGGCATAGATCGCGTAGTGCTCCAATTCGCCCTCCGCCGTGAACTCGGCGGCGGTGGTGAGCACGTGCCGCGTCGTCCCGGCCTTGAGGCTCGCGGCCGCGGTCGAGATCGCATCCGGTACCATCCGTACCGAGGCTTCGGGCAGGTAAACGGTGGTGCCGCGCGCCGCCGCCTCGCGATCCATCGCCGAGCCGCGCGCGATAAAGTCGGCCAGCAGCGCGATATGCACCCAGACGCGAAAGCCGCCGTCGCCGCGTCGCTCGCCTCCAATCGCATCGTCGATTTCGACCGTTTCGTCATCGTCGATAGTCACCGTCACGTGGGGATCGCTAAGTGTCGGGCGCGACGGCGGAGAGACGGTACGAGCTTCGCTCAGCGCCTCGTCGCTGAACGTCGTGCGAAGACCACCGATCAGGACAAAACGCGGCCCCGGTGGCGATGCGCCTAGATGGTCGAGGATTTCGTAAGCGGCCTCGCCGGGCGCGAGAGTTCCGGCCACGGCTTCAAGCAGCGCAACGGTGTCGCGATTGCGCGCAAACGGATTGGTCAGGTAGCGCTGCAGATCCGCAATCACGGCGCTTAAGTCTTCGCCCGCCGGCGGCGCTTCGCCGTCGAGTATCATACTCAGCAGGCGGCGGCGCTGGCGGCCGTTCTCCGAGCGTAGTTGGATCTGCTCGTTCTGCACACGAAGCCGTTCGACCTGGGTCGGATCGCGCGGCACGAACTCCATATGCCGGCGGACAAAATACAGCCGATCGTTGAGCAGCGCCTCGAGCATCACCGCAGTCTCGACGCCGCCGCGCCGCCCAAAGAATGTTTCGGCGAGATACTCGGCGTCATAGCCTCGACGATCTTCCTGGACGATCGCCCACAGTAGCTGAAGGTCGAGCTCCTGGCGCAGCCGATCGCGCTCCGTCTGGAGCAGGGTCAGCGCGGTCTTGAGATTATCCCGCGTGGCGCGGCGCTCCGGATAGCGGATCAGGATTACGTCGCGGGTCAGGCGCCGTTCATGCCCTCCGGCCTCGACCACCGTTACCTGATTGCCCTGTTCGCCCACGGCCAGAGCAGGCCGCAATTGTCCGCCATGTAGATACTCAACCAGGAAATTCAGGGGTTTCTCAGATGCCAATCGACCAGGCTCCCATCGCTCTCAGGCTAACACATTGATCGAGGCCAACTGAGCGTGCCTCGCGGAGCGGCCGGCCCAGGCGCGTCGAGGATCAAATCCTTCGGCCCTCGCGTGCCGACGGCATCGCGTTAGTCTGGACCCCCAAGACAGATGGATCGCACGCTCGAACTCAGGCTCTCCGGCGAGCTGCTGGAGGAGCTCGAAGCGCTCACGCGGGCGCTCGGGATGGCCGACGTGGCGGCGACGGCGGCCTTCGGCCTCGCCGAGTGGATACGTGCAAAACGGGCGGAACTGGAAGCGGGCGATACCGCAGCCACGTATTTTGTCAACGCCGCGCTCGACGAGCTCGCCAAGCGCAGACCCTGAGCCGCATCAAATCCGCGCTCGGCGGCCGGCCTAGCGCCACGGCCGGTTGATTATTTCGGTGTCGCCGCTCTCGTCGTCGACCAGGACGAGCTGAATCTGTTTGTAGTCGCCCTTGGGAAAGAAGACGTAGCCGTTGACGGTGAAATTGCGGCGTACGTCGGAGGGCTGCAGGGCGAGCGCGGTCAGTTGCGTATCGGCCTGCCGGTCGGCCTTCTGCGTGCCCGCCATCACGCCGTGCAGACCGCCCTCTCCAGCGCCCCAGGCGCCGCCAATCGCCGCCCCGGTGGCGCCGCTATGGATCAGCGAGCCCGCCACCGCGCCGAGTCCCGCGCCGACCGCGCCGCCGAGCAGACTGCTCGCGCCGCCGCTTTCGAGCGCTGCTTTCAATTCACCCGCGCCGCCCGCCTGACGCGCGGCTTCACCGGCCGGAATCGGCCCGATTCGATTGCCCGCCTCGTCAAGGGCGAAAATCTGGCTCGGCACCACCGACTTGGGCGTGTCGCTGCCGTTCGCAATCGAAACGTATACCGGTTGGACATCGCCGATGGGCTCGCTCGGCTGGGTGCTGACCGTAAACTGACCCGGCTCAGGGCTCGCCACGACCTGCGGAACATTCTTGAGCGGCGCACTCGCGATGGCGCATCCGGATGCCAGGGCGAGAGCTGCCCAAGCCCATCTTTGAACTTTTTGCGGAAGCACTTTCGTTTCCCGTCTTACCCTGCGCGTTATGGCAAAAGCGCTCAGTCGCGCAGACCTCTGCCCGAGAATATACGGCAACAGGGGGGCAAACGTTTACGCTGGCGCCATCAGTGGCGATCGCCTTCGCCATGCCGGCCCGCGGGAGCGGTCCCCGATGGCGCAGCGCCACAGCCCTGACGGTCGGGCGTCTCAGCCGCGTCGGGCGAGGACGGCGCCGCTTGCATCGCGCGCCTGCGGATTGACAAGATCGCCTGCCTGCGCGGACGCCGGGGTGGTGAAACGGCAGACACAGAGGACTTAAAATCCTCTGGGAGGTGACTCCCGTGCGGGTTCGAGTCCCGCCCCCGGCATGCAAAATACCGCACCATGCTTGGTGATTTGGCTCGCAGCGCGATGGATGTCAAGCGCGAGACAAGGTGGAATGAGGCGTTACTTTGGCTGTACTTTGGCTGTTCTCTAGACAAACGAGAGAACGTTGAAGCGATCAGACCGCAGCGAGCCTTCGGGAATCACACCCAAATAGGACCGCACTGCTCGATGCACGATTGCTTCTCGTCTCCAGCATTTGCAGCATTGCGGCGAGCGCGTCGCGCTAAACATTGATTTTGGCCTGCCCCCCGAAAACTCTCCCGAAATGAGATAGAGTCCGTCGCCAAAAAAGGAGACGGGCCATGAAGGGAACTCGCTTCAGCGAGGAGCAGATCATCGGGGTGCTGCGCGAGCAGGAGGCCGGCGCGAAGACCGAAGAGGTATGTCGGCGTCACGGGATCTCGACTGCAACCTTTTACAAGTGGAAGTCGAAGTACGGCGGGCTGGAGATCTCGGACGCGAAGCGGCTCAAGGGGCTGGAGGATGAGAACTGCAAGCTGAAGCGGCTGCTGGCCGAGGCCATGCTCGACAACGCGGCGCTCAAGGACCTGCTCGGAAAAAACGTCTAAGGCCTGCGGCGCGACGGGAAGTGGTGATCAAGGTGATGGAGCGTCGCGGGCTGAGTCAGCGGCGAGCGTGCGAGCTGGTCGGGCTGGATCGTTCGACCATGCGCTACCGGTGCAGGCGGCCGGAAGACACGGCACTTAGGGAACGACTGCGCGAGCTGCCAGCGGAACGTCGGCGGTTCGGGTATCGGCGCCTGGGGTGGATGCTCGCCCGCGAAGGCCACACCGTTAACCACAAGAAGCTGTACCGGATCTATCGCGAGGAGCGGCTCATGGTACGCCGGCGGCGAGGGCGCAAGAGGGCATTAGGGACAAGAGCTCCGATGATGCTGCCGGACAGGATCAACGTCTCGGACACGCTCAACGACGGCCGGCGCTTCCGCATCCTGTGCATCGTCGACGACTACAGTCGCGAATGCCTGGCCACGGTAGTCGACACCTCACTGAGCGGCGTGCGCGTCGTGCGCGAGCTAGAGCGGTTGGTGGAGGAGCGAGCGCTGCCGGAGACGGTGGTCAGCGACAACGGAACGGAACTGACTAGTGGTGCGGTGCTGGGCTGGGCCACCAGGAGGGTGGCGTGGCATTACATCGAGCCGGGCAAGCCAGTGCAGAACGCCTTCATCGAATCGTTCAACGGCAAGCTGCGCGATGAGTGCCTCAACGAATACGTGTTCTCAACCCTGGCGGAAGCTCGGACGATCATCGAGGCCTGGCGTCAGGACTACAACCAGCTGCGGCCACACTCGAGTCTTGGTGCGCTGACGCCGAACGAGTTCGCGGCGCTTAAACGGGAGCAAACGATACCGTCCACGGAGGGCGAAATAACCGGCGGACTCTACTTATGAATGGCGGGAAAACGGGGGGCAGGCCACCTGGACGACATCAAGCCATTGAGGCGTCAGGAGCTCTGGAAAACATCAGCGTTGTCCGCGACTTGGCTGCTCAGATCGCGAGCGTGACCGATTCCGAGGATGCGGAATCCGAGATTGGCGAGTTCTGAACGGACCGCTTGATCGTGCGCGGCTTGGGCAGGAGCGTCGTGGTGGGGGCCATCGATGAAGACGCAGATGCCTGGTACCCCTTGCCGTTCGTAGTAGAAGTCGGCCTGAACGTGCACCTCGGGCGTGGGCTGGTATTGAGCGTAATCAGGCAGGCGAAGGCCCTGTTTGTACAAATAGTCGAGGAACTCGCGCTCGAATGATGACGCGGGATCGAGTCCCTCGGTCAGGTATTTGTATTGCTCATCTCGTGATCGTCCACTTTTGGTCTCGACAAGTGAGGCCTTCGTAAGTTCAAGCAAAAAATCCTTGACCATCCTCCGGTCGATGCGCCGGTGTTCGAGTTGGTTCGAGTAACTCAACAGGCACTCGTAGCAAGCCGGTCCGCACTTGTCTTTCCATTCGGGGAGATCATCGCCCGTATCAGGATTGAAGTGGCACAGTTCGAGCGCTTTGCGCGCGATTTCGGCGATGGCTGCAGATTCGTTCATCAGACGCTCCCAAATCCCGACACCGCCTTCGGCCGCTTCCCAAAGGATGATTCGCCGGTGATCGCCTTCACCGATAAGCTCGGCGGCGATTTCTTGCTCTTCAACTTCATAGACGATCTGGATGGCACGCTGAATCGCGTAAGCCAGAGTGATGAGAAAGGTTTCGTCGACCGCCGAGACGAGCAGCGGCCGAAGGAAAAGAACATTTCGGCGGTCAGAAACGTATGGTCGGATCTCTGTGACAGGTTGGATTTGTGATTTAGGCCCCGCATCACCATCCTCACCCGCTCCCAGCCACTTGCCGGTCTTGCCGTCGATTGTAAATCCCTGACGTTTGACAGTGACACCGTTGGTGGTGCGGCCGCGTTTCCATCCGTGATTGATCCGCCAG
>JAJPHI010000024.1 GCA_021325355.1 Pseudomonadota bacterium
TGGAGCGGACGCGGCAAGACAGCGATCGTCGGCATCGGCTACTCCGAGATTACCCGGCGCGCGCAAAAACCCTTGGGGCTGCTCGCGCTCGACGCCTGCCGCGCGGCGATCGCCGATGCCGGCCTGTCCCCGCAACAGATCGACGGACTGGCCACCTATCCGGAGTCGCCGTTCGCCGGTGCCGGTAATCGTGACGGCCGCGACGTCGTCAGCGTGATGTACCTCGTCAACCACCTCGCGCTCGCCCCGGATATCCGCTGGTACGCGCAGATCGAGACCGGGATGATCGCGAGCCCGATGATCGAAGCGGTGCATGCGATTATCGCCGGCGCCGCCGACTACGTTCTGGTCTGGCGCGCGCTCCATCGGCCAACCGGCGCGCCGCCGGGCGCGCGCTCCGCCGGACCGCCGCGCGCGGTCGGCGAAGCGCAATTCACCGCGCCCTACGGATGCACCAGCATCATCCAATGGCACGCGCTCGCCTGGCAGCGCTACATGCATCTCTATGGCGCGACGCGCGAAGCGCTGGCCGCGCTCGCGCTGAACAGCCGGCGCAATGCGAATCTGAATCCGCGGGCGTTTTTCTACGCGACGCCGATGACCCGCGATGACTATTTCGGTGCCCGCTGGATCGCCGAGCCGCTCTGCCTCTACGACTGCGACGTGCCGGTGGACGGCTGCGTCGCCATGATCGTCACCAGCGCCGAACGGGCGCGCGACCTGCGCAATCCCCCGGCTTACGTCGCAGGCTATGGCCAGAACACCGCGCCGCGCCGGGCCTTGCTTCATTACGCGCTCGACGATTACATGGCTTGCGGCGGTTCGCTGGCGCAGAAGCTCTGGGCCTCCGCCGGCCTTGGCCCTCAGGACATGGACGCGGCCCAACTCTACGACGGATTTAATCCTTCGACGCTCTATTGGCTCGAAGCGGCAGGCTTTTGCGGACGCGGCGAGGGTGCCGATTTCGTCCAGGGCGGCCGTATCGCGCTCGAAGGCGATCTGCCCCTCAACACCTTCGGCGGGAGCCTGAGCGAGGGCCGAATGCATGGAATGGGACATATTGCCGAGGCCGTGCGCCAGGTCACCGATCGCGCCGAGCAGCGGCAGATCGCCGGCGCCGCCGCCGTTTGCGCAATCGACGGCTCGCCGATGCTACGCGGCAGCGGCCTCGTTCTCACACGGGACCCCTGATGGCCGCGCCGCTCTACGACGTCCTCGGGCGCCTCATCGCATTCGATACGGTGAGCGCGCAGAGCGATCTCGCGGCCATGGAATATCTCGCCAATCTGCTGGACCATCAGCATTGGCGCACGACGCTCCATCGCGATACCCTCGCCGGCGTCCCCCAGGCCAACCTGATCGCCGCGTGCGGACCGCCCGAACCCGACGGTCTCATCATCTGCGGCCATCTCGATACCGTGCCGTTCGCCGGTCAACCCGGATGGGAGCGCGATCCGCTTAAAATGGAAGTCGCCGCGGATCGCATCTACGGGCGCGGGACCTCGGATATGAAAGGCTTTCTCGCCCAATGCGTTGAGGCGGCGCGCGAACTGCCGGCAGCGCGCTTGAAAAAACCCCTGGTCTTCGTCTTTACCGCCAGCGAGGAGATCGGCGGGCTCGGCGCCCGCAGTATCGCACCCCGCCTCGCTGATCTGCTCGGCAACCTGCCCTGTCCGACCCTCTGCTGGATTGGCGAGCCGACGTCATATGCGATCCATGCGGCTCACAAGAGCGCGGTGGTGGTCGAAATCAGGGTGCGCGGCAAAGGTGGTCATAGCGGCGCGCCCGATCGCGGCGTCAACGCGATCGCCGTGATGGGCAAGGTGATCGAGGTGATTGGCGCGCTGCAGGAGGAACGGCGCGCGGTCGCTCAACCCGGCTATGTCGATCTGTTCCCCGAAGCGCCTTACGACGTCATGAATTTCGGCACGATCTCCGGCGGTATCGCCGACAATGTGATCGCCGAAGAGTGCCTCCTGCGCCTGAGCTACCGCACCCTACCCGACAGCGACCCGCGCGCGCTGCGCGACGAGATCGCCCGGCGCCTCAGCCGCATCGAAACGCACGACTACGCCTCGCGCAACGCCCGCGCAACCATCGAGGTCGGCCCGGCCAAGGTGATGCCCGCGATGCCGGCGCGGCGCGGCTCGACCCTCGAAGCGGTCTTACAGGATGTAACCGGAACCGTCCGCATCTCGGGCGCGCCCTTCTGCACCGACGGCGGCTGGCTGGCGCATGTCGGAATCAGCTCATTGATCTGCGGGCCGGGCGAGTATGCCCAGGCCCATCAGCCCAACGAATCCATCCCGCGCGCGGACTTCGAGCGCGGCGTGGGCCTGATTCGTCAGGTCATCGAGCGCCTCTGCTGCTGAGCGGCGCAACTCAACCGCGAACGCGTTCGCGCAGAAAATCCACGAGCAGCCGATTGAACTTCTCCGGTTGCTCGAAGTAAACCGAGTGCCCCGCCTGCGGCACGCGGACCAGGTGCGACTGGGGCAGGCGCTTTGCCATCAATTCCATCGTCGCCGGCGCGATCAGGGCATCCTCCTCGCCGACGATGAGCATCGCGGGGATGCCCGCCTCAACCACCGGCGCCGGCTGATATCTGAGCGCGCCCAGAGCGGCGATCAGATTGCCGGGGACGTCGCGATTGAGTCCCGAGATCTGCTGGTAAAGGAAGCAGCGGACGGGGTCGCGTTCGGGAAATTGTGCCGCATAAGCGCGCGCCAGGGTCTGTTGCAGCCCACCCCGCAGCGTGGTCCGCAAAGCGTTCTGCGCGCGAATCACCTCGGGGTCATCGAGACCGGCCGTCGTATCGCACAGCACCAGCGCGCTTACCCGCGACGGAAACGACGCGGCAAAGCCGAAGACGGTCCAGCCGCCCATCGACTGGCCGACCAGCGCCGCCCGCGCGATCCCCAGATGATCCAGCAGTTGCCGCAGGTCCTCGACAAAGGCGCCGGGGCCGGCGCCTCCAACGTCGCGCGAGTCGCCGAAGCCGCGATGGTCAAAGGTGAGGCAGCGGAAATATTTTGATAATTCCGGAACGTTCTGCCACCAGCTCAGATGGTTCCCGCCGCCGCCATGCGCCAGAACGAGGTCCGGCCCGGCGCCGTGAAGCTCGTAATAGAGCTCGATTCCATTGATCTTCGCGAACGGCATCAGCGACCCTCCAGAAAAGCCTGCAGCGCGGCGCTGACGGCGGCCGGCTGCTCGAGAAATGGATAATGCCCCGCTCGCTCGATGACGCTGAGCTGCGCTCCCGGGATGACCTGGCGGAACATCTCGGCGCATTCCAGCGGCGCGATCCGATCTTCGCGGCCCCACACGATTAGGGTTGGCGTCGCGCGCAGACGCGGCAGCAGATGGGGCAGCGCCGGATCGTGCATGTAGGGTTTCCAGCAGTAGCGAATCGCCGCCTCGCGATTGATCTGGAGCGCCTCGCGCTCTTCCGCCGAAGGCTTGCGACCGAACAGCAGATCATAGTCCGCAACCTGTTTGCGGTCGCAGAAGGCCAGATCGCGCACGCCTTCGCTGCCGTGCAGGAAAATGTCGGCGATCGCGCCGGCGCCGGGCTTGATCCCCGCGCTATCGATCAGAATGAGACGATCGACCAGCGGCGGCGCCATCACCGCCATCTCCGCGGCCAGCCAGCCGCCGAAGAAGTAGCCAAGCAGGGTCGCACGATCGAGCCCCAGTTCCTGCACGATCCAGAGATAAAAGCGCGCGAGATCGAGCGCGCTCTCGAGCCACTCGGGACGATCCGAACCGGCAAACCCCGGATGGATCGGCGCAAACACGGTGAAATCACGCGCCAGCTCATCGTAAAGCCGCAGCCATCCGAGCGATCCCTCGACGCTGTGCAGAGCGAGCAGCGGCGGGCCGCTCCCGCCAACGAGATAGCGGATGCGCGCGCCGGCCACCGTGATTGTGCGGTCTTCGTGAGCAACCATCGCCTGTACTCGGGGGCCGCCGCTCAGGGCGCAACCTCGAACGGACCCGGCAGCTCCAGCTCGTCGCCGATCTCGCGAAGCGCCGGCAGTACCTCCTGCTTCATCAGTTCCAGACAGCGCATCGTATCCTTGTGCGCGATCGTGCCGTCGTTCGTCCAGATCCCGAGGATCCCCGGACGGAGTATCTCGAGGCCTTCGCGAATCTTGCGGATCACCGTCCGCGGGCTGCCGACGACGACCCGATTGCTCTCCACCACCGCATCCCATCCCGCCGCATCGACGCCGCCGTAGAGCGCATCGGGCTTCAGCGCGTGCTTGTACTGTTCGAGGATACGCTTCGAACCCTCGCGCGAGTTGTAGCCCGGCGGCGCCATGAAATCGCCGGGCATCGGCACCCGGCCAACGCCGGCATTGCCGACCAGGAAACCCTTGCCGACCTCATAGGCCTTCTCGTCCGTATCCTGCACGTGGATCCGCCAGAGATAGCCGAAGTTCTGCGGACCCGGACGGTATCCGACCTCGGCCGCAGCCTTGCCGTACAGCTCTGTCATCTGCACCGTCACCTGCGGATCAGTCTCGAGGTAGATGTACGGATAATGATGGCGCGCCGACCATTCGAGCGTCTCCGGACTGCCCACGCCCGGAATCCAGATCGGCGGATGGGGCTGCTGGAGCGGACGTTCGAACGGATTGACCACGCGAAAATGGTAATGCTTGCCTTCCCAGCGGAAGGGCCCGGGCGTCGTCCAGGTCTTGATTATCAGGTCGTGGGCTTCTTCAAAACGTTCGCGATTGTGCACCGGGTTGGTATTGGTGGCCCAGCTTTCCACCCCCGTACCGCGCACGAAACCCGAAACCAGCCGCCCGCGCGAGATCATGTCGATCTCGGCGAGTTCCTCGGCGAGGCGCAGCGGATTATCAAAGATCGGCAGCGGATTACCCAGCAGGACGATCTTCGGCTTTTTGGTGATCCGCGCGAGGATCGCCGCCTCGAGATTCATCGCCGCGCCGAGACAGGTCGGCGTATTATGATGCTCGTTGAGCATCAGCCCGTCGAAGCCGGCGTCCTCCGCGGCCTCGTACTCGTCGAGATACTCGTTGTAGAGATCAGCGCCGATCGCCGGATCGAAATACTTGTTCGAAAAGGTCAGGCGCACCGAGCTGCGGAAGCTTCCGCGGACATCCTCCTCCGTGTACGCAACGTAGGGACGTTCGGTAAAGCGCATTATGAACATAAGCCGTCTCCGCGCGACCGTGCGCTTACTCAGTTCAGTCCGATCGCGTATAAGCGGTTGACGTTGTCAAACGTGATTCGCCGGGTGACCTCATCGGGCACGCCGTCAAAGTTCTCTTCGATCACCTTGCGCGAGTTGGGAAAGGTCGAATCGGCGTGCGGGAAATCCGACGCCCACATGTAATTGTCTGCGCCGAAGAAGCGCCACGTCGCCGCGCCCAGCGGATCATCCTGGAAGGTCGCCCACACGTTCTGCCGGACATACTCGCTCGGCCGCCGCGGCAGTTGGCGCGAGAAGGCCATCTTGGAATGAACATGATCCAGTCGATGAACCCAGTTCGGAATCCAGCCGACGTCATTTTCGGCTGAAACGATCTTCAGATTGGGAAACCGTTCAAAGACGCCGCCGTAAACCAGCCGCGTGATGCATTGCTCGACCACGTGGATCACGTTGATCTGCAGATCGGCCATCGTCGGCATCGCCGGCGTCAGCGTCATCCCGGAGACCAGCGGCTTGTGCAGGGAAATCGGCAGACCATGCTCGGCGCAGACCCGCCACAACGGATCAAACGAAGGGTCGCTGTAGGGTTTCTGGATGGCGTCCGACGCGAGAATCAGGATGCCCTTCAGACCCTGCCGGGCGCAGCGCTCGATTTCCGAAACGTCGGGCAGCGCGCTCAGCGGATAGAGACCGATGCCAATCAGGCGGCGCGGACTATGCGCGCAGAATTCCGCCAGCCAGTCGTTATAGACACGCAGGCACGCCCGCTGCAGCTCCGGGTTCTGCATGTTCAGCAGCACGATGCCGAGGCTCGAGTACAGGACTTCGGCGGCGATCCCGTCAAGATCCTGATCCTTGAGCCGTTCAACGGGATCCCATCCGCTCGGCCGGGCCGCCTCATAGCCATGCTTCATGTGCTCGCGCAGCTCGTTGCCGCTGCGGCCCGCGGCGAACACACCGGCGACGGTCAGCGGATGGATTCCCGGACCGACAAACACCCACGGCGCCGCCGCCTTCTCGTTGCGCACGACCCGCGGGGCGTCGTCGCGATATTTGCGGTCAAGCCGTTCAACCCACAGGTCCCCCGGCTCGGAAACATGTGAATCGGCAGAAATCACGGGTGGGATCGACATAAGCGTAGCCTCGGAAAAAAAGCCTCGACGGCCTCGACGCCGCCATGCCTTTGCGTACGCTTGCTCTGTGAAAGATGTCAAGCGCCGAGCGAGCGCCGGGTCTGCTCGCCGCTCGAGAGCGCTGGGCGCAGCCGCGACGATCGCGATCGCGACTGTGCAGGATGAGCGGCCGGCCACGGCGACCAGCGACGCGTATGCTATGGAAAATACTTTGATAATCGTCAGCCGTCGGCTATGAGATCGGCATCGAGCGGCTGGCAACGGCCGGCGCCATCGATTACACTCTGACCCTCGCCGCGCGGGTGGTGGAACAGGCAGACACGCGAGTTTGAGGGGCTCGTGGTAGAAATACCGTGCGGGTTCAAGTCCCGCCCCGCGCACCACCTCGACCTTTCAGCAAAGTGCCAGTTGCCGGCCCGTCGCTCGTGGAGCCGTCGGCTCGGGTTCACCGTCCCCTCGGGCGATCGCGAAGCCATATTTGGCCCGCAGTCGATCAAAAAGCTGGCCGAGCTCGTCGTCGTAAGCGCGCGGCGCATAGACCTGGCGACCGTAGTAGTCGTCGATCCGCGAGGCTAGCTGCGGAAAACTTTCGCGCACGAACGGAATGAAGCGGCGGGCCGCCGCCGGTTTGAGGAACAGCGACCGCCACCAGACTCCCGAGGCGCCGAACCGTCGCGCCGCGCGAATCACCCCCTCAACCGCCGCGGCATCGTCGGTAATCCCCGGGATCATCGGCATCATCAGGACGTTGCAGCGGATTCCGGCCGCGCTCAGCTCAGCGAGCGCCCGCAGTCGCAAGGCGGGACGCGGCGCGCGCGGTTCCAGAAGGCGCTGCAGCCGGCGGTTGAGCGTAATCAGCGAAAAATTAACGCTCAGTTTCGATCCGGCATTGATCAGCATCAGCAGGTCGAGGTCGCGCCTGATCAACGGCGACTTGGTGGTGATCGAAAGATTGAGTCCGCCGATCCGCGCAAATACCCCGAGCATCGCCCGCGTGAGCCTGAACCGGCGCTCCGCCGGCTGATAGGGGTCGGTCGCCGTGCCCAAGGCAATCTGATCTGTCCCCAGCGCCGTCCGCGCGAGGTTCCGCGCGAGCGCTTCCGCCGCGCCGCGCTTGACGAAGATCCGGCGCTCGAAAGCCATCGGGTCGCGTTCGTCGAGAAACTCGTGCGTATACCGCGCATAACAGTAAACGCAACCGAACTCGCATCCGCGGTACGGGTTGATGGTCCAGCGAAACGGCAGGCGCGGATTCGCACAGCGGTTGAGGATTCGCTTGACCGGTAGATCGACGAACTCGACGTCGCGCAGATGCTCGGATGGCGGGCGATCCAGCAGGGGCAGCAGTTCACCGGGCGCGCTCACCGGTCAAGATTCGCCTTTTCTTCGTCTCCTGTCAAGACGCTCGGCAGGAGCGAACTACCAGCGTCGTCTTCCAGCTATGGCAGGATCGCGAGATCGTAAATCGGCGGCAGCTTCTCGGCCACGACCGAAATGACTTCCTCGCGTTCGTCGATCTTCAGCACACTGCCGTCGCTCAGCGCGCCGAAAATGATCTGTTCGTCGCCGGGATGGGCCACCAGGCGCATCACCATCCCTCTCATCGGATGGGCCCGGCCGTCGAACTGTGCGATGGGCGCGAAGCTTTCACCCGCGTCGGTGCTCCGATAGACCAGCGCGTCCGCGCCGAAGTAATCCATCGTCCAGGTCGGCGGCGGCCCGGCCGCAGCGGCGGTGTAGATCAAGCCCCGTCGTTGCCGGCTGGCGAGGAGCGGGACCGTATAGGAGCGCTCCATCCCTTTGACGTGCATCCACGACGCGCCGCCGCTGTTCGAGACATAGAGCCCGTCGCCGGTGGTGGCATAGATGCGCCGGGAGTCGTGCGGGTCGCGCATCAGCTCATGAACGTCGGCATAGATACTTGAATGGAGCGGCTCGAAGGTCTCACCGCGATCGCGCGAGCGAAAAGCCCCACCCTCTTCCACACCGACGTACAACGTGTTCGAGTCCTGCGGGTCAAAGCTCAGCGAACGCACGTGAGGGATGTGTGGCGGCTGGGGAAACGTCCAACGATCGCGACCCGGCTGCTTCAAAAAGGTCGTACATTCGCTGAAGCTCCGGCCACCGTCGTCGCTATGGAAGATCCGGGCGTTCGAGGTTCCGACAAAGATCTCGCCCGGACGATCCGGCGCCGTGGCCAGCGCCCATACCTCTTCGTCGTGCGCGCCAGTCGGAGAGATATCGCGCCAGCTCCGCCCGCCGTCTTCGGAAACCGCCAACGCACCCTTCCCGCGCGCGCTGCCCACCTGACGGTTATGGATCGATCCGGCATAGATAACGCGCGGCGCCGCACAATCCTGCGCCATGCACCACACCGACGGAGGATCCGCCGAAATCATACGCGGCGTTGCGCCACGCTCCGGATCGATAACGACGATACCCTTCGCGGTTCCAAGGCATAGCTGCATCACGACACCCCCATCGCGCGATTGCCCGGGCAACCGCCGCCACCACACTCGCCGAGAAGAACCGAGGCTTTGATTGGCGATTATACCGCCGCTATGCCGAATCGGCCAACGCTCGCTACCGATTCGTGCGGCTCAACCTCAGCCTTCGGCTGATGCGCTACCAATGGGCCGATACTTGGTGACGTCCGGCCAATTAAGCTGATAAGGACGATTAGTCTTTTTGATTTGCTCTAGTTTCGCCCTTTTGAGCCATATTTTAATAAAATAAGATCCTTGCGTTCGTAATGGCGACAAAGGCATAATTTGCGACGAACTTGGCTAAAGCTGAATTGCGTTGTACTAAAACGGCGAGTATCAGGGAGAAACACAGTTTTGCGTCACTTATTAGAATCCCGCTTATCAGCATTGCTGTCCTGCCTCGCGCTCGGACTTGTCTTCGCCCTCTTACCGGATAGCGCGTCCGCGCAATCGCTCCCCCAAGACGAGAATTTCGCCGATTCAGGCGGCACCTTCTCCAATTTTCAGCCCAACGGACCCACTTCGGAGACCACGGCGTTCTTCTCCAGCCTCGGCACCAACGGACGCACCTGCGAGACCTGCCATCAGCCCGGCGATGCGTTCGGGTTGAGCATCAGCGATATCACGACCACCTTCAACACCACCGGCGGCACGGATCCGCTGTTCGCAGCGGTGGACGGAGCCGACTGCGTCGATCAGCCGAACTCGCATAACATGCTGCTGAATCACGGGCTGATTCGCGTGATGCTGCCGATTGCACCCAAAACCTTCGCCGGTAATGTGCCGAACTTCACCGTGACGGTGACCAATGACCCGACCAACTGCCAGTTGAACAACCCCAACGTCCAGGCCGCGTGTGTCGCGCAATTCGGCGCCGGCGCGCAGTGCATCTCTGTCTACCGGCGGCCCCTGCCGGCGACCAATCTGCCGTTCGCCAGCGTTCTGATGTGGGACGGTCGCCAGCCGAGTCCGGCCACCAGAGGCCTCACCGCCGGCATCAATGGCGTCGCGACCAACGCCGTCAGGGTCCACGAGCAGGGGACCAAGAATCCGACGAGCGCGCAGCTCAGCCAGATTTCCACCTTCCTCGCCGGCCTCTATACCTCGCAGGAGACCGATAACAACGCTGGTGCGCTGAACGGCAACGGTGCGACCGAATCGGCCGAAACGATGCCTTCGACGCCCTTCAGCTTCGGCGAGAACGAGGTCAGCAGCACCGGTACCGGCGGCTTTCCCAATTTCAACTCCAACGTTTTCACCTTCTTCAGCGCGTGGTCGAGCCTGACCGGCACCGACCCGGTCTCGCTGGCGCAGGAATCGATCGCGCGCGGCGAGAACATCTTCAACAACACCACGTTCCGCGCCGGACCGAGTCCCAAGGACGTTTCCACCTGCAGCGCCTGCCACAACGCATTCAACGTCGGCACGAACTCGGACAATCCGGTCCTCTTTGCCCATCAGGGCTCCGATTCGCCGAACGATCCGACGCTCCAACCAGGCAGCTATCTGCCCACCTTTATCGTGACCTGCAACGGTAAGACTTCCGGGACGGCGACCACCGATCCGGGCCGGGCGCTGATTGACGGCAACTGCGGCGACGTCGAGAAGATCAAGATCCCGACGCTGCACGGCTTGCTGGCGCGTCCGCCGTTCTTCCACAATGGCTCGGCGGCTACGCTCGCGACTTTGGTGAAGTTCTACAACAACCGGGAGAATATCGGCCTCACCAGCCAGCAGCAGACCGACCTCACGAACTTCCTCGGCGCGCTCTAGGCAATCGACCCCGCGCGGCCCGCGTCGTGTTGACGGGCCCGCGTGGACGATCCCTGCTACGCGCGATCAACCTGTATGCGGAGCTGCGGCTGGCCGCTCATCCCGGCCCCCATCTGCGGATCGGACGGCGGCTGCGTCGTGCCGTTCCCGTCAGTCGCGCGCACGCGAATCGTATAATCACCCGCTCGCGGCGGTGCGAAATGATACTTCCAGACCGTCCAGACGTAGGGCGACGCATTGCTGATGATCTGCGCGAGAGACCAATTGCGGCCGCCGTCGGGCGAGACTTCCACCCGTTTGATTCCGGACGGTCCGGCCAGCGCCCATCCGTAGATATCGGTCGGACCGCTGACCCGGGCCGTCGTCCGCAGTGACAAAATGTCGAGAATTCCGCCTGAGGGGCGCGGCGAAAAGAAACCCGAATTGACCTTGCGCCAGGCCTCGTCACTCCATCCGCGCGCTTCCCAGTAGCCCTGGTATTCGTGGTCGATGAATTCTATCTCGGTGAGCCACTTCGGCTGCTTCATCCCGTATTTGCCCGGGATAAAGATCCGCACCGGAAAGCCGTGAGCGGAGGGCAGTGCGACGCCATTCATCAGATACGGCATCCAGTTCTCCTCGCGGATGATCTCGCTCAGCGGCACGCTGGTGTAGTACCCGTCGGCCGCGCGCATCAGGGCGAATTTCGCCTGCGGGCGGATACCCGCCTCGTCGAGAATGGGTTTAAGGCGCGTGCCGGTCCATCGCGCAGTGCTAATCGCGTCGCCGTCCGGCGGGTTCGAGATACATTCGAGGGTGAGTACCTGAGTGATCGCGGGCAGGCGCCTGATTTCCGCGTATGTCAGGATTCGCGGATGGTTGACCAGCCCGTGGATCTTAAGTGTCCATTGGGCCGGATCAATCGCCGGCGTCCCGCTGTAGGACGTCACATAGAACCGCTCGTTGGGCGTCAGGCCGCCGAACCGCGCCGTGGCGGTTTCGGTTCCATCGGTCGCCGAAAGAACGTTCGTCAGCGGGATACTCGCGAGCGCCGCAGTGGTGCCGGCGAGCGCGAGAAACCGTCGGCGCGAAAGACCCGGTCGGCGAAGCTGCATAACTCAAACACCCTCCATGGCAGATACGCTAGGCGCGCGGCAAACGGACCAATTGCACGTTCGCGGCCACCGCCGGATAAGTCTGCGGTTGACGAGGGAAAGCCGCGGCACGATACTGCCGCGTGCGCAAAACTTTTTTATGTCTCCTCGCCTGGCTCTGCGTCCTCACGACCGTTCAGGCCCAAGCGCCGTCGACCGTGCCAATTTTTGCCTTTGACAAGACCCAGAGTTCGATCCGCTTTCACGTTGATGCTTCGGTGACGATCGACGGTACCTTCGACCGATGGGACGCGCGCCTGACCTTCGCCTCGCCGCTGGCCAGCTCGGCCGTTCTCGAGATCAAGGCCTACGCGGACAGTGTGAATACCGGCAGCAGTCTGAAGGACAACACCCTCAAGGGCGCGGATTTTTTCGACGCCCGGAACAATCCTTATATCACCTTTGAGTCCACCAGGGTCGCGCAAACCGGTCCGGCGACCTTCGAGGTCGATGGCAACTTCACGATTCGCGGCGTGACCAAAGCCGAAAAACTGCGCCTGACCGTGTCGGGACGCGGCACCGGCCAGGGCCATATCGATGGGACTATGGGGTTCAACCGCCAGGACTACGGCATGAACAGCGGCATCCCGTTTATCCGCATCGCCAACGAGGTCGAGGTAACGATCAATCTCTACGGCAGGCGGATCGCCGGCCCCCCGGTGGAATTCAAGCAGTAGGCGGCCGCCCGCTACTTGTCGGGCTTCTCAAGATGGCCGCCGAACTCGTAGCGCATCGCCGAGAGAATCCGGTTCTGGAAATCCGCCTGGCCGCGTGAACTGAAACGTTCGTACAGCGCACTCGACAGCACCGGCGCGGGCACCGCCTCATCGATCGCGGCTTTGATCGTCCAGCGTCCTTCGCCCGAATCGGAAACGCGGCCGCCGAAGTCCTTGAGCGCCGGATCATGCAGCAGGGCGGCCGCCGTCAGATCGAGCAGCCACGAGGCGATCACGCTGCCGCGGCGCCACACTTCCGTGATATCGGCCAGGTTGAAATCATATTGGTAATGCTCGGGGTCGCGCAGCGGAGTGGTCTCGGCGTCGGCCGCATGTACCGACTTGCCAACGTTGGCATGACGCAGAATCCCCAGACCTTCGGCATAGGCGGCCATCAGGCCATACTCGATACCGTTGTGGACCATTTTCACAAAATGACCGGCGCCACTCGCTCCGCAATGGAGATAGCCCTGCTCCGCCGTACCGCCGACCTGGTCGCGGCCGGGCGTTGACGCGATCTCACCCTTGCCGGGGGCCAACGCGGCGAAAATCGGATCGAGATGGCGCACCGCCGCTTCCGGGCCGCCGATCATCAGACAATAGCCGCGCTCGAGTCCCCATACGCCGCCGCTGGTGCCGACGTCGAGGTACTGAATCCCGCTCGTGGCGAGCTCCTTCGCCCGCCGGATATCGTCGATATAGTAGGAGTTGCCGCCGTCAATCAGGATATCGCCCGATTCCAGATGCGGCCTGATCTCGGCGATAGTGCTATCGACCACGGCCGCCGGCACCATCATCCATACCGCTCGCGGTCGAGCCATTTTTTTGACCAGTTCGCCAATTGACGCCGCCCCGATGGCCTTCTCGCGGCTCAGCTCCTCGACCGCCTTGGCGGCCATGTCGAAGACCACGCACTGATGGCCGCGATGAAGCAGGCGGCGCACCATGTTCGAGCCCATCCGTCCGAGTCCGATCATGCCGAGTTCCATAAGAACCTCTTTTCCTCGATCCATGCTCCCGCGCGGCGCCACGGCATTCAACTGCGCTTGGAGTAGCGAACCGGAACTGGCGAAAACGGCTAGCGCTGATTAGATTTTGCGATCGCCGGCGGCGAGCGCCGCGTAACTCACCAGGCCGACCCCGTAAATCAGGGCAATCAGGTAGAAGATCGCGGCGAATGATCCGGTCGTCTGCAGCACGAATCCGGCCGCCGCCACGCCGACGATTCCCGGCAGCGTCGCGAAGGTGTTCGAGAGGCCCATCAGGATACCCGCATAGCGCGGAGCAACGTCGAGATGGTTGGTCGCAAAGCCGCCGGTACCCAGTCCCGTACCCGCCAGCGACAGCGTGGCCAGCGCCACTGCTGCGGCAGCCGAATGGATCGAGGGCAATGCCAGCAGGGGTAGCGCGCCTACCGTGAACGCCGCACTCTGCATCAGCTTGCGCACCGCACCAAGCGTGAGACCGCGCCGATGATGCAGCCGGTCAGCGATCCATCCGCTCAAATTCTGCACGATGAACGCAGCGATATAGGGAATGACCGAAAATGTGCCCAATCGCGCCATCGGCACCGCGAACTCATGATGCAGATAGCTCGGCAGCCACAGCAGAATGATATAGAAGCCGAAATTGTTGCACAGATGGGCCAGCACGATCGCCCATACCGCCTTCTCGCTCAGGATCGCTGTCCAGGGCACGGCCGTGGCCAACGGCGCGTCGGGACGACCAGCCTCGATCCAGGCGAGCTCGGCGGGTGAGACGCCGTCACAATCTTCGGGCGCGTCGGCGGCTTTAAGCGCCCAGGCGGCGATCCAGATAATCCCGGCGGCGCCCGAGAGATAAAAAACCGCCTGCCAGCCCAGGTGAATAACGATGAGCGGGCTGACCAGCAGGGCGATGATCGTGCCGAAAGCCGTACCGCTGAAGTGCAGTGAGATCGAGCGCGCGCGTTCGGGCGTGGGAATCCACCGCGCCACCAGACTGTGCACCGCCGGAAAGTTGAGCGCCTCGCCCGCGCCCAAAGCCGCGCGCATCGCGAGCAGCGCCCCGAACGAGAGCGCTGCCGCCGGCGGCGTCAACATGGTTGCCGCCGACCACAGAGCCACCCCCGCGAGCAGCACGCGTTTGCCGCCCAGCCGATCGGCCATCCATCCACCGAGCATCTGCGGCCACAGGTAACCCCAGAAAAACGCCGAGAGCACGAGGCCGCGCTGAACTGCGTCGTAATCGTGATCGTGGGCCAGCGGAATTATGGCGATCGAAATATTGACCCGGTCGATGTAGCAGAGCGCCGTAGCCAGCGCGAACAGCAGGACGATCGTGTAACGCCGCGGCCACGAAGCCGTGCCGGATAGCGCTCCCACGGTGCCTGCGGGCGACGCCGACGCCATCGGCGCAGCCTAGCGAGACTGGCCCGCATTGTACAATCGCAGGCCGCATGCCCAGGACTCGAAACAGCGCTCGACCCGGAGCGCGAGCAATCGTTCAGCGGCCGAGGGCGTGCCGAATCGTGTTCAGGATGTAAATAAAGTCGCGCGGCGATCGCACCTCTCCGAGCTTGTTGATCTGGGCAAGGACGTTCATCTCGGCAGCGGAGATTCCATGCAGCCGCCGCAGGCGCTCGTCGCGGCGAAATTCCTCCCACGCTCCACGCCGTGAAGCGGGCGCCCCCGCGACGAGGCTGACCGCGCCCGGATGGGCCAGGAAGAACAATTCCCGCTGTTCGAGTCCCAGTACCTCGGCCAGCCGAGCGATGACCTTGACCGACGGGCGGCGCTTGCCGGCTTCCAGGTGTCCGACATACGGCGTGGAAGTTTTGATGCGTCGCGCGACTTCCTGCTGGGTTAGGTCCAATTTACGACGCCGTTCACGGACAACCTGGCCAAACGTCTGCGCCCCTGTTTTTCGTGCCATCTCTACCGTGCCTGAAATAGACTCAGACAGCCTGACGTAACAAAAGCGGCGGCGATTTCAGTCTGACGACTCGTGCATAGCAGAACTCGGTTCTCGTCAGCGAAAGCATGCCACATGCAGGCTCCTCAACTTATTGCTTCTATATTAACTCAAAAGCTGCGCCGGAATGCAATCACCGACGTGAAGCAATCATGAGGCCGATCCAGGCCTACAAAATGTATGGCGAAGATGTAGGAGAAAAAGATTCAATACGATCGCGGCAGCATCAGTACGTGCTCGCTGATGGTGTTCAGCACCATCTCCTGCGACACCGGCGCAATCTTGGTCAGACGGCACTCGCGAAAAAAGCGCTCGACATCATATTCCTGCATATAGCCGTACCCGCCGAGCGTTTGCACGGCGCGATCGCACGCCTCGAAACCGGCATCGGCAGCGCGCAGCTTCGCCATGTTGGCCTCGGGTCCGCACGGTTTGCCGTGATCGAACAACCAGGCGGCTTTTAGTACCATTAGCTGCGCTACTTCGAGTTTCGAGTAGCTGTCGGCCAGCGGATGCGCGATTGCCTGATTCTGCCCGATCGGCCGCCCGAAGACGATGCGCTCCTTGGCATACTTGACCGCGCGGTCGAGCGCCGACCGGCCCATCCCGACCGCTTCGGATGCAACGAGGATACGCTCGGGATTGAGACCATCGATCAGGATGCGAAACCCGCCGCCTTCCTTGCCGACCATGTCGGCGGCCGAAACCTTCAGGTTGTCGATGAACAGCATGTTGGTATCGACCGCGTGCCGCCCGAGCTTGTGCAGCTCGCGCACCTCGACCGCGTTGCGATCGATATCGGCGAAGAAGAGCGTCATCCCATCGGTTTTCTTGGTCACCTGCTCGATCGGCGTCGTGCGGGTCAGCAGCAGCATCTTGCTCGACTCGCGGGCCTTGGTGATAAAGACCTTGCGGCCGTTCACGATATAGTTATCGCCCTCGCGCCGCGCGAAGGTCTTGATATGCGTGATATCGTTGCCGGCGTCCGGTTCGGTCACCGCGAACGAGACGTGCAGATTGCCGCTGATCGCTCCCGGCAGATGGCGCCGCTTGAGGTCTTCCGAGCCGTGCTTGACGAGTGGCATCAGGCCGAACATCCCCAGATGGATCGCGCTCGCCGCGTTCATTGCGCCGTGATACGCCACTTCACCCATCAGCAGCGCCGCCTCCGTGATCCCGAGGCCGCTGCCGCCGTACTCTTCCGGGATCGCGATACCGAGATAGCCGGCCTCGCCGATCGCCTTGTAGAATTCGTGCGGGAACTCGTGGCGCTGATCATGCTCGCGCCAGTAGTCATCGGGAAAACGCTGGCATAGCGCTCGCACGCCGCGCAGTAGATCCTGTTGCGCCTCGGTCAGGTCAAAGTCCATCGCTCACCGTCCGGGTTTGGATGATGCGGTCCGGGACCGATTATGCCGGGCAGGCGCGGATTTTTCCACGTGATCGCCGGTCAGGCCAAAGCGCCGGTCAGCGCAACGACTGCGCAACCCGGGTCGCGAAGTAGGTCAGGATGAGGTCGGCGCCGGCGCGCTTGATCGCAGTCAGCACTTCGAGGGTCGCGCGTTCCTCGTCCATCCAGCCGTTTATTCCCGCCGCGCGGATCATCGCGTACTCGCCGGATACATTGTAGGCCGCGATCGGCACGTTGAACTCGGTTTTCGCCCGGTAGATCAGATCGAGATAGGCCAGCGCCGGCTTGACCATCACGATATCCGCGCCCTCGTCAAGGTCGAGGGCAATCTCGCGCATCGCCTCGTCGCCGTTCGGCGGATCCATCTGATACGAACGCCGATCGCCGAACTGCGGCGCGGATTCCGCCGCTTCGCGAAACGGACCGTAAAAGGCCGACGCGAACTTCGCCGAATACGCCATGATCGGGATATGGCTCGCGCCTTCGCGGTCGAGCGCGCTGCGGATAGCGCCGACCCGTCCGTCCATCATGTCCGACGGCGCAACCATGTCCGCTCCCGCCCGCACGTGCGACAGGGCCTCGCGGACGAGCAGCTCCAGCGACGCGTCATTGTCGACCTCGCGCCCCTTGATCAGGCCGCAATGGCCGTGGTCGGTGTATTCGCACATGCATACGTCGGTGATAATCACCAGACCCGGCACGTGCTCCTTGATCTCGCGGATTGCTCGTTGCACCTCGCCGTTGTCGTCCCACGCGGCGCTGCCGAGCGCGTCCTTATGCGAGGGAATGCCGAACAGGATGATCGCGGGGACGCCGGCGTCGCGGGTGGCGCGCGCCTCGCGCACCACCTGATCGACCGAAAGCTGCGCCACCCCGGGCATCGCCGCGACCGGCTTGCGCACGTCGCGTCCCGGGCAGACGAAAAACGGCTGGATAAAGTCATCCGGCGCCAACCGCGTCTCGCGCACCATCCGGCGCAGCGTCTCCGTGCGCCGCAAACGTCGTGGTCGATTGATTGGAAACGCCATAGAGGGTCACCCCGCCGCCGCGAGTCTATACGTCACTATAGTTCAGGAGCGCCGCGATGCGGAATTCTCAGCGCGGCGCCGGCGGGCCCGTCTGACGTCGCGCGAAATGTTCGATTATCGCCGCCGTCAGACCTTCGACGGTGTAGTCGGTCGCTTCGATCACCACGGCGAGGCCCGCGGCCCGCGCCGTGGCGGCCGTGATCGGCCCGATTACCGCCGCTGCGAGACCGCGCGCGGCCTCGCCGAGCATCGCGCAGAAGTTGGTCACCGTGCTCGAGCTCGTAAAGGTGACCAGCGCGAGCGCGCCCGCCGCCGCCATTTCCGCGACCTTCGCGGCGTCCGGATTGGACGGGCTCACGGTGCGGTAGGCTGGCGCGATCACCACTTCGCGAGCGCCGCGCTGAAGCAGCATCTCGGGCAGGATCTCGCGAGCGACCTCGGCGCGCGGGATGAGGATCCTCTTGCCGCCGATACGATCCGGTCCGAGGGCATCGACAATCGCCTCGGCGCGATATTCCGTCGGCATCGCCGCTACCGTCAACGCATGGTCCTGGAGGCGGGCGGCGGTCGCCGGTCCGATCGCAGCGATGGCCGCTCCGCCGAGAGCGCGCAGGTCGCGTCCCAGCAAGCGCATCCGCTCGATAAACGCCGTCACCCCGCGAGCGCTGGTGAAGATTATCCAATCGAAGGTCGACGCTTCGGCGATCGCGCGATCAAGCGCCGCGGTACTCGAGGGAGACGCAAACGCGATAGTCGGAAATTCGATAACCTCGGCGCCGAGCAGGCGCAGCCGGCGCGCGAATGGCTCCGCCTGATCCGCGGCGCGGGTGACGACGATCCGCCGTCCGAACAGCGGCATCCGTTCGCACCATCCGAGCTCACGGCCCAGTCCTGCGCATGGTCCCACGACCACGACCGCCGGCGGTCCGAGCGCAGCGCGTTCCGCTTCGGCAGCCAGCGACGCAGCGGTGGCGATAACGCTCTTCTGCGCGGCGCGCGAAGCCCACTGGATCGCTGCGGCCGGCGTCGCGCCGTCCACACCCATAGCGATAAGCCGGCTCATCAGCGGACCGATGCGCGTCGCGGCCATCAGCACCACCAGCGTGCCGCCGTTACTTGCCGCGCGGGCCATCTCGGTCCATGGCAGTGCGTCATCCGGAGTTCCCGGCTCGGCCTGCCCGGTCGCAATCGTGATGAACGACCCGTACTCACGATGGGTCAGTGGAATTCCGGCGAAAGCCGGAGCACTGATCGCCGAAGTCACGCCGGGGACAATCTCGAATTCGATAGCGGCCGCGCGCAGCGCCTCCGCCTCCTCACCACCGCGGCCGAAAATAAAGGGATCGCCGCCCTTCAATCGCACCACCCGCTGTCCGCCGCGGGCCCGCTCGACCATCAGACGATTGATCTCGGCCTGATCGAACGGCCGCGCCGTGCCCGCGCGGCGGCCGACGTGAATCAGTTCCGCGTCCGGCGGCGCCTGCTTGAGCAATTCGGCACTGACGAGCGAGTCGTAAAAAACCACCTGCGCCGCGGCCAGAACCTGAAGACCGCGTACGGTGATCAGATCCGGGGCACCTGGACCTGCGCCGACCAGATAGACTTTACCGCTCATCGCGAATCAACGCCGCCGCCCCGCGCGCCATCATTTGTTCCGCCAGCGCCACGCCGAGCCGGGCCGCCTCGGCCCGAGGCCCCGTGAGCTCGTCGCGCAGGGAGTGGCTGCCGTCGAGACTGAAGACGAGCGCGCGCAGGTGGAGCGTGTCGCCACTGAGCGTACCCTTGACGCCGATCGGGGAGGCGCAGCTCGCGCCGATAGCGGCGAGAAAGGCCCGTTCGCCCGTCGTCTCGGCGCGCGCTCGGGAATCATCCAGGTGCGCGATCGCCGCGACCAGCTCCGCCGCCAATCCGGGCGGCGATGCGGCCAGCGTCTCGAGGGCAAGCGCGCCTTGACCGGCCGACGGCACGAAAGCGTCCTCGTCGAGTTCGAGCAGATGCAGATGGTCGAGACGCGCGAGGCGCTTAAGCCCGGCCCGGGCGAGGATAATCGCGTCGAACTCACCCTGGTCGAGACGTCTAAGGCGCGTATCGATATTGCCGCGCAGCAGCCCGACCTCGAGATCCGGCCGCACGCGGAGCGCCTCGCACCGCCGGCGGGCGGAAGCGGTGCCGAGCCGCGCGCCACGCGCCAACGCCTCCCAGCCGCCCGGCGCGCGCGTGATCAGCAGGTCGCGCGCGTCCTCGCGCGGCGGCACTGCCGCAATCTGATAAGCCGCCGGCAGCACGGCCGGCAGATCCTTCATCGAATGCACGGCGACATCGATCGTGCCGGCGCTCAGCGCCTGCTCCAGCTCACGCACGAACAATCCCTTGCCGCCCACCTGAGCGAGCGCCGCAGAAGTCAGCCGGTCGCCGCTCGTACGGATCGCAATGACTTCGGTGTCGAGCCCCGCAACTATCGTGCGCAGTTGAGTTTCGATAAGCGCGGCCTGCGCCAGCGCGAGCGCGCTCGGTCGCGCGCCGATTCGCAGTCGGAGACTCATAAGGCGCGCTCAGACAGTTTCGTCGTCGTCGATCAACGAACCATCCTCGAGCGCTTCGCGGCCGATCGCTTGATTGCACAAGAGCCGCCGGGCCAGGTCCGCCGCGCGTAGCTGATCGGCCGAACCGACCGCCGGACTGCGCAGCGCCGACAACACCCGATGGAGCAGCTTGTTGGCGAGCCCGCGCGTCAGGCTCTCGATCCGCTCGCGCTCTTCGCGGTCGAGGGCCGCCAGCCAACCCTGATGGCGCGTCAGCTCGTCGCAACGTATCTGCTCGATACTCGAGCGAATCTCCTTGATCGCGGGAACGAGGTCGAGTCCCTCGAGCCAGCGCATGAAGGTGTCGGTCTCGAGCTCGATTATCTCCTCGGCCTTCTGCGCTTCGCGCTCGCGTTGCTCGAGCGATTTTTCCGCCACCGCCCCGAGATCATCGATGTCGTACAGATAAAGATTGGCGATCAGATTGATCCGCTCGTCGAAGTTGCGGGGCACGCCAAGGTCGATCAGGAACATCGGGCGGTAATGGCGCTCGCGCACGATCGTCTGGCATTCCGCGGCGTCGAGCACCGGTCGGCTGACCGCGAGCGATCCGATCACTACGTCAGCAAGCTTCAGATACGGCTTGTAGCCATCGAACGGCACCGCGGTGCCGTCGAGCGTGCGGGCCAACGCGACCGCATGCTCGAAACTGCGACTGGTTATCAGCATCGACTTCACCCCCGCCCGCCGCAGATGGCGCGCGGCAAGTTCCGCCATCTGCCCCGCCCCCAGAAGCATCACCGTCTTGTCTTCGAGTGAATCGAAGATCCGGCTCGCGAGCGCGACGGCCGCCGAACTTACCGAAACCGCCCCGTGCCCGATAAGCGTCGCTTTGCGCACCAGCTTGGCCGCCCCGAATGCGCGATGGAACGCGCGATGGAGCACCGGACCGGCGCTGCGTGCGGCCACCGCCTGCGCATAAGCGAGTTTGAGCTGGCCGAGGATCTGCGGCTCGCCGACGACCATCGAGTCCAGGCTCGCACCGACCCGGAACAGATGGCGCACGGCGGCCCGCGCTTCAAAATGGTAACAGAGCGCGGCGAAGCTCTCCGGGGGAACTTGCCGGTCCCTGGCGATGAACTGGATTATCTCTGCCGTCGGCGCATTGCGCGAAGCGGACAGGCCGATCACCTCGAGGCGATTGCAGGTCGAGATGAGCGCCGCCTCGGCCACCGCAGGGATCGCGGCGCGCAGCCGCTCGAGCGCCGCCGCGATCTCCGCGTCGCCATACGCGATACGCTCGCGGAGCGCGACCGCGGCCGTGCGATGGTTCACGCCGATGGTGAACAGTACCTGCTCCATCGGCTACCCGAAGCTGCCGCCGTGCTTACCCGGCGCAATCAGGCTGACACCCACGAATGATCCGACCAGGACGGTGAAGCCGACAATGGTTAACGCCGCGATACGCCGTCCGCGCCATCCGGCGGTCAGGCGCGATTCGAGCAGCGCCGCGTACATCATCCAGATAATCAATGACCACGTCTCCGGCGGCTCCCATGACCAGAAATGACCCCACGCCGCATCCGCCCAGATAGCTCCCGTCACGATCGCGAGACTGAGCATCACGAAGCCCCACAGCAGCAGGCGATAATTGACGCGGTCGAGCTTTTCGAGGCTGGGCGTGCGGTCAGCGCTGGCCTCGAGCGGCCGTTTGGCCTTCAGCCGTCGTTCGCAGATGAGATAGGCGAGGCTGACCGTGGCCGCCAGCACGAACATCGCGAAGCCGCCGCAGGCGAGCGTCACATGGACCGGCAACCAGGCGCTGCGCAGACTCGGCGGGATGCTCAAGCGCGGACGCGGTGCGGCGATCGCGGCCGCCGCCGACGCGAGCGTCACCAGGGGCGCGACGAAGGCGCCGATGATTGCCATCCGAAAGCGCAGGATCAGCACCAGGCTCGCCACCGCCGTCACCCACGCGAGGAAGCTGACCGTTTGCCAGAAATTGGTCACCGGCATGTTGCCGCTCGCGATCGCCCGGCTGACGAAGCCGATCATCTGCAGACCCGCGCCAATCAGCAACAGATCCACGCCAACCCGCGTGATCCATTCCGCCGCGCGGCTGCGGGCGACGAGAAAGCCGACGCTTGCCCCGGCATAGACGACGATCGCCGCGATAAAGAGCCCCGTGACCATCTAGATTCTTGTGCTGCTTCCGTCCGCGCGCAGCGCCCTCAAGGCCCGACGATCCGGCGACTGAAAGGCTCCTTGCATCGTCTTCACTTGATTATCGAGCCCGCCGGCCGGGTCTCTGGCGCGCCACTGAGCGCGCTCAACGATACTCCCAGCAGGCGGCGAACAATCTGCTCGGCCGCTTCGCCGTCGCGTCGCACGAGCGCGTCGCGCAGCCCCCGCGCAAGCTCGCGAGCGATCGCCGAACGCGTCGCCGCGTCGGCGCTGAGCTCGCGCAGGCGCGGGCGCGCCGCGCCGAGGATCCGCACGAGAGTCTCGTACTCTGGACCGAGACTTTCGCCGATCTCCTCGCGCAGCATCCGCGCCAGGGCGGGACTCGCGCCGGAGGTCGAGATAGCGACCTCGAGCGCGCCGCGCTTCACGACCGCCGGCACGATAAAGCTGCACAAGGCCGGATCATCGGTGACATTCAGCGGGACATTAATGGCGCGCGCTTCGGCAGCGATCGCGCGCGTCAGGCGCTCGTCGTTCAGCGTGCAATAAGCCAGCGCGAAGCCGTCGAGATCGCCCGTCCGGAACTCGCGCGGCTGATAGTCGACGCGGCCCTGCGCCACGAGCGCCTCCAGCGCCGGGGTCACCGACGGGCTGACCAACGTCACCCGAGCGCCGGCCGCCACCAGCATCCGGGCGCGCTCTTCCGCAATTTCATCGCCGCCGATTACCATGACGCGCAGATCGGCGGCCTCCAGAAATACCGGTATGAAGCCCATGCGACCGCCATAATCTTAATACAGATGTCATGGCTTAAACGATAACCATACTTGCCCGGCCTGATTCTCGCGCCGATAGCGCGGCCGGGCGCCGGCTGCGCCGCTTAAGGCTTCGACCGTCCAGGCCGCCGAAACGAACCCAGTCCGGGCCTTCTATTGATTTTTCGCCAGCTTTGCCGCGCGGCTAGCCGCGGCCTGCCGCAGCATAGAAGCGATCCTCATTCGGCGGCGTTGGTCGGGATAAAGCCGACAACACCCGTCTTGAGCCGCACCCGGAGCCAATCCCCGGTGATACCGGTGACATGAACCAGTCGCCCATGATGGACCTGCGCGACCACCGGCGATCCGTTCGACGGCGCCTCAAAAACCGGTGAATCGTGAGTCAGCAGAAATTTCTTGTCCAAAATCCGGATATTCGCGGGCGCCGCCGCAGTCGCGACCGCCGCAGGCGTCGCGGCCGTCACCGGCGTCGGCACGCTCGCCAGCAGACTGGGATCGAGCAGCTTTACTTCGGTGTATTCCGCCTGGGCATCGGCTTGTCGATTCGGCTCGGTATCGAGCAATTGGGCGAGCGCCAGATGCATATGGGCGTTCTTTGGATCAAGCCCGACCGCCGTCCGCAGCTCCGCCTCCGCCGGCCCGTTATGCTGCCCCCGCGCCAGCACCTCGCCCAGCGCCAGACGATAGGCGGGATTGGCCGGCTCAAGCGCCACGGCAGCGCGATATTGGTCTTCTGCCGCCCCAAGCTGTCCCTGGTCAGCATAGGCGCCGGCGACGGCGGCGTGCGTTGCGGCGCTCTTCGGCGCGAGCTCGAGGGCGTTCACAAACTCGCCGCGGGCGGCATCGGACTTCTTCTCGAATGCATACAGCTCGCCCAGCGCCAGATGAGGGCGGGCATCGGTCGGCGCCGCCTTGATCGCGTCCTGATAGTCCACTTCCGCCTGCGCGAGCTGCCCATTCTGTCGGGCCTGATCGCCGGCCTGGATATAATCGTCGACAGATTTTCGCCCGCATCCGCTGACCGCCACCGCGGCAATCACCGCGAGTCCTAAGGCGTAGCGACAAGCGCGCAATGCTTTCGGCATTCCTCGGTCCATCGATCCTCCGCTTCAACCAGGAAAGGCTGGCTGCAGTTTGGTGGGGTAGCGCCTCCGCCACGCCTCGAATTGCCAAACCGTCATTGCTTTAGACGAGGTAAACCGCGCTATTTTTGTAGTCAAAATTCACCCCGTCAAGTCAAGCTACGGCTAATTGCTTGCCCGAAACGAATCCAGTGTAAATATTGGTCGCGGCGGATGAATACCGAGAAGCTTAGCGCACATCCAATGGCGATTCGCGGGGTGATCCCGCAGGGGTCGCGCGCGCCTCATCGCCCGGCAACCGCTCCCCCCTCTGCTGCGCCGCGCCGCGCCCACGAGCTGCGCCTGATGTGGCGCAACACCCGGATGGTCGTGCTGAGCGTGCTGACCGCCGCCCTCTATGCCGCGGTGCTGGTACCGTTCAAGGTGGTCCCGCTCATCCCGGGCGTAACCGAACTGCGCCCCGGCAATGCGATTCCGGTGGTCTGCTCATTTCTTTTCGGACCCGCCGCCGCCTGGGGTTCCGCGATCGGCAACATGATTGGCGATTTTTTCGGCGGCGTCGGTCCCGGTGACGTCTTCGGCTTCTTCGCCAACCTCGCGTACGGTTATATCCCGTACAAGGTCTGGACGATTGTCGCCGCGCCCGACCAGAGCCCGGTCGCCCTGACGCCCGGCACTCTCGCGCGCTACGTGCTGGCGGCTCTGGCCGCCAGTATGCTCTGCGCCGACCTCGTCGGATGGGGCGATAATCTCCTCGCGCTGCGGCCCTTCTGGGTCCTCGGCAATATCATCATCATGAACAACATGGTGGCGGCCATCGTGCTCGCGCCGCTGCTGCTCGCGGCGATCTATCCGCGCGTACGCCGCGCCCATCTGCTGTTCACCGATTTGATGCCCGAGATCGAAGCGTCGGCGCGTCCCCGGCGGCTGGTCGGCTTCGCGATGCTGCTCGGCGGCGAAGTGACCGCCTGGCTTGCCGGGAATCTCGTCTCCGCCGGCTACTGGAGGCCCGCGCTGGTGCCGGCGGCTTTCAATGTCGCCCCTTACACGCGGGCCGTCGCCCTCACCGTCAGTCCCGCGATCGTGATCGCGATAATCGGGATGCTGCTGCTTTGAGCGCCACGCCAGCAAGCTTCGCCCCTGCCGCCGCGCTCGAGCGCGTCACCTTCAGCTATCGAGACAGCGCGAGCCGCGCTCTCTGCGAGATTGATTTCGTCCTCAGGCCCGGTGAGATGGTCGGGATCATGGGCGCTTCCGGCGCGGGCAAATCCACCCTCGTCAAATGTCTCAATCGTCTGGTCCCGGCCTTCGAGGACGGCGACTTCAGCGGTCGCGTCACGGTCGCCGGCGCTTCGTCTGACGACCGTCCGGTGTCCGATCTCGCGGCAACCGTCGGGATGGTTTTTCAGGACTTCGAGGCCCAGCTTTTCTCGACCAACGCCGGGCTCGAAGTGGCCTTCGGCCTGCAGCAGGCCGGCCTGCCGCGCGAGGAGATCATCGCCCGCATTGGGCCGGCGCTCGAAGCCGTCGGTCTCGGGGGTTTCGAGAGCCGCGATCCCACGACCCTTTCGGGCGGCGAAAAGCAGCGCCTGGCGATAGCCGCGGTGCTCGCGATGCGCCCACGGATCATTGTCTTCGACGAGCCTACCACCGACCTGGATCCCGAGGGCCGCGCCGAAGTTCTCGAACTGATCCAGAGCCTGCGCGGCCAGGGGCTCAGTCTGATCCTGATCGATCACGACGCCGAAGCCTTGCGCGCATGCGATCGCGTTCTGCTGATGCGCGACGGCGCGATTATCGCCGAGGCCTGCCCCGAGCAGATCATGCCCCGCGTCGCCGATCTCGAGAGCGCCGGCGTCCGCCCGCCCGATCTCAATCGCGCCTGGGCGACGCTCGGCCTCGAACCCCATCCGCGAGATCTCGCGACGGCTGAACGCTATCTGCGCGAACGGCTCGGCGAACGCCTGGCCGCGACCGACAACGCCGCGCGAGACGCCCGGCCCATCGCGCCGGATCGCAATCTGCTGACGGTGAGTGCGCTGCGTTTCGCCTATTCAACCGCCGCCCCCGCCATCGAGGATGTCAACCTCACGATCGCCGCGGGCGAGTTTGTCGCAATCGTCGGCCGCAACGGGTCGGGCAAAACCACGCTCGCGAAGCTGATCGCCGGTCTTTTGACTCCGGCCGCCGGTGTCATCCGCCTCGACGGCCGCGATCGCCACGAGCTCAGCGCGCTCGAGGCGGCGCAGGCGGTGGGCTACGTCTTCCAAAACCCTGACCACCAGATTTTCGCCGCGACGGTCGAGGATGAGGTCGCCTTCGGACCGCAAAATTTCAAACTCGCGCCTGACGAGGTGTCGCGACGGGTCGCGGAGGTTCTCGCCGCCGTTGATCTGACCGCCCTCCGCTCGCGCGATCCGTTTCTGCTGAGCAAGGGCGAACGCCAGCGGCTCGCCGTCGCCGGGATCCTCGCCCTGCGCCCCCGCCTGCTCATCCTCGACGAGCCGACGACCGGCCTCGACTATCGCGAACAGCGCCGCATGATGACTCTGATCGAAGAGCTCAACCGTTCTGGTATCGCGATCGTAATCATCACGCACACGCCATGGCTTATCGCGGACTATGCCCGCCGGGTCGTCCTGATGCGCCGCGGGCGCATCCGCTTCGACGGTTCGGTGAGCGAATTTTTCGCCGATGAGGATTTGCTGAAGCTGGCCTCGTTCCGCCCGCCCGAAATCAACCTGCTCGCCCGCCGGCTCGGCCTCGACGCCCTGAACGTTCAGCAGTTCGTCACCGCCATCCGCGCTCTCCGGTCGCGCGATCCTGCCGCCTGATGCTGACCTCGCTCTACCTCGATCGCGCGAGCGCCATCCATCGGCTGCATCCGGTGGTCAAGCTCTTTGGCCTCTTTGTCGTTTTCTGGTCGGTGTTCTGGGTTGATCGGCCGCTGGCGCTCGTCCCTATCGCGGTGCTGCTGATTCTCGCCGCCCAGGTCGCCGGCGCCTGGCCAAACTTTTATGCCTTCCGCTGGTTCCTCATCCTGATGATTCCACCGACGATGATCGAGTGGATGGCGGTCTATCGTCAGGGCCCGCCGCTCATCGATTTCTGGTTCATTCACCTGAGCGGCGCGGCGCTCCGCTACGGCTTCGGCAAAGGGCTTCGCCTCGCGGAACTGCTCGCCGCATCGATCCTCTTCCTCTCCACCACCACGGTCGAGGATTTCAGCCAGAGCCTCATCAATCTGCGGATCCCCTATCGAGTGGCGTTCGCGATGAGCCTCGCGTTTCGCCTGGTGCCGCTCTTTATGGACTCAGCATTGACGGTGGTTCAGGCCCAACGGCTGCGCGGGTATGACTTCGACCAGGGGAATGTCTTCGAGCGACTGCGCCGCTACGTCCCCGCGATGATCCCCGTGTTCATGGGCGCCCTGCGCCGGGTGAATAATATGGCGATGGCGCTCGAAGCCCGCGGCTTCGGCGCCGGTGTGCGGCCGACCAACCTGAGCGCCTATTCGATGACTCGCCGCGACGTAGTCGCCTGCGCGCTCCTCATCGTAATCGGGACCGTCTATTTCCTGCTCTATCTGTATGGCTACGGCGCCGTCACGCCCTGACGCCGGAGCGTTGTGAACGGTCCGCAGAACCTCCCTCGCGCTTATTTCACACGCGCGACGGGCGTGGGTTATACAAGCGCGTGACTCCCAAGCCATCGCTGGCCGGTCTGCCGCCGCCCTTCGACCAACTGCTCGAACGGTACGAGCGCGAGATCCTGCGATTTATCATGCGCACGACGCGCGATCGCGAAGATGCGCTCGATCTGTTTCAGGAGACCTGGATGCGCGCGTATCGCGCCTACCCGCAACTCAAATCCGCCGCCGACCTGCGTGCATGGCTTTATCGTATCGCGGCCAACCTCTGCCTCAACCGCTCGCGCGATCGTGCGCGTCGCGCCCGCGTCTTCGCCGACGGCGTCGCGCTGCCCGAACACGACGGCGTCCGGCGCGGCGACCCGCGCGAACACTGGCTCAGCGTGAAGAAACTGATCGAGCGCTTACCACGCAAACAGCAGGCCGCCATCATGATGCGCAAGGTGGCGGGGCTTGAATACGACGAAATCGCGCAGGCCCTCGGTTGCAGCAGCGAGTCAGCGCGCGCCGACGTTTACCAGGCCATGAAAAAACTCAGGATGGTTGAGGAGTAGTTTTATGGACGACGCGCTTCAACGAGAAAACGCGCTAATCGACTCCGTCCTTCCGCTGGCGCAGCGGCGAATCGCCGCCGCCCTGCGTCGTATCCGCCGCCCCACGGCGACGATCGCCGTCGCCGCGACCCGCCTCGGCCGTCTGCTCGTCGCCGCGAGTGATCGCGGACTCCTCACGGTCCGCTATGCCGACGACGAGGACGACACGAGCTTCATCGCGGATCTGCGAAGGCTCTTCGATCTGGCCGAAAATCCGACCCTGGCCGCGGACGTCAGCCGCGAAATCGATGCGCTGCTGAACGGCTGTCCGGAGCCGATTACCGCGCGTCCGGTTGACCTGAGTCTCGTCACCAGCGCGTTCGAACGCCGCGCGCTGGCGCGGCTGCGCGCCGTGCCGCCCGGCGCAGTTACCACCTATCGCGCGCTCGCCGCCGCCGCCGGATCGCCCGACGCGCAGCGCGCGATCGGGAATACGGTCGCCGCCAACCCGTTGGCCATCTATGTCCCGTGCCATCGGGTCATCAAATCCGACGGCGCGATCGGCAACTATGGTGGCGGCGTCCAACGTAAAGTCGCCCTGCTGCGGGCCGAAGGCTTTGTCGCCGATGGTGCCGGTCGCGTGCCGGCGACCGCGGTCTACGGTCACCTCGGCACGCGCATCTTTTGCCGTCTCACCTGCGGTGCGGCGCGCCGCGCACGCCGCGAACGGATGCTGATCTTTGCCGAGCCGGCGCGGGCCGCCGCAGCGGGTCTTCGTCCTTGTAAGCTCTGTCGGCCCGGCTGAGACCGGAAAAGAAGCGACGCCGAGGGTCGCCCGGCGTCGCTTAAAGCAAACTATTCGGTTTCAGATTGCGATTTAAGCTGCTCGATCTGCTGACGCTGGTTCTCGATCTCCTGCTGCTGTTGCTGCAGTTGCGACTGCGTCTGGGCGTTGGCGTTCTCCTGGTTCTGCATCGAATTGCCTACGGCATAACCGCCCACACCACCGATGGCGCCGCCAATCGCCGCCCCGGCCGCCGGATGACCCACAGCGGCACCGATAATCGCGCCGGTGCCGGCTCCTAACACCGCGCCGATACCGGTACCCTTCTCACGGGTCGTCAGCGGTTGACCCGAGCATCCGCCGATTAAAAACGCTGTTGCCAGAACCAGAGCTATCGTTGCCAACCACGGTTTACGCATAATGTCGTCTCCTCTCCCCTGTCGAAGCCGGTCATCCATAAAGGGATACGGCAAAGCTCTCTTTATCGTTTACCAAGCTCAGCCTCAGCACTTTTCGTACCGCAAGGACAGCGATGTTTTGGCATTTATGGGTAGTTTTGGATGTATGAAGACAAATCGGGCTTGAGCTGGGAGCGAATGTCGCGCGCACATAACGCAAAAAGGTTACACGAAAGCCTAACTGCGTCGATTCACCGCCATATTACCATCCGATCGCCTGCGCGGCCATAACGACCGCTTGTTGCCCGCGTGGATCGGCGCCCCCGGACAGCAGTCCGCAGGCTGGATCGAACCGACAGGCGAGCACGTGGCCTTCACACCAGGGCGGACGAACTTCGACCCGATGGCCGCGCGCGGCCAACTCACCGATAGTCGCTTCATCGATGCGGTTTTCGATGCGCAAGAGTCCCGGTCCTGCCTGATGGGGATAGAAGCTCGATGGGAAGTGCGCGGTCGAAAAGCGCGGCGCCTCAATGGCTTCCTGCAGGTCCATCCCGAAATGCACCACATTGAGAAAGAACTGGAGCGTCCATTGATCCTGCTGGTCGCCTCCCGGCGTCCCGAAGGCAAGGAAGGGTGCGCCCTGGCGCGTCGCAATCGAGGGCGTAAGCGTGGTGCGCGGTCGCTTGCGTGGATGCAGCGCGTTGGCATGTCGCGGATCGAGGTAAAAGGTCTGGACGCGCGTTCCCAGCGGAAAGCCCAATGTCTCGATCACGGGCGAACTGGGAATCCATCCGCCGCTGGCGGTGCAGGCGACCATGTTGCCCTGCCGATCCGCCGTGGTGACGTGAATTGTCCCAGCTCCCCACGAGCGCGGCGCGCCCGCAGGATCCTGGCGCAAGACTCTCATCGCGCGCGGATCGCCCGGCCGATGCTCCATCGAGGCCTGCGCCGGATCGATCAAATTGCGCCGTAATTCATTGTATTCGCGCGAAAGGAGGCCTCCGATCGGTACATCGACATACTGCGGATCGCCGTAATATGCCTCGCGATCGGCAAAGGCGAGTTTGGCGGCCTCGACCAGCGTATGAATGTAGGCGGCCGAGTTGTGCCCCATTTTCGCGAGGTCGAACCCTTCGAGAAGTCTGAGCTGCTGGAGGAATACCGGTCCCTGCGACCACGGCTGGCATTTATGGACGGTCACGCCGTGATAATCGACGCTCAAGGGCTCCTCGATCCGCGTGGTAAATTCCGCCAGGTCCGCGGCCTCGAGCAGACCGCCCTGGGCGTCCGACCAGGCGACGATCTCGCGAGCGATATCGCCCCGGTAGAAACGGTCGCGCGCAGCGTCGATCGCGGCTTCGCGACCACGGTTGCGGGCCGCCGCTTCGGCCTCGAGCAGACGGCGAAAGCATTTCGCGAGGGCCGGATTTCTGATGATCGTTCCTGGTTCCGGCAGCTTCCCCTCGGGCAGATAGATCGCCGCCGTCGACGGCCATTCTTCGCGGAATTTGCGTTGATTTGCTCGGAGCGACGCGCGGCCAATCAAACCCGACAGGTCCTGCGGGCTCTCCCCATGTCCGCTCAAACCCGCATGCATCGGCATGCCGTCCTCGCATAGCGCGCAGGCCGGCTCGACGACCTCGGCCAGACTCATCGTGCCGAAATGCTTCAGTGCGCATGCCAGCGCGTCAAATGCCGCGGGCACCCCGGCCGCGAGCAGGCCCTCGCCAGGAATGAGGTCAAGGCCGCGGGATTGGAAAAACGCGATCGTGGCGCGCGAGGGTGCGGTCATGTTGCCGTTAATCGCGACTACTTTGCGCGCGGCTGCATCATAAATGAGCATCGGCGCTTCACCGCCGATCGTATGCATATGCGGATTGACGACGCCCTCGACCAAAGTCGCCGCAACCGCAGCGTCGATCGCGTTGCCGCCACGCGCAAACATTCGCGCGCCCGCGGCGGCCGAGAGATAATGCTCGGTCGCAACCATCGCCACCCGGCCCATGATTAGCGGATATATTGTGGTCATTGATTAAATCTCTCCCGAATCGTGATCAGCTTCTGCCCGTTCGCGCTATGACGATGAAGCGATTGCTCAGGCGGGGTTTCGTGAGTAACGACACGCGCGAGGATCCAAAACGGTCCGGCGGCATCGGAATCTTTTCGCTTTCTGCAAATAATCGGGGTTGATTGTTCAGACATTAAGCACAATTAATCTTGTGGATAAGCAAAATAGCCATCTTATAGTCCGGTCCATACCTTGCTACAACTGTTTAGTGGGGTTGAGGTCCACCCGAAAGGGTTGAAAAGAGGAAAGGCGCTACCATGGAAAATATCGCAAGTAACGACGTGGTGGGTCGGAGGTGCCTGCTGCTCAAGCCGGTGCGCGACCACGACGGTGTGGCACGCTTCAAAGAGAAACCGATAATCGTGCGCGAGGTCAACAACCTCGGTCGGCGCATGTTCCTGGTGAAATTCGCCGACGGCGGCACTACGTTCCTGTTCCCCGAAGAGGTCAACGTCGAGTAGTCCTCGACTACTCTGCCGACTTAACCACCTGAGACTCCGAGGGATCCTTGTGCAGAAAGGCATCGACGTGATGGAGCGCGGCGATGGTTTTGGCATCAACGATGGCGCCCTGCCGAACCATCGCCAGCGCCGCCTTCAGCTCGACGCGCACGAGACGGATGACCTCGTCCGGGTCGGCCTGGCCTGAGACTGCAACCAGGTCGCGCGCCAGAAATAGCTCAATTCGTTCATCACAAAAGCTCGGGATCGTGTAGATCGCACCCAAACGGTGCCAGGTTGCCGCGCCCAGTCCGGTCTCCTCGGCTAATTCGCGTTTGGCACATTCGAGATACGACTCCCCCTCCTTGCGGCAGCCCGCAGGTATTTCGCGGTACCATCCGCCCACGGCGTGGCGATACTGCGTCAGCAGGACGATAGCTTCGCGCTCGTCCATGGCGACAATCGCGCTCGCCCCAGGATGACGGATGACGGGGAGTTCGAGGGTCATCCCGTTCGGCAGTAAGGCCTCCTCGAGGCCGAGATCAATCACTCCGATTTTACAGACCGGACGCCGCGATGGGCTCATCAGCCGAGCATGACCAAGCGCGGTGTAGCTTGCAATCTCGGCTGATGACTCGGAGGTTGCGGTCAGCGGGCGGCCGCCGCCACTTCATCCGGCGGAGGCGTTTTTTGCGCACTCTCCAGCGCGAGCTGCGAAAGCGTCTTTTGCGCCCACTGCAGGTGATCCGTCTCCTGCCTGCGCACTTCGCGTACGGCCCGGGCGGCCGCTTTCTTGAGGCCGGCGTCGGCGATGCGATCGGTCAAGGTCGCGAGCGTTTCCCAGTTCCAGTGATCTTTGGTCTCGGCCAGGACGAGGTTTTCGACATTGTTCAGATCGAGCATGTCGCGCGGCACCTGCGTCGAAATGAGGCCTTCGGCCTTATGTTCCGCCGCTTTGGCCGAAGGACTCGGCCGGTCGCGTTCGACGCCCGCCGCCGCGAGGAGCTGTTCGCAGAGCTCGACGTGCCGTTCCGTCTGCGCCAGGAACTGTTCAAGCTTGCCGCGCAGATTCTCATGCATCAGATCGTCGAGCGCCTTTTCGTACAACTGGACGCCGCCGTGCTCAACCGCGAGCATCGCGCGGAGGAAGTCGCTAAGCCATTCCGGATTGATGCCGCGGCGGCGGCTGGAGGGGGTACGGTTGCGTGACGACCCGTTTGCGACGCGGCGCCGGGCAGGCGGCGCCTGCCGACCGTTGTTGTTGGTGTGGGATTTTTTCATCGCCGACTCCGCAGAAAATTCACGGTTGAATTCCGCCCAGAGACGCGATCCGCCGCTGGCGCATCGATAGCGCATCGCAGACGAGCCGCGCATCGGGCGGAAGCTTCCCGCGAGTTTTACTGGCGCAAGCGCAATGCCAGCTATCGGCGAAGCGCGCGACTTACGAGACCGGCAGCACGCGCCCGCAGCGGCAAACGGCGATGCGGCCGCGTTGACAGTGCGCGCACTCGATCAATAACATCGCATAAATATTGGCGAAGGCGTGAAATCATTAATAGGGTGCTGTTACAGGGCGCCGAGCGGCTGGTTCAACGCGCGGTCCCTGACTGGCGCGCCGCCTTCAGCATTCAACTGGGACGTTATTTTTGCGGTCAACAATGGGCGGTCGCCAAGCTGGTAAGGCACCAGGCTTTGGACCTGGCATTCGAAGGTTCGAATCCTTCCCGCCCAGCCAACGGGATTAGGGGGCGATGGCGAGCAGTCGCGGCGCAGCACAAGAGGAATGGGTTCTCGAACCCGCGGAGACGACCATGCCTGAGCGGGCAAAGGACGAGCTCGAAATCTTCACGGGCAACTCGAATCCGGCATTGGCCCGGGAGATCGCGGAGCATCTGCAGGTCAAGCTCGGGCAACTCGACGTCGGTCGCTTCCCGGACGGCGAAGTGCTGGTCGAGGTGCGGGAGAACGTGCGCGGAGGCGATTGTTTCGTCATCCAGTCCACCTGCACGCCGCCCAACGAAAACCTGATGGAGCTGCTGCTGGTGATGGACGCGCTGCGGCGCGCCTCGGCGAAGCGGATCACCGCCGTCATTCCGTACTTCGGCTATGCGCGGCAAGATCGCAAAGTGGCGCCACGCGTGCCGATCAGCGCCAAACTGGTCGCCGACCTGATAACCGCGGCCGGCGCGCAACGGGTGTTGACCGTCGATCTGCACGCGGGCCAGATCCAGGGCTTTTTCAATATCCCGGTGGATAACCTCTACGCGATGCCGGTGCTGGTGCATTATCTGCGCAAGCGTCTCGATTCGCAGCGGGTGACGGTAATCTCGCCGGACGCTGGCGGCGTCGAGCGGGCGCGTGCTTTCGCCCGCCGCCTCAACGCCGATCTCGCGATCATCGACAAGCGCCGTCAGCGGGCCAGCGAGGTCGCCGAGATGCGTCTCGTGGGCGACGTCCGCGACGCACTGGCGCTGCTGGTCGATGACATGATCGACACTGCCGGCACCATGACCGAAGCGGCGAAGGTGGCGCTGGCCGCCGGCGCTTCGCAGGTGATGGCCTGCGCGACCCATCCGATTTTGTCCGACCCGGCGTGCGAACGGCTGAGCCATTCGCCGATTACCGAACTTATCGTGACCAACAGCATCCCGCTCAAGACCAAGGCGCAGGCGGAGTTGCCGTCGCTCAAGGTGCTGTCGGTCGGCGGCCTCATTGCCGAGGCGATCCGCCGTATCCATAACGAAGAATCCGTCAGCTCCCTGTTCAACTGAAGAGCTGAGCGCAAAGGCGAGTTTCAAAACGCATGGAAACCATCGATCTGGCTTGTGAAAAACGACCGACCTCGCCCAAGGGCGTGGTCAATCGGCTGCGCCGGCAGGGGCGCGTGCCCGGAATCATCTACGGCAATCATCGCGAAGCCATTCCGGTAGCGGTCGCGGCCCTGGATTTGCGCAAGCGGGTTGACTCCGCCGCCCATCAGCGGCTCATCCGCATCAGCTCGGAAGCGCCGGAACTGGCCGGCAAACACGTCATCGTCAAGGAGCTGCAACGGACGCCGGTGGACGGCGACATTCTGCATATCGATTTCTACGAAGTGGATTTGGCGAAGCCGCTGCGCGTTTCGGTGCAGTTGCGTTTCGTCGGCCGCGCGGCCGGCATCGTCGATGGCGGCATCCTGCAGCCGCTCGAGCGCGAGATCGAGGTCGAATGCCTGCCGCTCGAGATTCCCGAAGCGATCGAGGTGGACGTCACGCCGCTCAATGTCCACGACGTGATGCACGTATCGGCGCTCAAGTTTGCCGGCAATATCAAGCCGATCTTTGATACCGACTTCCCCGTAGTGACCGTGCTGCCGCCGACCGTGGCCGAAGCTCCGGCGGCCGCCGCTCCGGCCGAGGGCGCGGAAGCGCCCGCCGCCGAGGGGGCTGGCGCGGAGAAGGCAGCCGGCGAGGCGGCCAAGGAGGCGCCCGCCAAGAGCTAGCGCGGCCCGCGCTCCCCTCCGTTCAGCTCGCGAGGCTCAAGCGTGCCGGCAGCGCGGCGAGGTCGGGAACGACAAAGTCCGGGATGGGCATACCGTCGGGCACGCGGGCGGCGCCGCGGCTGATCCACGCCGTGCGCATCCCGGCCTGCGTCGCTCCCCAGATATCGTCGCGGGGAGTATCGCCGACGAACAGCACGTCGAGCGGTTGCAGGCCCATCCGGACGAGCACGTGCTCGAAGATGCGCCGGTCGGGCTTGCGCAGGCGAACGGCGGCGGAAATTACAACCGTTTCGAAGAGGTCGGCGAGCCCGGTATCGGCGACGACTTCATGGCCGGTGCGCTCATCGTCGAAATTCGACAGCAGGCCGAGCCGATAGTGGGCGGCGAGCGTCCGCACGGCGGTAATTCGTTCCGGCGGCGCGGTGGTGACGCGCCGCACCCCGGCCATGTGCGTGCGCGTCAGCAGCTCCGCCAGCTCATCCCTACGCGACGACTGCGCCCATCCGAGCCGATCCAGGGTCCGGGCGAAGCGTTCGTGGCAGGTAATCTCGATTCGCTCGCGTTCCCGCTCCTGATTAATTTCGTTGACAACGGCGAAATAGACCTCGATAAAGCGGTCGCGATCGAATTGTCCCTCGAACAACTCCCCGAGCAGCGGAAAGACCCACGGCATCGTGCTGCGATGGGTTGCGCCGTTCCACTCGAGGAGGGGCAAGCGCTCCGGGTCCCACTTGACGATGGTGTCGAAGAGGTCGAGGACGACCGCTTTGAAAGCGCCGGGCGGCATCAGGCAAGCGCGGCGGCCGAACCGATCAAGGCAACCACATTAAGTATCATGACGCCGCCGTTGAGAATCACCGAGAGACGGTGGAGACGGTCGAACTCGGCCTTTTGCGCCGGGTCCGGATGCGGATCGGTGCTGACCGCGCGGATCGCGTTGACCCGTGGGCGCACCACGGCGCCGGCGTAGAGCGTCAAGACGAAGGCGCCAAGCAGCGCTGCCGCGACGATCATCCACCATCCTCGGGAAGTGCGGATCGCGGCAAAGTAGAGCGCGAGAATCAGCGTGAGCGTGCCGGCCACGTAACCGAGCATGTAATATCGTGGAAAAATCGTGCTGACGACCTTCCCCGCATCGACGACCGGCAGAACGGCAAAGACCGCCGGAGCCGTAAAGACCGTGAAGAACAACATCCCCCCCAGCCAGCAGCTCAGGGCGAGGAGGTAGATGAACAGCGTCACCACCATGATCGGCTCGACAGTATAGTTGGACAGGCTCGAATGTCGAGCGAGCGCCGCAAATTCGACGCCGGCCGTGGCCGAGGTCAGTTAAGGTACTGCCGACCGGCGCCGGGAAGGGGACGGCGCTGCGCGAAACCGCCTTCTATCGGATGCCAGGCGACGAGCCGCGGCTCACCCGGCTGCCAGCAGAGAAAAGCGACTTCGTCGTCGTCCTTTTCCCATGGAAAATCGATCAGGCCGAGGTCAACGTCCTTGAGGAAGCAGCCGCGCGATTCGATTTCATGCGCCAGTTGAGCCATCCGCGACGCAGGGCGGCTGAGTTCGGGATACCGTTCGACCAACTCGGGCAGTTGCATCCCTGCGAGCGCCGGATCGCGCTCGACCAGGTCGGCGATCCGGGTCCGCAGGTCGCGGACGCAGGTCTGGAGGTCCCGCACGAGGAGTTCGAGGGCGGGCAGCAGCGCGTCCGCCTCCTGCAGCGTGAAGAGCTTATCGAAGCGATAGGTGCTCAAAAGTCCACCAAAGCATCCATCGGCACTGCTCTTGCGTAAGCAAAGTGCCTTGTCCGGATCCAGTGCTTATAATACGGTAAAAGGTCGCGTCCATCAAAAGCTACCTTTCCGTCGCGATCCGAGGATACCGTCCGAGACCGGAGTGAGCTAATGGCCGAGCCCAGCGAAAAGCGTTTCGAAACCGAAGAGGATCTGAGCAGGGTCGAGATACCGGAGACATTGCCGGTGCTGCCGCTGCGCGGAATTGTCATTTTTCCCAGCCAAATCCATCCCTTCCTGGTTTCGCGGGCGGCCTCGCTCAAGTTGATCGAGGCCGTGGGGCACGACTCGCGCATCATCGCCCTGACGGCGCAGAAGAATCCCGAAGACGAAAATCCCGCACCCGACGCACTGTATCAGCGTGGGACCGCCGTGCGCATCCTGAAGATGCTCAAGTATCCGGATCAGAGCATCCGGGTGCTGGTGCAGGGGCTGGCGCGGATCGAGTTGCGTCAGTTCATTCAGCGCGAGCCGTATTTCGTCGCGCAGGTGACGCGTCTGACCGAGGTTTTCACCCCCGACAAGGAAGGCGAGGCGCTGCAGGCGAACCTCATCAGTCAGTTCTCCAAATTTGTTTCCCTCGTGCCCTACCTGCCGGACGAACTGCAGGTGATGGCGATGCAGGTGCGCGATCCGGCGCGGCTCACCGATCTCGCGGCCAGTTATCTCAAGATTGCGGTCGAAGAGCTGCAGGATCTGCTGGCAACCCTCGACGTGCGTCAGCGCCTCGAGAAGCTGCTCGTCATCCTGACGCGCGAAATCGAGTTGCTCGAGCTCGGGCATAAGATCCAGTCGCAGGTGCAGAGCGAGTTGAACAAGAGCCAGCGCGAGTACTACCTGCGCCAGCAACTGAAGGCGATTCAGCGCGAGTTGGGGGAAGGCGACGGCCGCTCGTCGGAAATCGACGAGCTGGCGAAGAAAATCGAAGCGGCGAAGATGCCCGAGGAGGCGCGCAAGGCGGCCGACAAGGAACTGGATCGCCTCAAAATGATTCCGCCCGAGTCCGCCGAACATACGGTGGTCCGCACCTATATCGACTGGCTCGTCACTTTGCCGTGGAGCGTCTCGACCGAGGACAACCTCGACATCAAGCACGCGCGGGCGGTGCTGGACGAGGACCACTACGACCTCGAGAAGGTCAAGGAGCGCATCCTCGAATTCCTCGCCGTACGCAAATTGAAACAGGATACGAAGGGTCCGATTCTCTGTTTCGTCGGACCTCCGGGAACCGGCAAGACTTCGCTCGGACGCTCGATTGCCCGGGCGCTCGGCCGCAAGTTCCAGCGGCTTTCGCTGGGCGGAATCCGCGACGAAGCGGAAATTCGGGGTCATCGCCGGACCTATATCGGGTCACTGCCGGGGCGGATAATCCAGGGACTGCGCAATGCGGGCTCGAATAATCCGCTGTTCATCCTCGACGAGGTGGACAAGCTCGGCGCGGATTTTCGCGGCGATCCGGCGTCGGCGCTGCTCGAAGTCCTCGACCCCGAACAGAACAACACCTTCGCCGATCATTATCTGGACGTGCCCTTCGACCTGTCGCGCGTGCTCTTTATCACCACCGCCAACATGCTCGATACGATTCCGCACGCCCTGCGCGATCGCATGGAAGTACTCGAGCTGCCGGGCTACACCGAGGAGGAAAAACTCGCCATCGTCTTCCAGCATCTGATTCCCAAGCAGATGAACGAGAACGGCCTCGGCGAGATGCAGATTGAATTCGACCGCGATGCGGTGGCGGAGATAATTCGCGGATACACGCGCGAGGCCGGCTTGCGCAATCTCGAGCGGGAGATCTCGCGGGTCTGTCGCAAGATCGCGCGCTCCATCACCGAGGGCGAGACGGCGCCGGCGCGCGTGACGGTCGAGATGCTGCCGAAGTATCTGGGGCCGCGCAAATTCTTCTCGGAGGTGGCCGAACGCACGAATGAACCGGGCGTGGCCACCGGTCTCGCGTGGACGCCGAACGGCGGCGATATCATTTTTATCGAAAGCACGCGGATGAACGGACAGAAGGGTCTCACCCTGACCGGTTCGCTCGGCGACGTGATGAAGGAATCGGCGCAGGCGGCGCTGTCCTATATTCGGTCGCGCGCCGACAAGCTCGGGATTGCGCCGGATTTCTACGACAAGTCGGACATTCACGTGCACGTCCCGGCGGGCGCGATTCCGAAGGACGGTCCCTCCGCCGGCGTCACGATGACCGCTTCCATCGCGTCGCTCCTGACCGGGCGGCCGGTGCGCTCCGATCTGGCGATGACGGGCGAGATTACCCTGCGCGGCAAGGTCCTGCCGGTGGGCGGAATCAAGGAGAAGGTGCTGGCGGCGCGGCGCGCGGGCATCAAGACGGTTATTCTGCCGCGCCGCAACGAGCATGATCTCGACGACATCCCGCCGGAGGTCCGCGCGGAGATGGAGATCGTCTTTGTCGATACGATAGACGACGTCCTCGCCCACGCCTTTCGCTCCGCCGATGGCGCCTCTGAGAGCGGGCAGGCCGACGCCGCCGCGCAGGTGCGTCCCGAAGCCGCCTGACGCGAACCTCGCGGCCCGGGCTTCGCCAACCTGCGCGCCAAGGGTGCCGGCTGAGCCGATGGAAGGTACACTGGCGGTGTGAAGCTTGCGATCGTTGCCGCTGAATTCAGTCCGGACGCCAAGGCCGGCGGGCTCGCCGATGTCATCGGGGCGCTGCCGCGCGCGCTACAGCGGGCCGGCGCCGAGCCGCAGGTGATTCTGCCGGGCTATCGCGCGTTGCTTGAGCGGATTCCGACGGAACTCTACGAGGACGGGTGCAGTATCGCGCTCGGCGGAAGCAGCGAAGGCTACCGCGTCCTGCGTGGCGAAGCGGATGGGGTGCCGCTCTTCTTGGTTGACCATCCGGGTTTTTTCGCGCGCCGCGGAATTTACGGCGACGAGAGCGGCGAATACCCCGACAACCTCAGGCGCTTTATCTTCTTCGGTCGCGCCGCCGCCGAACTCTGCACTCGGCTCACTCCCGACATTCTGCAGACGCACGACTGGCATGCGGCCGCCGCCACGATCGTCGCCCGCGCGGACGACGCGCTGCGGCCGCAATTGGCCGGAGTAACCTCGGTATTCACCATCCACAACCTGGCGTTCCAGGGCAACTTCGAACCGAGCGATCTGCCGCTGCTGGGGCTCGATTCGTCATGGTTCCGGATCGACCGCCTCGAGTTTCACGGACGCGTGAGCCTGATGAAGGGCGCTATCGTCACCGCCGACGGCGTCTCCACCGTGAGCCCCAGCTACGCCTACGAAACCACCTACGATCCAGCGCTGGGCTTCGGGATGGAAGGCGTACTGCGCGCCCGGGGCGATCGTTACGTCGGCATCCTTAATGGCGCTGACTATGACGAATGGGATCCGACGCGCGACCCGCTAATCGCGGCCCGCTATTCGGCAACGCGACGGGCGGGCAAGAAGGCGTGCCTCTACGATTTGCGCGAGGAGCTCCGGCTGCCCCATCGACTCGAGGTTCCGGTAATCGGGATTGTCTCGCGGATGAGCTGGCAGAAGGGGCTCGACCTGCTGGCCGCGGCGCTTGACCAGGTGCTGGGGTTGGACGTGCAGATCGTGATGCTGGCCGGCGGCGATGCCGGGTTGGAACAATTCTTTCGCGCGGCGCAGGATCGCTATCCCGATCGCTTACGCCTCATCAGTCAGTTCGACAATGCGCTGGCTCATCGAATTCAGGCCGGCAGCGACATGTTCCTGATGCCGTCGCGATATGAACCATGCGGGCTGACCCAGATGTACGCACTCCGCTACGGCACCGCGCCGGTCGTGCGCGCGATCGGCGGCCTCAAGGACACGGTCTTCGAATTCGACGCCGCCGCCGGCACCGGCAACGGCTTCACTTTCACGGACTTCACGGTCGAAGCCTTGATCGACGCCGTTAGCCGGGCGGTAACGGTCTTTCGCAAGCCACGCGAAGGTCGCAAGGCCAAGGAGTGGGACCGGCTGATGCGCAACTGCTTCGCCGCCAACTATTCATGGGACCGGGCGGCGGGCGAATACCTCGAATGGTTTGCGCGCCTGCGTGACGAACGTGCCGGGAGCCGCGCCAGTGCCTGAGGCTCAGGCTCCAGAATGGATCGCCTATGCTGACGGTTCGTGTCTCGGCAATCCCGGACCGGGCGGGTGGGCCGTCGTTCTGCTCGACCCGCAACGACGCGCGATCGAGCTGACGGGTGCGGCCGCCGCCACCACGAACAACCGGATGGAGATAACGGCGGCGCTCGAGGCGATGCGCCATACGCCACCCGGAATCGACCTGTTGATACGCAGCGACAGTCAGTACGTGGTCAAGACGATGACGCTCGGATGGCGGCGGCGCGAGAACCTTGATTTGTGGGCGCTGCTCGACGCCGAGGCGGCCCGCCGCCGCGTTCGCTGGGAATGGGTGCGCGGCCACAACGGCGACCCGCTCAACGAACGTGCCGACGAGCTCGCGCGGTGCGCCGCCGCAGGCAAGCTGCCATCGGAGCCCACCGCGCGCGCTTCGGCTGAACCTCGAGCGGGAGCCGCGCCGACAGCTCCTGCCGCGATGCTGCGCGCCGGTGAAGCAATCCGCGTCTGCGCGCACTGCGGGCGGGATTTTATCGCCGCGAACGACGCGCGCTTCTGCAGTCTGGTCGAGTGCCAGCGGGTGTGCCGGAGCTGAGAATCGGTCGCGTGCGGCCGGCGCCCGATCCTGAACGCCGCGCGCGGCGGGAACTCTGCCGGAATTTGCGCTAAAACCACTGGTCAATGCCGCGCCGACCGCGCTTTGTGCACGGGTGGCGCCAAAGGAGCCCTTATGCCGAAAATCGCGCTTGCCTTTTCACTGATGCCCGATAGCCCGCTCCAGACGATCGTCGATTGGACGCGGCAGGCGGAAGACGCCGGCTTCGACGGAGTCTTCCTGACCGAGGCCAACAACGACTCGCTCGCCTGTTGCCTCGGGCTCGCCCTCAATACCAAACGCGTCATGCTCGGCACGGCGATTACCAATATCTATCTGCGCCATCCGCTGCTGCTCGGCAACGAGGTCGCGGCGTTGCGCCATTTCAGCGACGGACGCTTTATCCTTGGTCTCGGCACCGGGCATCGCGAAGCCAACGGCGCGATCGGGATCGATATGGGCGGCCCGACCGATCCGATGAAGAAAATGCGCGAGGTGGTGGCGACGCTGCGCAAGTCCTTCGACGGCGGGCGGACGAATCCGCGGATCGACGGCCGGCAACCGATCTACCTCGCCGGCGTCTCGAAGCCGATGGTACGGCTCGCGGGTGAGATTGCTGACGGCGTGATCTTCAATTTTTTCCCGCCTTCGCGGGTCAAAGAAGCCATGGGTGAGATCGCCGAAGGCGCGGCCAAAGCCGGCCGCGATCCCAAAGAAGTCGTCGCGACGCTCTTTGCCACGGCGTTTATCTCCGACGATATCGAAGCCGCGCGACGGCCGGCGCGGACGCTCGTCTCGCGCTATGGGGCGATGCGCTTTTACGGCAACATGCTGGCCCACGTCGGCTTCGAGAAGGAGATGGCGGCGATTCGCGCGGCCGGCAAGGACGGCAAAGCGGCAGTCGCTGCGGTCAGCGATGCGATGGTCGATGCCACCCTGCTGGTCGGCCCGGAGGCCCGCGTGCGCGAGCGTCTCGCCGAGCTGACCGCCCCCGGCGTCGAATGGGCGATCGTGTTCGTCAATCCGGTCGGCGAAGATCGCGCGAGCGCGGTCAAGCGCGCGATGCGTGCTCTGCGACCCTAGCGGCGCGATGCTGACCGCTTGTTAATCAATTTCAAGCGCGAACTGGACCTAACCCCGTCAATGCTGCATTCATCAAGTGTTGACGGGAAGGTCAAATGGCACAGACAGCGATATTCGGACCCTTCTTTGCGCAGATGTTCCTCACCCTGCTGGTCTGGGTCCACATGTACGTGCGGCGTATTTCATTCCTTCGCTCGAGCGGGGTGAGCCCGAACGAACTGGCGGTGCCGGGGGTGTTGGCGAGGCTTGCACCCCCGGCCGTTTCTTATCCGTCGGACAATCTGAAGAACCTCTTCGAGATGCCGGTGCTGTTCTATGCGCTGGTGATCTATCTATTTGTCACGCACGAGGTCGACGCGATTTACCTCGCCGCGGCATGGATATTCGTCGCCTTCCGCTTCCTGCATAGCGCGGTCCATTGCACGATCAATATCGTCATGGTGCGCTTTTATCTTTACCTGAGCTCGACGGCGGCGCTGTGGTTTATCGCGTTTCGCGCCGGGATCAGCTATTTCGCCGGCTAGATTACTTTGCGCGCGCGCAATTGCGCGATCGCGCCCGCGTCGTAGCCGAGTTCGCGCAGAATCGCCTCCGTATGCTCGCCCTTTTCCGGCGTAGCCGAGCGCAGCGCCCAGGGGGTTCGGGTCATATCGACCGCCTGCCCGACCAGCTCCTGCGGACCGAGCTCAGGATGCGCGATTGGACGGGCAATGCCAATATGCCGCACCTGCGGGTCGGCGAAGACCTCGTTGATTTTGTAGATCGGTCCGCACGGGACGCCGGCCGCGTTGAGCGTCGCGATCCATTCGGCCGAGGACTTGCCGCGCGTGATAGCTTCGATCTCGCGGTTCAGTTGATCGCGATTCTTAAGGCGTGCGCGCCCGCTCGAGTAGGCCGGATCAGCGAGCAGGTGTTCAGCGCCGGCCGCCTTGCAGAAACGCGCGAAAAGCTCCGGCCCGGAGGCGGCGATATTGATATGGCCGTCGGCGGTGGCGAAGACGCCGGTCGGAATCGCGGTCGGATGGTTGTTGCCGGCCTGCTCCGGGATCTCCTTCGCCAACAGCCATCGCGCCGCTTGAAAGTCGAGCATCGCGATCTGTGCCGCCAGCAGCGACGACTGGACCCATTGCCCCTCGCCTGATTCTTCGCGTTCCAGCAGCGCGACCAGAATGCCCATCGCGCAGAAGATCCCCGCTGTCAGGTCAGCGATGGCGATGCCGACCCGGACCGGCCCTTGTCCCGGCAGGCCCGTGATCGACATCAGACCGCCCATCCCTTGCGCGATCTGGTCCAGTCCGGGGCGATCCTTGTAGGGACCGTCCTGACCGAAACCCGAGATGCTCGCGTAGACGAGCCGCGGGTTGATTCGGCGCAGAGTTTCGTAGTCGATGCCGAGCCGATGCTTGACGTCGGGGCGGTAATTCTCGACCAGCACGTCGGCCTGCGCGACCAGCCGCTTGAGGATCTCGCGGCCTTCGGCAGCCTTCAGATCGAGCGTCAGGCTGCGCTTGTTGCGATGCAGGTTCTGAAAGTCAAACCCGTGACGGGAGCCGACTTCGGTCGCGGCGTCATCCGGCGCCTCGACCTTGATGACATCGGCGCCCCAATCGGCCAGTTGGCGCACCGCGGTCGGCCCCGCACGCGCCCGCGTGAGATCAATCACCCTGAAGCGAGAGAGCGGCAGCTTTTGCATAAGCGCTAGCCTTTACAAGGCGCGCGAAAAGTTCAAGAACAGGCGCATGAACGTCAATCGCGCGATCAATATCGACGACCTTCGCCTGATGGCGAAAAGGAAACTGCCCAAAATCGCTTTCGATTTTATCGAGGGCGGGGTCGAAGACGAACGCGGCATCGCGCGCAACGAAGAAGCGTTTCACAAGCTTCGGCTGGTGCCGCACTACCTGGTCGATGTCTCGAAGCGCGATCAGGCGGTCAACCTGTTCGATCGCAGGTATGCGAGTCCTTTCGGCATCTCCGCCACCGGTCTCGCCGCGCTCTTCCGACCCGGCGCCGACCTGATGCTGGCGGAGGCGGCGGCCGCTGCCGATATCCCCTTCATGATGTCGGGGATGAGCACGGCTTCGATTGAGGACGCGGCGCGAATCGCGCCGAGCCACTCCTGGTATCAGCTTTACGTGGCGCGCAAGAAGGAGATCACCCTCGACATGATTCGGCGCGTGCGCGACGCGGGCTTCAGCACCCTGGTGCTGACCGTTGACGTGCCGGCGGCGACCAAACGCGAGCGCAATCTGCGCAACGGCTTCGGTCTGCCGCCGCGGCTGACGCTGCCTATAATGCTCGACGCGCTGAAGCATCCCGGCTGGGTCGCGAGCTATCTGCGCCATGGCATGCCGCGTTTCGAGAATTGGGCGCCCTATGCGCGGCCGCATTCAACCACGCGTCAAATCAATGCGTTCGCGGCAATCCAAGCGCCCGCCAGCAGCGTGACCTGGGACGATCTCGAGGAATTTCGCCGGGTCTGGCCGCGCCATCTGGTCGTCAAGGGCATCATGTACCGCGAAGATGCGGTGCGCGCGGCGGCCATCGGCGTGGACGGCATCATCGTGTCCAATCATGGCGGCCGGCAACTCGATCAGGCGCCGTCTCCGCTCGAAGTGCTGCCGGCGATCCGCGAAGCCGTCGGCGACAAACTGACCCTGATGCTCGACGGCGGCATTCGGCGCGGCGCCGATATCGTCATCGCGCTGGCCGCGGGCGCGCGCTTCGTGATGGTCGGACGGGCGACGCTCTATGGCGCGGCGGCCGGAGGAATCGAGGGCATCCGGCGAGCGATCGCCATTCTGCGCGAGGAGGTTGATCTGATCCTGGCGCAGATTGGATGCCCCGACGTCAACGCCCTCGACGAGAGCTTTTTGCTGCGTCCCCCTTGAGCGGACTAGCCGCGCGCGCCGATTTTCATTGCCCTCCGACTACACCAATCGACCATCCATCGGCGCGGCCGCCGTCGTCAGCCGCGATCGTCGGCGTCAGCCCAGCCGCGCGGCAGGTTCGACCCAATCTCGCGCCATCTGCTCCAGCAGGGGCGGCAGATCACGATCGTTTTCGGGCGGCGCACAAAGCATCACGACCTCGCTGACCCCCGCTTCGTGATAGGCGGTCAGATCCTCGCGCGTGATTTTCTGCAGATAGGGTGAGACGATCAGTTCGACGGTGCTCGGATTGCGGTTGCGCTCGCGCATCAATTCTTTCAAACGCGCGATTTTCGCGGCCGCCTGTTCGGGATTGAGGTTGAACCCGAACCATCCGGTGCCGTAGTCGGCGACGCGACGCAGGGCAGGCCCGCTTTCGCCACCGAAGATGATCGGCAGATTGGCGCCCTGCGGGGGTTTCGGAAATAGCCGCGCGCCCTCGAATTTGACAAATTCACCGCTGAAAGTGGTTTTCTCCTCGCTCCACAGTTTGCGCATCACGTCGATATACTCGCGGGTCCGCTGCGCGCGCTTTTCAAACGGTACGCCCAGCGCCGCGAACTCTTCCGAAGACCACCCGATACCCACACCGAGGGCGAGACGGCCGCCGCTCAAGTGGTCGAGACTGGCGACGACCTTCGCCAGCACCAGCGGATTGTGCTCCGGCACCAGGCAGATACCGGTCGCGAGTCGGATCCGCGTGGTACGCGCGGCGACATAACTGAGGCAGATAAACGGATCGGCCCAATCGGTCGTCGCCGGGACGGCGAATGCTCCATCTTCCGAATAAGGATATCGGGTGTCGGGATAGCGGTCGAAAAGAACGACGTGTTCCGGTGCCCATAGCGTGCCGAAGCCGAGACGTTCGCAATGCTCGGCAAAAATCTGCAGTGTCGAGGGCCGCGCGGCCCGTCCCAATCCGATCGTCAGCAAGCCGATTTTCATAGGTCCTGATCTCCTTTAGCCCGGTCAGATGACCGGACGTGGAGCTGCGGTGGCGCCGAACCGATGCCGCCCGGATGAATCGGGTGAACCGCAGCCGAAGCTCCTTGAACGGCGGATGCCGGAACAGCTACTCAACTTGGCAATGATCTGCAAGCCTCAGCGGCAACGATTGGCGATGCGCTCAAGTATCATCGCCGCGCTCGGTGGATTACTGCTGGTGGCGCCGATGCGGGCGCAGGCGCATCGCAACGGTCAGGAGGCCGCCGGGGTCGAGCTGGAAAACATGGCGCGGGCGGAGTTCGGCAACCTCAGTCAGGCGGAAATCAACATGCTGCATCTGGCCCCGACCCGCGACGTCGCCTGGGCCTCGCCCAGCCACGATATCAACTCACCGCTCAACGATCCCGCGAACGCGGCGACGTGGGGACCCGAACGGACGGTCCGGGCGGCCCTCGTCGAATGGTTGTTGTCGGATCCGGCCGCCGCCCCGAAAGTCCATCCGAGCGGGCTCGCGGTGAAGGGTGCGGCGATTAAGGGTCTGCTGGATCTATCTTATCTCCGGATCGGCACGCCGCTGATGCTGGTGATGTGCGCGATTCCGGACGGCATCGACCTGCGTTACGCCAATTATCAGAGTCTCGACCTGCGGCTGAGCCGTGTCGGATCGATCAACGGCGATCAATCGATCGCGACCGGCGATGTGCTGCTCCGTTATGGGCATTACGGCGACGTCAGCTTTTATCGTGCGGAAATAGGCGGCAACCTTGAACTCAACGGCGGCCAATTCGTCGGCGAGGAGCCGCTGTCGGCCGTCGACGCGACCATCCGCGGCGACGCCCTCTTCCACGAGGACTTCACCACCAGCGGCATCGTCGATTTCCGCCTCGCGCGGATTGGGCGCTCGCTCAGCTTCAACCAGGCGCACTTTATCGGCAAAGGCGACAACGGTCTCGACGCAGGCCGCGTGACAATCAGCGGCACTCTCTACTGGGTCGACGTGACCACGACACCGCGCACCGAATTACTGTTGAGCGACGCGCATGCCTCGGCGGTCTGGGACAACGAGAAGAGCTGGCCGGCAGTCGGCAATCTCGCTCTGGACGGCTTCGTTTACAACGGCTTCGACGGGGGGCCGCAGGATGCTGAGGCGCGGCTGCGATGGCTGGCGCTGCAGCCGCCGGCTCTGCTCTCTCAGCCGCAGCCGTATCGCCAGTTGGCCGAGGTTCTGCGCGCCTCCGGACGGCCGGAGGGTGCGACCCAGGTCGAAATCGCCCGCGAAAACATGATCACGAATTCAGGGCGAATCGGGTTCGGCGAGCGTCTGTGGCGCTGCGCGCTCGACGCGGTGATCGGCTATGGCTATCGTCCACTGCGCGCCATCTGGTGGATTTTGGGCTTTGTTGCCTTTGGCGCGGCGCTCTTTCGCTGGGGTTATGAGCAGCGCCTGATTACCCCCACCGAGGCCGACGCGTACGAAGCATTCCTCCAGCGCGGCGAGCCGCCGCCGTATTATCCGCCCTTCAGCAGCATCGTCTATTCCCTGGAGAATTTCCTGCCCGTGGTCGAGCTTCATCAGGGGCAATACTGGCGCCCGAACCCGCGCCATCGTCCGCGCCGCAGCCGCCGCATCACGCGATTTGGCGACGGTACGCTCGCGCCACGCCTGTTGCGCGTCTATTTGTGGATCCACATTCTCGCCGGATGGACCATCACGCCGCTCTTGTTTGCCGGACTCGCCGGGCTTCTGCGCAGCTAGATGATTTTTCGATAGTCCCGACAAGCGTTGAAACCGCTTCTCAGCTATGGCAAAACCTTGATGCCCATTCGGTTCCGGCGCGCAGCTACTTTCGTGACCGGCGTCGAGAAGATAGGCTTCGGATTAGCCAGGCAGGAGAAAAGATTGCCGTTATGCCATGGACGATAACCCGTCTCTGCATTGACTGCATCGACACCGGCTGCGTCAGCGTGTGTCCGGTCGATTGCATTTACGAATACGTCGGCGACGATAAGGAGCATTTTCCGAACATGCTCTATATCCATCCTGACGAGTGTATCGACTGCGGCGCCTGCGAGCCGGAGTGTCCGTGGCAGGCGATTTTCGAAGAGCCGGCGGTGCCTGAAATCTTCAAGGACGATATCGAGCTGAACCACAAAACAGTCGATATGGCTGACCAATTCAAGGTCAAGACCTTCGAGACCAAGGAACATCCGACGCCCGAGCAAATCGCCGCCAACAAAGCCAAGTGGGGCTGGACCGAGGGCTGATACCGGCAGCCGCCGCGAGGCCGTATCAAGGCCACGGCGATGCAAATCCGCTGCGGACTACTCGAGCATAGGCCCCAAGCCCGCGCGCAGCGGGTCGCGTCATAGTACCCTGCCGCAACCCATCGTTCGACAAACGGGCGCTTTGGCCAGGGTAAAGCAAACAGGATAAAAACGCAGGAACGCCGCGATACGCGTTAGCGGCGGCGTTCCTGCAATCAGTGTGCGGCGGCGGACTTAACTCGCCGCGGCGCTCTGCATCGGCTCAACCTTGCGGAAATGCGGAATCACGTATTTCCCGAAGAGATCGATGGCATGCATGGTCTTTTCATGCGGGATGCCCCAGAACTGCATCATCGCGAGGAACTGATCGAGCTGGGTTTCCTTCTGCAGCTTCTCGATCTGGCGGACCACCGTGTCGGGACTGCCGCAGATGCACATGCCGTGTTCGATTAGCGAATCGATCGTAACCTTGCTGGGGTCCAGGCCCTCGTACTGTTTGGGCAGCGGTTGAACCAGCGACTCCGGTGCCTCCTTCGGGTCGATACCGGTTTTCTTGGCCTCGATCACCGCCGCATTCACCTGCAGCGTGGTGTTGACGTAGGACATGAATGAGCGCTCGGCCTCGTCACGCGCCTGCTTATCGGTATCGGCGACATGGGTAAGGGCGAAGGCTCCCGCCTTGTTGTTCACAAATGCGCCGTATGGTTTAGCCTCCTTGAGCGCCTCACGATAGGCGCGGATACGCTGACCCAGCTTCTCCGGCGACACCAGCAGAGTAAACGAAAGCAGGCCGAGGCCGAGCTTCCCGGCGAGTACGTGCGTGTCTTCGCCGGTGCACGCCACCCACATCGGCGGATGCGGCTTCTGGATCGGCATCGGCACCACGTTGCGTTCGGGAATATCGAAATATTTGCCTTTGTAGGAGAAAGTGCCGTCCTTGCTCTTCCAGATGGTCGTGATGATATCCAGCGCTTCTTCCCAGCGCGCGCGCGTTTCTTTGTAAGGGATGCCGAAGCCGCCGAGCTCGATCTGCGTGGCCGAGCGGCCGGTGCCCACCTCGACGCGACCCTTGCTCAGGATATCGAGCGTGGCGATACGTTCGGCGACGCGCACCGGATGATTGTAGGGGAAGGGCAACAGCACCACCGCGTGCCCGATGCGGATTTTGCTCGTGCGCTGCGAGATCGCCCCGTACAGCACCTCGGGCGCCGATGAATGGGCGAAGCCGGTTTGAAAGTGATGCTCGACGGTCCAGAAGTGGGTAAAGCCCATCTCCTCGGCCCGCACGACCTGGTCCATCACGTCATAGAAGGCCTGGGCCTCGCGCTCGCGATGCTTGAGCGGGCTGTTGACCTGGATCTCATAGAAAATGCCGAAGTCCATCGTGAACCTCCCTTCGTCGTCGGCGCGGCAAGGCGTCACCGCGTCAGGTCTCATCCCCGAGACATAGCAGAATCGACGATTTTGGGAAGTGAAGCTAATTCCTCGTGCGACGCTGTCTTATGATCGGGCCGGGGCAGCCATGCGGCACCAGATGGGACCGCTGGCGTCAAATCCCAGGACGCCTTCGATGCGCGTGAGATCGATGATTATCGCCACCCCTTTGCGTTCGGGATCCTGTTTGCGTTCCGCCTCCGGCGAGGCGTTGAAGACCCGGTCGCGTTCCTGCGGGTCGTTCGTGACGCGGGCGCGCCCGTGAAATTGCAGGAGCGGGACTTTGGGGGAGCGATAGATCAAGGCCACGCGTGGATTGCTCTGAATGGCGCTGAGCGTATGACCCTGCGGAATCCGCAGCCAGAAGCCCAGTTGCGTATCGCTGTAGGTCTGCAGCGAACCACGAAACGAAAGATAGGGCTGTCCAGTCGGATCGACTACGGCGATTACCAGCGGATGGCCCTCGACCAGCGCATTGTTGACCAACGCGTGCATCTCAGGGGTGAGCTTGAGTTCAGTGAAGTTCGGCGTTTCTGCCATCGTTGTGCCTTCTCCTCGTTGCTGCGCAGCATCTGCTCGCGCAAATCAATGCTTCGTCCGGACCAGCGCGCCCAAGGCTCACCCGAGCGATCGCGCGGCGTTGCCGGCCGCCATCAGGGCGCGGATAGTCGGCAGGTGCTGGCGGCCGATATAAATTTCGCCGTCCAACTGATAGGCCGGCACGTCAAACAGCCCCGTGTCAATTAGCTCATTGCGGACGCGTTCGAGCGCCGCCACGCCCTCGTGTTCGAGAAAGCCGTCGAAACCCTTGATGGGCACGCCGGCTTCCGCCAGGCGGCTGGTGATTGCGGCGGGGTCCTCGATATCCAGCTCCTCGCGCCAATAGCCCCCGAAAACGTTGACCACGAATCGTTCGGCGGCCTCGAGCGCGAACCGCTTCGCCCACAGCAAGCCGATGGCGGCCAGGGTCGAATTCGAGCCGCGATAGAGCCCCCGCAAGCTGACACCGAGCGTGTCGGCATAGATTGCGACCTCGCGTTCGGCGTAGGCGCTGCGCAGGGCGCGATGACGCGTCGCCCGATCATCGGCCGCGGATAATGTTCGCCGCTGCCAGGGCGAGACCAGAAACGGCCGCCAATCGATCGGCACGCCGAGCTCGCGGCTCATCGCGCGCGTCGGACCGAGCGCCAGATATGAATAGGGGTTCTTGAAATCGACCGCCACGATGAGTGCCCGGCTGGATGGCGTTCCAGCCGTTCGCGCGGTCGCACGCAAGGGTTCGTAGGCGACGTCCGGAGGTGGACCCTGGCGACCGCCGAGGAGCCATCGCACGCGCGGCAGGTGCTCGCGGCCGAAATGCCGCTCGCCGGCGATCACGTAGGTGGGCACGCCGAAGATACCGGCCTCGAAGGCATCGCGCTGCAGGTCATCATGGATTTTGCGCCCCTCGTTGCGCGCCCAGGCCTGAAAGCCGCCGACGTCGGCGCCGATCGCGATCAGCACCTGCTCGATGACGGCAAGGTCTTCGATATCCAGTTCGCGCTTCCAGAAACGCTCGTACACGTAATCGATATAGCGTTGCAGAAGGATCTGGCCCTGCTGCTTTGCCCACATCATCCCGATGCCAGCCAGTGTCGAATCCCAGATCTTCGTCGTGCCGCGAATCACCCGCGGACCGGCGTAGCGACGCACGTCGTGGTAGGCATACCTGACCCGCGCCCACTGGCCGGCGCTGCGCTGCTCCTCGACCACCCGTCCCCCGGTATCGAGTCGCGCCGAACCCAGGTAGCTCCGAATATCGAGATTGAATGGCCGCCAATCGATTTCAAGGCCGAGCTCGTCGGCCAGTGCGCGGGTGGGGGCGACGGCGAGATAAGCGTAGGGGCTTTTGAAATCGATATAAACAATCGCCGGAGCGCTGGAAGCCAGCGGGTCGATTCTGCTTTGTGCCATCACTCTGACCGATGGGGACCTCTGTCTCATTATTAGCGCTTGCAAACCGATGCAAGGTCACCGTATGTGATGGACACAATCACCCGACCGCTGGAGGGTAGAGACATGTTCAAGATTGGTAAGCTGTTTCATCTGACGCACGTGGTGGACGATCTGCCGACGGTTGACCGATGGTACGACGACGTTTTCGCCGTCAATCGCTTTTATAATGGTTATGAGAAGCTCGCGGGGCGCGATGCCTCGCTGCTGATTATCGGCGATGTCTGCATGGAGCCGATGTCGCCGGCCAAAGTCGAGCCGCTGAAGAATCTCTCGGTGAAAAAGTTTCACGAGCGCTTCGGCCAGCACTTCCATTCGATCGCGTGGTACGTCGATGACGTGCAAGCGATTGCCGCGCGCCTGGACGAGAATAAGCTTCGTCTGTTCGATATCGTCGGCAAGCAGGTCAGACCGCCGTTAAAGGCGACCGCCTTCTGGACCCATCCGCGGGAGACCCCGGGTCAGCTCGAATTCGCCGTGTATGGGGACTTCACCCCGGATCCGCGGATGAAGCCCGAATGGTCTTCGGCGTCGTGGCGCGAGCAGCATCCGCTGCATATCGAGCGCGCGGCCTACATGACGATCGTGGTGCGCGATCTGCCTTCGGCCAAGCACCTTTATGTCGATCTGCTCGACGGCAAACTGCTCCACGAGCAGGAGACTGCGGGCCGCAAGCGCAGCGCGTTCGTGGCGGTCGGCGAGGACTCGATCGTCGAACTGGCGCAACCGCTGGCGACTGATTCGGCCGAAGCGCGCGATCTCGAGCAGAACGGCGAAGGCATCCACGCCCTGGTCTTCAAGACCCGCGACCTGCGCGGCGCCGGTGATTATCTCCGCGCGAAGGGCATGCATCCCGCCAGCGACGGGCCGAACCTGATCACGCTCGATCGCAATCAGGCTTTCGGGATGGTGATCGGATTCACTGATCGCCTGGTGCCTAACGACCCGCGCTAGGATAAACGGGCGGCGGCGCGTCATGCGCCGCCGCCGCCCCATTTCAGACGACGTTCCCGCGCTTGCGCGGCAGTTCTTCCTGCACCCGCCAGGTGTCGATTGACTCCCGATTGAAACGCCAATCGCTGCCGATCTTGAACGCCGGCAAGGTCTGGTTCTTCGCCATGCGATAGACCGTTGACGGATGAACCCGCAGATAGTCAGCGACTTCGTCCAGCGTCATAATTTGCGTCACTTCTGCAAACCCTCCCGAAACGCGATTTCGCTAACCCTCAATAGAGCCGCGACATCCAATTAGCAGCCATCATGCCGCATCCGCAGCCATCAAGCGTCAACCCGCTCGCTGTAAAAATCAGCCGAATGCCTCACGAATAACGCGCTGCGCGATGGCAAAAACCGACGCCTGCTCGGTTGCGGGACACTTCAGCGTGACGATTTTCGGACACTGACCAAATCCGCGCACGTCATCGCGACGGCACTCGCGGTGCCGCAATCCGCTTTATCGTTGGCTGGGCGAGGCGCAACCGGGCGACCCGGCAACCACCTCCAGCACCGTCTCGACCCCGGCAATCATCAAATCGAGCGCCATGCTGGCGGCGGCCCGTCGCACCGTCTGCGCGGCCTCGTATGGAAGGTGAACGAACCCTACCGGGATGCGGGTACGGCGACGCAGAGCGTGCAGCTCAGCGTACATCACGGCATTGCAGACGTAGACGCCGGCGCTTAACGAAACCGCGGCGGGAATCCCGCGGTTGCGCAGAGCTTCGAGGATGGCTTGCAGCGGCAGTCGGCTGAAGTAGGCGGCGGGTCCGTTGGGAACCACCGGAACGCTGCGCAGACCGGCCTCGACGTCGGGTACCGGGCGATAGTCGGCGAGATTCAGCGCGACGCGCTCGAGCGACAAACCGAAGCGTCCGGCCGCCTGGCCGAGCGAAACTACGGCGATCGGCGCGGTTCGTTCGATGATGCGCACGATCGTGGCCGCGGCGCGCCTGCAATCAACCGGCAGGCGTACCGCCCTCACCGTAGCGTCGGCGAAGCTGCGCCCGTCGAGTCTTTCGGCGACCTGCCACGAGGGATTGACGCGCTCGCCGCCGAACGCGTCGAAGCCGGTGAGCAGGATAGTCTTCGCACGCCCCCGGCCTTGCAAGGGCCGTCGAGCTGATTTGCGACTACGAGCCGGCGCCGCATCCTTGCGGACCACCATTACGGCGCACTCGACGCCTTGCGCCGCGGATGCTCGATCGGAAGATCGTCATGATTGCCCCATTCGGCCCACGATCCCAGGTAGTTGCGGACTTTGGGATAGCCGGCGACCCGCAGGGCGATATAGGCGTTGGCGGAACGATAGCCGCCCTGGCAGTAAGGGATAATCTCACGGTCCGGATCGAGGCCGAGGCCCTCGAACTCGGCGCGGAGCTGCGCGGCCGGTTTGAACCGGCCGTTCGCATCGAGGTTTTGCGACCAATCGCGATGAATGGCGCCCGGCACCGCGCCGCCGTGCCGCGCGCGAACTCGCTCGCCGTAATATTCCTCGTCGGTGCGCACGTCGAAAAGCTCGCATTCCGGACGCCCGAGACGCTCGCGGATATAGGTGAAGGAGGCTATCGTCTCGTCACGCGGCGCCGCCTTGAAGTCGGTCGGGATGATTGTCGGGGCGGCGGTTGTCAGTTCCATTGAGGCGTTTTTGAGGCCACCGTCGAGAATCCGCACCGCCGGATGCCCGATATATTCGAGCATCCAGGCCGCCCGCGTCGCCCGCATCCCGGAGTCTTCCTCGTAGCAAACCACCGTCTCGCTGCCGCTCAGACCCAGCATCGAGAAAATCCACACGAGCTGTTCACAAAAAACGCGCAGGCCCGCTTCGCTCGTGTCGCTGTGATGGAACGGGAACGGATCGAAGTGACGGGCAGCGGCGAGATGGCCGCTCCAATAGGCCTGGGGCGGCCGGGTATCGAGCAGGACGATATTCGCGTCGCCGCGATGCGCCCGCAGCCAATCCGCGTCAACCAGATATTGCGAGTCGCGAGGTTCAGCCATGGCTTTCTCTGCCTGAAAATTACGCGTCGATGCCGACCGCCTCGCCAATAGAGCGGAATCCATCGCGTCTTAGCAAGTCCACCAGGCCGCGCCGGATCTGACGAATCAGTCCGGGGCCGTGGTAAACCATCGCGGTGTAGAGTTCGACGAGACTCGCACCGCAACGAACATATTCGTACGCATCCGAGGCGCCGCTGATGCCGCCGACGCCGATAAGCGGGAGGCGACCGCCGGTCAAGCGATACAGTTCGCGAACCATCTTCTGCGCGCGCGCCTTGAGCGGCGCTCCACTCAGGCCGCCCTGCGCCACCGCTGCGCTAAGCGCCGGCGGATGTTGTCGCGTGGTGTTGGTCGCGACGACGCCGCCGAGGTTCAAATCGATCAGATGCTGCCCAAGCGCGTCAAGGATTTCCGTATCCAGGTCGGGAGCAAGTTTGACCAGGATCGGGGGCGGACGCATTCCCGCCGGTATAGCAGAACGAATCGCCTCGACGATCGCGCGGAGGCCGGCCGGGGTCTGAAAATCCCGCAGCCCGGGCGTGTTGGGCGACGAAACGTTGACCACCAGAAAATCCGCTAACGCGGCGAACCGCCGCGCGAGCAACGCGTAGTCATCCGGTACGCGGTCGGCCGGCGTCGCCTTGTTCGGACCGATATTCACTGCCAGGCGCAGCCGCGAAAACCTTCGACGCCAGCGCTCGATCCGTAAAGCCACGGCCTCGGCGCCTTCGCTCGGGAAACCCAGACTGTTGATCAGGGCCTGATGGTCGGCGATACGCCACATCCGCGGCTTCGGATTGCCCGGTTGCGGACGCGGCGTGACCGTACCGATCTCAACCAGACCGAAACCGAGCGCCTCCCAGGCGCGAAGCGCGCGGCCATCCTTGTCCATGCCAGCGGCCAGGCCAATCGGGTTCGCGAATTCAAGACCCCAGACGTGGCTGCTCAATTCCGGCGGATCCGCAGGAACCCTTGAACGGGGAAAACACGCGAGCGCGGTCAGCGTCAGGCGATGAGCGGTTTCGGGATCGAGTCGAAACAGCAGTGGCCGAACGATCCGATAGAGACGATTCACCCGGTTACTGAGCCGAAGCGGTGTCCGGTCGCGGGGCGCCCAGTTTAACCGGCAGCTTCAGCGTTTCGTGCGTACCGTCATTATGCGGCCGCAGGATAGTGAAGTAGATGACGTCGCCCGGTCTGAGCGCCGCGATGGCGTTGCGCAGGTCGTCAGGCGTGAGGATCAGGTTGTCATCGATGGCGATGATCAGATCGCCGGTGTTGCCGAGCTTGCCTGCCTTCTTCAGGAGCGGCATGACGATCAGATCGAGCGGAGGCGCCAGTTGGCCGACCGTTGCCCCGGTTGCGCCCATCGCATTGAGCCCACCTTCGGCGCGAATGCCGGCCTGCTCGGCGGGGCTGTTCGGATCGACCCCGACCACTTCGAAGCCCCGCACCTTCGCGCGCGGATCGTCATCGACCGTCAAATACTGGACAGAGAGGCCGAGATAGGGAAGCGGATGCGGCAGCGCCGCCTTCTGGTTCTGATAATCTGCGGCATCGCCTACGCTCGGCACGGCCACCGGCGGTTCCTCGGGGGGCGTCCCCTGATCGGCTTGCGATGGCGATACCTGATTCCGTGAGGGAAGTTCGAGGGTGCCGCCCTCGTGGATCCAAACCGGTGATGCAGGCGCGGCGGCGCTCGCCTGCCCCGAAAGGCCCGCCTGCCCCCAGCACGGCATCGGGACGGCGATGCCCGCCGTCAACAGTGCCGCGGACGCGAGGCTGCACTTCATCGTGCGCATTTTATTCCCGCCCGCCCCTCAGATAAATCGCTTGAAAGCCGCCTCATCGCCATGCGAAGAAAAGGCCGGGAGTTAAGTACTCGCGATGAAGATTCTTTCGACCGTCGGTTTGACGCCTGACGAAGTTGCCCGCCTGCGCGAAATCAGCGGGGCGGAGGTCATGGACAAGCGCTGCCGCTCGCAGGCCGAAATGATCGAATTCGGTAGCGACGGCTACGACATCCTGTTCAGCTTCCGTGCTCCCGATGAGCTGATCCGTCGCGCGCCCAACCTGAAATGGGTGCAGTTTCTTTCCGCCGGCGCCGATCACGTTCTGAAGGGCGAGCTTGCAGCCCGTACCAATATCCTCATCACCAACGCGAGCGGCATCCATTCGACGCCGATTGCCGAATACACGATTGCCTCGATGCTCGCGTGGTCGCACGGCTTCCACACCACGATGCGCGCGCAGATGCGCCGCGAGTGGCAGCGCAACTGGGATTTTATGGACTCGGTGGACTCGCTGCGCGGCAAGACCCTCGGGGTGATTGGCTATGGCTCGATCGGCCGGGAGACCGCGCGGATCGGCAAGGCGCTCGGGATGAGCATCCTCGCCCTCAAGCGCAACCCGAATGAACGCAGCGACCCCGGCTGGAATCCGCCTGGCGTCGGCGACCCCGAGGGGACCCTGCCGGATCGCTGGTTCGGTCCCGACGGACTCAAGGAGCTTCTGCGCGCGAGCGACTTCATCACCGTAACGCTGCCCGCGACGCCGGCAACCCGCAGGATGATCGGACGGGAGGAGATCGCCGTGATGCGGCCCGGCGCCTATCTGGTCAATATCGGCCGCGGCGAAGTGATTGATCAGAACGCCCTCATCGCGGCTCTGCGCGAAAAGCGCATCGGCGGCGCCGGCCTCGACGTCTTCGAGCGCGAACCGCTCGAAAGCGAAAGCGAGCTGTGGGATCTCGAGAACGTCATCCTGACCCCGCACATGTCCGGATCATTCAAGGGCTACACGTCGGCCTGCCTGGGCCTGTTCGCGGCCAACCTCGAGCGCTTCGTCAGGGGCGAGCCGCTGATGAACCTCGTCGATCGCGCGCTGGGGTATTAGTCCCGCCGGAGTACGGAAGCGGCGTCAGCCGCCACGATTCATCAACGATTGCTGAACCGGGCGGCGCGCTTGCCAAGGAACGCCGCGATACCTTCGCGGGCATCCGCCGTATGGCTCAAGCCCGCGATAATCTCGGTCTCGAGATCCATCTGCTCGTAAAGCGGGTTATTCAACGAGGCGTAAAGCAGGCGCTTGACGCCGCCGTAGGCGAGCGTCGGACCCTGTGCAAGTTCGCCGGCGATTTTGTCGGCCTCGCCGAGCAACTCGGCGTCCGGCACGACGCGACTCACGATGCCCATCGCGTGGGCTTCCTGGGCGGTGAAGGCGCGATTGGTGAGCATCAACTCGCTCGCCCGCTTGAGGCCGACGATGCGCGGCAGATAGTAGGAACTTGAACCGTCGGGGGTGAGCCCGATCCGCGTATAGGCGACGGTAAAACGCGACGATTCTCCCGCCAGCACGATATCGCCAATCAACGCAAGACTAAGCCCGGCGCCACCGGCGTTACCGTTAACCGCGATCACCAGCGGCGCATTCATACGCGCGAAGCGCTGAATTGCCGTATGCAGCAGCATCGTCAGCTTCCGCAGATGAGCCGGCAGCTCAGCTTCCGGTTGCGCCGCAAACGATTTGAGGTCGCCGCCGCCGCAGAACAGTCTGCCGGCCCCGGTCAGCACCACGGCACGCACGTTCGGGTCTTCAAGGCATCGCGTCGAAGCCTCCTCGAGCGCGGCCGCGAGCTCGTAGTTGATCGCGTTGGCGGCCTCCGGACGATTGAGCGTGAGATGAGCAACATTGTCCCGCAGTTCGAAAAGCAGTACCGGCATCGATGTTCTCCTGGATGGCTCGGCAACGGATTCTAGCCGATCTGCGCCGGCTACTCACGATCCGCGAACTGGCAACGCTGCGCGTCTTTGTGCGAAGCTTGCCGGGGAGGTCTTCGCCATGGCGCTCGAAGTTACCTGGGACAGCAAGATATGCACGCACTCCGGCAACTGCGTCAAAACCCTGCCGCAGGTGTTCAAGGTCGAAGGCGGCAAATTCGTCATCGATCCCGCGGCCGCCGACGATAGCCGCGTGCGGACGACCGTGGCCGCATGTCCATCGGGGGCCCTCAAGATCAAGGAATGACGAAGTGGCGCCGGAGCGCGGCGGGTTGGCTTGTCGCCTAACGCTCTTCTTCGGCGCTGCCGCCGAGCGCCAGCCGCTCGAGCGCGCTTTCCGTGGCGCGGGTAGCGGCGCGGGCCGCGAGATGATCGCGGATACGATCGATCAGCAGGCCGCGGGTCACCGGCTTGGTCAGATACTCGCTGATGCCGAGCCGCATGCTCTCCATCCGCGCATCGAGGTCGTCGCGCGCCGTGATCATGAAGATCGGTATATCGGCCGCGGCAGGATCGCGCTTGAGCGCACGGCACACCTCGAAGCCGTCCATCTCCGGCATCATCAGATCGAGCAGAATCAAGTCGATTCGATGTTTCGCGACGGCCTGGAGGGCTTCACGGCCGGACTCAGCCGCGATTACCTTGTAGCCGGCGCGCCTCACGTGGCGCGCGATGATCGAGCGGGCGTCGGGATCGTCGTCCACCACGAGGACGCACGCCGGCTGTCGCGACGGGTTCACGCGGGCCCCTTGGGTTGACGCTGGTCGGCGCGGCGCGGCTCGACCGCGATAACCCCGCATCGCCGAAGCTTGGCTGCGAAGGTGGTGCGCTTCAGTCCCAGGAGCCGCGCGGCCGCCTGTTTGTTGCCGCCGGTCTGTTTGAGGGCCTCGTTGATCATGCGACCTTCGAGTTCGCGCACGAGTGCGGTCAGGTTGATGCCGCTGGCGCTCAGTTCAGCGGGCGGCCGCGCGTCAGTCCATCTGGTGTCAGGCGCGAGATTGGGCGGCAGCAATCCGGCATGGATCTCGCCGTTTTCGCTGAGAATCACCAGCCGTTCAATCATATGCTCGAGCTCGCGCACATTCCCCGGCCAGTCGTATGACCACAGTTGCACCATCGCCTCGCGTGACACCGTCCAGGTGCGCCCCGGCATCCGCGCGCGCATCCGCGCCAGGAAATGCTCAATCAGGATTGGGATATCGGAACGTCGTTCGCGCAGCGGCGGAATCACGATCGGGAGCACCTGCAGGCGATAGAACAGATCTTCCCGGAAGGCCCCTTTTTTCACCGCCGCGGGCAAATCGGTGTTGCTGGCCGCGATTACCCGGACGTTGACCGGCGTCCAGCGATCGGCGCCGACCGGTCGCACCGCGCCGTCTTCGAGAACGCGCAGCAGCTTGGCCTGCAACGCGAGCGGCATCTCGCCGATCTCGTCAAGGAAAATCGTGCCGCCGTTGGCCGTGAGGAACAAACCGCCGCGCGCTCCGGCCGCGCCGGAAAAGGCACCCCGTTCGTGACCGAACATTTCCGATTCGAGCAGTTCATGGGGAATCGCGGCACAGTTGACCGGCACAAACGGCCCATTGCGCCGGCTCGCGCGCGCATGAATCGTCCGCGCGACCACCTCCTTACCCACGCCGCTTTCGCCCGTGATAAGGACGGTTACGTCGGTCGCCGCGACCTTATCGATCAATTCGCGGAGCTTAACGATGCTCGGATGCTGGCCGACGAGCGGATAGTCGGCCGTCTCCGCCTGACCGGTCTCTGGCAGCCCATTCTCTGTTGCCACGGCAGCGATTGGTCAAACTCTCGGCGTCAAGCTAATTTCAAGCTTAGCTGCAACTTTAGCTAGCTGACAAGTCCATAAACCGCCGGTAGTCCCACGGAAAGCGCCGTAAGTAGCTGCGACAATTCGCAAACGCGCGGTGGGTTTATTTTGCCGTTACCAACTCGCGGCGATAAATCGCCGCCTGACCCGGACCTTCGGCGACCGCAATTTCCATCGCATGCACGCCGGCAGCCGCGCCCAGCGCCTGCAACGCCGCCCACAATTGATCCGCAATCAGGCGCGCCAGTTCCTCGGCGGAACTGTGCATGATCTCGAGCAGAGCGACATCCTTTTTGGGAAGGACAAACAGGTCATCGTCGTAGCGCACGCAGAGTTGCGCGCCCTGGTCCTCGATTCGTAGGCAGTCGCTCTGTGCGGGGATCAAGGTGCGCTCATCCAAGCGGTCAACAATCTCCTTGAGCAGGCGCTTGATCAGTCCGAAATCGAGCACGTAGCCGGTCGTATCGAGTTGCCCCTCGAGGCGCGCGCCGACCTGGTAGTTGTGTCCATGCAGGGGCTCGCGAAAGCCCGGATAGGCGATGAAATGTGCCGCAGAAAATTTCAGATTTTCCTTGGCCACGTGGATCGCAAAGGTTGAAGCCATGGTGCAGTCTGTCCGGCCCCGAAGGCTATGACGCGCGCTGACCGCGCGCGAACAGCGGCTCGAGGTTTTGATGAAGCGCGCGGCTGAAACGGCGCCGATAACGCTCCGCGTCGAGCGAAGTCGCTTCAAGAAACAACCCGGTCTCGAGCGGCGCCGCCGCGCTCAGCCGCTCACGCAACTGTACTGAGAGGGCGTCGTCTGCTGCGAGCTCCGCAGCCAGATCAGCCACGCCCAGACCATGCAGGCCGCCGAGGAGGCATTCGACGAAGTAGCCGACCTGGCCTTCACGGTCGAGCTCGAGTGAGCTGACCCGCAGGGCTTCGGGCAAGCTGAGCAGACGATCCATCCCATACTCGCGGCGCTTCGACGGAATGGCCGGATCGCCGCTGCCGTCGTAGCCGGAACCAATCGCCGCGATCCCGATTCGACCGTCGGCGAACGGTACCGGATGAAAGATATAACCATGCGAGGTGTAGCCGAGTAGCTCGCGCAAGGCAGTGCGATAGGCCAGCAGGTTGAATTTCGTACGTTCGGCGATGGCCCACAGGAACTCGCCGAGGGACCGCCCCGCCGCCTCGGCCAACTCAAACAGTTGGACGAATTTCGACGGCTCATATTCCTCGCGCTGCGCCACCAACGGCGCAGCTTCGCGGGCGAACTCGAGCGCCAGCACGCCGATTCCTTCAGACGCATCGCCGCCGCTATGGGCCACCAACGGCTGCTCGGGCGCGATAGGCTCGAGGTCCATCGCCAGATAGCTCCCATGGCTCGATGGCTTGGCGAGACCGCGCCGAGCATTGGTGAGCGTTGCCGGAAAAGCGTCGCGCGCCACCAGACGACTGCGACCGCCGCGCCGCTTGGCCAGAATGCCGTATCCGCTCAGCAGCGAGCCGTAAGCGACTACGATGAACGTCTCGTTTTTCGGCATGTCCTCGTCGATCCAAGCTAACACACGCGCGCACTGCGGCGAATGCTCGCCCGTGGCGACACTGGGCCACGCCATCCGTGCGCCCGACCATCGCCGGCTCAAACCATCAGCACGATGCCGCGCGCGCGGCTGGCCGTGGCGCGGGCGATGGCGGTGGTATAAATCGCCACTTGCGCGCGATACTCGTCAAGGCGATCGCCCAGATCGGCGTCGGTCTTGAAGTCAATCACGGTCCAGACTGGCGCACCGTCGGCGTCCGTTTCGAGAAAAGCCAGGTCCGTCACGCCCTCGACCAGGGTTCCGTCGGCAAGCCGCATAACCAGCGGCGTTTCGCGCCGCAGCTTCGATGCTGCAGCGGCACGCCGCAGGATCGGCGCGGCCAGTGCAACGGTGACCGCTGCCGTCGCCGCCTCGACCTCCTCAGCCGGGGCGCCGAGGGCGCGCGCCAGAAAGTTCGCGGCCGCGCGGATCTGCGCCGCATCGGCGTCGAGCGGCACGCGCGCGAGCAGCGCATGGACCAGTGAGCCGAAGCGCGGACCCCGCGGGCGCTCACGCGACCGCTCGAGCTCAATTACCTCAACTGCCGCTGCCGCCGCCGTGATCGGTAGCGCGCCAGCGGCGGCGGTTGCGGTCGCGGTCGTCACGCGCAGCGACGGCGCCGCGCCGGCCGCCAGCAGCGTCTCGCTCTCGCGCCGCCAGTTCTGATACTCGAGCTTGCCGGCCTCCGAGCGGCCATTCGCTTCATCGGCCTGGAGAATGACCGTTTGCCGCAGCCCCATGGTCTCGCGCACGTCGAGCCGCAGGAGGGCCGGATCCCACCAGACCACGCGATGGTCACCGCGCTCGGGCTGATGCAAACCCGGCGCAACCCCGGGCCCGCAATTCACCGCTTCCGGTGGTCGTACACCGGCCAGGTCGCTGCGAAACTCGGGACATCCAGGAGCCGACCGCGCCAGCGGAACCAAACCCTGGTCAGGAGCGGGGTAGATCACCGGGGCCAGGCGGCCGAGCCAGCCCTGGCGGCGTTCATCGGCGACCGCCGGGATAATCAGGAGATCCCGCGCCCGCGTCGTGGCGACATAGAGCAGGCGAATCGCTTCCTCCTCGTCGCGGCGATTGGCCTCGACCTGATGGTCGAGCAACTGGCGGGCGCGCGCACCCGCAAGCACCTGGACACACAGACGGGCCTGCGGCTCGACGTAACGGACCGCATCGCGCGTCTCGTTACACGTCAGATCGGCGAGCATCACGACCGGAAATTCGAGGCCTTTGGCGCTGTGGACCGTCATGATGCGCACGCCTTCGGTGCCGTCTTCGACGACCGGGCTATCGCCGGCCTCCTCGCGTTCGGCGCGCGCTTCGAGCAAATCGATAAAGCCGCGCAGCGAAGTCGCTCCGCTGCTTTCGTAGCGCCGCGCTGAGTCCATCAGCCGGCGCAGATTAGCGAGCGCCTGTTCGCCGGTCGGCCAGTTGGCGATTCCGGCGTGCGCGCGCGTGGCTGCGAGCAATCGGCCGATGGTTTCGGCAGCCGGACGGCGATTGCGGCCGCGATGGAGTTCGCGCAGCACGGTCAGCGCGTCACGGACTTCGGCCAGATCCGCAGGTATCGCGGAGGGCAGGGGGCGGAACGGATGGAGCGAACCGAAGGTGTGGCGAAAATTGAGCAGGGCGCCATCACTCAGGGCGAAGAACGGTCCGCGCAAGGTCGCATAAACGCTGAATTCGTCGTCGGGCCGTTCGATCGCGTTCAGCGCATTACGAACCGCCTCGACCTCTTCACGCTGATGGAAGGAACCGCCGCGCACCAGGACATGCTCGAGATGGCGCGCTTCGAGGGCGCGCACATAGGCGCGGGTCATGTCCTGCGCACGACCGCCGCGCCAGCTACTCAGGCGGCGGAAGAGCAGGCAGATGTGCCGAGGACGAATCGGCACGCGCCGGTCGGGTTGATCGCGCTCGGCGACGGTCCAGCCGCTCTCTTTCACCAGCCATTCGATATAGGCGGCTGCCGCCTCGGGCAGCGATTCCTCGATGCTCCAGTCGGTGATTCGGCCAATTTTGCTGTAGGGATGCGGAACCGGCAGGACGACGATCGCGGGTTGCGCGGCGAATTCGCTGCGGTACGGTTGCAGCGGCGCGTAGGCCGGATGGGTCTCGCTCTCGACCGGCATCAGCGGCGCGAAGGCATGGTTGACGAGAGTCTGGATTGCCGGGACGGCGCGGAAGCTCACGCTCAAGTGTTCGACGGCGGCGCCGTGCGCGCACAGATGCTGCTTGATCTCCTGATAGAGCGCGACGTCGGCGCGCCGAAACCGGTAGATCGATTGTTTCGGGTCGCCGACAACAAAAAGCTTGCCGGGCACCGGAATCGCCGCACGCCAGTCCGCGACCGCCGCGTTGTCGGCCGCCAGCAGCATCAGGATTTCGGCCTGGAGCGGATCGGTATCCTGGAATTCGTCGACGAAGATATGGCTGAAACGGCCCTGCAGTTCGGCGCGAACGTCGGCATGGTCGCGCACCAGATTGCGCGTCAGCAGAAGCAGGTCGAGGAAGTCGAGCCGCCCGGCGCGCCGTTTGGCTTCGTCGTAATAGTCGACTACGGGCCATAATTCGTCGCGCAGCAGCGGCGCCAGGTTGGCGCCCGCCCGTTCGCGAAATTCTTCAAGGCGGCGGCGGAGATCATCGCGCCGTGCGAGGGCTTCGACGCGGGTCATGGTGCCGAATTGATCGCCGAATCCCTTCCAGCGCCAATGACCCTGATTGCCCGCCAGCAGGCGGATAAGCGTGTCTTCAAGGATATCGTAATCGCGCGGTTGCACCGCCTCGAGTCGGATAGCTTCGCGCACCGGGCGCGCCAGTTGGGCGAAGGCGCGGCGCAGCCAGTCCCGCTCGTCAGCGGAGGCGGCAAGGTCATCGGCGGCGAGAATGTCGTCAACGAGCGCATCAATCGCCGCGCAACGATCGAACTCCTCGGGACGCCACGGCGCGTCGAAATCACGCCATTCGACCAGCGTGCGCGCCGCGGCGGCGAGCAGCGGCCGCGGACCGTCGCGATCGGCCAGCTCGCGGCGTCGCAGAATTCGCGTCAGGGCCGGCCCCGGTGCGGCGAGGGCTTCGGCAAACCAGCGCTCGAATGCGGCTTCAAACAGCATCCGCGCGTTTTCCTCCGGCGCGATTTCGAACACCGGATCAAGCCCGGCGGCGATCGGCCATTCGCGCAGCAGGTCGGCGCAAAAGGAATGGATGGTGCCGATATGAGCCTCTTCGAGTTGCTCCAGCGCCCCGTCGAGGCGGGCGCGGGCGGCCGCGTCGAGACGCTGCGTGTCATGACGGCCGCTTTCGATTTCGGCGCGCAGGCGCAGTTTCAGCTCGCCAGCAGCCTTCTCCGTGAAGGTGACCGCGACGATCCGGTTGAGCTCCGTCAGGCCGCCCGCAATCACGGCGACGATGCGGCTGACGAGCGCAGTGGTCTTGCCGGTGCCGGCCGCCGCCTCGATGATGAGGGTCGAGCGGAGGTCTTCGCGGATGCGCGCGCGCACCCGGTCATCGGCAAGCGTTGCGTCCGGCATCATCGGCGCACGATCGGTCATCAGCGCAAGATCGCTCATGGGCGGGCGCGCAGTCGGTCGAGGTCAGCCAGGCGCTGCTGGGCGCCGCCGGTTTCACGCTTGTAACGGATCCGCCGCTGCTCGTAGGGTCCGCAGAGCAGACGGTAATCGCAGAAATCGCATTCGCCCGTATCCGGCGCGGCGGGTAGGAAGCCTTCGCGCAGGGCTTTGCCAATCACTTCGGCAAGCAGCGCAATCGCCTCGCGCGCGGTCTCATCGAGCGGCACCACACGCTCTTCGTAGCCGCCGGCAGCGGTACAGTAATAGAGCCGACCGCCGACGACGCGCTCGGTCAGCAGACGCTCGGCGGCGAGCGCGTAGAGCACCGGCTGCAGCACCTTGCCGCCGCCGATGACCAGTCCCTTTGGGGCGCGCACCTTGCCGGTCTTGTAATCGGTTACACGTAGTCCGTCGGGACCGCGTTCGATCAGATCGATCGCCCCGCGCAGCCGCAAACCCGCCTCGAGCGCAACCGCCTCGGCAACGCTGGCCGGATCGCGCTGCCGACGATCGCTCAGCCCGAAAGACAGCTCGAAGCGTTCGGGACAGTAATGCGGTTCCTCTTCGGCCATCCGGCGCAGCCATTCGCGAAGGTCGGCGCGCAGCGAATCGATGCCGTCCAGCCAGACGCGCTCGATGGCCGGGGCGAGTTCATCGCAGGCGCGCGCGGCAACCTCGCTCAGGCAACGCTCGAGCACCGCATAGCCTTCATCGAGAGTGGCGCGCGATAGCGGCAGCCGGCCGGCCGCGCGCAGCGCCGACAGCGTCTCGAACTGCGCTTCGTGGCAGAGGCTGCCGCGCGTCAACGGATCGATCGCTTCAAGCGCGGCAATCTCGTCGCGCGGGCTCAGACGGACGATCGCCTGCAGGTAAAACCGATACGGGCAGGCGGCGAAGTGCTGCAGAGCGGTACCGGAGTAAGCACGCGCGTCCAGTTGATGAACCGCGAGCGCGGCGCGCTCGGCGTCGGTCGGATCCACCAGGCCGTCGTTGCGGGTCCATCGATGAAGCCAGCGCCGGGCGCGGGCGCGCAAGGCGCGGCCCAGATGCGGATTGGTGTCGAGCAGATAATGCGCCGCTCCGAGCACGCGATCGCCGGGCTCTTCAGCAATCCGGTCGAGGACCGCCAAATCGAATTCCGCCTCGTCGATCGCCTCGAGGGGCGATTCGGGTGCCGGCCAGCCGAGGCGCGCGCGCGATTCGCCGGCCGCGCGTCGCGCCAGTTCGTCAAAACCGGGCAGCTCGCCTTCGGCCGCGCGGAGGATTTCGAGAGCATAGAATGACGGCACGCGCGGGCGGCCCTGATCGAGGTCCATGCGCGGATAGGAGAGCATCACGCGCGTGCGCGCCGCTCCAATCGCCAGCGCGAGCGCGAGGCGCTCGGCGGCGGCCCGATCCTCCTGCGTGCGCAGGCACGGGTTCAAGCGGCGGCGGGCGGCGTCGGGCAGCAACGGATCGCCGCCCAGCTTCTGCGGCAGAATCCGTTCGGCGAGACCCGGGACAATCACCAACTCAAACTCAAGGCCGCGAGCCAGAGCGGTCGGCGCGACGAAGACGGCGCCATAGCGGCGCGCTGCGGGCGGACGCTCGAGGCGTCCCATCCGCTCGCTCAGCACGATCCGGACTTCATCGAGCGTGATGCCGCCGACAGGGGCCATCGGCTCGAGCTCGGCCAGCGCGGCGAGCACCGGCGCGCGATCGCGGACCGCGAGCGCAACCAGCGCGCGCAGATGGGTCAGCCAGTCTCCCCACGTGCCAGTGGTCGGCAGCCCGGCCAGATGATCAATCACCGGAAGCGCGAAATCGCGCAGATGCGCGAGATCGACCATCGCGCGGTCGAGCGCGTGTGCGCGCGCATCGTCTTCGTCGAGCTCGCGGCGCCGCAGCCGCAGCTCGTGCTCGAGACCCTCAAGTCGCCCGCGCCAGCGCGCATGGCCGTGGATGACCGCGGCGTCGAGCAGCACCCGCTCCCATCGCCACGGCGCGCGCGTCGAGCCGTCCAGCGTGGGCGACGGTTCTTCCTCCGCGGGCGGGGTCGGCGGCGGATCCGCGGCCAGCCTCCGAGGATCGGGCATGAACTCGGGCTCGGGTGGCACGAAGAACGCGGGCTCGCTCGCGGCGGCATCCGGCGTCGGGACCTGCGCCAGCGACAGGTACTCGGCAAAGCGACGGGCGGAGAAGTTTTCGGCGGCACAACTCAACAGCGCAAGTAACGCGCGGCCGCCTGGTTCCGGCCGGATCGTTCCGCGAGCGAACCAGGCCGGAATCGACGCGCGGGCAAAGGCCTCCTCCAGCAACGCGGTATAGCGGGCGGGAGCATGGAGCAGGACGGCGATTTGATCGAACGGCGTGCCGCGACGGGCGGCGTCGCGGATGCATCGCGCGATTTCGACACATTCCTGCATCTCGCCGGCGGCCGAAGTAACACTGATCGAGTCATCGAGCCTGGCGCGCTCGAGAGTCGCCCGGTCAAACAGGAAGCGTTGCACGCGCGCGAGCGAATTCTGCGGCCTCATCGGTTCCGGCGCGCATTCGGAAACCGGGCTGCGCAGGGCGTCGCGCAGAAAGGCGCGCGACCGCCGGTCCGCGATCGGCAGTGTCGCCAGCAGCGACGGCGCACGATCGGCCAGCGCCGCAATCAGGTCACGCTCGAGAACGTTATCCACGGCGCAATCGAGGAGCAGCGTCGGTACCGCGATGAGCTCCGGGATGGCGCGCTCCTCCTCGATTGCCGCGATCGCGGCCGCGAAGATCGCCGCGCGATCGGCGAGGCCCGCCTCGCGCAGTTGGAGCTGAAGCTGAGCGAAGGTCGCGGCCAGCGCCGATCCATAGACACCAAGCTCTTCCAGCCGATCGAACGAGCATCGCGCCTCAGCCAGTTCGCTGTAAGTGGCGGCGAGCGCGCGCGGCAATCCCGGCAGCTTGCGCACTGCCGCCAGCGCGTCGAGTCGTCTCTCCTGTTCGAGCGTGAAGAGGGCGCGGGCCGCGACCGCCTGCATGCCCAGATCGCTCACATAGCTGCGTCCGGCGCTCGCCGTCTGCTCGGCTGCCAGCAGGCCGGCCAAATGGTTGAGCGTCAACCGATGGATGGCGAAGACCGCGCCTTTACCGGCGGCCACGGAGCGCACGAGATCGTCGGCGGCGGCCAGGCTATGTGCAAGCACCAACGTCGGCGTCCCGGGCGTGATCGCTTCCAGCCATGAGCGCGCGCGGCCGAGGCGATCGGCGGCGCAGGCGGAGACAACGATCTCGCGTACAGACATCTTTGGACGACAGATGATCGTCCGCTTACGCACGCGGCGTGCGCAAGAGACTCGTCAATTTTCCGTCAACAGGCGCGGCTTAGCCGATTAGCCAGACCGGATCGCCGACGCGGACGCGGCCCGGCGCGCCGACTGCGGCAAACACGCCCAGCCGCGCGTTATGATGCTGCGCCGCGGCTCGGAGGATGCGCAGGTCGCGCGGCAGGGCGCCCTGCTGATGGGTGGTCATGACGCAGCGCAGCGCCGGTTGCAGGTTAGTCACGCGCGCCCCCTCCCCTACCCCGAGCTCGCCATCGAGCCATTCGTCTTCGGCAAAGCGATCGCCCTCCGCGCCGTCATCCACCACGATATTGGGCCGGAAGCGGCGCGCGTCGACCTGAGCATCGGCGCCGATGAGCCGCCGCAGATGGGCAAGCGTCGAGGTGGCAAGCAGGTGGACCGCCGCCGAATCGTGAAAGCTGCCGTAGCGCAGCCCGAAGCTGTCGGGCATGGTCGCCGCGGTGAACTGCGGCATCACGCGTTCGACGCCGACGTCGCCGAAAATGGTCTGCGGATCGATCTCGCCGCGCGAATGCTCATCCGCGCGCGAGCGTTCGAGCTTCACCGATCGACCGAGAACGCGCGAGACAGCCGCCGAAGCATCGGCGTGCTCGGCGCTGATTACGCTGCCATCGGGCAGAGTGATGGTGACCGATGGCAAGGCGTTTGCGGTCGGGACGGCGGCATAGGCCGCGCGGAACTCGAACAACTTCGGCGATTTTTTGGCCGTAGCGATGCGGCCGTTGGCCTCGCGCAAGGCCCAGGCACGGTCGCCGACCACACCATCTGCGGCGATGACCAGCTCGTCGACCTGTTCGCCGAGCATCGACTTTACCGGATAGCGATAGAGCTGCTTGACGATGCCAATTTGCCGCTGCGCCATGACCGACTCCGATCCCTCTCTAACACGATAAGACGACGGGGTCGCCGAGACGAATCGAGCCGGATTCTCCAACTGCGGCGAAGACCCCGACGTAGGCATCATGATGCTGCGCGGCGGTGCGCAAAATTGACACGTCGCGCGGCAGATCCGGTTGCGGATGGGTCGTCATCACACAGCGGATCGCCGGGCGCATCCCGACAATTCTCACCCGCTCACCGACCACGAGTTCACCCTCGAGCCAGCGGTCTTCGATAAAGCCGTCGTGCTCCGCGCCGGTATCGATGTAAATATTGGCGCGGAAACGGCGGGGGTCAAAGTCGGCGGCGGGTCGCAGCTCGCGCAGATGGGCGAGCGTGCCGCTGGCAATCAGATGAAGCACGTCTTCATCGAAAAAGTCGCGCGCCGGTGGAAAGGCCTCGCCGCGCATGATGGCTTCGAGATCGGCGGGGCTCAAACGTTCGCGGCGGACCGCTTCGAGACGAATTTCGCGCCCGAATATCGCGCTGAGCGCCTGATCCGTGAGCGGATCGCCCGCGCGCATCGAGCGCCCATCGGGCAGCTCGAGATAGACCGTCGCCCCGCCGTCCGAGGATTCATAACGCGCGCCAAGCTGAAGCATCGCCGCCCAGATGCGCGCGCTCATGATGCCGCCGCGAGCGAGCTCACGCAGCGCCCATCGACGATCGCCGACGATGCCTCGTTCGTCAATCTGCGCTTCAGCCAGCGCTTCGCCGCGCAGCGATTTGACCGGGTACCGCCAGATGGCCTGCACCGTGCCAATCTGTCGCTGCATCGTCGGCGTCCTTACAACGTCCGCGCTCCCGACGGACTGGCCGATGCCGCGCCGGGTCCGGGCGGCGGATTGATCGGGGTTCCTGGTGAAGACTGCGATGAAGCCGATGCGGTCGCGGTCGGCGTCGCCGGCATCGCGGTTGCCGTCGGCGTCGGCTGCGCCGAGCTCGTCGGCGCGACCACCGTGGGAATTTCCGCCGGCGGCGGCGCGCTAGTTGACGGTTGCGGCGTCGGGCGGATGGTCGGCGCCGCATTCAGCATCGGTGCGGTTCCCACGCCGTAATCATAGACCAGATCGCCGCCCAGATCGCCCTGATAGAGCATGAAGGCAGCGGCGATAACCGCGAACAGCAGATAGAGCGGCCGCGACCTCGCGGCGAAATCGAAGAAGTGCAGGGCGAGACGCCACAGCGCCAGTACGACCAGCGCATACGCCAGCCAATGACCGACAAAAGCATGCCGACGGAGTAACTGCTTTGCCGGATCACTCAAATGGTCCCAGACGATGTCCGCGGCCCACCCGCCGGTGACTTTTGAAGCCATCGCGGCAAGTGCGCCGACGACCATCAGCGTGGTCGCCATCGAACGAATCCACCATCGCGTCGGGATGAGGCTCGCGACCAGATCAGCGAGGACGGCGACGATTACCAAGGCGACGGTGAAATGGTCCACGACCGGATGGAGTCCGGCGTTCTGCAGCCAGTTGAGTACGCCCTGCATCAGGCCTCCGATGAGCAAGAAATTGGCCGCTCAGTCCGCCACCGCGCGCTGGCTGATGCGGCTGAGTTGTTATCGCAAAGCGGCCCTCCGCACGCAATTCGTCGCGATCAAAGCCGGGCGGGGTCCTGCGAACTACTTGAGGATCAGGGGGCAGCCGGCGACCATCAGGATAGCGCGCTCGGCATTTTGGGCGATCCGCTGGTTGGCCCAGCCGAGCAGATCGCGAAAGCGCCGGGCGAGCGGATTTTCCGGGACGATCGCCGATCCGACCTCACCGCTGACCATCACGGTGTGGAAGCGGGCGCGACGCGCGGCCGCTATCAGGCCGTCGACGCGCTGCAGGATCGGATCGTCGTCCAGCGCGCGTTCCATCAGGTTGGCGATCCAGAGCGTCAGGCAATCGATCACGACGATCGCCGCGCGATCGTCAATTTCGTCCAGCGCACGCGCGAGTGCGACCGGCTCTTCGACGGTGACGAAGCCGTCGCCGCGATCGCGTCGATGGCGCTCGATGCGATCGGCAAATTCAGCATCGCGGGCTTCGGCCGTGGCCACGAAATAGCGACGTCCTGGCGGATAAGCGCCAGCCAGGGTCAGCGCGTAACTGCTCTTGCCGCTGCGCGCGCCGCCGGTAATCAGAGTGATGCGCGGATGCTCCACCGGATCGTCAGTTTAGCAGATACCCACGCTTGACCACCCGGATGACTTCGCGTAAAGGTGCTGCGGCGTTCGGTGTACGGGAAGCCGGTGCGAATCCGGCGCTGCCCCGCAACTGTATCGGGGGACGACAGCCCTTCATGCCACCTTTAGCAGGGAAGGCGGGCTCGAGGATGAACCCCAAGCCAGGAGACCGGCCGAACGACTTTGCGGTGCTTCCGCGGGGAGGCTGCCGGCCGTAGAGCCGGTCCCATCGGGACCCCGGCGTTTACGCTCGGAATTATCGTTCCCTCGTGAAGGCGTCGCGCCACGAGGGTGGTAATGCGAGCGTTTTTCCTGGCGTTTTCCTGTGTACTCATTGTGGTTCTTGGCAGCCCCCGGCTGGCGGCCCAGGTTACGGCTTCGCCGACCGCGAGCAGCGGCACGGCGCCGGCCGCCGCGCCTTCGCCGCCAGTCCTCACCGCTGCCGTGGGCGCGCCCGCCGCAGCGGTTCCGGCAGCTCAGCCGTCGGCCTCGCCGACACCGTCTTCCGGGCTGCCCCGGATGCTGATCGTAATCACGCCGACACAAATCGCCGAACCGGTCGGCCAGGTCGGTGTAACGACCTCGGTCGTGACCGCCCATCAGATGGATACGCAGCAGCTCACGACCGCCGTTGACGCCTTGCGCCAAGTGCCGGGAGTCCAGGTGAGGCAGAGCGGCGGACCGGGGACGCTGGCGGAAGTGTCGATCCGCGGCGCCGACCCGTCGCAGTCGCTGATTATGATCGACGGCGTGCCGGTCAACGATTCGGCCAGCTCGGAGTTCGATATCAGTCGCCTCACGACCGCCGGGCTCGATCAGATCGAAGTGGTGCGCGGCGCCGGCGGGTCGCTTTACGGATCGCAGGCGATTGGTGGTGTGGTGAACATTCTGAGCAGCGAGGGTTCGGGACCACCGACCTTTTCGCTGCTGTCTGAAGGCGGCAACCGCGCGACGCAGTATCAACAGGCGACCTTGAGCGGCGCCGACGGCCGCCTCGCCTACTCCGGTGCGCTCAGTTACTTTTCGACCGAAGGCTACCGGACCGTGAACGACAGCGCCGACAACCTCGCCGGCAGCCTGCGTCTCGATTATCATCTGAACGAGGACACCACGCTGCGCGGCTTCGCGCGCTATATTCGGGCCAACGTCAGTCTCGCGGAATTCTCCAACTCCCTCGGCATCACCGTGAACCCGACGGCCCATCAGCGCAACGAGTTCATGCTGTACAAGGGCGAGATCGATCGCCGGATTGGCGAGCGCCTGACGCTGCGCGCGAGCGGCTTTTACGTACGCGACGACCTCCGCGTCAACGACACGCCGTTTCCCGGGAGCGACCAGTTCGAATCCGATTCGATACCCGATGAGACGCGGGGCAGCACGATCGACGGGGTCTATAACTGGAGCGCCCACCTGCAATCCTTGATAGGCTTTCAGTTTCTCGATCGCTGGCTGCGTTCGGGCGACAACCTCTATTTCCCCGCGCCACCGCCTCCGGCGAGTCGTTTCGTCACCGTGTTCAACGCGCGGCGGCAGGAGTATGCCGGCTACGTCGAGCAGGTGGTGCACCTGTTTAATGATCACCTCATCGGCACCGGCGGCTTCCGCGTCGACGGCAACAGTCAGTTCGGCGAGGAAGTGAGCCCGGCATGGTCGATCGCAATTCCCCTGCAGAAATATGGGGTGACGCTGCGCGGCAACTACGCCGAGGGCTTCCGCGCCCCCAGCTTCGACGAGCTGTATTTTCCGAATTTCGGCAATCCGCATCTCAACCCCGAGCTGTCCAGTGAGTACGACGGCGGCATCACCAAGACCTTCGGCGAGTTGGCCTCGCTGACCGCCACCTATTTTTCGCGCCGGGTGCATGACGAAATCGTGGTGGTGCCGTGCCAGGTGGGTCCCGGATGCGAGTTCGGCGCGACCGCCGGCAATGCCCAGCGCGTCGATACCCAGGGCGTCGAGGTCGTGCCCGAGGCGCATCTGATTCACGGCCTCGACCTTGGCGGCAGCCTGACCTACGTAGACCAGCGGCACACGCCGCCGCTATTCAAGGTGCAGCCGCTGCGCGTGCCGAAGTGGTCGGCCGAAGCCCACACCCAGTTCGTCCATGAGGATCTCCTGCGCAGCGGCGACCAGGTCACCGCCGCGGTGCTGTACACCTTCGTCGGCGACCGCGACGATATCGAGCCCGACGGGATGATCGCCAATCACGACGCCTATCATCGGGTCGATCTCGCCTTCGCCTACGGGCCGGGGCTCAAGTGGAAGCTGCTGAAGGACGAGCAGATCGTCGCCCGGGTGCAGAACGCCCTTGACCGTCATTACCAGGAAAACTTTGGTTTTCCAGCGCCGCGGGTCAATTTCGTCGCCGGTGTAAAGCTGACATTCTAAGCTGACGTTCGAGGGGTGCCTTCGCTTCGGTGTCGTGATGAGCGCGAAATCGCTGATGGTGATGGGGACGGCGTCGGACGTCGGCAAGAGTGTCGTGGTCACCGCGCTCTGCCGGAGCTTCGCGCGCGCCGGCCATGCGGTGGTGCCCTTCAAGGCGCAGAACATGTCGAACAACGCCGCCGTCTGCGAAGGCGGCGAAATCGGACGCGCCCAGGCGGTTCAGGCGGAAGCCGCCGGGCTCCCGCCGAGCGTGCTGATGAATCCGGTACTGCTTAAGCCTTCGAGCGATCTGGGTTCGCAGGTCGTTATCTGCGGCCGCGCGCGCTTTCATACAACCTTCCGCGATAATTATGACCGCTATCGTGCCGAAGCCTGGCCGGCGATCCGGCAAAGCTACGAGGCCCTCGCCAAGCGCTTCGCGCTGATCGTGATCGAAGGGGCGGGCGGCGCGGCCGAAATCAATCTGCGCTATCGCGACCTCGTCAACTGGCCGGTTGCGGAACTGGCGGATGCTCCGGTTCTGCTCGTCGCCGATATCGATCGCGGCGGCGTCTTCGCCTCCCTGGTCGGGACCGTGGAACTGCTCGCGCCAGAGGAGCGGCGGCGCGTAAAAGGCTTCATCATCAACAAGTTTCGCGGCCATCGCGAGCTGCTCGAGTCGGGCCTGCGTCTGTTGACCGAGCGCACCGGGATTCCGGTTCTGGGCGTCCTGCCGTATCGCGAGAATCTGGGTATCGCGGAGGAAGACGCGGTCGTCCTTTATCGCCATCGGCCGCGCCGGCCGCCGACCGCAGTGACCTGCGGCGTGCTGCACCTTCCCCATATCGCGAACTTCACCGACTTTGACGGGCTCGACAAAGAGCCGGACGTGAGCGTCCACTACCTGCGCGATCCCGGTTCAGCTCCGGCGCTCGACCTGGTAATCCTGCCCGGCACCAAGGCGACGGTGGACGATCTCGCCTGGTTGCGCGCCGCCGGCTGGGAGGAATGGCTCAACCGCCAGCGTGCTGCCGGCGCATGGATCGTCGGCGTCTGCGGCGGTTACCAGATGCTCGGGCGGCGCATCATCGATCGCGATCATGTCGAGAGTGCGGAGCCTGAAACGGCTGGCCTCGGCTTGCTTTCGGTTGAAACGATCTTCGACCCGGAAAAGCTGACGCGGACGGTCCGCGCGGTCCATCGGGCGACGAATCTCGTGGTCGCCGGATATGAAATTCACGCCGGCCGAATCCATGGCGTGAACGAACGCAACGCCGTCTTCAAGATTATCGAGCGCGACGGCCGCGTTGCCAGCGAACTCGAGGGGCTCGCATCAGCAGACGGACGCGTTTTCGGGAGCTCGATCCATGGCTTGTTCGACGCGCCCGCCTTCCGCCGCCACCTGATCAACGCCGTGCGCGCGAGCAAGGGTTTGGCGCCGCTCGAGAGCAGGCCGGCCGAGGACGTCGAGACGGAACGCCGCGCGACGTACGATAGCCTCGCCGACTGGTGGGAAGCCTGCATCGACATGCGGCGCATCGCTGCTCTCGCCGGGGTGGCGTGGAAGCCTCGAGCAGGCGCGGTATAACGGCGATCGCCTTTGGCCGGGCCGCCTCGTCGGTGCGACATCACCCGAATGGCTGAGCTCGCACCGCTCCGCTTGACAGGGTATGGATGGTGCCTGATTTTGGCTGCGGAGGATCACTTACGCGATGCGGCGCCTGCTCCTGACAATATCGATCGCCCTACCGGTATACGGATGCGTCCAGATTCCGCCCGCGCCGACGCCGCCGCCAACCAGCATGAGTTCCTGGGGCCCGTTGGGCGGCTTCACGATGTCCTCCGGCGCGAATTGCGCGGGTCAGGCCGCGCTGGTCAACGGCAAGAGCACGGTGTCCGATCCCTGTTTCACCGACACCAGCAATGTCGTGCTGTGCACCGACGCTACTGCGCCCAGCGCCGTGGCGTGTAAGCCGTCCAACGGACAATTGTCCATCTCCGGTTTCGGCAACGACGTCGTGGCCTACGCCCGCCTCCGCTGACGCAGGGAGTTTGGGCCGCGCAGGCTCGCGAAGTCACGCTGCGAGCCCCGTGGCCGCGATGTAAACGCTGACCGCAAGGCAGCGTCTAGATCGCTAGTGAGGAGGCATTTTTGGGGAGCAAGAGGCCAATGAAACCAAAGGACAACAATGGAACTGCGGCGCGATTCATGCGCTCGCTTAAACCGCTGGTCGCGGCGGGCGGATTGCTGGCGTGCGCGATAGCCGCGCCGGCCGGCGCCCAGATGGCGACCAATCCCGATATCGAGTATCCGGCGCAGATCGCGCTGCATCTGCCCGATCGCGACTTGAACTGGGGCGAACTTGCCCGTTTCGACAATTTTCTCGATCAGCATCCCGCCATCGCCCGCGACCTCTATCGCGATCCGGGGGCGATCCGGAACCCGGCGTTTCTGAACAGCCATCCCGAGCTGCGGGAATTCCTGGCGGCGCACGGCGGTATCGCGGCGGCGCTGCGCGAGAATCCGGGATGGTTCATGAACCGCGAGGCGCGTTTTGAACGCTTCGAACAGGGGCACTACCAGATAACGCGGGCGCAACTCGACGCTTTCGACGATTACCTCGACGCGCATCCAGAAGTTGCCCGGCAGCTCTATGCCAATCCGGGCCTGATGCGCGACGCTCAGTTCCTGGCGGCCCATCCGCAGTTGGCGACCTTCCTGCGCAATCATCCGGGAATCGACGGCGACCTCGAGCGGCATCCTTACTGGACGATGTGGCGCGAGCATCAGTTCGAGCGTTCGGAAAACGAGTACCATCCGGTCAACGCGCCGACCAATCCGCAGGTCGCCAACTTTGACGACTTCCTTGATCATCACGAGGCGATTGATCAGCAACTGATGCACGATCCACGTCTGATCGATAACCCCGGCTATCTCGCGAACCATCCGCAGTTGCGCGACTATCTGAGCCAGCATCCGGAGGTGCGCGCCGAGATCAGATCCCATCCCGACTGGTTCATGCATCGGGAGCGCCTGTACGAACACCACGAGCATCAGAGCCGCATCTGGCGCCGAACCTATCGCGGCTGACGCGGGCCGTCGCAACGGATCGCCGAAGCCGGTCAAAATGCGCGAAGAAGATCGTCGCCCGGGACGGTCTTCTTCGCGCGCCGGCGAGATTTGGAAGCGTTCGCGCGCGTGACGGATGCCTGCGGCGCCTTTAGCGTCGGGCGGGGTTAACCTTGCGATATCGCCACGTCTGGAATAAGAAATTCTGATAGTCGCTATCAGTATCCACTCGGCGGAGCGGCCGTCACGAAGTGCAATCCGCTACGGCGCCCGCCAGAACCTGGAGGGAAGTTATGTACGACCTGGTGATCCGTAATGGCACGGTGATTGACGGCTCCGGCCTGCCGCGCGTGCGCGCCGACGTGGCTATCGCCGGCGGCAGGATTGCCGCCATTGGCCGCATCCGTGATTCCGCCAAAGAGACCATCGACGCTGAGGGGCATATCGTTGCACCCGGCTTCATCGACGCCCACACCCACATGGATGCGCAGGTCTTCTGGGATCCCATCGGGACCTGCTCCTGCTGGCACGGCATCACCTCGGTCGTGATGGGCAATTGTGGATTTTCGCTGGCGCCCTGCGCGGAAAAGGACAAGCTGCTGGTGATGCGCAATCTCGAGCGCGCCGAAGATATCGCGCCGGAGGCGATGGAAGCGGGCATCAAGTGGGCCTGGACCACCTTCCCCGAATACCTCGCCGCGGTCGAGCGCCAGCCCAAGGGCATCAATTATGCCGCCTACATGGGCCACTCCGCTTTGCGCACCTATGTGATGGGGCAGCGGGCGTTCGAGGAGGAGGCCACCGCCGAGGACCTCGCGCTGATGAAGACCGAGGTGCGCAATGCGATCAAGGCGGGCGCCGTCGGCTTCACGACGTCGCGCACGCGCAATCATCAGACCCCCGACGGCCATCCGGTCGCGAGCCGCCTGGCAAATTGGCATGAAGTGCGTGAGCTGGTCGGCACCATGGGGGAGATGGGCGCCGGCATTTTCGAGATCGCCGGCGAGGACACCGGCACCGAAGGCGAGCGGCTCAACGATTACCTCGCGCGGCTGAAGGCGCTCGCCGTCGATACCGGCGTTCCCGTGACCTTCGGGATGTTCAGCACGCGGCGCGCCCCTGACTACTGGCGCAACTACTTCCGGCTCGCCGACGAGACCGCGGCGGCGGGCGGCAAGATGTTCATCCAGGTGCACAGCCGCTCGCTCAACGTGTTGCTCTCCTTCGAGACCAGCATGCCGTTCGACCGTCTGCCGCTGTGGAGCGATTTGCGCAAGCGGCCGCTGGCCGAGCAGGAAGCGGCGCTGCGGAATCCGGAGATGCGGCGCAAACTGATCGAAGCCGGACATCAAAAGCAGGAGCATCGCGCGGTCGGACCGGAGGCCCGCACGTCGAGCTTCCGGTGGCTGTTCCCGCTTGATCGCGCCACCCCGCCCTACACCTCGATCGCGGAAATCGCCGAACAGAGCGGCAAGGACCCGGTCGAAGTCATTATCGATCTGGCGTTGGCGAAGAACCTCAAGCAGTTCTTCCTGCAGACGCTCATCAACGAGGATCAGAACCACGTGCTCGAGATGATGAAGCATCCGCGCTCGGTGGTGACCTTCTCGGACTCCGGCGCGCACGTCTCGCAGATCATGGATTCGTCACTGCAGACCCACGTGCTGAGCCACTGGGTGCGCGAGAAGCAGGCGATAACCCTCGAAGAGGCTGTGCGGATGATGAGCTTTGTGCCGGCCTCGCACTGGGGGCTCAATGGCCGCGGACTGCTGCGCGAGGGCTACTGGGCGGACGTCGTGGTCTTCGATCCCGATCGCGTCACGCCGCTAATCCCCGAGCTGACTTATGATCTGCCGGCCGGTGCGCGACGCCTGAAGCAGAAGGCCGAGGGCATCCTGGCGACCGTGGTGAACGGTCAGGTACTGCTGCGCAACAACGAGCATACCGGCGCACTTCCGGGCCAACTGCTGCGCGGTCCGTTGGCGCATCGCGCATAGCCGCCACTCGATCTCAACAGGAAACGGGCGCGAGTCCAAGTGACTCGCGCCCGTTTTAGCTGCAGCATCTCAGGCGGCGCGCCGTCAGATATTCGTGTGACGCGGCCGCGCTAGGGTCACGCCGTCGCGATCGCTCCGCAGGCCTTAAGCCGCTCCAGTTCGGTCTCGGCGAAGCCCCAGTCGCGCAGCGCTTCCAGGGTATGCTCACCCGGTCGCGCCGGCGGCCGCTGGATCGCTCCGGGCGTCCGGCTGAAGCGAGGCGCCGGGGCGGGTTGCACCACCCCGTCGGGAGCAACGAAAGTTCCGCGATGCTGGTTATGGGGATGATGCGGCGCCTCGCTCATGCTGAGCACCGGCGCGAAGCAGATATCGCTGCCTTCCATGATCCGGCACCATTCGTCGCGGGTTTTGGTTTTGAACAGCGCGGCCACGCGCTCTTTCATCTGCGGCCACGACTTGCGGTCGTTCTGTGGGGCGAGCTCCTCGGCCTTGAGTCCCGATTTCTCCAGCAATTCCTCGTAAAACTTCGTCTCGATGGAGCCGATTGAAATGTACTTGCCGTCGGCGGTTTCGTATACATCGTAGTAATGGGCACCGGTATCGAGCACATTGGTGCCCCGCTCGTCGTTCCAGAAACCCGCGCCGTGCATCCCGTAAATCGCCGTCATCAGCGACGCTGCGCCATCGATCATCGCGACATCGATCACCTGTCCCTTGCCGGATTTCTGCGCCTCGAGCAGGCCGGCTACCAGGCCGAATGCCAGATACAACGCGCCGCCGCCGAAATCGCCGATGAGATTGAGCGGCGGTACCGGCGCTTCACCGCGTCGTCCGATAGCATTCAGCGCGCCGGTCAGCGCAATATAATTGATGTCGTGGCCAGCCGCCTGGGCGAGCGGCCCGTCCTGTCCCCATCCAGTCATCCGGCCATAGACGAGCCGTGGATTGCGCTCCAGACAGATGTCGGGTCCGAGTCCCAGCCGCTCCATCACGCCCGGCCGAAACCCTTCGATAAGCGCGTCGGCCTTTTCGATCAGGCGGAGAACCGCTGCCGTGGCTTCAGGTTTTTTGAGGTCGAAGGCAAGGGAGCGCCGGCCCCGATTAAGCAGGCTGTACTTGGTCTGGACCGAGATGCCGAGGCCAGCATCGGCGGTGCGATCGATTCTGAGGACTTCGGCGCCGAGGTCCGATAACAACATCGCGCACATCGGCGCCGGTCCGATACCCGCAAACTCAATCACTTTGTAACCGCTCAGTGGTCCCATGGTCTCACCTCGTCACGACGTTGTTGTGGAAGCGCCCCAACCTTAGCACAAGCCGCAATCGGTAGAAGATTGGCCGACGTCGGGAAACTTCGACCGGGCGCGCGAGCTTGCGGTCTCGCAAGAGACGGCGCTGCGGGCAGGTGGCCGGCTGCGGCGGGTCTTCGCGAAGCGACCGTCAGAACTGACGCGGGCGAACGCTGACCCGCCAACGGGGCGCCGCTAATGGGCTTCAACCGCGCGCCCGGCGCGGGGACGCGGCAACATGAAACAGAGTGAGATCGCAAGGATCATCACGATACTGAGCGTGCGATAGATGTTGTTCAGCGACAGCATCGTGGCCTGACTTTGCACGCTGCCGTAAAGCATCGCGAGGCCCTGCTTCTGTCCCGTCACCAGCTCGTTCATGTAATTGAAGTGGATCGCCCCCGGCAATCCCGACGACGAGCGACTGAGGTCCCAGGCACTGAAGGGCGAGACGTGCTCGACGAGGCGGCTCTGATTGACCTGCTCGCGACGCACCAGCAGGGTGGTCAGCACCGAGGTGCCAATCGAACCGCCGACGTTGCGCGTCATCGAATAAAGGCTTGCCGCATAGCCCATCTGCTCGCGCGGAATCGAGCTCAGCGCCGAAGCCGAGAGATTCGGGAACACCAGCCCCATGCCGATCCCCTGGGTCACCGTCGGCCAGATAAAATTCGACATCGACATGGTGAGGTCCAGACCGCCGAGCATCCAGGCCGAGAAGCCGATCAAAAAGAATCCGAAGATGACCAACGGGCGCGTGTCATAGCCTTTTTTCGCGATGCCGCCGAGCAGAAACATCGACGCCATCACGCCCATCCCGCGCGGCGCCATGGCGAGGCCCGCCTTCCATGCCGTATAGCCCAACAGCTCCTGCAAGAAGATGGGGTTCAGGATCGTCATGCCGTACGCCGTGAAGGTCATCAGAATCAGCAGAACGGTCGGCACCGCAAAGTTCCGATTCTTCAGAATCCGCACGTGCACGATCGGATCCGGGATGCGCCATTCGTGAACGATCAGCGTGGCAAACGCGACCAGCGCGATGAGCGACGAGTACCAGACCCACGGCGCCGCAAACCAATCCGAACGGTCGCCACGGTCCATTACAATCTCGCCCAGACCAAGCGAGACGACGAGGCAGACGATTCCCAGCCAGTCGGCGCGACCCTTACCCTTGAGCCGCTGCAGATAGGAGGGATCGTGCACGAAGGTTGACACCATGAAGGCGGCGCCGATACCGATCGGCACGTTGATATAAAAGTTCCACCGCCAGTTCCAGTTATCGGTAATGTAGCCGCCGACCGTCGGACCCATGATCGGCGCGACCATCAGGCCGAGTCCCCATACCGCCATCGCGAGGGTCTGCTCGTTGGGTGGAAAGGTCTCCATCAGGATCGCCTGCGAGAGCGGTTGTAACGCGGCTCCCGCGATGCCCTGCAGGAAGCGAAATGCCACCATCTGGTCGAGCGTCCGGGCCGCTCCGCACATCGCCGATGAAATGACAAAGGCGGTAATCGAGATGAGAAAGTAATTCTTGCGGCCGAACTGCCCGGCAATCCATCCGGTGGTCGGGATCATGATGCCGGCGGCGACCAGGTAGGTGGTAACCACCCACGTCACCTCGTCGATCGTCGCCGAAAAGCTGCCCTGCATGTGAGGCAAGGCGACGTTGACGATGGAACTGTCAAGGACCTCGAGGATGGTGCACAGGATCACCGCCACGGCGATGATCCACTTGTGGGTGTGTTCGGGTGCCGCCGGCGCCGGCGGCGCGGATGCCGTCGCCGCAAGCGGCTTCGCTTCTGCCTCCATTCAGGACAACTTTGGATCGGATGAATAAAAAAAGATACTGGTTGCGCCTACCTTCTTCAGCTCTGCGCCATCTTCACTGCAGCCGCTGGCCGACGCCGAGCCCGATGGCTGCGGCCAGTTCGCCGGGTGCGGCTTTTTTCCCGTTCGCGTCGAGCCGCGCGCGCCGGACGATCAAACGCCCGCCGCGCAGCGCGAGATGCATCCCCGAATCATCCAACTGAAGGACCGTGCCCGGCTGCGCTCGCTGATTCTCGATCACCTCGAGATGCGGCTCGTAAAGCCGCACCTGATGATCGCCAAAGGAAGCGAAGGCGCCCGGCTGCGGATCGCATCCGCGAATGAGATCGTGAACTTCACGCGCCGGACGATTGAAATCGATCCGCGCATGCTCGTCGCGACAGATGGGTTCGTAGGTCGCCTGGCTTTCATCCTGCTGAATGCGCGGCGCCGCGCCCGCCTTGATGAGATCCAAAGCTTCGTTGAGCGCATCGATGCCAAGCGGAAAAAGCTTCTCGAAATAGAGCGAACCGGTGGTGTCATCCGGCCGGATCGGAACCCGGCGCTGCACGAGAATCGGCCCGGTGTCGATGCCGGCGTCGGGCCAGAACCAGGTTATGCCGGTCTCGGTGTCGCCCTGGATAAGCGTCCAGTTGATGGCGCTCGCTCCGCGATGGCGCGGGAGCAGTGACGGATGAAAACAGATCGACTGGTAGCGCGGCGCGTAGAGGATTCGCTCGGGCACGATCAGGGTGACGAAGGCCATAATGAGTAAATCGGCCTCGAGCGCTTTGACCTGATGATAAACGTCGTCGGTCTTGTACGAGGGTGGTTGACTGAGCGGCAGTCCGAGCTTGAGCGCCCGCGCCGCCAGCGGATCCGGTCGCGCACCGGCCGCTTCCGGCGGCGCGAAGACCTGGACCACCTCTTCGCCGCGCGCCTGCAGAAGCTCCAGCGCGCGTTCGGCGAACGCCGCCTGCCCAATCAGAATAACCCGCACCCCGCTTGTCTCCTCGCAGCCGCAGCCTAGCAAAGCCCTTCCGCCTGCGCACGCGCGCGGCCACGCGCCGCATCGCTTGTCCACAGGCGGGCGGCCCGCGCAAAATTGACATGGGGGTCCGGCGCCGAAATAATTAAAGTGGTTTGGACGCGGTGATGTTCAATCGCGGGGATTGCCGGTGAACGGCGCCAACGGTTTGAGCGCTTCCGAGTTGATACTCGGTACCGGTCCCGTGGTGCAGGCGGTGCTATGGCTTCTGGTGGCCTTTTCGGTCGGCTGCTGGGGCATCATTCTTTATAAATTCGTGCAGATTTCACGCGCACGACGCGAATCGGAGCGCTTCACCGCGATCTTCTGGGAATCGAAGAACCTCGCTGCAATCCATAATGCCAGCGTCGGGATGACTCACAGTCCAATCGCGCAGGTGTTCCGGGCGGGCTATCAGGAGCTGATCCAATTGACCCGCGCCAAACGTCAGGCGGTCGGCGCCGAGAGCGGGTTCTCGACCGATTTGGGCGGCGTCGATAATGTCGCGCGCGCGATGCGGCGGCAGTCGAATATCGAGCTCACCAAGCTCGAGTCCGGCATCACCTTCCTTGCCACCACCGGTTCAACCTGCCCTTTTATCGGTCTGTTCGGGACGGTTTGGGGCATCATGACCGCCTTTCTCGGTCTCGCCGCCACCCATACCTCGAGCATCCAGGCGGTGGCGCCGGGTATCGCCGAAGCCTTGATTACGACCGCTGTCGGATTGGTCGCCGCCATCCCGGCCCAGATGTTCTACAACTTCCTCACCACCCGGGTGCGCGTGCTGGCGACCGAGATGGACAACTTTACCTCTGAATTCCTGAACATCGCGGAACGTCACTTCCTCTCGTGAGCGATCGTCAAAAGCGGGGCATCGGATGGCAGGTGAGGTAGGCCCGCGCGGCTCGCTCGTGGCGCAGATCAACGTCACGCCGCTCGTCGACGTGATGCTCGTGCTGCTGATCATCTTCATGGTCACGGCACCGATTATCCAGCAGGGTATCCAGGTGGATCTGCCGAAGGTCAAGGCGGCGGCGATCCAGGGCAAGGAAGAACAGTTCGTCGTCTCGATCACGCGCGATCGCCGAATTTATCTTAACGACACGCCGATGACGGCCGACGAGCTTACGCAGAAGCTCACCGCTATCGCGCAGGAACGCCCCGATCGCGAAGTCTACGTGCGGGCGGACCAGCAGGTGCCTTATGGCGACGTCATCCGCATGATGGCCGCGATCAAAGCGTCGGGCATCGAGAACGTCGGGATGGTGACGGAGATGCCGGATGCTGACGCCGACGCGCCCAGCCGCACGCACGGTAACTAAGCGCCGCAGGCGGCTTCGATTGCGGCCTCCACGGAATGCCTCCCGCGCGATCTTTTGGTGCTGACGGTCGGCGGGCGCGCTTCGGCATGGCCTTGGCCATCGTGGCCTCGGCGCTCGGCCACGCCGCCTTCTTCTACCTGGTGCTGTACGTGCTGCCGCGTCTGTTCACCCATCCGGAGGCGCCGCAGAGTTACACGGTCAGGATCGTTGACCAGTTACCCGCGGGCGATCTCGGAACCCATCTGCCGCGTCTGGCCGGACGCGCTCCGCAGCCGCACAAACCGCAGCCACAGGCGAGTCCGCCTCCGCCGCCGCCAACGCCCCCGCTCGAAGAGGAGGAAAGCGGCGTCGCCCTGAACGAGATCCGTCCGACCGTTACGCCGACGAGGACGCCGACCCCCACACCGACACCTCAAGCGGCGCGCGCGCCGACACCTGCGCCTGCTCCAACCGCAAGACCGACCGTCAAAATGACTCCGAAACCGCGTCCGACGCCGCGCAAACATCATCCAGCGATAGCCGTGCGACCCACACCCACGCCGACGCCCGGGAATGCCCGCCGGCGTCGTCCGGTGCCCGTACCCTCAAGCGCGGTGACGGTTGCCCGAACTGAGGCTACCCCGAGCGTCGACGAGCGGCTCGCTGACATTCGCAAGGAGCTCCTGGCCGAGCATCTCAAGACCCTGCGCGCCGAGGCGGAAAAAGCCAAGACCGCGCACGGGACGGAAAGCGGCGGGCCCGCCGTAGCCAACGTCGAAAGCGCGGGTAAAGGCTACGGCCTCGGTGGCGGCAGCGGCAGCGTCGGCATTCAACAGGACCCGGAATTTCTGCTGTACTATCAGACCGTGCAAAAACGCATCAAGGAAGCCTGGAGTTTCCTCGGCAGCAATCCGGATCTGACCGCGACGGTCAGTTTTGGGATAAATCCCGACGGTTCATTGAACTCGATCAAGGTTGAACAGACTTCCCACGACCCATCATTCGACGACTCGGTCGTGCGCGCGATCCGGCGGGCGGCGCCGTTTCCGCCGCCTCCGGCCAAGTACCGAGCGCAGTTCGCGCAAGGGGTCGAGGCCGACTTCAAACTGGGCGAATTGAACTCTTCACTATAGCGGCGCCGACGACCGACAGTTATTCTTGAGGCGTTTGTTGAGAACTGTGACTTTTCGGAATCGACCCCAAATCGACCTGGTACGAGCGCGTCCGCTCCGGTCATCCCGGGGCTCGCGCATGCGCGCGCTGGTCATCGCCCTGATGTTCACGCTGCTCGGTCTCCTAGCGGCGCCGGCCATCCATGCTCAGGTCGGGTCCGGGCCAATCAAGATACAAATCGTCGGCGCCGAACAGGTCTCGCCGATAGCGGTCTCGGACCTGAAGAACCTCGCCGGCGATGACGACCATAAGGTTTCCACCGTCTTCGTTGATACGTTGCGGCGCGATCTGACGCTTTCCGGATATTTTCGTCTGATCGATCCCGCTTCCTACATCGAGAACGCCCAGTCGTCCGGCTACGACGTCGGCCAATTCAACTTCGGCGACTGGAGCTCGCTCAACGCCGAATTTCTGGTGAAGGGCGCGGTCACCCGCAGCGCCGGCAAGGTTCAGGTCGAAGCCTTGCTGTTCGACGTCGGTCAGCAGCGCCGGATGATGGGGCGGAAGTTCAATGGCGTGCCGAATGAAGTCAGCGAGATGGCGCGGCGCTTTGCCGACGCCGTGATGGAGGCGGTCACCGGCCAAAAGGGTCCGTTCGCAACCAAGATGGCCTTCGTTGGTATCCGGGGCAGCCGCTTCAAGGAGATTTACACGTCCTGGCTGGACGGCGGGACACCGGTGCGGTTGACCGACAACCCAACGATCAATCTGTTCCCCGACATTTCCGGCGACGGCCGCCATATTTTGTATCTGTCGTACAAGACGATGACCCCGATGCTGTACCTGGCCGATACCCAGAGCCGCACCGAAATTTCGCTTGCGCCGTCGCTCGGGATGGCGGTAGGCGGAGTTCTTACCGCCGACGGTCGCATCGTCGCGGCTTACTCGCGCGGTGGCGCGACCAACCTCTATCTGCTCGACAGCCAGGGCAGCGAGTTGAAAAGCCTCACCGCCACGCACGGGCTTAACGTCGATCCGGCAGTATGCGCGAACGGGAGCCTGCTCGCCTTCGCCTCCGACCGCAGCGGGGATCCGCAGATCTATACGATGGATCTCGCGGGCGGCAGCGTCCATCGCATCACCTACCAGGGCAATTACAACACGGCGCCGGCACTGTCGCCGGATTGCAAGAAAATTGCCTACGAAAGCCGTATCGGCGGAAGCTTCCAGATCTTGGAAATCAGTGCCGCGGGCGGTTCGCCCAAACAGCTTACTTCTGAGGGTAACAATCAGGGGCCGGCCTGGTCAGCCGACGGCCGCTATATCGCCTTCAGTTCACGGCGCGGTGGATCGGCACAGATCTACCTGATGCTGGCGGCGGACGGCAGGATTACCGGCGATTTGACGAAAGGAGAAGGTGATGACACAAGCCCGTCGTTGTCCGCGTGGGTCGGCGAATGAGGCGGCGTCCGCAGCCAGGCGCATCGTTCCGCTGGTTGCGCTTCTCGTGATTGTGCTCTGGGGATGCTCGTCGAAAAAGCCCGAGACCAACGCGGGGGCTAATGCCGGTTCGCAACCGGGGCTGGGCCAGGAGGGACTCGGCGGGACTAATGGCAGTTCGCTCAGCCAGTTCCAGAAAGGGACCCTCGGCCAGGGACAGGGACCCTTGAGCGACATCCATTTCGATTACGATTCCTATACCGTCCGCCCCGAAGACGGCGATATCCTGCGGGCGAACGCCGACTGGCTGGAGAAGAACCCTCAAGCCAAAGTGCAGATCGAGGGGCACTGTGACGCGCGCGGCTCAGAGGAATACAATCTGGCGCTGGGCGCCCGGCGCGCGCAGGCCGCGAAGGATTACCTGCAGACGCTCGGAATCGCCGCGGACCGGTTGTCAACCATCAGCTACGGCAAGGAGCTGCCCTTGTGTACCGAGGATACCGAAGATTGCTACGCCCAAAACCGTCGCGATCATTTTGCGGTTACACAATGACGCTGCAGGTCTCGCGATGGCGGCTGTGGGGCCTGGCCGTAATTGCGGCCGCGACGCTCGCCGCCTGCACGCCGATGGAGGCCGCCCAACCGCAGGCGTCGCAGGAAGACGAATCGTCCCTGCGCGAACTGATCGCCAATGACCGCCAGCAGATCGAAGCGCTGCAACAACAGGTGGCGCAGGAAAACGACCGTATCGCGGAACTCGAACACAACCAGATGACTTCCGCCACGCCGCCGGCCAGGCCCAACCCGCCGCCGAGCCAAGCGCCGCCATCCCCACCCACCAGTGAGGCGGCGGCGATTGCCGATGCCGGAACTCAATCGGGCGCCGCGGCAAGCCCGGGCGCTACCGCCAGTCCGGGCGCCGAAGCAAGTCCCGCCGCCGAGGATGAAAACGCAGCCCCAGAGAATGATAACGGCGCCGCTACCGGGGCTGCGGCAGGTGGCGCCGAAAATACGACCGCGATGCCGCCTTCATCGGAGATGGCCGCGGCGACGCCGCCAACCCCGGCCGCGCCGGAAACCGCACCACAACCGGCACCGCTGCCCCCGTGGCAGGACGAAGCCAAACAGCAGCTCGACGCGACGCCGAATGCCCCGGGCGCCAAGCTGTATCGAGCGGGGCTGGCCGATCTGACCGCCGGCCGCTACGCCCAGGGCTTGGCCAAATTGCAGGATCTCCAGCGCCGCTACCCCAAATCCGATCTGAGCGAACCGGCCGAGTATTTTTCCGGCAATGCGCTCTATGAGTTGGGTCAAAGCGAGAAAGCCATACTGCAATTCAACGATCTCACGATGCGGTTCCCGGAGGGCAAGTACACCAGCTCGGCGCTCCTGCGCGAAGCGCAGGCCTTTACCAAAATCAATGACCCGATCGACGCGCGCCTGACCCTGCAGAAGCTTCTAACGGATCATCCGAACTCCCCGGAGGCCCCCGCCGCGAAATCCATGATGGCTTCGTTGACGTCCTAACAGCGGGTGCCCTAAAGACCCTGGCCGCGCTTATCCGATGCGTGTAATCAGCAATCTCAACGAACTCGACCGGAATCCGCCCGCGGTGGTCGCGATGGGCAACTTCGATGGCGTTCATATCGGCCATCAGGCGATCCTCCGACGGGCCATCGCGATCGCCCGTGAAAGTTCGCGCCAGGCGTACGCCCTCACTTTTGACCCGATGCCGGCGAAGGTCCTTGCCCCCGAACGTGCGCCGCGGCTTATCCTGACGCGCGAGGACAAGTTCGAGCTGCTGCAATCGTCGGGTCTCGACGGCGTCATCGTGCTCGATTTCACGCTCGAACTGAGTCGTCTCACGCCGCGCCAGTTTGCGGCCGAGTATATTCGCGGTCGGATCGGCGCACGCACCGTGGTCGTGGGCTACAGCATGAGTTTCGGCCACGATCGCGCGGGCAATGCCGCGATGATGGAAAAGTTGGGCGTTGAACTTGGCTTCGACGTGATCGTCGTCGGTCCGATCAAGGTCGGTACGATCGAGGTCAGCTCAACGTCTGTGCGCGAAGCGATCACCGGGGGCGATTTGCGGCGCGCGGCCATGATGCTCGGTCGGCCACATTTTCTGCGTGGTCCTGTCGTGCATGGCCGCGAACGCGGGCGCACGATCGGCTTCCCCACCGCCAACATCGCACCCCGCACGGAATGCATCCCCCCGGACGGGGTCTATGCGACGCGCCTGCTGCTCGGCGGTGAGTCCTTCCCGTCCATCACGAATATCGGGATGCGCCCGACGTTTGCCGAACCTGAGCGCACCTTCGAAACCCACATCTTCAACTTCGATCGCGATATCTACGGAACGGAAGTCAAACTGGAGCTCATCGAACGCATCCGGCCGGAGCGCAAATTTGCTTCGGCCGGTGAGCTGGCGACGCAAATCGCCGCCGACCTCAAGCGCGCGAGAGACATTCTCTCGGGCGTAGCGTGAGCTACTGCCATGGCTGACGCGGACCGACCCCGGGTTGCGCTGCTGTTTCCGGATCAGCATCCGGCGGCGGCCGCCGTATTGGCGCGGGCATTCGTCGACGATCCCCTTATCCGTGCGCTGATGCCGCCCGGTGAATCGCTCGATACCGTGCGTCGCATGACCGGACTGTTCGGCGTGATTCTGCGCGGCCATCGCGGCAGCGGGCAGCCGACTCTCGGCATCATCAATGACGGTCAGGTTGCCGCGGCCGCGATAGTTGAACAGGTCGCCCGTCCGCAAGCTGCGGCCAGCGTGGTCCTTCACGGCCTGCCGCTCGTGCCCGAGTTGCTGCGTGCGCTCGGATGGAACGGTTTCATGCGCGCGCTCTCGCTCCTCGATACATTGACCCGCAACCGTCCTCCCGAGCCCCATATCTATTTGAACATCCTTGGCGTCGAGCCGGTTCTGCAACGGCGCCATTTCGGTTCAGCGATTCTCGACTTTTTGCGGGAGCAGGCGCTGCTGCGCGGCGAATTCGCCGGCGTCTATCTGGAGACCGCGACTGAAGCCAATGTCGCGTACTACAGCCGCTTCGGCTATCGCGTCTTGAGCGAGATTTATCCGCTCGGCGTGCGCGTCTGGCGAATGCTTCAGCCGCGTTCGCTGTGAGTTGATCCACATGCGGGTAACGGACGAACCGGCCCCGCCTGCCGGATGCTGAGCATTGCAGCGGGCTTCCACCGAACAGCCAAATGCGCCATCGTGGACGGTAAATAGCCGGCCGGTGATTGAATTTCACGTCATTACGCTGTTTCCCGCGATGTTCGCGGCGCTCGAGCATGGCCTTGTCGGCCGCGCACGCGCGCGCGGCCTGATCACGATCACGACCCACGATCTGCGTGAGTACGGCCTCGGCGCCTATCGCCAGGTTGACGACACTCCTTACGGCGGCGGCAGCGGGATGGTGATGCGGCCCGAGCCAATCGCGGCAGCCCTCGACGCCGTGCGCGCCGGCAATCGCGATCTTTGCGCGCTCCTCATGACTCCCCAGGGTGAACCGCTGACCCAGACCATCGTGCGTGAGCTCGCCGGCCATCACGGACTGATCCTGATCGCCGGACGTTACGAAGGTTTTGATGAACGGGTCCGCAGCCTGGTCGATCGCGAAATCTCGATCGGCGACTACGTGCTGAGCGGCGGCGAACTGCCGGCCATGGTAGTGGTCGAAGCGGTGGCGCGTCTGCTCCCGGGTGTGCTCGGCAATCCGCAGTCGCTGACCGAAGAATCGTTCGCCGATGCGACGCTCCTCGAATACCCGCAGTACACGCGTCCGGAGGAATTTCGCGGGATGCGCGTACCGGAAGTGCTCCTCAGCGGCGATCACGGCAGAATCCGGCGATGGCGCGAGGAGCAGGCCCGGCGGCGCACCGCCACGCGCCGCCCCGACCTCAGCGCCCGCCGTGAGAAATCCTGATGGCCGACCTTTTCGTCGCGTTAATCCACTACCCGGTGCTCGATCGCAACGGCCGCACCATCACTTCGATGATCACCAGTCTCGATCTGCACGATATCGCACGCTCGGCCCGCACCTACGACGTGCGCGCGTTTTATGTAATCCATCCGCTCGCCGAACAACGCGACTTTGCCGTCAAAGTTATCAATCATTGGCGCTTCGACCATGGCCGCCTGTTCGATTCGCGTCGCCGCGAGGCCCTCGACCTGATCGAGGTGGTGGCGAATCTCGACGATGCCGCGGCCGCCGCGCAAACTCTCAGCGGTGCCGCGCCACGACTCGCCTACACCTCGGCGCGCGCGCAAAACGGCATCGACTTCGCGACGTTACGCGCGCAACTCAACCTCGAAGCGGCCGCGCCGGTGATGCTGATGCTCGGAACCGGCTTCGGCCTCGCGCCCCCGATGCGCGATCGCGCTGACTTAATCCTCGCGCCGATTAACGGCCCCGGAGCTTATAATCATCTTTCCGTGCGCGCCGCTGCCGCGATCATGCTGGATCGCCTGCGCGGCCGTTGACCAACTCCGGCGTCCGGTCGTGCCTGCCCACATCCATACCGCCGACCGTTAAAGCATACTTCCTTGCATGGTCCGCAAAGTAGTACTTTGCTGCATTGAATGAAGCCGTCCGCGCTACAGATTGTCGGCTGAGGTATCCCGCGGGCGAGCGTCCTTCGGCACTCCCGCCCCGCGCCATCGCCAATCACGTATCTCCGGCATGTCGTCGCCGTATCTTCTGATGTACTGCTTATGCTCGATCAGCCGATCGCGCATCGCCTGCCTCGTATAGGCCGCCCGCCCGGCCAGGTTGGGCACCCGGTCAATCACGTCGTTGACTAATGAAAAGCGGTCCATCCGATTAAGCACTACCATATCAAAAGGCGTGGTGGTGGTGCCTTCTTCAATGTATCCGCGCACGTGCAGGTTATCATGGCCCGCGCGTCGATAGGTCAGACGATGGATCAACCACGGATAGCCGTGAAACGCAAAAATAATCGGTTTGTCCGTCGTAAACAACGCGTTGAACTCGCTGTCCGAGAGACCATGCGGATGCTCGTTTGACGGCTGTAGCGTCATCAGATCGACGATATTCACCACGCGCACCCTGAGCTCCGGCAGGTATGTGCGCAGCAAATCAACCGCCGCGAGCGTTTCCAACGTGGGAACATCGCCGCAGCAGGCCATCACCACGTCCGGTTCGCCACCCCGGTCGTTGGAAGCCCACTCCCAGATACTGACTCCCCGCGTGCAGTGCTTGATCGCCTCATCCATCGTCAGCCACTGCGGCGCCGGCTGCTTACCGGCGACAATAACGTTGATATAGTTTCGGCTGCGCAAACAATGATCGGTCACCGACAATAGACAGTTCGCATCGGGAGGCAGATAAATTCGTACGATATCCGCCTTCTTGTTGACCACCAAATCGATAAATCCCGGGTCCTGATGCGAAAAGCCGTTGTGATCCTGACGCCAGACATGTGAACTCAAAAGGTAATTCAGTGAGGCAATCGGCCGCCGCCATGGTATCTGCTTGCAGACCTTCAGCCACTTGGCATGCTGGTTGACCATGGAATCGACGATGTGAATAAACGCCTCATAACAACTGAAAAAGCCGTGACGGCCGGTCAGCAGGTAACCTTCGAGCCAGCCCTGACACTGATGCTCACTGAGGACTTCCAGCACGCGGCCGTCGGGTGACAGGCGATCGTCATCCGGCAGAATCTCGGCAACATAGGCGCGGTTGGTTACTTCAAGTATATCCTGCCATCGATTCGAGTTGTTTTCGTCGGGACTGAAAATACGGAAGTTGCTGTGCGCCAGATTCAACTTCATCACATCGCGGAGAAACCTGCCCTGCACCTCGGTGCCCTCGACGAAAACCGCGCCCGCCGCCGGCACCGCGATCGCGTAGTCGCGAAAGTCCGGCAGTTGCAGGTCACGCAACAGCAACCCGCCGTTCGCGTGCGGATTAGCGCTCATCCGGCGAGGGCCCGCCGGCGCAAGCGCCGCCAGCTCCGACTGAAAGGTTCCATTCGCGTCGAACAGTTCCTCCGGCCGATAGCTCTTCATCCACGCTTCCAGCAGCCTGATGTGCTCAGGCTTGTCCATGTCGCTGATCGGCACCTGATGGCTGCGCCAGTAATCTTCCGTTTTCCGGCCGTCCACCTCCTTCGGGCCGGTCCAGCCTTTGGGCGAGCGCAGAATGATCATCGGCCACGTCGGGCGGCCGCTGAAGCCCTTCGTCCGCGCCTGCCTCTGGATCGCGCGAATTTCGGAAACGACCGCATCAAGCGTAGCCGCCATCGCCTGATGCATCTTGAGCGGCTCATGACCTTCGACGAAGTAGGGCTTATACCCATAGCCCTCAAACAGCTTTTGCAGCTCGTCGTGAGGAATGCGGGCAAGGAAGCAGGGGTTGGCGATCTTGTAACCGTTCAGATGCAGAATCGGCAGAACGCAGCCGTCCCGCACAGGATTCAGAAATTTATTGCCATGCCATCCCGTGGCCGCCGGACCGGTTTCCGCTTCGCCATCGCCGACCACGCAGGCAACGATCAGCTCAGGATTGTCGAATGCCGCGCCGTAAGCATGAGATAGCGCATAGCCCAGTTCGCCGCCTTCGTGAATCGAGCCCGGAGTCTCGGGCGAGACGTGGCTCGGGATGCCGCCGGGGAAGCTGAAGCGCATGAACAGCCGGCGCATCCCCTCTTCGTCCTGAGAAACCTCAGGGTAAACCTCGCTGTAGGTACCTTCGAGATAGGCTTGAGCGACCAGCGCCGGACCGCCGTGTCCCGGACCGATGACATATATCATGTCGAGGTCGTGGCTTTTGATGATCCGGTTAAGATGCACATAGAGAAAGTTGAGTCCGGGCGTCGTTCCCCAATGGCCCAGCAGTCGCGGTTTGATTTGCTCGCGCTGCAAAGGGGTTTTGAGTAACGGATTTGCCATCAGATAAATCTGACCAACTGACAGATAGTTCGCTGCACGCCAATAGGCGTCCATCTGATACAACAAACGTTCATTAAGCTCGGCTGCCATTCCCGTTCACCGCCGGCGACAAACCTGAGTGGATAATCTATCATGGCCGGCGACGACGATAGGAGGGGCGGGAAAGATGCCTTCCGTCAGTCGTTATCGCGGGGCGAGCTCTGACGCGTCAAAAGAGCGCCCGGCGCGCCCAGCGTGAGACCTCGACCAACCCGATCATGACCGGCACCTCGATCAGCGGCCCGATAACGGCGGCAAAAGCCGCGCCGCTATCAATTCCGAAAGTTGCCACCGCAACCGCGATTGCCAACTCGAAATTGTTGGACGCCGCGGTGAAGGAAAGCGTCGCGCACTGCGGGTAACTGGCGCCCACGCGGCGGCTCAGCACGAACGAAACCGCAAACATGATCGCGAAATACAGTAACAGTGGAACCGCGACACGCACGACGTCGAAGGGCAGGCGCACGATCGCGGCCCCCTTGATCGAGAACATCACGACGATCGTAAACAGCAGGAACGTGAGAGTAAGCGGACTAATGCGCGGAATGAAACGCTGCCGATACCAGGTCCTGCCCCGGGTTCTCGTCAGGACGCCCCAGCTCATGAAACCGGCGACGAAGGGAATGCCCAGATAGATAGCGACGCTTTCCGCGATCTGACCAATCGTGACATGCACAATAGCGCCGCCGAGGCCAAGTCGGCGCGGCAACACCGTGATAAACACATAGGCGTAGAGCGAAAAGAACAGCACCTGAAAAATCGAATTGAAGGCAACGAGGCCGGCGCAATAGTCCGGGTCGCCGGCCGCCAGGTCGTTCCATACGATGACCATCGCGATACAGCGCGCGAGGCCGATCAGAATGAGACCGACCATGTATTCGGGACGATCACGCAAAAAGGCAACGGCGAGAGCGAACATCAGTACGGGTCCGATGATCCAGTTCTGCACCATCGACAAAGTGAGTATCTTCAGATCACGGAAGACGTCACCAAGCTCGTCGTAGTTTACCTTCGCGAGCGGCGGATACATCATGAGAATCAGTCCAAGCGCGATCGGTATCGAGGTCGTCCCTGCACTCATGCGGTCGAAGATTGTTTTGACTTCCGGAAATGCCGCACCGAGCGCCACGCCCGCGACCATCGCCAGAAAGATCCAAAGGGTAAGGAACCGGTCGAGAAAGGAGAGCCGGCGCAGGACCGATTCCTGTCCCACCGTCATGGTCGCGCTGATGCCAGTTGAAGCCGTGTTTGCCATTGCGTGGACCCGTAATCAAACCTCACGTTCGACCCTATGTTTTGGAAAACGAATCGCGAACTCCCTTATCTCGAAGCTGCGCTCAGGCACCTTTTTGCCCGGATTGGTCCGCCGCCAGAAATTGGTACCGCGCACTTTATCATTCGACCATACTGGCTGAAGGCCGCCGACGCCGAAAGCCAGCGCCGCTCATTTCGCTAAAGACGTCACCGGCTGGCTCCTGACGTTGAGTTATGCGGTATTTCGCTGATGGTCCAGGCGCCTGCGGTTCTGCATCCTGCCGTCGACGAAGAATCGCACGCGCTTTATGCTCCATAATCCCGGTGGCTCAATCGCGGCAACGCTCCCGCTTCCCGGCGAATCCGTCTTGCGAGGCGCGGCGCCTGCGCTATCGCGCTCCACCGTTGCGTCTCCTGGCGCGATTTGATCGATACCGAACCCGGCAAGGGCCTGACCGCGGAAACCGACATCGCAATTCCGAACGTGTGCGCGATGCAGCTAACGTTCGGTTCGACGCCTGCTGATTTTGATCAGCAGGTCCCTGGGAGCGCCGGATCAACAGGTCTGGTTCGCATACGGACACAGTATGGATACCTTCCGGCCGATTTCGACGCGCGGCGGACCTTCTCGGAAATGATGCCTTCGGGCAATAGTGCGCTCTGAAACTCCTAGCGCTTGCGCCAATTCCTTCGGTGTCAAAATAACCGGCGAGAATTGCTCGCACCTCTTCGGTCTGTTTCCTGTCGGGATTCTCCAGTTCGGGCATTGGAATGTGCCTCCTTGTTGAAATGAAGGGACCTCCCACGTCCAGCCCACAAACCGCTTTGTCCGACGCTATGGAGTGCAACGTGAGTGCCTGCCTATGTCCTCGGATGTCCTGCGAGCACACGGGCCAAAGTTTCCGAAGAGCCTGGCCTGCGCGTCGCGAAGTGTGCATGTACAAAATCGGCACGCACGTATATGCTATTCACTGTCACCGGCAACCGCTGGGTCGAGCACAGTTACAAACACGGGACCGTAAGATCGAAAATGTCCGGGCTAAAGGGCGAGACTGGAAAACAGAGCGGCGGCGGATCTGCTTCCTGTCTTCGATCTCTGAGTGGCAGGAAGTTACCTAGACCATCAACGCTGCGGCAGGTCGTACAGTCTTATAGGCGAGACCATCAAATCGAGCTGGGCAATGACTTGCGCTTTTATGGAAGGCGGACCCGAAGTGTTGAAGAGGCGATACTCTTGGCTGTGTCGTCAACCGATAGATGCGGTAGAAGGCACGCGCATCAGCGCAGAATACCGAAGGAGGCTCTAAGGCTGGCTGCGGCCAGGCTGGTCCGAGGTGCTAGCGCGCTCACTAGCTCGCGCAGTTTTGCCGATCTGCTTCAGGTCATACAACAAATCGCTGGAGCGGTGCGTGGAATCGGGCCTCTGGCGCAATATGACTTTGCGCTACGAATCGGCGCTCGGCTCGGACGCAAGCCGGAACGAGTTTACCTGCACGCTGGCACCCGCAAGGGTGCTGCGGCAGTTGGCCTTCCCACAGCAGGGCGCATGGCGATCGAGATGCATGAACTACCTCGGGCATTTCAAAGCCTCACGCCTTGGGAAGCGGAGGACGCGCTCTGCATCTTCAAAGATGAAATACGGCGGATACAATCGGTGGATCGCTCCGGGCCTCGCGATCGAAGGGGTTAGGTGCGTACGCTGTGCCGCCGATAGTGAGCGGCAACCCTCATGCGGTTACCACAGCCGGTCGTGCTGCACCACCGGCGTGTGTGGTTCTTCGATGTGTCGTAAAAGAAGGCTCTGCAGCTCGGATTCGCGCATCGTTTTACGAGTTCGAGATTCCCGTGGCACAGCAAGTCGCTCGCGGACTGGGCGATTGGAACCAGCAGCTGATCCGGCTGGTCCAGATCGAGACGCGTGACCTCGCGGAAATGTCCTGACTCTCTCGCGTGGAGCATACAGCCCGGCCACGCGGCACACCCTCCCATCGTCAATGCCAAGGATACCGCGATAACCGACCTCTTCGTGGTCTCTCCTCCCTCGGTGACCGGGTCTCTAATCCTGCTGCTCGGTCCACGTGATGTTCGTCACGTAAAATCCGAGCGGATTGCTTACGATCGTGTCACTGTCCCGTGGCTGAAGAGTCTTTGTCTGGAGCTGTGCTTCCCAGTGCGTTGGCGAACCAGCCGCAGCCCCATTCAGATCGCGCCGCACCTCCGTCCAGCGAACCTCGTAAATCTTCGGAGAAATCTTAAGGATCGAGTCGATCTGTACAGTGACGGTCTGCTTTTGTGCGATCTGGAACGGGTTATGAGCAGCGTCATCCGAGTGATAGTAGTCGTCCAGAAAATGATCGGCCGCGCCTTGCGTGTGCGCTAGTAAAGCGTTGAGTGCCCGCTGCTCGACTTGAGGGTCACTCGATACCGAGCGCGCCTGGCTGATGAATGACGCCACTTCATAGCGTCCGATTAGATCGATTACGTCGGGTGGCGACGATGCTGTAAGTGGCTGCGCCTGGGTGAGCGCGTAACCAAGCTTGTCGACTTCAACTGCATAAACGACGTAGCGAATGCGACTCGACAGCCACACCATACCTGCAGCCAAGATGATCGTAGCGAGAAGAAGTCCGCCGGCTGCGATCTGCCAGTTGCGCTTGCCGAGCACGAGATCGGCGTATCGCTCGCCCCACTCTCGCCATCCCTGCACGTATGGATTTGCGCTCATATTTGGTGCCTTCCGTTGTCCCGTTCTTTATGTCGAGCGATCAGAGCACGCGCTGTGAAATCGGTGCTCCTCGGCTTGCGAGAGTCAGCAGATTGTGTGCCACGCGCAGCGCAAAGCGATATGCGCTTTGAGTTCGCGAAGTATGGTTGCCGCCGCGAGTGGCAATCAGTGTCAGAGACGCAGAGGGCGAGTGGAAGGGAAGCTCGAATGAAAGGAAGCTGCGCGTGTGGAGCGGTCGATACGAAATTGATCGCCCCGACTCGCCATCTTAGAGGAAGGTCCCGGAACGAGGCTCAGAGCACGTCCAGTTCTTCCGGGGACAGGCGGACAAAGTAGGCAGCAATTTTTGCCATGTCGTCCAAGAAGAGCTGAAGGCCTTCAAGGGTGAAGATCTTTTTTCCTTTCCACTCAGGCCGGGACTTCCTCAGATTCTCCGGAAAAAAAGCGTGCGCCAAACCATTGCGTAGCGAGTTCAGCCGCTCGATGTCGGCGGCAACCGATTTGGGTATTGGAGCAATCGACTTCGCGAAACGGAGCTTGGCCATCAATGGAAGCTCTTCGAGCACATGGTGATTGAAGAGCTTGAAGCGTTTCGTCTTCCAGAGACGGATGAAGCTTCTCTTTCGACCAAAGAAGAAATGGCACAGACGCACGTTCAGATATTCATCGACAAGCGTGTATCGGGTCACGACCTCGCAAATGACAAGCTTTCTCCTCATCAACTCGAGGACTGGCGTTCGTGCGTCAGGCTCGTAGGCGGACGCCTCCTGGTAATCGAGCTTAACGATGGAGGCTATCTGCTCGATCTCTTGGAGGAGTTGGCGTTGGTAGCGGGTCAGTTGATCACTGTTTTGTGCCATCGTGTTCCATTACCGGAGCGCTGATTGAGAGAGGCCTCGGAACCTTCGATCTTGAATATTAGAGCCGACCCTGAGCCGCAGGGGCGCGTCGGCGATCCCACAGAGCGGTCTGACAAAGAAGGCGAAGATACCCGTCAGCTAAGTGTGCGCACGGAGAGAACGTCCGCTGAATAGTATTCAGCAGGTCGTGAGCGGTGAGGGTGACGGGTTTCCTCTCCCGGTGGTGACACAGTGGTGACACAGAATGAACGTGGTCGAATCGGCCAGCCGCCCAACGTCAAAAGTGCTTGATTGTGTTGGCGTTTCTGGAGCCACCCGTCGGATTCGAACCGACGACCTGCTGATTACGAATAACCTTGCGGCCCCTAATAGCGTCGACGACCCTGCGAAAAGCTCAACAAAATCAAGGAAAACCGGCGGCTAGGTCTTCACCGTAGTGCGGCGTTTTTCATCCGGTTACGGCACCTCATAGGCACCACGCGGAAGGCGCAGGACGGCGGGTGCATCGCACTCGGAGACTTTCAGCCGCTCTTGGCACCATGAGGGGTCGTTTGGTGTTGGAACTGCTTCCCCTCCATGGTGCCTGTCGGTGGGTGGCTTAATGGCTCGACCA
>JAJPHI010000030.1 GCA_021325355.1 Pseudomonadota bacterium
CGCCAGCGCACCGAGATCGTCGCAACCCGCGTCCAGTTCCTCGGCGCCCCGCCGGCGGAGCGGACCGACGCGGCCGCGATTGAGGAGCCGCCCATCCCGTCGGCGGAAGAGGTTCCGTTCTAATTGGCGGCGTTCACGCGCGAAGTCGGAGGCCCTGCGATGACGATCGCGGGGCCTTTGTTTTCGTGCGTCCGCAGGTGCGCGGCCTGACACCTGCAAAATGATAAGGTATTGCTCAGGTGGCCGGCTGGACCTTCGACGAACATACGACGGCTACAGGTCAATCTGTGCGGGATTGCTTTGCGGAAACGTCGCGGCCTTACCCAGGCAGCGCTAGCCGCGCGGTTGGGCGTGAGTCAGCCGATGATTGCTCAGATCGAGTCGGGCAAGCTGAACAATCTCACGCTCAAGACGTTGGCAAGGACGGCGCGAGCGCTCGGAGCCTGCCTCAAGATCGATCTGGTACCCCGTTCGACATCGCGCAAGCCAACCGGCAGGGCGACGTATTCAGTAAAAAGAGCCAGAAGCGGCCGGCGGGCTTGATTAAGCGCTGCCAAAGTCGCCTTCGAGACTATGACGGCGCGACGCGGAAGAGATCATGACGATGGATAACCGGACAAAGAAACGGGTGGAATCTGCCGGATGGGAAATCGGTGACGCAGTGGAGTTTCTGGGCCTCAGCGCCGAGGAGGCGGCGCTTATGGAGATCAGGTTTAAATTAATTCGCCCGGCGGTCAGGGAGCAGCGAAGCGGGGAACCGACGCCGCTTGCCGCGATCATTCTCGACTCGAAATCCTGCAATCTCGAAGCTAGGTACAGCGCTGAATCAACCGCTCTAGCCGTTCCTGCCGAGTCTTCGTAAGTATCTTTTGAAGTGGCCAGTGGCTAGTGTCGAGCCTGTCGTGGTTTGGCCAAGCCTCGCTCCCAGCCGCTGCCGCGTGCAATAGTCCTTAGAGCGGAGGTGATCGTCTTATCCGAAGCGGCCCCCAACTGGTGCGAGATCGCGAAAAGCCCGGTTTTGAACCCGCTTGGATTCCCGACACCGGTAACTTTGCGCACGGCAAACGCTGGCAGGTTTCGGGCGCCGCGCAGCCGGTCGAAGAGATCCCAGTCAAAGTGGATTTCCTGGTCAGCCAACAAGTAACAGCAGCCCATCTTACCCAAAAAGCCATAGGCCACAGACACTGACTTGCGATTTCCGCCTAAGCCGCAGCCCTCTCGAACCTTGAAAATATGGGATACGGTCAGGCCACGCTTAAGTATAATCTTCTCCAAAAAGTTGATATTCTCCCAATAAAAGACAAAATGGAGGCCTTAATCTCTCCGAGCACGTTAGATGCCACTTTTACGTCGAGAAGGTCTGCGGCTGGATTGCGGTTCGAAAGCTCTGGAGAAGTGGCATAGCCGCGATTAACGCAGTAATCGTCGTCATCGACATCGACGGCCAGATGGTGAATAGCGAGCAAGGTCACAGAAGTGCGGCCGTCATTGAATATCTTGCTAACCCGGGCAGGCCTTAGCCTATGGTTATAGTCGTAGTCCGTATGGATATATATTGAGGGTTTCCGCTCTATATGGTCAGCAACCCATTGCCAGTATAACAAGTCGCGGAAGCAGTGACCCGCCGAAGGATACCAGGACACGTAAGGCTGCACGCTATCTAAGTACTCCTCCAGGCGCCCGGATGCCGACGCGTCGCTTCCTTTCAAAAGGCCGCGTAAAATCTTGATTGGCGACATAGTGCTGCCCCTTAAAACGATGTCGGTACCTTGTGGGATTAGTCGTTAAAATCGTCCCACGTGCAAGCCGCACCAGCCCTTGAAACGCCCGAGCGGTGCGAAGCAGAATGAGCGGTCTACCGTCAATGGGGCGGCGCTTCGGGCGACGACTCGTTGACAAATGCGTAATCGTTGCCAGCTCCGATCAAATCGAGCTCAGCGCTTCGACCTTCCAAGGTGCTTGGCTCTTTCGCCGCTGTTCCGAGCTGGGCGTCGGATAAGGTCCGACCTCTGGCGACGTACTGCCGCTCCGTCTGGAGCCGCTGCCACGAGTTAAGGTTCGCGGACACGGATGACGCTTTGAGGATCGGCTACCCAATCGACTTGGGCACCATCGTGACCATCGACATATCAAAAAGAGCCAGAGGCGGCCGGCGGCCTTGATTAAGCGCTGCCAAAGTCGCCTTCGAGACTATGACGGCGCGACGCGGAAGAGATTGTGACGATGGACCAGGAGACAAGGAAACGATTGGAATCTGCCGGATGGAAAATCGGTGACGCGGGCGAGTTTCTTGGCGCCACCGCCGAGCAGGCTGCGATCGTGGAGCTCAGGCTCAATCTGCCACGCGCGGTCAGGGACCGGAGAATTCGGCGAAGCCTAAGGCAGGAGCAGCCGCCGAGGCTGTATCCTTCCTACCAAGATCGAAGACGGCATCTTCGTGGTAGTGTACACGCGGCGCAGCGGAAGGCGTCGGATCGTCTCCGCACGGCCGGCGAAGAGGCAGGAACGCGATGAGTATCATAAGGCGTACCCGGACTGAAATCCGCAAACGAGGCGGCGGCCAGGTTGATTGGGCACGCGTGAAGAGCGCGACCGACGAAGAGATCGACAAGATGATTGCGTCCGACGCGGACACCGCGCCGGATATGGCGCGCAGCAGGGATTGGCGGCGTTTTGAAGCCGCGTGTTCCCGATGTGCAGGCGATTCGCCGCAAGCTCGGGCTGTCGCAGTCAGAGTTCGCGGCGCGATTCGCTTTCAGCGTGCGGACCGTTCAGGAATGGGAGCAAGGCCGCGCCGTACCGGACCGCCCCGCGCGGATCCTGCTCCGGGTGATCGACAAATCGCCGAAGACCGTTGAGCGCGCCGTGGCCGCCGGCTGATTGCGACGTCGGGAAGTTGTCGCCTCCGAATCCGCTTCAAAGCTTCGACATGAACCAAGAAAGCGCCGACCTATGGAGGCAAGCTCTTTTCGCGTACTCGTATCCGATCGCCCGTGAGCGTGTTGTGCGCTTCGGCAAACGGATTGGCACGCCGTCTCAATGGTTCAACTTCAATCTCGAACACGGCACGCGCGGCGAGACGATGGAATTCGAGAAACGGTTTCGGGCGTCGGCACCCGACTCGGTCGAGCCATGGTTTGAAGTGATTTTCTGGAAGCTGGCGAGCACGGGAAGCGTGGGCGAGTCTCGGGCTGAGCGGATGATTGAAGACTTAAGGGACTTCAGGCCGTCGGCCCCACGAATGTGGGCGGCGTGCTCGGATTTCGTTGCAAGCGGAACGCGCGAGGCCTTTAGAGGACTGCAATTTAGTCTGTTCATCGTGGCCGGGGCGTTCCCGTGGCGGCAACATTTCCAGCCTTCATGGCTCCCGAACGGTTTCCGATGGTCGATAGCTGGATCGCCAAGTGGGTGCTTCGTTATCGCGACGCCTATCCGAGCGATTCGGCAGTGGCCCACTTGGTCGCTCAGTCAGAAGCGTTCACTTCGGGAAGGAGGAAAACTCTCGTAGTGTCGGCCGACTGGAGCTTCTACTGCGGATGGATCGAATGGTGCCGGGCCGCGGCCGGGATCCTGAGCGAAAAGACCGGCTTCGCGTGGCGCGCGCGCGATGTCGAGATGGCCGCCTTCCAGAACGCGCGGTCTGGTTCGGAGCTGCTCCCACCGCTAGGCCTCCGCCAATAGAGGAGCGACGGCAACGGCCTTTCTACCGCGCGGGGAGGGGGGCGCCGACATTGGGCAAAATAAGATCAGATGGTATCTTTTCGGGAAGTTCTGTTCCGACGGGGGACCGCGGTTCGATTCGAAGAGCTGACGGGTAGCGCGTCAGTTAACTAAGGTCAGTTAACTAAGGGTTGGGCCCTGCAAATGCCTTTTGCAGTTGGAACTATTGTAAACGCGCGTGGACGGGACTGGATCGTCCTGCCATCCGCGACGAATGACGTTCTGAACCTGAAGCCGGTGACCGGCGCGGACGGCCCGGCTGTCGGTCTATTCCTTCCGCTTGAAGGCGAGAGCGTCAAGCCGGCGACCTTTGGCCGTCCTGATCCCGCCGCTGTCGGCGATCCTACTGCCAGCCGCCTTCTCCTCGACGCGACCCGATTGTTACTGCGGAGCAGCACCGCGCCCTTTCGATGCGCGGGTCGGCTCTCGTTCAGGCCGCGGCCATATCAGTTCTTGCCACTCGTTCTGGCCCTCAAGCTCGACCCAGTCCGGCTGCTCATCGCCGACGATGTAGGCGTTGGGAAAACCATCGAAGCCGCGATGATCGCCCGCGAGATGCTCGATCGCGGACTCATCCGACGCATGCTGGTCCTGTGCCCCGCACATCTCTGCGACCAGTGGGCACAAGAGCTGTCCGAGAAGTTTGGCCTTCATCCTGCCGTCGTCCAGCCTTCGAATCTCGGTCGGCTTGAGCGCGAACTTCCGCGGCCGGACATCACGATTTACCAGCACTTTCCGTGTCTCGTGGGCAGCATCGATTTTCTGAAATCGGACCGCCATAAGGCGATGCTTCTCCACAGCCCTCCGGATCTTCTGATCGTTGATGAGGCTCACCTCGCGACGAGACCACGCGGCGCCGATCCCAAAGCCAAGGGTCAGCAGCAGCGTTACGACCTGGTTAAGGCGTTGACTTCTGATTCGAGCCGCCACGCCATCCTAGTTACCGCTACACCCCATAGCGGCATCGAAGAGAACTTCCGGTCGCTTCTCGGCCTTCTCAATTCCGAATTCGACATCGGCGCAGCGCGCGAGTTCACTCGCCAACGCCTCTTGCCCCATATAGTCCAACGGCGGCGCGCGGATATCGAAAAATGGATGAACAGCGAGACTCCCTTCCCTGAGCGTCAGGCCGCCGAGGAGCGGCCATACTCGCTTTCGCCCCAGTACCGCGATCTTTACAACAGCGTCATCACATATCTTCGCGGCACTTTCGCGCAGCAATCGGGTCTGCGTGCAGGTCAGCAGCGAGTCCGTCACTGGGCCGCCATCGCCATCTTGCGCTCGATTCTTTCGAGTCCGGAGTCGGCGCTCGCGACTCTGACGCGGGACCGTAAAGATTCCTCGAAACCGGAAGAGGCTGAAGACGCGAGCGAACCCGATGAAATCTATCGCCCGCAGGTCCTTGACGAGCTCTTCGCCGAAAACGTCACCGATCAACCGCCGAGCGCGCCGCTCGATGACGCTCGCGCGCAATTGGGAGAAAAGGAGAGGCGCGCGCTTGCCGATTTCGCCCGCAAGACGCAGGCCGTTATCGATTCAGAGGCCGACAACAAACTCCACGAGGCGGTTGCGGCCGTGCGTGATCTGCTTCACG
>JAJPHI010000033.1 GCA_021325355.1 Pseudomonadota bacterium
CAGGGAGTGCAGCTACTGAAGCAGCGCTACGGAAAATCGTGGCAAACGACGCTGCGCCGATTCGTAGAACATGGACCCGATCGCGCGATGGCGATGATCGTAAGCACTCCATGGTGGCTGGTGAAGCCGGATGATCAACCTGAAAGGTGCCGTCACTTTGTTGTGTCCAGAAGGTTCATGCAGCAGTTCTCGGGCGTGGCCAAGGAGGAACTGCTGGAGGAGATTGATCGCAATACGTCCAAGCGCCGTGGTGGCCCGGTTGGGGAGTTTGACTTCGCTATCGAAGACGACAACGGCGACCTTCATGAATTTCGCGCCGAATCGTTTTTCAACAGTCATTACCTGCTGACGCTGATCGTGCATAGGAAGAACCTCGCGAAGCAGAGGCTACTGCCGTGACAAGGCGCGTGGAGGAGGGCATATGAATTTTTTGCAGACGGACCTCTGGGCAGGACCGCAAGACGAGGTTCAAGTGGACCTCGATGCGCAGGCGAATGTGCTCCTTCTGGATGACCCCAACTTTTCCCTGTACCAGCAAGGGCGCTCATTTACATATTATGGAGGCTGGACCACCCGAAGCCCAGTCCGCCTGTCGCCGCCACATCAAGGTAGATGGAATGTTGTGATCGATTTAGGAGGACGCGCTGGGCGCGTGAAGGCGAGCATTCGTCTACTGCGTCCAGTGATAGCCGCGCGAAATATCGACGTTCCCTCTGGAAATGACGACGAAACCTAGAGCGGCTGGTCAATAAATGAAGCTTTTTGGAGATTTGCATGTTCGCCTGGACCCTTGGCAGGTCGACTATGGTGCGGAACTGCCGGTCGCGCCCGAAGACGAAGCGAGTCCCGATGAGGCGATCATTCTTGACGTAGAGGCTCCGCCCGGCCAGTGGGCGCCTATAGCTCCTGTTTCGGCTGACACCATCACGCGGCTCGTTTTCGTTGACGGGGTGAGGCGAATCGAGGCGCGGCTTATCGTCCGCCGCGGCGAACGTATTTGTCACGGGGCGTTCGGAAGTTACGCAGTCGGCTCGGTATCAGCGCTCGCAAACGTAGCAACATGTGGCGAGCCGCACATCGATCGAATTGTGGCTATCGGTTCCGGCGAGCGGTTGCCTGAAGCCGTAGCTCCGCTGCCAACGCTTGTCTATCGGCCGGTGAGCACAGCCTCGCCAGACCCTGACGGTCCATTGCGCGCGATGCAGGACGAAATGCGTGGCGCTGAGGAGCGGCTCGGCCGCGAACTCGCCAACGCGGATGACACACTGGTCGTTGCGGACGGTCCTCTGACTTTCGAACAACCTCTCAGAGGTGCCGCTGTTGGATACATCAAGAGGTTATTCAAGCTTTACTTGCCGGCCGAAAAGCTCGGACTTATGGCGCGACTTGGTGCCGGTGAACGCACGCCGATATTTGCCTTACGATCAAGTCACCGGTTTGCGCGCTATTCCTGGTTTCTGCGACTTGCGCCGGCCGGTCCCGGTGACTCCGAACTCGCCGGCATCGTGAGGCTGGAGGTTGCCGAAACCGTGGGCGTCGACGCCGCACGCCGACTGGCCGATGCAACCGCCTTGATGCTTCCGCGGTTTGCCCCGCGCCGATGGCGCGATCCGCGAAGCCCGCAAAATCTGCTGCCTATCGGAGCCCTCGAATCTCAGTTGCGTCGCCACTTGGGCGATCCGCGCCTTATCCGGCGCCATATCGAAACGTTGATAACGGAGGAGGCGCGTCATGCCGGACGGTAACGAAAACGATTCATCGGCGATGAATGGAGCCGCAGGAGACTTCCAGGAAGGGGCGGGTCTAATTCTTGGCTCTCAGGACGCGACGCCGCTCGAGTTTTGGGTCGGCGTCAGCGAGAACAGGCAAATCGAACTTGATGATCTTCTTGTAGTCGAGACTCTTACCCCGCAAGGGCAAGCAGTTCGCTTTTACGGCGTGGTCGACGCCGTGCGCAAGCGCTACGAGGGGACGCAGTTCGATACAGATGCTTTTCGTGCCGCTGCTGGCACTTTGCCTGTCGACGTCTCTTATGCCGCGCACGTTCAGGTCACACGCATTGAACCGGAGATCTTCGTGCCGCCTCATCCAGGTGACGCCGTTGAAGTAGTTCGCGGTGAGGAATTCCAGCGCGCACTCTACTTCGATCGTATGGAGCGGCCCGTTGCGATCGGCTTGACGCGCACAGGCGAGCCTGTGTACGCGAACCTGGAATTTCTCGATGGCAGCCGTGGAGCCCACGCCTCGATAAGCGGTGTCTCGGGCGTTGCCACCAAGACCTCATACGCAACTTTTCTCTTGTATTCGCTATTTCACTCCGGCGCACTCGGGGCCGATGGAATCAACTCCAAGGCGCTGATCTTCAACGTAAAAGGCGAGGATCTGCTCTGGCTCGACCGCCCGAACAGGATGCTAAACGAAGAGGCGCGCGCGCAGTATCAGCGGCTGGGTCTGCCGGTTGGTGCGTTTCAAAGCGTTGGCCTCTTTGCGCCAGCGAGGCGCCGAAGTGAGGTTCCGATGCCCGACACGGGCGGCCGACAGGAAGGGATACTGCCTTATCTTTGGACCGTGCGCGAGTTTGCGCGCGACCGGCTGCTGCGTTTCGCCTTCGCGGAGGCCGAAGACGCCCGCGCGCAAGTGTCCTTCGTTATATCGCGCGTCGAGCGAGCGCTAGAACGCCTCGCGGCTCAGGGTAACCCGGACGACCCAACGATCGAGATAGATGGCCGACGTATCGATCGGTTCGATGAGCTTGTGGATGTCCTCGACGGTGCTTCGCTCGACGCGATGGTGAATGCACCGGTCGCCTCGGGCACGCTAGACGCCTTCCGCCGCCGGCTCCATTTTGCGGCGCAGCACATGGGTCACCTTGTGAGGGGCGACCCGTCTGCCCGCGATCGCCCCATTCGCTGGGACAACTATCAGGTTACCGTCATCGACATCCATACGCTGCATTCAACCGCTCAGATGTTCGTCGTTGGAGTCATTCTTAAGCGGATGATGGAGGAGAAGGAGGCGCGCGGTACGGCGCGCCCGCTCATTTTCGTGGTCCTTGATGAGCTAAACAAATACGCGCCGCGGGACGGATGGAGTCCGATTCGCGACGTACTGCTCGATATCGCGGAGCGCGGCCGCTCGCTCGGCGTTTCACTCTTCGGCGC
>JAJPHI010000029.1 GCA_021325355.1 Pseudomonadota bacterium
CCACCCCCTCCGCCAGCTTCTGCCCAAAGCGCACGCCACGCGTCATGCGCGCCACGGCCGCGGGTGCAGCCGCCGTTTCGGCAAGCGCATGAGAGACGCAAATTTAACCGCGAAAAGCTGATCGCAGTGTGATACCGTGCGCGATCCCTATGATGGGGCAGGGCACCGCGGACCGAACGGAGCTTTTTGCCGATAACCGGCCAAACTGCTAGTTTTGGCACGACGAATTGAGAACTCGCGCTCAAATTCGAGGAAGGGAAGTCCATCATGGAGCAAAAGAGTCCGCCGCCCCCAATCGGGACCTTCAACCCTCTCGACGTGAGGGGCGATCGCCCGCAGGAGTATTACGAAAGCATCAAGCAGAAATTCGCCGAGGAGCGCGACCTGCGCCTGCGCTATCGGCCCGAGGGCACCAAACAGTACACGTCGGAGCTGACCGGCGAACTGGCGCGGTTCGAGATCGATCCGTACGCGACGGCGATCAAGCCGCGCGAGCCGATCAACGACACGGTCGAAGTGCTGTTTATCGGCGGCGGATTCTCGGCTCTGCTTACCTCCGCGCGACTGCGCGAGGTTGGCGTCGAGAGTATCCGTATCGTTGAGCGCGGCGCCGACGTCGGCGGTACCTGGTACTGGAACCGTTACCCCGGGGCGGCGTGCGATGTCGTTGCTTACGACTATCTGCCATTGCTCGACGAGACCGGCTACGTGCCGTCGCGCCACTATGCGCAGGCGCCGGAGATCTTCGCGTACTGTCAGCTTATCGCACGCCGTTACAATCTGTACGAATTGGCGGTCTTTCAAACCACGGTAACCTCGACCACCTGGGACGAGACCGAGAAGATGTGGCATATCGGCACCGACCGCGGCGACCATCTGCGCGCGCGCTTCGTCATCTGCGCCAACGGGACGCTGTCGAAACCGAAGCTTTCGAAGATCCAGGGGATGGAGACCTTCAAGGGCCATTCGTTCCATACTTCGCGATGGGACTACGATTACACCGGGCCGGATCTGGAAAAGCTCGCTGACAAGGTCGTCGGCATTATCGGGACCGGCGCGTCCGCGGTGCAGGCGATCCCTCGGCTCGGCAAGGCCGCGAAGGAGCTCTACGTTTTCCAGCGCACTCCGTCGTCGATTGATCTCAAGGACGATTGGGAGACCGATCCTGAGTGGGCGAAGAAACTGAAGCCGGGATGGCAGGCGAAGCGGCGCGCGCTGGCGCGGATGGAGCCGGAGCTGACCGAAGAGCAGAAGATTCGGCGAGCGACGTTGACGCCCGAAGAAAAAATCCGCCGTCAGGAAAACGCCAATATCGAATACATGATGCGCATCCATCGGCGGATCGAAGAGATCGTCAAGGACAAGGCGACCGCAGAATCGCTCAAGCCGTGGTACATGTTCATGTGCAAGCGGCCCTGTTTCGACAACGATTATCTGCCCACCTTCAATCGGCCCAACGTTCATCTGGTCGATACGCACGGCAAGGGTATCACCGAGATCACCGCGTGCGGTCCGGTTTTCGAGGGTAAAGAGTACCCGGTCGATCTGCTGATTTATGCAACCGGCTTCGAAGTGCAGAAGACCGGGATCTACAATCAGATTCGCGGTCAGGGCGGCCTCGATCTGAACGACAAGTATGCCGAGGGTATCCGCACGCTGCTGGGAATTCATTCGCACGGCTATCCGAACCTGTTCATCATGGGCGGCTATCAGGCGTCGTTCCGTTTCAACCTGACCGAGATGTTGCAGACGCAGGGCGACCATATCGCCGCCTGTATCGATTACGCGCGGAAGAACGGCTACCAGACGATTGACGTCACGCCGGAAGCCGAGGAGTGGTGGGTGCAGGAGGTAATCAGTAACCGCGGCAAGACCAATCGCAATCACGATTGCACGCCCGGTTATTACAATTTCGAAGGTGAATTCAATCGCCGCCAGGACGGCAACTACAATGGCACCTTTCCCCAGTATTGCCGCCACATGGACGAGGTGAGGGCGAAGATGGAGGAGAACTTCATCTTCAGCCGGTAGCTCTGGCGACCGTCAAATCGGCGACGGGCCGCGGTGGATAGCCACTGCGGCCCGTTTGTTCACGTCGGTAAAACCTCAGCGAAGTATGTCGAGAGGGCGCGCGAGAATCACGCCGCGCGTTCCGCCGAAGGATCCCGGCCTAGAGTTTGCGCGAGAGTCGGCGGTTCAAACTCGGGCTTTGGCGGTCATCGACCTGGTTGACGCGGAACGGCTCACCTTCGGTTTGACGGTAAGTACGGGACAGGGAGCCTCGCGCACGACGCGCTCCGCCACGCTGCCGAGCATCAACCGTCGCAGACCCTTGCGCCCGTGAGTAGCCATCACGATTAGCTCAGCGCGATGCTGCCTGGCGGCGGACAGAATCTCTGCGCCTGGATCACCGATCATGACTTCGATCTCATAGTCGGCACGGCGGCCGATCTTCTGGTCGGCCAGCCGCTTCAGGCGCGTCCGTGCGGCCGTCTCCATTTTCTCAAAGGGCAGCGCAACTTCAGGTCCCGGCGGGATCGCGATCACGTGAAGAATGAAGAGCGCCGCTTTGCGCTCGGCCGCCAGCTCGGACGCCGCCTTCAGCGCGAGCGACGAGTTCGCATCGAAGTCAACTGGGCACAGGATCCTGCTGAATTTAGGCATCTGAGTTCCTAGTCCGGAAGCGTCCGGCGCGTCGTTGATTTTAGGCAGCGGCGCGAGGATTTCCTATCAAGCTCGAACTCAGCGCGCGCCTTCCCGCTCGATACATCGGGCGAAGGTGACACGAATCCGCGCCCGGCGCGTCTCGACTTCATCCAGCAGATGCTGCGCGGCGAGCGGCCCGTCGAAGCCGGCGCGCCGCGCTATCGGCGTCAGTTCCTCGGTAGCGGTCGGCAGGCTCGAGAGCGGGCGGCCGCTTTCGATGCGCAGCCGATTCTCGAGGAAGGCCAGAAACCGATAGTCGTCACGCAACTGCCGAATCTCATCCGCCGGCATCAAGCCGCATTGCATGATCGCCGCCAGCAGCGCGTCGGTGCTGCGCTGGCGCATCGCGGGATATGTCGCGCCGTAACGCAAAGCCATCATCTGGCACAGAAACTCCACTTCGACGAGCCCGCCCGAGCCCTGTTTGAGATTGAGTCCAGTCCGTTCCTGTCCCAGCTCGTGGGCGATGCGCGCGCACATCGCGGCAATCTCGTTCACTCCTTGGACATCGAGGCCGCGCCCGAAGACAAACTTGCGCCGAGCGGCTTCGACCTCGTCGCCGAGCACGCGATCGCCGGCAACCACGCGCCCGCGCACCAGTGCCTGCCGCTCCCACAGCGCCGAGCTTTGCGCGTGATATTGATGGAAGCCTTCAAGGGAGGTAACCAATGGACCGGCATTGCCCGACGGCCGCAGGCGCAGATCGATCTTGTAAGCGAAGCCCTCGCGTGTGGGCGCCTCCATGATCGCGATGAACTTCTGCGCGATTCGCGCCGCGGTTTCGCGTCCGGCGGCCGCCACCTCGTCCGGCAGATAATAGACGAAAATCAGATCGAGGTCGGAATTATAAGTCATCTCGCCGGCGCCCAGTCGTCCGAGTGCGAGGATGCAGAGGCGCAGCCGCGGCATCGATTCGCTACGCTTTGCCACTTCGGCATGGGCCAGCTTCAGCGCCTCGCGCAAAACCACTTCCGCCACCAGCGTCAGTTCGGTCTGAACCGCTTCGAGCGGCAATTGCGTCGCCAGGTCAGCGATCGCGATTCGCAGGAATTCCTGATGACGAAAGGAACGCAGCGCATCGAGGCGGTCTTCGAAATCGTCGCAGGCCTCGATCAGCGCCTGCAGATCGGTCGTCAGTTCGGCTTCCTCGCGCCGGGCGCGCGCCAGATCCGACCGCACCAGCGTATCGATCATTTCCGGATGACGGATGAAAATCTCGGACAAGTATGCGCTCGAGGCGAACAGACGGAGCAGGACCTGGCGCGTTCCCGGATGTTGCGCGAGCAAGGCCAGGAAGGAGCTCCGGCCGCCTACCGCCTTGACGAAGTCGGCGAGGTTGCCGAGGGCCAGATCCGGGTTCGACTGACGACTCACCTCGTCGAGGAGCCGCGGCCCCAGCCGCTCGAGCGACTCACGTCGCCGCTCCGTCGGCGGCATGTAGGCCGGTCCGCACGCCAGCAGTTTGAGATGCTGAGCGCTCGACTCCGGATGGGCAAAACCCAGCTCGCGCAGCGCCGGGATCGACTGTTCGGGCTGTCCGGCGGCGCGCCAGGCGAGTTCCGCGAGGGGCGGCAGAGTCTCCGCGCCGTGGGCCTCGCCGCTGAGCATCTCGTGAAATTGCTCGGCGACCCGACGGCGCTGCTCCTCCAGATCGCGTTGGAAGCGGTCGCTTCCTTCCGCGCCTTTGGGGTAGGCCAGCCGCGCAGCGAGCACCGCCAAACCGTTGCGGTCGGCCGGCAGCGTATGAACCTGCAGACCCGCGGCCACCTGCAGCTTATGTTCGACATTGCGCAGAAAGAGGTAGGCCTCGCTCAAGGCGGTGGTGCGCTCTCGCGGCATGTACCCGTAGGTCGCGAACTGCTCCAACGCGTGCAGCGTGCGCGGCGTGCGCAGGCGCGGATCCCGCCCGCCATAGATCAACACGAGGGCTTGCACGATGAACTCGAGTTCGCGGATGCCGCCGCGCCCAAGCTTGATATTGCGCTCGACGAGGTCCGGCGTGCGCAACTCGTTCTCGATCTGCCGCTTCATCGCGCGCAATTGATCGACGGTCTCGAAGTCGAGATACACCCGGTAGATAAAGCGCTGCAGCTCGGCCAGCAGTTGCCGGCCAAGCGCGAGCGCGCCGCCGACCGGACGGGCGCGCAACAGGGCCGCGCGTTCCCAGGTCTCGCCGAAGTCCTGGTAGAAGCGCAGCGCGCCTTCGACGGTGCTGACCAACGCCGCACTGCGGCCGCCCGGGCGCAGACGCAAATCCACGCGAAAGCATTCGGCGGCGAGGATCTCGGTCAAGCGTTCGCCGAGCCGTCGCGCCATCTGCAGCTCCTGACTGCGACCTTGCCCGTAGTCGTCGAACAGGTAGATCAGGTCGATGTCCGAGCTGAGATTGAGCTCGCACGCGCCGAGCTTGCCGAGGCCGAGGACGCAGAAGCGCTCGGCGATCGGTTCGGCTTTGACTTCGCTGATCGCGAGGGCGAGCGCAGATCGGATACACTCGTCAGCCAGGCGCGACATCGCCGCGATTGTTTCGCCGACGCTCAGGCGGCCGAGCAGGTCGGCGATCGCAATCTCGATGAACGACCGCCGCTTAAACTCGTTCAAAGCCTGGGCGGAGGCGATAGCCGACGCTTCGGGTTCGAGCGTCGCCTGACGTGCGCGTTCGAAGAGCGCCGGCCAGCCGGCGACATTCGCGAGGCCGGTGCCGATCAATTCCGACGCGCCGAGGCAGAAGATGAGGTCCTTTATCGTGGCGCTGTCGGCGGTGAAGCGGCGCAGATCTGCCGGCGCTTTCTCGCCAAGCTGGAGCAGGAAGGCGAGGGCGAGCCGCTCGTCCGGAGCGGTTTCACGTACCAGTGTCAGGACGCGAATCGCCTCGGCTTCATTGAACAAACCGGCAACGCGCTCGGCCAGACTCGCTAACGATCCCTCGAAAACCGGACGGTTCATGCTTAGATTGTCCGCGATTACTGTATCAGAGATGCCCATTCCTCGCGGTTTGGGCGCCGGAGGCTGCTATGATCGTGCTCTTTACAACCGAACGCGACTATCCTTGGGGCACACTGCGCTCCACCCACGGATGCAAGACCAAGATCGTGCTTGAAGAAAAGCGCATCCCTTATCGAATCGAAAACCTTCCGCCCGGCCATCTGTGGAAGAAGCCACCTGAGATGACGGCGCGCCATCCGCTGGGCAAGGTTCCTTATATCGAGGATGACGGCTTCGTCGTGTATGACTCGACGGTGATTGGCGAGTACCTCGAAGACCGCTACTCATGGCCACGATTGATCCCGCGCGATGACCCGCAGGCTCGCGCACGGGTTCGCATGCTCGAACAGTTTGCCGATGAAGCGCTGCTGGTCGGCAATCTGCCGCTCATCTGGATGCCCTACTGGAGCGAACCGGACAAGCGCGACAAGGCGCGGATGGAAAAGGGTCGCGAAGGACTTCGCGCGCGCGATTTTCCCTACCTCGAACAGGTGCTGAAGGAGCATCCTGAAGGCGAATACATCTGCGGCGACTTCTCGATGGCGGACGTGCCGTTGATGGTGCTGGCGATGGTGTTGGAAGTCGATCAGCCCGATCTGCAGGCCTATCCGCGCCTGGCCGAGTATCTCGAGCGCCTGCGCCGCCGTCCGAGTTATCGTGCGATCAGTCCGCGCACCCGGGTAGCGGATGCGGTCTCGCTGATGGCGGCACTCTAAGGGATGCGGCTTCGCGTCGGGCCGTCAGGCGTGCCCGGCGCGAACGCGCGCCGCGCGCTTGGTCCGGTACACCACGTAGGTGCGATGGCGTCGATGCGCATGGCGCGTCCGGTGAGCCACGACGCGACGGACACTGGGCGCATAATGACGACGCCGGGGTGGAGTGAAGTCCGTCCGCACCACGGGCGGCGGTGGCGCTTCCTGATATTTCAAATCGGGGAAATATTTGTCTTCGTAACGATGAATCTGCAGGGCAGCCAGAAACTCAGCGTAATAATTCCGCGAGGCAAAGCCGAAGTGCGAACCGCTGAAAGCGCGGAAGATGCGCGCGAAATCACCGTCGTATTGCTCTGAGGCCTGCTCCATCCCGCCCGTTCCGTAGTTATAGGCGGTAATCGCCAGTGGCCAACTGCCCAGCCGATCATAATTGCTGCGCAGCAGCGCGGCCGCCGCCTGCGTCTCTGCCTCCGGATCGAGCCGATCGTCATGATAACGCGTGATCCGCATGTACTGCCGGCCCGTGTCACGCGTGAATTGCCAGATTCCGACCGCCCCCGCACTCGAGCGCGCGCCGGTCTGAAAGCCTGATTCCACTTCCGCCAGCGTTACCAGTTCCGGAGGCAGTCCGGCGGCGCGAAAGATGCGCTCCATGGTCGGACGATAGTAGCGACTGCGCAGCAGTCCTTCGGCAAACCGCTCGCGCATCCCCTCCTGAACCCGCAGGTTCTCGGCGGCCAGCGCATAGGCGGCCGGCGGCTCGCCCTTGAACAACTCGGCGACGTGACGCTCGTCGTAGGTGAGCGGCTGCGCTCCGGTAGCGAGCCGATTCAGAATATCGGTGTATTTCTCGCGCAGATAATCGTTGACCGCCGCGGTGTCCTCGCGCGAAGGCGTCCCTTCACCCGGCAGATGCATCACCTGGTAGATACGCCAGACCTGGTCCTTGTCATGAATGATGAAGTCGCGCTCGGTGTATGCCGTAAAGACATCGACCCAGAATTTGATGTTTGGTTCGATCGCGGCCGGACGCGGAAAATCCACTATATTAACGGCGACCGCGCTGCCACCGGTCGCGATGAAGACCACTAGTGCTATGAAGGCGCGCCAGACCCGCTGCGACATAGCCAACCCCCAACGTCCCAACTGACCGCAATCATTAATCCCCAAGTGTGACGATTTGTAAAGCTATTGCGTTATCAGTTATTCAGACGTTTTGCCCGACTTTAACCGTGTGGCAAACGTGAGCAATGGCTGTACCGAAGAGAGTCTTGACCGTATTGAGGCCTTTCGCTCATCAAGGATGGGCAACGCTGAGCATCGCCGTGTTCGCGGGTCTCATCCTCGCTGGATGCCACCGCGGCGATGTCGCAAACTCGAACATCTCGCAGGACCGTTTCCGGGTCGCGCTCCTGACGCCGGGACCGATTAGTGACGCCGGATGGAACGCTGCCGCCTTTGAGGGTCTGCAACTGGTAAGGCAGCGCCTGGGAGCCGACGTCGCAACCGTGCAAACGACGTCGCCCGCAGATTTTGACGACGCCTTTCGCGATTTCGCCGGGCGCCGGTTCAATCTCGTGTTTGCGCACGGCTTCGAGTACACCGACGCCGCGCTCGCCGCCGGCCGGGAGTTTCCAGAGACGACTTTTGTCGTAACGTCGGGCAGCGCCGCCTCGGCCAACGTCGCCGCGCTGAGTTTCAAAATCGAGCAGGCCGCCTACGTCGAGGGCGTGCTGGCCGGGATGATGACCCGCACTGGTACCGCGGGTGCCGTCGGCGGGATCGAACTACCGGCCATCAAGCTTACCTTCGAGGGCTTCCGCGCAGGCTTTCTCGCGGCCCATCCGGGGGGCCGTGTGCTGACCAGCTTTATCGGGAGCTTCGACGATGTCGGCGCGGCCAAAGAGGCCGCTTCGGCCGAAATCGCGCAGGGCGCCGATTTTCTGTTTCACGACGCCGATGCGGCCGGGCTGGGAGTCTTCGCCGCCGCCCGCGACGCGCACATTTATGCCTTCGGCGCGAGCCGCAATCAGAACGACGTGATGCCGCAGGTGGTAATCGCGAGCGCGGTCACCTCGATTCCCGACGCCTTCCTGATGATCGCCCGTGAGGTCAAGGCTCATACCTTCCACTGCGGGATGCTCGAGCTGGGGATGCGCGAGGGCATGGTCCGCGTCGTCCTCAACCCGCGGCTCGAACCACAGATCCCATCGCGGGCGCTCGCTCGCGTCTACGATGCCGAGAAGGCGATCATGAGCGGCCAGATTGTCGTACCCTCGCATCCGGCGGCTTGATCATTACCCCGGGGCGGAAGCGCGGCCGCACATGGATTTTGCCGCGAAAAACGGCCACCATCAGCTTGTATGAACGATCATCAGACGGAGTCGGCGGCAGCCTCGACCCGGTCGGCGGCTGGTTCCGCTCCGGCGCGCGAAGCGAGCGGCAGCTTCGAGGATGCGCTGGCGCGTGTCCTTCCGCCGCCGCGCCACGCGCCGCTGCGTGGTCTCTTTGAGCGTCTTTTCCTGGGTGATCATCGACGCGTCGAAGGTGATGCGCGTCGGGCAGTGGCATTCGACGGTTTTCGCAAGGACCTGTTCGACGAAAAGCGGGAACGCGATCGTCGCTACGGCACGGTGTATACGGTTACCGAGCAGCGCAATGCCTACCTGGTATGTCTCGAACTGCCGCGCCTGCTGCCGGTCTCCGGTCTGAGCGACAAACTGGCGCGACCACCCGAGATGCCGGACTACGACTGCAGGCTCGCGCTTGCCGGCAATGTCCTGGTCATCAAGGGCAGCGTCCCGACCGAAGATTTGCGTCGCCTTTCTTACGTGTCGAATTCATTCCCGGCCGATTTTATGACGCGTATCCCGTTCGCCACTCCGGTCACCGACTTCGTGCATCGAATCCGCGCGAAGAACCTCGAGGTGATCGTCTTCAAGCGCGAAGCGTAAGGCGAGGCCAGTCACGCCCTGTCAGCTACGGCTATGGACCAAGCTTCTATGCAGTTCCGCTTACGCGATGCGACGAACGCGGATTTACCGCGCATCGTCGCGATCGAGCGCCGCGCCTTTGCGCATCCATGGGCCGAAGAAGCGTTCCATCGCGAACTGACCCTGTCGTTCTCGCGCATCGTGCTCGGCGTCACGGATCAGAATGATCTGGGAGGTTATTTGTGCCGTTGGCTGATCGCCGATGAGTGCCACATCCTGAACGTCGCGGTGGATACGAAATACCGGCGACAGGGGCTCGGGGAGCTGTTGATGCGCGAGGCGATCGCCGAAGCGGTCGCGAAACGTGTCGCCATAGTTACTCTAGAGGTGCGACGTTCCAATACCGCCGCCCGCTGCCTGTATCGCAAACTGGCATTTGAAGAACGACGTTTGAGAAAAAATTACTATGGTCAGGGTGAGGATGCGATCGTTATGGAACGTCGCCTCACTCTAACAACAAAAAACAGAACGTCTTTTTGACCGCGAATGGGGTTGGCTGGTTGATTACAAAAATTCCCCGCCTATGTCATAATGGTACCAGCCAGTCGGAGCTTGATCACTTGCGAGGTGCCGGTCAAACGCTCTGAAATCGAATGGCGCAGAGTGACCCCGAGCCAATGAACTCAACGTCAACCTTCAAGAAGGGTGAGAAAGTCGTTTATCCCGCGCACGGTGTCGCTGTTATCGACGACATCCAGGTGCGCGTGATATCCGGGACCGAGCGGCGCTTCTATGTGCTGCGAATCCTCGGCGCCGAAAAGATGACCATCATGATCCCGACGGAGAACGTCGAAGCGGTCGGCCTCCGCCGGGTGATCGGCAAGGACACGGTGACCAAGATTTACAAAATTCTCCGGCAGAAGAAGGTCGAGGGGGACTCGCAGACCTGGAATCGGCGTTATCGCGAGTATACGGAAAAGATCAAGACCGGCTCACCGCTCGAAATCGCCAAGGTGCTCCGCGACCTGCTGGTACTGAAGAGCGACAAGGAGCTCTCGTTCGGCGAGCGCAAGATGCTCGATACCGCGCGCAGCCTCTTGGTGAAGGAACTTTCGATCGCCAAGGCTCATCCGGAAGAAAAAATCATGGAGGAGCTGCGGACGATTTTCGCCAACTAAGGAGGCCCTTACTCCTGCAGAAGAACCGCGAGTTGCTCGCGGTTTTTTTGCGCCCACTTTCCAGCTTCTTCAAGGTAATACACCACGATGCGCGCCTCAGCTATCGTCGTCGCCGCCGGCAGCGGCACCCGTCTCGGCGCGAAGGTGCCCAAGGCCTTTGTCAAGCTCGGCGAAGCGACCCTGCTCGAATGGTCGCTGCGCATAATCGCGCAGGTCGGATCAATTGATGAGGTCGTCGTCGCCGTCCCGGCCGGGAGGGAAGCTGCGGCGCGCGACCTCGCACGGCCGCTTGCGCTCACCGTGCCGCTCAAGGTGGTGGCGGGCGGCCTCGAACGTCAAGATTCGGTTCGGCGGGCGCTCGCGCTTACCAGCAGCGAAGCGGAACTGGTGGTGATTCATGACGCGGCCCGCCCCTTCGCGACGCCTGTGATGTTCGACGCAGTTCTCGAAGACGCGAGGCATCATGGGGGCGCGATCGTGGCGATTCCGCTGGCGGACACGCTGAAACGCGTCGACAACGGACATATTCGGGAAACCGTTCCGCGGGCCGGGCTTTGGCTAGCGCAAACACCGCAGGCTTTTCGCCGCTCGCTGCTGGTCGAGGCCCATGACCGGGCCGCACGCACGGCTACCCTCGCCACCGATGATGCTGATCTCGTGGAACGTCTCGGCGGCAACGTCGTGGTTGTTCTGGGCAGCGCGAATAATCTCAAAATCACCACCCCTGAGGATCTCCGGCTAGCGCAGGCCTGGCTTGCGGCTGAGCCGCCTACGGCTCGAACCTGACCCAAGCGTGCGGGTCAGGAGCCAGGGTGCGACCGGAAGTCGGGCGCGTTTCCGCCTTTCCTATTTGCGGACGCGGTTCCGGATGCCCTCTATTGGGCGCGGAACCACGTCGTATAGGCGAGATGATTGGCGCCGGTTGTCGTCGTACCGAGGAAGAAGCCGATCATCGTGTTGGCGGAATTGGGAAAACCCGTCGTCGTATAATGGACGGCATCGGCGGTGAAGTCCGACCGCGGCCAGACCAATCCTTCGGAGTTGGGCGTATTCGCTGACGCCCATTGATAGCCGCCCCAGGACAGCACCGGCGCTACCGAATACAACAGATCACCGGCGGTGCTGTCCTGGGGACCGCCGTTGTCGGCCTGCGTTATCTGAGCGCGAATCAAGAACTGCACTGACCACGCCGATTCGTAGGCCCACGGTTCATTGTTGGGCGGATCCTGCGGCCAGTTCCATCCGGCATACGCGCGCGAATAGAGATACATGATCTTCAGGTTGGGGAATTTCTTTTTCAGGTCGCGAATCAGAATCCCGGTTTTATTCTCGGCAAAGCAAACGGCCAGTTGGTTCTGGGCCGAGGTGCACATCGGCGTGGTAAGGTCGGCCATACTGGTGTTGCCGCCGGCGACAACTTCCATGACCGCAGCCTCGACCTGACGGTCAACGAGGCCGTTGTTGGTCACCTCCGACTCGCAGTTCGTCCATAATGTGCCGCTCGGGTAGGCCTGCACGTATTGCTCTGGTCCGGCCCCTTGATACGCGCAATCGGCGAATGCGACGGCTGGATTGACCGTCGGATTGGGGCCCTGCTGGTCCTGCCAGAAGACCTGGTTGGCGGTGCCCGCGACGCAGTTTTGAGGCAGCGCTGTCACGCCGCCGGCCTGCGCCAGTCCGGTACAGGTCTGTTGCATGGTGACCGACGGTCCGAGCTCGACCAAGCCTATTTTGCCCGTACCTCCTTCAAGGCAGGTTCCTACCGGGGCGCGGCCGTTCTGGCAGATCGGAACGATGGAGGCCGAGGTCGCCTGAAGCTTGGCATCATGCGCTGCAGAGATCTGGCTGAGAACGTTCGATCCGCCATACAGACCCATCGGGAAGCTTTGCGCGCCCGGGGTATAGAAAGAGGTTGGCGTATCGATGACGGCGGTCGCCGTAAATTGCGCGAAAGCTGGAGAGCATAAACCTGTTATGGCCAGTACCACCGCGACCTGCAATCGCAACTTCATTGCCCTCAGAACTCCTTTGCAAGGTCGCTCACGCTTGTCGGACGAGCGCCTCGAAGAACCTTGGCAACAACCTAGTCGCCGAGCGAGGTTATTGCAACTAATTTACGCTGAATTTTGCATCGTTTGGCTTATCGGGAGGACCAACCAACTGACCGCGGCATGCCGAAGCAGCGGGCTTGCTATCCGCGACAATCGGCTATCCGCGTATCAGGAGTGTTCGCAAAAGTCACGGCAAGTGTTCTATATGTTTACCTGGGCGGCGAAATATTGCAGCTAGAGCTTAACTGTTCCCAGCAGTAGGATCGTTGCCGGCGTTGGATCAAGAGAGGAGCACGTGGGCAATGTTTCCTAAGCAGTTACGCCCCGCTGGGCTTGCAGCACTAATCGCTTTCGTAATCGGTGCGGGGTCGACGTTACAGACGCGGCCCTTGCGGGTCATCCTCAGTACGCCGTCCGCCGAAGGCGCGCAGATACCAACGGTCTGGACCTATCGTGGCGATAATCTGCGGAGCGGCGTGAATTCAAGCGAAACCATCCTGACGCCGTCCAACGTTAACCAAAATAGCTTCGGACTCTTATTCAAGGTCAGCGTCAATGGCGCCATCTTTGCCCAGCCGCTGTATGTTCCCGGCGTTACTATCAAGGGAGTCGTCCACAACGTCGTCTTTGTCGTCACCGAGCAGGACAACATCTACGCGTTCGATGCGGACAAGGCCGGCCCTGCGCTCTGGGGCAAGAGTCTGCTGCGCACGGGCGAGCAGCCGATCAGCCAGACCGACGTCGAATGCGGCGACTGCCCGCAGTACGGAATCACTTCGACTCCGGTAATTGACCAGGCTACCGGGACGATCTACGTCGTTGCGCGCAGTAAACTGCCGGGCAATCCCAACCAGTACTTCGCGCGCCTTCACGCGCTCCCGCTGACCGGACCGACCAATGGCGAAAGACCGCATTTCCCGATCACCATTTCCGCCAGCGTGCTGGGTACCGGCGACGGCAATATCGACGGTGTGGTTTCGTTCGATCCGTTGCGCAACGGTCAACGAGCGGCGCTGCTCGAAACGCAGGTGGCCAAAAAAGAGATTTACGTGGCTTTTGCTTCAGACTGCGATAATCCCGAATACTTCGGTTGGGTGCTGGCCTACGACCCGACAACCGGCCAGCAGACCGGCGTTTTTAACGCCAGTCCGAACGGGCTCGACGGCGGCATCTGGGAGGCCGGCAATGGCCTGACTGAGGACGGCTCCGGAAACATCTATATGCCGATCGCAAACGGCGACTACGATCCCGCCTCCAGTGATTATGGCGACAGTTTTGTGCGGCTGGTTCCGGTGGGCGCCCCGTCCGGAGCCATGACTATCGCCGATTCCTTCACGCCGTCCTACGAATGTTTCCTCGAAGTGAACGACCTCGATATCGGCTCTTACGGCAGTCTCCTGATTCCACAGAGTGGCGGTCCGGATCTGCTGGTGGGTGGTGACAAATACGGAACTCTCTACCTGCTCAACACGAGCGATCTAGGCGGCGGTCCAACCCCCGTCACGTGCGAGCCGCCTCAGCCCTTTCCGAAACCGCGGGCGGCGCCGCCGGAGTGCAACAGCGGCCTCTCACTTCCCGAATGCGTCATCGACGGCCCCGCCAATCTGAATCAATTGTTCGGCTCGCCGGTGTACTGGAACGGCAAACTGTACGTGGTGGCGGACGCCGCCTATCCGGAGGCCTTCGGCCTCACGAACGGCCTGTTATCAACCACGCCGGTCGATCAGGTGCCGATAACGATCAGTTTCGTTAAGACCTCCCACGGCGCCGAGCCGGTGATCTCCTCCAACGGCAACAACAGCGGCATCCTCTGGGTTTCGGACGACGCTCTCTACGGGCAGACGAATGGCGGTCAGGCGCTGCTTTACGCTTTCGACGCAACCAACCTGAGCAACTTCCTCTACGCCAATAACCAGAACGCGGCGCGCGATAACCCGGGTCCTTCGGTCAAGTTTGCCGTGCCGACCGTGGTCAATGGCAAAGTCTATCTGGGGACCCAAACTGGGCTTGCGGTTTATGGTTTACTGAGTCAGTGACCGAATCGCGAGAGGCGCGCGGCGTGCCGGGCTCAGCCGGCCGATCGATTTGCATCGTAACAGACGATCGGGCTCGCCGCGCGTCAGCGGGGCATTGCGGCGCCTGTGCGCGCCGCAGAGGGCGGAGCGAACGCCGGCTTCGGCGCGCGCGGTTCAGTTGCGCGGGCGCCGCGCTTCCCGCTGCTGCATACCTGCTCGCGACCGCTATCCTGATTCATTTCCTTGGCTCGGCCGAGGCGGCGGCGCGCTCCTCGCGGCCTGTGGTTTTCGGCACCGTGGCCGATACCCTGGGCCATCCTGTGGGCGCGGCCGAGCTCATCCTGTTCAACGCTACCGGACGTCGGGTAGCCACGACGCGGAGCGACGCGCGCGGCCATTTCAGCTTTTCCGGACTGCCTCCCGGCACGTATGAACTGCGCGTTCGCCACGCGGGTTTTGAATTGCTGGTGACCCACGTCGGCGTCGGCGGCGGGACTCGGCCGCATCCGCTGTCCCTCGCGATGGCGAGCAGCGCGCCCTTGACGGTGGCGGTCACGGCGCAACTCGACGCGGCGCGCAACGCGCTGTCGCCGGAAACCGGCAGCAGCGCCTATCGCTTCGACCAGCGCGCCATCCAGCTTCTGCCCGCGGGCGCGAACACGACGACCAGCCTGATGCTCGCGCAGGCGCCCGGGGTCAGCGCCGACGCCTACGGGCAGGGTCAGGATCAGCTCCATATCCACGGCGAAAACGGCGGCGGACTGCAGTACCGGATCAATGGGATTTTCCTGCCCGCTGCCGTCTCGAGCTACGGCGAGATCTTCAGTCCGCGTTTCATGCGCGACGTGACCCTGCTTACAGGGACGCTGCCCGCTCAATTCGGTTACCGTACAGAAGGAGTGGTCGACGTTACGACAAAGGACGGCTGCGTCGACGGTGGACGTGACAACAGCAATCTCGAATTTTTCGGCGGCCAGCGGGTGACGCTTCAGCCCAGTTTCGAGATCGGCGGATGTCGCGGGCGCCTCAGTTACTATATCGGCGGTTTCTATCTGCAGAGTACTCTGGGATTGCAATCGCCGACCGCGAGTCCTTCGCCGCGCCACGATCAAACCTACCAGGGACAGGAATTCGGCAGCTTCTCGTATCTGATCGATTCACATACCCGGCTCTCGCTCTTCAGCGGGCTTGCGGTCAACAGCTTCCAGATTCCCCCGGAGCCCGACCTTCTGCCGGAATTCACCCTCGCAGGGGTAAGTCATTTTCCCTCGGTTGAGACTGCCGACAGTGAAATCGAGCAGTCCTATTACAATATGCTCGCCCTGCAGGGCTCTCCGGATGAGGCATTCACTTATCAACTGGCATTCTTTGACTTCTACTACGCGCTGAATTTTTATCCTGATCGGATCGGCGACCTGATTTATGACGGGGTTGCGGCGCGCATTTTTCAAAGCGACTTCATCAATGGCCTGCAGGAGGATACCAGTTACCAGCTCGGAACCGACCATACGGTGCGCGCCGGGTTTTATCTGAGCGGCGAGACCCTCGCACTTGACGATCACGCGCTTACGTTTCCGACCGTGGGTGGCGTTCAGTCGAGCGAGGTCCCGATCCGGATCGTCGACGACAACAATCAGGTTGCCTGGGTTGTCGGTCTGTACGGGCAGGATGAATGGCGACCGCTGCCGAATCTGGTCGTAAACGGCGGCCTGCGATGGGATTGGGTGGCGGCGTTCCTGACGCAGAATCAGCTCAGCCCGCGGCTCGGCGCGGATTACCGGATCCTGCCCGGAACCCGTCTGCACGCGGGCTATGCGCGTTATTTCAAGCTGCCGCCCTTCAACTCGGTGGAACTCGACACGGTCGAGAAATTTGCCGACACCACCAACGCCGCACCGGTCAATGGCGGCAACGATCGCGTGTCGGCCGAACGGGACGATTATTTTGATATCGGCGCCGAGCAGACGCTCATCCGGGGCGTTACACTGGCGACCGACGGCTTTTTCAAGTTCGGCCATGATCAGCTCGATCTGGCGCAGTTTGCCGGAACGCAGGTGGTGGCGCCGCTTAACTATCGCGCGAGCAGAGGCTGGGGTTCAGACTTGAGCCTCAGCGGACAGCGGGGCGATTTTTCCGGCTATTTCAATTTCTCGTACGCCGTGCTCGAGGCACGCAATATCAGCGCCGGCCAATTCCTCGCCGATGATGCCGACGAGATAAACTACATTGCCCGGCATTTTATCCTCCTCGATGACAACCAGGAATTCACCTCCTCGTGGGGCCTCGCCTATAAACTCTTAGGCTTCGTGGTAAGCACAGACGGCACATGGGGCAGCGGATACCGGCGCGGTTTCGCCAATAAGGCCGAGCTGTCACCGGGACTGCAATTCAATCTGGCTGTCATGCGAACCCTGGACGTGCCGAATATCGGCAGTATCGAAAGCCGCTTCACGGTGATCGATCTCTTCGATCACACCTACCAGATTCGCAACGGCACCGGCCTTGGCGTCTTCTCGCCGCAGTATGCGCCGCGGCGCGCGGTTTACGGCGGGATCAAGGTGCCGCTCGGACGGCTCTAGGGCGGCGCGGCCGATCGTTCACCGGTCCGCCCTCCGCGCCGACGTTTGACAACCGTCCAGTCACGTCGGATAACCCCTTGAGAAACGCAAACTTCGACCGATTGGAGGTCGGGCCATGGGACGCATCTTTTTGCAGGGCGCCAACTTGATCGACGGACTGCATGCTCCGCGGAAGAATCATACGGTCGTAATTGAAGGGGAACGAATCAGCGCCGTGGCCGCAGATCACGAGGCTCCCGCGCCGTCCGCCAACGACACGGTCTTTGACCTCGGCGGGCGCTCGCTCATGCCCGGGATGGTCCAGTGTCATTATCATGTCGCGTACGACAACGTTCGCGACCTGTTCGACCTTGATATGCGCCATCCCCCGACCTATCTGACGCTGGTTGCCGCGCGCAATGCGAAGCTGCTGCTGCAGTGCGGCTTCACCGGCGCCGTCGGTGCCGGCACGCTGCATAATATCGATGTCACGCTCAAGCGCGCGATCGAAAACGGCTTGATCGAAGGCCCGCGCTTCCTCGCCTGCGGTCGCGATGTGGTCACCACCGGGGATTCGGTGGACTTCCATCCGTCGTGGTGGAAGCTCGGCATGGAAGGACTCGGCCTCATCTGCGACGGTCCCGATGAATTCCGCAAAGCCGTGCGCGACGAGATCAAGCAGGGCGTCGAGATTATCAAGCTTTACCCGACCGGCGGTCACGGCCTCACCTGGCCCGCGGATATCATGACGATGACGCAGGAGGAGCTGAACGCGGCGGCCGACGCGGCGCATGAGCGCGGCAAAAAGATTCGCGGGCATATCGTCTCCAAGCGCGGCATCCTCGCCGGTCTCGACGCCGGCCTCGACGTCATCGATCACTGCGACATGATGGATGAGGTATGTATCGAGCGCCTCGCCCGGCAGGGCACCTTCGTCGTCCCAAGTCTCTACTTTCCCTATATGATGGTCGAGCAGAAGCGGCGCACCGGCAAAGCCGCCTTCCCCGGCGTCGAGGAGATGGAACGCGGACTCGAGATGTCCTACCGGATGCTGCCGAAGGCGCAGGCGGCCGGTGTCAAGCTGCTTGTCGGCGATGACTTCGGCACCGCCGCGATGCCGCACGGCGACTATGCCAAAGAGCTCGAAGCCTATGTCAACGGTGCCGGCATCTCGGCCCTCGAGGTCATCGGATGGGCGACGCGCAACGGCGCTGAACTGCTCGGCATGAAGGACGACCTCGGCACTATCGAGGCGGGTAAACTGGCCGACCTGCTGGTGGTCAACGGTGATCCGTCCGCCGATATCACCCTGCTGCAGGATCGGGCGAACTTGAGCGTCGTGATGAAGGGTGGGGCGTTTGTGACTTGCGAGCTCAGCCCTGCGACGGCCGCGGCACAGGCCGCCTGACCGTCGAATATTGAAAAGAACCCGGGCGCCGGAGCGAAACTCGCCAACTAGCGATTTATTCCCGGCAGCTCCGGGTTTTCGTCGTCGTCGGTGAGCCTGGTCAAACGCGAACGGTACGCGCGCAGGTGCTTTTGTGCTTTGTCAAAGGAGTCCTGGGCATTGCCCAGCGAGACGCCGATATCGTCAAAGCGATCTTCGAAAAGCCGAAACGATTTCTGCGCTTTGGTTAACTCCTCGGTGGCCCGTTCGTAGCCCTTGGCAAATTCGTACATTTTGAAGACCATCTGGATCGCCTGAAGCGTCACGATGAGAGTATTGGGTGAAACCGGATAAACCTTCTGCTTGTTGAGCCATTCACTGAGATCGCCGTTCAGCACGGTCTCCATGTACAAAGTCTCGCTCGGCAGGAACATCAGCGCCATGTCGGTAGTGCCATTTTCCGGATGGATGTAGGTGACGATGCGGCGGGCCTGCTCTTTCGTCACCCGCGCAAAATTCTCGCGAGCGGCGCCGAGCTCGCTGGGATCGCTGGTCTCGAACAGCGGCAGCACCTGCTCCCGGGGAAATTTCGCGTCGATCGGAAGGACGCGCTCGGGAAATTTAATGACCGCATCGGCGCGCCCGGAGCCGTTGCTACCCGCCGCGGCCTGAAGTTCATACATATGGGCGGGCAGGAAGTCGGCCAATAGACGTTCGAGGCTGGCTTCGCCAAAACGTCCGCGCAGATGAGGCAGCTTGAGCAGGGAATTCAGTTCGTTGACCGAATTGCCCAGCAGGGAAACATTCCGCAGTTCGTCCTGAGCTGCCTGCAGATGCTGCTGAACTTTCTCGAACTGCTGAAACCCTTCCCTGATATTCTGATCGAGTTTGCTAGCAACTTCGCCGCGGATGCGATCGAGGCCGCTTTGAACCTCGCCGGCCAGATTCGCCATCTCGGCCTTCAGCGTCTCACCGGAGCTGCGCAGCGACTCCGCCAGTTCGCTGCGGGCGGCAGCCTGCGATCGGCTCAACTGCTCCGATGCCTCCGCCAGGGTTTGATGAGTGGCCCTCTGCAGGTTCTCGAACTTGGTCTCAAGACGCATGACCAGCGCATCAAACCTGCTTTCGAGGCCCTGTGTGGTTGCGCGGAGCGATTCCGCCTGCTCCCGGCGTCCCTCGGCAAGATTATGATCGAGCTCCGCTTTGATATCATTGGAGTTGGCATTGAGCCGATCGGCGACCGCCTGACGCACTTCGACCAGCTCCTTCGCCTGCTCTATCGCGCTGCCCTGGATCTTCCCCTCGAGGCTGTTGCGTGTTTCGGTCAACTGCGAAGCGAGCGGCGCGAGTGCCGCAGCGATCGCTTCGGTTTCGTTGCGACGGACTCGAACCAGTAGGATGACGAGAACCGTGGTCGTGATCAGCAGATTGGCCGCGATGATAATGGCGGTAATCATGTTCCCCCTCGATGCGTCGAAGCGTACGGCTGGTCGGCGTCCGTACCGAAAAACTCTCTAGTGTTAAATTTACTCAAGTCATCCTCAGTTGTCATGATTGTCGGCGCGGGCGGTGTCGGCAAAACCACGATCAGTGCCGCGCTCGGCCTCGCTGCGGCCGCGGCCGGAACGGCGACAGTCCTTATCGCCGCCGATCCTTCGCGACGGCTGCGCGATGCGCTCGGCCTCGAACGGCTGGGCGTCAAGCCGCGCTTGATGGATCGTCGGCGCTTGGCCGCCGCCGGTCTCGACACCGACCTCAAGTTGGCTTCGATGGCGCTCGAAGCGCATGCGGTGTGGGACGGGATGCTCGAGCGGTTTGTGGCGATGCCCGAAGCCCGCCGCCGCATCCGCGCGAATTCCTTCTATCACAATCTGACGCGGCGGTTCGCGGGCGCTGACAATGCGGCGGCATTAGCGCAACTGATCGAGCTGCGCGGGGATAAGAGATTTGCCTTACACGTGGTCGATATGCCGCCGGGTGGTCAGACCTTCGACCTGACCGACGGGCCGGCCAACCTGGCGCGGCTGCTCGGCTCCGATTCGGCTCAATGGTTGCTTGAGGCGGGACGCTTGAGCGCGCGCTTGACCGTGACAAATCGCCTCGCGGGTCTGGTCTTCGATCAGATCACACGCTTTGCGGGCGTTGAACCACTTGCTGCAATCGCGGAGTTCTTCGCGGCCGCGGCTGACGGCGCCGGCGCGATCGCCGGTCGCATGCGCGAGGCTGAAGCGCTGTTGCGCTCGTCCGCCACCAGTTTCGTGCTGGTGACGACCGCCGAACCGGAGCGCCTGTCCGCGGCGTCCGCCATGATTGCCGACCTGAAGAGCGCCGGATTAAAGCTCGGCGGTGTGATCCTCAACCGCGTCGCCGACGAGTTGACGTGCGCGGCGCTGCGTTCGCAACGCCCGACGTCCCCGCCGCATCTGCTTGAGATTGAGCTCCTTGGCGAGCGCGCCGGTGACGCCGCCGGCGCGCCGAATCTCGAGCGGCTGGCGGATTTTTTCCAGGAATACGCCACCGGATGCCGCACGGCGCTGCTCGATGCGGCGCATTTTGCCGAGACCCTGCCGGCGGCGGTCGAGCTTGCACTCGTTCCCGAGATCGCCTCCACCAAACACGATCTCGCAACCATCGCAGCGCTCGCGCGGCAGTTGGTTATGCCGCTCTATGGTCGCGAAGTGTTGCAGCAGGCCCGTCACGTATTCGCAGAGCCGCGCTCAGGCCGCCCGTTGGGCGGTGCCACGGGAGACCGCGCAGCGCCCTCCGCGCGGGCGCTTCGCCGTTAGCCCGATTGCGGGCGGCGCGATCGTGGTCAGACGCCGGTCGTCTGACGCTTATCCTTGGGATGGAACCGGTGGCGTGGTTTCGCTCAGGCGCTGTAGAATCTCCGCGTCGCTCATCTTATAAATGCGCTCGCGACCGGGCGGAAACTCCATCGGTGGATGAGCCAAATCGACCGGAGGATTGGGCACCGTCCCGCCACGGGACTCAAACGCCGGCGGCCGCTTGTAGCGTTCCAGCTCTGTGGGGCTGATGCCGGCAAGCCGGACCACCTCGGGATCGATCCACGCTTCCGCATCAATCGCCTTACCCTCGGAAGTGGCGAACTCGAGCATGATCCCTTCCGGCGCCGCGAGATAGATCGATTTGCAGAAACCATGGTCAATCGGGCCCATCACCCAATGGCCGTGGGCGCGAACGCGGTCCCGAATCGCGAGCAGCGCAGGCTCGTCGTCCACGTTGAGCGCCACGTGCTGCATCACGCCCGCCGCCACCGGCGCCGCCGTCCAGGACGGATGCGACACGCCCTTGATCGGCTGAATCTCGCTGATCTCGGGCGCTTGAACGAAGGCGATCGACGAGCTTTTGCCGAGGCTCACGAAGCCATGGAACGTGTTGTCAACCCCGTGCATCCAGTAGAGCGCGACCAACTCGGCCCCGACCACTTGGGTGAAAAACTCGATTTGCCGCTTGATGTCCTTCGTGCAGATCGCGAGATGGTGAATGCCTTGCGGTAGTCCCATGATCTCCTCCGCGCGCACTCCATGGGTGAAGTGCCGAATGCTTTCCTTATGCTCCCGCGAGGCCCTCGAGCACAAGGCTTGCCTTGCAAAGCCGGTTGCGCTGGTCAATCTTCTCGATGACGCCGCGGGCGCCGTCACAAGGGAGCGTTATGGATCAGCTCAGGCACGTACTCGATGGTTTCAAGGTCCTCGATTTTACGCAGGTGCTCGCCGGACCGGCGGCGACCCGCATGATGGCCGAGATGGGCGCCGAGGTTATCAAGGTCGAGATTGCGCCCGACGGTGACACCAGCCGGGCATTGCCGTTTCTCAAGGATGGGCGCAGTGCCTACTACGTTCAGCAGAATCGCGGAAAGAAAAGCCTTTGTGTTGATCTCAAAAACCCAGTCGGCCGCGCCTTGGTGCAGGACCTGATTCCGAAGGTCGACGTGCTGGTCGAAAATTTCGCACCCGGCGTGATAAAGCGCCTCGGCTTCGGTTACGAAGCTGTGCGCGAGCTCAACCCGGGGCTGGTGATGTGTTCGATTTCGACGCTCGGGCAAAGCGGTCCACTCGCCGATCGGCCGGGTTACGACACGGTCGGGGCCGCGTATGCCGGCGTGGTGGACATGTGCGGCTATCCCGATCGCGCGCCGGTCATGCCGTCACTCGCGCTGGGCGACAGCAGCACGGGCGTCCATGCCGTGGCGGCCATCACTTCGGCGCTGCTGGGCCGCGCCCGTACCGGCCGCGGCCAATATATCGAGACCTCTCTGCTCGATTGTTACTTCGGCTATCACGAGCTCAACGTCCAGATGGTCAGCCTGAGCCGCGGGGCCTACCAGCCGCGGCGCAGCGGAGCGCATCACTCGATGGTGGCGCCGGCGGGGATGTACAAGGGCAAGGACAGCTACCTGCTGATCATCGGCGGTCTCGATCGGCAGTGGCCGTCGCTGTGCCGTGCGATGGGCCGCAGCGATCTGATTGATGATCCGCGCTATAACAGCATCGCCGCCCGTGCCGCGCGCGTCCCGGAGATTATCAAAATCGTTCAGGACTGGATTGATTCGCTCAATGACGATGGAGCGGTGGAGGCCGCCCTGGTCGAGCATCGCGTTCCCTTCGCACCGATTCTCACGGTCGAGCAGGCCATGAACCATCCGCATCTGCGCCAACGCCGCACCGTGCGGACGATTTCTGATCGGTTCCTCGGCGAGTTCGAGGTTCCCGGATTCCCGATGCGCTTTTCCGATTATCCTGAGTTGGCACTCGAAGCGCCGACGCTGGGTGAACATAACGCGGCCGTGCTCGCCGACTATCTCGGCTACCCGCCGGAACGAATCGCTGACCTGGAGCGGGCGGGGGTGCTGCATCGGGGCCCGCGTTAGCAATTATACATTCGCGCGTTTGCGACCATCCGTTCGATAGTTCACCTGATACGCGCCGCGCCTCGAGCAACTCTTTGCGCCAAGACCCGATCTAGGGTTCAAGGCCGTCGGGCGAATGAATCGGGCGGGCGACCCTAACCAACGCGTCGGCCATCGGCGCCCCCGGGAAGGCGACTCGGGACGGCGGCCGAAATCTCGCGCTGAAAAGCGCCCGGCGCTACGCTAGACTGGCCGGATAGGTGACCCTTGGATTCTGACCGAAGCGCCCGGGTAATTTTATAAAGATGGCAACAGCGTTTACGCAGATTTCGCGTAAAATTTTCGGCTCGCGCAACGACCGCGAGCTCAAGCGGATGCGCCCCTCGGTGCAACGCATCAACCAGCTCGAACCCGAATTTGTACAGAAAACCGATGATGAGCTGCGGTCCCTCGTTCAGCAATGGAAGGAACGGATAAGCGCAATCGCCGACAAGGATGAGCGCGACGGCGTGATGTGGGACCTGCTGCCCGAGGTCTTTGCGGCCGTGCGCGAGGCCTCCAAGCGCACCCTCGGTCAGCGCCATTTCGACGTGCAGTTGATCGGCGGGATGGCGCTCCATCAGGGAAAAATTGCCGAGATGAAGACCGGGGAGGGCAAGACCCTGGTCGCCACGCTGCCAGCGGTGCTCAATGCGCTCGCGGGGCGCGGGGTGCACGTGGTGACCGTCAATGATTACCTGGCGCGGCGCGACGCCGAGTGGATGGGCCGGATCTATAACTTCCTCGGTCTGAGCGTCGGCGTCATCGTCCATGGTCTCAACGACCAGCAGCGCAAAGCGGCCTACGCCTGCGATATCACGTACGGCCAGAACAACGAATTCGGCTTCGACTACCTGCGCGACAACATGAAGTTCGCGCTGGAAGACTACGTCCAGCGCGAGCACTTCTTCGCGATCGTTGACGAAGTTGATTCGATCCTGATCGACGAGGCGCGCACGCCGCTGATTATCTCGGGCGCCTCGGAAGAATCGACCGACACCTATTACGTGGTCGATCGCGTGATTCCGCGGCTCAAGAAGGAAGAGCATTACACGGTTGACGAAAAGCTGCGCACGGTGGCGTTGACCGAGGAAGGCGTGACGCGGGTCGAGAGCCTGCTCGGCGTCGACAACCTCTACGATCCGCGCAATATCCTGCTGCTGCATCATGTGAACCAGGCGCTCAAGGCGCACGCCCTGTTCCATCGCGACGTCGAGTACGTGGTGAAGGACGGCCAGGTGGTGATCGTTGACGAGTTCACGGGGCGGTTGATGCCCGGACGGCGCTGGAGCGACGGCCTGCATCAGGCGGTCGAAGCCAAGGAAAACGTCAAAATCGAGGCGGAAAACCAGACCCTCGCGACGATTACCTTCCAGAACTACTTTCGCATGTATCAGAAGCTGGCCGGGATGACCGGGACGGCAGACACCGAAGCGGTCGAATTTCGCGAAATCTACAATCTCGAAGTGATGGTCATCCCGACCAACAAACCGATGATCCGGATCGACAATCACGACGTGGTGTTCAAGACCGAGGCCGAGAAATTCGAGGCCGTGGTCGAGGAAATCCGCGAGTGTTACGAACGCGGACAGCCGGTGCTGGTCGGTACGGTCTCGATCGACAAGTCGGAGCGCGTGGCCAACCTGTTGAAGAAAACCGGCATCAGATTTCATGTGCTCAACGCCAAGAATCATGAACGCGAGGCCGAAATCGTCGCCCAGGCCGGACGTTTCAAGGCGGTCACCATCTCGACGAACATGGCGGGCCGCGGCACCGATATCGTGCTGGGTGGTAATCCCGAAGGCCTCGCCGCCACGGAAACCGGGACCCGCGACCCCAACGATCCGAACTTTCAGGCGGCGCTGCAGAAGTATCGGACGCAGTGTGCGGCCGAACGCGAACAGGTGCTCGCGGCCGGCGGCCTCCATATTCTCGGCACCGAGCGGCACGAGTCGCGCCGCATCGACAATCAGTTGCGCGGGCGCTCCGGCCGCCAGGGCGATCCGGGCTCTTCGCGCTTCTATCTCTCGCTCGAAGATGATCTGCTGCGCATCTTCGGCGCTGATCGGCTGAAGGGTCTGATGGGCAGGATCGGGATGGAGGACGGCGTCCCGATCGAGCATCGCTGGATCTCGCGCGCGATCGAGAACGCGCAGAAGAAGGTCGAAGCGCACAACTTCGACATGCGCAAGCATCTGCTCGAATACGACGACGTCATGAACAAGCAGCGCGAGGTCATCTACCATCGCCGCCGCGAGCTGCTGTCCGGTGCGCCGCTCAAGGAAGATATCCTCGAGATGGCCGACGAGATCGTCGAAGAGATTGTCGGGGCGCACGCCGACGTCGAACGCGACCCCGCCGAATGGGACTGGAAGGAGATCGAAGAGGGCTTTTTCAAATCCTTCAAGTTTCATCCGAATTTTCGCGAGAACCTCAACGGCGCGGCGCTCGAGACTCCCGACGACCTGATCGAACTGGGCATCAGGCGGGTGCACGAACTCTACGACGCTCGTGAGGCCGAGTTCACCGAACCGGTGATGCGCCAGATCGAGAAAATCGTGATGCTGCAGACGGTCGACGCGCTCTGGAAAGACCATCTGCTGGCGATGGATCACCTGAAGGAGGGCATCGGGCTGCGCGGCTACGGGCAGCTCAATCCCCTGGTGGAATATCAGAAGGAAGGCTTCGAGATGTTCGAGGCGCTGATGCGGGCGCTGCGCAGCGACGTCGTCGAAAAGGTCTTTTCCGTCCAGGTGCGGCGCGAGGAGGCCGCGCAGCAGATCGAGCAGCAACAGCAGCGCCAGCAGCCGCCGCAGCGCGTCATGATGAGCCACGGCGGCGAGACGATCGCGTCCGAAGCGCCGACCGCCAAACGCGAGGCCCAGAAGGTCGGGCGCAACGATCCTTGTCCATGCGGATCCGGCAGGAAATACAAGCGCTGCCACGGCAAGTAGGGGCGGGAGACCGCTTCGCGCCGAAGCCATCATGGCGCGCGTTGCGCGACGGTTCGGCGGCAAGGCGAAGTCTCAGGCGGCGACGTTCAAGACGAAAAGCGTTTACAAATAGCGCCGCCAAGCTAGTATCCTGACCGTCATGCCAGGTGCATTGTCGAGTCTTAAGGTGGTTGAGGTCGGCGGGATGGTCGCCGCGCCCTACGCGACCAAACTGATGGCGGATCTCGGCGCCGAGGTGATCAAAATCGAGCCGCCCGGAGTCGGCGACGGCTCGCGCCAGCGTGGTCCCTTCCCGGGCCGCGTGCCCCATCCCGAGAAAAGCGGACTCTTTCTCTATCTCAACGCCAACAAGTACGGCATCACGCTCGATCTGGCGCGGCCGGAAGGCATGGAGCTGTTCGAGCGTCTGGTGGCCGACGCCGACGTCCTGGTCCACAACCTGTGGCCGCCCGAAATGGATCGCATCGGTCTCGACTTCGGCCGTCTGACCCGCGTCAACCCGCGACTGGTCATGACCTCGATTACACCTTACGGCCTGACCGGACCGCATCGCGACTGGCGCGCAGAAGACCTGACGCTCTGGTGCGCCGGCGGTATCTGCGCAATCAATGGCGGCGGACCGGACCATCCGGAGATGCCGCCGCTGAAGACTTTCGGCAGTCAGTCGGGATTTCAGGGCGGCGTGCACGCCGCGGTGGCAACGCTCGGCGCCGTGATGGCCGCGATGCGTGACGGCGAAGGACAACACGTCGATGTCTCAATTCAGGAGGCGCTCGCGTCGCAGCTCGAACTGTTCTTCGAGTACTGGCCCTACATGGGTTTGATCGCGAACCGTCTCGGCCGCAAGCCGATCCAGCCCGCCGAAGCCCTGCAATGCAAGGATGGCTTTCTCTACGTCTGCTGCATCGAAGAGCATCAGTGGCGGGGGTTCGTCGAGGTGATGGGGAATCCGGAGTGGGCGGATGAGGAAGTGTTCAGCGATCGCTTCAAACGCGCGCAGAACTGGGAGGCTCTGCGGATCTTCCTGGAAGAGTACGTGTCGGGCCAGACCGTCCTCGAACTCTACCGCAAGGCGCAGGCGAAGCGCGTGCCGTTCGCGCCGGTCTCGACGATGGGCGATCTGCTCAACTCGGAGCATCTGAAGGCGCGCGGCTTCTTCGTTGAAATCACCCATCCGGTGGCCGGCACTTATAAGTATCCGGGCGCGCCGCTTAAATATGGAGCGACGCCGTGGGAAATTCGGATGCCGGCGCCGGTCCTGGGCCAGCATAACGAGGAAATTCTCGGCGGCCGCCTCGGGGTCAGCGCCGCGCGGCTTGCGGAATTGAAGAAGGTCGGGGTGATCTGATGCCGAAGCTGCCGCTTGAAGGGATCCGTGTCGCGGATTTCACCTGGGTCTGGGCGGGGCCTTATTGCACACTGCAGCTCGCGCATCTCGGCGCCGAGGTCATCCGCATCGAAACCCGCACCCGTCCGTGCATCACGCGACTGTTGCCGCCGTGGCCGAAAGGGCAGGGGGGCGGGCTGAATCGTTCCGGCTACTTTAACCAGTACAATCAGGGCAAGCGCTCATTGACGCTCAACTTCAAGCAGCCCGCCGCGCACCAGGTGGCGCGCGAGCTCATCGCCAAAAGCGACGTGGTCGTCAACAATTTCGCCCACGGCGTGATGGAGCGGATGGGCTTCGGCTACGCCGCGTTGAAGCAGATCAAGCCGGATATCATCATGATTTCGCTCTCGGGCTATGGCGATACCGGCCCCTACAAGGACTATATCGCCTACGGTCCGGCGCAGGTGCCGCTCTCGGGTCTTTCCTCATTGACCGGCTACAAGGGATGGCCGCCGATGCATTCCGGCTTCAGCTATGCCGATCCGAACGCCGGCGTTCACGGCGCCTTCGCGATTGTCGCGGCGCTGATCCATCGCTCGAAAACCGGCGAGGGTCAGTACATCGATATGAGCCAGTGGGAAGCCATGATGGCGCTGCTGCCCGAGGGTATCCTGGAATACACCTTCAACGGCAGCGAGCCCGACCGGATGGGTAATGCCGATCCCTGGATGGCGCCTCACGGCGTCTATCGCTGCCTCGACCGGCCCGAGCAGGTCGCCGGCAACACCATCGACCAGTTTGTCGCGATCGCCTGCGCCGACGATGCCGAGTGGGCCGCGCTCGCGCGGCTGATGGGGCGGCCGGAACTGGCAGCCGACATGCAGTTTGCGACGTTGCGCGCGCGCAAGGCGAACGAGGAACTGCTCGACAAGATGATCAATCAGTGGACCTCGAACCAGCGCGCCAGCGACGTCTGTGAAGCTTTGCAAAAGGCCGGGGTCGCCGCCGCGGTAGTCGCCGATAACAAGTTCCTGTCGGAGGAAGACGTCCATCTGCGTGAACGCCTCTATTGGGTCTTCAAGGATCACGCCGAGATCGGCAGGATTCAACACGCCGGCGTGCCCTGGAAGATGAGCCGCACGCCGACCGAGGTGCGCCGCGCGGCGCCGCTGATCGGCGAGCATACCGATGAGATCCTCACCGAACTCCTGGGCTACAACGCCGAGGAGGTAGAGCGCCTGCGCCGCGAGGGCGCCCTGGAGTAGCCGGATGCCGACCACCAGCGAAGCTCAAATCGACGCGCTCGCGGCCCATCTGGTGCGTGGGTTGATCGCGCGCGGCGCCATTCGGGCGAAAGTCGACGAGAAAGACCTGATTGCCTGCGTGGCGGAGTTCATGTCGGCGAACTTTGAAGAGGAAGCGCGAATCGAGGATGAAGCCGAGCGCGAGGCGGAAAAACTGGCGCGGCAGAATCCCGGCGTCGATGCCTTCAAGCTCCGCGCGGGCATCCGCCAGCGCCTTGCCGAAAAGCGGAACTTCACCCTGTGACGGTCGTGATGATAAGCGTTGGCGCCGATGCGTCTCTCTGAACCCCGCATTCTCTACCTTGCACGCGAGTCGCTCGCCCGGCTACGCGACGAGGGACTCGCCGAAGTTGCCAACTTCCAGGTAGCGTTGCGTACCGCACGCGAATTGATCGAACAGTTCGCGAATGGTCAGGGTGACGCCATCGACAACGCCGTCCGGCGCAAAATTGCCTCACTCAAACGGCAGGTGATCGAAGGCACGCCCGAGTGGAATATCCTCTACCGGCGTTATCGCGAAGAGGAGCAGCGCAAGCGCGGCCCGAATCGCTGAGGCCGGGCTTGCGCGTATCCGCCTAGCGCTTGACGTCCGCCGTGCGGGTTCCCTGCGTGGCCTGCCAGAGCGCGAAAAACGGGTCGTTCGGATTGGCCTTGGCGAGATCGATAATCGCCCGGATGGTCGCGCGAACGTCGCCCTGATGCTGCGCTTCGAGCGCCGCAAAATTTTCACTATCGTGAAAGTAAATCAGATAGTTCAGCAGGACCGCATTGTTGAGCGGCTGCTGGTCCAGGTCGAAGCGCTCGAGTCCCGAAAGGCTCGGTTTGAGCCGCGCGTAGTCTTCGCTGATTGACCGGAAAAGCGCCGCGCGTTGCCGGAGAACCTCCGCGGGCGGCAGTTTAGCGGCGTAGAGCTTGAGCAGCCGCGCCTCCTCGTTCTGCAGGAAGCGCGAAAATTTGAGGTCGCTCTCGTAGACGCCGCGCGCCGCCAGCGCGTCAGCCGACTCCGGCCCTTCCGTCCGCGCGAAGAATTCCCAGGCGCCGCGGCTGCCCACCCACGTTGCCGCCGATTCGTCGAACATGATGTCGCTGGCGAGAAAGTAGGTGCGATGGAACAGCTCATGGGTGATCACCCCGGCAAGCTCGACCCGATCGAGCGCGAGCAGGTTCGAGAGCAACGGATCATTGAAGAAGCCGAGGCTGGAAAAGGCCACGGCCGGGCGCACGTAGGTGTCATAGCCCGCGGCTTCGAGCTTCGCCGCCGCGGCCTCCGCGTCGCTCTTATGAAAATAGCCGCGGTAGGGAACATTGCCGACGATCGGAAACCACCAGGTATACGGCGTCAGCGAGTCGCGCCAGGCCGCCATCAGCACCCAGACAATTGCCCCCTGGTCAACCTGCGAGATTGTCTCGTAGGCGCCGCCGACTTTTTCGCCCAAATGCTCTTCATCGAATTTCCGCACCGCCAACACGGTTTCGAGCCTGGCCCTCACATCGGGCGCGAGGTCCGGCCGATCGAGGACCTGCGTGATCGGTTGCCGTCGCCACAGGATCCGGACTTCCTCATAGCCTGCGCGCGAGAGATAGCCGACGTCGCAGCCGGCCAGCAGCACGCTCACGACAACGATCAGAAGCTGCGGCAGAAGGATTGCGGCGCGCCTCATGCGGGGCCGCTGACGCTCGTCTCAATCATCAGACGGCATTGTAATGTGACGCCGGTTGTTTCCCTATATCGAGCCGGAGTAGTAATCGCTATGAACTCGAGCGCCCGTTCGCCGTCGGCGAACCTGGGGGGACGATCATGAGCTTTAGCGTTGATCCGGGCAAATTTCGCTTCACCGATGCGCTCGCCGCCGGCGTCGCGGGCAGGCGTGTCTTGATTACCGGCGCCGGCAAGGACGGCGGTCTCGGGCAGGCGTTTGCCCTGGCTGCCGGATTGAATGGCGCCGCCAGCGTCGCGGTGCACTTCCACAGCAGCTATGCCGACGGGTTCGATCTGGTCGAGGCGCTGCGCAAGGCGGGAGTCAACGCGTTCCCGGTTCAGGCCGACGTAACCAACCTCGGCGACCTGTGGGCAACCCGCAGCTACGTGATCGAGCAGATGGGCGGTAAGCCGCCGAACCTCCTCATCTGTAATTCCGGGCTGACCGAAAAGGGCTACACCCTCGGTCGCGCGTTGCGGGAAATCTAGGGCGAGCCGATGGCCGTGCGGCGCGCGCGGGTGCGCCAGCATTTTATCGATAACCTCGGCGAATCACGCCTGGTCGTCGATACCAAGGTGGACGGCTTCCTCGCCATGACTCATCTCTGGGCCGGTGAAGCGGTGTACCATCGCGAGCCGTTGCAGATAATCTACGTCTCGTCGCGCCAGGCGATCGATCCCGGCGTCTCGGTGCCCGGCTACGTCATCAGCAATTGGGGCGTGTTGGTGCTGCCCAAAGTTCTGGCGGTGAATTTAGGGCGGGAAGCCGGGCTGGTCTCCGCCGCCTGCATCCTGCTGCCCTTCGTGCGCACCGGCATGACCGACGAATATGCCGACAATCCCCGGGTCTTCGGCCGCTGGCAGCCGCGGATGCTCGAGACCTACGAAGCCGCGCAGGCCTGCATGCAGCTCTTCGCACGATCCGCCGACGAGCTCAAAGATGGACTGTTCGAGCTGATGGTCGGGGGTGACGCCACCGCCGTCAAGGTCACCTGGAAGCGCGTCGCGCTCGAGGTCCGCGAAGAGCCTCTCGACTGGAGCGAGGCGCAAACGCTCAGTTTCGGACCGCCGTCCTGACCCGTCCTAAGCGGCGGGCCGATCGAGCGGGTTCAGAGCCGTTCGCAGGAGCCAACGGAGACTGATGCGGCCCGCGAGCGGCGCGCGCTCCGCGGCCGCCTTCCATGCCGACGGAGACACCCGTGCCTCGGTCGCAAAGATCACATCCCACAGGGGTGAGGTGACGCCGAAAGCGGTCTCGGGCTGCCGATGGTGGAGCAGATGACGCGTCCGCAAATAACGTGCGACGGCATGTTTCGGCTGTCGGAAGTGCATCCGGAAGTGCAGCACCTCATAAGCCGCGAAACCGGCGATCATCCCGGCCCATAGCCCCCGCAGGACCGGTCCGGCGGTCAAGTACAGAGCAACCGTGATGGTTGCCAGCGGAAGCCACGCCCTGATGGCAAACACTCGATGTTCGTCCTGATGATGCGCCGCATGCAGAGCTGCGACCAGGCTGCGCGTTCGATGGCCCAGCCAGCCATGAACAAGGTACTCGATAAGGGTCCACGAAAAGAGGCCGACCACGAATGCGCCGGCGATGCCCATGAATTGATTTTAACGCGGCAGAATTGTCCGGCAACCATCATCGCGCACCCCTTTTCGTAGTATGAATCGATCAGGTTTTTTGTTTTACTTGAAGCGTGGATTCAGATAACGGCAGATGACCCCTTTTGAATTTCAAGTTTCGGATATCGTCATAAAAGCTTAGAGCCGTTACCTCAAGCATAGGTTCGTAGGTACTCAGGAGGACTCATGCGCAAGACCATCGCCGCAATCGCTGGCGGGGTTGTTCTCGGTATCACTGTCGCGTTCGCCAACGCCGGAGCGTTCCAATTCCCCTGGGGCTCCGATGATAGCAGCCAACAGCATTCAACAGCTCCGGCCACCGTCGCCCAGGACTCCGGCCATCCGGCGCCTCCGAATGCACCTGAACCCAACGAAACGCCCGGGTTCAGCGTGCCAATCCCGTCGTGGGCGCCGCTGGTCAAGCGCGTGATGCCCTCTGTGGTCCACGTCGCGATTACCGAGGAAGTCAAAGCCGCCGGACCCTTCCAAGGCCCCGAAGAAGAGGGACCGGGAGGGGAGGGCGGCGACCAGGATCAGCCCGATCAGCCGGGTGGCGGTCAGGGTGGTAATCCGTTCGGACCCGGTAGCCCCTTCGGCGGCGATCCCTTCGAACAATTCCGGCGTTTCTTTGGCCAGATTCCGCATGCTTACAAGGAACACGGCATCGGCTCCGGCGTCATCATCTCGCCCGACGGCTATATCCTCACCAACAACCACGTCGCCGGCAACGCCGAACAGATCCAGGTCCAACTGATGGACAAGCGCGAGTTCACCGCGAAGGTCGTTGGCAAGGACGCCAAGACCGATCTCGCCTTGATTAAAATCGATACCAAGACGCCCTTGCCGAGTGTTACCCTGGGTGATTCGAGCCTCGTTCAGGTCGGTGACCCGGTGCTCGCGATCGGCAGCCCGTTCGGCTTCAACCTGACCGTAACGCAGGGTATCGTCAGCGCCAAGGGACGCGCGCTCGGCGGCAATTACGACGATTTCATCCAGACCGACGCCTCGATTAACCCGGGCAACTCCGGTGGTCCGCTCTTCAACACTCACGGCCAGGTGATCGGAATCAACACGGCAATTTACAGTAGTACTGGAAGTTTTGCCGGAATCGGCTTCGCCATCCCGATTGATCTCGCCAAGGCGATTGTCGAGCAGCTCAAGGCGCATGGCCACGTCATCCGCGGATGGCTCGGCGTCGAAATCCAGGAGGTTACTCCGGCGTTGGCCAAGTCGTTCGGTCTCGCTGCGCCGACCGGCGCGCTGGTGGCGGGCGTCGATGCCAACGGACCTGCCGGCAAGGCCGGTATCCAGCGCGGCGATATCATCGTGAAGTACAATGGCCAGACGGTTCATGACGAACACGAGCTGCCCGAGATGGTTGCCCTGACGCCGATCGACAAGACCGTGCCGGTCGAAGTGGTCCGCGACGGCAAGCACGTAACGATCGATGCGACGATCAAGGAACTGCAGGATAAGACCGTTGCGAGCAACGAGCCCGGCAATGAGCCCGGCAGTAGCTGGGGGCTGACGGTGCAGGATCTGACGCCGGAAATCGCCAATCAGCTTGGTATCCAGAGCAGCAAGGGCGTGGTGGTGCGCAGTGTGAAGCCCGATTCGCCCGCCTCGGACGCCGGCTTGCAGCCCGGCGACGTGATTCTGGAAGTCGAGAACACCAAGGTCAGTTCGGCGGATGAGTTCGCGGCTGCCGCCAAGAGTGCGCAGAAAGCCAACAAATCGGCGCGGCTCCTGGTGCAGCGCGGCAACGCCACCATCTACATGGTAATCAATCCTGCCGAAGGGTAAGCTCGCCCCGATGGCCGCGTCCCGCACCTACGACGTTCTGATCGCCGGGGCGGGACCGGCCGGACTGGCGACCGCGCTCTTTCTCTTGCGCGAGCGGCCGGCTCTTGCCGGTCGCATCGCGGCGCTCGAAAAAGCCTGCCATCCGCGGCCGAAAATATGCGCCGGCGGCCTTATCCCCAAGGCCGTCGCCACGCTTAAGGAACTCGGCGTGGGGCTCGACGCTCCGGCGGTCGAGGTCTTCGACGGTGAAGCTCGCACCCCCGTCAAAACCATCAACCTGGGGCGCCGCGCGGAGCCGCTATGCACGATCGTCCGGCGCGACCAGTTTGACGCGGGCCTCGCGCGGGCGGCCTGTCGACACGGTCTAACTCTGCATGAAGCGACCAGCATCCTGGGCGTTCGCGCCGAAGCGGATCGCATCTGCGTCGAAACGACGCAGGGATGCTTTTACGGTAAGGTCGTGGTCGGAGCTGACGGCAGTGCGAGCCGCGTGCGCCGCGATCTCTTCGGCGGTCTCAGGAAGGACCATATCGGAAGGGCGCTGATGGTTGATCTTCCCGTTGACCCGTCGGCGACCGACGAGTTTTCAAATCAGCGCTACCGCTTCGATTTCAATTGCCTAAACAACGGGCTGAGCGGCTATAGCTGGTCGTTCCCGTGCCTGATTGACGAGCGTCCGCATCTCAACCTCGGTATCTACCAGTACCGCGATCGCCGGTTTGCGCAACGATGCACGCCCGGCCTTTTCGAGGAACTGCGCAAGGCCTTTCCCGTGGTCGCGGATCGAGCCCCGACACAACTTGCCCTCAAGGCCTTCCCGATTCGCGCCTTCGACGGCAACGATCACTTCGCCACTGATCGGGCGCTGCTCGTCGGCGACGCCGCTGGCGTGGATCCGCTGATGGGCGAGGGCATTTCGTATGCCCTGGAACACGGACGGCTGGCGGCCGAGGCGCTCAGACGCTCTCTTGACGGCGACCCCGATGCTTTTGCCCAATACGACGACGCGATGCGGCGGGGTGCCGTCGGCGTCAAGCTGCGTCGCCTCGGCTTCGCCGCACGCCGCTTTTACGGCCCTCGTCATCGGCTCTACTTCCGTCTCGTCGCACTCAGTCGGACCGCGCAGCGGCTTGGCGTCGATTGGTATAACGGTGCGGACGGCGCCGACCGCATGTCGATTGCCCAGGTCGTCGTGCGATGGGTCAGCGGGGCACTACGGCCTGGTGGGGCGAGTTGATGGCAAAATTCGTCCTGGCGATCGATCAGGGGACCACCGGCACCACCGCCCTGGTCTTCGATCAGGCCGGCGCGCTGCGCGGCCGCGCCTATGGTGCGATCCGGCAATCCTACCCGCGTCCGGGATGGGTCGAGCATGACCCGGAAGAACTCTACCGCTCGGTCTTACGGACCGGGAAAGCCGCACTGCGCGCCGCGCGGGTGGGCGAGCGCGAGCTCGCGGCGATCGGCTTGACCAACCAGCGCGAGACTTTCGTGGTGTGGGAGCGCGCGACCGCTCAACCCGTGCATCCGGCGATTGTCTGGCAGTGCCGCCGCAGCAGCGAGATCTGTCGCACGCTGCGCGAGCGCGAGGACGAAATCAGCCGTCGCACCGGTCTGCTCGCCGATCCCTATTTCGCCGGCACCAAGCTCAAGTGGCTGCTCGATCAGAAAAGCCACCTGCGCCGGCGCGCGGCACGCAATCAACTCTGCTTCGGCACCATCGACACCTGGATACTCTTCAAGCTCACCCGGGGCCGGACCTTCGTCACCGACTATACCAACGCCTCGCGCACGATGCTGATGAATCTCGAGACGCGGGAATGGGATCCCGCGATGCTCGAGATGCTCGACGTACCGTGGGAGATGCTGCCAGGGCTGGTAGCGTCGCGCGGACCGATTGCGGAGGCGCCACGCGGAACCTTCGCCAGCCATCCGGTCGCGATCGGCGCCTTGATCGGTGACCAGCAGTCGGCGCTCTTCGGCCAGGGATGCACTCGTCTCGGCGAGGCCAAGGTCACCTACGGTACCGGCGCGTTTCTGCTGGTCAACACCGGCGCCGTGCGACCTTATTCGCAGCATCGCCTCATCGCCACGGCCGCTCTCGGCAATTCCGGTCAATCGGCCTTCGCCCTCGAGGGTGCGGTGTTTATCGCCGGGGCGGCAATTCAATGGCTGCGCGATGAGCTCGGGCTCATCAGCGAAGCGGCCGAGACCGATGCGCTCGCCCGCCAAAGCGCCGATCGCCTGCGGCCCTGGGTCGTCCCGGCTTTTGTGGGTCTCGGCGCGCCATACTGGGACAGCGAGGCGCGCGGCGCGATCCTTGATCTCACCCGCGGGACCACGCGGGCCGATCTGGTGCGGGCTACGCTCGACAGTATCGCCTATCAGGTCGGCGACGTCCTGGCCGCGATGGAGCAGGACACGCGCAAGCCGATTCGCGCGCTGCGAGTTGACGGGGGCGCAGCGGCGAATGACTATCTGATGCAGTTTCAGGCGGATCTCATCGGTCGGACGATCGTCCGTCCCCTGATGGCCGAGACCACCGCCCTGGGCGCGGCCCTGTTAGCCGGCCTTGCCGTGGGCGTCTGGCGCTCCGCCGACCAGATGCTGGAATCGCGGATGGTTGACCGACGCTTCAGACCGACCATGAAGTCGCCGGACAGGAAGCGTTTGCGCGCCGGATGGCGCGCCGCGGTGCGGCGCGTCTTGACGACCGGGGCTTAAACCGTAAACTGTTTACGACCATCTGACCGCCGGTTTCAAAAGGTTTCCTTGAACTACAGCCGCAGAGCTGTCGCCGAGTGCAGGGTCCCCACGCGCTTGCGTGGATCGGATGAGCGACGCGCGAACTCGTGCTCATCCCCGCGCATGAGGAAACGATGACTCTTGCGGAACTAATCACCAGTCATCGCCAGCAAATCCTCAAAAGCTGGGAGGAATTTGTTCGGCGCATCAATGGCTCGCTACCCCGCTGGGTGCTGCGGGATCACGCGCCGCTGATTGTCGACCTGATTGCTCAGCAGATGGTCGACGACCCGCCTCCGTCGCGGCCGCAACCCCCGCTCACCGGAGCCGCCGCGAACGATTCGAGCGAAGCGGTTGAGGGTCCACTCGGGCGGGTTACCGCTATCCATGTCAAGCTGCGCATCGATTCCGGATTCGAGCTTGCCCAGATTGTTTCGGAATATTGCACGTTGCGCGCCTGCGTGATCGATCTCTGGCGAGCCCACGATGCCACGCACTTCACTTCGAGTGCGGTTGAGATCAGCAAGTTCAACGAAATAATTGACGCGCTCATCACCGCGGCCGTCACTTTTTACCGCGAACAGGAGAGCCAGTATCGCGACCGGTTCCTCGGGATGCTCAGTCACGACCTGCGCAACCCCATCAACGCCGTCGAACTGGCGGTGGGCGTGCTGCTCGAACAGGGACCGGACGAAGCGCAACTCAAAACCCTGGCGGTCATCAAAAACAGCGTCCGCCGTCTGACCCGCATGGTCGATGATCTGCTTGATTTTTCGCGCGGGCGGCTCGGCAGCCCGATGCCGCTGACCTTGCGAGCCACCGACCTCGGCGCGATCGCCCGCGAAGTTATCGATGAGGTTCAGGTCGCGAATCCCACCTGCAAAATTGACTTCCACGACGAAGGCGATCTGTGCGGGCATTGGGACCCCGATCGACTCAAACAGGTGGTTTCCAATCTGCTGATTAATGCAAATCAGTACGGAAACGGCGAGCCGATTGGGGTGCGGCTCGAAGACAAGGGCGACGTCGTCATACTGGAGGTGCGTAATCGCGGACGCACGATCCCCGCCGAGAGCATCCCGACGCTCTTCGACCCGCTGGTTCGCGGCGACCACAGCGACGACGATCCCAACAGCCTTGGGCTCGGCCTGTTCATCGTCGATCAGATAGTCTCCGCCCATAAGGGCAGCATCAAGGTGACTTCCGCGGAAGACACGGGGACGATCTTTGCCGTAACGCTTCCGCGTCAGTAGCGCCGCCGCGTCACTTCAAGCGCTGGGTTTGATTGCCGTCACGCGCAAGCCGCGCGACGTCCAGCCGACGTCGAAGCCGACCTCGTCGCCCTGACGCAAGCGATCCAGACCGGGAGCGCGGCCGCCGAGCGGCGCTCCGATAACCGTCACGAACGGAAACTGAAAGGGAATTTCGCGACCGCTGTTCGAGCGGATAACGCCGCGCGCGCGGGCCCGATCGAGCCGGACGATCAATCCTCGGTAAAAGTGCTCGTAGTGCCCGCCGGGCTCCTCGTTGGTTGCCCCCGTTTCGGTGGATTCGTCGCGATCCAGTTTGTCCATCTAGTCGGCCAGCAAAGCGTCGAGTTTTCCTGCACGCTCCAGGGAATACAGCTCGTCGCAGCCCCCGATGATTTTATCGTTGATAAAGATCTCGGGTACGGTATAGCGACCACCGGCGCGCTTCGTCATTTCTGCGCGCAATTGCGGATCGTCGCTGACGTCGATTTCGACGAAAGGCACGCCCTTGCTCTTGAGCAGGGCCTTCGCACGGACGCAGAACGGACAGTACGGAGTGGTGTAAACTTCAACCTTCGCCACGCAGCGCTCCTCTACAATCTATTGTCCAGCCGGCAACGAGCTTCCGCAAGCGCAGCCCTTTACCATCCCCATAGCTGCAGCGCCTGTACCCGACTCCGCATCAGCAGTTGAAGCAGCCCTGGAGCCCATCGCTGCGGCAGGTCGAGAGCGGTTGCGATAAGGCCGAGGACTGGCGGTGTTTCATTGCGCGCCATACTTAGTTTCAGCGAGCCGATCAGACCGGGTTCGGGATACGGCGAAAGTTCATGCGGCTCTTCAGCTTTGAGCCCGGCCTTCTCCCGAGCGATAGCCACGGCGCGCTGCAGTCCGCCCAGTTCATCGACGAGGCCGCGCGCCTTGGCCGCGAGCCCACTCCATACGCGCCCGCGAGCGACCGCCTCGGCAGCGTCGTAATCGAGCTTGCGATCTTCGGCAAACTTCGCGACGAAGTTTGTATACAACTGACCGATCATCTCATTCATCTGCGTCAGTTCGCCTTCCGTGAGCGTGCGTGAGAGCGAGAGCGCGTCACTCAAGGGCGAAGACTTCGCGCTTTCGAGGACGATTCCGGCTCGCGCCAGCAGCGCGGCGAGGCTGAACTTGGTGAATACCACGCCGACCGATCCGGTGACGGTGGTCGGTTCGGCGACGATCGCGTCGGCGCCCATCGCGACGTAGTAGCCGCCCGACCCGGCCACGTCGCCCATCGAAACCACCACCGGCTTTCCGCGTTTGCGCGCTTCGCGCACGGCCCGCCACACGAGGTCGGAGCCCACTGCCGAGCCGCCCGGCGAGTTGACGCGAAACACGATCGCGCGGACCTCGTTATCCGCAGCGGCGCGCTGAATCTGCTCGGCCAGCCGCTCGCCGCTGATAAATTCTCCGGCGGGCGGCGCGTCGCCGGTGACGATCGGGCCGAGCCCATGAATCAGGGCGATACGCGCCGCCGCCCGCCCGTCCTGCTGATACGCGAGATGACGCAGGTAGCGGCCGAGTCCTAAGAATTGCTCCTCCCAATCCTTGCCGGCGAGCTCCTCGCGGATTTCCTCGATATAGCCGGTACGATCGACGAGGCCGCGTTCGACCGCGCCGGCAGCGCTGAGAAAGCCGGCTTCCAACTGGGCCGTCGCCCATTCGGGACTGCGTCCGCGGGCCTCCGCCACAGCGTTGACCAGAACCGTCTTCCAATCGCCGATGATCGCTTCGAGACTCTCGCGAAGCGCGGGCGACATCGTCTGACGCGCGAAGGTCTCACCTGCGCCCTTGTATTCCTTCCATTGCAGGGTCTGCGCCTCGACGCCGAAGTTCTCGAGCGCCTGTCGCAGAAACATGCCGCCGGCCGCGACGCCCAGCATCAGCATCCCGGTATCCGGGTTCACGACGATCTCGCCGGCGCCGGCGGCGGCGAAATAATCCCGCACGGTCACGTTGTCGCCGTGCAGGACGGCGATAACGCGTTTGCCGGTGCTCCCGATCATTCGCAGCAGGTCATGGAGTTCCTGCGCCGTCGCGAGACCCAATCCCGGCGCGGCGATTTCGATCACCACCGCCTTGAGCAAAGGATCGGCGGCGGCGCCTTCGAGCGCGCGGCGGATATCGCACAGGCTCGGCGTTCCGCGGCTACGCAGACGGTCGAGCGGCGAACGCGGGACATCTTCGCGCAGGCCGTCGGTCACGCGCAAAGTGAGGATTGAGTCGCGCTTAAGCCGGGCTGGACGCACTACTGCGGCGAAGTACAAAGCGACCGTGCCTCCGCCCCCAACCAGTGCGAGAGCTCCCGCCGTATACCATCCGCGATCCAGCAGAATCGCCCCAACCGCGACCAGCGCCGCGCTTACGATCGCGACTTTCCCGCCGCGGGTAAGCCCGCACCACCCGCGAAACGACAACTTCATCAGGTTCCTCGCTCGGCTATAATCAAGCAGCCGGATAATCTCTTCTAGCGTAGCTAATTTTGATGCGCTGGTCTGTCGTCGATCTGCTTCTGGCGGTTGTCTTGCTATCCGCATGCGCGACGCGCGCGGTGCCGAAACCGGTTTCGTCGTTGCCGCAGACTGCGACAGCCTCGCTCATCGTGTCCGACCGCGCAGCAACGGTGATCGGCAGCGCGCCTTTGCCGGAGCATTTCCAGAGCGATCACAACTATCCGCCGATTTGGCTCAAGGATGGCGAGCTGGCCGTCCCCGGCGTGGTCGGCCAGGAATCGCTGGTGCTCGCCGTGAGCGCCGCTGAGCCCCGTCGCCAGCGGATCATCGCGCGGGCCGGCGCCGACGGCCTTCCGAACGGCGCGCTGATGGACTTCGCGGCGAGCCCCGACGGCGCCACGCTCGCGACTCTGGTCGCTGACCGTTCCCGGGTACTGCTGATGGCGCGGCCGGCCGCGCTCGACGCTCCGTGGCAGACCGTCACCGCACTTCCCGCCTCGCGTTCCCTAGCCGCGGCCCGCTTGAATTGGATCGCGCCGAAACTGATAGCCGTGACGCTGGCCGGCGGCGATTGGGGTAAAACCACGAGCGAAGACACCCTGGCTCTGATCGCCTGGAGCGCCGCGCCGGCGGTCAGGTTCCTGGATCGTTTGCAGTGTCCGCCGGTCGGTTTGAGCTACAGCCCCGACGGTCATTTCGCAGTCACGCAGAGCGACCATCCGCAGATGGAATGGCTGATCGACCTGCGCACTCAGCAATGTCGTGAATTGGCTGCCGCCCAGCCGCTCCGCGTCCTCGAATGGGCGCCCGATTCCGCGTCATTCCTCTACGAAACCGTCGGCGACGACGGCGTTCCCGGCGTGTATCGCTATCTACCGGCGCGCGGCGCGGGCAGCACGGTCGCCGTCTCTTCCGGAGCCGCAGCCTACGCCGATGATGCGGCGATTATCGCGCTTGGCAACGACAATTTGACGCCGGTTCGCGCGGCGCGGTCGCCTGACGGGATTATCATTGCGCAAATCGCCGTGCAGCATCCGCAGCAGGGTGAACTGATCGTCAATTCCCTGGGGCTGCCGCTCACGCCGATAATTCTGTCGCGCAGCTCGATGCGCTTCTCCGCGGCCTCGCAGCGCGCCCTGATTGATACCGCCGCCGTAACGAACCAGGGTACGGCGCAGAAGCTGATCGAGTACTCCTATCGGACGCATGCCGCCGCGGTTCTGGCCACCGCGCCGCCCGATGAGGAGTTGACGACCTCGTGGTCCCCCGACGGCGCGGAACTCGCCGTCGTCGACAGCACAAGCGATCCGAACAGCCTGACGATCCTCGCGCCTCATCTGCAGTAGCCGTAGTGCCGGACCGCCTGATTCGCCGCTTTTGGGCGGCGACGCTGACAGCGGATAGCGGGTATGTTAAGCCTCAAATCCCATGATCGCCTTACGCACCTTCGAAGCTTCCGACGGTCTGGTTTTGAGTTGCGCCGACTATGGCGGGGAGGGCCGGCCGCCGCTGATGTTCGTGCACGGCGGATCGGCGCATGCCCGATGGTGGGACTTTGTCGCGCCGGCCTTCGTCGATCGCTTTCACGTGCTCGCCCTCGACCAGCGCGGCCACGGCGAAAGTCCCTGGACCCCGGACTGGAGTTACGGCACGCGCCAATACGTCGCCGACCTCGCAACCATTATCAGTAGGTGGGGCCTCGGCAAGCCCGTGCTGGTCGGACATTCGATGGGCGGACATACGGTCCTGAACTATGCCGCCGACTATAGCGACGAATTGCGCGCGCTGGTGGTTATCGATGCGCCGGCGGGTTATCCGCCCGAGGCGGTCGCGTTTCTGCGGGAAATAGCCGAACGACCGTCGCGACCATATGATTCGCTCGATGATGCCTGCGCGAAGTTCAAGACCAATCCGCCGCAGAACAACGCGCGGCCGGAAGTGCTGCGACATGTGGCCGAGCACTCGTTTCGCCAGGACGGCGACGGCAAGTGGGTGCACAAGATGGATCGGCGCACGCTGATTCGCGAACCGTTGAGCGCGTGGAAGGGACTCGCGCGGATTAGCTGCCCGACTCTGTATGTCCGCGCGGAATCGAGCGTGCTCGAACGGACGCTGGCCGAGAAGATCGCCGCCGCGATACCGCATTGCGCCTATACCGAAGTCGCGAATTCATTCCATCACGTGATGATCGACAATCCTGAAGGTTTGATTGAAGTTCTGAACAACTTCCTGAAAACGCTGGTATGAGCGAACCGCGCTCCGGATGGATCGCGGGAGAGCCGCGGCTGCACTACCTCGAATGGCGTCGGCTGGGCGGCGCCGTGCTGGTGCTGGTTCACGGCAATTCGGCCAACGCCTGGTGGTGGCGTCCGCTGGCTGAGCAGTTAGCTGATTTCCCCGGACGAATCATCGCGATCGATCTGCGCGGGCACGGTGACAGCGAGTGGGTCCGGCCCCCCGCGTATCGCCCAACCGCCTACGCCGAGGATCTCTCCCGCCTGGTCGAGCATCTGGGGCTCGAACGGCCGCTTATCGCCGGTCACAGCGCCGGTGGCCTCGCGACCCTCGCGTACGCACAGGCGTTTCCGCAGCGGGCACGCGCGCTCGTAACGATCGATATTCCGGTGACCTCGAGCGCGCGGCGTGATCGCTATTTGCGACACCTGAAGGCGCTGCCGGTGGTCGTCTATCCAGATCTGGCGACCGCAAAGAACAAATTTCGCCTGATGCCCGACGAGGGCGAGATTTCTCGGGCCCTGCTCGACGAGATTGCCGAGCGCAGCCTTACGGAAACACCAACGGGGGGCTTTACGATGAAGTTCGACCGCGAGAGTTTCTTCGGCGGCGACGGGCTCGACGTCGCCGCGGCGCTGCGTGAGGTCAGGGTGCCGCTCCTGCTCGTCCGCGCGGCCGAGAGCCGCATCCTGCGCGCGGAAGCGGCAGCGCAGGCGGTCGCATCAAACGGGCATATCAAACTGGTGACGCTTCCGCGGGTGCATCATCATGTGCCGCTCGAGGCTCCTCACGCCCTCGCGCAGGCGTTGATGGAGTTCATCAATTCACTCGGCTGACCCGGCGTCTTATGCGAATTCCTTATCGACGCTAGTACTGTCCCTGCACCGCGGACTCGATCGTCACCTTGTTCTGCAGGTTCACGAGCGCCTCCTGGGCGCCTTGCTCGGCCAGGTCCTCGGCGCGCACCCAGCGCCCGGTATTGGCGATGAAATTTGGCAGGTCGAGGACGTTTTGCGAGAGTGCCTTCTGCTCGCGGGAGAACTGCGCGGTCCAGATCACCTGACCGGATTTTTCGTCGACGAAGTTCAGGGTGAAACTGACGGCCGCCGGGGTTTGCGCAGCGTAGTCGTAGCCCACGCGCTCGCGATAACGATGCACCGCGCCGTAAATGACGCCGTCAACGGCGAGCTTGCGACCCAACTGGAGCGCATTCTGATCAAGATTGCCGGCGTTGGTGGGGGGCATCTGCTGCAGCGCCGTCTCGACGTCTTCCTGGGGTACGACCGTCCATCCGCCGAGCAGCGTGGCCCGCGCATAGAGTTCGGCGGTTACGGTCTCGGTGGCCCCGGGCTCCAATTCCCCGCTGACCTTGTCCGGCTCGGCGATGACCGGCATGATCGCAATCCGGCGCACGATCACGGTCTTGCTCGAACGCACGGCATGCATCTGCAGGTCCGAGGTCCCGACTCCCGGGATCTTGCTGACCAGATTACCGACCGATTGATACTCGGGCGTATCCTGCAGATGCGAACATCCCGGCGACACGAACAGCCAGGCCGCCGCAAGCATCGCAATCCAGCGCCTCACAGCGTCACCTTGATCGACAGTTCGCGGAGCTGGCGCGCATCGACTTCCGACGGTGCGCCGCTCATCGGGTCGACCGCTTTCTGGGTCTTGGGGAAAGCCATGACGTCGCGCAGGGATTCCGTGCCGCAGAGCATCATCGCGAGCCGATCGACGCCGAAGGCGATCCCGCCGTGCGGCGGCGCTCCATAGTTCAACGCCTCGATCAGAAAGCCAAAGCGGCGCATCGCTTCGTCGCGCTCGAAGCCGAGAAGCTTGAGCGCCAGCAGTTGCAGTTCGGGATCATGAATGCGGATCGATCCGCCGCCCATCTCCTGTCCGTTCAAGACCATATCGTAGGCGAGCGCTCGCACCTTGAGCGGTTCGCGCTCGAGCAGCGCGAGGTCGTCGGGATGCGGCGCGGTGAACGGATGGTTCACGGAGACCAGCCGACGTTCCTCGGCGCTGTACTCAAACAGGGGAAAATCGACCACCCACAGGAAGTGCAGCGCGTCGTCGCGCAGGTCAAATTTTTCGGCCAATTGCAGACGGAGATCGCCCAGCGCGGGCCGAATCTCATCCGCCGCCCCGGCCATCAGGAGAAGCGTGCCATTCGGCTCGAGACCCGCAGCCGCCGCGGCGCGCGCGCGTTCCGTCTCGCCGATATGACGCGCAATCGGTCCCTGCCAGTTGCCATCGGCGGTCGCCTTGGCCCAGGTGAGACCGCGCTCGCGCTGCGTATGCATGTTGGCGACCATCTCGTCGAGTTCACGGCGCGACAACTGACAGGCGCCGGGCAGCGCGAGGCCGTAGATCGCGTCGCCGCGTCCGAGCGCATCCGCAAAGACCTTGAACGAGGTGCCGGCGAACGCCGCCGAAAGGTTCTTGAGCTCCATCGCAAACCGCAGATCAGGCTTGTCGGAACCGAAGCGTTCCATCGCCTCGCTGTAGGCGATGCGCGGAAAGGGCGGCACGAGCTTGATTCCCGCCGCATACTCGAATGCCGACGCCATCATGCCCTCGGCAATCGCCGTGATTCCTGCAACCGTCGCCCCAGTCATTTCGATATCGATCTGGCTGAACTCGGGCTGGCGATTGGCGCGCAGGTCTTCATCACGGAAGCATCGCGCAATCTGATAATAGCGGTCGAACCCGCTGACCATCAGGAGCTGCTTCAGCAGTTGCGGCGATTGGGGCAGCGCGTAGAACTTTCCCGGATTGACGCGGCTCGGCACCAGATAGTCGCGCGCGCCTTCGGGCGTCGCCTTCCACAAGATCGGCGTTTCGATCTCGACGAAACCCTGGCCGTCGAGCCAGGCGCGCACGCCGCGCAGCGCCTGATGACGACGGCGCAGATTCGATTGCATCTCGGCGCGCCGCAGGTCGAGGTAGCGATAGCGCAGCCTGAGCTCCTCGGAGGCCGCTTCGCTTCCGGCGACGAGCGGGAAGGGTGGGGGGGCGGAGCTCGCGAGGATCTGCGCCTCGGTCACGACCACTTCGACCTCACCGGTCGGCAGCTCGCGATTAATCGTGTTCTCCGAGCGCCGCACGACGGTGCCCTTGACGGCGAGGTAATATTCGGCCCGCGCCTTCTCCGCCACGGCATGGGCGGCGGGATCGCGTTCCGGATTGAACACCAACTGCACGATTCCCTGATAATCGCGCAGGTCAATGAAAATGAGTCCGCCATGATCGCGTCGCGAGGCGACCCAGCCCCATAAGGCAACCGCGCGACCGGCATCGGCGGCGCGCAGCGCGCCGTTATAATCGCTGCGCAGCCAGGGCGGCAGTGGTGATGTCGTGCTGTATTCCGGCATTGATCAGGCAAGGATACCGAGCGACCGCGACGCGCGAAAGTCAGTCGGGCGATGAATTCCGCGCGGCTTCCAGCTCGCGCCCGACCAGCTCGAGCGCCACCTCCCGCTGGCTGCTCGCGTCGAGATCGCGCAACTGGACGACGCCGCGCGCCAGCTCGTCCTCACCGATAATCACCGCGGCGCGCGCACCCAGCCGGCCCGCCCGCCGCATCAGGGCCTTGAGGCCTCTTTCGGGTGACAGCATTTCGACCCGCAGACCGCGCCGACGGAGATCGGCGCCGAGCTTCGACGCGGCCAGAAGGCTCGCTTCGCCGAGCGCAATCAGCGCCGCATCGGGTCGCCCCTCGGCGACAATTCCGCTGGCCTGCAGCACCAGCGCCATCCGCTCGACCCCGATGGCGAAGCCCGTGCCTGCGAGCGCCGCGCCCCCCAGCGCCTCGACCAGTCCGTCATAGCGACCGCCGGCGACCACGGCGCTTTGCGACCCCACGGCGCTGGAGACGACTTCGAAGGCCGTCCGCATGTAGTAATCGAGTCCGCGTACCAGCCGCGGATTCACCACGTAGCGCACCTCCGCGCCGCTGAGCAGGCGCTCGACCGTGGCGAAATGTACGCGGCACGGCTCGCACAGGTAATCGAGGCTCTTGGGCGCGCCCTCGGCAAGTTTCACATCGATCTTGCAATCGAGCAGCCGCAGCGGATTGCGGTCGAGCCGCTGATGGCAATCGTCACAGAGCTCGCTCCAGTGCGCGCGCCCATACTCCAGCAGCGCATCGCGGAACGCCGGGCGGCAATTGACGTCGCCGAGTGAGTTGATCTGGATTTCGAGCTCGACGTTCAGGGCCTGCCGCAACTCGTCGATCATGATCAGCAATTCGGCGTCGATCGCCGCGTCGCCACGCCCGAAGACCTCGACGCCAAACTGGTTGAACTCGCGGAAGCGCCCCTTCTGCGGACGCTCATAACGCAGCATCGGGCCGCTGTAGTAGAAGCGCTGCTCGGGATCGCTGCGATCCAGCCCGGCCTCGATATAGGCGCGAATCACTCCGGGAGTCCCTTCGGGACGCAGCGCTACGGCGTCGGCTTCAGCCGCATCGTCGTGCTGCTGCACCAGATACATCTGTTTCTGTACGACGTCGGAAGTCTCGCCGCTCGACCGCTGATAGAGTTTCAGCCGCTCCATCAGCGGAATCCGCAACTCATTGAAGCCGTGGCGCTCGACAATCTCCCGCGCGCACTCCTCGACGCGGCGGACGGCGCGCGCCTCCGGCCCCATCAGATCCTGAAATCCGCGAAGTCTGGTGAGCTCCAAGTGAAGGATCCTTCAAGCGCTTTGCGCAGCGCGGACTGGCACCCGCGCGGCGTCCGTCGTGGGAAGCGCCGCGTCTCGTCTCGGCTTCCGCGTGCCCATCGGGACCACCATGCTAGTTGTCGCCGCCCACAATAAAAAGGGGGCCGTCCCGACGGCCCCCGATACCATCACCGAAACCTGCTCAGATCGTCAGGATATTGATGGTGCAGGCCGACCCCAGACCGATCACGTGGGCGAGTCCGACCTTGGCGTTCGGCACCAGCCGATCCTTCGCGCGTTCGTCTTCGGTCAGATGCCAAACGACCTCGCAGACGTTGGCAACCCCGGTGGCGCCCAGCGGATGTCCCTTCGACAGGAGCCCGCCCGAGACGTTCACGGGCGATTTGCCGCCGAGCCCCGGATGCTGTCCGCCGCCTTCTTCGATAAACTTCGCCGCTTCGCCGTCGCCACAGAGTCCGAGGTTCTCGTAATGGACCAGCTCTGCCGTCGCAAAGCAATCGTGCAGTTCGGTCAGCGAGACGTCCTTGGGTCCGAGCCCCGCCATTTCGTAGGCCTTCTGCGCGGCGCGACGGGTAAGCGTGCTCACGTCGGGCAGCGTCAGATCGCGATCCGTATAGGGATCCGAGGTCAGCACGGAAGCGGCGATCTTGGGGCGCTTGCGCCCACCCGCGAGCTGGCGGAGTTTGTCCTCGGAGACGAGGATCGCGGCGGCGGCGCCATCGCCGGTCGGACAGCACATATAGAGGGTGTTTGGAAAGGCCACCATCCGTGCGTTCATCACGTCTTCGAGCGAGACCTCGTTGCGATACTGCGAAAACGGATTCTTGGTCGCGTGCTTGTGCGACTTTACCGAGATTCGCGCGAAATGCTCGAGCTTGGTGCCGTACTTGCGCATGTGCTCGACACCCGCCTGGCCGAACACCGCCGGCATCAGGCCGGAGCCCAGCCGACCCTCGGTCGAGTAGGCGGGGTCAGTGCCGCCGCCACCGCCGCCGAGCAGACCCTGTTTGCCCATCTGCTCGACGCCGACCGCCATCGTGACGTCATACATGCCCGAGGCAACACCCATGTAGGCCTCGCGCAGGGCGGTTGATCCGGTCGCGCAGGCATTGGCCACGTTGACCACGGGAATCCCGGTCTGGCCGATCTGCTGCAGGATACGCTGACCAACCATCGCGTTGGCCTGATACAGATTGCCCGACGCGAACATCTCGACGTCTTTGATCGTGATCCCGGCGTCGTTGAGAGCGATCAGCGCCGCCTCAGCGCCCAGTTCCGGAACCGTCTTTTCGGGATAGCGACCGAACTTGATCATGCCGGTGCCGAGGACATAAACGTTGCGCATCTGGAACCTCCTGCTGAATCGCGACCGAATCCTCGGCCGATTCTCAATTTTTGCTCGGGCGGAACTGAAACGCCATCACCTCGTTGCCCTGCCGATCCTTCGCCACCGGATTCACTACCAGCTCGACCGGCATCCCGAAGGCCTTCTGCGGATTCTTCTGCAGCTCCTCAGGATCGACGTCGACCAGGTTTGATTTCACGCTGATCCCTTCGGGCAGGTCCACGATCGCGGTCACGTAGGGCGTCTTGATACCCGGAAACGACTGATGCACCACCGAAAAGACCCACACCTTACCTTTGTCCGACAGGGGGACCGGCGTCAGTTTTCCGGGCGTGCCACACTTCGAGCAGGCGACGCGTTTGACGTCCAGAAACAAGGCGCCGCAACTGCCGCACTTCACGCCCTCGAGATGGGGCTTGGGCTGCAATTTCAGGATTGGAAGAATCGGGCGCGGTCCTGGTTCCGCTTGCGCCTGCTCGTCGGCCATCGCTCTCCTCCGCTTAATCGCCTGCGTCCGGCGATTCGATATACATGCGAAGTGTCCCACAGCGCTCACTGAGCCGTCAACTAAGCGCATCTGAGAATCCCGCGCGTCGCGAAGGAAAACGCAATCGATCCTGCGTTCGCCGCGAAACCGCGGAGCGGATAGTCGCAGGCGGGTGAGCGCAAATGGTCGCAACTTGCGCCCCGATCCGAAAAACGAAAGTGGGCTCGCCCCAAAGCTGCGCCGAGGGATGGAACGCTTGACAAGGGCCTGCAGGCCGCGCTTGATGGTCGCAAGGTACCATTGCGAGAGCGGGTTATAAGCCCGGCACGCGGAGGAGGACATGGAGGCCCCGGCAGGACTTAAGTACTCGAAAGAACACGAATGGGTGACCACCGATGAAGCGGTCGCCACGATCGGGATCACCGATCATGCCCAGGAACAACTGGGCGAAATCGTCTTTGTCGAGTTGCCGGCGGTCGGCGACAGCGTCAGCAAGGACGACCCCTTCGGGGTGATTGAATCAGTGAAAGCGGTATCAGATATCTACGCGCCGGTCAGCGGTAGCGTGGTCGCCGTCAACGAAGAGCTGGCCGAGAGTCCCGAGACGGTGAATGAAGACCCCTACGGCGACGGCTGGTTGATCAAGGTCAGGGTAAGCGACCCCACGGATTTCGAAGATCTGATGGACAGCGAAGAATACGAATCGATGGTGGCGGAAGAGAAGGAATCCTGATCGTAACGGCGCTGATCGTCATTCGGGGGACGGCGGGAAACCGGGATCCGGCTGCACGGGGCTCGCCTCGGTTACCGCCAGCGCAACCTGGGTCGTGCCCGGCGGATCGAGAAAAACGACGACAAACGGACATGAGGCGGCCGCCGCTAGGCTGAAGCCTTCGGGCGCTCGCGATTGATAAAAATCGATTTCATGCGGCGTCATCTGCGCGATATTGCCGAGGGTGTTGCCGCAATAAACCTCCCGCGCAACACGGCTGTCGGCGCCGGCGCCGGTCAGCCGCGCAGCGATACGCACGGCGCCGAGCGTCGTGCTGCTGACGTTCTCCGCGCTGCCCTTAATCACCAGCGCCTGGTGTCCACCGCGGCCGGCCTCGTAGCTCGTCCGGACATCATGCAGCACGACCATCTGGGCCGGCGTGAGCGGCGAGGCAAAGCGATCGCCGATTCCGGGCAGGCGATTGAGCAACTCGCGGGCGGTGGCCGGCGCGCTGTGGATCATCAAGGTCATCAGGGCAAAGCCCAGCCCGATGAGGGCGGCCATCGCGATAAAGAACCGCGCCGAGTGAGTGGCGCCGCGGTTATAAAGCGGGGCCTCGCTTTCATCGACAAATTCCGCGGCGCGCGAGCGCTGGCGCTTCGCCGGCGGTGCCGGTGACTCGAGCTCGGGGTTGCCGATTTCGAAACGGTCGGCGGGCGCCATCGGCTCGGGCGCTTCGACTGAATAGAGGGTCTTACGTTTGTTGACCTGGCGCGGCGGGATCGGCGGACGGCGTGGCGGAGGCGGCGGTTCGATCACCGAATCGTCGGTCTCGTCGAGATGCGGCAACTCTTCATTGAACTCGAAACGGAGATTCTGACCGGTGGGCGGAGTACTCGATTCAGCGGCGAACGGGCGCGATAACAGTTCATCGGTCGATGGTCTTTTGGGTTCGCGCGGACGCGGATCGGCGCGATCGTCGGCAGCGCTCTTGCGCGCGGACGGCGGCTGCGCAACCGGATCAGGCGCGACAGGCGAGGGCGCAATCGCTTCGTCGCCCGGATCGACAGCAGAGCCGGCGAGCGGCGGCTCGGAACGGGCCTCGGGACCGCGGGTCTCGCCGCGCAGGAACGCCGGGCGGCGCGGCGCGGAAGGCTCGTCAGCCTGCGGCTCGTCGGGCATGCGCCGTGGCTCGACGCTGAAGACGTGTCCACACCGTGAACACTTGAAGGTGGGCGTACCTTCGGGCAGAACCTGCTCGTCGACCCGGTAACGCGTGTGACAACTGGTGCATTGAACTTCGATCATCACCGCCCCCGCACCTCGTGCCTAAGCTTAGCATATGCATCGGGCCGCTCCACGTCTGCCCGACCGCGAGCGTCGGCTAGGATAAGCCGCTGATGCGCATCGCGTTGATAGGGCGGCGCTTCGATCCGTCGGGCGGCGGCACCGAACGCGACCTGATCGTGACGGCGCGGATTCTCGCGCAGGCTGGTCACGAGATAAGAATTTATGCGGAGGACGTGCGCGGGGCGTGGACCGAAAGTCCGGTCGCGAGAGTGCGAACCGCGGCGGTCGGCCGGAGCTTGAGATTCCTGGGCTTTGCCGCAAAGGCAAGCGCGGTCGCCCGGCGCGAGGGCGCGGAGCTGGTCGTCAGCTTCGCCCGCGTCCTGGAAGCGGACATCCTGCGCTCGGGTGGCAGCGCTCACGAGAGCTACCTCGCCGCTGCACGCGCGTGGCAATCATCGCTGGGGCGAGCCGCGATGCGCCTCAGTCCGTACGAACGAATCCAGGTCATGGTCGAACGGCGCAGCTTTCGCGCGTCACGTCTGCGGCGGGTCATTGCCGTCTCGCAACTGGTGCGCGACGACCTAATCGATCGATTCGGCCTCGATCCGGCATTGCCGGCGGTGCTGTATAACGGCGTCGACCTCGAACGCTTCCAGCCGCAACTCCGCGATAGCCGCGGGGCGTCAATAAGGACGGAGCTGGGCCTACCCCAGGATGCGCCGGTGGTAACCTTTGTCGGCAATGGCTTCGCGCGCAAGGGACTCGGCTTCCTCATCCGCGCATGGAAGGACGTAGTCGGGCGCGCGCTACTGGTGGTCGCCGGAACCGACGGCGCGGCCGCTCGCTATCGACGGCTCGCGCGACGTCTGGGGATAGGCGAGCGGGTGCGTTTCCTCGGCGCGTATGGCCAGATCGAGCAATTGTTCGCTGCGGCTGACGCTCTCGTGCTGCCATCATTGTTCGAGCCGTTCGGCAATGTGGTTCTGGAAGCGATGGCGGCCGGATTGCCCGCCTCGTGCAGCGCGGCATGCGGCGCCGCCGAGGCATTGCCCGCGGCCATGAAAGATCTCGTGGTGCGCGATCCGACCGATCTGAGCGAGCTGACGACGCGGGTCAATACGCTGATCGAGCGCAGTGCCGATCTGCGCCGAGTCGCGCGAGCGGCAGCCGAACGCTTTACCTGGACGGAGCACGCTGAGAGGTTGCAGCGCTTGATCATGAATAGCTGAAGGGCAAGGCGCAGAGCGGCGCGGCGCCGGCCGCACCGCCCTGCGGCGGCAGACGAAAGGCTGCTCTAGGAGGCCGAAGCCGAGCCGGCCGGCGCGCTGATCGTGCCAGTGGTATGGAGCTGGTTCAGACGATCGGCAATCTCGTTGGACCACTTGTCCATCGCACGTTCGGTGTCACCCCACTGCCAGGTTGCGGCAGTCTGCACGGCATTGCCGCCCATCTGCTGATCCAGCGCCTCCGCGAGGATCTGGCCGGTAACCGAATCGGTCAGCTTGAATTCGCCGCGGGCGCTGCCGACGAAGGCGAAGGAACCCGTGGCGAAACTCTTGAGCCGGTTGACGATCCGCATCTGCGGGATCACCACCGAGGCCGTGCGCAGAACCGGAGTGGCGGCCGAAGCGTTGGTGAGCGCCACCTGGATACGCATCACACCCGGACCCGGCTGATCGACGACCTGGAAGTACTTAACCAGAGATTCGCGCAGGTGATTATAGAAGTAGGTGCAGAGATCCTGCTGCTCTTCCGGCGATACGGAACTGTCGGCGGAATCCCAGAACGTCACCGGATCAATCATGACGGCATTGTATTGCTGCCAGTTGACGCCGGGCGCGACGTACCGATAGAGCGCCTGATTTTCGCCACCCGGTTGCAGCAGACTGTAATCGCCGAGGAAGCCGGAGAACTGCGGAACCGGATTCTGGGCGCCCTGGGCCTTGGCGACTATATTCGGCTGCTCCTGCTGGGTTTCCGAACATCCTGCGACTCCGAGCAGCAGCAGCGCCGCGCCCACACCGGCGAGGCGGATGAGGCGCCTCGGCTTGCCAATCATTCGCAATGCATGATCCCGTTCCATGATGTATTCATCCTCCCAAGACTGCGTGGCGGAAAAAGACCGCCCAATTCGTCGAGCAGTATGAGGGAACGATTATTCGTCGTGATATAGGACCTTGGTCCGACTTCTAATCCGCCGGCCGCGGATTAGTGTCGGAAGCTGCATCGGGGCGTCCAGCGAAAAGTGCTTTGCATTTGACGGCCATCACGAAATCCACGGTAATTCTTGTTGATGATGACCGTTCTATCCTGCGGGCGCTGCGCCGCTTACTGACCTCAGTCGGTTTCGAAGTGATGACTTTCGAGCGTCCGAGCGCGGTGCTGGCGGCGACGCTGCCAGTCAGAGACGCCTGTCTTGTAATTGATATTCATTTGCCCGAGATGGATGGAGCGGAATTGTATGCGGCGTTGCGCGCCGCGGGTTGTATGCTGCCGGTGGTCGCGATCACCGGAGCCCGCGACGAAGCCACGCAGCGACTGATTCCCCGGCTCGGCGCGAGCGCTACACTGTACAAGCCGTTTGAACGCGAGGCGCTGATCCAGGCGGTTAAGGCCGCGCTGAGCCGCGGCCCTGACCGTCCTTGAACATCCCTCCGTCGCCGCCGCCGCCGAATCGCCGGAGCCGTTGCTTGAGCGGCGCCAGATCCGGTCGTGCCAGCGCGCTCAACCCTTCGGCAGGCCGAGGACGCGCTCGCCTATGATGTTGTGCTGGATCTGATTGGTGCCGGCAGCGATTGTCCCGCCGCGCGCG
>JAJPHI010000027.1 GCA_021325355.1 Pseudomonadota bacterium
CTGGCGGAGGGGGTGGGATTCGAACCCACGAGCGGCTCGCGCCGCTGCCGATTTTCAAGACCGGTGCCTTCAACCACTCGGCCACCCCTCCCCGATGGATCATCTTTCGGTCGGCCGCCGGCTTTTTCAAGCGCGCGCCGCGTTATTTGCTGTCGAACTCGAAGATGACTTCGTGCGCCGCGCTGAAGCGTGATTCGCGCAGTTGTTCAAGATACATGGCCGCCACGCGATCGTCAGGACGTTCGGCCAGAAGCGCGCGCAGCATCTGTTCGGCCGGTTTGCCATTGGCGGCGGGCGCCACGGCGCGATTGAACCGCTCGTAATACGACGGATCGACACCGTCGCCCTCGCGCCCCACGACTTCGAAAATCTCCTCGGCCCGATCGCGGCCCTTGACGCGCACGAGGCCGACGTTCCGTGCGATGTAGCCGGCGCCTGCCTCGCTCAGCGCCGCGCGGTTGACCAGCAGATTAACCGCGAAATGCCGCGTCAGACCCTCGATGCGCGAGGCGAGGTTGACCGTGTCGCCAACCGCCGAATAGTCGAAATGCCGCTCGCCGCCGAGATTGCCCACGATCGCGTCGCCGGTCGCGATGCCGATACCGATACGCACATCGCGAAAGCGTTCATCCTTCTCGCCGAGCCGCTTGAGCGCGTCGAGCATCTCCAGCGCGCAACTGATCGCCGCGCGCGCGTGGTTTTCCATCTTGAGCGGCGGTCCCCAGAAGGCCATGATGCCGTCGCCCATCAGCTTGTCCACCACGCCGCCGCTTTTCAGGATCACCTCGGTCATCACGGACATGTAGGTATTGAGCAAGGCGACCAGCGGTTCCGGATCGAGCCGCTCGGCGCGCTCGGTGAAACCGACGATATCGGCGAAAAGCACGCTCAGGTGGCGTCGCTGCCCGCCGAGTTTGAGTCCCGCCGGGTCCTCGATGACCGAGGCCAGCACCGCAGGATGCAGATACATCTCGAAGGCGGAGCGTAGATAGCGTTTCTCGCGGCCTTCGGCGAAGTAGCGATAGCTGGTGGCCGCGAGATAGCTGAAGAACACCGCGACCAAGGGAAACATCAGACCAACCAGCGCCCCACCCGCCTCGAAACGGAACAGCACGTAAGCGAAATAGCCGAGCGTGGCCAGCAGCAGCAGAAGCAGACTGACGCCGGCGCTCATCAGGCCGGCCACGACCCCGATACAGATGCCGAGCAGCCATCCGGCAAGCTTCTCTTCACCACGCTCCGCCACCGACCGATGGATAAAGTCGCCGCGCAGGACGTTGTCGGCAGCCGTCGCCTGCATCTCGACCCCCGGAAAGTCGCTTCCGACAGGCGTCACGATACGATCGCCGAGCGCGTGCGCGGTGACTCCCACCAGCACCATCTTGCCGCGTAGGTCGCTCGCCGGGACGCAACCGTCGATGATGTCGGCAACCGAATAACGCGGGATAGTGCCGGCGGCGCCGCGGTAGTGGATCATCATGCGACCCATCTCATCGACCGGAATCACCTGATCGCCGAGCGCGACGCTGGCGATTCCGTTCGCGCCCACGCCGATCTTCAGCAGCGGATCGCCCAGAAAGGCCTGTGTCGCCGCCAGGAAGAGAGGCGCCGCATAGCGACCGCGGAAAAGCACGGCCGCCGGATAGGAGCGCATCCGGCCGTCGGCTTCATCCTCGTCGATATCGACGTAGCCCGTTCCGCGCGCGGCGCGATTCAATTCCGCTTCCGGCGCGATATAGTCATAGGCTATAGCCGTGGCGGGATGGGCGCCGGGCAACCTGACGACCAGGTTATAGGCAACCGGCGGCGGATCGAGCAGGGGCGTCTCGGTAGCGGACCGATAGCTCACGGGATGCTGAAAGCTCAAATGCGGATTGAAGGCGTAGGCGATAAACACGCTGCCCTGCGCGCGCATCGCGGCGGCGAGCGCGTCATCGCCGCGATTCGAAAAAGCTCGACGGATCGAGGTGATCGGTACTCCAGCCGCGTGCAGCTCGGTAGCGACGGCTTGCCGGGCCGTATCTTCAGGATCGGGTTCGCTGAAAAAGATGTCGAAGGCGATTACTTTGGCGCCGTCGGCGCGCAGAGCGTCGACCAGCCGCGCTTCAACTTCGCGTGGCCACGGAAAGCGCCCGAGCCGTGCCAGACTGCGATCATCGATCGCAGCGATAGCCACTTCACCGGTCGGTGGCGGGGGATGAAATAGATGATAAACGACAAAGTCGCTCAGCGTCGGATCGAACTGCGCGATCGGTCCTCGAATCGTGCGGCCAAAGAAGGTGTTGCGGTCAAGCAACGCAGCGCAACCGACCGCGATGACGGCCAGCGCGATTGCTTTCAGGGTGCGCCAACGCCGACTCGCGGTCTGTGAAGCCATCGCAGGTCAAAACAGCTTATGCTTTCGACCATAACACTTCCATGAACGAATAAGGAGCCGACCTGACCATCGGGGCTGCCGGTCAGGGCGCGGATCGAGTGCTGCAAGGAAAGTCGAGCATCTGCGCCCAGCCCCGACGCAAAGATCGATCGTGCAAGCGCGCCCGCCCAGAGCACGACCACGCGCGATCGCACGATGGTCCGCCGATTGCCCCCGCCGACAATTGTCACAGCCGGCGGGGGGCGCCATCACCGGAGGCAACCTGCGATGGACGGTCGTTGCGTTTTGTAATTCGTCGAGTAGGATGAGGTTTATCGCAGAGCTTGGCCTACGCCGCTCATACGATGCAACCAGTGACTTCACTCGTCCTAGCAGCAGTCGGTCATTATCGCCATCTCCGGTGGTCTCCTGGCGATGCCTAGTCTGGAGCTGGTTGCGCTCCAGGGTGCCTTCGCCCTTGCCGCCGCTCTCGCCGCGATCGCTTTTCGTCGCCGCACGCGTATCCTGTCACCGCCGGGATTCATCATGCTGGCGCTTGGCGCCACGCTCGAAATGGTATCCCCGCGGGGACCGGCAGCGCCGCCGTGGGCGTCTTATGTCCGGGCGGTCGCGATCGCACTCACGCTCTGCGGCTTTATCCGTCTCATCGCCGAAGGTATCGAGGCCTGGATGCGGCGGCGAAGCGTGCACGTTTCGACGCTCGCCACCGAACTTATAGTCACTGCGGCCTATGCCGGGGCGTGTGCTTTCGTTGCCTTGAAGGTCCTTAATTTCGACGCCCGGCAATTGCTCGCCTTGCCGGTGTTGTTCACGCTCGCCAGCGGCTGGGTCAAGCATCGCGATCTCTTCTCCGGTTTTCTGATCCAGACGCAGCGACCGTTTCGACCGGGCGACTGGATCAGGCTGGGAGACCAGGTCGGGCAGGTGCAGGAGACCGGATGGCAGGCGACACGTATTCGCAGCCGCTCCCACGAAATCATCACGATTCCGAGCGACGTGCTGGCCAAGGAAACGACGGTCAACTTTTCGGCTCTCGGTCAGGTGGCGGACGAGATCTTTATCTCATTCGGTTATGAGGGCGCCCCCGGATCGATCGAGAGCGTGATTCTGAAAATGCTCGCGGACATCCCCGAGGTACTGAAGCATCCGCGCCCCGAGGTCGGGCCCTGGGAGTTCGGTGACTGGGCGATCAAATACCGTATTCGCTACTGGATGGCCAACTACGCTCATCAGGAGGAAGTCCGCTGCCGCATCAACCGCAGCCTCTGGTACGTGATGCGGCGTCATGCGATCAGTACTCCTGCGCCGGCTACGCTCCTTCCTGAGCAGCACAACGGACACGTGGACGTTGATCTCAGCCAGCGGCAACTGATCGGCGAGCTGCGCCGTGTCGATTTGCTCGCCGATCTCTCGGACGAACAACTGCGCATCGTGCTACCGTCGATTACGGTCGCTGAATTCGGCCGCGGCGAGGTGCTGATTCGTCAGGGTGAGATCGGCGACTCTTTCTTCATTCTGCGGCGCGGTCAGGTCGAGGTGATTAGAGAAGAGCTTCACAGTCACGTGCAAGTGGTGGTCGGCACGATCGAAAACTCCTCGCCAAAGAATTTTTTCGGCGAGATTGCGCTCTTGAAGGGCGAGCCGCGCAACACTACTATCCGCGCCCGCACCGATGTCGAAGTTCTGCGGATCGATCGTGAGGGCTTCCGCCAGCTCTTTCAGACCCGCCCGGAAATTGCCAGCACGATCGCGAGTATTGCCGCGATGCGCGAACAATCGACCCTGACCCAGGCCGCCGAGGCCGTGGCGGCGACCAGCGAAGCGGTCGTCGAAGCCCGCAACCGCATCCTGCAGACGATGCGCATTATTTTCGACTTCTAGCCGATCCACTTCGCTTCTTATCGGTCTACGCTTCGGCTAACCTGCCGTGAGAACGGAGGACCGCCATGCTGGATCCCTGGATTGGCGCCGTCGAATTGCGCGATCTGATTATTCGGCGCGAGCTCCGACCGCGCGAGGCCGCCGAATTTTCGCTGCGGCGGATCGAAAGACTGAACCCCGGCCTGGGCGCCTTCATGACCGTCACGGCCGATCGCGCGCTCGAGGACGCCGACCGTCTCGAACGCCTCCCCGACGAAATCCGCCGAACGATGCCGCTGTTCGGCGTGCCCTACTCGCTCAAGGATCTGACCTGGACCAGGGGCATCCGCACGACTCTCGGTTCGAAGAATTACGAGAACTTCATACCTCCCACCGACCACGAATATGCGTCACGCATCGCGGCCGCCGGCGGCATCCTGCTGGGCAAAACCACGACGCCGGAATTGGGCGGCCGACCAGTCACTGAGGGTGGCTTATGTCCCACGGCGCGCAATCCGTGGAATCCGCAATACACTGCAGGCGGTTCGAGCGGCGGCGCGGCGGTTTCTCTGGCCGCCGGGATGAATTCGATTGCCGAAGGTAGCGACGGCGGCGGCTCGATTCGTATTCCCGCCGCTTGTTGCGGCCTCGTCGGCATCAAGCCGTCACGCGGGCGCGTCTCGATGGCGCCGGCGATGGGCGAGGCGTGGGCCGGCTTTGCCACCAACGGACCGCTGGCCCGCTCGGTTCGCGACGCTGCGCTTTTACTCGACGTCATGGCCGGCTCGGTGGTCGGCGATCCTTACACCGCACCGCCTCCGCCGCATCGCTTCGTTGAGGCCATCAAGGTGCAGCCGCGCCGTTTGCGGCTCGGCGCAATCGCCGAAAGCGCACTGGGTCTGACCGACCCCGAAGTACGCGCTCGCTTCGAGGCGGCGTGCAACGCTTTCCGCGAGCTTGGTCATTCAGTCGAAGCGATCGCGCTCGATCCCGGACAGCAACTGCGCGACCTCGCCGCCGGACTGGTTTGCGCCGGTCTCAATTCGGTGCCGATCGCCAACCCGGAGCTGATGGATCCCGAGGTCCGCGCGCCCTGGGAGCGCGGGCGTTCGATCACCGCCGCCGAGTACATCAACCTGGTGACGCAGATGCACAACGTCGCCCGGATCATCGTGCAAACGCTGCAGCCCTATGACGCGCTGCTCACCCCGACCTTGACCCGACCCGCGATCAAGGTCGGTACGGGCCTGCGCTTCGACGAATTATGGAGCTGGCTCGCGTTCACCTTCCCGTTCAATGCCACCGGCCAACCGGCAGTCTCGGTGCCGAACGGCTTTAGTGGCGACGGTCTGCCGATCGGGCTCCAGATCGTCGGACGCCCCTATGACGAATGCGGCATTATCGGACTGGCCGCGCAATTCGAGGAAGCCCGTCCCTGGGGCGATCGCCGCCCGCCGGTGGACTAGACGCCCGACGCCTGCAGCTCCCGGATACCCTCCTCTATCGAGACTTCCGGGACCCACCCCAGAATTTCGCGCGCCTGGCTGATATCGGCCAGCGTATCGCGAGCGTCGCCAGGACGCGGCTCCAGATGCACGAGCGGTCCGCCGACCATCGCGGCGATTCGCCTGACGCTGACATTTTCTCCGCGACCGATATTGATCGCACGTCCGTCCGCAATCGCTGAGTCCATCGCCAGCAGATTGGCGCGCACCACGTCGCGCACGTGCGTGAAGTCGCGCGTCTGCTCGCCATCGCCGTGGATCGTGAGCGGCAGCCCGCGCCGCCGCTGATCGAGAAAGACGCCGATCACCGTTACGTAAGCGCCCTCCCGCGCCATCCGCGGACCATAGACGTTGAAATAGCGCAACGTCAGCGTCTGCATCCCATACAGCCGATGGAACATGCGGACGTACTGTTCGGCCGCGAGCTTCTGCAACGCGTACGGATTCAGCGGAGCGGGCGCCATCGACTCGCGCAGCGGCAGCGTCGGCTGATCACCGTACACCGACGAGGATCCGCTGAACACGAAACGCCGTACACCCGCCGCGCGTGCCGCCATCAGCACGTTCAAGGTGCCGACGACATTGTTCATGTGCGCCTCAATCGGATGCTCGATCGCGAACATCACGCGCGGCCGTGCGGCGGTATGAAAAACACAGTCCACGCCGTCAAAGGCCGACTCGAGAACGGCGCGATCACAGATATCGAGCTCCCGCAGCTCGGCGCGGTCATTGAGATACTCGCGGTGCCCGGTAACGAAGTTATCGATCACCCGAACGCGGAAGCCCTGCGCGATAAGCGCGTCAACGAGATGCGATCCGACGAAGCCCGCACCGCCGGTCACCAGCACGATTCGCTCGTTCGATGTGCTCATTGTCGAAGCGCCAGTCTCAAGAATATCGGGCGCCGGGCCAAAAGGCGATTTATGTCCGCGGCTCCCTTCGCGCCCGATCCCGTCGCATGGTTGCAGCTTCGCGCATCGATCCCTAGATTGGATCATGTAACCGTTGCGTGGCCATCTCGTTGTTGGCCGGCGGCCTCTTGGGGGCGAACCGGATTCGACGGGGATTAGAGGGTCATGGTCGCACGCCGGGGTACTGTTGGCCCGTAAAACAAACAGACTGCGAAATTTACCCGCAGACAATAACGGTTACGCTCTGGCGGCCTAAGGGCCGCTAGCGTCCCGCCGCAGTTCGCCCATGGCCGCAGGTCGGGACGTCATTTAGTGGGCTAGGGCAGCGTCGTTCGCCGATTGGACGCCGGCCCGAAATTTCAATCGGCTGGCGGCGTGACAGCCTGTCCGTGGGCGGTCGCGCGGCAAGATCAAAACGCGGACTAAGCGTGTAGTGGCCGTGGGCTGAAGATCTTCGGACGGGGGTTCAATTCCCCCCGCCTCCACCAAAATTCTCTAGGAAATTCCAGCCTTTTTCCTAACACCCCCCGGTGGGGTCCGGTCAGGGGTCCGGTTTTTCCTCCTGCCGCCGC
>JAJPHI010000016.1 GCA_021325355.1 Pseudomonadota bacterium
GATTATCTGAAGGGAGTGGCGCGCAAAGAGCATCCGGGGTGCAGCGAATTCACCGATGTCGCGGTATATGCGGGGTTGGTGGCGGTCTCGAATCCGGGCAATCCGGGGGCGGGGAGCGTGCTGGTGGGACCGGGGCATCGGCTGGCGGTGCCGTGTTCGCTGTTGTCGTCGAGCATGGTGACGACGGCGAATGCGGGGGCGGTGGGTGGACTGACGCCGGCGGGCATCACGGCGAGCGGAGTGCTGGGCAGTGCCGTGGCCGGGGCTGCGGTGGTCGGCGGCATCGGTGGCGCCGGCGACCTCGGTGGCGGCTCTTCCCCACAATCCCCTGCGCAATAGCGGCCGAAGGTCGAGCGGCGCGGCGGAAATCCTGACGAGCAGACGAGACTAGCCGGCGCTTTCGCCGAGCGCGCTCTCCAACTGGGCAACGCTTTCCTCGAAGGTAACCCGCTCGGACAGCGACTGCCGCAGATAGCTCTCGAGTCGCGGATAAAGGCTCACGGCCTCGTCCGCGCGACGATCGGCGCCGGGATGGTAACTGCCGAGGGCGATTAGTTGCTCGGCTTCGCGCCATCGCGCATAAAGCTCGACGAAGCGCTTGCGCAGGTGATTGTGGCGATCGCTGCAGACGCGATGGGCCACGCGCGAAATCGAGTCGGACAATTCGATAGCGGGAAAGTGGCCCTTGCCGGCGAGCTCGCGGCTCAGCGTGAAATGACCGTCGAGCACGGATTTGGCCAATTCACCTATCGGGTCATTGTCTTCATGCACCAGGACCGTATAGATGCCGGTAATCGAGCCGCCGTCGGCCAACGCTCCGGCCTGTTCGACCAGCTTCGGGATCAGGGCGAAGACCGAAGGCGGAAAGCCGCGGACCGTCGGCGGCTCGCCGATCGCGAGCCCGATTTCCCGCTGCGCCATCGCGACCCGGGTGAGACTATCCATCAGCAGCAGAACGTTGTGGCCGGCGCTACGAAAATAATCGGCTATCGCGGAGGCGAGACACGCGCCTTTCAGCCGCAGCGGCGCCGGCGCATCGCTGGGCACCACGATAATCACCGAGCGCGTGAGTCCCTGCGCGCCGAGAATATCATGGATGAATTCGCGAGCCTCGCGCCCGCGCTCACCGATAAGCGCGATGACGTTGACGTCAGCGGTGGTGCCGCGCGCCATCGATCCGAGCAGCGTGCTTTTGCCGACTCCGGGCATCGAGAAGATGCCGATCTTCTGGCCGACGCCGAGCGTGAGCAGGCCATTGATGGCGCGCACGCCGACATCGAGCGGGGTACTGGTCAAGCCGCGGTCCATCGGCGTCAGCGGCCTCGGCTCGAGGGTAATCCGCTCGCCTTCAGGTGGAATCGGCGCGCCGTCGAGTGCGCGTCCGAGACCGTCGAGGATCCGCCCGAGCATCCAGGGGCCGGCCCTGAAATGAAAACGCGCGGGCGCCACCAGGCTGCCGGGCGGAAGGTCGCGCGGATCATCCAGGGCCAGCAGCAGCAGGCGCTCGCGCTCGAAGCCGACGACCTGGCAGGCGGTCGGTGGTCCCGAGCCGGCAGTGACCGTGGTGATGGCGCCGATGGGCAGTTCGGGACCGGTCGCCTCGAGGAGCAGACCGACCGAGCGCACCAGCTTGCCGCAGGGCTCGAAGCGCAAGTCCGGCAGCGCTTCGATATAGGGTGCAGCGTCGAGCATCAGGAGGCTCGCCGGCGGCGCGCGCGGGTGTCGAGCAGCGACTGCCGCAGCTCCGCGAATGCCTGATCGAGGTCGGCTTCGACCACCAACCGTCCCGCATCGACGCGCACGCATCCGGGGCCGAGCGCCGGATCGATTCGAATCGGCAAGGCGGCCAGGCGGGAGCGCCCGATCGCCGCATTGGCGGGATTGAGGTGAATCGCGATCGGCGCGGCGGGCGCCAGTTCTCTGGTCGCGGCTGCAAGCGCGCGTTCGATGAAGTCCGTCCGTGCCTTGTCGGTGCCGCACAGACGTTCGACGACCGCGAGCGCCAGATCGACGGCCAGCGCTTCGGCCTGGGCGAGCAGCGCGACGCGCTCGGCGTCGATTTGCGCAAGGGCGCTGCGCAGGGCCTCCGCCAGTTCCGTTATCTCGTTAAGTCCCTGCTGGATTCCGGCCTCGTAACCCTCGGCGCGGGCGCGCGCGAGCGCCTCTTGCGCCGCCGTGGCGGCCTCGGCGCGCCCCTGTTCGAGGCCTTCGGCATGACCGCGCTGGCGGGCCTCGTCGAAGGCCGCCTGCAGCGCGGCGCGGCGGCGCGACTGGCGCGCGGGATCGGCGATCGCGCCAAGCTGCGAGGAATCGGGAAAGCTGTACCGCGCAAGCATCCGCATCTAGTGAAGATGGCCGTTGGAGGCCGCGGCGCTGTTATCCTCGAGCCAGAGGCGCAGGGTTTCAGCCGCTGCCGCCGGGTCGCGATCGACCTCCTGATTGAGTTGCGCGCGGATTTCGGCGTAGCCGTTATCAACCGGCGGAGGCGGCTCGGCGGCGGGCTCCGGCGTCGTTGGCGCGGCGGGTGCGGCGCCGGTCTGAGCGGGTTGCGTCGCCACCGTCTGCGGTTTGCGCCTGCCACGGAAGACGGCGCGCAGCAGCAGCCAGATCATCAGGATGATCGCGCCCAGTACGCCGACGATCGTTTCGACCAGATGGAGCGGGTTGCTGATGAAGCTGCGGAGTTGATCCAGCGGATTGGGCGGCGGCGGAATATAGGGTTGCGAGAGCGCGGCACTTTGCACGTCAACCAGGTCGCCGCGGTCGAGGTCGGCGCCCACGGCGGCGGCGAGGAGGTTCTTGATCGCCCCCAAACGCTCGGCGCTGAGCGGCGTGAAATGGCCGCCTTCGTAGGTGCCGTCGAGCACTGCCGCCACCGTGATCCGTTTGATACGCACCGGCGCGGTGATGGTTTTTATCTCCCGCGCCGAAGGGCGGTAATTCACGATATCCTTGCGCGCGACATTGCCGACGCGGGTCTCAGCCCGGCTTTGGGTCGCCGCCCGCGTCTGATCGCGCGACGCTTCGGCGTCGGCCGCGGGACTCGCCGCCGGCGTCGGCGAGGGCGGCGGCGTCGGCAGGTTGGAGGTGAGGCCGGGAATTCCGCCGGGCTGATCGTCGGTCGGTGTGACCGAATGTTCCTCGCTGACCACGGCCTGATCGCCTTTGCCGTAGAGCGTGTCGCGACTCGAGACGCGCGAGGTATCGACGTCGACCGCGACCTCGACGGCGAAGCGATTCTCGCCCATGATCCGCGTCAGCAGTTCGGAGGCTTTGTCTTCGAGGCGATGCTCGAAATCGTTGCGCAGGCGGATCGCTTCGTCGATTTCGCCGGAACGCTGGGGCGGATAAAGGATCACACCGTTGTTGCCGGTGACAGTGACGTTTTCGGCCTGGAGTCCGCGCACCGAGCCGGCGACGAGATGGGCGATGGCCTGCGCCGTGGTCGAGTCCATAATCGCACCCGGCTCGAGCGTGAGCATTACCGAAGCCCGCGCGGCTTCGCTCGCGCCCAGGGCAAAGGGCGAGGGGCTGTCCATCGCCAGCATCACGCGCGCGTTGGCGACGCCGTGGAGGTCCATCAGGGTGCGTTCGAGTTCGCCCTGCAACGAGCGCTGATAGTTGACCTGTTCGGCAAAGTCACTCTGGCCCATCGGGCTCTGATCGAAGAGGCTGAAATCTTCGCCGCCGCCGGGAAACCCCGGCCCGGAATCGAGCAACTGCTGGGCGCGTTCCAGCTCACTCGACGGCACGCTGACCGAATCGGTGCCGAGCGTGAAATCGATGTGATGGCGCCGCAGACGGACGGCGAGGGCGGTGCGATCGGCGGGCGAGAGATTGCCGGCCAGAATCATCGGCGCGCCCGGGTTGAGCCAGTAGAGGACCGCGCAGATAAGCGCGGTCAGCGCCAACGCCGCGGCGGCCAGCCGGCACAGTCCGGGATTTTGCGCGTAGAAGGCGCGGAGCGCCTGCCACGCGCGGAGAACGGTAGCGTTCAGTGGTTCCATCGGCGGTCTGCTCTAGCGAATCCCTGCGATCGGAGGCGCGACCATGTCACGACGCTCAAGCCTCGGCAGCCGCTCGTTCACAACTGCAGACTGGCGATTTCCTGATAGGCGGCGAGCGCGCGATTACGCACGGCCATCACCAGTTGGAACGTCGTGTCGGCCTTCTCGGAGGCAAGCACGGCGTCGGTCAGGCCGACCTTGCCGGCGGCGAAACCGGCGGCGAGTTGATCGGCCCGTTCGAGGATATCGTTGACCTCGTGCAGGAGGGAGGCGAAACCACCGCCGGCGGACGGTGTCGGCGCCTTCAGCGGTAGCGGTTCGGCGAGTTCCTGAGGGCTGGAGACGGCAAGATTCATTTCAGTAGATCGAGCGTTTTGAGGGCCGCGGTATGAGCGGTCTGGATTACTGCCAGATTCGCCTGGTAGGAGCGCGAGGCTTCCATCAGGTCGACCATTTCGTAGACCGGATTGACGGTCGGCTGCGCGACCATCCCGGCGGCGTCGGCACGCGGATCGGTCGGGTCGTAAACCATCTGCGGCGGCGTGGTGTCGGTCAGGACCGCGGCCAGTCGGACTCCCGCACCTCCGGCCGCGCCGTTGGCGGCCGTCGCGCCCGGGGTTTCATCGATGGCGGCCGGCGTGAAGATCGGCAGGCGTCGCTGATATGGTTCGCCGGTCGAGGCCTCGACGGAGTTGGCGTTCGCCAGGTTTTGCGCGATGAGCGTGATGCGCGCGGCCTGCGCCGCGAGGCCGCTGTTACCGATTGCGAAGATGCCGTCCAGCGTCAAAACCGAACCTCCCTTCTAACTGGTTGTGGTGGCGCTACGGAGCCGACCCACCGAGTCGCCATAGAGCTTCAAGGTCGCGACATAATCGAGACTGTTCTGATAGGACCGGGCGAGTTGTTGATTCAAATCGACGTTATTGCCGTCCGGACGCAGGGCTTCCACGCCGTCGGCGCGCATGACGGCGGTGAAGTTCGGCGCTTGATCGGTCGCGCTCCGGACGGCGGAGAGCTGCTCGGCGAGCGCGCGGTCGAAGTCGAGATCGCGGCCGATGTAACCCGGCGTGTCGGCGTTGGCGACGTTGCCGGCGAGGATTGCGGCCCGTGCCGAACGCACCTGCAGCGCCGCTTCCATCAACTGCTGATCGGGGCCGAGGATTTCCATGCGAGCGGGACTGAGCAAGGGGCGGACCAGATCGCGGAAGATTACGCCGTCGGCGCCATTTGCGGCGTCGGGGGTCGGAAGCGGAAAATGCTTTTCCTTCCGATTTTCGTTGGATCGCTCGCGAGAGAAAGGGCGGCGAGTTGAGCGGCGCGCGGACCTTCGAGACGGCGCTTGCCGCGGATGACGAGAGGCGCAGGCGCCGATGAACGTCGCAGGACGTGGTTCAATCCGCGACCAGCGCTGTAGCGGTTCAGGACTAGCGGCGATTCAGGTAATGCAGATAGGCGGAGTAGACCAACTGATTGTAGCGGTCGCGGCGTTGCGGCGAGCCGGAATGGTAATCGCTGATCCGCCGCCAGACGTTGCCGCCGCGCGCGAGCATCTGGCGCAGAATTCGCGCGCCCATCATGAGATTGATGCGCGGGTCGAGCAGTTCGGTTTTGCTGATCCCGAGGCGCGGGCCCCAGAACGGCCAGTTGATTTGCATCAGTCCGATATCGACGTCGTCGGTACCGGCGAGCAGGCGGAGCGCCTCGTCTTTTGAGCGACAGTAGATCTCGTGACCGTGGATATTGAGCGCCCACGGATGGTAACCGCTCTCGGCGCCGGCGACCGCGGCGAGCAATTCGACCGGGACGTGGTGGCGCGCCGCCGCGGCGAGGTAGGGGTCCGCGGGGGTGGGGGCGGGCGCGGCGCGGCCGGCGCGCGGCGTCGCCGCGACCAGCAGGAGGATTATCGCGAGGACCGGCGCGCGGTCGGCGCAGCGCTGGAAAAGACTAGGCAATGAGCTCCTGGTCGAGGCGCAGACGCACCTTGCCCTCGCGTTCCATCTGCAGGGCGATCGCGGTGATTTCGCGGCGCGCGGCGCGCACCTCGAGGAGCGGCACCGCGCCGCTGTCAGCCATTTCCTGCTGGACGATTTCCTTGACCTGATCGGCGAGCGCGCCCATCACGGCGCTGCGCACGTTGTCCGCCAGTCCTTTGAGGGCCAGCGCAAGCTTGGTCGGCGGGACGGCGCTCAGCACGAGTTGCATGACGCGGGCATCGAGTTTGACCAAATCCTCGAAGTGGAACATCTCCTGTTCGATCCAGGTGGCGCGGCTGGGATCGGTCTGCCGGATCTGCTCGATAATGCCGAGCGCGGTTTCGGCGTCGAGCTGGTTGAGCATCGCGGCCGCGCTCTTCACCCCGAGCCCCTTGTCGCCTTCGAGGCTGACCTTGCCGCGCAGACTCTCCTCGATAGCGCGGGAGATCGCGTCGAGCGCCGAGCCGGAGACCGACTCGCTGCAGGCCAGACGTTCGACGCTCAGGGCGCGGCGCTCCTCGGGGAGCAGCGTGAGCACCTCGGCTCCGTAGCGGGCCGGCAACTGCGCGAGCACGATCGCGATCGCCTCGGGGCGTTCGCCCCTGAGCACCGCGGCGAGCGCGCGCGGATTGACGCGTTCGCTGATGGTCTTCCAGCGGTCGTAACGCAACAGTTGCTCGGCGGTATCGCCGAAGGCGAGACCCATCGCCTCGCGCAGATGAGCGAGCGGGCGATGGTTGCGCAGACGCAGAAACTCGCCAGCGACGCCGGAGAGTCGTTCCGGCTTGGCCTCGGGGTCGGCGTGCTGCGAATAAACCTGCATCAGGCGCGTCAGCTCGCTCTCGCTGAGCTCGCGCAGCAGCTTCGCCAGCACCGGCGGGTCGAGCTGCATGACGAAGAGCGCGGCCTTGCTTAATCCATGGTCTGGGCGTTCTTCCGGATTTGCCATTGATCGAATCTCCGCGAAAAGTGGTCACCAAGTCGGGTAATGCGAGCGATGAGCCGGTCCTGATCCTCCTCGAGAGTGGCGGTGGCGACGACGTTGTCGCCAACCTTGAAGGTGACGGCGTCGGCGGCGCCCGGCGTGAAGTCCACCTCGAGACGGTCGGCGTCGCCGAATTCGGCGAGGATTCTTGCGGGAATACGCAGGCGCGACAGTACGGCCGTCAGGCGGACCGGCAGAATCGAGTCAGGACGCATGGCGACGCTCCTTCGGCACGATGAGCAGCTTGCCGCCTGCGAGACTGACGCGGACACGCTTGACCGGGACGCCGGCGGCGCACAGCCAGGCGTCCTGGCCGTCCGGGAGAATCGCGGCGTCGCCCGGATGGAGCGCGGCCAATTCGGCGACGGTGACGTCCCAGGCGCCGAGCTCGAGTTCGACTTCGCACGGCAGCTCGGCCACCGCCTGTTGCAGATTCGCCGACGGCGGGCGCGAGGTGGCGATGAGGTCGCGCAGCGGATTGACCAGGTCGATCGCGGCGGCGATGGTGAGATCGAGTCCGGCTATCCCGGGCGACTCGATATGAAAGCGGAAGGTCAGCAGATAGACCTCCGGGGCGAAGAGCAGGGTGTTGCGCAGCCGCTCGCCGAAACGCGTCGGCTTTGGCCAGCCGAGTCCGGCGGTGGTGTAAACGCGGCTCAGGGTCGCCAGCAGATGCTCGAGCGCCTCGCGGGCGAGCGCATTCTCGAGCCGCGTGAGAATCCGCCCCGATTCGGCGGCGGTGCCGTCGACGGCGCCGAGGCGGGCGTCGACCAGATAGACGATCGCCGCCGAACTGACGAGGAGGAAGCCCGCGACCTGGTCGCGGTCGAGCATGAAGGCGGCGATGCGCGAGTTGTCGGTATCCCCGTCGGCGAGCGCGGCGAAGGTCTCGAAGCCGAGTGTCGTGAAGGTAAAGCGGGCCTCGGGCAGCAGATGGCTGCCGAGCACCCGCGTCCATTCGCGGGCGAGCTCTTCGTGGATACGCATCAGACGCCCGCGCTCGTGCGGTCGCAACACCGGCAGCCACAACTCGTGATGGGCGCTCATCGGGCACCTGCCGTATTCGTCGCTCCCGCAACCAGCGGGCGGACGACAATCTCGACGCGCCGGTTCCGCGCGCGCCCCTCGGCGGTCGCGTTGTCCGCGATATTGCCGTAGGGGCCGTAGCCGGCGAGCGTCAGATGGTCGGGGGCGAGATGCGTATGGGCCAGGAGGAAGCGCAGCACGCTCGCGGCGCGCGCCGCCGAAAGCTCCCAGTTATCGTGAAAGGCCGAATTGCTGATCGGCACCGAGTCGGTGAAGCCGTCGATCTCGATCGGGTTCGACAGGCCGTCGAGAACCTCGGCGACCGCGGCGAGCGCCGGGAGTTCCGAGGTCGCGATATTGGCGTCGCCGCTGGCGAAGAAGTTAACCGCCGGCAGCGAGATCAGCAGCCCGCGCGAATCGATGCGGGTGGTGATACCCGAATGGGCGAAATGTTTGAGGCGATCCTGGAGACGGAGCATCAGACCCGATAACTGCTGCGCGGAAAGCTCAGCCGGCGAGTGGCCGCCATGGGCGGCCTCGCCGAGTTCCGGCCGCAGGCCGCCGCGATGGGGCCTTGCGCCGACGGCGGTTGCCATCGCTTCCCAGGCCTCGTTGACATGATCGGTGGACTGCATCGAGAAGGCATAGAGCAGGACAAAGAGCGCGAAGAGCAGGGTGATGAAATCGGCATAGGAGACCAGCCAGCGTTCACTGGAATCATGCCCGCCCGCGTGATCGTCTTCTTCCTCGACGTTGGCCGCCATCATGCCACCGATTTGCCCGATTCAGCGGCCTCGGCGCTGTCGGTCGGAGAAGTATGCGACACCGGCGTCAGTCCTTCGCTGAGGAGCTGGCGGAGGGCCACGGCGTTCATGCCGTCGCGCAGGGCTTTGATGCCGGTGACGACGATCTTGTCGAGCTGCTTTTCGCTGCGGGCGCGCGCGCGGATCTTGCGGGCCACCGGATAGGCGACCAGGTTGGCGAGACCGACGCCGTAGACCGTTGCGACGAAGGCGGTCGCGATACCGCCGCCGATCTTCGACGGATCCGAGAGCATCGACATGGTGTGAATCAGCCCGAGGACGGCGCCGAGGATGCCGAAGGTGGGCAGGTAGCCGCCCGCCGCCTCGAAGACCTCGGCGCCGGCGTTGTTGTGTTCGATCCGCTCGTGGAAGGCGCGTTCCATGATCACGTCCATGGCCTCGGGCGCGACGCTCGCGGCGACCAGGTTGAGGCCGGTGGCGAGCATCCCGTAGGTTTCCAGTCGGGCGTGACGCTGGAGGGCGAGCGGGCCTTCGCGCCGCATGAGACTCGCGTAGGCGACGATCCGCTCGATCAGGTCATAGGGATTCGGCGCGTCCTCGCTGATGACCTTGCGCAGGTCGCGCACGGCGGCGAAGAGATAGCGCGGCGAGAAGGAGAGCATGCAGGCGCCGACGGTGGCGCCGAGCACGATGAGCGCGGCGCTCTTCTGCAAGAGGCTCGAGACCTCACCGCCCTCGAGCCACTGGCCGAAGAGGATACAGGCCGGGCCAACCAGCACGCCGACGGTACTGGCGAGGTCGATACGCGCGGCCGTGTTAACGGTCTTGATTTCAGCTCCGGCCATAGCACACCGCGCTCGCCGGCGGCCTCACGCCGCTTCCGATCCGGAACTCTCTGCGACCTTTCATAGGGCTTCCCAGGCCTTCGCCGGCGATGCCGCGGCCTCGGCGGTCGGCAGATGATTAAGGCGCCGGCGGCGGGAAAGGCCGGCCTTGGTAATATGGTATTGGAGGGCGCGGACGGTAATCCCCAGCCGTCGCGCGGCCTCGGCCCGATTGCCGCCGGCGGCCGCGATGGTTCGCAGGATCATTTCGCGCCGGGCCATTTCGCGGCTGCTTTTCCATCCGCTGAGACAGCCCTCGTCGGTCGGGATCATCAGATGCTGCCGGAGGTCGGGGAGATCGATGATCTGTCCCGCGCCGGCGAGCGGCGCGAGCGCGAGCCGCGTAACCAGGCTCTCGAGCTCGAGCAGATTGCCGGGGAAGGCGTGCGTGGCCAGCACCTTGAGCGCGAGCGGCGACCAACTGCGACGAGCATTGGTGCGGCGCAGTAAGTAACGGGCGAGCAACGCGATATCGCCGGCGCGCGCGCGGAGCGGCGGAACATTGAGGGTGAAGACGCTCAGCCGCCAGTAGAGCTCCGGACGAAGCCGGCCCTGCGCCAGCAGATCGGCCGGGGTGCGGCTGGTCGCGGCGATAAAACGCACCGGCGCGGCGGGGCCGGCGGCCGTGGCGCCGTCCCCCTGCAGCATCCGCAGGAGCTGGAGCTGCGCGGCGTCGCTCAGATCGGCGAGCTCCTTGAGGAAAATCGTGCCGGCCGGCGGCAGCGCGAGACTTTCGAAGCGCGCGCAATCGGCGCTGACGAACGGCCCGCGCGCGCCGCCGGCCAGATGAATGACGCGCGCCAGATGGGCCTTGCCGACGCCGAGCTCGCCGCAGAGAATCACCGGAATCTGCGCGGCCGCAACGCCGATCGCGCTCTTGATCGTCGAGAGCATCTCGGGGTCGCCGGTCAGCAATGGTGGGCGCAGGCCGAGCGCGGTTGAGATAATGAGACAGGCCGCCGCCGGCCAGCTCTCCGTGACGAGGTCGGCGTCGTGACGGACCTGAGCGCTTTCCCGCTCCCGGACCGCAATCGCGAGCACTTCGCTACCGGGGGGGCGCGCGCCGACGAAATCCACGTAGAGGGTCGCCTGAGCGCGCTGGCTCAGCGGCACGATCTCAAGTCCGGCGCGGGCGATGAAGTCGGCGAGTCCGGCCGGCGCCGCCGGACCGAGCGTCACGCGCGGACGCCCTTCGCCGCCGGGATGGCGCGACTGTTCCATGGCTCAGCGCAGACCCGCGGGACGCAGCGGGGTTTCGACCAGTTCGATAATCTTGGCGCCGATCTGATCCTGCATCACGACGACCTCGGCGCGGGCGAAAAGCGCGCCGTTGACATAGACTTCGACCGGGTCGCCGGCGTGGCGATCGAGCCGGATACTCGAGCCGACCTGCAGCTCGTCGAGGATATCGCCGAGGCGCATCGTGGTGCGGCCGACCTCGACCTGCACGGTCATCGGCACCGGCCGCAGCGGATCGAGGGCGGTGGTGTCGAACTCCGCGGCGGGTGCCGGCGGGGCGAGCGGTTCAGTGGATAAGCTGTTCGTGCTGTTGAGGGTATCCATCGCAGTCGACCTCCTTATCGTCATTGTCGAGTTCGTTGGCGTTGAGACTCTGGACCCAGAACCGGCGCCATCCGCGGGCTTCAACGACGGTGCCGCGGCGCAGGATATGGTCGGCGACCGCCAGATGAACCTGCGGCAGACCGTCCTGCAGTTTCCCGAGCGTGAGCACCGAACCGATACCGAGGCGGCTCAGCTCACCCAGGGAGAGCGTGTGCGTGCCGATCACCGCGCGCAGCGTCAGCGGGGCGTCGGCCAACGCGGCGAGGCGCAGGCCGGGCCGCGCCGCCAGGGGCGCCGGTGGATGGGGCGGGGCGAGGCGCCGGCGGATCTGCGAGAGCATCGCGATCGGCAAGGCGATCCCCAGCCATCCATGCTGTTCGCCGAGTCCGCATCGCGCCTCGAGGGCGACTACCGCCTGCGCCGGTTCGAGCGTGCGCGACAGGACGCCGACGTGATCGAGGTGATGCAGGATCTCGAGGCGGCGCGGATGGCCGAAAAGGGCGGCGCTCACGGTCTCGAAGGCGCTGCCGAGGGCCTTTTCGATGATATCGGCGACGATGCGTCGTTCGGTGGCGCTGAGCGGCGGTTGCGTCGCGCTGGCTGGCAGAGTGCCGCTGCCGCCGAGCAGCAGATCGATCAAGGCGAGCGCGAGCGCGTGTTCGAGACGAAACGCCAGCGCCGGTTCACCTTCGAAACCCGCTACCACCAGATGCTGGAGCGGCGCGGCGGCGCAGAATCCGGCAAAGGCGAGCGAGCGCTGCGCGAGCTCGGCAATCTCCAGTGGCGCGCCGAGATGGCGCCCGAGGGCTTCGGCCAGATGGTCGAAAAAGCGCTGGCCCCAGAGCTGTAGCTGATGGAGTTCGGCGCGTTCGAGGCCGTAGGTGGCGGCCAAGGCGGCCAAGCCCGTGTGTTGCATCGCGACGGCAGCGGGGAGCAAGGCGGATGCCACCGGCCACGGAACGCCGGGAAGGCGCGCGAATACGGAAGAAACCTTTCGCAAATCCCGCGGCGCGCCGAAACGCGACCGCTGCGGGCTGAAATTATGATCGATAGCGGCACAATCACGGCGGCCGCGGTGTCCTTAAAACGGGACAGTTGTCCGCTCATGAAACGAGGAAAAGAAGTTGCGCAGACGCCGCCGAGACGGCGTCGGTGACGGGCGAGCGGCCAACTTAAGCTCAGAAGCCGGATGGAGCCGGCTCACACGCCAAGCGCATCACAGGATGCAGAGGAGAGAGAGTCACTATGAGCCTTAGTCTAATCACCAACGTGGGTTCGCTGATCGCTTCCAACGCGCTGACCAATGATCAGACGGCGCTCAACCAGTCGATCGCGCAGCTCTCGACCGGCAAACGGATCGTGACCGCGGCCAACGACCCGGCCGGTCTCGCGATCGCGATGGAGACCCAGGGCTTGATCGGGTCGCTGAACCAGGCCTATGCCAACACCCAGAACGCGCAGTCGTACCTGCAGACCGCCGATGGCGCTTACGCCAATATCGGTAATCTGCTGCAGACGGCGCAGCAGCTCGCCACCGAAGCTTCCGACGGATCGTTCAACAGCACGCAGCTCAGCGCGCTCGACGCGCAGTATCAGGGCATCCTGAGCTCCATTTCGCAGATCGCGGCGGGGGCGAGCTTCAACGGCATCTCGCTGCTGTCGGGGACCGCGGTGACCTTTCAGGTCGGCGCGACCAACACCGCCAACGATCAGCTCTCGGTGACCCTGAATAAGGCCGATACGACGACCCTGGCAATCAACGGCACGAGCCTGACCTCGCAGGCCAACGCGCAGGCGGCGTTGACCGCCGTCAGCGCGGCGCTGACCACGATCGCCGGTGACCGCGGCACGGTGGGCGCCGCCGAGCAGCAACTGACGGCCTTGTCGAACAACCTGCAATCGACCACGCAGAATCTGACGAGCGCGCTGTCGACGATCCAGGACGCGAACATCGCGCAGACCTTCGCCACCTTCACGCAGCAGTCGGTGCTGCAGCAGGCGGGCGTGCAGATTCTCCGGCAGGCGGATCAGACCCCGTCGCAGTTGGTGGCGCTGTTCCAATAGGTCGGCCTGGGGGGAACGCGGCCGGCGCCGGCGTCAGCCGACGCCGCGTCGGCCGCAAATCACGCGTCGCGGCGCAAGCAGGAGTATTAGATGGCTGCCGGAGTAACCCCGATCACGCTGTCCAATTTTACGGGCCTCGATTTCAATCAGATACTGCAGGCGACAGTCGCCGCCGATCAGGTGCCAATCACCGATTTGCAGAACCAGGTCGCAGCGGAGAACGTCGCCATCAGTACGCTCGGAACGATCGGCGCGGATTATCAGAACCTGCAGAGCGCGCTGACCACGCTCAACGACAGCGTCACGACGCCGCCGATGACCACCGGCGTCTCGACCAACGCGCCGTTTACCGCCGCCGTCAACGGCGCTCCGCTGGCCGGCACCTATACCGTGTCGGTATCGCAACTCGCCTCGGCCGAGTCGCTGGGCTCGCAAGGGTATGCGAGCGACACGGCGGGCGTCGGCGACGGTATCGTGACAATCAATGTCGGCGGCACGAACTACAATATAACCGTCGATTCGTCGAACGATACGCTCGATGGACTGGCGAGTGCGATTACGGCGGCCGGCGCGGGCGTAACGGCACAGGTCGTCAATACCGGTCTTGTCGGAGCGCCCTATCGCCTGCTGGTCACCAGCAATACGACCGGCTCCACACAGGGCTTTACCATCACCAGCTCTTTGAGCGGCGGCACCGCGCCGAACTTCGCTCAGAGTCAGGTGGGTCCGACGGTGATCAACACGCTCAACGGCACGGCGACGCCCACAGTCGGTGGGAACTATACCGGAGCGGTTACGCAGAGCTATCAGTTTACCGTCACTGCGGGCGGCACCGTCGGAACCGATCCGATTACGATCGCCTACACCTCCGACACGGGTGAAAGCGGCTCCTTCACGGTACCGGCGTCGTACAGCGCCGGGAGCCCGGTGGCTGTCGTCGACGGGCTGACGTTGAATCTGAGCGCGGGGACGCTGCAAACCGGCGACAGTTTCGGGGTCGCGGCCTTTACGCCGCAGGTGACCGCGGCGCAGAACGCGACGCTCCAGGTCGGCGGCCAGATCGTGAGCTCGAGCAGCAACCAGGTCACCAACGCCGTTCCCGGAGTGACCCTGTCACTGACCGGCACGGGCGGTCCGGCAACCCTGACTGTCGGCTCCGATACGCAGAGCGAAGGCAATCAGATCAGCGCCTTCGTCAGTGCATACAACCAACTGCTGAACGATATTCAGAAAAACACCCAGGCCGTGCCGAATCAGGCCGCACCGCCGCTGGCCGCCGACGGCGGTCTCAGGACTTCCCTGTTCAGCCTGCAGTTCGGGCTCGGCCAGGTGAACCTGGCGCAACTCGGTATCACGGTCGATCAGACGACCGGCCAGTTGAGTTTCAGCCAGAGCTCGTTTGCGGCGGCGCAGTCGGCGGATCCGACCAGCGTCACCCAGGCGATCACGTCACTGTATAACGCGCTCAATCCGGTGGTCAGCTACGCGGCGGCTCCGACCACAGGACTGGTGGCGACGGAGACCGCGAGCGACCAGCAAACGGTGACGAATCTCAATCAACAGATCGCGACGCTTAATCAGCAGCTCACCGCGCAGGAGAGTCAACTGCAACTGGAGTACGGGCAGATTCAGGCGCAGGTCGCCGGTTACCAGAATATCGCGCAACTCTTCGCGACCTCGAGCAGCAGCGGCAGCGGTAGCTCGGTGACCATTCCGGGCAGCAATCTCACGGTTTCGGCTTGACGCCGAACGTATCAAAGGGAGCTACGGCGGATGGGATACGCGAATGCCTACCGCGAGACGCAGGCGGTAACACTCGACGGCAACCGCGCCTTCGAAGAGCTTTACGTGCGACTGGCTCGCTGGACGGCGCAGGCGGCGGAGTCGTCGGGCACGCCGCTCTACGAGCAGTTGATCGATAAATGTGTGATGCTGATCGGTCTGATGGATCGGGTAATCGACGTCGAGCACGGCGGACGGATCGCGCTGGCCATTCTCAGTCTGCATCGCTTCGCGATTGGCGCGCTGATCAAGGCGAAACAGGAGGGAGTGCATCCCGATCTGGCGGGCCTGCCGCCGGTGTTCTACGAGATGTCCGATATTTTCCGCTGCGTGCGCGAGAAGAGCCTCGGCTAGACGCGCTGGCGGCCCGGCGCGCGCACGAAGGCGGTATCGTCAGGAGTTCTTGCGCCGGCGCGCCGCGCGGGTCCGCGCGGCCTTACGCGCCGCCGCCGCCCGCACCTCGCGACTGCGGCGGCCCGCGACCTGACGCGCATGGCGACCGAGCGCCTTGCTCGACGCGGCGCTCCGACCTTCGCGCTGGAGGGCGGCTTTGCTCGCGCGGGCGCGTTTGGTCGCTTTCGCCCTTCCCGGCCGGGCCTTGCCGGCGCGCAGATCCTCACGCGCTTTCCGAGCGGTGCCTGACGACGCGTGCCCGCGTGACGGCGCCGGCAGCTTGATCCCGGCGCGCCGCGCCCTGGACAGCCCTATCGCAATTGCCTGCTCGGGCGAACGCGCCCCATGCTTGCCTTGGCGCACATGTTCGATCTCGTCACGCACGAACTCGCCGGCCTGGGTCGACGGCGCCTTGCCTTCCGCAGCGTCCCGGCGGGCGCGCTTGAGAGGATTTTTCTTCGGCATCACCATGCTCCGCTTCGGGATTCGATCTGACGTCGCCTCGCGTCCTCCGCGACCGCCGGCGCCGGCATCGGAGGGCCTCCGGTGGTTTCCGTTTCGCCTGAAAATCTATCGCAAGAACTGACGAGAGCTGATCAGCGCTTACTGGTCACCATGACCCGGTTGGCTGCCTTCCGGGTGATCTTCCGAGGCGCCGCCGCGCTCATCCGCGGAATCGCCGTTGGCTGAGCCACGCGCGGGATCCGGGCGCGGCGTTCGGCGTGAATGTTCACCACCGATCCGACCCGCGGCGCGCGCCTCCTCGGGCGTGAATTCGTGGGCCGTGCCCTTTTGATGGGCGGCATGACCGCCCTTGCTGGCAATTGACCGTTGCTTTGCCGGATCCATCGAGGCAAAGCCGCGCTGCGACCGAGGTTTTTCCTTGTCCGCCATCGGTACTTCTCCTTCCGAAGTACCGATGCTTTAAGTTCAATTGTTATACCAATTGTAAGGCGCTGCATTGGCGCAAGGCGCCGTCTTCTATACCGATAGTTTTATTGACTTTCCCGCCAAGGAGACGGCCTGACGTTACCTTCGCTCGTCTTTTACCGTTGCGATGAGCCGTGCGAAGATTCGGCGGCGGCAGTGTGAAGTCGGCAAAAATCGCGCAGGCGATCACCTTGTCGGACGCGCGATAAACGGACGATTTGTGCAACCCGCGATACTCTACTCCGAGACCTTGCCGGCCGTGCGCACAAACAGTGCATGCCATCGCGCCTGAAACCACGGCTGTCCGCTCTGCTGCCCATATACCGATCCGGTTACGTGCATGCCGTCGGGCTCGATCTGACAATCGAGATTGGTTAGCTCGTCGACCGGAAAGGTATTGCCACCGAAAGCGTGGTATCGCGGGCGATACTCATCGAACTGCAACAGCGCGCGCATCGCGGCGTACGTCCGACCGTCGGTGGATACGAGCTGCATCTTGCCCGTGGCGTTGGTGATGCGGCGGTCGTTGACGATTCCGGCCTCGGTCAAAGTCAGCGCGAAGGGGCCGTTGCCGACCCGGCGATAACACAGCAGATAGGTTTTGGGCGTCCATGGACCGAGCTCGGCGCCGCCGGGAAGACGCGCGATCGAATCCACGGTCGCGACATAACCCTGCCAGCATCCATGGAAGATCGCTGGCAGAATCGGCGCGGGGGACGCGGTCGGTTGCGGTGCCGGTTGATACACCGCGGCGGGCGGCGGTGGAGAGGGTGGCACATAAATGCGCGGCGGCGCTTGCACTTGCGGCAGCGTTTCGATGTTGCTGCGCGGAGCGGGCCTCGCGGGTGTCGGCGCGACGGTCGGATATGGCGGTATCGAGAGCGCAGGCGGCTGCTGTCCGGAACCCATCGGCAGTTGGAGTTGTTGCGCGTGGGCGACCGCCGTGAGCCACCCGAAAAGCGCCACAAGCAGCCCGAGAGCGTGCAGCCCAGTCAGCCTTCGGCGGTTTTCATCGCGCCACTTCAATGCTATTGCCTTCCCAGTCTCAGGCTGAGCACGTGCGATGCCAGCAACGGGCGCGATGATCGGAGGATGGAAATGAAGTTAGCCAACAAGGTTGCGATTATAACCGGAGCAGCCTCGGGAATGGGAAAATGTGCGGCGCTCCTGTTCGCGCAGGAAGGCGCGAAGATTGCCGCGGCGGACGTCAGCGAGGGCGCGCTTAAAGATACCGTCGATCAGATCGCCGCGAGCGGCGGTCAGGCGATCGCGATTCGCGCTGACGTCGCGAAGGCCGCCGACGTCGAGCGGATGGTCAATGAGGCGGTGACGAAGTTCGGCAAGCTCGACATCATCTACAACAACGCCGGCATCGAGGGCGAATCAGCGTTCCTCGCCAACATGACCGAGGAGCAGTTCGATCGCGTAATTGCGATCAACCTACGCGGGGTATGGCTTGGGATGAAGTATGCGCTGCCCCACATGATGCGCCAGCGGAGCGGTTCGATAATTAACACGGCCTCGATCGCGGCGCTCGTCGGGCTCAAGGGCAGCACGGCCTATGCGGCGGCCAAAGCCGGTGTGATCGCGATGACGCGGGTCGCCGCGGCGGAGTACGGTCGTTACAATATCCGCGTGAATGCGATCTGTCCGGGCGCGATCGAAACCCCGATGGCGCAGCGGATTCGCGCTGGTGCGGCACCCAATCCGGCGGCGATCAAACGGATTTCGTTGCTGGAGCGGATGGCGCAGCCGGAAGAGATCGCCAGGGTCGCGCTGTTTCTCGCCAGCGACGACGCTTCCTTCGCGACCGGCGCGCCGTTCATTATCGACGGCGGCTGGACCGTGCCTTAGAGTTGACGGGTCAAAGGCCGGGGATCGGCTCACGACGCCGGTCCGCGGCCGACACGTCATCCGAGGGTCGCGGGCGGCGCCGATCCCGCAGTACTATTTCTCGATCACGAGGCGCCATCCGCGGCTGTCGGCGCGGGCGGTATCGACCACGATATAGCCTTCAGCTTCGGCCGCGCGCGGAATATCGCGCACGCCGCGCGGATCGTCGATCAGTAGTTCGAGGGTTTCGCCCCGCGCCATCTGTTCGAGGCGCACCTTGGCGTGCGCCCAGTTGAGCGGGCATTTGATGCCCCGCAGATCGAGCATCACGGCCATCCGGAGGCTTAGGCGGTGGTGGCGAGCCTGCTGACGTAGCGCTGCAGAATGTGGCGCATGGTCTCCTCGCTCTGCGCGCCGACCAGAGGATATTCGCCGACGAAAAAGGTCGGAACCCCGTCAACGTTGCGGTTATGCGCGATCATGGCGTGGTTCTTCAGCCGCATCGCATAGCGCTTCGAGTCGAGCGCGGCATCCAGTTCGCCGCGATCGAGCCCGACTTCGGTGGCCAATTCCCCGATGAGGCCGCGTTGCCCGATATTGAGACCTTCGGTGAAGTAGGCGCGATAGACGCGTTCCTCGAAGGCTTCGCCAAGACCTTTCTCGGCGGCAAATTCCGCCGCTTCGAGCGCCGCCTGCGAATTGGTGAGCAGGGCCGGCGGCCGCATCGTGATGCCCGCGGCCTCGCCCATCGCGGTGATCCGGGTCCAGAGCGCGTTGCGAACTTCCGGACTCATCTCGCGGCGAAACTCGCTCGCCGGCATCCCTTCGGCGGGCCATTCAGGATGGATCTGGAAGCCGCGCCAGGCTATCTGCAAGTCGAATTCGGGCTTGAGCTTGCGTATGGTAGCAAACCCGATGTAACAAAACGGACAGATGAAGTCGGAGAACATCTCGATCTTAAGCGACATGACCTGCTCCTTGATTCGACTATATGCCCGCACGAGGGAGGGGGTCAAAACGCCGGCGAGGGCCAGCGTCGGCGCGGCGTCAGGCGTTAAGCGGCGTGGGCGGCAGGGACAATACCGTCATGATTCTTGAAAACTTCAGCCTCGAGGGCAAGGTCGCGATTATCACGGGCGCCGGTCGCGGGCTCGGGCGCGCGATGGCGATCCGGTTCGCCGCATGCGGCGCCGATATCGTCGGCGCGGCGCGCACCGTCGCGCAACTCGAAGACACTGCGGCGGAGGTACGCAAGTCAGGGCGGAAGTTCCTGGTGCAGCCGACCGACGTGTCGAGTTCGGAGCAGGTCAATGCGATGGTCGCGGCGGCGCTCAAGGAATTCGGCCGCGTGGACGTGCTCGTGAACAACGCCGGGATCGGCGAGGATTCGTTCGGCAAGAAGCTCGAAGAGATCACCGACGCCGAATGGCGGACGGGGATCGACGTTAACCTCTCCAGTCAGTTCTACGCCGCCCGCGCGGTGATTCCACATATGGTTGCGCGCAAGCGCGGCAAGATCATCAACGTCGCTTCGGGCTATGGGCTGCGCGGCGGCAAGCACAACTACATGTACGCCTGCTCGAAGGGCGCGATCCTGCAATTGACCCGCTCGCTGGCGCTGACCTACGCCGACGACAATATCCAGACGAACTGCATCGTCCCCGGCATCTTTCCGCATAACGAAGCGATGATGCGCTTCTTCAAGGGCGGCAAGTTTATCCCGATCGGTCGCGCTGGACAGGACGACGATGTCGGTCCGCTCGCGGTCTTTCTCGCGTCCGAGGCGTCGAATCATATCAATGGCGAATTGCTGATAATTGACGGCGGCGGTCTGGTTGGCGGGATCGTTCCCACCGGCGTTGCCCCAACGAATCCGGAGAGCTAGCGGCGAGGACCCCAATGGCGATTCCTGCAGGACTCAGGGACTTTGCGCTCACGGGCAAGCGCGGCCTCGTGATCGGCGCCGAGCATCCGCTCGGACGAGTGGCGGCCGTCACGTTGGCGGAGGCCGGGGCGCGCGTGCTGCTGGCGTCACAGGATGCGGGCGCCGACGAGGCGCTCAGACAGACGGCTGCGGCGGTGGCGGCGGCCGGGCAAAAGAATCCGCCGATACGGGTTCAGCGCGCGGCTCTGCGCAGCGACTTGAGCGCGACCGCCGATCTTACGGTTCGACAGCTTGGCGGTCTCGATATTCTCGTCACGGCCCTCGACGCGCCGTTCTACGCGCCGTTCGAAGAATCCGATGATGCGGCGTTCGATCGCGTGATCGAGGAAAATTTCAAGTCGGTCTGGACCGCGAGCCAGGAGATCGGGCGGGTGATGCTCAGTCGCGGCGGCGGCACGATCGTCCATATATCCAATGTGATGGCGGAGCGCGGCGTGCCGAACGCGACGCTCTACTGCGCCGCCAAAGGGGCGGTGCGCAACCTGGTGCGCGCGCTCGCGCTCGAGTGGGCGCGCCGCTCGGTGCGCGTCAACATGATCGAATGCGGATGGCTCGATGCGGCCGATCGCGCGGAGACTCAGCCGGGCGAATTCCACGAGCGGCTGGTCAAGTATCTGCCCTATAAGCGCCTGCTCAAACCCGACGAGATCGCCGGCGCGCTGCTTTATCTGGTATCGCCGGCGGCCGGCTTCGTCACCGGCGAGGCAATCGCGATCGACGGCGGCTTACTCTGCCGCGTGTAGCGGCCACCGCGCGGCCGTTGCGGTTATGAACTATCCGCGCACGGCCGTCAGCAGGATCGCGCTTTCGGCGCGCGCTTCCACCGCATGCGGAACCTGCGGGTCGAGCATGCAGAGCATCCCGGCGCCAAGTTCGTGGGTGGCGCCGCCCGCGGCGAAGGCAATCGTACCGCTGAGCACCTGGACGGTGATCGAGTGCTGCGCGTGATGCTCGGAGAGGCGGGCGCCCGCGCGCAGCAGGAGCAGGGTGACGTTCAGCTCCGGATTCCGGGTAATCGGAATTGCTGTGCGATCGCCGGATTGCCACGCCTGACTGCGCCGGCCGGTTTCGATCATCTGCGTTAAATCAACCGCGCTGATTTGTTCGCTCCCTGAAGCCATACCGGCAAGGTTATCACACCGTTTCAATTACGGGGCGAGCGGCAGGGAGGCTATCGAATCGACCTTCAGCCACTGGCCGGCTTTGATCTCGAGCGGGAGGATGCCGCCGGGCCCGTGAAGAACATAGTGCCCGGGAGCTAGGACGATACGGTACTTGCCGGGTGCGCGCGCCGAGCAATCGGCCTTGGCAATCTGGCGCTGATTGTTGCGGTCGAAGATCCAGATGCATTCGCCGATGACACCCTCGGGCTGTTCCATCGGCACCCCTGCGCCCGAGAAGCCGTAGACCCCGGATTCTATCGGAGGAATGTTCGAGCTGGTGGCCGGTGGCGGCGGCGCCGGCCGGCGGCATCCGGACACCATCGCCAGAAGTCCGATTCCGACCAACGCAGGAAGTGCAGTTCCAAGGCGCATCAGAGCCGTCGCTAGCATAGCGAATCCGGATCGATTTATCAGCGGCGGCGATAGTTCGCGTGAGGCGCAGGCGCTGATTGCCTCGGCGTCGGTTTCCGGTCATATTCCGTAGCGTCGTCTCGAGAAGGGGGGTCTGGCTGATGGCGTTGAACGAGGAGCGGGAGTTCGAGTCCCGGATCGGCAAGGGCGCGAAAATTTCCGGCAAGCTCGTTTTTCGGGCATCGGCAAAGATCGAGGGCGAGGCGGATGGCGAGATAACCGGTGATGAAATCGTTATCGCCGAAGGCGCCGTCGTGACCGCGCGAATCACCGGTTCACGCGTGACGGTGGCGGGGCGGGTCAGCGGCGAAATCGTCGCGCGCGAGCGCCTGGAGCTGCTGCCGACGGCGCGGCTCAAATGCACAATTACGACGGCGAGCCTGGTGCTCAACGAGGGCGCGCAATTCGACGGCGACTGCAAGATGCCGAAGGAGCGCGCTGCGGCCTGACCCTCAAGCCGGCATCGATGCTGGCGTAAAACTGAGTAGACGGTCTTCACGTCCGCGACGGTCACGACGCGTAACCAGTCGGCCGTCAGCATCAAAGACCAGTTCCTCCGCTTCGCCCATCCGCTTCTCGTGGAGCCATCGGCGGCCGTCCGCCTCCGCGCGACAGCTTTGCTTGATCGACGCGGCGACGAGCGAATGGGCCTCGATTACGGCTACTCGTCCGGTCCATCGCATCTGGCCCCGCGCGCGCACGCGCGCGATGAGCCATGCGCGAAAGATCGCCATCTCGGCGACCTCGACCTCGCCGAAGCGGCCGCGCTTGACCACCAAGTCGCTCTGGCCGGCCAAACTCCTGATAGTGGCGCGGAAAACTTCGTCGTCGGCCCGATAGACGGCGTCGCGCTTGAAAAGACTGCTGGTGTAAGTGATCTCGAGCCGATGCACGCTTCCTGACGGATCAAAGGCCGCATCGACCCGATGCACCGCCTGGGCGGCGGACTCTCGGGTGACGGCGCGGATCCGGTCCGCCAGGACGGTCGCCTCTTCGATCAACGTCGCCGCGTCGGGACGGCGAGTTTCGTAACGGTAGGTGCCGAGCGGGAGCAGGATCAAGGCAGGCCTTGGGACAAAAGTCGGGCGAGCTCCGCCGCCAGCTCCGGCGCCGCAGCCTCATGCTTGAAAAATACATAAACCTCGTCCGCGTCGGCAGCGAACGAGCGGATACGGTCGGCCCAGACGGTAAGCGCGGGAGTATCGTAGGCCGGTTTGCGGAGGCGAAGGTAAACGTGCGGCGCGGTGCATTCCAACGGGGTGACAAGAGTATCCGTCTCGGCGATGCAAAGAGCTGCATTATAGCGCCGAAGAAGGTCAAAAATTGCTGAATCGAACCATGAGCGATGGCGAAACTCGAAAGCGGCACGCACCCGCTTGTCGAGGGTCTCGAGGAACGCCTCGAGGACGGGATCGTTTCGCGCGAAGTCTGGCGGGAGCTGAAAAAGAATCGGCCCCAGGCGTGCGCCGAGCGCGGTAGCGGTTTCGACGAAATGGCCAAGAATAGCCGCGACGCCGTGTAAGCGACCAAAATGCGTTATACGCTGCGGCGCCTTGAGCGCGAAGCGAAAATGCTCCGGTGTCTTGGCTGCCCATCCTTCGAGCATCGAGCGCTTCGGGATCGCCCGAAACGTATAATTGATTTCCACCGTGTTCAGGCGTTCCGCATAGAAACCGAGCATCTGCACTGCCGGTAACTTCGGCGGATAAAACCGGCCCAGCCATTCCTTATAGCTGAAGCCGGACGCGCCAATTCTGACCGACGCCTGCACGCCGCTCAGACTAGCAGTAAGGCCAGCGCACGAGAACTCGGCCGGCAAGGTTCGCGGATTGTTGTTCGACGGGTTAGCTGCGGTTCGCTTGATTACAGGCCACATGTGTACCTAAAGTTGAATATAATCGTGGGTGGATGGTCTATCTTATTGGCAGATGGATGCTCTATCGTATTGGAGGATCGGCGAGAAGATCCGGGAGTCACAAAGAACTGGTTTGGGATCAAACGTTTTTTCAGAGGGGATTCACCTACCGGTGATGAATGTGCTAATTGATTTGCAGTTTAGCCCGCTTAAGTGCGGTTAAAGAGGGATGAGGATATGGTGCTTGCAGATGCGAAAGTCCTAACCGTTGGCGAACTCTCCGAATACCTCCGCGTCCATCGTTCGACGATTTACCGTTTACTCAAAAAAGGACAGTTGCCGGGTTTCAAGATTGGCAGCGATTGGCGTTTCAACGTTGAAGCCATCGACCAGTGGCGATTGCAGCAGGGCGCAGCGCAGCTCGAAGAGTTGCGTGCTCAGCAGTAAGACGGCAGAACTGCCATTATCCGCCGCCAGGTCGAAACTCGTGAAGCTGCGTCCTGGCGGCGGACGCAAAGACAGCGGCGGACGGTTAAACGATCGGGCTGCGGCGATCCTCGTCCCTAAGCCACCCGTCAGTGAGGTGGCGCGGTATCATTCTCACCGAAGCTGCAGAGGTTTTGAGACTCTTCAGCAATCTTAAAGTTACCCAGGCACTTTTAAGCTTAAAGACCTCTGTTTGCGCGCTACCTTCCGCACACACGCCTGTTTGATGTGCGGGATAAATGGTTCGACAGAGCGACGGGGATCGAGAGGGCCGAACCCGTCTGGAGTACGCGCGCGTTTGCCCACTCTTGCAGGGCCCGGGGCGACTCTGAGGAGCTGTGTTCGGCGCGCGTGCCTATGAGGCAAGGAAGCGCCGCCGCACCCATACGTCCATCAACAGAAGAGCAATAGCGAGCGGAGGGATCGCTTCGCCAATCGGCATCCAGACCAGAGTCGTGCGGCCCTTGGGGCGCAGCAGGAGATCCGTAGTTGGTTGAAAAGAACCACCGGAGACGCGGCACAGGTCACGCAGCAAGGCTACGTTCGGCGGTTTAAGTTCCAGTTCGGCGGTATCAGCGCGCGGAGCGCCGACGCTGGCGAAGGGGCGCTGCAGCAGGAGTCGCTCGGTGTCGCGGGTTTTGATCATCAATGCGACCTGGTAGCTTCCCCGGGACAGCGGCGCGATTTCTCCCCGATAGGTCGTCGCCCCCACCTGATTCAGCGCGACATCCTGCGCCTGGCTACCGTTCGAAATCCGGCAGAAGAGGTCGGCGACGGGGCCCGGAGTAACCGCCTGAGCCTCGATCCTTAGACCACCCCGAGAGTCCGGTTGAAGCCGGAGATTGAAGGGACCCGGATCGCCCTGGCGAGCGACCCAATCGACCAGTTGCGACCAGAACTCGGCATAGTGATTCCAGCGCAGCCAGGCGAGCGAGCCGATTGAGTCGGGATCGGCCGATACGATCGCCGTACGCCCGAGCGCGTACTGCCAGGCCGCCAGCAGCGGAGCGCTCTGCGTACCGCGATGGGCCACGAGTGCCACGGAGGCATCGTCCTTGGCTCGTGTTACGGCGAAATAATCGACGGGGGGGATTTGGCGGGGATCGATCCCGTCGAGGATCGAGGTCGGCGCCGTCATGACGACGCTCGTGTGTTTGCGGAATTTGACGTTCTGCGCCTCGTGCGTCAGATGGACGAGTAACTGCGGCAGCTTCGTGATGTCCTCGACGCGGTAGAAGGTGCCGCCGGTGGCGGCGGCGAAGTCCTGCAGCAGGCGCAGGTTTTCGAGGTCCGGACCGATACGAATGGTCGAGACCGGGACCTGCTCGCGAGCGAAGTCCTGCATCAGTTGATCGTGATCGTGGTATTGGCGATTGGTATCACCGTCGGTCAGCAGGATTACCTGGCGGACCGGGATACCGCTTTCCAGAATTTCGCGTTTGGCAATTTCGAGCGCCTCTTTGAAATCGGTCCCGCCGCCCGGCTCGAGACGCTCAACCTCCTGCAGCAATTGCTCGCGGTCACGGCCGAGTGGCTGCAGGTGACCGAGGACGTACGGGTCGGAGTCGAAGGCGATAACACCGGCGTAATCGGTGTCATCGAGCTGATTCAGAAGGGCAACCGCGGCCTGTTTCGCGTAGCGGATCCGCTCACCGTCGCGCACGGCCGGCTCCCGCGAATCATAGCTCATCGAATTCGAGCGATCGATCAGCAGATAGATAGCGATCGGCTCGCGCGAGGGCGGCGGCGGTTGCGGGACAAATTCGACGGGCAGCACCGTCTCGAGCGGACTATCATGGAAGCGGTCGTCACGCAGCGTATCGCCGACGACGACAAGTCCGCCGCCGAGGTCCGAGACATAGTGGGCGAGCGCGCGCTGGACGGACTCATCGAGCGCGGCGGCCGGGGTATCGGAGATAATCACCGCCTGGTAGCCGAGGTAATCGAAGGGGTCGGTCGGTAAGGCGCGGGGTGCCGTCGAGGCGACCTGGAAGCCGCGCAGTTTAAGCAACCCGCTGAGACTATCGGTGCCATTACCAGCGATGATGAGGACCTTGGGGGAGTCGCCAACAGTGACCGCGGCTTCGGCGTCGCTGTTGATGGTGACGGCGGGAGGCGATGCGGCGACGTTGACCTTCATCAGGTAGGCGCCGGGACGCGCGATACGAAACGGCAGCTCAAAGTGATTCAGACCGGGATTGAGGGCGAGCGCGCGCGCACCGACCTCGCGGCCATCGACGGAGAGACGCAGGAAGGCAGCCTGCGGCGTTTGGGCTTCGCTCTCGACGTCGAGATGGAAATCGAAGCTGGTATTGGCGCGGATACTGGCAGGCGCGTCAAAGCTGCTGATGGCGACGCGGGGCTGAGCGGGTGGCGGCGGCGTCGCGGCCGAGACCTCGATACCGGCGGCGGCCAGGTTGCGCGCTTCGGCCAGCGCGTCACCATCGGTCTGATTACCATCGCTCAGCAGAAGCACCCGGCGATCGGCGGCAGCGGAGCTGTCGAACATGCCGGCTGCAGCGACCATCGCGCCGGCGAGGTCGGTGCCGTCGCCATCCACCTTCCCTCCATTGGGGCTGAGGGTTCGCGGGTTGGCGAGGCGGGCGAGCGGATAGGCGTCGCGGCCGAAGGCGAGCAGGGCGAGGCGATCACGCTCGCTCATCGCGCGGCGGATTTGGGCGACTTGGCGCAGCATCCAGGTTCGCTGATCGGGAGTGATCGAACGCGACTGATCGAGCGCGATGGCCAGTTCGAGATGGTCGGCGCTGCCGCGCCACGGCAAGCGGGTGCCCGCCAGCATCGCGACGATGAGCATGAAGCTCGCGACGCGGAGGACCCCGCTCACCGAGCCAGCCCATAAGTGACCTGAGGTGATCGCGAGCCATGCGGGCCACGCGATCAGCGGCAATGCCGCGAGCAGCCAAAGCCATTCAGGTCGATCAAACATGAAGACTCCGGCCGCGGGTTGCAGTGCGTACGATAACCCAGGATTCCGCCAGGAGCAGCAGTGCAACGACGAGTGCCAGCAGCCGATCCTGCGGCACCGCCGCGATCGTAGTTCTTACGGCGGCGAGCTCGGGTGTCGGCGCATGCGCGGGCAGGACTTGCGAGCTCGCTTCGAGGTCGGACTCGGTGGCGTCGAAATAATTGGCATAGATCGCGATCATGCGATGGCCGCTGACGGCCAGATAGCGGCCGGTCTCGAGCGGATTGAAGTAGGCGATTCCCGCGCTATCGGGGCGGAGCGCGGTGCGCGACCCGTCGGGCGCGATCAAGGTGGCCGGCGCGAAAAGCGCCAGCGGAACCGGTTTGCCGGTCTGAACCACCCGCGCGTCGGTCGGCTGCAGAAGCTGACGCACGGCATCGATTGTCGCCAGCAGAGCTGCCATCTTGTCGGGATTAAGCAGCAGATGATTGCGGAGATCAAATGCGATTAAGCCCACCGGCCCGGACTGCGGCGTACCGGTAGCGATCAGCGGAATACTGGTGTCGGAACCGGCCGGAGCGCCGGTTGCAAGCGGCTCCATCCAGGCCGGCAACTGGACGATCCGCGCCGGACCCAGCAGGACCGGGTTGCCGAGTGAGGTGTTGCCGCGGCGCAGTTCAGCCATCGGTACGCTGCCGGTGACCTCGAGTCCAGCCGCGCTGCGCGGCTGCGGGTAGATGAGCATGCGCGCGGCGGCATTGATCGCGGAGGGATCGACTTCGTGCAGAACGGCAAGATCAAAGCGGTAGCGCGATTGCTGGCGGAGCGCCGCCGCCGAAGCGTCGATCGCGGTCACACGAAAGTTCGGGTTGATAGCGAGCAGGACCCGCGCAAGGTCATCGCGCACGCCGCGGTCATTCGAAACCACGAGCGCGGTCGCCGGCGCGACAGAGGGCGCCAGCGCGTAGCGGTCATTATCGACGGCGAGATCGTCCGGCTGCAGCAATCGCGCGTGGAGCACGCCGCCCTGCGGCAAGGGTCCGAAACGGACCGTCATCTGCGCGCGCGGTTCAAGCATCAGGGGTGAATGAAACACCGGGCGCCGATCCAGATCGATCGCGAGCTCGGTAGTACGTGGCACGTCGGCAAAGCTGCGGACGAGACAGTAGCCTTCGAGATTGCGCGGAACGCCGGGATCGAGCGCAACGATCGCGAGATTGGCGCCCGGCGAGCCGACCAGATGCAGATGGACGACGCCGTGCAAATGACCGGCATCGAGCAGGCGCGGGGGCGGCCGATGGTCGGTGAACAGGTCAATTTCGTCGGCGCTCGCGGCGTCGCTCAGCGCTGCGCCCAGCGCGGTTTGGCCGGGAGTGACGGCTTCCGGCCGCAGCGCCAGGATCGCCTCGCGGAGATCGGAGCGCCGATTGCTTCGCGCCGCGACCCGCGTCGCCTCGAGCGCGTAGGTGATGATGCTGAACTCCTGGGCAGGCGCGGCGTGATCGAGCAGCGCGAGCGCCTGTTGCTGCGCCTCAGCCAGTCGATCGCCGCGTCCGTCAGTGGCGCCCATCGAAGCGCCCAGGTCGAAGATCAGCGCATGGCGCTGCGGCCGCGGGGCGGGGCGCGTTTCGTGAACATATAGTCCCGCGGCGAGCAGCGTCAGCGCGGTCAGACAGGCGGCGTCGAACCAGAAAAGCGGATCGAGCCGCAGGACGCGGCTGCGCACCGCGGGGGCGGCGGTCGGCTCGAACAGCGTCAGGCTCGAGACCTCGAGCAGTGGTCGTGACCGATGGCGCAGGTAGATCGCCACGAGAACGACCAGACTCAAGCCGAGCGCGAGCGCGGAGGGGACGAAAAAGCCCACTAGCTGATAACCCCGAGGCGCGGAAACTCGCGCATGATTATGGCGTCGGCGTTGCCCGCGCCGAAGGCCTGCGCATGGCTGATTCCGCGACGCAGGCAGGCGGCGCGAACGCGCTCGGCGTGGGTCGCGGCGCGCGTCCGACAGGCCGCTGCCGAGGCCGCATTAAGCGTGATTTCGCGGATTTCGCCGGTTTCCGCATCGCGGATTCGATAAGCGCCGGGCGGATAGGAACCGGCGACCTCACGCTCGCCCATGACGTGGAGCACCTTGAGCTCGTGTCGGGCGGCGAGCAGCCGGGTGAGCGCGGTCTCGTAGTCAGTTTCAGTCAGGAGGAAGTCCGAGATGAGGACGACCATCCCTTTGGGACGGCGCTCGGCCAGCAGGTCGGCGACCGCGGCGGCCATTTGCGCCTCGCCGCCGCATCGCAGGGACGCGACGAACGGGCGAAACTCGAGGAAGGTTTCGCGCCGGCGATGGAAGCCGGAGCGGACGACTTGCGTGGCGCCTTTGGCGCCGCTGAAGGCGACGAGGCGAACCGGATCGTTTTCACTCATCGCGACGTAGGCGAGCGCGGCGCCGAGGAGCAGGGCGAGGCCGAATTTGTCGTCCTCGCGCGGCGCGCCCATCGACGCACTGGCATCGATCAGGATGGTGATTTCGAGCTGACGCTCGGCGCGAAAGGTGCGGATCGTCAGGTCATCGAGGCGGGCGAGGGCGTTCCAGTCGAGATAGCGCAGATCGTCGCCTTCGGCGTAGTCGCGAAAACTTTCGGGTTCGATACCGGTTCCGAGCACGCGGCCGCCGGCGCGGCGGCCGGCGCGAATCGTGCGCGCACGGGTGACGCCCAGCACCAGGCTATCGAGTTTCTGCAGGAATTCAGGCTCGAAGGCGCGTTTCTCGAGCATGCCGCAATAACCTAGTCACGCGTGCGCCGGACGGTCTTGACCACCTCGGCGATGATTTGCGCAGGTTCGATATTATCCGAGTGAGCGGCATAGTTGAGCATGATGCGATGTTCGAGCGCGGCGGGCGCAAGCTCGTCGAGGTCGTCGAAATCGACATTGGCACGGCCATCGAGCAGCGCGCGGACCTTGCCGCAGAGGATGAGGGCCTGCGCGCCGCGCGGGCTTGAGCCGAACAGCACGTAGCGCGAAACCGCATCGATATGGATTGGCGACTTGAGCTCGCCCAGGGCGCGCGAATTCTCCGGTTGCGTCGCACGGACCATCCGTGCAGCGTAGCGCTCGACCGCCGGCGCGACCATCACTTCGCGCACGAGGCGTTTAAGACGCTCGACTTCGCGGGCTGCCGTGGCGGCCGAAAACACGGGTTCGATCGGCGACTCCTGTGCTCCGGTGGTCGCGGCGATGATGCGCACCATGTCGTCTTCGTTGGGATAGGCGAGACGGACCTTGAGCAGAAAGCGATCGAGCTGGGCTTCGGGCAGCGGGTAGGTGCCCTCCATCTCGATCGGGTTGAGCGTCGCCATCACGAAGTAGGGCGGCGCAAGCGGATAGGTGGTGCCGCCCGAGGTCACCTGCAGCTCGGCCATCGCCTCGAGGAGCGCCGATTGCGTTTTGGGCGTCGCGCGATTGATTTCGTCGCCGAGCAGGAGATGGCAAAAAATGGGTCCCGGCTGGAAGGAGAACTCGCGATGGCCGTCGGCGCCGGAAAGAATCACGCGCGTCCCGGTGATATCGGCGGGCATCAGATCGACGGTGAACTGGATCCGATTGAAGCTCAGGTTGAGCGCGAGTCCGAGCGTTTTGACCAGCGTGGTCTTGCCGGTGCCGGGAACCCCTTCGATAAGCACGTGACCGCCGGCGAAAAAGGCGGTCAGCAACTGTTCGACCGCCTGCTCCTGGCCGACGATAGCCTTGTGCACTTCTGCCTGAACCTTGCGGAAGGTGCGGATAAAGTCGGGTAAGGAGGCGGGTTCGAGGCCGTTCGGTTCTACGGGATGGGTCATCGCTCGAACACTCTCTTGATCGTCATCTGGTCTTCGGGGGGAACTTCGGCGCGCGCGATCGGCTCGTCGGGCGCCTGCTCGGGATTGAGGGGAACCTGGATTTTTGGGGGGATATAGGCGGGCGCGCCCTTGGCTGAGGCCTCGTCTGCCGGCGTCGCATCGATCGTGATTTTGAAGCTGTCGGCGCCGAGGCGCTGCGGCTGCGGCGGTCCGAACAGATGGGTCGGATCGGTGCCGCCGGAATGGGTCGCGCCACCGATCCCCGACGGTCCCTCGCCCTGCCCGGCGGCGCCCGGGTCGGCACTGTTCGGATTCGCGGAACCATTGGGCGGATTTACCGCCGGCGCGGTATCGTTATGGGCGAGCTGGGGCGCTTCAGATGGCGCCGTCGAGCCGTTTGGCGCGGTCCCGGCGTTTCCGCCAGGCCCGGGCGGCGCGTTGTTGCTTCCGGTGGACGATGCCTGTCGGGAGTGGTCCGGATCGGCGCCGGCATCGCCGCGATTGGTGAGCTTCAGGTGAAGCGGCGGAAGGTTGAACAGCTTATGGCCCGTCACCTGGTCCTGCAGCGCGCCGGCAAAGTTGCGAGCGCTGCTCATCCATCGCGACCAGCGGTCATGGGTCCGCGCCTGATTACCCCGGTCAGCCAGCTTCGACTGCAACTGGCGCAGGGTGGCGGCGTCGGCATAAACGTGCACGTTGGGTTGCAGGGCAGGATCGGCCGGCTCAATCTCGAGATCGTTGAGGTCCGCGGTGACTTCGCTCGGCGCCATCACCGCGACGGCGCCCAGCCCCGGCCGGCGATACCTGAGCAGGAAAGCTATCGCGACGAGCGCGAAAACCACGCCGGTGAAGGCAAAGATCGCCCGCGAAACCCATCGCGGTTCGATCCTGGCGGGTTCAAATTCGCGCCGATGAGCATAGGTATCCTCGATCAGATAAGGCCACAGGACAGAGTGTGATTGAGCGTCGGCCGTAGCGAGGACGGTAAGCAAGCGGCCCTTGAGCCCGGCGCGGCTGTCAGCCAGCATCGCGGCGTGCGGCAGGTTCGCCCATCGATGGTGCATCACGCGTATCACGCGCCAAGTCGCGACCAGCGCTGAAGCAACCACGACCAGCGCGCAGGCCAGAAACGCGAGCGGCGGCATCGCGAGCGCCGCCAGGTAAATCAGCGCGGTGCCGGCGATGATCACGGCGAGGGTCGAAAAAAGGCCGAATTGCGCGGTCAGCAGGTTCAGGCGCTTCTTCAGGGCCTCGATCTGGAACAGCGTCAGCCAGAGCTTCTGATCCTGTAGCTTCGTTTCCGTCACAGCCCCGAGATGTGAAGCAGCGAGTATCCTTCCGACAATAGTTAACCCACCCAGCGGGCGCAACGACAATAATTGCGCGCCTACGCTTAAACCTCACCGGCGCTCGGCGGCGTCCGGCCTATGGCCAAATACGTCCGCCAACCGTGTTCGGATTGCGGCTACGTTAGAATTGCCAGCCGACGATCGATTTGATGAAGGTGCCGTTGCTGGCACGGGTCAGGCCGAAGCCGACGCCGAGATTCAGTTCGAGCCGCGGCAGCAGGTCGAAATTGAGCGCGGGCACGATGAAATGCTGCTGCGCCTCGACCGCGGGCAAATGGGTTATCTGGCTCATGTCACCGTAGTATTCGACGCCGGGGTCGAGCCAGCGCAGAAGCTGATAGGTGATCATGCCGGAGGGCGCGAACTGCATATCGTGATTGGGGCCCTCGAAGGGCTTTTCAAAGGCCAGATTCGCCACGAGCGAAAGGCCGCGATAGTCGGTTTCAAGAATCGGGCGGAGCTCGAGCGTCAGCGGGTTATCCTCCGCCTGGTAGCGCATGTAGTCGAGTTCGACGTTGCCGCCCAGCCGGATCGGCCAGTCGTCGCTGAAGGGCAGGCCGAAATGAACCTTGGAGCGACTGCCGGCATATTCGTAGGAGCCGTCTCCGAGCTTGCCGGTGGCGAAGTACTGGCCGACTTCAATGTGCGGAGTGATGCCGTAGGTCGCCTCGAGGGTTTCATGGATCTGGTAAACGGGAAGGTTCTCGTGCGCCAGTTGCCCCGTGGCGGTGGTGACACTGTTCGAGTGCAGCTCGAGTTCCAGATGGTCCAAGAGGACGGTATCGACCGTGTAGATCTGGATCTCATAAAAGTCGATCGCGCGGGCGCGCGCGGCGTCCAGGAGCAGCAGCAGTGCGACGAGCGGCGCGATTCGCGCCCAAACCCTACTCCAGATTGGCGTCATCGAGCGCGCCGAGCGCAAGCGCCGACCAGTCCATCGCTTCGCGATGCCGCGCGAGACCGCCAATGATGCGCTCGCGCAGGATCGCCGCCAGAGGCATCGGTGTTTGGGCAGCGCCGGCGGTCGCGAGCACGAGTTCGATATCTTTGAGGCCGAGCGGCAGGCGGAAACCGGGCGGCGTATGGCGCTTGGCGGCGACCATCTCGCCATAGCGTTGATAGACCGGCGCCGCGAACAGCGTTTTGGTGAGCATCGTCGCGAGCTGGTTGCGGTCAAGCCCGCTCTTCTCGGCCATCGCGAAAGCCTCGGCCATCGCCTCGATGGCCGCCGCGATAAGGAAGTTGCCGCAGAGCTTGGCGACATTCGAGGCGCCTGCCTGTTCGCCGAAATCAAACACCGCGCGGCCCATCGCGTCGAGGAGCGGGCGCACGCGCGCGATCGCCGCCGCTGGACCCGAGGTGCAGATCACAAGCTGGCGCGCCGCGGCGTTGTCGGGACGGCCGAAGACCGGCGCCGCGACGTAGGTGCAGCCGTACCTTTCGTGGGCGGACGCCAGACGGCGGGCGGTGGCGGGGGCAATCGTGCTCATCGAGAGATGGATTCCGCCGGCGCCGAGGCGGGCAGCGAGGCCATCGGTACCCGCTGCGACCTCTTCGACGGCGGCGTCATCGGCGAGCATGGTAATCGCGATCCCGCCGGCGCGGACGGCGTCGGCAGGCGATGATGCGCGTTGGGCGCCTTTTGCGATCAGCTCGTCAGCCTTTGATGGCGTCCGATTCCAGACCTTGAGCTCGAAGCCGGCGGCGAGCAGATTGAGGGCCATCGGGAGACCCATCTGGCCGGTACCGATGAAGCCGATTGGACCGAGAGCGTTCTGCATGCTTCTTCTCCCTGGTGAGTTGTGTGCGACTCAGCGGCTACGCACCACCCCGATACGCGGACATCGCGCGGCGATCGGGCAGCGTGAACACCATGGCGAGAGCGGCTGACACAAAGTTTGACCAAAGGCCACCAGCAGCGCGTTGTACTCGAGCCAGTAGCGGCGCGGCAGCACTTCGCGCAGTGCCGCCTCGGTCTGATCGGGCGTCGCGGTGCGGACGAGGCCCCATCGATTCGAGATCCGGTGGACGTGCGTATCGACACAGATTCCCGGTTTGCCGAACGCCTCGGTTATCACGAGGTTGGCGGTTTTGCGGCCGACGCCTTTGAGCGAAAGGAGGTCGTCGAGGGAATCGGGCACGACCCCGTTAAAGCGCTCGAGCAGGTCGCGGCAGATGGTTTGGATCACGCGGGCCTTGGTGCGATAAAAGCCGACCGGGAAGATCAGGCGCTCGATTTCTGCGGCAGACAGCGCAAGCATCGCCTGAGGAGTGGCCGCGCGCGCGAACAGGCGTGGAGCGGCGACGGCGGTCGTTTCATCCTTGGTGCGCAGGCTGAGAATACATCCGATCAACGTGAGGAAGGGGTCATGCTTTTCGGCCGCCATCAGGGTCAGGACCGGCGCGTTCCAGCTTCCGGCCTCGCGCCGGAGCACGCTCAGGATACGGCCGACGGTGGCGCCGGTGACGAGCGGGAGTCGGTGGCGCGGGGTGGCGCGCGCGGTGGCGGCGATGGTCATCGCGAACGTTTTAGCGCGCGGCGCCGCATCATGAAACGGCCCCGTCGCGTGCGCGGCGTCGCGTGATCGCAAGGCCGATGAGCGGTCAGTTTGACCGTCGCCTTAATCGGCGTTAAGTACGCCTCTGGTTTCAAACGTCGGTCGTCGAGGCGAGGTCACCATGGAAGATCTAAACAAGGAATTGCTGCTCGACCTCTACCATACGATGGTGCGCATCCGGATGTTCGAAGAACGCGTGCGCGACCTGGCTTTGAAGAACGAAATTCCAGGTTTTGTGCACGTTTCGATCGGCGAGGAGGCGAGCGCGACAGGGGTATGCGCGGCGCTGCGCCACACCGATTTCATCACGTCAACCCATCGCGGGCACGGCCATCTGATCGCCAAGGGCGGCAAGCTCGACCGCATGATGGCGGAGCTGTACGGCAAGCGCACGGGCTACTGCAAAGGCAAGGGCGGCTCGATGCATATCGTGGATTTCGCCCTGGGCATCCTTGGGGCGAACGGGATTGTCGGGGCAGGGCTGCCGATTGCGACGGGGTCGGCGCTGGCCGCCGTCGTGGCCGGCCGCGACGCGGTGACGGCCTGCTTTTTCGGTGACGGTGCGTCGAACGAAGGCACCTTCCACGAGTCGCTCAACCTCGCGGCGGTCTGGAAGCTGCCGGTGATCTTCGTCTGTGAGAACAACGGTTTCGGCGAGTTCACGCCGGCGCAAACGGTAACCTCCGTGCGCGATATCGCCACCCGCGCGCAGGCCTACGGCATCCCCGGCCTGGTCGTCAACGGCAATGATGTAATCGAGGTTTATCGCTACGCCAGCGAGGCCGCGGCGCGCGCTCGTGCCGGCGGCGGCCCGACCCTGCTCGAATGCAAGACCTATCGCTGGGAAGGCCACGTGGTCGGTGAGCAGGCCTTTCTGGGCGCCGCGGCCTACCGTGAGCAGGCCGAGATCGAGGAGTGGAAGAAACGGTGTCCGCTGATTCGATTTCAGCAATATGCGATCGCGTCGGGACGGATCAGTGCAGCGGAATTGAAGAAGATCGAGGACGAGACGCTCGCGGAATTGGATGCCGCGGTGGCCTTCGCGCGTGAGAGTCCGCTGCCGGATCCCGCCGAGGTGACTGAGGATCTCTACGCTTAGCTCGCGATCCGACTAGCGGAGGCATTTAGCGAAACGCTCCGGCGGGGAGACAGACCCATGGCGATCACCACCTTTGTGCAGGCAATCAATCAGGCGTTGACCGAGGAAATGGAGCGCGATCCGCTGACCTTCGTGATGGGCGAAGACGTGGTGTTGAGCGTCTTCGGCGCCACCAAGGGCCTGTACGAAAAGTTCGGGCCGACGCGGGTCCGCAATACGCCGATCGCGGAGGCGGGCTTCGTCGGCGCGGCGGTTGGCGCGGCGATGGCCGGAACGCGGCCGATCTGCGAGGTCGAGTTCGCGAGCTTCTTTTACTGTGCGTTCGACCAGGTTTGCAATCAGGCGGCGAAGCTGCGCTACATGTCGGGTGGTCAGGCCAAAATGGCGATCACTTTTCGCACCGTGTACGGCGCGATGGGTGGTGCGGCCGCCCAGCATTCCGAAACGGTCTACGGGCAGTTCCTCAGTGTGCCGGGGCTCAAGATCGTCGTGCCTTCGGGACCCGCGGATATGAAGGGTCTCTTGAAGAGCGCGATTCGCGACGACAATCCGGTTATCGTGTTCGAGCACGGCGGATTGGGTCGCGCGCGCGAGGAGATTCCGGCGGGCGAGTATCTCGTTCCGCTCGGCAAGGCCGCCGTCAAACGGCCGGGCGAAGACGTGACCGTGGTCGCGATCGGCGCGATGGTGCCGAAGGCGCTCAAGGTCGCCGAGAAGCTGGCGGCCGACAAGATCAGCGTCGAGGTGGTCGATCCGCGCACGCTGATTCCGCTCGACGAAGAGACCATCCTAAGTTCGGTTGCGAAGACCAATCGCGCGGTGGTCGTCGATGAAGGCCATCTGCGCGGCGGCGCCGCCGCCGATATCGCCGCCCTGATCGGGGAGAAAGGCTTTGATTTCCTCGACGGACCCGTAACGCGGGTCGCTTCGCTCGATGTGCCGATACCCTTCAGCCCGCCGTTGGAGAAGGCGACAGTGGCGGATGAAGCGCGGATCGAGGCGGCGATTCGCGGCCTGGTCGGACGGTAGCTGATGAGCTCGAAGAGTCCCGCCGCGCGCGTCCTTGCGCCTGAGCCCCTCCGGGAATTGTCGGACTAAGCCGCATGCCGGTCGAAGTGACGATGCCCAAGTTCGGGCTGACGATGCATGAGGGTACGATTCAGCGCCTGTTCAAGGCCGCCGGCGACGCGGTGCGCCAGGGCGAACCGCTCTACGAAGTTGAAACCGAGAAAGTGCTCTACGAGGTCGAGGCGCCGGCGACCGGCGTGCTCGCCGTCTGGCTTCATCCGGAGGGCGCGACCGTCGAGTGCGGCGGGTTGGTGGCGGTGATCGCCGCGCCGGGCGAAGATCCGAAAACGATCGCGGCCCAGCATGGCAGTGCCGGTGCTTCTGCGACGCCGGCAGCGACGTCATCCGATCCACCCCTATCGGACGGTGCGGCAGCGCCTGTCGGAGGCGAAGGCGGCCGGCGGGCAATCAGTCCGGTCGCGCGCAAACTCGCCAGTGAACTTGGCGTGGATATCAGCCGCGTGGCCGGCACCGGCCCGGGCGGGCGGATCACTCGCGAAGATGTCGAACGCGCGGCCAAAACGCCGGCCGTCGCCACCTCCGCCGTCGCCGCCGCGAAAGCAGGCTTGACGGAGGCGGCCGGTGGCAGCGCCGCAATGGTCGCGAGTCGCACGATCCCTTTGCGCGGGATGCGGCGGACGATTGCCGCCCGGATGCATCAGAGTTTGCGCGATACGGCGCAGCTCACGATCAGCACCGAGGCGGATGTGACCGCGGCGGTGGAGCTGCGCGAGCGGCTGCGGCGTGAGTTCGAGTTCACCTATACCGATCTGCTGATTCAGGCGGCGGCGCGGGCGTTGATGAAGCATCCGCGGATGAATGCGCGTCTGGCCGACGACGCGATCACCGAGCTCGAGCAGATCAATATCGGGGTCGCGGTGGCGCTCGAGGAGGGCCTCATCGTGCCGGTGGTGCGCAACGCGAATCGCAAGAGCCTGCGCCAGATCGCCGCGGAGACCAGTGATCTGGCCGAGCGGGCGCGCGCCGGTCGGTTGACGCTCGACGATGTGCACGGCGGCACTTTCACGATCACTAACCTTGGCGCGTATGGCGTCGACAGCTTCACCCCGATTCTCAACCTGGGCGAAACCGGCATTTTAGGGATCGGTCGCATCGCCGAGAAACCGGTCGTTTACCGCGACGACATAGTCCGGCGCTCGATGCTGACGCTGTCGCTGACGTTTGACCATCGGGTGATCGATGGCGCTCCTGCCGCGGCCTTTCTGCAGTCGGTCGTCGAGATTTTCAATTATGGCGATCGTTAACGTGGCGCGGTTCCGCGACCGCCGCGGCCGTCAAGGATGGTTGCGGCTGATGGCTATGCTGCCGGCGCTGCTGGTCCTGAGCTCGGGGAAAATTCTCGAGGCAAATCAAAAGCGGCCGACCAGGCTTATCGAGCGGGCGCCGGCGCCGAAAAAAATCGACTACGACAAGCTGACAAGCGAGGCCACCGCGCTGCTGTCGCAGGAGATTCGTATCGATACGACCAATCCGCCGGGGAATGAACTGCCGGTCGCGAAGCTGCTCAAGGAAAAATTCCTCGCCGACGGTATCCCGGCCACGGTATGGGAGCCGTTTCCCGGTCGCGGGGTTATCGCGGCGCGGCTGCACGGCACGGGACGTCATGCGGCGGCGCTCGTTCTCCTGAGCCACATGGACGTGGTCCCCGCCAATCCCAAGGAATGGGACGTGCCGCCCTTCTCCGGCGAAGTCAAAGACGGCGCCATCTGGGGTCGCGGGTCAATCGATGACAAGGGGCCGGGGGTGATCGAATTGATGGCGATGCTGGCGATCAAGCGGGCTGGGCTGCTGCTCAATCGCGACATCATTTTCATTGCCACCGGCGACGAGGAGGAAGGCGGGCGCAACGGCGCCGGCTGGGTGGTCACTCACGAGGCGCGGGTGTTCGCCGATGCGCGCTATCTGCTCAACGAGGGCGGCGGCATCACGGCACGCCCGAACGGCAAGCGTTATTTCGCGGTATCAATCGCGGAGAAGACCCCGCTCTGGCTGAAGCTCACGGCGGCGGGAGAGGAGGGCCATGGTGCCGTCCCACCGGCGGCGACGGCGGTGACGCGGCTGGTGGCCGCGCTGGATCATATTATCGCCTATCGTCCGCCGATTCGGATTCTTGATCCGGTCGAGGAGTACTATCGCGACATCGGGGAACTCGACGGCGGCCCGGCCGAGTTTTTCCATCTGAAGCGCGCGCTGCGCGACAATCCCGCATTCGTGCGCAGTTTCGTCGCCGTGCCGCGCCAGGCCGCGCTGGTCCGCGATACCTATACGCCGACGATGCTCGCGGGGAGTCCCAAAACCAACGTGATTCCTGCCACCGCCACGGCTGAAATCGACGGCCGGATTCTGCCGGGCGACGATCCGCAGGCGGACCTCGACGCGATCAAAAAAGTGATCGATGACGATTCGATTAAGGTCGATATAACGCTCAACTTTCCGGCGGTGTCGTCGCCCCGCAAGTCCGTCCTGATGAGCGCCATCGACGAACTCGCCGAAAGCGAAGACGTCCCGGTGGTGCCGACCATGATTGCCGGATTTACCGACAGTCATTATTTCCGTCAGGCAGGTCTTATCGCCTACGGGTTTATTCCCATAGAACTGTCGCCGGCCGAGGAAAAGGGCGTTCACGGGATCAACGAGCATCTGCCGGTCAAGCAGCTCGATGACGGTATCCGGCGGATGGTCGAGCTGCTGGAAACGATCGGCGGCCATTGACAAACGGCCACGCGGCGATCGCAAGCGCTAGAGCAGCCGCGGCTACCGCGCCGCCGCGATCGCCTGGCGCAACCGGGCGAGCGTCCGCGCTTTGCCGAGCACGGCAATGACCTCGTAAATTCCCGGGCTCACGGTACCGCCGGTCAGGGCGACGCGAACCGGCTGCGCCAGTTGACCCAGCTTGATGCCGAACTTCGCCAGTACCCGTTCGAAGGCCGGCTGAACGGCAGCTTCGTTGAACTCGCCGTCGAGGGCTTCCAACTCGTCGGTGAGCGCGGTCAGCGGTTCGATAATTTCCGCTCGCAGAAACTTCGCCGCCGCCTTGGGATCGAGCGTGATCGGATCGACCAGATAGAAATGGGCGAAGTCCACCAGTTCGACCAGGGTCTTGGCGCGCTCGCGCAGCGTCGCGATCATCCGCTGGAGCCAGGCCTCGTCGCCCGGGATCGGCCATCCGCGCTTCGCGATAAACGGCTTGACCTCCGCGGCGAGCCGTTCGAGCGGCCGTTCCTTGAGATAGTGGAAATTGAGCCAGAGCAGCTTATCGGCGTTGAAAATGCCCGCCGATTTGCCGCAGTTCGCGAAATCGAAGAACTCGATCATCTCGTCGCGGGAAAAAATTTCCTGGTCGCCGTGCGACCATCCGAGGCGTACCAGGTAGTTCAGCAGGGCTTCGGGGAAGTAGCCCAGATCGCGATAGGCGAAGACTGAGGTGGCACCGTGGCGCTTGGATAGTTTGGCGCCGTCGGGTCCCATCACCATCGGCAGATGAGCGTAGGCCGGCGGCTGCAGACCGAGCGCATAGAAAATCTGCATCTGGCGCGGCGTGTTTGGCAGATGGTCGTCGCCGCGGACGACATGGGTCATGCCGAAGTCGGCATCATCGAGCACGGTGGCGAAGTTGTAGGTTGGCACCCCGTCGGAGCGAAAGATAATGAGGTCGTCGAGCTCGGCATTGTCGAAGACGGCGCGACCCTTGATCAGGTCATCGACCACGGTTTCGCCGACGCGCGGCGAGCGGAAACGAATGGTGTAGTCGCGGCCCGCGCTCTTATCGGGGAGGGCCACCTGAGGAAGATCGGCCGGTGCCGTGCGATTGCGACAGCGGCCGTCGTAGCCGGGTTTGCGATGCTCGCGCTGGGCCGCCTGGCGCATCGCTTCCAGTTCAGCGACGGTGCAGTAGCACGGGTAGGCTTTGCCCTCGCGCAACAATTGCCGCGCGCCTTCGCGATAGCGCTCGAAACGGCTCGATTGGAAATAGCGGCGGTCCGGCGGTCCCTCGTCCCAATCGACGCCGAGCCATCGCAAGCTCTCGAGAATCTCGTCGAGCGATTCCTGGGTCGAGCGTTCCTGATCGGTGTCGTCGATTCGCAGGATGAACTGACCCCGCTTATGGCGCGCGAAGAGATAGGCAAATAATCCCGAACGGACGTTGCCGATATGCAAAGCGCCGGTCGGACTTGGCGCATAGCGGGTGCGTACGGTCAAATCAAAGTCCTTCCGCAATCAGGTCCGGTAAGTTTATCACGCCGCCACGCTTCGCGACGCCTGCTTTGAAGGGATAATGCCGGCCGCGACGGCGCCATTTCGATGAGATACGGCCAAAGCCGCCGCCGACGGTCATTCCCACTCGATGGTGGCCGGCGGCTTCGAGGTGATGTCGTAAACCACGCGGTTGACGCCGCGAACTTCGTTGGTGATGCGGCTCGAGATGCGTGCGAGAAGCGCCGGGTCGAGCCGCGCCCAGTCCGCCGTCATGCCGTCCTGTGACTCGACGGCGCGGATGGCGATGACGCTCTCGTAAGTGCGGCCGTCACCCATCACGCCGACCGTCTTGAGCGGCAGCAGGACGGCGAACGCCTGCCAAAGTGAGCCGCCGATGCCGGCGGATGAAATTTCGTCCATGACCACAGCGTCGGCGCGGCGCAGCAGTTCGAGACGATCGCGCGTCACTTCGCCGACGATGCGCACGGCGAGTCCCGGGCCCGGAAACGGTTCGCGCTCGACGATCTCGGCGCCCAGGCCGAGCCGGCGGCCGACTTCACGCACCTCGTCCTTGAACAGTTCGCGCAGCGGTTCGATGAGCTCAAGGCGCATCCGCTCCGGCAGGCCGCCGACATTATGATGACTTTTGATGACCGCCGAAGGTCCTTTGAAGGAGACCGATTCGATCACGTCCGGATAGAGCGTGCCCTGGGCGAGGAAGCGCGCGCCGCCGAGGCGCGCGGCCTCGCGCTCGAAGACGTCGATGAAGGTATGTCCGATGATGCGCCGCTTCTGTTCCGGATCGATCACCTGCGCCAGGCGCTGGAGAAAAAGCGCGGACTCATCGACGACGTCGAGGTCGATGCCGAGGCGCTGGCCGAAGTTCTCTTCGAGGCGCTGTCGTTCGCCCGCGCGCAATAATCCGGTATCGACGAAGATGCACTTCAATCGACGGCCGATCGCGCGATGAATCAGCACGGCGGCGACCGCCGAATCAACGCCGCCCGACAGCGCCATCAGGACCCGGTCATGGTCGCCGACGCGGGCGCGGAGCGCCTGAAGCTGCGACTCGATAAACCCCGTCATCGTCCAATCACCGGGCTCACCGCAGATGTCGAGCACGAAATTGCGCAGCACCTGCGCACCGCAAGGGGTGTGGGCGACTTCGGGATGGAACTGGATGCCGCGCAGACGACCGTCGTCCGAGCAGACCGCCGCATAGGGTGAGTTCGCGCTGTGCGCGATCGCAAAAAGCGCGGGCGGGATGGCTTCGAGGCGATCGCCATGGCTCATCCAGACTTGATGCTGAGAGCCGCCGATCCTCGCGAAGAGCGGATCGGGCCGATCGATAGTCAGCATCGCGGGGCCATATTCGCGAGCCTGGGCGCCGGCACTGCGGGCGCCGAGATGCTGGGCGATGACGTACATCCCGTAGCAGATGCCGAGAACCGGACAACCGAGCTCTAGCACCTCGTCAGCGATATCGGGCGCGCCGGAGTCGTAGAGACTGGCGGGACCGCCGGACAGGATGATGCCGCGGGGCGCCATCGCGCGGATCTTTTCCGGATCGAGATTGAACGGATGGATCTCGCAATAGACGCGCGCTTCGCGCACCCGCCGCGCAATGAGCTGGGTGTACTGGGAGCCGAAGTCCAGGATCAAAATCACGGTCGGAACCTGATGTTGAGCATAACCGAGAAAGCGCGGAGGTCGAAGCCGCGGCCGGTGGTCTCTCCACAAGGGTCCGATTTTCAGGCAAAAGCGACCAAAAGTGTCGCCCGGACGACAAAGCGGGTGCTTGAATGCGGTACGCTCAGCAGGATAATAGTACCAGATGTACCGCATGCGGCCGTCATCCGGATCGATGGGACGCGGACCGCGCGGTAGCAGGAGGAGTTTATTATGGTAGCGAAAAAGTTGGCATCAGCAACCGCGGGTCTTTTGCTCGGTATTGCATTGGCAGCGCCGGCTTTCGCGGGTTCGTCGGATTCGACGACGACTACCGCTCAGGCCACGAACGGCGGACAGACCGTGACCGGCGGGCTGTACTCGGTCTTTGCGGATTCGGTGCAGCATCCGACCGCCAAGGCCTGCAAGCCCGATACCTTGTATGGACAGCATGACGTCATCGGTGATCCCGATAGCTGCGTGATCAATCGCTTCGACGCGCGCGCGGGAACCTTGACCGCGGGCATGACCGGCATGGCCGCCGGGATTCCCTAAGGTCCCCATAGATTGACAAAAGGGCCGCACGCGTGTGCGGCCCTTTTTTATTCCCTGGAAGACAACCGCCGATGCTCGAGCTCCATCGCGACCAGGCGCGCAATCAGGATCACCGGAAAAAGCTGCCCGATTAAGGCTTCGAGCACGACCAGCGAGCGCGCCAGAGGACTGACCGGAAGGATATCGCCGAGGCCCAGCGTCGCGAGGGTGGTGAAACTGAAGTAGCCGAGTTGCGGCAGTCTCGGACCCGTGCTGAGCACGATTCTAAAGGATCCCGGCGCGATCGACTCGACCATATCGTAAGCGATCGCCCACAGCACCCCGATAAGCAGGTAAGCGGCAATCGAGCCCTGGATGCGGCGCGAGGTGATGGGTCCAGTGCGGTTGACCTGGCGCAGGATCAGGAAGATCACCACGGTGACAAAGACGAGCGAGATGGAGTCGTTGAGCAGATTCAGCGCGAGGGTGGGGCGCAGGATGTCCTTGTAGCCGATCAACAGGGCAGCCAGGATGATGACGACCGCCGCCATCATCGTGCGTCTGCGCACGACCGTCGCCATCAAACCCGAGATGAAGAGCAGGGACAAAATCGAACGGGCCAGGAATCGTCCCCAGGTGACGAACTGGACCATCGGGATGATCAAAATATTGATGATGAGAAGCGCGAGCAGGAGCGAGAGGCTCAGGTCTGAAGACCACAGCCCGCGGGCGCGATTCTTGAGGTCGGCGCCGCGCCGAACCGGCATCTGCGCATGATCGGCGCGATTACCACGAAAAGTCATGCCTGTGGTGCGCCTCGCTTCGCGACCGGCGAAACTGGGACTTTACGCTAGCTCGCCAGGGTCTGGTCGAGTTTGGCGCCCTCGCGATTGCGGAACGCAACGGCGACCGCCAGCCGCTCGAGATGCTGATCGATAAGCTTGTTCCCCAGGCGGACCTTGTGCTCTTCAAAGAAGGCATTGACCTCGGCCTGACGGTCGAGCAGGCCGACGATGGCCTCGCACATCCGAGGTAACGCGCTATCGGGATACTTGTTGACCATCGCGTCCCAGTGGCTCCGCACGAAATCCCAGGCCTCGTAGCGGACGGCCGGATTGTAGAGCAGCGAGTGCATCAGGAACGGCGCGTTCTGCGTGCGCACTTCGCCGTTGAGCGTCATTTCCATCGTCTGGCGGAGCAGTTCCGGGTCCCGGAAGCCGGCCAGCGAGAAGAGGTAGCGCTGCTCTTCCTGGGGAATTCGCGCGGACTTAAAGTTTTCCTTGAATTTACGATAACGCGCAGCGTCGCCGCACCAGGCGAGAATATTGATCAGCGCGGGCATCAGATCGCGATCGGCCCTGGCGGGATCGCCGGTCCATTCGGCATAAAGCCGCTGCGCCTCAGCCTGCACCGCCGAGTCCTCGCCGATCGTGCCCAGCGCGGCGGCGAGGGTGCCGCGCAATTGCCGGGTGAGCTCGTCTTCATTGGGTTGCGCGTTCCAGCCGAGGCGCCGAAAGGCCGGCGCGACGGTCTCGCGCACCAGGCGGGCCAGCAGCGGACGCTGCGCCGCGGTGACAATCAGATCAAGGTAATTGAAGGCGCCGAGCAGAGCGCGCCATACGGCGATGTCGGTTTCTTCGCGGAAGAGGCGAGCCATCGCGATAAACTCGCTCAGCGGAACGAGACCGGCCATCGTCGCCGCCCAGGTGTCGCCGACCAGACCGAAACGCTCGATCGGACGCAGTTGACTCAGGTTGGCGGTCAATGAACTGAGAAGTTGCGGCGAATAGCGCACGCGGAAGAATCCGCTGCCATTCTCGTTGGCGACGGCCCACTGGACTTTGCCGGGCAACTCGAGCGTCGTCTCGGCGGAGGTGAGCAGTACGCGATGGGTCGAGACGCCGCGGTCGGTGGCGGCTCGCACGATAATCGGGATATGCCAGAGCTGATCTTCGCGCGGCGTCGGCGGGAGGTAGAAGAAGCGGCGTTGGCTGAGACGCAGCGAGCGTCCGTCGCTCGCCGCCTCGACGCTGACCATCGGGAAGCCCGGCTGGAAGATCCAGGTATCCATCATGGCCCGCACCGGCTGGCCCGATGATTCCTGCAGCGCGTCCCACAGGTCGCCGGTTTCGGTGTTGGCGTATTGATGCCTGCGCAGATAGAGCGCGATTCCTTTGCGGAATTCCTCGGCGCCGAGGTATTGCTCGAGCATCCGCAGCACGGACGCGCCTTTTTCGTACGTCAGCACGTCAAACATCGAGCGGCAGTCTTCGGGGCTGAGGACGGTGTATTCAATCGAACGGGTGCTCTTGAGCGCATCGATCGCCATGGCGGCGGCGCGCGAAACGCCAAAGGTGTCCCAGCGGCGCCATTGCGGCTTCCAGGCATCGACGGCCAGCATCTCCATAAACGTGGCGAAGGCTTCATTGAGCCAGATGCCGTTCCACCAGCGCATCGTGACCAGATCGCCGAACCACATGTGCGCGTTTTCATGCGAGACGACGTCGGCGACCCGTTCAAGCTCGGCGCGCGAGGCCTGATTTTCGTCGGCCAGCAGGGCGGTTTCGCGAAAGGTGATGGCGCCGAGGTTCTCCATCGCTCCGGCCGCAAAGTCCGGGATCGCAATCAGATCGAGCTTGTCGCCGGGATAGGGGATGCCGTAGTAGCTGGCGAACCACTTGAGGGAAAAGGCGCCGATTTCCGCCGCCCATCGGGTGAGACCACTCTTGCCGGGCACGTGGACGACACGCAGCGGCGTGCCGGCGTCGACCGGTGTCGTCGCTTCGAACTCGCCGACGATGAAGGCGAGCAGGTAGGTTGACATTTTGATCGTGTCCTTGAACACGACCTCTTTCTTGCCGTTGCCGAGCGATCGTTCGCGCAGGACGCCGGCGTTCGAGAAGGCCGAGAGCTTCTCGTCGATTATCAGAGTGACGCGATAGACCGCTTTCAGCGCCGGTTCGTCCCAGCAGGGGAAGGCGCGGCGCGCGTCAGTCGCCTCGAACTGGGTGGTGGCGAGAGTGTGTTGACGGCCGGCGTCGTCGGTGTACTGGCTGCGATAAAAGCCATGCAACTTGTCGTTGAGGATCCCGCGGAACTTGAGATGCAAGTGCCATTGGCCGACCGCCAGCGGCTCGGCGAAATGAAGATGGGCGCGCTCGCGCAGCGGTTCCATCTCGATCCGGCTGGCGGTCCGGGCGGCGCCGGCGCCTTCCACGGAGGCCTGGTCGATTTCCAGTTCGAGCGCGTTGAGCACAATCTCGGCGGTCGGCGAGCTGACATTCAGCGTGACGGTCTCTTCGCCGGCGAAGGTGAAATTGGTGAGGTCCGGAGTCAGCTTCAGGTCGTAATGCTCGGGCGTCACGTTGGAAGGCAGGCGATATTCGAGGGCCTGATCTGCGGTTAAGCTGGTTTCACGATCGAACATCGAGCGTCCTCCTGCATTTGCGGCATAGCCGGCGGCTTGGGGCAGATTCTAATCGCAAATCCGCTAGCGGGCGAGTTGTCGGAGCCGCATCCGGCATCTAATGGCCGCCGCCGCCGGCGCCGCCGGTGGTCTTGCGTAGCAGCAGGAAAGCCGGCGTGAACAGCGCCGCCACCACGGCCAGCATCCGGTAGATGTCGTTGTAGGCCAGCAGCGAGGCCTGCTGCTGGACGATCTCATACATCAAGCCAAGGCCTTGCCGCTGGTTGTCGATTAAGCCCTGGATGAGCTTGAATTGCGGCGCCCCCGGCATCGTCGGCCCGCTCTGATCGAGGGTCCAGGCACGAAAGGTGGTGAAGTGCTGGCCCAGATACGCCTGATGCAGTTGTTCACGGGTATTCAGGAGATTGGTCACCAGCGAAATGCCGATCGCGGAGCCCGTATTCCGCATCATGTTGTAGAGGCTCGCCGCGTAGCCGATGCGCTCACGCTCGACGCAGGCGAGAGTCGCGGCCGACATCGTCGGGAAGATCACCCCGGAGCCGAAACCCGAGAGCACCATCGGCCAGAACGTATTGCTCATGGCGACCTGCAGCGTCCACGTACTCATCCACCAGAGCGCGCAGGCGAGGATGGCGAAGCCGAGTCCGACCATCCAGCGCGTATCGAAGGCGCGGCGCGAGAGTTGGCCGACGATGAACATCCCGGCAAGGGTGCCGAAGCCGCGCGGCAGCACGGCGAGGCCCGACTTCCACGGCGAGTAGCCGAGCAATTCCTGGAAGAAGAGCGGGTTTAACAGGTTCAGGCCGAACACCACCATGATCATCGCCAGCACCATCGTGACGGAGACGTCAAAGAGCGGGATCGTCATGATGCGCAGGTCGAGGATCGGCTCGGGAAAGGTCAGCTCGCGCAGCACCAGCAGGATTATCGCGGTGACGGCGATGGCGACGAAGATGCAGACCCACCAGGCGGCGAACCAATCGGAACGCTGGCCGCGGTCGAGCACGATCTGCAGCAGGCCCAGACCGAGGGCGAGATAGACGATGCCCAGGTAATCGATGCGGCGCGCCTTCGCCTGCGAGCGCCGAATATGCTCCGGATCCTGCACGAACATCAGAACCATGATCGCGGCGAAGATGCCGATCGGCAGGTTGATGTAAAAATTCCAGCGCCAGCTCCAGTTATAGGTTATCCATCCGCCCAGTGTCGGACCCAGCATCGGCGAGGTCAGCAAGCCCATGCCCCAGACTGACATCGCGAGGCCCTGTTCCTCGGGAGGAAAGGTTTCCATCAGGATGGCCTGAGAGGACGGTATCATCGCCGCGCCGGCGGCGCCCTGAACCAGGCGGAAGACCACCATTTGCATCAGGGTCTGCGCGGCGCCGCACAGCCCCGAAAAAAACACAAAAACCGCAACTGACAGCAGGAAGTAGCGCTTGCGGCCGAAACGCGCCGAAATCCATCCGGTCAGCGGAATCATGATGCCGTTGGCGACGATATAGCTGGTGAGCACCCAGGTGATTTCGTCGCGACTCGCCGAAAAGCTGCCCTGCATATGCGGCAGCGAGACGTTGACGATCGAGGTGTCGAGCACTTCGAGCGTCGCGCCGATCATGACGGCGATCGCAATCAGCCATTTGCGCGAGGCGCTGGCTTCCACGGGTGAGAGTCGGGCGCCGGCGCCGGCGCGCTGCGGTGAGGATGCTGCTGATGCCATTTCGAATGCAGATTGGAACGTGTGGAAGGGCCCGGAAGCGGGACTGCTCCACAAGCTCAAGCTCTGACATATGAGAATATCATTGAAGCAGGACCGGTGCAGGACTCGGATGAGAAATCCTGCGCGCGTTCTGATGAATTGTGCGCGGGAGCGCTCACCGCGAGCGTCGATTACGGTTTTGATTGCGCCAGAGGTCTGACCGATCATGGCGGCGGCGATTGTGGGCGCCGCGCTCCGGTTGCGCCCCGCCGCGAGCGATGCGCAGTCTTATGCTTCGCCGGTCTCGACCACTTCAAAGACCGGGTAGCGCGCGGCGACCGCGGCAAAGGCGGCCGCTGGCGCGCCGGCGGGCACGGGAAAGTAACGTTGAACGGCGAGTTTGAAACGCTCGAGATAGGCTTTCAGAAGCGGTGGCTTGTCGGCGTCGGCGACCGCCCTGATATTGACCGGTTCGCGCCGCGCGCCGCGCTTGAGCGTCACCTGTCCGGCCGCTTCGGCATTGCGCACCCATTGCGAACGCCCGCGCGGACAAACCAGGTAGCGCCTGCCATCCAGCGTGAGCAGATCGATCGGCGCCGAATAGAGCCTGCCCGTTTTGCGGCCGCGCACCAGTAGCAGGTAATGATGCGAGCGCCCGAGCCCAAGCCCGATCAAACTCCCGAACAGTGCATTGAACGCGCGTTCAAACCGGTTCGGTCGGGCGAAATTTTGCGCCGACGGCGAATCCACTTCAGGGTGACTCAGGGTCAATCAGCACGCCGGGATTCAGGATCGCATTGGGGTCGAGCGCGTGCTTTGCGGCCCTGAGCGCGGCGGCAAACAATTCGGGCCGCTGCCGATCGTACCATTGCCGATGATCGCGTCCGACGGCGTGATGATGGGTGATGGTGCCGCCGAGGTCGATCAAGGTGTCGGAAACCGCGCGCTTGATCTCGTCCCATTGTTCGAGTTCGGAACCGCGTTTGCCGGGAGCGAGGATGGTGTAATAGGGCGCGGGTCCGTCAGGATAGGCATGGGTGAAGCGGACCGTGACGGTGCCTTGGCCGCAGACTTCCCTGACTGCCTGATGGGCTCGCTCCATCAGGCGCGTGTGGAAGTTTTCGAAGCGATCCCAGGTGATGGCGGTTTCGAAGGTTTCCGACACCATGCCCATCGCGACCAGCGCATCGCGCAGATACGGTGCCTTGAGGAAGGCATCACGCCAGGCGCCGGCGGCGCCTTCATGCGTGGCGTCGGCATCGGTGCGGGTGCGCGCCGCTTCCTGCGGAACCCGTCCGCCGAAATCGGCGCAGCATTCGAGCGCCCGCTTCATCCACGCTTCGAGATCGTGATCGGCCGATTCAAAGGCGAGGACCATCACCGCCGCCTCGCCCTGATTGGCGCCGGCGTTGGCCGCCTCTCCGGGATCGAGCAGGCGGCAGTTGGCGGGGTAGAGTCCGGCCTGCGCGATTGCGCGAACGGCCCTGGCCCCAGTCATGAAATCCGGGAACGCGACGGAGGCGCCGGCGCGGAACTTCGGCCGCTCCTGCAGACGCATCCAGGCTTCGGTGATCACGCCCAGGATACCCTCCGATCCGATGAGCATCCGATCGGGACTCGGGCCGGCGCCGGAACCGGGCAGGCGGCGCGATTCGTAAATGCCGCGCGGCGTGACCGCCCTGACCGATTCCACGAAATCGTCGATATGGGTGTAGAGCGTCGCGTAGTGGCCGCCGGAACGCGTCGCGATCCAGCCGCCGAGGGCCGAGAACTCGAACGATTGCGGAAAATGACGCAGCGTGAGCCCATGCGGGCGTAGCTGATCTTCGAGCGCGGGTCCGAAAACGCCCGCCTGGATGCGCGCGGCGCGCGAGGCGCGGTCGATTTCGACGACCCGGTCGAGACGGCCCAAATCAATCGAGACGGCGCCGCGGTAATCCCCATGCGCGGGCGGCTCGACGCCGCCGACCACGCTCGAGCCGCCGCCATAGGGCGAGGCCGCGACGTCGCAGGCGTCACACCATTCGAGGAGGCGGACGACGTCGGCTTCGTCGCGGGGATAGGCGACGAAGTCGAACGGGTTGGGGTAATCGCGGCGAAAGGCGCGGACGATATCACGGAAGCTCCGCCCGTAGCTGTGCTCGGCGCGTGCATGGGGGGTCATCGAGCAGATCTCCGCCAGCGAGTCGGGCGGCTTGACGCGCGGCTCGCGCAGCCTGAGCTCCGCTTCCCGTGGGACCGGCGTCAGGGTGAGCTCGGCAAGCCCGAAGCGCTTTGCCATCCGTTCAGCCATGTGCTTCTTCTGCTCGTCGTTGGGACCCTGGTCCTCGTAACCCCAGCCGTAGAATTTGCGTCGGCGTTCCGGCATGGCCTCACCTCTTCGGTTTCGGACGGGAATTGTGCGCCCAGACCGGCGGTCCGGCAAGCGCACCTTGCCTGGCGTCGGCGTCCATCCTATGAACGGTTTGAGGTGCAGCGATGAGCATGAAGCCGATCGAGGCCGTCGATCCCTTTGAGCGTAAACGAGTGCAGGTGCTGGATTCGACGATGTCCTACGTCGACACGGGGTCCGGAGAGCCGGTGGTGTTTCTCCACGGCAATCCGACGTCGTCCTACCTGTGGCGCAATATCATTCCGTATCTGGGTGAAAAGGCGCGCTGCCTCGCGCCGGATCTGATTGGGATGGGGGCGTCCGGTCGATCGGCAAACGGCGCGTACACGTTCATTGATCACGTGCGCTACCTCGACGCGTGGTTCGAGAAGCTCGGGCTCGGGCGGAACGTGACGCTGGTGTTGCACGATTGGGGATCGGCGCTGGGCTTTCATTGGGCGAATCGCCATCGCGCAGCAATCAAGGGAATCGCGTATATGGAAGCGATCGTCGCGCCGCTCACCTGGAGCGACTGGCCCGGCGCGGGACGCGGTATTTTTCAAGCGATGCGCAGTGACGCCGGCGAAGAACTGGTCCTGCAGAAAAATATCTTTATCGAGCGGATCCTGCCGGCGAGCATCCTGCGCGAGATGTCGGCCGCCGAGCTGGAGGCTTATCGACAGCCGTTTCGCGAGCCGGGTGAGTCGCGCCGCCCGATGCTCACCTGGCCGCGTCAGATTCCAATCGACGGCGAGCCGGCGGAGGTGACGCAAATCGTCAGCGAGTACGCCCGATGGCTCGCAGCGAGTGCCATCCCGAAGCTCTTCGTCAACGCCGATCCCGGAATGATTCTCAGCGGGCGGGTCCGCGAGCAGTGTCGTCGATGGCCGAATCAGCGCGAGGTCACGGTCAAGGGACTGCACTTTATCCAGGAGGACTCGCCGCACGAAATCGGCGCCGCGCTGAGCGCGTGGTACGAGCAGCTCTAGCGGGGCCTCGCCAAAGTCGTCTGGGATGCGCCCGGGAAATCGCGGATGAGAGCGGATGATGACGAACGGGCGCGGTCGCGGCTGTTTGTGTATGGCAGTCTGCTCGATGCGCGGCTGCGACGGCGGCTACTCAAGCGCGACGTCGTAACGGTCCCGGCAATCCTGCGCGATTACGAGCGGCGTCAGGCGACGTACTTTTTCATTGTCAAGCGTCCGGGAAGCGTGGTTGCGGGCGAGGAGCTTCGCGACTTGACGGACCACGACCTTGCAGCGCTGGATCTCTACGAGGAAGTGCCGCAGCTCTACACACGCCAACTTATCGAAGTAGAGATCGCAGGCGGCGCGCGCGAGCATTGCTGGGTCTATCTGCCGCGCCGATGCTGAAGGTTGTCAGCGGGCCGGCACCGGGTTTCTCGGCTCAGCTTCGCGCCGACGATTCCGACGGCGCGCCGCTCTTGCCGTCGGGTTTGTTGAGGCCGAACTTGTCGAGGCGATATTGCAGGGTGCGGTAGCTCATCCCGAGCAGTTTTGCCGCCTTGGCGATGACGCCGTCGGATTTTTCCATCGCCTGAATAATCAGGTCGCGTTCGAAGCGTTCAAAATTGATGCCCTCGGCGGGAATCTCATAGCGATCGCCGGTGCGCGCGCGATCGGCCTTGCCGGGCGCCTGGCGCTTGAGCACCTCCTGCGGGAGATCGCGCGGGAGGATTTTGTCGCCCTCGCACAGCAAAATCGCCCGTTCAATTGCCGACTCGAGCTGGCGCACGTTGCCCGGCCAGCCGTAATCGAGCAGGACTTCCATCGCCTCGCGGCTGATCTCCCGGACCCGGCCGTTCGACAGATGGGCGAAGCGCTCGAGCGTATGATTGGCGAGGAGCGGAATATCCGAACGCCGCTCGCGCAGCGGTGGCAGGGTGATCGTCACGACGTTGACGCGATAGTAAAGATCTTCGCGGAAGCGGTCCTCGGCGACTTCGTCGGCGAGGTTGCGATTCGAGGCCGCCAGCAGACGCACGTCGACGCGGGTCGAATCGTTGGCGCCGACGCGGCGGACCTCGCGATCCTGCAGCACGCGCAGCAGCTTGGCCTGGACGCCGATGCCGAGATCGGCAATCTCGTCAAGGAAGAGCGTGGACTTGTCGGCGCTCTCGATGAGGCCGATCTTGCGCTCGGTCGCGCCGGTAAAGGCGCCGCGTTCGTGGCCGAACAATTCATTTTCGATGAGCGTATCGGGGATCGCTGAACAATTGATGGCGACGAGCGGACGCTGGCCGCGCGGCGACAGGCGGTGAATCGCGCGGGCGATGACCTCCTTGCCGGTACCGCTTTCGCCCTGAATCAGGACCGTCGAGTTCGAGGGCGCAACCTTGCGCACGATACGGATGACCTCGACGATCGCCGGGTCCTGACCGACGATGCCCTCGACCTGGAGCTTGCCGGCGACTTCGCGGCGCAGCAGGAGGTTTTCCTGCTTCTCCATCGCGAGTTCGGCGGCGCGCGCGACCGCGATGATCAGAGTCTCGCGATCGGTCGGCTTGGTGAGGTAATTGAACGCGCCGTCCTTGGTGGCCTGGACGGCGCTATCGATCGAGCCGAAGGCGGTCAGCACCACCACCTGCGTCGCGGGATACTGATCCTTGACTTTGACCAGTAACTCGGCGCCGGACATTCCCGGCATCATCAGGTCGGTCAGAACGACGTCGAAACGACTGAGCTGAAGGAGTTCAATGGCGCGGCGGCCGTTGGCGGCTTCGTCCACCGCGAAACCTTCTTCACGCAGGGTTTCGGCGGTGATTTGGCGCTCGAGGTCGTTGTCTTCAACTACCAGGACGGAGGCTTTCTGCGTCATGATCCTTATGCACTTCGCGCAGCGGCAGAGTGAAAATTACGCGGGCGCCGGGCGCCGGTTCGTTGGGAACGATGGCGATCGATCCGCCGTGTTTTTCGACGATCGCCTTGGAAAAAAACAAGCCGAGGCCGATGCCTTCGCGTTTGGTGGTGAAGAACGGCTCGAACAGACGGTCGGCGACCTCGCGATCGATGCCGACGCCGGTGTCAGCAAAAGAGACGGTCAAATTACCGTTGTGGCGCGCGAAGTCGACCGTCAGCCTGCCGCCGTCGGGCATCGCCTGCGTCGCGTTCATGACCACGTTGACGAAACATGTGCGAAGTTTTTCCGCGTCGACGTTGAGGGTCAGGTCGCCTTCGGCGCCGCGCTCGACGACCTCGATGCGCTGGCTCTTCAAGCGTGGTTCGCTAAGCGCCAGCACGCCCTGCACCAACTGGCGGACATTGGTCGGGGCCGGATGGATGGCGATCGGCTGGCCGTAATGGAGGAACGTCTGAACCATCTCGGAAAGCCGATGGATTTCGTCCTTCATGATGATGACCTGACGCAGGAAGTCGTCGCGCGCCGGCGCCGCCGACGGCATGTAGCGCGCGCGCAGGCGGTCGAGAGCGAGGCTGATGAAGTTCAGGGGATTCTTGATCTCGTGCGCCAGCGCGCCCGCCAACTGGCCGAGCGCGGTAAAGCGTTCGAGCCGCGCGAGTTCCTGCTCGCGTTCGCGGGCCCGGCGAATCTGTCCGATCATCGCGTTGAAGCTGCGCGTCAGCAGACCGATTTCGTCCCGCCGACGGGCTTCGGGGACCGGGCGCAAACCGCGGGCCTCGATGTTCTGAGCGGCGTCGGCCACGGCATGGATCGGCTCGACATAGCGATCGGCGAGGACATAGGCAACGACCAGACCGATGGCAAAAATCGCGAGGCCGAGGGTGACCAGGCGCCAGCGGTAATCCCGCAGGGGCTGGTCAAAATCGCTGAAATTCGCCACCACCTGGATATAGCCGAGGAGATGGTCCTCGACCTCGACCGGAATGAAGTAGACGGTGCTGAAGCGATCGGCGAGGCCAAGCTTGATCCCCGGAACAGCCACCGGCGCCTCGCGATTCTTGCTCCGCAGGGTCATCAGGGCGCGCACCACCTCGGGATTTAGCGCATCGCCGATAAGCCGCGGATTGGAACTGTTAATGACGAGTTCCTGGCTCGAGGCGATCGAGACTTCGAGGCCGTTGGTATGAAGCCGCCGGATGAAATTCTGCAGGCGATCGCGGTCCGTCGGACTGACCGAAGACAGCTCCTGCACGCTGATCTGAATCAGGCTCGCCAGGTCCTGAACCTTGCGATCGGTCAGCTTGACGATCTTGTCCTGGGTGCGCAGGCTGACGATCATCTCGGCGCCCAGGCTGAGCGCGAGAAGCATCACGATGAGTCCGATCAGCTTCGCCTTAAGACTTAGCGCCGGAATCGGGAATTGCATGGGACTCGGAGCGATAGGAATAGCGCGTCAATCTAATGATCATAGCGTTGGCGCAGCGCCGCGCGAATCTGTTCGACCGGCATGCCCTGGTCGGCCAGCCGCGCGGCGAGCAGCGTTTCACCGATGCAGATTTCACAGCTCGAGGCGTGGTTGGTGCGATAGCAGTCGAAGAGATTCCTGTGGCCGTCCTGCTGCTCACATCCGCAGTAGCAGTGGAGCTGCATCAGCAGCTCAGGATGGTCGCGCGCAATCTCATAGGCGCGCCGCGTATCGCCCTTGAACAGCGCCGGATCGGGCGTCGTGACGGCGGCCGCGGCATCATCGCTCAGACTGTGCAAGCGATAGCCCGCGCCGAGGGCGACTGCCAGCAGCGCGACAACGGCGATGGCCGTTCCCAGGTGGTTTCGCCAGCGTTTCTTCATCGGAGTTTTACCGCTGACTATAACATTTCGATCGTGCGCAAGCTGCGCGGCGCGAATTCGTAAAGGGCGGCCGGGCGATGCGCCCCGCGGCGCTCCTGCGACAATCGTCGCAGGAGGCCGCTAGCAAGGATGCGGCGGCGGAAATTGCGGCGGTCCAATTCGCGTTCGAGCACGGTGGCGTAGAGCTCCTCGAGCTGCGCGAAAGTAAAGGCCGGCGGCAGCAGATAGAGCGCGATATTGGTGTATTCGAGCTTCGCGCGCAGACGATTGAGGGCGTAATCAGCCATCTGTGGGTGATCGTAGGCGAGTCGTGGCAGACGTTCGACCCCGCACCATCGCCCCTGTGCATACTTGGCGGAGCAGGCGCTGACCGTTTCCGGAGCCGCAGTCAGCCCCATGTATGCGACCGACACGACATGCGTCCGGGGGTCGCGGGTGGGATCGCCGAAGGTGAAAAGCTGCTCGAGGTAGACGTCGCGCAGGCCGGTCGAGGCTGCGAGGTCGGCGCGCGCCGCTTCATCGAGTTTTTCGCCAATGCGCACGAGACGGCCGGGGAAGGCCCACTGGCCGGCGGCTTCGCCGCGTGCGAGTTCGACCAGGTAGCACTGCAACTGATGGTCGCGGAACGCGAACAGAATGGTGTCGACGGCGACTCGCGGCCGGGCGTCGCGGGAAAGCCTGGTCGTCGCGGCCGTCCGCAGCCGGCCGGCGCCACGCGTCATCGCAACCGCTTAGGCGCCCAGTTCAAGCATCCGCTCCAGGGCGCGGCGGGCGCCTTCGCGTACCTCATCCGGAAGCGTGATCTCATAACGCAGATTAACCAGCGAATCCCGCGCGCCGGCCAGCGTGATCATCTTCATGTAGCGGCACAGTTTGCAGGCTTTGAAGAAGTGTTTGTCCGGCAATTCCATCAGCAGACGGTCGGATAAGCCGCATTCGGTGACAATCAGGAACTTGTCGGCTGGGCTCTGTTCGGCATAACGAACCATCGCGCTGGTCGAGAGCACCGCATCGGCGATCGCGAGTACGTCCTTGCGGCACTCGGGATGGGCCAGCACCACCACGCCGGGAATGCCGGCGCGTACTTTTTCTACTTCGTCGGGGGTTATCTGATGGTGAACGTAACAGTTACCGTCCCATGAAATTATCTGCTTGCTGGTCTGCGTCTGGACGTAGTTGGCGAGGTTTTTGTCGGGCACGAACAGGATATGCTCGGCGGCGATCGCGTTGACTACCCGCACCGCGTTGGCGGAGGTACAGCAGGCGTCGGACAGCGCTTTGACGTCCGCCGTGCAGTTCACATACGAGACCACCTTCAGGTCCGGATACAAGGCGAGCAGTTCGGCCTTGCGGTCGGCAAGCGCTTCGGCGGTGACGGCGTCCGCCAGCGAGCATCCGGCCCGCATGTCGGGCAGCAGAACCATGCGGTCAGGATTGAAGACCTTGGCGGTTTCGGCCATGAAGTGGACGCCGCAAAAGACGATCATCTCGGCGTCGCGCACTTCGCTCGACCTGCGCGCCAGTTCGAGGGAATCGCCGATAAAGTCCGCGACCTCGAAAATCTCCGGACGCTGATAGTTGTGCGCGAGAATCACCGCGCGCCGTTCCTTCTTGAGACGCATGATTTCCGCGATCGTCGCGGCATGGCGTTCGCAGACTTCGCGCGTGTACGCATCGTCGTTAAGAGCCTGCAGCTTGCGATATAGTTCGGCGCCGTTGACCGGAGTCTGTATGTTCATGGTATGCATCCTCGTGCCAAGCCCGGTGTGTTCTCTGCCGGCGATTTTTCAGGCGCACACGACCGACTTTGCGTCAATTCGACGCTTACCATAACAATCCCGTAACGATGATTGCAAGGGCGGGAGCCGCGAAACTTAATGCGGGGCGGCGGCTGCGGTCGCGGGGTTCGCGGCGCGGGCGGCGCCGCGCAGATGCTCGGACGACACGCGAATCGGCAGAATGACGAGGCTCAGGCCGCGCGCTTGCAACCGATTCTGCACTTCAAGCGCGGTGTGGTTGTGCAGGAAGCGGCTGATATAGCCGTCGAGCTCATCGGTGAAGACCAGCTTGCCGGCGAAGAAGACGACGTGCGGAAACTCGCGCGCGACCTTGAGGCAGGCGCGTTCCAGCTCGAGCGGCACGTCGGGACCCAGCCCCGCGCAGATTTCGGAATGAAAGCCGAGATCGGCGGCAAAGCGCGAATATTCCTCTAGATCGTCGGCGACCCGCTGCTGCAGGACTTCAACCTCTTCCGGCCCCTTCATCTGGGCCGAGTCGACTTCGGCGACGGCGATGAACACGACGTTGCGAAACTGGTTGCCGAAGAGCCGCTGCACGGTGGTCAAGGTCGCGAGGCCGAGACCGTTGAAGCCGCTGACGAGGATCCCGGCGGTCGGCGCTTCGGGATCGCGCTCCGGGGGCGTGCGTTCGGCCGCGGCGAAGATCTCGGGCAGGATATCGGCTTCGAGCTGCGCGATCGCCTGCCGCACGCGATCGTAGTGGCGACGCACGGCAAAGCAGACCGCGATAAGTCCGCCGGTCATCGCGACCGTGACCCAGCCGCCGTCGTAAAATTTCAAGGTGACCGTCAGCACGAGAATCAGGCCGGTGAAGCTGCACCCGACGCCGTTGATCGCGAGTTTGCGGCGCCAGCGCGGCTCGCGCTTGCGCTCACGCCACCAATGCACGCTCATGCCCAACTGTGACAGTGTGAACGTGATGAACACGTTGATCGCGTAGAGCACCACCAGCAGGTCGACGCTGGCATGGGTGCCGAAAAGAATCAGGCCCGCCGCCACACCCATCGCGAGCACACCGTCCTGGGTCACCAGGCGCCCGCTAAGATTCGAAAATCGACGGGGCAGCCAGCGGTCGGTCGCCATCGTGGCCAGCACCCGCGGTCCGTCGACGAAACCGGTCTGCGCCGCGACAAATAGAAGGGCGCCTTCGGTCAGCAGGGTAAACGTGACGATGGCCGGTCCGATCGCCAAGCCGTCGAGATGCCAGTGCGCCGCGAGATCATCGAAGAGGACCGCGTTGAGAGTCTCGCCCTTGACCGGACCGACGTCGAACAGCATGTAGCCGAAAAGAATCCCGCCGGCGACGAAGGCCAGCGAAATCGCCATGTAGATCATGGTGCGCTTGCCGGTCACGGTGCGCGGTTCCCGCAGGATCGGCAGTCCGTTGCTGACCGCCTCGATCCCGGTATAGGTGCCGCCGCCGAGGCTGTAGGCGCGCAGGAAAATGATCGCCAGCGCCGCCAGCCCGATACTGTGGACCGCGCTGTGCACCTGCCCGATCGCGTTGCGCGTGACCTGCGGCAGCTCGGGAGCGCGTTCCACAAGGGCAAAGGTGATCAGGAAGACATGAGTCACCACGAAGGCCATGAAAATCGGCAGCAGGGTGAGCACCGATTCCTTGACTCCGCGCAGATTCATCGCAATCAGGATGATGACGACGGCAAGGCAGGCCCAGAACTTCCACGGCAGCCAGTCGAGGGGCAGGAAGCTGAAAATCGCGTCCGCGCCGCTCGCGATCGAGATCGAGATGGTGAGGACGTAGTCGATGACCAGGGCGCATCCTGAGGTCAGTCCGGCGAAAGGCCCCAACAGTTTGGTGGCGACGAGATAACCGCCGCCGCCCGTCGGGAATTCGTCGATCGTCTGGGAATACGAGGCGGAAATAATGAAGACCGTCAAGGCGGTCAGCAGGGCGAGAAAAACCGCCAGATATTTATCGGGTCCGAGCGCGAGAAACGCCTCTTCCGGTCCATAGCAGGATGAACTGAGGCCGTCGGAGCCAAGACCGACCCAGGCCAGAAACGCGATTAGCGAGAGGCTGTGGAAGATCTGCGGATCACGGACGTCGCGCGCGGGGCCGACGATCAAACTGCTGATGGTGCGCCGGCGCACTTCCAGATCGGTGTCTTCGCTATGCGATTGGTCGGGTTTCGGATTAGCCATTCAAACCGAATAGATTGCGCGTTCGAGGCCCAGTCGGTACCGGGCCGCATCGATTAGATTCTGCATCAGCGCCAGCACCGTCATCGGCCCGGTGCCGCCGGGATTCGGCGTAATCCATCCCGCTACCCGACTGACCGCAGCAAAGTCCACATCGCCGCCGAACTGTCCGGAGGCGAGACGACGGAAGCCGACATCGACAACACATGCTCCCTTCTTGACCATATCGGCGGTGATAAGGAAAGGGCGATCGGGAGGCGCGACGCCGACGCACGACACCAGGATATCGGCCTGGCGGCAGAGCTCGGCGAGGTTGCGGGTATGGCGATGGCCCCAGGTGACCGTCGCGTTGCACAGGCGCCCGCCCAGAATCAACGCCATCGGCTTGCCCGCGACGTCGCCGCGTCCGAGCACCAGAGCATTGGCGCCGTCGGTCGGCACCTTGAAATAATTGAGCAGCGCGAGCACGCCGCGCGGCGTGCAAGGGATAAAACGCCCCCACTTGCCGCGATAGAAGCCGCCGATGCTGTTGACGCCGACCGCATCGACGTCTTTCTCAGGAGCAATCGCGTCGAACAGCCGATGGACATCGACCGCGGGTGGCAGGGGTAGCTGCAGGAGGATGCCGGTTACGTTCGGATCGAGGTTAAAGCGCTCGATCACGCCCAGCAGTCGCGCGGTCGTCGCGTCGCTTGACGGCAGCGTGACGATCTCAACGGTGAAGCCCAACTCTTCGGCCATCCGCCGCTTGTTACGCACATACTGGATCGATGCGGGATCATCACCGGTAAGAATCGCACCGAGTTTCGGCGTGACGCCGTACTTATCGCCAAGCTCGCGCGCATAGCGGTGAAGCTCGGGCTTCAGATGTTGGACGAGCGCGCGGCCATCCATCACTATTGCCGGCATCGGGTTACGGCACGCCCCCGGGATTGGCTAAGTGATGCAAGGGAAGACACGATGGTGAGATGAGATTAGGCAGAGCGGGTTTCGTTGCGATTGCGACGCTCTGATAAAGTTAAAGGTGGTGGCGGAAGCGGTCAAGCGTACCCCTCTCTATGAGACTCATCGGCGCCTCGGCGCGCGGATGACCGAATTCGCGGGCTTTGCGATGCCGTTGCAGTATCGCGGCATCCTCGAGGAGCATCGCGCGGTCAGGACGGCGGCGGGACTGTTCGATCTAAGCCATATGGGCGAGTTCATGGTGCAGGGGCCGGGCGCCTTATCATTGCTTGAAGCGACGCTGACCAATTCGGCTGCGCGCCTCGCCGAAGGTCAGGCGCAATATACGATCATGTGCGCCGACGATGGCGGTACGATCGACGATCTGATCGTCTGTCGGCTCGGCGCCGACCAATACATGCTCTGCGTCAACGCTGCTAACATCGCCGCCGACTGGGAGGCGCTGGCCGCGGCTCCCCATCCAGAGGTCATTTTGCAGGACATAAGCGACGGAACGGCCCTGGTGGCAGTGCAAGGGCCGCATGCGGTCCGCATACTGGCGCCGATGGCGGCGTCTGTCGAGCGGATGCGACGGTTTCATGTCATCCGCGCGAAGCTGGCGGGGAGTATCGAGAGCACGATCGCGCGGACGGGTTACACCGGCGAAGACGGCTTCGAGATCTTTGTCGCGGCGCGCGACGCGGCAAAAATCTTCGAGCTTCTTCTCGAAGCCGGCGCCGACTGCGGACTGCAGCCGTGCGGATTGGGTTCGCGCGATACGCTCCGGCTCGAGGCGGCGCTGCCTCTGTACGGCCACGAGCTCGATCGTGCGACCTCGCCGCTCGAAGCGGGGCTCGGGGCCTTCGTGAAGTTCGGACATGGTTTCCGTGGCGAGGCAGCTCTCGCCGTGCAACGCGATCGTGGCGTGCGCAAAAGTCTCGTCGGCATCCGGACCGACGATGGCAAGGCGATCGCTCGGCAGGGCTATCCGTTGTGGTCCGGCAACCGACCGATCGGCGCGGTAACTAGCGGTACGTATGCCCCGACCTTCGCTCGTCCCCTGGCGCTCGGCTACGTCGAGGCTGCCGCCGGATTTGCGCCCGGGAGTGCGCTGGAGGTTGAAATTCGCGGTCGCCGGGTGAGCGCGACCGTGGTTGCCCTGCCGTTCTATCGCCGGGCGGGCAGCAGGAACTGACGATGAGATTCATCCCGCATACGGCGGCCGATATTGCCCAGATGCTCGCGGCGCTGGACGTTGAGCGGCTCGACGATCTGGTCGCGCACGTGCCGGCGGCACTGCGCGCACAGGCAGCGATCCGATTGGATCGCGGTCTTGGTGAGCGCGAAGTGAGCGCGGCGATGCGCGCGCTGGCGCAGCGCAATGCGCCGGCCACCGAACTGATCAGTTTTCTCGGCGGCGGCTGCTATCGTCATTATATTCCGGCGGCGGTGCGCGCCATCACTGCGCGGGCCGAATTCGCCACCAGTTACACGCCCTATCAGCCGGAGGCGAGCCAGGGCACGACGCAGGCGATTTTTGAATTTCAGACCCTGATCACGCAGTTGACCGGCCTCGAAGTGGCGAACGCCAGCATGTATGACGGCGCTTCGGCGGCGGCAGAGGCGGTTCTGATGGCGCGGCGGATCCTTCCCAAACGTCATCGCGTGGTCGTCTCGCGGGCCCTATGGCCCGATTATCGCGCAACCATCGCGACGTATCTTTCGGCGCAACAGGATCTGGAAATCGTCGAGTTGCCGCTTGACCTCGCAACCGGCAGCACCAGTTGCGAGGCTCTGGGCAAGCTCGCTGACCAGCATCTGCTGTGCGCGGTCGTGGGCTATCCGAACGCTTTCGGCGTAATCGAGTCGCTCGGCCACATGACCCAGGTGGCTCATGAGGCGGGCGCGCTTCTGATCGCCGTTACGGCCGAGCCGCTGGCTTTCGGTCTGCTGAAGTCGCCAGGCGAGTTGGGCGCGGATATCGCCGTGGGCGAGGGGCAGAGTTTCGGCATCGCGCCGCAATTCGGCGGGCCCGGAGTCGGCTTCATGGCGGCGCGGATGGCTCATGTGCGCTCGATGCCGGGTCGGCTGGTCGGCGAGACCCGCGACCGGCAGGGGCGGCGCGCCTTCTGTCTGACGCTAGCCGCGCGCGAGCAGCATATTCGGCGCGAGCGGGCAACGTCGAACATCTGCACCAATCACTCGCTGAACGCCCTCGCCGCCACCGTTTATCTCGCGCTGATGGGACGTAGCGGGCTGCGCCGGATGGCGGCGCGTAACGTCGACCTGGCTCATCAGGCGGCGGCCAAGCTCGCCGCGGTCGGGATCTCTCCGCGCTTCAGCGGAGCTTTTTTCAACGAGTTCGTGGCGCGCGTGCCCGATCCGCATCGCGCCCTTGAACGCGCGATCGCGCGCGGCGTGCTGGCCGGTCTCACGCTCGAGCGCGACTATCCGGAGCTGGCGGACGGACTGCTCATCGCGGTTACCGAAGTCAATGAACCGCAATCCCTGGATCTTCTGGCCGAGGCGCTGCGTGCGTAGATGGGCTCAATGGACATGCTCAGTGATCGTGTACCGCTGATCTTCGAGGAGAGTCGGCCGGGCCGAACCGGCGCTGAAGTTGATCAGGGCGAACCGAGCGAGACCCGCGCGCTCGAGTTGCTGGGCGCCGAGCTCTGCCGCGACACGATCGCGGGTTTCCCGGAGCTTAGCGAGCCGCAGGTCCTGCGGCATTATCTGCGCCTCTCGCGCCTCAATTACGCGCAGGCGCTGAATTTCTATCCGCTCGGCTCCTGCACGATGAAGTATAACCCGGTGGTCAATGACGAGATCGCCAACCTGCCGGGCTTCGCCGAGCTCCATCCGGCCGTTCCGCCCGCGATGGCGCAGGGAGCGCTGGAACTGATGGCGCGGCTTGAAGGCGCGCTGGCCGAAATTACCGGAATGGATGCAGTTTCGCTTCATCCGGCGGCGGGAGCGCAGGGCGAATTGACCGGGCTGCTGATCGTCCGCGCCTGGGATCGCCGTCGCGGCGGCAAGCGGCGCAAGGTAATCATCCCTGATACCGCGCACGGCACGAATCCGGCGAGCTGCACGCTGGCCGGGTTCGAAGTGGTGGTGGCGCGCACCGGCGCGCATGGTTATCTCGAAGCGGCCGAGATCCGCCGTCTGCTCGATGATCAGACCGCGGCGCTGATGGTTACGAATCCCAACACGCTGGGCATTTTTGAAGCCGAAATCAGCGCGATCGCGGAGGCGCTGCATCAGGCGGGCGCGCTGCTTTATTTGGACGGCGCGAACCTCAACGCTTTGCTGGGCGTCGCCAAGCCGGGAGCGATGGGCGCCGACATCGTCCATGTCAATCTGCACAAGACCTTTTCGACCCCGCATGGCGGCGGCGGACCGGGCGCCGGACCCGTCGCCGTAACCCGGGAGCTGGAACGTTTCCTGCCGCTGCCGCGGCTGGTCCGTCGCGCCGACGGTTTGTGGGATTTCGATCGTGAGCGGCCGGATTCAATCGGCAGGCTGCGCGCCTACCACGGCAACTTCGGGATGCTCGTGCGGGCGTACGCGTATATCCTCGCGCTCGGCGGTGAAGGTCTGGAACAAATCGGCCGTCTCGCGATTCTCAACGCGAACTATGTCCGCCACGGCCTGGAAAAGAATTTTCCGGTAGCGAAGCGAGCGCCTTCAACGCACGAATGCGTGCTGACGCATGATCTCGAAGAGCGCGCGGGCGTCAGCACCCTCGACCTCGCCAAACGTCTCCTCGACTACGGCTTCCATCCCCCGACGATCTATTTTCCATTGGTAGTGCCGGGAGCGCTGATGATCGAGCCGACGGAGACCGAAGCGCGCGAAACGCTCGATGTCTTTATCGCGGCGATGAACCAAATCTACCGGGAGGCGCTCGAGCAGCCGGAGATGGTCAAGCAGGCGCCGCATACGACGCCGGTGGCGCGGGTTGACGAGGTAACGGCTGCGCGCAGACCGATCCTGCGGTGGACGCCGTCGCCGGATTCAACGACGAAGGAATAAGGCTCGTCGGAAACGATCGCGCTGCGGGGGCGAGGAGCGATGCGCTCGGGCATCGCTCCGGCCCTCGGGTGCTGCGATGGGCAAGCCGACGAACCCTTGCGCCCCACATATCCAGTTTATCGCTTGACTGGCAAGCCACAGTGAAATTAGGACACTACCGTAGTCCGACTGGTTGACCGAATGCCATTAACGGGACGTGCCAGGAGCATTTATGAAAGACGTGTCTTCAGCTCACGGTCGGAATGCGATTGCGGTGATCTGCTTAATCGGTGCAAGTGCGCTCGCGCTGCTGCTCGTCGCGGCGCCGGCGAGCGCCAAAAGCTATTGCATCACTGGTTGGCCCAACCCGGCCTGGGACGATATTGGCGTCGGTTTCACGGTTCCCGCTAAGGGCAAGTGCAAGTCCTTCACGGGATTTAATCCTGCCAACGCAATCAACATGCCGCTCTCCGGAGTCGGCTGTACATCGAGCGACGGCACCAACCTGAGCCTGACACTGACGGTCAGCGCCCCGGGGTCCTTCGTCGAAATCGACGACGTCAGCCTGTCGTTGCCTTCCGGGACCGGCTCGGGCGGATGCGAAATTCTCGAAAGCAGCAGTGAGACCTCGTGCACTCCGCTAACTACCCTGGTCGGCGCCAAGTGCAAACCGCCGACCATCAGCGCCGTCGGTATCGGCCCGGTACCCACAATTATGGATGGTGACGGCCAAACCGTCAGGTGAGCTTTCCTTTTGCAGATGCGGCGAGGATGCTAAGAAACGGATGGCAACGATCGCCGCGGAGGCACTTATGAAACGCAAGGGCAGCATGGGGGTCCATCACCTGGGATTGGCGACCCTCGATATCGACCGTACGATCGATTTCTACACCACCAAGCTCGACTGGAAGGTCGCGTGGTGTGACGTTCTTGAACCGCCGGAGGGCGGCAAGATCAAGCACGTTTTCATGGATACCGGCGACGGCACGCTGGTCGCCTTCATGTGTCCGGAGAAGGTGCCGAACATCCCCCAGGAATTCAAGACGGATATCAACAGCGCGCAGCATCTGCCGCCCGCCTTTTATCATTTCGCGTTTGACTGCGATTCCGTCGAAGACCTCGAGAAAAAGCGCGCTGACCTGCTCGCCAGAGGCGTCGATGTTACCCCCGTCGTCGATCACGAATGGTGCCGTTCGATCTATTTCAATGACCCGAACGGTCTCTTGCTCGAGTACTGCACTTCGGTCCGCGAGTTCGTCGAAGACGACAAGATCATGAAGCATCGCGTGCAGCCCGGTCCGATGGTCAAGGACCCGAAGGATCGCGCCAAGGTGTTCGAGAAGCTGTTGGGCATCCCGGCCGATCGTCAGCCGGCGTAAGCGAGGCGGGCTGGCAGCGAAGACCTCGCGCCGCGCTCTGCGGCAAAACGAGGCGGGAAGCGATCAGGGATCAAGAGAGTAACCGATGGCGGAAGAAAATCTTTTTGAAGTGATGTATTCGGCGGGGTCGATTCGACGTTTCAAACCGGACCCGGTACCCGACGAAATCATCACAAAGATCCTCGATGCGGCGATTCGCGCACCCTCCGGCAGCAACGCCCAATCGTGGCTGTTCATCGTCGTCAAGGATGCCGAGAAGCGCCGTCAACTGGGCGCGATCTACAAGCGCGGCGCCGATATCCTGATGAAGCTCTATGCCGGGGCGCCGCGTCCCGCGCACATGGAGGAGGCGAAGTACGACCGCTGGTTCAAGTCGGTGCTCCATCTTTTCGAGCACATGGGCGAAGTGCCGGTGCTGCTGGTGCCATGCCTCAAGGCCTCGATGTGGACGTCCTCGAAACTGCCGGAGGATATCCGGGCCAAGATGGCGGGTTCGGTCCGTATCGCCGGTTCGAGCATCTACCCCGCGGTTCAGAACATTATCCTGGCCTGCCGCGCGTTCGGTCTGGGCACGACGCTCACGACCGTGCACTGTTTCTTCGAGGACGAGGTGCACAAGGTCCTCGATCTTCCCGACGATGTCCAGACCTATGCACTGATGCCAATCGGCTACCCGCAGGGCCATCATTTCAAGGTGAAGCGCAAACCGCTCAGCGAGGTGGTCTGTCTCGACAGCTATGGCAACCCCTGGAAGGGATGACTTAAAGCTAATCGATCAGGGGCTGAGAAAATGGACACGCAACTCGAATCATTTCTCAACACGCTGGGCGAGGCCGAACGGGCCGGCGGGCGCGTCCTGCACGAGCTGACCGCGCTGCCGCAATCGCTCGAACTGCGCGAGATGCTGAAGAAGGTCGGGCACGACGAGGGCTACTACGCGGGCGAACTGGCGGCGCATGTGCGGCGGCTGGGCGGAACGCCGTCCAACAAAACGGGCGACTTCGTCGAGAAGGTGAGCGCGGTGCCGGACCTCAAGGGCAAGCTCGAACTGCTCAACCGTGGGCAGCGCTGGGTGATCCGCAAGATCAACGAGCAATTACCCGCCGTCGCCGATGAGACACTGCACGCGTTCCTCAAGGTGATGGCCGACGGCCACGAGGTCAATATCGGCGCCCTCGATAAGGCGCTCGCCGAGGGCAAGCTGTAGCTTCGGCGAGACCGTTCGTCAGTAAACAATCACGCTGCGGATCGACTTGCCTTCGTGCATGAGATCGAAGGCGTGATTGATCCGCTCGAGTGGCATCGTGTGGGTGATTAGATCGTCGATGTTGATGCGCTTCTCCATGTACCAATCGACGATCTTCGGGACGTCGCGGCGGCTCTTCGCGCCGCCGAACGCGGTACCCTTCCAAGTGCGACCGGTGACCAGTTGGAAGGGCCGCGTCGAGATTTCCTGACCCGCGCCGGCGACCCCGATAATAACGCACGTGCCCCATCCGCGCTGACAGCATTCGAGCGCCTGCCGCATCAGCTTGACATTGCCGACGCATTCGAAGGCGAAATCGGCGCCGCCCCGCGTCAGGTCAACCAGATATGGAACCAGATCGCCGCGGACCTCGTCCGGATTGACGAAATGGGTCATGCCGAACTTCTCGGCGATCGCGCGGCGCGCCGGATTGAGGTCGATGCCGACGATCATCCCGGCTCCCGCCAGGCGCGCGCCCTGCACGACGTTGAGCCCGATCCCGCCGAGGCCGAAGACCACGACGCGGTCACCGACCTGAACTTTGGCCGTATTGATGACGGCGCCGATGCCCGTTGTCACCCCGCAGCCGATGTAGCAGACCTTGTCAAATGGTGCATCCTCGCGAATCTTCGCCACCGCAATCTCGGGCAGGACGGTGAAATTCGCGAAGGTCGAGGTCCCCATGTAGTGATGGATCGGTGCACCGTCGAGTGAGAAGCGGCTGGTCCCGTCAGGCATTACGCCCCGCCCCTGTGTTTCGCGAATTGCCGTGCAGAGATTGGTTCGACCCGAGACGCAGGCCGGACATTGACGACATTCGGGGATATACAGCGGGATCACGTGATCGCCGGGCTTGACGGAGGTCACTCCGGCGCCTGTCTCGACCACCACACCCGCGCCTTCATGTCCCATGATCGCTGGGAAGAGCCCCTCGGGATCGGCTCCCGACAGGGTGTAAGCGTCGGTATGGCAGACCCCTGTGGCCTTGATTTCGACCATCACTTCGCCGGCCTTCGGTCCGGCGACGTCGACTTCAGTAACCTCCAGGGGCGCGCCGGCCTTACGTGCGATAGCAGCCCGGGTCTTCATCCAGTTTCCTTTTCTTCGACGAGCCTGGTTTCGATGATACGCAAAGCTTAGCGGTTGAGAACGACGAGGCCGTCGCGAATCGCGCGACCGCCCTCGGCGCTCAGCACTTCGAAATGAATCTTCTCATCGCCGTCGCCGCGTTCCTGACGCATGATCCGGAGTCGAATCTCGGAAGGCATCAGGACCATCGCGGCGAAGCGCGCATAAATCTCGCGGACCCGGGTCGGATCGCCGGCGGCCTCGTGATGCACAATCGCGGAGACGGCCAGCGCCAGCGTCGCCGTGCCGTGCAGGATGAGTCCGGGTAATCCCGCCGCCGCCGCAACCGCCGTATCGGTGTGAATCGGGTTCCAGATGCGCGCGCACTCGGTGTAGATGTGCGCGGCGCCCGCCGCCACGCGAAGCGCTTGCTCGCGGAGGGGATTCGCCGGCGGTTCAGCCTTGAGGCCGGGGGTTGCAACGGTAGCCGGCCGCTCAGGTCCCGCTATATCGACCTGGCGATAAAGACTGCCGTAGTAGGTCGTTGCGATCGGCACACGGCGCTCGTCCAGCGTTTCAAAGCGCACCGTCTCGTAAGCGCCGGCGGAGCGGCGCTCGACGCCGATGACCTCCGCGGTCGTTTGCACCCGCAGCGGCGGACGGATCGCGCGATGAAGAATCGTGTGATGGGTTGCGTGCACCCCGCGCGCCGGCTCGCCCGGGGCCATCGAGGCGCGCAGCCGTGCGCGGATCGCCCCCGCTGCCGGCCACTCGAAGCACACCGGGAACATCGGATGGGCGACGATACCCTCCCCGCGCCGCGTATCGAGATAGCAGGGTGCCATATCCTCGAGGCCTGCGGCATATGCCATCGTCCACCGCGCGTCGACTTCGGCCTCAATCGGGCCAACTTTGGTTCCGACCAGCGACGAATCGAGTGGCATGGCTAGACCTTCGCGACTTCGTTGGCGGCGCTTTCCAGTCCCGCACGCAGCTTCGCCGGATCGGACGATGGCGGAGAGAAGACCACGCGGCTCACGCCGACATCGCGCAGCGCCTTGAGCGAATCGGCCTTGGGCGCCGCCATCGCGGAAAACTCGATCGTCGCGGGATTGCGGCCGGCCTGCTGCGCTGCTTCGCGCACCATCGCGAAGCAATCCTTCAAACGGGCCGGATCGGTAAGGGTCGGAAAGAAACCGTCGCCGTACCGGCCGGCGCGCCGCGCGGCGGCCGGCGAATGCCCGCCAACATGAATCGGGATGCCGTTCTTCTGCATCGGTTTGGGAAAACTCTTGACATCTTGAAAAGCGAATTGCTTGCCGTGGAAGCTTGCCACGTCGTTCTGCCATACCGCCCGCATCGCCTGGATCGATTCGTCCGTGCGCGCGCCGCGCCTGGTGAACGGCACCCCCACCGCCTCGAATTCCTCTTTCATCCAGCCGCTGCCGATCCCGACCATCATGCGGCCTTTCGAGAGCACGTCGAGCGTGGCGAGCTGCTTGGCGAGGTAGAGCGGATGGCGCTGGGGGAGAATTATCACCCCGGTCGAAAGCTTGATCCGGCTGGTGATGGCGGCGGCATAGGCCAGCGGAAGCAGCGGGTCGGGAATCGGCACCTCGTCGCCGCCCGGCATTTGTCCGTCGCGCGACCCCGGATAGGGCATATGGGGCTGTGGGATGACGACGTGTTCAACGGTCCAGATGGACTCGAAGCCGAGTTGCTCGCAATCCCGCGCCAGTTGCGCGAAGAGTTCCGGATTACTGAAGCGTCCCGAATTGGCGAAGATGATTCCAGCTTTCATGGTCGGCTACCCCTGCTCTGAAAACGATGTAGGCGGTTGCGAACGAAACCGGCGTGCTCACGCATCAGAGGCCTCACACTGTCGCCTGCCTGAATTGCGGCTTCCCGGAAGGTGAGCTCCCGCGTCTTCGAATCGCGAATTCATCCCTTCGAGCTCACACCCGTGCGATAAGCTCGTTGCCGATCTTCTCGAGACCGCGCGAGAGCGCGTCCTTGTCGAAGCCGGGCGGCGCCAGAATCACCCGTGCGATGCCGACATCCTGCAGCGGCTTCAGCGCCTCCAGATTCGCGCGACCGATGCACGAAAGCTCGATCCCATCCGTATTGCGACCGGCCCTTGCTCCCGCCTCACGCATCAGCGCGAACAGCTCCTTGAGCTTCGGCACCTCGCTGACGGCCGGAAAGAAGCCGTCACCGAGGCGGCCGGCGCGGCGCGCCGCCGCCGGCGAATGGCCGCCGATATGAATCGGCACCGGCTTTTGCACGGGTTTCGGGAAACTCATCAGCGGCCCGAAACTGAATTGCTTGCCGCGAAAGCTCGACGGGTTAGTGCACCAGCAGGCGCGCAGCGCCGCGATGGCCTCGTCCGTGCGACTGCCGCGCTGATGGAAGTCGAGGCCGAGCGCGTCGAATTCCTCCTTCAGCCAACCCGATCCAATGCCGAGGATGGTCCGTCCCTGCGACAGCAGATCGAGCGATGCGATCTCCTTGGCGACGTACAGCGGATGGCGCTGCGGGAGGATCATCACGCCGGTCGCCAGCTTGATCTTTTTGGTGAGCGCCGCGACAAAACCGAGCGGCAGCAGTGGATCCGGAATCGGCACATCCTCGCCGCCGGGAATCTTGCCATCCTTCGAATACGGGTAAGGCGTCTGATAGCCCTTTGGTATCACGACGTGTTCGACGGTCCACAACGACTCGAATCCGCAGCTCTCGGCGGTCGTTGCGAGATGCGCCAGCAGGTCAGGGTTGCTGAAGGCGCCGGCGTTGGCGAACATCAGTCCGAATTTCATGTGGTGCTCCTTATAACCGGCTGCGCGATGACGGCTCGCGACAGAATAGCGCCGGCGCAAATCGAGGCTTCAGGCGACGGGATGCTCTGCCCAGCCTTCCTTGTACGGCGCGTTGATCCGGATGATTGCGCGCAGATGCTGGTATTTCCATTCGCCGTTGATCTTCACGTAGTCGTCCTCGTAGCGGCACGCGATCCAGCGCATCCCGCCCTCGCGAAAAGTAAACGGACCGACGAGGTACCAGGTGCCATGCGCGCGATTGCCGTCCAGCGTGATGCGCGGATTGAAAACGTTGTGCTGGGAAAAGCTGATCATCTGCTGGAACTTCTGGAAGAGTTTGCGGATGGCCTCGTGTCCCTTGGCCTGTCCGAAGCCGCCGCCTTCCCAGATGCCGTCCTCGGCGAAGATTCGCCAGATGCGCTCGGGGTTATGATCATCGTCGCAGATGTCGCAGTAGGTCGCTTTGAGTTGTTTGATCGCCTCGATGTCTTCCAGCTCGGTGATCCGTCGTTCGAGATCGCTTGCCATCGACCGGGTCCTCCCCGATGGAATGAATGATGAGCGCAGCTTAGGCGCGCGGTCAGCAGCCGTCAAATTTGCCGGAAGGCGCGGCGCGCCTCAGTTCAGTTCCATACGGTGCCGCCGTCGACATTAATCGCCTGACCGGTGATCCACTTGCCGTGATCGGTCACCAGGAACAGCACCAGTTCGGCACATTCGCTGCCGTCCCCCGGATAGCCCAGTGGGATCATCGTTTTGACGACGTTCTTCCACGTTTCGCCGCGACCAAGATCGTCCATGCGGAAGGTATCGATAATCCCCGGACAGATCGCATTGACGCGGATCTTGTGCGGCGCGAGCTCGAGTGCCATCGAACGGCTGAGCGCGTTGATCGCGGCCTTGGAGGCGGCGTACGCGGCCATGTTGGCGTGCGCCAGCTTGCTCGCGATTGACGAGATATTGACGATGCTGCCGCCTTCGCCCTGCGCGATCATCCTGCGGGCGGCGACGCGCGAGAGCAGAAAGGTGCCGTCCACGTTGGTCGCGAAGACTTTCTTCCAGACCTCGAGCGGCATCTCGGTGGTCGGCACGCGATCCGGTCCGCGCGCGGCGCTGGCATTGTTGACGACGATATCGACACGGCCGAATTCGCTGATGGTGCGCTTGACCAGATCTTCGACCGCGTTTTCGTCGCGGATATCCGAGACCAGCGGCAGACAGGAGCCGCCGGCGGCGCGCACCTCGTCCGCGACGCTTGCGATATCACGCCATCCGGCGCTCTTCTCATCGTCGGGATAATCCTCGGGGCGCCGGCCGGTACCGGTGATCACCACACTGGCGCCTGCGGCAGCGAGGATGCGGGCAATCGGGCGGCCGATGCTGCGCATCCGGCCGGCGCCGGTAACAATTGCGACTTTGCCGTGCAATTCGCGGCTGGAACCAATTTCGACGTTGCTCATAACGGCAGAATAAGGCGACTGGAAGTCGGTGGTAAAGCGCTGCCCAACAGGATTTAAGGCATCGCTGCCGAAAGGCGCTCCTTTAGCTCAAAGGCGCGATTATGATTCTGAAGACTGAAATACTTTCTGTATTGCGCCAGGCGGCCGAACGTTATATAACGCGCGTGGACGATCCGGGGGGACCGTCAAATCTCAGAGGGGGGAAATCATATAGCAGGTGTCGGTTAAGCGCCGCGCGGCGCAGCAGTGAAGTTACTGCGGATCGGGCTACGTCTTTCCAGAACTGATATCCGTCTCCTACCTGATACTACTTTCCGCTCAACGCAGGCGTACCACAAAGGGGGTTGCGCGCACCAATCAGTGCCCGCCACGCCGTCGAACCGCAACGTAGTCAACTCGTCTAACGGAGCGCCTGTCAAGGATCTCGCGCTCGGGGGGATTGGTGCGTCGATGCGCACCGATTGCGCTGGATTATGCGTAACACTCGCATTTATTCATCGAGGAGACCACGGCTTTCAATCGCATTGCTTCTCGCGATGTGTATAACTCTGGCTATCGCGACCGCCGGTAGGTCACCCGCGGCAAACCTGCCAGTGGTGCTTACGTATCCGACTAACGGCGCAACCGTCGCCGGACTGGTTACCGTAAACATGACCCTGTCGTCGAGCATATGGTGGACACAACTGTATATTGATGGGGTTCCACAGGTTGCGGGCTATAATCCGCTGACCTGGAACAGCGCCACAGTCGCGAACGGCAAACATACGCTGGGCGTCCGGGCATACTTGAAGAACGGCGTCACGCCGATTGGCAACAGCTCGATCCTGGTAACCGTCGCGAACAGCTCGGCGACGCCGACGCCGACCCCATCCGCGACGCCGACGCCGGTGGCCTACTTTTCGACGCTGAATTACTGGGCGACGCTGCCGAGCGACTCCCAATGCGCGGCTGAGATTGTGACAACGCCGGAAACGCAGCCAGCGAATGCCGCCTTCAACGCGATCGAGCCGACAAGCGCGCAGCTCGCAGCCTATGCGGCCGGCGGCTACAACGATACGTACGTGAACGACTATACTCAGTACGAGCGCGTCGACGGCAAATATACTGGCTCAACCGATATGATTATGAGGTGGGCCGCCTGCAAGTATGGGATAGATGAAAACGTCGTCCGTGCGCAGGGATGGGTCGAGAGTGGGTGGCTGCAGGGTGCTGCTGGCGACCCGCACAGCGCCGAGTCGACCTGCGTGAACGGATCGTTCGACGCGCTGTACAATACCACGATCGACGAACCGGACGGCAGCGTGGTGTCATATCCCGGCGGCTGTTACCAGTCATGGTCGATTTGGCAGACCAAGGTGTATTACGAATGGATGACGTGGCCGGAGATTATGCAGTCCACGGCATTCGCTGCTGACTACCGGTTTGCCGACACGCGCGCCTGTATGGATGGTGCCTACACCAGCTATTTTGCCAGCAGTGCGCAGCAGCCCAACACTTATGCGACCGACGTGGCCAATTATAAGAACATCGGCGGCACTACCTACACCGATCAGGTGCTATGGGGATGCATCGGCTTCCACTATTCCGGCGCCTGGTACGACAGCGGAGCGCAGAGCTATATCAGCGACGTCAAGTCAGTGATGGCGTCGGAGCCGTGGCCGCAATAGCAAGAGGTTCGGCGAGAGCGTCGCAACCGTTCGTGCGGCGGTTGCGGCGCTCGCCAGTCGATTGCGGAGGGTTTCACGTACGGGTCCAGGCGGCCGCCTGAAGCGCCTGGGCTGCTGCCGGTAGCGATTCAAACGTCGCCTGCTCCGCAGCGCGGTCGGCAGCGAGCGCGCGCAAGCGATATTTCTCGGCGAGCGCCCAGCAGAGCCCGAACAGGAATGCCAACAACCCATAGAAGTCGACGAGCGTCGCTTCGGTTATGTTGTAGACCAACGCTGGTAGGACGACCAGCAGGGCGATTCTTTTCAGGTTCCATGGGTCCGCAGACGCCCGGAACAGGGAGACCCAGGGTCGCAGGGTTAGGAACAGCCACAAGAGCGTCGCCGGGACGCCGACCCCGACCGCGCACGCGATATAGCCGTCGTGCAGAGAGCTGTGCGGGCCCATATCCCACGGGCCATACCAGATGGGAAAGAAGCGGCTGGCAAAGATCGCCCCGCTGACCTGGTAGCCGTAGCCCAGGATCGGTCGTTCAGCAATGCGGCCGATGGCATAACTCCAGATATCGGTGCGGCCGGTCAACGTTCCCAATCCGCGCGAGACGTACTCGCTGAGACCGCCGCGTGCTATCGCCACCGCCCCAACCGCGGCGAGGGCAGTGCAGAGACCGATCAATCCCAGTGCTCGATAACGCCAGTAAACATACAAGGCCACGCCAATCATCATTGCGAGCAAAGCCGATCGCGAATCAGCCAGCGCGGCCATCGCGAGCGCGGCCGCCAAGACCATGGCGCACAACGATTTCTGCAATCGTTTGAGGCGCGGCCAGCAAAGGAGACCGGAGGCCACGGTAGCGATCATCAGTTCGCCGATCGCATTCGGATTGCCGAAGAGTCCCCTGAAGCGGTCGATGTCGCCCTGGACCAACTGGTTAAGAGCGTCCGGCTGTTGAAGAGCGATGGCAGCCGCCTGATCGGGACTCAGGCTATCCATCGGGGTCTGCCATACCAGCGAATGGGGCAGGGCGAATGATGCGAGGCTGATGCCGACGAAAAGGGCGCATGCCAGGTAAAAGTGATAAATCAGCTCGTGAACATCGCTGTCGGATTCGACACCCATTATCGCGACGAGCGCCATCGCAAAGCCGAGCGCGGCTGCAGTCAGCCGCGCGATCGAAAACACGGGAGCCAGCGAGTAGAGGCAGGTCAGACCTGCCCACAGGAAAAAGCCGCAGTAAAGACGGAATCCTCCCTTGTTCAACAGGCCCGTTTGGCGAAGTCGCGGTACCAGCGGCAATGCAAACAGCGCCAGACACGAGTAGTGGACGCCGGCGCGAAGCGTGTCGGTGAGCGGTGACAGCATCGTGATCAGGTAGACCAAGGCCGCGGCGAACGGCAGATAGGCGGGATGGCGCCACGCGTAGGGCGCGGTGCCGAGCAGACCGAGGAATGCGACCCCGCCGATCACATAGATGGGCAGCCGATAGTCTCCGCTGAAAATCGTAAAGGCAATCAACAGCCCCGCCATGCCCAAAGCTATAATCGTCGCGACCGCTCGCGTCCGGGTACGTTTTGGGAGATCGAACGCGACCAGCGGATCGAAAATCTGAGTTTGTTGCATCGCGTGGCCTGACCAGGTCGGTCGCTTCCAGTCAGCAGTCAATGTGCCAACTGGAATTGCCGGAATTAAACGAAACTTTAGTGCGCGACGTATGGATCGGAAGAGAGGTAATCACTCCGTTTGGCCAGACGATTTGTAAAAATTTCCCAATTGGTAACGGCGTCGCCAGACTGGCCGAAAATCTTTCAAAGCGACGCGCGCATTTGTCCGCGACGGACCGGGCATAAGTGATGCTTTTGTGCAGAAATTTCGCGCCGAATAACCGAGCGGCGAGGTGGGATGTCGATGCTATCGCGACTTATCGCTTCAGCTTGCGCACTCGCGCTGCTGATCGCAGTACTGAGCAACAAACCGGCGCTGGCGGCCTCCCTGGATGGTGGATCAACCAGGTACTTTGCGACGTTGCCGCCTCATGCGAGCCTGCCAAGTGGCGCCGAATGCGCCGCGGAAATTCCGCCCACCCCTGAAACCGTAATCGGCAATATACCTTTTAATCACCAGATCCCGACGAAATTGCAGCTTGCCGGCTTTCATCTAGCGGCGATGGCTAAGCCGACGCTGCCCGGCGTCGATTATGAGCGAATTGACGGCGATTATACCGGCAGTACTGACATGATCCTCAGATGGGCGGCGTGCAAGTGGGGCATCGACGAAAATCTTGTCCGCGCGCAGGCCTGGACGGAGAGCAAGTGGATCCAGGGCGGGACCAACCCGCCTCGCGGTGGCGGCGACAGGCGTTATGATCGAAGTCAATGCGTACGCGGTACCTTCGATGCGCTCTGGGACTATGATTGTCCGAATTGCTGCTATCAGTCGTGGGGAATTCTTCAGACCAAGGTTTACTATGCGCCTGCCACCTGGCCCATGATTAAGGACTCGACGGCCTTCAACGCCGATTATCGTTACGCCGAGGAGCGGGCATGCCTCGATGGCAAGTTCACCAGTTATTTTGCCAGCGCTGCGCAACAGCCGAACACCTATAGTCTGGACGTTGCCGCTGGAAATGTTGATCGCCTGCTATGGGGATGCACCGGAATGCATTTTTCCGGCGGATGGTATGATCACAATGCGCTCCCTTACATCGATGAAGTTCGGCGAGCCCTGTACGCGCAACCGTGGACCAGATTGTCCTCTGAATAGACCGACTCAGGTGATGGTCGGAGCGAGGAGCGGGCCATTGACGTAATAGGGGCCTTCGTCGGGCGGATGCGGCAACATGTGGAAGAACAGGCCGAAATGGTCGTGTCCCGACGGAGTCGGGGTCAGCGCGATCTGCGCCTCGATCGTGCTGAGATGCAGATCGGGCGCCAGACGGATGACGCCATCGGCCCGACTATCGACGTCGCCGCCGTGGGTTTCGACGTCCTGAAACGTCAGCGTGCCGTTACTCAGCAGAAGATGACCGGTTACCTCGCCGAGATGGATCAACGGGAAGCCCTCGGTGATTTGCAGCGTCACCTGTTCGGCCCGCACCGTCGCTTCGCCCCGGTCGCCGGTTATGGCCGCTCCCTGGATTTCGGCGGAGCCTTTGCCGGAGAGAGCGCCGGTCAGCGCCGATCCTTCGGGTCCGAAGCGCGGCAACCCGCTGAGACTCAGCCCGTGCGCATCGAAGTCCACCGTGACGGCGTTCGGCTTCTGCGCGATGGTAGCGCGCAGGACGCCGTTGAAGATCTGCGCCGACAGCGACACCCCGGTGCGGCCGTCAAGGATACTCGCGAGGCTCGGCGCGAGGGCAACGGATTTGCTTTCCAGCAAAGGAGCTTGTCCCGAGTCGGCGGTTGAAAGCAGGCTTACGTTCTCAAGGCGCACGCCAAATGGAAGATTGAGCCGCTGATCCTGGTAAACCAGCCGCAATTGATAGGGTGCCAGCATCTGCGAGACCTTCGCGTTGTAGGGAAAGGCAGCGATGAAAGTCAGCGCGAAGAGCAGGAGCGCGGTCAGAATTCCGCCCGCGACAACCACGCGGCGGCGCACGAATGGGCGTTCCGGCGCGGCATCCCGTTTAGCCATCCTTGGCAAGCGCCACGCAGGTCAGGTCGGCGTCGAAGGAATGGCTGTCGCGAGCATGCGAGCGCAGTTGCAGGCTCGACACCGCGACCGGGTTCGGCAGCGTCTGCACGCCATAAAGGACGTCGACTACCTGGTCGAGAGTGATGTCCTGCAATTTGACATCAACGCTGTATTCGCGAAAGCCCCCCGGCACTTCGTGATCGGTGGGTGAAATCGAGCCGATATGATCGCGAGTGACACTGCGGGTCAGCGTCTGCTCGATAATCGAGAACAACGAAAACGTCTTGGGATTGGGCACGGTGCGCTGCTGGGCGGCGGCGAGCTCGGCGCGTACTCGGTCGTAGCTGCGCATCATGCTGCGGATGTCCACCAGATCCTGGCGGCGGGTCGCCACGCTGTCAGCGAGGCTGTCGCGAAGGTTCACGATCGGTGAATAGATGAGGCTATAGACGAGCAGCAGACCGAGGACGCCGCCGGCGACGTTGAGGAGCAGTTTTTCCCGCGGCTCACGATGCTCGTAATAGGTGCGCGCGCGATGCCATGCCGGGGCGACCGTCGCCGCCGCGCGGTCATAGTAGGGGCGCAGCGGTTCGAGCAGCTCGGCCAACTTGCCGGGGAGGCGCCGAAGGGGGTCGGGCATCGTCGCCCGCGGGATCAGGTTGCGCCACCGCTCGAGCATCAGAGACCCGCTCCGGAATTGAGCCTCGCGCTCAGTCGGAATTCGACGCGACCGGGATCACTGCCGGTGCCGGCGTGCTCGACCTCGATCGAGGAAAAGTTTCCGCTGCGCTCGAGCGCGCGCTTGATCAGATCGACGGTAGCGAAGGAATCGGCTGAGCCCTCGAGTTTCACGCCGGTATCGTCGATCGAAACACTGTCGGCCCGGATGGATACCGAGGCTGGGATCGCGCGCGACAGATCGAGCAGGATATCAAGCGGCGAGCCGCCCGCGAGGTTACCGCCCAGCAGCCGCAGTCGGCCGTTCATCTCCTTGAGCTTGTTCTGCAGCGTCGCGCGAGCCGTGGCAGGATCCGTATCACCCAGCGCCGGAGCGACGCTGGCGGCGATCGCGGAATCGAGGACGTGAAGCTCGCGAGCGTTCACCATGATCGCCAGCAGGAGATGCAGGACGGCCACGCCGGCCAGGGTCGCCGCCAGCGCCGCGGGCAGCCGCCACGAGGCGATCCCCTTGATCCGACCACGAAAACTGAATTCGTTTTGACGAAAATTGAGGAGTTCCAGCGGTTCAACCGGCGCCTCGCTCAACAGCATCCCGAGGCATCCGGCGAACCGGGTCGTCTCCTTGGCGCCGTGGATCAGCGTGGAGCAGTCAAAGTCGCCGAATTCGAGCACCGGCAGATCGAGGTCGGCCGAGAGCTCTTCACGAAAGGCCTGATCTGCCGCGCGGGGACCGGCGACCACGATATCCGCATCATGGAGTTCGTGGGCGTGGGCCAGCAGGGTCTGGCGGATGGTCGCCAGAAGGGTGCGCGCCGCGGGCGCATCAAGGTCGAGCCGCTGCGCGATTGTTCGCAGTGCGCGAATTCCCCCGGCTTCATCGACCAGGATAATCGAAGTCGATTCGTCCGCCACTTCGAGCATCAGGTGGGGACGCTTTTGACCATTGCGCGCATGGGCCAGCAAGCCGGCCAGCGCCTGAGCCCCGAGCGTCACGGTCTTGGGATCGAGTCCCGCCCGCGCCATCAGATCCAGATGACGGCGGACCTCCTCGCGTCGCGCGCAGGCGGCGAGCACGATGGAGTTGGACTCGCGGCGGCCGATCCGCGCGTGGGCGACGATGGCATCGTCAATCGCAAAGGGCAGGTGCTCCTCGAGGGCGAAGGGCACCACCTGGTTGAGCCGGCGGCGATCGGCAAAGGGCAGGGCGAGGAGGCGCTTGGCCACGGTTTCGCCGGGAAGGCAGGAAATGGTCAGATCCGGCGGACCGCTGGTGGCAACAATCCGGCTCAGCGCGCCGACGAGGTCATGTTCGCCGTCGCCGCGATGCTGCTCGAACAGATCGATCAGATCGAGCTGCTTGAGGGTGCGGTCGGCGAGGGCGGCGCGCACCGATTCGCCGCCCAGCTCCAATGCAAGAATGCGCTGTCCCATCTAGCCGACCACGCTCACCCCGGCAACGCCGCCCCACCCGTCCGGCGGCTTAGTCTTCGTGCCAGACCACCAGGGCGAATTGCGCGCCCGTCACCGGATTGATCTCGCCGCGTTTGAACGTCGCGTAAATACGCTTCCGCGCGCCGGCGAAATCTCCTTCGCCGATTATGGTAAAGAAATTACTGCGCACGGCCAACAAGGACTGAAACTGCGGATCATTCGGCAAAGACGCCTCGTTCTTGAGGTCCGTGATACTCAGATACGGCGCCGTCAGCCGCCGCGCGACGATTTCCTGGACCACGCTCGGGTCATTCTCAAGCGCCGGGGATAACGCCGCAAGCACCTCGGGCGGCGCCGTATTGACGTTGATCTGCCGCGTCGGCACCGCGGTCAGGCATTGGGAAAGCTTGATAAAGGCCGCGTCGTCGACTCCTTTGAGCATCCGCAGATCATACACCGTCGGGATCGGACCGTTGCGCGGCTCGTACGGCGGGGTGAGAGTCAGATAGAAATCCGCCTCTGCGCCACCATCGCGCGCAACATTGTCGGCATCGAGCCAGTCTTCGAGGACCGGCAGGAGATCCGGCGAGAGGCCGAGGTTCTCGATCAAGCGGCCGAAAATCGGCTCCATGTTGGGATCGATATCGCCACGATTGCCCAGCAGCAGGTTGACGTTCAGCTTGCGGTCTTCGTCGGCGATCGCGACCGAGGCGTAACCGCCATCGATGGGCACCGGAGCAGCCGGTTGGGCCCACGGCTGGTCGAGACTGTCGTGGATCGACGAGCCGGTGGTGCCGTTGTTGATCGGTGTGTTGGCGATCGAGCTCTGTTCGAGGATCGCGAGACCGACCGCGACCGCCGACCGCGCGAGATAGTGGGCCTTCAGCTCATCGGCCTGGTTGGCTGCGCTGCGATAACCGAGCGCGGCGGACGTGGTGAAGTCGCCGACCAGGATGGTCATCAGAGCGATGGCCAGCATGGTCGCCATCAGGGCAACGCCGCGCCGCAGTCTTAGGCGCGACTTCACCATTGGTTGAACGCCATCGGCAGCGTGACGACGGTGGACAAGGGCAGTGGCGCGCCGTTCGGCTGCGCCAGCACCAGATCGATCATGACCGCCTGCGGCAACTGTCGCTGCGGTGGCAGACTCCCTGAGTTCCAGGACTCGTTCCAGATATTGCCGTCAAAATAGCGGAAGTGCAGAGAAAGCAGATTGTCGGCCAGCTCAAGACTCACCCCCGGACCGCCCTCGCCGCTGCTGAGCAGGCTGCTGCGCTGCGTTCGTGTGAGGATGAACCATCCGCGCTGATTCGGATTGCGAGCGGTGGTGTAGGTGATCGTATCCTCGGCGCCGAAGTCTTCGATGGAACGGCGATGGCCCGGGTCGATGGTCGAGAAACTAAGGTCGTCCAGCGGCACATTATTTTCCATCCGGCCCTGACCGAGAATCAGAACGATGCTCGGCGGGCCGAAGAGCGTCTGCACGCTGCCGCGAAGCTCATTGCTCATCTGCCACAGGATATGACGGCCCTGCTCGGCGGTGGCGATGCGCGCTTCGGCATTCACCTTGCCGGTGGCGACGGCATGAAACGAATCCGCCAGCATCACGAAGATCAGGGCGAGGATTGCGATCGCCACCATCAACTCGATCAGCGTGAAGGCGGGGGCGAGGCGCGGGCCGCCCCGCCGCTGCCGCCGTGATTCCGTTTCGCGCGCCATCCGGTTTTCCGCGCGCACCATTACTGCGGCAGCGCAGCGCGCTGCATCGGCTGCGGATTACGCATGAATTCGGTCAGGCTGAAGCTGTTAATGAAGCGCGGACCGTACTCGACGGTGATATGCACGCGCTCGATATCCGGGAAGACCGGCGACTGGTCAACCTCCTGAACCCATCGATAATTCGGGTAAAGCCCGGGATAAAGCCGATTGAAATCACCGTGAGAGTGCCCGCTCGGCGGAAACCGTTCCAGTTCGGCCTGCGACATCAGGCCCTGCGCCAGCATCGCCGCCCGCGTCAGCTCCTGCGCCCGGATCACCGATTGGAGATCGGTATGATGGAGCGCGAGCAGGGCGGTCATCGCGATGCCGATGAAGGCGACGGCGATCATCACCTCGAGGAGGGTGAAGGCGGCACGCATCGCCGGCCGTCGCGGATAGGCGGCGGGCCGCGGGCGATCGTGGCCACAACGCCGTTGGGCGCCGCATACGCAGGGCGGTTCCGCGACTTCGGCCCGGGTCGTCATCCCTGGAACATCGCGCCGGCGTTGCCCGGGCTGATATCGCCGCGCGCGATCGCGGTGCGGCCGCTGTAAGGGTTGATGGCGAGGGTGAGGACCTCGCCGGCGTCATCGACCAGATGAATCACGGTCGCGTCCGCGGCCCCGCTCGGATAGAACTGCGTACTGATGGTGCCGCGGCGGAAATCACCCATCCCCTCGACCCACACATCGCGCAGCCGGACGCCGAGCGGGAAACGCACGGCCCCACCGGCGGGACCGGTTTCCAGTTGGAACTGGGGGTTGGCAGCAAAGGGATCCAGCCGCGTGACCGCGTAACCGTTCGCGTCGAGGCTGAAGGTCAGGCGCAGCAGCACCTTCTGCGCGCCCGCCTCTTCATAAAGATAGTTCGTGCGACTGGCCAGTCTGAGCGCCTCGCTGCGCAGCTCGGAGCGGTGCATGCCGCCGAAGTACGGCAGCGCGATCAGCATGACGAGCCCCATGATAAAGAGCACGACGGCCAGTTCCAGCAACGTGAAGGCAGGACTGAGAGGGGCGCTGCGCCGTCGTGTTCGGACTAAGCTCACGACGTGCTGCCGTCGATATTGCCGTCGCCTTCGACGCCGTGAGGTCCCAGCGACTTCAGCGTATAACCGTCGGTCCCGTCGCTCTGATAGACGTAGGAATGTCCCCACGGGTCGGGCGGAATCTTCTCGAGGTACGGCCCTTGCCAGTCGCTCGGCACGTTGCCGGTGCTTGGCTGGCTGACGAGCGCGTTCAAGCCCTGGTCGGTGGTGGGATAGCTGCCCGCATCAAGGTAATAGCGATCGAGCCCGCTCTTGATCTGGGCGATATCGGCCTGGGCCTTGACCCGCTTCGCGCGATCGGTCGCGCTGCGCAGATTCTGCACCACGATCGTGGCGAGCAGACCGATGATCAGGATGACGACCATCAGCTCGATCAGAGTAAATCCCTGCTCGAGCCGGATGCGCCTGGATTTACCCGTCTGAAACATGCGCCTCACACCTCACTGCATCATTTGATTAAGTTGAAAGATTGGCTGCAGGATCGACAACATCATCACGAGGATGACCCCGCCCATCAGGATCGTCATGAATGGTCCGAGCAGCGTGGTTAGCTGGGCCAGCGAGGAATCGACCTCGCGCTCGTAATTGTCGGCGACGCGCTGCAGCATCTGTTCGAGTTCGCCCGAGCGTTCACCGACTTTGATCATTTCGATCATCAAGGAGGGAAAGAGGCCGCTGCGCTGAAGCGTATGCCCCATCCCGTGGCCCTCGCGGATACTGTCGCGACTCTGCTCGATCGCCTCGCCGAGCAGCGTATTGGAGACTACGCGTCGGACCGCGGTGAGCGCCGGAATCAACTGCACGCCGCTTTCGAGAAGGGTCGCGAGCGTCCGCGCGAACCGCGCGCAGATGATCTTCGTGAGCGTGCGCCCAAGATACGGAGTGCGCAGGATCCAGGTGTCATAGAAACGGCGACCGCGGGCGGTCGAGAGCGCGAACATCACGCCCGCCACCAGCGCGGTCAGGCCGATAACCAGCACGAGCCAATCGGCGGAGAGGAAATTGGCCAGGCGAATCAGCACGCGCGTCATCAGGGGCAGCGCGGCGTGCTGCTGCTGAAAAATCGTGGCCACCTGCGGAATCACGTAGGTGACCAGGAAGCCCATGATCAGAAAGCCGGCGGTGATCATGATGACCGGATAGGTCAGCGCGCCACGAACCTTGCTGACGAACTCCGATTGCTTTTCGCTGTAGTCGGCGAGGCGGTCGAGCACCGCTTCGAGGGCGCCCGCGGCTTCACCAACCCGCACCATGCCGACATAGAGATCGGAGAAGATCTCCGGATGCAGCGCCATCGCGTCGGCCAGTGACGAGCCCTCGCGAACCCGCTCGCGCACCTGTGAGAGCATCCGCTTGACATGCGGCCGGGTGGTCTGATCGCCCAAGGTCCCGAGGGCATCGACGAGCTGCACGCCTGCGCTCAGGAGCGTGCTGAGCTGGCGCGTAAGCAGGGCCAGTTCGGGCGCCGGAATTTTCCGCCTTAAGGTGGGTAGCCAACTGACGCTCGGGCGTTCGGTGGTGGCGGCGCGCGCGGTTTCGCTGAGATCGGTCGGAAAGATGCCGAGTTCACGCAGCTTGCCGCGCGCGGTGCGCGGACTGTCGGCATCGATAACGCCGGCGACGCTGCGGCCGCTGGCCGCCAATCCTCGATAGGCAAAGACCGGCATGTTAGCAGTCTGAGTGCAGCTTTAGGCGATATCTTCCTGGGTTACGCGCAGCAGCTCCTCGATCGTGGTCTGTCCGGCCATGATCCGTTCGGCGCCATCCTGCCGCAGCAGTTTCATCCCGTGCGAGGTGCACTGGCGACGAATCGAGGCCGCGTCGGCCTTGCGCATCACGAGTGAACGAATCTCGTCGTCCATGACCATCAGTTCCTGGATCGCCATGCGCCCGCGATAACCGGTATTACGACACGCGCGGCATCCGCGCGGGCGGTAGATCGGTGCCGTCAGGTTGGCGCGCCGCAGGCCGATTCTGCTCAATTCGGCTTCGTCCGGCTCGTAGGGCTCGCGGCAATCGGGGCAGACCTTGCGCACCAGCCGTTGCGCCAGCACGGCGAGCACCGACGACGACACCAGGAACGGCTCGATTTCCATGTCGATTAGACGCGTCAGCGCCCCGAAAGAATCATTGGTGTGGAGCGTTGAAAACACCAGATGGCCGGTCAGAGCAGCCTGGATGGCGATTTCGGCGGTCTCGCTGTCGCGGATTTCGCCGACCATGATGACGTCGGGGTCCTGACGCAGAATCGAGCGCAACCCGTTGGCGAAGGTCAGCTCGATCTTGGGATTCACCTGCATCTGGCCGACGCCGCGCAACTGATACTCGATCGGGTCTTCAATCGTGATGATGTTTTTTTCCGGTGAGTTGATGCGGCTCAGGCAGGCATACAGCGTGGTGGTTTTGCCCGAACCGGTCGGACCGGTGGCGAGGATGATGCCGTGGCTTTGATGGATCAGACGGTCGATCTTGCGCAGGTTGTCGCCGGAAAATCCCAGGTGATCGAGGTTGATATCGACCAGCGCCTGCGCCCGATCCAGCAGACGTAGCACGATGCGTTCGCCGAAGGCGGTCGGAATCGTCGACACGCGGATATCGATATCGCGGCCGGCGATCCGCACGCGGATTCGACCGTCCTGCGGCAGGCGCTTCTCGGCGATATTAAGGCCCGACATAACCTTGATCCGTGAAGCTATCGCCGCGTGAAAGCGCTTCGGTGGCGAAAGGACGTCGTAGAGCATCCCGTCAACGCGAAAGCGGACGACCAGATCGCTTTCGAAGACTTCGACGTGGATATCGCTCGCGCGATCTTTGACGGCCTGCGACAAAAGGCCGTTCACCAGCTTGATAATCGGTGCCGCATCGTCGGCCTCGAGCAGGTCGCGCGGTTCGGAAGCCAGCTCGCTGGCCACCTGCTCGAGCGGTCCGTCCTCGAGGTCAATCATCAGGTCCTGGGCCGTCGTCGTGGTTGCCTGATCGTAAGCCCGATTGATCGCTTCGTCGATTATCTCAACCGGCGCGACAATCGGACTTACCGTCTTGCCGAATAGCACGGTGAGGTCGTCAAGCACTTCGTAGTTGGCCGGATCACTGATTGCCACGCTGACGCAGCCGTCCTCAGTATGAAGCGGCAACAAATGATTCTTTTTGGCGTAGTTTATCGGAACCTTGTTGATCAGACTCGGTTCGACCGCATGGACATCGATCTGGGCCTGAAACGGGAGGCGAAACTCCTGGGCGAGCGCGCGGGCGACCCGTTGCGGCTCGACGGCACCCATATCCACCAGGACTTCAGCCAGCTCCTGGCCGGGTTTCTTGCGCTGGCGCGCCTTTTCGAGATCCTGGGGAGAGACCCACGAACGGTCGAGGAGAATGGTTTCGAAACTTTTTCGCGCGGTCGCCATACTTCACGGTGGCCGGAGAGCCTGTTCAATTACACATGATGGGTCGCGCGAGTTGCAACATACGGATATTTCCGCCCCCTAATAGTGCGTGACCGGCGCGCTACCGCCGACCGGACCCAGGCCGTAGCTGAAGCCCATACCCTGCTTGGGCGGGACCGTATGCTCCACCGAGTTCCAGGAAACGAGCTTGCCGTCGACGAACTTCAGATCAAGAAACTTACCGGTATCCCCGGGTTTGGTCGAGGTATAAAGCAGGCTCGCGGCGACATCGTTGGAATTCGGCCGCGTCACGTAGCTCCAGACCTGGGTATCATCACCGGCATTGGTCCGGATATCAGGCTCGCCCCATTTGTCATGAACTTCGAGGCTGGATTCGCCGACCTTCAGCGAATCCTCCATGCGCGCGCCGCGAACGCCGGCCGAGGTGTCGTACACCAGGCCGCAGGCGGCGAGACAACCCCCAGCTAGCGCGAGGAGAACGGCGATCAGCAAAGTTCGGCTCATCGCGTAGATTCTTCCTGAGCCTGCGGTAGCGCGTCAATTTAGCCCGGCGGCCTTGGGCAGATAAGCCGAGGGCTCTACAGGCCCGCGCGCGGCGGCTAGTATGCGCGGAGGGATAGCGGAGAGTCTGCCGATGCACAGAAGGCTTAAGCTGGTCAAGGGCGCGGCGCCGCGCGGCGCGCTGATCTACGGGATGCGCATGTTCGCCGACGGTGCGATTGGCACGATCGAGCCGGCCCTAGTGCACCTGTCGGACGGCGGCTCGCGGCGCGTCACGATGCATACGATTGAGGGTACGCGCGAACAGATCAAGCGCCAGTTGCTGCGCAGTATCGACGCATTTTTTGAATTGCTCGAGGATCAGGCATAATCGCGAAGCTGAACCGCATCGCGAACCAGGAGAGCGCAACGATGGATCTGCAATTCACCAGGTATGAGAAAAAAGGCCACCTCGCCTACATCACCTTTAACCGACCCGAAGTGATGAACGCGATGCATCCGGCATGTCATGTCGAGATGGAGAAAGTGTGGGACGACTTCGTCGGCGACAAGGAACTCTGGGTGGCGATCCTGACCGGTGCGGGCGATAAGGCGTTCTCGGCCGGCAACGATCTGAAGTACACCGCCGCGCATCATGGTGAGCCGATGCCTAAATGGCGCGGCGGGTTCGCCGGTCTCACGGATCGCTATGATATCGTCAAACCGATCATCGCCGCGGTGAATGGCTTCGCCCTCGGCGGCGGCCTCGAAATCGCTCTTGCCTGCGACATTATCATTGCCGCCGACCACGCTCGTCTGGGCCTGCCGGAGCCGCGCGTCGGCCTGATGGCCGGGGCCGGCGGCGTCCATCGTCTGCCACGCTCGATACCGCTCAAGATTGCGATGGGCATGATCCTCACCGGCCGTCATATCACGGCCGCCGAAGCCCATCGCTGGGGCCTGGTCAATGAAGTGGTGCCGCTCAAGGACCTGATCCCGACGGCCGAGCGCTGGGCGGCCGAGATCATGGAATGTGCTCCGCTTTCCGTGCAGGCCAGCAAGGAACAGGCGTATCAGGGACTCCACATGTCCATCGAAGAAGCGACTGCGGCCAAGTACCCGGCAACGACGCGCCTGTTCAAGTCAAAGGACATGATCGAAGGTCCGCGCGCCTTCGCGGAGAAGCGCAAACCTAACTGGAAAGCCGAATAACGCGGGTACGCCTTAGCCGCTTGTCAACCGATCGTAACCGCTCTTCCTCGCGCCGCTCGATGCCCGAGCGGAGACTGGTCGGTTTGATAGATTCGGCAGCCTCTTAGCTGGACCGTCGGCAGAATTGCCGTCATTGGCGTTGCAGCAAAAGCTGTTCAGCCTGCGCTGATCTCGCCGGCCGCCGCGTTACCGGGAAGACCGGCCGCCGATCACGCGAAGCCTCAGCTCTTTCAGGGCGCCGGATGGGGGTGGCGCCGTGGCCCGAAGTTCGGATGTGCGGCGCGCCAGCGCTGCTGCATCTGCTGGCGCTGTTCCGGTGTCATCTCGCGCCAACGCTGCTGGAGCTGCATCCGCTGGTCGGGCGGTCCCTGCTGCCAGCGCTGCCGCATATATTGACGCTGCTGCGGCGTCATCTCGTTCCACCGCTGACGCATCTGCTGGCGCTGGTCGGGCGGTATCTGCTGGAACCCTTCACCCATCCGCTGGCGCTGCTCTGGCGGTACTGCCATCCAGCGCTGGCGCAGGGTCTGGCGCTGCTCGGGCGTCATCTGCTGCCAGCGTTGATAGTTCTGTAGCATCCGCTGGCGCTGTTCGGGGGGGAGGCTTTGAAACCGCTGATAGCGCTGGAGAATCTGCTGACGCTGATCGGGCGGCAACTGTTTGAAGCGCGTGTAGGCGTCGGTCAATTGCTGACGGCGCTCCGGCGGCAACTGATGCCATTGACGCAGCCCCTCGAGCACGCGCGCGCGTTCATCGGGCGGCAGGCTGCGGAACTCCATATAGTTGCGCTGAGCGAAATCACGCTGCTGCGGGCTCATTGACTGCCAGCGCTGGAAATTCTCCAGGACCCGCTGACGCTGTTCGGGGGTGAGCGCGGCCCATTGATCCGGATGCTGGCGGATCAAGGCCTGCTCAGCCGGAGTCAGCGCGCTGAAGTCGGGCGCCTGAGCGAGCGCGACGGACGCCGCTGCGATCAGGCCGACGATGCTCAGCAAGAGCGTCAGTATGGCAGTTCTTACGGCGCTCATGGCTGTGGTGCGAGGTCCTCGGCCGCCGACCCTGGCGCATCGTCGGATGGCATCGATGGCGTCGACGCGTCGGCACCATCGTTGGGATCTCCCAGGTAGCCCATTGCATTGAGGGTACGAATCTGGTCGAGCATCGATTCGGGTGCAGCGTTGCCGGTGTCCGGGGTCGCGTCAGGCGCGGCGGAAGCCGATGAACTGAACAGGTCAAGATTCAGGAGCATATTGATATCCGGATTCGAATCGGTCGCTCCCATCAGACTCGTCGCGGCCAGAAATGACGCTGCCAGTGCCAAGCTCAGCCTCGCGATCGCCCTACGATTGATGAACCTGCGCGGCCGGTGGCGCAGCTCCCTGGAGTTCATCGAGATGCTCGATGACATCATAGTTTTCGAGCATATCCATCCGCTCAACCACGGGATAGTTGCGCAACAAATCGACGTTGGCGTCGGCCAGGGCCAGTTGCTCGACCGGCGGCGTTTCGAGCGGCGCGCGATGGTTCAGATTGAGCGCCACCAGCAGCGCGGCAGCGATACCGGCGGTGGCCAGAGAGCCCCAGACTGCGCCGAGGCGCCACCACGGCCGGCTTTGCGCCTGGCGCTCCGCCAGTTTCACGCGCAGCTCGCGCCGATAAGCTGTCCACTCGGGCGTCGGCAGATCCTGAAGCTGCCGCGCCAGGAGCTGAAGGGCGCGCGCGGCTGCGTCAAGCTGCGCGGCGCAGGCGGCGCATTCATGCAGATGATTGGCGACCCGTTCGCGTGCGGCGTGGTCCAATTCGCCGCGCAGATACGGGATCAGCTCATATTGCGGATGCCTGCCGAACATGCTCGATGCTTCCTCGATTCAGGAGTCTTCCTTTAGAGTCTTGACCAGGCGCGTGATCCCTCGATGCAGATGGACGCGCGCCGTGTTCTCCGAACATTTGAGTATTTCGGCAATCTCGCGACTCGACAGGTCTTCCTGGACCTGCAGCATGACCGCAGCCCGCTGACTGGGCGAGAGATCCTTGAGCGCCTGTCGTAAGCGGCGGGCCGATTGATTGCGGATAACCTCGGCCTCCGGCCCCGGCTCGTCGGCGGGAAGGTCGATGCCGGGTTCGTCGTCATTATCGGTGCCGGGGCCGGCGAGCGGCACGACCTTATTCCACCAACGATTGCGTCTTTGCTGGTCGATGCACAAGTTGACGAGAATCCGATAGAACCAGGTGGAAAAGCGCGAGCGACCATCGAAACGATGCGCTGATTGGAACAGTCGGATGAACGCTTCCTGGGAGGCGTCCCGACCGTCGGCTTCGTTGCCCAGGATCGACGTGGCCATCCGCACGGCGCGCGCCTGATGGCGATCGACCAAAAGATCGAAGGCGCGCATATCCTTTTCACCGACTCTGCGGCAAAGTTCCTCATCGGTCTGATCGGTCGTCATCGGTCCATCTGGCTCACGGCGTCTTAGCGTCGTCTCGGGCGTTGGCCCGTCGGTTGCTTAATTACCCTGGCTAAGCCGGACCGATGTTACCCCTTACAGGCGATTCGACGAAGCCAGGACTGTATCCGTTTACTGCTAACAATCGCCACCTAATGCCAATTGGTAGCTGGACTGAGCTGTAAACGAGAGCCGTTTCCCAACCGTCGAACAGGGCAGAGAGGCGCGTGGAGGCGCCGAGTGGAGGTAAAGGGTTTTATGAAGATTAAAAGCAGCAAACTTAAGGCGGCAGCGACTGGCATTGCCGCTTTGGTGTTGAGTGTCGGATTTGGTGCACCGGCGATGGCGCAGCAGTATCAATGGGCACCGCTGTGGCCCAATGCGCCGGCCAACAGCGCGCTGTACAAGTTCGACAATGGTTTCCTGCGCGAGCATCCGGATATCGCCCAGCAGCTCGCCAACAAGCCCAACCTGGTGGACGATCCGACGTATCTCAACAACCATCCGGCCCTCAAGGATTACTTGAACAACCATCCGACCATCGAAAGCGACATCAAGTCGCATCCGTTCAAGTTCATGGGTCGTGAAGATCAGGTGAATGGCTGGGGTCCGGGTCGCTACGGCAACGGCTACGGCAATGGGAACCCTCCGTATGGGTGGAATCCCGGCGGGCCGAATCAGCCGGGGTGGAATCCGGGTGGGCCGAATCACCCTTGGAACCCCAACAATCCGGCCGCTTACAACAACGCCGAGTGGCGCTTTGACAACGGCTATCTGTCGCAGCATCCGGAAGTCGCGCAGGAATTGGCGCGCAACCCCGGACTGGTGGATAATCCGCAGTTCCTGGCCAATCACCCCGGCTTGCAGGAGTACCTCGCGAATCATCCGCGAGTGGCTTACGACCTGAAGCACCATCCCTATTACTTCATGGGGCACGGGGAGCACATGAACGGATGGCATCCGGGCGCGCCCGGGTATGCGGCGCCGCTTGCCAACACCGATCGCTACCTGGACCAGAATCCGCAGGTCGCGCAGCAACTGGCGGCGAATCCCAGTTTGATTGACAACCGCGCCTACCTGAACGCCCATCCGGGGCTCGAGCAGTACCTGCGCACGCATCCGTACGCGGCGCGGGAATGGCATACCCATCCGTACAAGTTCATGAATCGCGAGCAGCACTACAATCGCAATCACTAAGCTGCATGCGTGAGATGGTTTGCTGAAACGGCGGCGGGAACTCCCCGCCGCCGTTTTTCATTAGGCGGCGTCGAAAGGAACGGCGGCGCGGCTGGCAGCGGCAGGCGATTCGGTGCTAGCTAAGCCGAAGTAAAGCCGTGCAACTCTGAGAGCGGAGGTTCCTTCCGATGATTGATTACAGCGCCTATGAGTACCTGAAGGTGGAAGTGGCGGATCGCATCGCGACCGTAACGCTCAACCGCCCCGAGCGTAAAAATGCCGTAAACGCCGCGCTCCATCATGAGTTCGAGCAGGTCTGGCTCGACCTCGCGGAAGATCGCAACGTCAACGCGATCCTGCTGACCGGCGCCGGCGACACCTTTTCGATCGGCGGCGATATCACCAGTCGCGACAAGCCGAGCAAGGCCAAGGGCCGCGGCGGCCGCCGTATCGTGATGGCTGACGGTCGCCGGGTGATCGAAAACATGCTCGATGTCGAGCAGCCGATCGTCGCGGCGATCAATGGCGACGCGCTCGGCTTCGCCGCCAACGTCGCGCTGCTGTGCGACGTCACGGTGGCGGCGGAAAATGCGCGGCTCGCCGACACGCATGTTCATCTTGGGGCGGTGGCGGGCGATGGCGGCGCGGTTATCTGGCCGCTATTGATCGGACCGAATCGCGCCAAGGAGTTTCTGATGCTCGGCGATAGCCTGACGGGTGCCGACGCGGCTCGCATCGGACTGGTGAATCATGCGGTGCCCGCCGACCAGGTGATGCCGAAGGCGCGGGAAATTGCCCAACGGCTTGCCGACGGTCCGACCTGGGCTATCCGCTGGAGCAAGCTCGCCGTCAACAAATGGTTGAAGCAACAGGCGAATCTGATCATGGACGCCGGGCTCGCCTATGAAGCCCTGACCTTGACCACGCAGGATCACAAGGAAGCGGTCAAGGCCATGGCCGAGAAGCGCAAGCCGAATTTCGTCCGCGCCCGCGGCTGAGGGCGCTCGCGACCGGCCGCTCGCTCAGACAAATTCCGGCATCACCTGGGAAGCGAACAGTTCGAACGCTTCGAGCGAGCCCGACAGGATAAAGTAGGTGATGCCCAGCTCCTCGATGCGTGAGCGAAGCTCGCGCTTGACCTCGTCGGGCGTCCCGAACAGCATCGCTGGCGAGTTCCGCACCGTTGCCGTATCCGGGAAGCCCATCATCTTCGCGGTCACGGCAAGGGCGTCATCGATCACGCTTTTATGCGGCGACAGCGTGAGCGACCCGAAGGTGCTGATCTCGATAGCGTCCGGTGGACGGCCGGCGGCCTCCGCCAGGTCGCGCAACTGCGCAATCTTGCTCTTGAGCCGCGCCTTATCGAACCTGACCATGCTCTGGAGGCTGATACGGTCGCGGGTGATGGGAGCAATCAGGTTGGCGATATCGGCTTCGCGCGCGGTAATCTGCAACAAGCGGCTGCCGCTGCCGCCCACCATGATCGGTGGATGGGGCTTCTGGAGCGGGCGCGGGAAATTGAACGCTTTTTCGACCTTGAAAAATGGCCCATGATAGGTGGGCGTTTCGGCCGTCCACATCGTGCGAATCAGTTTGATACCTTCGGCGAGCTGATCGAGCCGCTGGCGGTTGGTGGGATAGGGATAGTCGTGCGCATGGTATTCATCGCGCATCCAGCCGGCGCCGATACCGAGGATGAAGCGGCCGCCGCTGATAACGTCGAGGGTCGACGTCATCTTGGCGAGAAGCGCGGGATTACGGAAGGACATGGCGGCCATCGCCGGCGCGATCTTCACGCGGCGCGTCAGCGCGGCGATCGCGCTCAGGGTGGTGAAGCACTCGAGCTGCGGCGTCTCCGCCGGAGCCATCGGCGCAAAGAAGTGATCGTTGAGCGAGACCGAGTAGAAGCCCAGCGCCTCAGCGCGTTCGGCTGCTGCACGTGCTTGAGCGAAATCACTGGTCGGCAGAAAAACGCCGAATTTTACTTCACGCGCCACGCTTGAATCCCCCTGACCGGTTGGATGGATGCGCCGAAATTAGGAGAAAGCCTGCACGGCTGCAACCGCAACGACCAACGTGATCGAGTTAAACTTGCGGACAGCCTCGTGCGCCCCTCGGCCGTCGGGGCGTCGGTCCTATTCCGGCACTTTGCTCGGCGCAGCACCGGGGCTGGGAGCGGCCGCACCCGGCGCGGCATGACCGGGCATCCCGGGCGGCGGCATATGGCCCATCATCATCGGCATGCTCTGCTTGGTGTAACCCTTCGGCGCCTCGAACGTATCGGGCGGCAGATTTTCCTCGGTAACCTTGGTAACGGTGATTTTGGCCGTCACCGGCGGCCGCTCCGAGGGGCCGGTCGGTGTCAGTGTCGTGTTGAGCTTGAGCGGGATACCCGGTGGTGTCGCGGCCATCATGGCCATCGGCGTGCCTTTGACCTTCTCGGCCATCGTCTTCTGGAACTGGGTAAAGCCGGCGGCGCCCGGGGCGGTGGTCGAAACACAGGTCTCGACCTTGATACTGCCGCCGGGGAGGGTCCCGGTGCCGAGGTAATCATCGCACGAATAGCCAGCGATCTTCTCGACGCTGCCGGTCTTCTTGAAGGTGACCGACGGCACGTTGCTGCTCATCATGCCGTGCGGCGGGAACGGCATCTCGAGGTAGACTTTGCGCGGCTGGATCAGCATCAGGCGCGTACCCTTATCAAGGTCGAGGATCGAGGCCTGACGACCGTCGGCAAAAACGTATTTTTGCTTGTTGCCCTGGGTCATGACGGTTATCTGGTTGGTGGTCGGCGTCCCCATCCCGCGATCAGTGGTCTGCTGTTCCTCGACTACCACACCGGCGTGAGCAATCCCGGCGAAGAGCGCGGTCGCCAGCAGGGTCAGGACGATACGTCTCATGAAAATCTCCTTTATGCGCTCCGCGCATCTTTGCGAAGTTCAATTGCCGGATTCAGTATCGACGGTTCATGGCTGATGACCAATCGATGAACGGCTAATCCGCCAAGGCCGAATGTCACCCAGATCAGCTCCTTGACTCGGCGCAGAAAACCGATGGTAAAGCCGATTCCGGCCGGGTAGCCCAGCGCGGATAAGATCAAAGCTTTGCCGCCTTCCTGGCTGATTAACTTTCCCGGAATCAGAAAGGTTGCACGCTCGATAAGCTGGCCGAGAGCTTCGATCAGCAGGACGACCATCCAGGTAACCGGCTGATGAAGCAGCCGCATGTAGATGAAGATCTCAAGCGGGCCGAGGCTCCACGCCATTAGATAACAGACGCAGGCCAGCGCGAAGCGCAAGCGATGACCGGCGTAGAACTCGGTCAAGACGGAATCGGCCTGGTCCGCGGCCTCGCGGATTTCGAGGTTGTTGAAGCGGATGAAATCAAACTTCGTCAGCGCCCTCCATAGATGGGAGAAGGGGTGGCGCAACTGCACGAAGAGAAAGCCGCCGGCCAGCATCAACACGATCGCCATACCGCCGATGACCGGCCAAAAAAGATGATGAACGCGGCTTTCGTAGGGCAGGGTGGTGGCGATAGCGCCCGTCAGGAAGCCGATCTGGCCGAGCATCTCGGCCAGCGCCGCGACGATAACCGAGGCGAGTCCCAGCGCCATCGCGAGCTTGCGCCGGATCATCAGCGCCATGACGAACTGCCCGCCGAGTTGACCCGAAGGGGTGACGTAATCGACCGCTTCGCCGGCTATCCGGGCGATAAACAGCTCGCCGAGACTCAAGTCCGGCGGATAATCGACAATGACCGCGCGCCAGCCGAGCGTGTTGGCCATTCGCGCCAAGGCCTCGAGCGCGATGGTCGCGCCGATACCCCAGCCAACGCGCCGAAGGTTGTCGCTTACACTGTTGAAACCGATGCGATGCAGCAGCCACGCATAGAAGGCCAGCGCGAGCAGGACTATCCAGGTCTCGATCCGTCGCATCAAAAAAGTACCGGGCAGCAGCCCGGCGAATAGCGCATTGTTTCAGCGGAAGGGGGCGGGCGCAAGGTGAGTGGCCGCGGGGCCGGCGCGACCAGGCTCAACCCCTTGCCACAATCGATGCCGGGGCGGACCCGAAATGCCCGGTCGTCGGCAGGCGCGCGCCGCCTTGCCTCATCCGTGATGCTCGTCGGCGAAGGGCTGGGCGTATTCGACCAGGACGCCGCGGGTGGCTTTCGGATGAAGGAAGCAGATCATGCCGGCGAGGCCCGGGCGCGGCTTCTGGTCGATAAGCTGGATACCCTTCTGGCGGGCGGCGTCAAGTTCACGCTCGACATCATCGGTTTCGAAGCACAGGTGATGGAGACCGCCGCCGCGCCGTGCGAGAAACTTGCCGACGCCATTTTCCGGATTCAAAGGCTCGAGCAGCTCGATTTCAGTTTCGCCGGCCTGCAGTAAGGCGGCCTTGACGCCCTGGTCCTGGACCACGGCTGATTTGGTCAGAGGCAAGCCGAGGGCGTCGCACCAGAACGCCTTTGCCGCTTCAAGGTTGGGTACCACGACCCCGATGTGATGGATTTTCCTGAGCACGTTCTAGCTCTCCGTATGGTTACTGCAGAGCCGATGTTCCAGCTCGCTCCAGCGAATCTTCATTTCGGGTGAACCGAGGTTGGGATGCTCGTCGCGCGTCGCTTCGAGCTTGTTGCAGGCGTCGGCGTTATTGCCCTCCATCGCGAAGATTTCGGCCATCCGATATTTGGCCTCGAAAAACAGTGGATCAGATTCCGCCGCGACGGACTCGACGCGCGTCCATAGGTCGAGCGCGTCCTTATAATCCTTACGCTTCTGCGCGAGCGTCGCGAGCCCCGCGTTCCCGTCCGGCGAGCCCGGATCCGCCTTAACCACCTGTTCGAAAATCGCCTCAGCCTGAGCGGGTTCGTTGGCGGCCAGGTAGGCCTCGCCAAGAATTGACAGCGTGCCGGTCAGGTCCTTTGCCCGCAGCTTACCCTGGTTGACCTGATTTTCGAAGTAGTCATAGGTTTCCGCGGTCAGCCGCGCATCCTCGACCGCTCCGGGCTTATCACCCTGCGCTTCGCGTGCCTGCGCCGCCTTCCAGAAATCGAGACCGATTTCCTTGACATAATCGATATCCAGCGGAACCGCGCTGCCGCCGACCAGGGAGTGAATCTCGCGCGCGGCTGCGGTGAAGTTGTCAGTCTTTTCGAGTGCGGTAACGCGCCACTCGAAGGTCTGCTTGAAGTGTTCCTTCATTCCGGGGTACTGGCTCTCGAAATTGGCGAGGTCCGAGGCGATCAGGCGATAGTCGGGTTGCGGCTCGCCCTCCATCAGGAGCGCGAGCATGTAGATCGCGCGACCGCGGCTATCGTGCATGACCGTGCGCTGCGCACCGCTCGCCTCACGCTCGGCGGTGGGCTCGAGATTTATCGCCGCCTGTAAATCCTTGAGTGCGGCCGCGCGGATCGCCGCCTGCTTGGGGTTCGCCGGGGCCATCGAGTTCGCGCCGAGCGGAGTCTCAAGCGCCGCGTTTCCGCCGAGCGCCTGTGAATAGGCGTCGGCGGCATTGAAATAGGCGGTAAATTCGTAATCGGCGTTGCCCGTTACCTGCTCATACTCGCGCGCCGCACCGACGTAGTCCTTTCGCTTCTGGAGCCGCTCAGCCAGGCGGAAGCGCGGATCGTAGGCATATTGGCCGCGCGGGTATCTCTGGAGGTATTCATTCGCCGCCGTTACCCAGGCCTGCTCGAGTCTGGCGTCGCGCATCCCGCCGCGCTCCCATTGCAGGCGCGGAATCTTGTACTTCATGTACGAGGCCCATTGCGCGTCGGGATTCGCGGGTTGCTGCGCGAGCTGGTCGACGATCTTCTCGACCATGTCAGTATGGCCCTGGGCATAGTAGATCTCGGCGGCGTACTTGTAGCCCTGGATATACCTGCCGCTTTGCGCCGCCTGCCAGTAATATTTTGCGGCTTCCAGGTTCTGATGCTTGTAGTAGAGGACGTTGGCCAGGAACCAGCTCTCGAAAGGATCGCGCGAGGCGCCGAACTCGGCAATCGGATCGTCGCAATATTGAGCGGCGGAGGCGATGGCGATAGCCCAGCCGTCGTGGTCATCTTCGCGATCGCGAATAAAATCGACGATCTGTTTGTGGGCCGCCGCGCGTTTGGCCGGATCGGTGGTCGCGGCCTCGCCGCGAAACATGTCGCGCAGGCGCAGCATCTCGATGCCGTTGCGTTGGGCGCGCGTCATCGGTCCGCTCATCGACAGTTGCGAGCTGAGACTCTGTGCCTCGCCGCTGCGGCCCATCGCCGCATAGGTGGTCGCCAGGCCCTGTTCGGCGGCCTGATACTGCCGCGATTCGCCCTCAGCGATGATCTTCCTGAAATCGGCGATAGCCTTCTGATATTCCGTCCGATCGTACTTGCCAAGCTCACGTTCGGCGTAGGCGCGGCCGAGCAGATTTTCCCGAATCAGCTCCGGCGAGAGGATAAGGAGCGAGCTGTCGGTGAAGCCGTCGATCGCTTCGTTCAGCAGGCGTTTCGCGGTTGCCGGGTCGTTGCCGTGGATTGCCGCACCTTCAAAGCGCAGCCAGGACAGCGGATAAAGCGCGCGCAGCGCCAGTTGCTCCGGTTCGCTGTAGTCGCAACTGCCCCCTTCGTCGATCGCCTGTACGCAGTCGTCCTTCTTTTTCTCGTACGTGTTGTACATCCGGCTGAGCATCGATTCGAGCCGATCGTACGTCGCGACCAGATCTTCGCGATCGTTGCGCTCGCCTTCGACAATCTGCGCGAACTCGGCCTCGGCCTGATCGAGCTGGTCGATGACCGCGCCCGCCTCCGCCGAATTACTGAGCGCGGCGCTGACCTGCGGCTGAAGCTCATCGAGCCTGCGGTTCAGGGAGTTCAAAGTTTGAGCGCTCGCCGCGGTGGCGAGTCCCAGGGTCAAAGTGCTAACCGCGACGACCCGATAAAACGCAATCCGGCCGCCGCCTCTTGCCTGTCTCATCAAACGCTTCTGTACCCCGATCTCAGGACCTGTTCGCCGCGTTCAGTCCCCCATGCGGACATGACGATAAGGACGAAGTAAAGACTAGCTTGCTTCAAGCCGTCAAGCGTATTTCTCGTTGGCGCCGACCGCCGCTCGCAAGCCTCAGGTCCCGTAAACCGGCTGAGTCGCGCAACGACGGATTAAGACGATCGCGCGAAGCGGTTTGATGATTCTCGGCCACGCGGCCGGCCCGCCGGCCCTCGCGAAGCGGCGCGGACCGCGATTTCCGTCTAGCCGACAACCGGACATCATGTGCGGAATCGACGCACCAGATCGGGAATTTCGTCGAGCGACGTAATCGCGAGGTCATGAGGGTCCGACGCGCGGCGGGCGGCGGCGCCAGGATCGATGAGTACGCAGGCGATATTGGCGGCCCGAGCCCCCGCGCCGTCGTGATGCGGGGAGTCGCCGACATGCAGAGCCTCGAGCGGCGTCGCGCCATGCTTCGCCAGAGCCACGTGAAAGACCTCCGGCGCGGGCTTTGCGTAGCCGGCCTCGGAAGAAATCGTGATGCTGTCGAAATAAGGGCGCAGTCCGAGCCCGTCGAGAATCCGATACAGACGATAATCGAAGTTGGAAATAATACCGAGGCGCAAACCGTCACCGCGCAGTCGTTGAAGCATCGGGATCGCGCCGGGATCGACCCGCCAGTTGTCCGGCTCCCCGAAGAAGGCAAAGAGCTCATCGAAGTAGCCTTGAAAGTCGCTGAAGATGGCGGTGTCGAGGAAGGTCTGGGCGACGACTTCCCGCCACCATCGATGTTCCAGCGCGCGCAACTCAGCGGCTTCACGACCGGGGCCGAACGCCAGCGGCGGCGCCTGATGGAACGCGCGTCGGAAACCCTCGTTGACCGCCTCGGCATTCCGCTCAACGCCGTACCTACCCGCGATTCGTGCATAGCTCTCCGCGATCGGCACACGCGCGTCGAAGAGCGTCCCGGCGGCGTCGAAGAATACCACCTTGATCATCGTCGTTACTCGCTGCCTTCGCGCGGACCGCTGAGGCCGTCCCAGACCTGAATCAGGGTGCCGAAGGCCGAGCGGGGCGAGATAAAGAACTGCCGCTCACCGCGATAGTTGGTGTCCTTGCCCACCACTCGCACGCCGTCGCGGTTGAGCCGCGCGACGATCGCGTCAAAGTCTTTCAGGTCGACGGTAAAGTGATGCAGCCCCTCGCCGCGCCGCTCGATGAAGTTCGCGACGAAGTCGTCCGGGGTGCCGGGACCGGGGCTCTGAAGAAACTCGAAGGTCATGCCGGCGACCTCGGCATGCGCGAGCAGGAAGTTGCCCTGGGTGGCGCTGATTACGGGCTCGTGCGTGATCGTCGCTCCCAGATGCTCGGCGAAGAACGACATCGCCTGACGGAGGTCGCGCACCGCCAGCGCGATATGATCAAACCGAGCGAGGCCGTCCGGCTCCGGGCGCGGGATCGGTTGGTCGTAATCGACCGGTTGCCAGAACTGGATCAGCACGCCAAACGCCGATCGCGGCGAGATAAACGCCGTGCGTGTGCCGTCGGCGAGATCATGGTGGTCGACGATACGGACGCCACGCGCGGCGAGGGTTTCGACCACCGGGTCGAGGCGGTCGACTTCAAATGAGATATGATGAAAGCCTTCGCCGCGCTTGCGGATAAACTCGGTGATAAAGTCCTGGCGGCCCGGCAACTCCTCGATAAACTCAACCGCAGTGCCTCCCAGATAGAAGTCCTGCCAGAGGAAACCGCCGCGCGCCTGCTCGCTTATCTGCTTCGGGCTGCGCGGGTGGACCGGGAAATAACGTCGGAACCACTCGACACCGCGGTCAATCGAACGCGCCGCAATCGAGATGTGATCGAATCGCATCCGGACACTGGCAGGCAATCCCATGCGAAGCCCTTTCTCCTCTTTGCTTTTGTAGTCACTGGCCCTTTGTGCTCACGGTCGCTTTATGGTCACGCGCCGGCGGTGTGCTCAGTTGCTCGCGATCAGCATCCCGAGGTCGATTGGAATCGCGATTTCGCCGTCGCGAGCGATAGCTTGCGCGAAGAAGGTGAACAACGCTGACCAGCGCTCCGGTGGCGCATCGACCATGGGTTTCATCGATTGATAGTAGTCGAGCAGGGGCTGCGCTTCGGTGACGCGAAGCTGAGTTTCGTAGCGCCGACATTCGACGCGGGTGAACACTTCGCGAAGCTGATCATAACCGGTCTCCAGTCCGAACGAATCGGCGGCCGAGGTGCGCCCGCTGACGCCGAGAATCTGCCACGCAGCATCGTTCAGTTCGCGCATCGAGCCGCGCCCCTGGGTGGTGGCATAAAGCCTGCCGTCCACCGTGAGGATCCGACGGATATCGCGCAGCGCGTTGGCGCGGTCGCTGACGTGGTAAAGCATCATGTTGGCGACCACGGTGTCGAAGCTGCCGTCGCGGAAGGGCTGATGCGCGGCGTCGAGACGGCATAATCTGACGCGGGCGGTCAGCGGTCCGAGATTCCGCACGCAGTCGTCAAGCATCCCGGACGAAAAATCCGACAGCACCACGAAAGCCTCCTGCGGCACGAGCGCGAGGTTGCGCTTCCACAGCGCTCCGGGACCGCATCCGAGTTCGAGGATGCGCGGCGGGTGCGTGAGCTCGATCTGCTCAAACACCCAGCGATACCAGCCGTAACGATTGGTGCCGAAGCGTCGATGGAGCGTCAGCCGCTGCAGAAAGTTGGCGGCGTTCCTGTATTGCTCTTTCAGCGTGGTCGAAGGGCTCATCGGTCGCGCTCCGCTCATTATGATCGGGGATGACAGAGACTCGATAGCATGAGGGGCGTATCGCCGCTACGATGCTGGCGACGCAAACTACAGGAATCGGCGATGGCTGCTGGCAAGAAGAACAACCGCTACCTGAGCGGCGCGCCCATCGAACCGCGGGCGATTCGCGGCGACATGAGCGCGGCCGAACTGATCGATAGTGCCTTCATGGCTTACAACGGACGCCGCCTGCGCGAGGCGTGCCGTCTTTTTGCAGAAAAAATGCTCGAACCCGATACGGTCGTGGGGATGAGCCTGACGGGCGCGCTGACGCCCGCCGGCCTCGGCATGTCATGCATCATTCCGTTGATCGAAAACGGCTTCGTCGATTGGATCGTCTCGACCGGGGCGAACCTCTACCATGACACGCACTTCGGGCTCGGGCTCAAGCTCTACCAGGGCACGGCCGAGGCCGACGACGTCGCGCTGCGCGAGTCGGGCGTCGTGCGCATCTACGATATCTTTTTTGACTATCGGGTGCTGCTCTCGACCGACGCCTTCTTTCGCGAGGTGGCGCGCAACGAGGAATTCCAGCACGCGATGGGTACCGCGGAGTTTCATTACCGGGCGGGGCGCTACGTCGCCGAGCGCGAACGCGTCTTGAAACTGCCGCGTCGCTCACTGTTGGCGACGGCCTACGAATACGCCGTGCCGGTCTATACGTCGTCGCCGGGCGACTCCTCGATCGGCATGAACCTGGCCGCGCTCGAGCTGGAAGGCTATCAGTTGCGGCTCGATCCCCTGGTCGACGTCAACGAGACGGCCGCGATCGTATATTCCGCCAAAGCGAGCGGGGGCAACAGCGCCGTGTTCATCCTCGGCGGTGGATCGCCCAAGAACTTCATGCTGCAGACCGAGCCGCAAATTCAGGAGGTCATGGGGATCGCGGAGAAGGGTCACGATTATTTCCTGCAGGTGACCGACGCGCGACCGGATACCGGCGGTCTTTCGGGCGCCACCCCTAACGAAGCGGTAAGTTGGGGTAAAATCGACCCCGATAGATTGCCGGATTCGGTGGTCTGCTACGTCGATTCGACTGTCGCCCTGCCGCTGATTGCGGCTTATGCGCTTGCCCGGCGCAAGGCGCGCAAGCCGCGCCGCCTGTATGACCATCGCGAGGAAATGATGGAGCAGGTCAAGGAGGCTTACGCGAAGGTGCGCAAAAAACGGTCGCGCGCCAAAGCCGCATGAATCCCGACGGCCAGTCGGCTAGGATCGAACCCAATGACCACCACTTATGATTCCCCTGGAACCATCGGCGACCTCCTGACGGCCGAGCTTGACGCGGCGAAAGCGGCCGCCTTGGAAGCCGGTGGGATTCTCGAACGTCACTACCGCGAGCGCGGTTTCGAGGTCGCGCAGAAGGGCAAGGACAACCCGGTCACGACGGCCGATTTTGCCGCCGATCAGAAGCTCAAGGAGATGCTCCACGGCGGCTTTCCGCATTACGGATGGCTTTCGGAAGAGACCGCCGACGACGGCGCGCGGCTTGGGTTGAGGCGCGTCTGGATCGTCGACCCGCTCGATGGGACCAAGGAGTTTATCAAAGGCATCCCTGAGTTCGTGGTCGCGATCGCGCTCGCCGAAGGGGGCGTGCCGATTCTCGGCGTGACGTATAATCCGGTCCGGCACGAGCTCTTCTGGTGCGCGCGCGGGCAGGGTGTTTACCTGAACGACGAGCGCGTCGGCGTGACCCGGCGCGATTCGCTCGTCGAGGCGACCGTCCTCGCCAGTCGCAGCGAAACCTCGCGCGGCGAATGGAAGGCTTACGAGGGGCTGCTCAAGGTCGATCCAATCGGCAGCGTCGCCTACAAGCTCGCGCTGGTCGCCGCCGGGCGCGCTGACGCCACCTTCACGCTGACGCCGAAGAGCGAATGGGACGTCGCGGCCGGCACGGCGCTGGTGACCGAGGCCGGCGGCCGCGTAACCGACCTCAGCGGTCGCGAATTACGCTTCAACAAAAACTCGGTGAAGCTCCCGGGATTTGTGGCGACGAACGGTCTGATTCACGAAGCGATCGAGATGATGTTACCGCGCTGACGCCGCTGCCAGCGCCCGCTGGGGTCAAAAGCCATCGCGTCGCCGGCGTCGCGGTATCGACGCCGGCGACGTCGCTGACGCGCCGCGGTTGGTTGGTCTGCGCGCCCCCGCCGAACTTATGGCGCTACGCACGACCACGACGACGCCAGCATATAGGAGCCGCTGCCGTTGTAAGTCGGCAGCTCAGGCCATGAGCAGAGCGGCATCGTACGCTGCACCGGATTGTTCGGATTATTGTTCTGGTAGTGGGTCGCAATGATAGCGTCCGGCGCGGTTCCCTGCTCCACCCACGAGCGGACCGCCGGCAGCATATCGAAGGTGTTCGGCCCCGGTCCGCCGGTGCAATGATGCATCCCGGGAACCATGAACAGACGCACACTGTCGCTCATATTGGCGCCGAGCACGCTCTGCGCGCTGGTATAAAAATTCTGGCTCACGTAGGGACTCAGCACCGGGTCGCTCCAGCCGTGGTAGACGATCAGCTTATGACCCAGGTTGGCGAACTTATTGAGGCCCTGCACGTTCGAACCGTCGCTGCCGTTGACTGAGGTGACGTCGTCGACGTCGTCCAGCGCGTTAACATTGGCGAAGCTCAAGGTCAGGGTATCGAAACTGGCATTCTCAAAGACAAAGTATTTCAGATAACCGTCCTGCACGACCCATTGGATCGGGCCTATCGGTTCGCCGTTATTGGCGACGCCCCACGGCTCCGACGAACCGGGCTGCGGCGCTGGACATGAGGTCTCTGTGCAGCCGAAGATGGCGGTTGACCAACCGCCGTCATTGGTGCCGCCGTCAGCCGGGTCACTGACGCTGTAACCGGGATAGTACTGAACACCGCCAGCGGTCGCGCCTTGATAGATCGCTTCAAAGGTGGCCACCTGTGCCGCCGTCAGGCATCCGGGGGGTGACTTGCCGGCCGGGCACTCGAGCGATGCGACCTGAAAATTGCACGCCGGCGGGTCGAGGACGAGACCTGCAGCCGGCCCGGTCGGATCGCCGCATTGCTTGACTACCGCCTGATCAACCAGATTGACGGCGCTCGGCGGCGGCTGTCCGCCGGGTGCCAAAGTTGCCTGCTCGTTCCAGTTGAACCCCAGCGGAAAATCGCTGATAGCCGGATCGCCCGCCACGATTCCGTTGAAATCAGCAGGATAGTCTTCAGCTTCGACAATTCCCTGGCGCCCGCCGGTCGAGCAGCCATCGAAATACGAATCCTGAATCCGCGATCCGTAATACGAGGCGATGAGCGACTGTGCCGCCTGGGTCACCTGATGCACCGCCAGGTAGTCGTAGTCCTGGATGGCTGTCGTATTGCCCAGCGCCCACGAGGCGTCGGTGATATCGGTCGATTGATGACCGGTATCGGTGCCGGCCACGGCGTAGTCGTCCTGTAGCGCGGTAAAGTAGTAGGTGGTGCCGGCCACTGTCGGGAGCAGCCCGGCGAAGACGCCGTTGCCGACAAAGACGAAGCGTGAGTTCCAGACGCTCGGGTCCGGTAGTCCGACTTCGTAGTTGATAACGTCGTTAAGCTGAGGATTGGTGGAGATTGATGCCGCCACCTGGCAGTAAGATACCGACCCTGTGATCGCGGGCGCGGCCGAGGTGATGGTACTGCCTTTTGGCGCGATGGCGGCGATGGCGGAAACTGAGCACGCCGGGACCGCCTTTGCGGTGGCCCGTCCGGCAATCATGACGCCGAAGGCCATCACGGCCAAGGTACCTGCTCGCTTTATCAAATGCATGTCGGTCGGTTCCCCCGTTCGTCGAAGACAGGAATTACGCAAAATTCCTTATCTTCCTGATGCGGATAGCCGCGGAAACAACATTAACAGAATACGTCACGCGATTAAATATTAAAGCATCGAAAAGTTAAATACAGCTCTAGAGTACGGGTCGTTGCAGAAAAAAGCATAGAATTGCTGAAGTCCCGCCTTGCCCCCACGGCGATGCACGTGCTGTCCCCCCAAGACGCAATCACGTCTCAATACGAACCCTATGACGTTGAAGTTTCGACTAAGACTTTGGCGTCAAGGCGAAAGACGGTCTAAGATCCGGGCCGAGTTGACTTGTAGTTGCGGGTGCTTGACTTGTGGCTTCCCCAGTCGATATAGAAACCGGCTCGCGGGTTTCCACCGCGGCAAACATGAGCGCGACCGGCTAGACAAATAGACCGGAAGGAGCTCGCAGGGAGTGGCGTACAATGCATGCCTCGTCGTTCTTCACGCGTCCGCTGCTGGTCGGTCTGGGCGTACTGGCGCTCCTGATGTCAGCTCGAGGAGTCTCGAGCGCTCAGGATCAGACCTATGTTCCGCCGGACTACAAACCTGCGCCTGAGATGCAGCAATGGTTGACGGACACCGAGCATCAGAACCCGGTGCCGGTCGGAACCGTGATCACTACTGCGAACTGGCAGCAATATAAGGAAGAGATGCCCTACGGTCTGCAGACCCTGTTTTCGGGCAAGTATTTCTGGAAGATCCCGGCCGATGCTCAGATTCAGATCGGCGAAACGCAGATTCTGAGCCAGCCCAAACCCTATCTGGAAGCCGGCGAAAAGTACGGCAGCCAGACGTCAATCGGCGTTACCTCAAGCGGCCATCGCTATATCAAAAACTATCAAGGCGGGACGCCGTTTCCTGATGCGTTCAATCCCGGAATCAAAGACCCTCAGAAAGGCTACAAGATTCTCGCCGACGATTATCTCTCGTGGGTGCCCGATCTCTACGCGCAACCGTTTGACCATCCGGGGGTCAGTTGCACACAGGATCGCTTCGGCAACATGAACTGCACGACGCTGGTCTGGATCTACACCCAGGTCGGTTGGAACACCGATCCCGGCGTGCCGCAGAACTATCCGCAGGCAGGCGACTCATGGTTCACGCAGTGGTTCACCGTCGTGACTCCGGAACAGTCGAAGTACGAGACCAATTTGACGATATTTTACAAAAATCCTGAGCGTGATCAGGACGACTACGTATTTATTCCATCGCTGCGACGTTCGCTGCGTCTATCGGTGACGGCGCGATGCGCTCCGGCGGCCGGCAGCGACCTCGTCCTTGACGACTATTTTACGCCAGGCTTCAACGGTGGTTTGGCGATCTTTGACGCGACCTACCTGGGACGGCGGAAGCTGATGGTGCTCGAGGGCGACTTTACCCATCAGACCGGTCACTTCCCCGATGATTGGGACATGCCGCTCGGCTTCCCCAAGCCTTCGTGGGGCAAGTGGCAGTTGCGCGACTACGACATTATCGACGTTCGCCGGATTCCGGCCGAAGCCAAAGGCTACTGTTACGGCAGCCGCGTGATGTACGTCGATTCCGTCTACCACTACGCGGCGTGGCTCGACATCTTCGATCAGAACCTCAAGCACTGGAAAGTGCAGTTCTGGGCCTCACGCGCCGAGGATGTTCCCCCGTTGGGTCACGTGAATACCAATTCCGTGACACTCGGGGTATGGGACGTGCAGAACGATCACGCGACCTATCTGTCAACCTATGATGCGGCGGGGGTCGGCCCTTACTTCAACACGCAGGCGCCGCCCGAATATCACAATTTTACCAAGTACTGCTCGGCGAGCGGCTTGAATCAGATGATGCAATAGATTGATCGTCGCCGCCCCGCCAGCCCGAATCAGGGCTTGCGGGCGGCGACGACAAATACCACGTAGCAGCCGAAGAAGCGCCCGGCGGCGTCGCGAGCGCGCAAGTCGGCGCATAACGCGGCCGCCGACTCCTGGCTGAGCGCCCCCTGGGCCACGGCGATACCCGCGAAGTGCTCGAAGGGAAATAGCGTGTTCATCGCGGCCCAGCCGTTGACTATCACGGGATGAGGATGGACCGCGACCTCGTCGAGCCCGCCGTCAAGCATCAGGCGATAGAGCTGGCGACCCGCGAGACCGTTGCGCACCTGGTCGGCGAAGGCGCGGCATACCGCGCGCACGGCCGTCCGATCGGCGGTATCGATAGCCATCGTGTCGAGGTCCGGCTCGCTGATGACGATACGCCCGCCGGGCCTGGTTATCCGCGCCATCTCGGCGATTGCGCGCGCCGGCTCGTCCAGATGTACGAACAGGCGCTCGGCCGTGCAACCGTCAAAATGATTGTCGGGAAACCCGAGCTGCCGCGCATCGGCGACCTTGAATTCGATCGGCGACGAGGAGTCGCCATGACGTTGCCGGGCTTCGGCGATCATCGCCTCGCTGAGATCGACGCCGAGCGCGCGGCCCTGCGGCCCGGCGAGGTCGGCCAGCTCGCGCACGGCGTCGCCGGTGCCGCAGCCGACGTCGATCGCGCGGGCGCCGGGGGTCAGTCGCAAAAGCGCGAGGCGCAGGGCGCGCAGTTGACCGAGAGTTACCGCGGCGCCTTCGAGGTATGAAACCAGCCGATCGCTCGCGCCGGTCGCGTCCACTCGACTGAAGCCGCTCAGATCAAGAGCCGTCTTGGCATCGCCCATAGGGGATCTTCAAAACAGCGCGGAGGAATTGAGTCAACCGATAATCTTGTTCAGCGGATATTCGACAATCCCGACGGCGCCGGCGTCGAGCAGGCGCGGAAAGAGCTCGCGTACCGTGTGCTCGGCGATAACGGTCTCGACGGCACACCATTCCTTGCCTTTGAGATTCGGTGAGGCGTACAGCGGCGCCACCGTCGGCGCGGTAATCGAGGGGAGCAGGGCGATCACCGCTTCGAGCCGTTCACGCGGCACGTTCATCTTGATTCCGACGCGGCTCTCGGCGTCGAGCGCGCCTTTTATCAGGACGCCGATCTGCCGAATCTTGGCCTGTTTCCACGAATCTCTCCAGGCCGCCTGATTGGCCACCAGGACCGGCGTCGAGGTCAGCAGCTCCTCGACGATCCTGAGGCCGTTGGCGCGCAAGGAGGAACCCGTTTCGGTAACCTCGACCACCGCATCGACGAGCCCGTCGGCGGCCTTGGCCTCGGTCACGCCCCACGAGAACTCGACTTCAACCGGCACCTTGCGCTGCTCGAAGAGACGACGCGTGAAGGCCACCATCTCGGTCGCCACGCGCTTCCCGGCGAGATCTTCGAGCCTCTGCACCGGCGACTTCTCGGGCACGCAGAGCACCCATCGGGTGGGCTGCAGCGACACCTTCGAATAAATGAAGCTTTCGACTTCGACCAAATCGACGCCGTTTTCGACGATCCAGTCGCTGCCCGTAATCCCCGCATCGAGGGTGCCGTCGGCGATATAGCGCGGCATCTCCTGCGGTCGCAGCAGCCGGCAGCTTAACGTCGGATCGTCGGCGCGCGGGATATAGGAGCGCTCGCCGACCGAGATGCGCCATCCCGACCGGCGCATCAGTTCGAGAGTCTGCGCCTCGAGGCTGCCTTTCGGGAGGCCAAGTTTCAGGATTGGTTGAGAAGCCACGATCAGGATGCAGGTTTGGGATGATGCCCGTAGCCGGGGCCGTATTTCGCCGGATCGACCCGCCGCGAATCGACGGTTCGCCAGTCATCGCCTTCGAGTACGCGGAAAAAGCAGGACTCGTAGCCTTCGTGACAGGCAGCCCGATCGCCGTGCTGGTCCACTCGCAGCAGGATCGTGTCGGCGTCGCAATCGATACGGATTTCCCGCACCGTCTGGTGGTTACCGGATTCCTCGCCTTTGCGCCAGAGGCGGTTACGCGAGCGCGAAAAATAGCATGCGCGGCCCGTGTGGACCGTCTCTTCGAACGCTTCGCGATTCATATACGCAACCATCAGCAGACGGCCGCTCGCGAAATCCTGCGTGACGACGGGAACGACGCCGCCGCCTTTGTCAAAATCAATTGCGCTTACCGGAGATGTTTTACTGCTCACGGATCATCACTGCCTGAACCGTACAGTATGGCTAAAATCCGGTTCGATTCAACGCAGGGTCCGACATTGCGCCCGAAGCCCTTTACGGTGACCGGCCGAACCAGTTTCAATTGGCGTCCGTTAAAGATAGATTACGGCGCCGTGTTGATGACACTTCCAGGCGCCGGCCGGCGTGCAGGCGACGGGTCGACCGTAACCCGCCGGTTGCACGTCTTGGCGATGGTCGCGCTCATTGCCGGATTGGGGTTGACGGCATGCGCGCGGCGCGTCGGAAGAATTGCGGCGCCGGCGGAGCCCGGACTTAAGACGCGCTCCTTCTCCTTTCAAATCACTTCGGGAAAGGATCGCTTCCAGATCGAGGGGTTCAGCATGCGACCGCGCCGACCGGGGCGGCTGCCGACCCTGCTCATTCTCAATGGCGATCGCGGCGACGCGCGCCAGTGTATCGATAGCACGCGCGGCTTTGCGCGGCTCGGCCTTGAAGTGGCCTGCATCAGTATCCCGGGTTACGGCAAATCCTCGGGCCCGGGACGCTTTGTCGGTCCGCAGGCGGTGCTCGCCGCGCGGCATGCCCTCGATCTGCTGGCAGCCAGCCCCGAGGTCGATCCCAGCCGGATTGCGGTATGGGGGATGGCGGACGGCGCGGTGGCGGCGGGACTCTTGATGGACTCCGATACGCGACCGCGCGCGCTGATTCTGCAATCGGGCGCTTACGACCCGCTCACCTTATGGCCGCAGGCATCGTTGCGCACCAAGCTGCGCATCCTGCGCCAGGTGTGGCCGAGCCGTCAGGCGCTGACCCGTCGCAGTGTGATCGCTCATCTGCCGCCGCGCCTCGATTGCAAGGTGCTGATACTTCATGGTGAGCGCGACACGCGGGCGCCGGTCGCGCAGGCGAAGGATCTCGCCGCCAATCTGCGCACACGCGGCGCCTTCGTCGAGTCCTACTATTTTCCGCGCGGTTCGGACGAACTCGGCGCGAGCGTTGACGGACCGCTACGCAGTTTTCTTGAGACCAATCTCCTGAGCTCCCAGGCCGCTTCGTGATCGAGTTGCCGCGTTGAGGGTTTATCGCAGCACGCTTTGGTTGCTGGCGCTGTTGGCGACGTCATGCGCCGCGATGCCATGGAGTTCGCCTGCGCCATCGTCCGCCGCAAGCGCCGGGAAGCTGACGGTAGCCGCCGGCGGACCGCAATCCGCGGTCGCGATCACCGCGCCGTTTGCGATTACCACCGGCCCCGACGGCGCGGTCTGGTTCGGCGAGTTCAGCACGAATCGCATCGGACGCATCTCCCTGACCGGCGAGACCAGGACCTTCCTGCTTTCGGACGGCGGACTCATCGAGCGGATGGTCACCGGTCCGGATGACGCGATCTGGTTCACCGATCCGACGTCCAACCGAATCGGGCGGGTCGATACCAGCGGCTCCACGGTCTACGTCAAGCTGCGGGTCCCGCGCTGCGGGCCGGCCAGCATCACGCTCGGTCCTGATGGCAATCTGTGGTTCACCGAACACGTTACGAACCGCATCGGCCGCGTTACGCCGCACGGAACCTTGACCGAGTTTCAGGTGCCGGGCGACGCCGGGCTCGCAGGGATCGCTGCGGGCGCCGACGGAAGGCTCTACTTTGCCGAGAATCGCGGCAATCAGATCGGACGCATCACGCCCGACGGTTACATTGACGAGTTCCCGCTTCCCCATCCGGGAAGCGAGCCTAACTCGGTCGTGCGCGGGCCTGATAACAGCATCTGGTTTACGGAACTGCGTTCAGCGCGCCTGGGGCGGCTGTCCCCGGACGGTCAGATGACCGAGTTCGTGCTCGAAGTGGCGGCGCCGCCGATTGGTCTCGCCAGCGGTCCGGACGGCCGTCTCTGGGTGACGTTTCCTGCCGCGCATGCGATCTCGCGGGTGGCGACCGACGGCAACAGTCATACCTTTCGTTTCCCCGCCAGCGTGACGCCGATGCTGATCGTCGCGGGAGCCGACGGCAGCATGTGGTTCAGCGAACCTTCCGGCAAAATCGGGCGACTGACGATCCTCGGCGCGCTGACGGAGTACAACGTCGGGGCGAACGACCTGCCGATCGGGTGAGGCCCAAATTCGGGATTCCCGAGCGCTCACGCGAATAAAGGAATCGCTACCTGCGGCATCCGTTTTTGCGCTATAAAAGTGGTTTCGCACAAAAACATCTGGCGTCGGAAAAAGGGAGACAGGCGATGGCTCGTCATCTGGAAGGCAAGGTTGCAGCGGTCACCGGCGGAGGGCGCGGCATCGGTCGCGAGGTGGCCAAAGCACTCGCGGCGCAGGGGGCCGCAGTTGTAGTCAATGACCTGGGTGTAACTGTGGCGGGCCAGCGCGAAACCACCTCACCCGCCGATGATGTGGTCAAGGAGATTAAGGCGAGCGGCGGTACGGCCTCGTCGAACCATCTCGATATCGCCACGCCCGATGGCGGCGAAGGCCTGGTGAATCAGGCGATCCGCGAATACGGCCAACTGGATATCCTGGTCAATGTCGCGGGAATTCTCCGCGATCGCATGATCTTCAACATGACGATCGAGGAATGGGACGCGGTGCTTAATGTGCATCTGCGCGGCCATTTCTGCACGATGCGACCCGCGACCGCCCATATGCGCGAACGCAAGTACGGCCGGATCATCAACTTCTCGTCCAATGCGGCGCAGGGGAGCCCCGGACAGCCCAACTACGCCGCCGCCAAAGCCGGGATCCTCGGCCTCACCTACAGTACGGCGAATGCGATGCAGAAATACGGCGTTACCTGCAACGCGATCTTTCCGGGCGCGGCGACGCGCATGACCGATACCATCCCCGCCGGGCGGATGGCCGGCGCGCCATCGAGCAGTGACTCGGTTGAAGGCAGTCCCATGGATCCGGCCAATGTTCCGCCGATTATCGTCTATCTGGCGAGCGACGAGGCCGCTGACGTCACCGGGCAGGTGTTTGGCGCCTCCGGCTATCGCATCTCGCGCTACACGCACATGAAACCGGATCGCGTGCTGATGGGCACCGGACGCTGGGATATCGATCAGCTCTTCAAGGTATTCAAGTCCACGCTTGGTCAGGGGATGGAACCGGCGCGGATGTTCCTCGCTTAACGAGCGGGCCGGTTCGAATTGACCTGCGGACCTTCGGGTCCGCAGGACGGTATCTTATTGCGCGAACTAACGTGCCCGCGGTTGCGCCAGAATTCCTGATTGGTACCGCGTCATGGACCGATCCGACGCTGATCAAGTCGGGGGCCTTCTATCCGCCCGCCGCGCGGAGCGCCGCCGCGCGTCTCGCGTTTTACGCCTCGCAGTTTTCGACCGTCGAAGTGGATTCGACCTTTTATGCTCTGCCGTCGGAAGAAAACGCGCGTTTGTGGGCGGCGCGGACCCCGCCCGATTTTGTCTTCAATATCAAGGCCTTTGCGTGGTTGACGCAGCATGCGGCCGAATCGCGCCGCCTGCCCCGGATTATCCGCGCGGAATTGCCGGCAGCGGGATGCGAGGCCCGCATGAAAGCCCCCTCGCGCGAGCTTCTGGCGCTTGCCTTCGAAATGTTCTGGAGCGCCCTCAAGCCCCTGCGCGAAGCCGGCAAACTCGGCCTGCTCTTGTTCCAATTCCCCCCTTACATCACGCAAAAAGTCAGCAATTTCGACTTCATTGAGTCGCTGCCGGCGCGGCTCCCCGGGGCTGCGATCGCCATTGAGTTTCGTCATCCGAGCTGGTTTGCCGGCGAGGCCGAGCGGAGGGCGACGCTCAAGTTCCTGCGCGATAATCGCATGACGCTGGTCGCCGTCGATGCGCCGCCCGGAGTGGGGCTGCCGCTGATTCTCGATCCGACCACCAATCAGGTCTACGTCCGTTTTCACGGGCGTAATCGGGAGAACTGGTATAAACATACAAGCGGTGCGGCCGAACGCTTCAAGTACCTTTATGCGGAACGCGAGCTCGAGGAGTGGGCCGTCCGCCTGCAGCAACTGCGCGGAAGGGTCCGTCGCGCCTTCGTGATTTTCAATAACTGCTACAGTAATTTCGGCGTTATGAACGCCACCACGATGAGCCAGATGCTCAGGCGCTAGCGCTTATGTTGCGTCTTTACCAGTTCGCCGCCAGCCCGTATTGCGCCAAGGTCCGTAAAATCCTCGACTACAAGGGCGTCGCCTACGAAGTCGTCGAGGTGGATTATGTCGATCGCGCGCTGTTGCTGGCGGCCTCCGGGCAGATCATGGTGCCCGCGCTAACCCTCGAAGATGGCCGCACGATCGTCGACTCCGATCAAATCGCCAACCACCTCGACGAACTCTATCCCGAGCCGACGATTTTTCCGCCCGACTGGAGCGGCATCCACGTGGCCCTCGCGCGCTATTTCGATACCGAACTGGAAGACGCGCTGTTTCGCGCCGCGATTCCCGACCTGATCAACCATTACCGCCGCCGCGGCCCGGCACACGAGGCCCTATGGCGCCTGATACGCGAACGTAAGTACGGGTCGGGCTTCTGTGACGAGATGGTGCGGGAGCACGTCGCACGTTTTGCCCGCGTGAGCCGGATGCTCGCGCCGCTCGACGCGACCCTGGCAAATCGCGGCTTTCTGCTCGGGCGAATCGGCTATGCCGACTTTGCGCTTTACGGTCAGCTCACCTATCTGGCGGTGTCAGGCGAAGTGAAGATCCCCGCCGAACTCCATCATCTGCGCGCCTTCTTTTTCAGAATGGACCGTATCACCGCGAGTATCGATGACGATCGCGTCATGCCACCGGATCCAGCGGGTACGCCATCGCCGCCGCCAGAAAACGGCTGAACAGGGCGCCACTCGAATCGAGCGCGACGTCATAGAGTGATGGCGTGCGTCCGGGCACGAAGATCTGGTGGCCCTCGTCAAGCAAGGCGTACGCGACACACAGCGCGAAGGCGCTGTAGGGTCGTCCGGCCATCGGACCACGAATCAGCAGCCAGAAGAGAATCCCATAATTGACAAAGTGGGCGCATTTGCGCGTGAGCCCGTGCAGCAGCGCGATCGTGCTCGGCGACGCGAACGGCAGCAGCCAATGCAAGAGCGGCACGATGATGAGCGAGGTGTTGGCGGACGAAAAGACCGACGTCGAAAGCACGAACAGCAGGCTTATCCAGATCAGTACGGGCAGCCAGGCGCGGAGCTGCGACGCACTCGGCTGATGATTCAAAGTCGCGCCGGCGCCGTCGGCGGCTACCGTCGAGCTCCTGTCCTCGCTGCCTGCACTCATCGCGGATATTGTCGCGAGACGCGCGAGCGTCGGCAAGGCACCGTGCCTCGCCTGTGGCGGCGGCATATACTCCCTGAAATGGATCAGAGCATTCACATCGCTGCTACGCAGGCCGCGGCGCCGTGCACGATCGTCATCTTCGGGGCATCGGGCGATCTGGCGAAGCGCAAGCTGCTGCCCGCGATTTACAACCTGAGTGCCTGCGGCGAGCGCGTCGCGCCGGAAAACTTTGCCGTGGTCGGATTCGCGCGCCGGCCGATGACAGTGGAGAAGTTCCGCAGTGATGCGCGCGACTGGGCGGCGCGCTACTCCCGCCTCGAACTTGACCAGAAATGCTGGAACGATTTCGCCACGCGGCTTGACTACGTCTCCGGTCTCGATCAAGCGGACGGCTTTCACCGGCTGCGGCAGCGCCTCGAGCAACTCGAAGCCGAGCGTCATCTGCCGCCCAACCGGATCTATTACCTGTCGGTGCCGCCGGAGGCGGTCGCCGAGTGTATCGAGCGCCTGGGCAGCGCCGGTCTCATCGCCAAACCCGGAGCGGCGAACTTCACCCGGATCGTGCTCGAGAAGCCGATCGGCCACGACCTGGTCAGCGCGCTCGAGCTCAGCCGTCTGGCCCATCAATACTTCGACGAGTCGCAGATTTTCCGCATCGATCACTACCTCGGCAAGGAGACCGTGCAGAATCTGCTCGTGTTGCGCTTTGCCAACGCGATCTTCGAGCGGATGTGGGGGGCGCGCAACGTCGATCACGTGCAGATTACCGTCGCCGAGAGTGAAGGCGTCGGTTCGCGCGCGATGTACTACGATCCTGCCGGCGCGCTGCGCGATATGGTCCAGAACCATATCCTGCAGCTTCTCGCGTTGATCGCGATGGATCCCCCGGTTTCACTCGAGGCCGATGCCATCCGCGACGCGAAGCTCAACGTCCTGCGGGCTCTGCGTCCGCTATCGCATCGCGGGGCCGGCGATCTGGTGGTGCGCGGCCGCTATGGCCCGGGTCTCGTCGAAGGCACGGCGGTTAAGGGTTATCTGCAGGAGCCCGGCATCCCGCCCACCTCGCGCACCGAGACCTTCGTTGCCTTGAAGGTCTTCATCGACAACTGGCGATGGGCCGGCGTTCCCTTTTATCTCCGCACCGGCAAACGGCTCGCGGCGCGCGAGAGTCTGATTTATATCCAGTTCAAGGATGCGCCGCGGATCCTGTTCAACCGTACCGGCGAACTGCCCTCGAACGCGCTCACGATTCGCATTCAGCCCGACGAAGGGTTTTCCTTCGAAGTGCTCGCCAAGCAGCCCGGACTCGATATCACGCTCCGCCCGGTCCATATGAATCTGCGTTACCAAAGCGAGTTCTCCGGAGCTTCGCCCGACGCTTACGAGCGGCTGCTGCTGGATATCATGAACGGCGATCACACGCTTTTCGTCAGTGCGCGCTTTGTCGAGAAATCGTGGGAGTTCGTCCAGTCGGTGCTTGATTGGTGGAGCGACGATCCGGCGATCCCGCTCCACGATTACGCCGCCGGAACCTTCGGCCCCGCCGCCGCCGACCAACTGCTCGAGCGTGACGGCCGCCGCTGGCGCAATCCGTAGGCCGAATCGTCAAGGTGGGAATGCGGTTGAAACCTCGGCAGATCTTCGTCGGCCGGTTGCTGGCCACATTCCTTTTGGCGTCCGCCGGATTCATCCTGGTGGTGCGCTTTACGCGCGATTCCGATCGCTACTGGCGCCAGGACTTCAGTCGCTATTACGCCGATACGCGCGCGCTCAACAACGGTAGCGACATCTATTTGCGATCGAATACGCAGATTAGCTATCCGCCAGCTTTTTATCTGGCTTTTTCGCCGCTGACCTGGATCGACCGCCGGCGCGCGCATACGGTTTGGGAGCTTGCCCAGGTGCTCTCTTTGCTTGCGGCCGTAGCCCTCGTGCTGCGCGAAAGCGACGTTGCTACCGGTTATGGGTTCGCGTGTCTGGCGTTCGCTTTTGCTCTGATTTTCCCACCCTTTCAAACGGCGATTCACTACGGGCAGCCGACGCCGCTGCTGCTGCTCCTGCTCGTCGGATCGTGGGTCATGGCGCGTCACGATGCGGACCGCGCCGCAGGCGCCCTGTTAGCCGCGGCGGTTTTGCTCAAGGCGTTCCCCTGGCCGATGGCGCTCTATTTTGCCGCGCGCCGTCGATGGGCGGTGCTCGCCGCGGCGGCGACCTTTGCCCTGATTATCGAGATCTGCCTTCTCTGGCGTTACGGAACGACGATTAATCTGGATTTTTTCCTTAAGTCGCGAGTGTCTGAAGTCTGGCTCGAACGCCCGCGCAATCTCTCGCTCCTGTCCAACGTGCGGGCGCTGGTCTTTGCCTTCCGGCCGACGCCGGGCCTGCGCGTGTGGGCAGAGTATGCGCTCGTGCTGCTCGCCAGTCTCGCTCTGATCTACTTTGCTGCCGAAGTCACGCGCGCCGTGCCCGATGCAGCATCCACCGACGGCCTCTGCTGGAGCCTCTGGATCATCACGACGATCCTGCTCGCTCCCGTGGCCTGGGATCACTATCTGGTGCTCTTCCTCCCCGCATATATTTTTGTCGCCTGCTACGTGCATGATCACCGGTCGGCGATCGCTCGGCGCGGGACGCGGCTCGGCGCGCTCCTGGTGCTTGTTGGTCTGTTGGGATTTCTGGTGGTGCCGTACTTTACGGCGATGAAGAATCTGCGTCTGCTGTTCTGCTTCGCGCTTGCCTCTTACGCAGGCCTTTACCTGATGTTGTCAGCGGGGCAGGGCGTGGCGGCGTCGGCGACGCCCGCGCTTCGCGGGAGCGCCGAGCTGATGTCCGCGCGCGATCTACGCCCTTCGTAGGCGCTACCGTTTGGCTCTGCGCAGGCGGTTCTTACCGTGTCGGCCGCCGGCCGCGGTGGGCCGCCAGGAACTGGCGGTTCCCGATCCCCCACAGTTCGCCGCGAGATATTCCAGCAGTTTTCTGATCGCTTTAGGTTTCTGCCGATAATAGATCGATCGGCTTTCCCGCCGCGACTCGAGCAGTCCCGCGCTCCGCAGTTGGGCAAGATGAAAGGACAAGGTGGGCGCCGGCTGTCCGAGTGCGTCGGCGATCTCACCCGCCGCCATACCCTGCGCGCCGCTCCGGCCGAGCAGTTGAACGATGGCGAAACGCGTCTCCTGACCGAGCGCCGCCAGTGCCGCCAAAGCTTTTGAGCCTTTCATATTTCCAGCAAACTAAAAGCCGGGAACGCAATCGTCAAGCGGTTGAATGCATGAAAACCGAGGCTCTGCTCCGCAGACGCCGAGGTCGGGCCCGCGCCACAAGCGCAGCCGACCGAGGTTCAACCCGGCGATTGATCTTTAGGAGAGCGGCTCGCCGCGTCAGGCGGCGCGGGCGGCGCGCTTCAGCCCGTCCCGCTGATGAACCAGAATAAACAGTCGAATCCGGGTTTCAAGTTCGATTAGGGTCTGGCGATAGGTCACGGCCCGCCGTCCGGAATCCTGTGCGCCCGCCAGCGGGTCACTGATCCGCCAATGAATCATGTTCGGCGCGCCGTTCCAGGTGCGCGGCAAGCCGGCGGGTGCGCGCTCACCGAGAGTGATAACAAAATCGAAGCGCGGCCCCTCGGGATGAGCAAATTCCGTCACGCCCTTGGACCGCAGGGTCGGGTCCCAGAGGCGGCGATCCCGAAGGAGCTCCATCGCCAGGGCGTCAGGATGCGCGGCGGCGCGGATCCCGGCGCTGAAGGCGTGATAATCGTGACCGCCAAAGCGTCGCAAAAGCGCTTCCGCTATCAGGCTCATCGCAGCGTTATCACGACAGACGAAGAGCACGTTGTAACGGGGATTCATGTATGCCAGAGCTCCTGGGACCTGCCCAACTGGCTCATCCGGGCCAGCCATGGATCAACAGTTTAGCGCGATCGCGAAGCGAACGCGAACGCCCCGGCAATTGAATGTCAACAGGCTTTGCACAAGGCCCGGCGGGCGGCGATCCACGACGGGCGATAGTTTAACCAGGTTCAAAATAACAGAGGGACGCATTTCACGTCAGCGAGTAGCTAGGCGCGACGCGACGCGGAAGGGCGGGAAGCGGCCGCCTTCAGAAGGGCCGGTCGCCGTTGATGGTCACGCGTTCCATGCGGCGCGGCGCCGTCAGATGGTCGGCGACCACGCGATGCTGAGTGCAGCGATTGTCCCACAGCGCGAGCGAATTCGACCGCCAGCGGAAGCGGCAGCTAAAGTCCGGCGTTTCGATATGTCTGAAAAGAAATTCCAGCAACGCGCGGCTTTCTCCTGACTTCATGCCCTTGATCGAAGTGGTGAAGGTCGCATTGACGAAGAGCGCCTTCCGCCGCGTCTCCGGATGCGTCCGGATGACCGGATGCTCGGCCGAGAGCGGTTCGCGCGCGCGTTGGCCGCCGATATGCTCAATCCGATAGTCGGGGCGCGAGAAGGTTTTGGAGGTGTCGTGAACCGCAACCAGGTCGGACAGCAGCCGCTGCATCCTGTCGGACAGCGCTTCATAGGCGGCATACATGCTGGCCCACATCGTGTCGCCGCCATACTCCGGCGCGACGACGCATCGCAACAGCGAGCCCAGGGGCGGGGCGGGGGCAAAGGTGACGTCGCTGTGCCACGCTTCGGCTACATACGGATGGGCGGCGTCACTTTCGAGGACGACGAACTCCGGATGGCCCAGCTCCTTGAGCGGCTGGAGGAACGGATGGATGTGCAGCGTGCCGAAACGACAGGCAAAAGCTTTCTGTTGCTCGCGGGTGATTTCCTGGTCGCGAAAGAAGAGGACCTGATGCGCCAGAAACGCCGCGTGCAGTTGCGCGAAGCCGGCATCGTCGACGCGCGCGAGACTGACGCCCTCGACTTCCGCGCCCAGCGCACCAGCGATTGGTCGGACAACGATTCCCGGGTCGGCACTCATGATGGCCTCCTTTAACTGCGCGGCAACCTGGCAACTCCTTAGCGCCCTGATCCGTCGTCAGGTATTTTCGACGCGCAGGCGCGTCAGCTTGAGCGATTTGATGAGCCAGCGGTCGGCCACTCTCTCATACGTCTCGTGGTAATGCCCCCAGCCGTGCAGGGTTCGATTGCGGGCGCCCGCAGGCCAGAAGATCAGATCTTCCATCGCGACAACTGCGCGGGCAGTGGTCGGCGTCAGTATTTCGACCTCCGCCATATGTCCGTGATGGATCGTCAGCGCTTCACCGATTATCTGTCGCACCAGCGCGACGATGTTTGCCGCGCCGGACGCCTTGAAGTTGCTTGCCGCAGGATTCTCGGACGCGTAGTCAACGGTCGCGTCGGGCGCGAAGACGGCGGCGAATCCTTCCCAGTCTTTCGTGTCCATCAGACGAAAGTAACGCGCCTTGGTCTGCCTGACCGCTTCGATCGCAACGAGCTTCTCAATGTCGGTCATACGCACAGCTCCCGCATCGCGAGATCCTGATCCACGTCTTTAGCACAGTGTCGAGGCGCGGCAAGCCGACCGGCTCCTGAGCTGCAGGCGGGAGCGCGACGAGAAGCCTCGTCTTTTGCCAGTTGCCTTAGATTGCCGGCGCGGTTCCGTCGGTGGGCAAAGCGAATGAACCGGCAGAAATGTCCGCGAAGCATGTCGCACCGGAAGCGCAAGCGCTCGATGTGCTTGTTCGTTGGCGCCGCGACAGTTATGTAAAAGGCATGGATATCGGCAAAATCGGCATCTGGTTCTTCCTCGACGGGATGAGCGCGGCGGACAGCGTCGCTTTCGCACAAAAGGTCGAAAAGCACGGCTACGGGGCCTTGTGGATTCCCGAAGCCGTCGGCCGCGAGCCGTTCGCCCACAGCGCCTACCTCGCGGCCCATACGGAACGACTCGTCTTCGCGACCGGCATCGCGAATATCTACGCGCGCGATCCGATTACAATGGCGGCGGCGTCGAAGACCGTTGGTGAGCTTTCCGGCGGGCGGTTTTTGTTGGGCATCGGCGTGAGCCATAAGCCGCTCGTCACGAATCTGCGCGGCCATTCCTACGACAAGCCCTACAGCTACATGAAGGAATATCTGCCGAAGATGAAGGGTGCGCTTTATCGCGCACCGCTGCCGAAGGAAGAGGTGCCGGTGGTTATCGCCGCCCTGCATCCGAAGATGCTCGCGCTGGCGGCCGAGCAGACGCAGGGTACGCATACCTATTTCGTTCCGCCAGAACACACCGCGAAGGCCCGCGCGGCAATCGGCCCGAAGCCGTGGATCTGCGCGGCGCAGGCGGTGATTCTCGAGACCGATCCCGGCAAAGCGCGCGCGATGGCGCGCACCTATATGAAGACCTACGTACCGCGCCTGCCCAACTACACGAACAATCTGAAGGCGCTCGGCTGGCAGGACAAGGATTTCGAGAACGGCTGCAGCGACGCGTTGGTCGATGCGATCGTCGCCTGGGGCAGCGCCGATAAGATTCGCGATCGTATCGAGGCGCATCTCAAGGCCGGAGCCACGCACGTGTGCATCCTGCCGATTCGCGTCGATAACGAAGCGCTGCCCGATCCGCGCGTGCTCGAAGCGCTCGCGCCGCGCAATTAAACCGGTGCCGAGCGGTTTGTCGCGCGGGCGGTGCTGGTTAGCTCCACTGCTCTGCTCGGCGGTGCTGATCGCCGCAGGCGCGCTTAGCGGATGCGGTCCGTCGCAGGCCGAGCTGAATCAGGAGATCCAGCAGGCGCAGGAAGCGCAGGCGCGCGCCGCGGCCGCCGAGGCTGAAGCCCAAAAGGCGCAGGCCGCGGCCGCCGCGGCAACTGCGGCCGCCGATCGGGCGCGCAAGTCCGTCGATGACGCGACGGCCGAAATCAACCGTGTCAGCGAACATATCGATCAGATGCAGAGCGAGGAGAACAGCGAGCGCTGATCCCCGACCGGCGCCCGCGCCAGGCCGATAAGCTTTGCGGGCCGGGAGCGCCGAGCGCTTCCGGCGAATTTCCAAAATTGTGGAACGGTTGACGACGCCTTGCAGACGGCGGGGATCGTCGGACATCCATGCCTGACGATCCCCGCCGTTGAGGTTGACCAAGTTGTGCGAACACCGCGGCGCCGCGTGCGACGACCATAGCGTGGCCGCAGGGCGGCGCCGTTTGCGCGACCAGTGCGATCACTTCCAGTCGCGCGGCCGCGGGCCGGATCCGGCTACATCAGTTTGTAGCAGCGGGCGACATTCTCGCCGAGCACCCCTCGGCGCGCCGTCGCCGTCATCCCATCGACCATCCCGCGCAACTCCTCGAGGTAATCGCCCGGATGATCAGGATGGGGATAGTCGCTCGCCCAAAAGAAGCGATCCTCGCCCACCAGCCGCGTCATCGCGGCGATCGAACGTTCGTCGGGGTCGGCCGAAATGTAGCACTGCCGCTTGAAATAGAACGACGGCGGTTCCTTCAACTGAACGGTGCCGCCGAGCCGGGTATGCCGGTAGATTGCGTCGCCGCGGTCGAGCCAGTAGCCGATCCATCCGGCGCCCGATTCGAGCACCACGACGCGCAACTGCGGAAAGCGATCAAAGACGCCGTACTGGAAGAGCGTCGCGAACGCATGCCCCACGCCCTGTGCGGCAAACAGATCAAAATACCAATCCGCCCAGCCCATACCATCGAAACGATGGTGAACGCTGAAGGCGGGGGGTTCCAGCTCCGGATGGATGCCGACGGGAACGTCGAGGTCCTGCGCGGCGGCGAAAAATACATCGTGATCCGGATGGCCGTGTGGTTTGCGGGTGATCGTAAACGGCGCGATGAAAGCACCTTTACATCCCGCCTTTACGGCGCGCTCGAGTTCCCGGGCAGCGGCCACCGGATCGCCCAATGACAGGTGGGCGATCGGCACCAGGCGCCCGCCCGAGTCGCTGCAAAAATCAACGATCCAGCGATTGTAGGCCTGGCAGTGGGCGGCGGCGAGTGCGGGATCGAACATCTCAGCCTCCCACAAGAGGCCGAGCGTCGGATAAATGACCGACTTCGCCATTCCTTCAGCTTCCATCAGGTCGAGCCGTTCCTTTAGGTCCATCGCTCCCGGGGCGCACCCCGACAGATAGGTGTCCTCACGGCGTCCGCTGCCGAGGCTGTCGAAGACCGAATGCTTCTCCTGGGCCTTTTCCCATAGACGCTTGCGGCGCCCTTCATTGAAGGCGGCGATCTCGGCGTAACCCATCTCGCGCAGTTTCTTCATCCCGCCGAGTTCATGCAGCAGAGAGGAACTGGTCAGTTCCGATTTCTTGCCATCCACCTCGAAGAACTCAAAACCGTTGTCGTCGGTGCGGATACGAGTGGCGCGCGCGCGAAAGCGAGGTTCCAGATACTTCTCGAAGATGTCCGGCGGCTCGAGGATATGTCCGTCAGCGTCGATCAACAGTTCTTCAAATGCCATTGCAGGAACCTCCGTATCCCAAGCTGATATGGAATGTCGCGGTGAGCATCAGAATATCCCGTATTTATGTGGCGATGACAATCGCGCGAGGGCGCCGCCGAAGGTTGAGCGGAGCCGAGACGATAAGGCTAGTTTGCTGGTAATCGCCCTTGGAGGGACCGCCTGTCGATCACCCTCCAAGGGTTATTGAGGCGTGGCAGGTCAGGCACGGACCTTATGCAGCTTGCGGCTGGACTTGGCGAGGCGGGCCGGTGCGGCTTTGCGTTGCGCCTGGCGCGACGGCACGGGTTTGGGCGTTCCGACGGCTTTGATCTCGGCGGGTTTGGCCAGCGTTACGACCGGGCCATTGTCAGCCGCAGCGGTCTTTGGCGCGGCGGCCTCCTGCCGACGGGCTTCCGCTTCACGCTCGAGCGCGGCGAGCTTCCGCTCTTTCCACTCGCGCAGGCCGCGTCGCATGTACTCGGGATTGATATCCAGCATCTCGCAGACGTTGTCGAACGAAAAAACCCAGTGTTTGTCTTCGAGTGCGATCCATTCGTCAGCGTCGCGGAACAATCGTTGTCCCTTGCTGCTCGACGCGTTGATACACTTCATGAAGCACTCGATTGCGTCTTCAAGCACACTTAGAATAAGGCGCTTTTCGCCTTCAAGAAGATGCTTGCGGCGCATCGCCTCAAAATACTGGATCGGCAGAAGCGTATCCGGCTCAAAGAGCGTCGGCAGCCTCTCATCCAGTGTATCTTTCTCCTGGTTCATCCTTCCTCCGTTAGTATCAAGGGCATCCACCACCGCCACCTCCCTGCTAGAGCAGTCTTAAAGTCAAGTTAAGGACGATATGTGGAGCGCGCTATTCAATCGTCGCTCTCGCTATCCTCGTAAATTTCGTTCCAGGCCATTTGAATCGCCTCCAATTTGCTTTCGTTGGAGGCTGCCGGGTCGTCATCGAATTCGTCGAGGTCAATCACCCATTGGCGCAGGTCCACGAAACGCACATCCAAAGGATTGAGTCCGGGGTGATTCTCACTGAGCACCTCGGCAATATCTTCGGCTTGATCCCACTTGAGTCCCATCGCCAACCTCCGCCTTGCGCTTAGCGCGAAAACTGCTCCAGGACTCCCTTCTGCAGGGCGTCGCGGATGGCAAAATCCATGATTCGTTCGGCAAACGGGCGGCTTACTTCGTTGAGTTCCTCGACCAGCCGCACGATTAATTGCCGATCGTTACCGGCGCGTGCCGTTTCGAGTTTCGCCGCCAACCGCTCCATCCTTTCGCGCTCTTCCTGATCGGCGAGTTCTTTATATTCCATAAGCTGCTTATGCAGCGCTGTCAGCAGTTGATCGGCATCATTGCGCGCAGTTATCAACAGGCGCTGCTCGATATCCTCCTCACCGCGGTCGATCGACTCCTCGAGCATCCGCTCGATTTCCTCGTCGGTGAGCCCGTAGCTTGGCTTGACATCGACGGAATGTTCGCGTCCCGTACGCTCATCGCGGGCAGTGACGTTAAGGATGCCGTTGGCATCGATCAAAAACGTGACCTCGATCCGCGCCATGCCGGCGGGTTGAGGAGCGATCGGACCGAGTTTGAAGCGCGCCAGGCTGCGACAGTCCCGCGCGAGTTCACGCTCGCCCTGGACGACGTGAATGTCGACGTGCGTCTGATTGTCCACCGCGGTGGTGAAGGATTCGGTCGCGCTCGTCGGGATGGTCGTATTACGGTGAATAATGCGTTCGAGGACGCCGCCCATGGTTTCGATGCCGAGCGAAAGCGGCGCCACATCCAGCAGCAGCATGTCGCCCTGGCCACCCGCAAGAACGCCGGCCTGGACGGCCGCCCCGAGGGCCACCACCTCGTCGGGATCGAGCGTGCAGAGCGGATCGCGGCCAAACAGCTCCTGGACGCGACGCCTCACCAGCGGCATCCGGGTAGCGCCACCAACCAGGACCACCTGATCGATGTCCGACGGCTTCAGGCCCGCGTCGGCGAGCGCGCGCCGGCAACATTCGAGCGTGCGGGTAACAAAGGGCTCGGCGAGACCTTCGAGCACGTCGCGCCGAAGCTCTTTGGCGAGCCTGCCGCTTGGGGTATCCAGGGCTACCGGGGTACTTTCGTCGTCCGACAGACGGCGCTTGGCGGCCTCGGCCGCGCTTCGTGCGCGATTCCAGGCGCTCCGGTCCTGCGCGATCGCGCCGCCCGCATCGCCGAGCAGCCAGTCAACGACGGCGCGGTCGATATCGTCTCCGCCCAGATGCGTGTCGCCATTGGTGGCGAGTACTTCGAAGATTCCGCCCTTGATATTCAGGATCGAGATATCGAAAGTGCCGCCGCCCAGGTCGTACACGGCAACCTTGCCCTCGGTCGCCTTCTGCAGTCCGTAGGCGAGGGACGCGGCCGTCGGCTCGTTCAGCAGGCGAACGACTTCGAGTCCCGCCAGACGCCCGGCATCGCGTGTGGCCTGGCGTTGAGCGTCGTTGAAATAGGCGGGCACGGTGATCACCACCCGCTGAACCAGTTCACCGCCGAGGATAGCTTCGGCGCGCTGCTTCAGTGACTTGAGAATTTCGGCTGAGATCTCGGGCGGGGTGAAGCTGCGATCGCCCACGCTGAAGCGAATCACCGACCCGGAGGTTTCGGCGAAGTTGTATCGTTGGCGGTCGCTCTTATCGAGATCGTCCGCACCGAGACCCATGTAGCGCTTGACCGAACGCACGACGACGATATCGGCGTCGGCGCGCTCCTCGAGCGCGATCGCCTCGGTGCCGACAAAGGTCCGGCCCTGAGCGTCGAGCGCCACCACGGAGGGCACCAAAGCGGCTCCAGTGATCGGGTCGCGCAGGACGTGCGGCACGCCGTCGCGAATCTCCGCGATCAGGCTATTGGTCGTGCCGAGGTCTATGCCAAAAACGCGATTCATTTCGGATTCTAATATCGCGATGCTGTTGCCAAAAGAATTGCTTATAAGGCCGAATGAAAGGACTCTTTTAGTCAGGCTGACGGCCGCGTGTCAAGTGCTTTTTCAATATCTCTTAACAAAGTACGCAGGTACGCTCTTCGGCTAAGGATACTGAGCAACTGCGCGACCGATTCGTCCGGGGGCGCATCCTGAACCTGGTCGAGGCTGCAAAAGGTCGCGGCGAGCTCCCGGTCGAGCGCCTCGAGTCGATTTACGATCTCCATTCGCCGTTCGTTTACACGCTCCGTCAGATCAGACGCATCTGCCGGTACGGCGTTACGGCTTTGCGCAAATTCGGCCAGCTCTTCGTGGATATCGAAGACCATCTCCGCAACGTCTGCGGGCACGCGACTGCCGTTCTCGCGCGCTTTACGTCCATGAAGCTCGAGCCAGTAGTTGGCTCGGGAAATTGGGTCGCGTAGGGTTCGATAAGCGCGAGTAAGTAAAGAAGTTGCAGTCAGGCTGGCTTTGCGAACTTCGGGCCGGGCGGCGGCGAAGCGATCAGGATGAAGCTCGCGCCCCAGCCGATGATAGGTCGCTTCGAGCTGTTCCGGGGCGATCGTGAGCTTGCGGGGCAGACCCAGAGCCGTAAACAGGTCCACATTTGCGGGCAACGGTCCACTGCAGTTCGAACATTGGAGAGATGGCTCAGCGAGCCGCCCGCATGACGGACATTGGATCATAGGCGCGACGCTCGAGCGTCATCCGGGAACTCAGACCGTAAACGACTCGCCACAGCCGCAGGTGCGCTTGGCATTAGGATTGACCAGGCGAAAGCCGGAAGACATCAGCTCTTCGGCATAGTCGAGTTCCGAGCCGTTCAGGTAGAGAAAGCTTTTCTTGTCGACGATGAGGCGGGCGCCGTCGCGCTCGAAGACCTTGTCGCGCTCCTTGGCCGAATCGATCTCCATCCGGTACTGAAGGCCGGAGCAGCCGCCGCCGACGACCTTTACGCGGAGGCCGCCGTCGGGCCGATCTGCGGCCAATTGCTTGATTTTACCGACCGCGCGATCCGAAAGCGTAACCATCGCAAATCCGTTTCAGACGCTCTCCGCCTTCTTCGGCGTCTCGTCCGTCACCCGATGCTTGCGCCAGTCGGTAATCGCTGCCTTGATCGCATCCTCGGCGAGGACCGAACAGTGGATCTTGACCGGCGGCAGATTGAGCTCCTTCACGATAGCGCTGTTCTTGATCGCCATGGCTTCGTCGATATGCTTGCCCTTGACCAGCTCGGTTACGTAGCTGGAGCTCGCGATCGCGCTGCCGCAGCCGAAGGTTTTGAAGCGGGCATCTTCGATCATCCCGCTTTCCGGATTGATCTTGAGCTGCAGCTTCATAACGTCGCCGCATTCCGGCGCGCCAACCACGCCGGTGCCGACGTTTTCCTCGTCCTTGGCAAAGCTGCCCACGTTGCGAGGGTTGTTATAGTGATCGATTACCTTGTCGGAGTAAGCCATTGTTATTCACCCGGGCGCGGCGCCGGCCGCGTATCAGTTGCAAACGCCGTCTTGTGGATTAGTCTGCCTTCCAAGCCACCGATTTGAGATCGATCCCTTCCTTCGCCATTTCGTATAGCGGCGACATATCGCGCAGACGGGTCACTTCGCGGGCAATGCGATCGGTGACGAAGTCGACCTCCTCGGCGGTGTTGAAGCGTCCGAGGCCAAAGCGGATCGAGCTATGCGCCAACTCGTCGCTGACGCCGAGCGCGCGAATCACGTAAGAGGGTTCGAGCGTTGCCGAAGTGCAGGCCGAGCCGGAGCTCACGGCCACGTCGCTGATACCCATCAGTAGCGACTCACCTTCGACGTAGGCGAAGCTCAGATTGAGATTACCGGGCAGCCGTTCGGTCGGATGACCGTTGAGCGAGACCTCGTCGAGGCGTTCGAAGATGCCGGCCTGCAAGCGGTTGCGGAGGTCGGTCAGGCGGCGCGCCTCCTCGACCATTTCGCCCTGCGCGACTTCGCAGGCCTTGCCGAAGCCGACAATACCCGTGACATTCAGGGTGCCGGAGCGCATCCCGCGCTCGTGGCCGCCCCCGTCCATCTGTGCGGTGAGGCGCACGCGGGGTCCCTTCGAGCGTACATAGAGCGCGCCGATCCCCTTGGGGCCGTAGAGCTTATGCGCGCTGAGTGAGGCGAGGTCGATGCCGTCGCGCTCGACGTCGAGCGGCACTTTGCCGGCGGCCTGGACAGCGTCGCAGTGGAAGATGACGCCCTTCTCCTTCGCGATGCGGCCGATCTCGCGCACGGGATGGATCGTGCCGATCTCGTTGTTGGCGTACATGATCGTGATAAGCACGGTCTTGTCGGTGATCGCCTTGCGCACGTCGTCAGGATCGACCATCCCGTACTTGTCGACCGGCAGATAGGTTACAACCGCCTTGCCGGCCCGCTCGAGCGCGCGGCAACTGTCGAGCACCGCCTTATGCTCGGTCACGCAGGTGATGACGTGGTTGCCCTTATCCTTGTAGAACTCGACAATGCCCTTAATCGAAAGATTGTCGGACTCGGTCGCTCCGCTGGTAAAGATGATCTCCTTAGGTTTGGCATTGATCAGCGCCGCAATCTGCTGTCGCGCACGATCGACCGCCTCTTCCGCTTCCCAGCCGAAACTGTGATTGCGGCTAGCCGCATTGCCGAATTTCTCGGTGAAATATGGCAGCATCGCCTCGAGCACCCGCGGATCCGTGGGCGTGGTGGCGTGATTGTCCATGTAGATCGGCAGCTTCAGCATGCAGTGCCCTCTTGGCTCCTCACCGCGCGAATTGAGCAGCGCGAATAGTGGACCTATTGGGTATATTATGGCTGGAGCAGTCGCAATGTCAAAGCGGACCCGAAAAAATTTCCCGATGGCGCGGCAGGATAACGGGTCGGCATCGCTGCGGCAACCTTACCGCGCGGTCAGCGACTCGTAAACGGTCCCGGGCACTGCTCGTCGAAGCGAATTATCAGAAGCTTACGGTCAGTCCGGATAGCTTTCAGCGCGGCTTCGCGGGTCTCTTCAAAGTGCTGCTGAAGCCAGGGTGCCAGCCGCTCCGCGAGCTGCGCGGCCGGCGCCGGCTCGAGGTCGCGCGTGACGATGCATTGCAGGGAGACCCGCTCGATGCCGTCTGCGCGCTCGAGCGTGAGCGTCAGGGTGGGTTCCGCGGGCGAACCCTCGACGGCGACTAGCTGCAGTTGATAGCGGCCTCGGCTGGTATGGAGCTCGATGGCACTCAGGGCTGCCTACCGCAAATCGGGCCAAGCCGCGCCTCAGGCGGCGCGAGCGCTTGCGCGTCGCGGGCCATGCCCGCGCTCCCAGAAGAGCACCACCGGGCCGGCGATATAGATCGAGGAATAGGTCCCGGTGATGATGCCGACGAACAGGGTAAAAGCGGCCGGGCGCAGAATCGGACCACCAAGCGCGAGCAGTGCTGCCAGCACGGCGAGCACCGTTCCCGAGGTCAGTACGGTTCGCGAGAGGGTTTCGTTGATCGCGCGATTCATGATGGAGGCGAGCGGTTCGCGGCGCCGTTTCGCCGAATCCTCGCGAATGCGATCAGAAACAATAATCGTGTCATGGACCGAGTAGCCGATCACCGTGAGCAGCGCGGCGAGCGTGGTCAGATCGAACTCCAGGTGGGACAGGATCAAGGCCAGGCTCACCACCAGCACGTCGTGAACCAAGGCGATGACAGCGCCGGCGCCGAAACTCCAACTGACGCCGCGGAACTGAAAGGCGATGTAGATACCCATCAGGATGGTCGCAAGGCTGACCGCGAGAAAGCCCCGCCGGCGCAGATCGCTGCCCACCTTGGCGCCGACCGTTTCGACGCGCAGCACTTCGACCCGGTTGGAATCGCCGTAACTCTGGTCGATGGCGTTCTTGATACTGCTGCCGATACTGCCGATGTTGCGGATTTGTTCAAAGCCGATGAGGTACTGATTCTGGTCGCGGGCGCCGAAGTCCTGCACCGTCACGTCGCCGAGATTGAGCGGCGCCAGAGCCTGGCGAATCCGTCCCGCATTGGTCGGATGATCGAACTTGATCTGCACCACGCTGCCGCCCTTGAAATCGACACCGTAGTTGAAACCGATGGTGAAGAGGCAGACCAGCGCGGCCAGATTGATCAGAGTCGAGAGCGTGACGAAGAAATAACGCTTGCTGACGAAATCAATATTGATGTCGGGACGAATCAGTTGGAGGGACATTTAGAGGCTTCCAGTCGCACCGCTGCCGTGCGATCCATCGCCGGAGGGTGAGCGGTCAGCCGCGTGCGACAGTAGGGTGATCGCAGATCTCAGCCCAAGGTGCAAGTGGCGGAAGGCTCAGGCCGCGGCCGGCTTGCTCCGCGCACACTTGTCGCAGAGATTGTTGACGTTCGCCGGATCCTCCTGCAGGCCCTCATCGAGCGAGTGGCAGACCTTCATGCATTTCGCGCAGATGAAGTAGATGCCCTCGATGGTCTTGTTGATGCGTTCGCGGTTCAGGATGCGCCCTTTGAGTTTCTCGAGGCGGATGCCCAACAGCTCGTGATACTGGCGTTTGATCTTTTTGCGCCCGGCTTCATCCTTGGGTAAGTCGCTGTCATCGACCGGTTCTTCGGCGGCGCTGTTCAAACCCGCGATCAGATCGCGTTTCGGGGAGGATTTGCTCTTGCGCGTGCGCACCATGGCGGGCGGCCTCCGCTAGCGGGTGCGGCCGATATAGCCGCAGTTCTTTTCGCATACGACGTAGAACCCGCGCCGGCCGTAACCGGCAAACATCGTCACCTTGCCCTCCGCACCGCAGCTTGGACACATATGCTTGCGCTGAATCTGCCCGCCGCCCTTTTCTGCCGTCTTTGCTTTCTTCTCAGCCATAATTATCCGCTTAAAACGCGTCCGAGAGAGTCCAAAAAAAGCCGATCACCATCTTCCCGCTGAAGGGATGATCGAGTGCTCGGAATGATAGTAGCCTAAATGCCGCTGACCGCCACAGTCAATATCAGGTGACCGCGACAGCGAACGCGGAGGTTGAACTTAAGCATGATTCGGTTGATTGCCAGTCGCGAGCGAGGTCATACCGCGCGCAGTTCTTGAGTCGGCACAAAACCTCGCACCCGACATCGGGCGCCGGCGGGATTGCGTCGGCGCCCGATCCCGTCTAACCCTGAACCATCTTGAACCGACCGCTGGCCGAAAACGATCCCGTCGTCTTCATCGATCGCAAGGGGCGTCGCTATCTGAAGGTTCTCGAACGCGGACGCAAACTGCTCATCCGCGGCGAGATCCTCGCCGATGAGCTGTGGGGCCGCGCCGAGGGCGCCCGCATCAGGTTCAGCTCCGGCGAGCCGTTCCTCGTGATGCGGCCGACCTATGCCGATCTGATTCCGCTACTGCCGCGGGCGGCACAAGTGATCTATCCCAAGGATACCGGCCCGATGCTCCTGTGGGGCGACGTCTTTCCGGGGGCGACCGTAATCGAGGGCGGAGTCGGCGCCGGCGCCTTTACTATCGCTTTGCTGCGGGCGGTGGGCCCCACCGGGCGGGTAATCTCCTATGAGCTGCGCGAGGACTTCGCCGCCCGCGCCCGGCGCAACGTCGCGACCTTCTTCGGCGCGGCGCCCAACTGGGAAATCAAGGTCCGCGACCTCTACGAAGGCTTTGACGAAAGCGACGTTGACCGCCTGTTTCTCGACCTGCCGGAACCGGGTCGCGCGCTCGATCTCGTGGCCCGGGCCCTGCGCCCGGGCGGGGTGTTCGTGACCTATGTGCCGACGGCGCTGCAGCTCAAAGAGGTGGTCGAGAGCCTGCAATTCCATCCGCGCTTCGCCGAGATCGAGAGCTTCGAGACCTTGATGCGCCATTGGCACGTCAAGGGGATGAGCGTCCGTCCGGTTCATCGGATGGTCGCGCACAGCGCCTTCATCATCGTGGCGCGGCGGCTTGCCGAGGATGAGGACGGACCGGCATTCAAGCCGGAAGCGGCTGCCGAGGACGAAGAGAGCTGATTCTCGCGAGCCATGGTCGCCGGCAACGGTTCTGCGGGATCAATCCCCGCGGCGACGTTCGCTTAGTGGGCGAGCGTCAGAAGTGCGCCGATACTCCCACCGCCGATCACCAGCCAGGCCGAATTCAGGCGAAAACGCAGCAACAGAACCGCGCTGGCGACGGCGAGAGCGAGTGTCGGCCAATCGACAATCGCGGTGCGTCCGAGCTGCCACGTCACCACGACCATCAGGGCGAAGGAGCCGGCGTTGACGCCGTCGAGAAAGGCTCCGGCGAGGCGTGAGCGGCGCACCACGGGCAGCAGCGGCCCGCTGATCGAAACGAAGAAGAACGCCGGCAGAAAAATGCCGATCGTGGCCGCGAGCGCGCCGAGATTGCCGCCGAGCAGATAGCCGACAAAGGTCGCGGTGGTGAAGACCGGTCCGGGGGTGAACTGACCCACTGCGACGGCGTCGAGCAACTGTGCCTGGGTTAACCAGTGGGTACGATCCACCAGATCGGCCTGCAGAAAGGCGAGAAGCACATAGCCGCTGCCGAAGAGTACCGCGCCGATCTTCAGGAAGATCAGAAAAAGCGCGCCGAGCGCGAAAGGTGCAGCGGTGGCGGCACCAGCCTTGACCGCGGTGGCCGAGGCGGCAACGACGGCACTCAAACCCTCGCGCATCCGCAGCGTCAGGATCGCCAGGACACCAGCGCCGAGCAGCACGATCATTTCGTCGACACCGAAAAACGCCGCCGCGGTCGCGACTATCGCCAGTAAGATCAAAGTCGGCGTGTGCAGAGCCACGCGGCCCAGACGCCAGATTGCCTGCAGGACCACGGCGATAATCACCGGCTTGATCCCATAGAGCACACCGGCAGCCGTTGGCAGATGGCCGAAGCGGACATAAGCCCACGCCAGGACGATCGTGATCGACGCCGCCGGGACGATGAACGATATGCCGGCGACCAGCAGGCCCACGAAACCGGCCCGCCGATGGCCGATATGGATCGCCATCTCGGTGGAATTCGGACCCGGGATCAGATTGCAGGCGCTGATCATGTCGAGGAAGGCTTCGCGCGTAAGCCACTGTCGGCGGCGAACGACCTCGTCCTCCATCATCGCGATATGCGCGGCCGGGCCGCCGAAAGCGGTCACGCCGAGACGAAAGAAAAGGCGCATCAGTTCGACCAGCTCGCGAACGCGGTCAGACTCGACGACGAGACTGCGGATACCCGAAAGGGACAGGTCCAAAATCAGCTTCCAGCCGGGGGCAGGACGAGAATCTGCCCACTCATCTCGGGCTGATGGCGCAGGCATTTGAACTCGATCAAGCCGACGCGATGGAAGGTGAAGACCCAGGAGGTCCGGGTCAGCGGCGGCAGCTTTTCGTACATCAGCACCTTGAGGTCGGGGCCAATCAGAGCGAAGTCATGTTCGTCGTCCGGCTGCAGATTCCAGAATTCAATCTGGGTGGGCTCATCACGATGAACGGCAATAAAAGTCGGGCTGAAGGTGTACACCTCACCGAATTTCCTGACGGTGGCCGCAGGACCCTTCTCTTTGACGGCCACCGCCTCGGTCACCACGGTTATTCCTGCTTCGGCGGCGCCGGTCGGCACGACCGAAACCACCTGGGCAGCCGCGCCCGACGGCAGAAAGAAGGGGCCGGTCCGCGCCGTAGTCGCGGCGGTTGCGCTGCTGGCGCCGACTATCGCGCACAGCAGCAACGCCAGCATCAATCGGCGGATGGCGCGCCGGAACTCGGGGACCGAGAAGAGGGTCATCTTCGGCGGCGGGGCGGGCAGGAGCGCTATCGCCGGGTCCTTCACGGAGCGGTTTCAGGTCGGAGAGGTATCGCCGAGCGCGGTGAGGTCGGGGACCACGCCGGGCAGGCCGAGGAGGCGGGCAACGCCGTTAAGCGGCATGAAGACCCAGGAGGGTCGGTTATCGAGCTCGTAGCCAAGTTCATAAATCGCCTTCTCGGTGATGAAGACCTCGAGCAACATGCTCAGTTCAGAGCGATCGCGCGGCACACAGGGAGCGTCATCGACGGTTTCGAGGTAGCCCCGCAAAAACGCCCACGAGGCCCAAGTATCCCAGAAGCGCGCCCATGGTTCGAGCGCCGCAAAATCCGCGTTGCCAAGGCGCCCAAGCTTGATCTGATTGGTCAGTTCGAACAGCGCCGCGTACTGAAATGATCGCACGACGCCGGCGACGTCGCGCAGCGCCGCGCGTTTCAATCTGCGCTCGGACAGCGGGCGCGCGGTTTCTCCCTCGAAGTCAATGATGAGAAAATCATTGCCGGTGAAGAGCATCTGTCCCAGATGGAGATCGCCGTGGCAGCGCATCCGGACCACGCTGCAGGGTCGTTTGAGGAAGTTCTCGAAGCGCGCAGCCAGCCCGTCCTGATGGGCAACGATATCGTTCACGATGGGGCGCAGCTCCGCCGCTAAGCTGCGCTGCCGTCCCTGCAGCAGGCGCATCGCGCGACCCAAAAGATTGCGCATCGATTGGTAGACTGATCGTCGATAGAGGGTGGTGAACGGTTCCGGCGCGAAGTTCGGGTCAGTGCGGTCGGAGAGTAGCGCAAGATGGAGCTCACCGACCCGTCGGCCCATCAGATGACCGATATCGAGGTAGCCGCTCATGATTTCGGCCGCCTGCGCATCAGGTTCAAGGCGCTCGAGCAAATCGGGCAGCGGCGGGGCGGACGGCGCGCTGGTCCTCACTCGGGTCACGGCGTGCTCGAAGTAGGACTGGAGCTCGCGCAGGCTGAGCTCCCAGGCGTCGCCCTGATTCGGCACGAACGCCTGCAGAATCGCGAGGCCGAACGGGGGCGCTCCGGCCGATTTGTAATCGAGCCAGCCGAGCAGCGGCGGAACATGCGGAAAACGGGCCCGCTCGGTGAGGAAGCGGCCGATTTCGACATCAGGGTTGACGCCGCTTTCGATCTTCCGCACCAGCTTGAGAATCATCCTGTCGCCGAAGACGATCGAACTATTGCTGTGCTCGGCCTTGAGCAGCCGCGGCTCCAGGCTCGGTTCGGTCCAGAGCTCCTCGGGATGGGCGCGCGTTATACCGCCCAGGAGTTCACTCTGGTCGCGCTTTAATCCGCGATGCTGTCGAATGAGCGCGAGAATCTCTCTGGCAAAATCGGGATTGACCGTCGCATCGTAGAGGAGCCGCGCGGAATCGGCGGCAGCCTCTCGCGACGGCGAATAAAGCTCGGCGACCACGTGCAGCGGCCATTGCTGTCGAATCTCGGCCGCCCGATCGCCGGCGGCCAGCGCCAGCGGCAGGAGATAGGTTTCCGGCTCGCCGTTGGTGTACTCGACTTCAATGAGAGCGAGCCGGTTGGAATCTTCCTCTTCGCGAAGGGGTACGGCTTCCTTAATCGACGCACCCTTGATCGTGCGCGCCTTGCTGCGAAACCATCGCGCGCTCAAAAGATACTGTGGCAGCGAGCGCTTAAGAGCATCCTGTAAAACGCGACTATTGAACGGATCGCGCAGATCGACTGCTATCCGCGGAATTTCATACTGCGTCATCCGCACCGCCGCTTCGGTAGTATCCTGGGTCTGCAGCGCAAACCAGAGAAAACCATGCGGTCCGAGCGTCAGAAGATAAGGCAACTCACCGATCGCCGGAAACCTCGCCTGACTGAACAGCTCGACCGGAATCATGTTCCTGAAGCGCGAGAGGTCCAGTTCGACGTACTGCACAAAGCGCGACAGGTTGGCGACGACCAAAACCAGCTCGTCTTCGTACGCGCGCACGAAAGCCAGTACTCTGGGATTTTCAGGGCGTAAAAAATCAATCGAGCCGCGGCCGAAGGCTTTGAACTGACGGCGCAACGCGAGCAGCCGACGCATCCACCACAGCAGCGAGTGTCGATTGCACTCCTGAGCTTCGACGTTGATTGCCTGATAGTGATACTCGGGATCGATGACCACCGGCAGGATGAGCCGTTGCGGATTGGCGTGAGAGAAGCCAGCGTTACGATCGGCGCTCCATTGCATCGGCGTGCGCACGCCGTCGCGATCGCCCAGATAGACATTATCGCCCATGCCGATCTCATCGCCGTAGTAGATAACCGGCGTGCCCGGCAGCGACAGGAGCAGGCCGTACATCAGTTCGATCGTGCGGCGGTTGTTGTTGAGAATCGGTGCAAGGCGCCGTCGGATGCCAAGGTTGACCCGCATCTGCGAATCGCGGGCGTAGGCGCGGTACATATAGTCGCGCTCCTCGTCGGTCACCATCTCGAGCGTCAGTTCGTCATGATTGCGGAGAAAAAGCGCCCACTGACAACTGCTATCGATCGCCGGCGTCTGCGCCCATATGTCAGTCAACGGGAACCGATCCTCCATGCGGATGGCCACGAACATCCGGGGCATCAACGGAAAATGAAATGCCATGTGGCATTCCTTGCCGTCGGCGAAATAAGCGGCGGCGTCCTCCGGCCACTGGTTAGCCTCCGCGAGCAGCATGCGATCCTGAAAGCGCGAATCGATGAATTTGCGCAATTCGCGAAGATAGGCGTGGGTTTCAGCGAGATTCTCGCAGTTGGTTCCGTCGCGCTTGTACAGATAAGGGACGGCGTCGAGGCGCAGACCGTCCACGCCCATGTTCAGCCAGAACGCGACGACGCGGAAGATTTCGCGGCGCACCGCGGGACTGTCGTAGTTCAGATCCGGCTGATGGGAATAAAAGCGGTGGAAATAATAGGCTTTCGCGATCGGGTCCCAGGTCCAGTTCGAGAGCTCAAAATCCTGAAAGATGATGCGCGCCTCGCGATACTGTTCCGCGGTATCACTCCAGATGTAGAAATTCCGCTCGCGCGAGCCGGGCGCGGCGCGGCGGGCGCGCTGAAACCAGGGATGCTGGTCGGAGGTATGATTGAGAACGAGCTCCGTCACCACGCGGAGCCCCCGGCGATGGGCTTCGCGGATCAGGGCGCGAAAATCCGCGAGCGATCCGCAATCGGGATGCACGCTGAAATAATCGGAAATATCGTAGCCATCGTCGCGCAAGGGTGACGGATAGAACGGGAGAAGCCACAGAGTCGTTATTCCCAGCGATTGCAGATAATCGAGCTTGGAGAGCAATCCCTGAAAATCGCCGATACCATCGCCATTGCTGTCAAAAAAGGAGCGGACGCGGACTTCATAGAAAACCGCATCCTTGTACCACTGCGGATCCGAAGGCAATGAATTGTCAGACTTCATCAGCAGGCTCGACGCGAAAAATGTGTGCGGGTTGGATAAAAGGGTCAAGCCGAATATAGTTTTGCGCGGACCAGCGATAGCTCGCGCCGGTCAGCAGATCGGTCACGTTGTACGTGAGGCCGTCGCGCACGCCGAGCGCCTCGAGGGGAACAAAGCCGGTCGTGTGATGCGGGTGGAACGGATCGAGGTTCACCGCGACAATTATTCGATTCTGACCGGCGTCGTCAGTCTTGAGATAGAGTAGAATATTGTCGTTGTCAGTATTGAGGAAGCGCAGGTTGAGGAACTGTTGCAGCGCCGGATTTTGCCGGCGGATACGATTTACCTGGGCGATGAATTCTCGGATGCCCGGTCGCGTGCGATCGCGCACTTTGATCTCATACTTCTCGGCGTTCAGATATTCCTCCGAATTCGGCAAAGCGTCTGCCTCGCAGAATTCGAAGCCGCTGTAGATGCCGTAGGCTGAAGACAACGTGGCAGCGAGAACGAGACGAATCTTGAACGCCGGCATGCCCCCGGTCTGAAGAAAAGGGGGCAGGATGTCCGGCGTATTGGTGAAAAAGTTCGGCCGGAAGTAATCCTTCGTCGGCGCCTGAGTCAATTCCGTCAGATACTCTGTGAGCTCCGCGCGCGAGTTGCGCCAGGTGAAGTAAGTATAGGACTGGTTAAAGCCGACCGCCGCAAGGAGCTTCATCATTTTCGGACGCGTGAAGGCCTCGGCCAGGAAGATGACGTCCGGGTAGCGCCGCCGAACGCTTTCGATGAGCCACTTCCAGAAGAACACGGGTTTGGTATGCGGGTTGTCGACGCGGAAAATGCGGATGCCATGTTCGATCCAAAACAACAGCACACGCAGTATCTCATTCATCAGTGCCGCGCGATGCGGCCCGTCGAAATCGAGCGGATAGATGTCCTGATACTCTTTGGGCGGATTTTCCGCGTACATGATCGTGCCGTCCGGTCGATGCTTGAACCACTCCGGATGGTCGCGGACCCACGGATGGTCGGGCGAGCATTGCAGGGCGAAATCCATCGCGGGCTCGAGCCCGAGCTCATTGGCGGCGGCGATGAAGCGCGCGAAGTCGGCAAAGTCGCCGAGGGCGGGGTCGAGGGCGTCGTGGCCGCCGAGGGCGTTGCCAATAGCCCACGGACTGCCGACCGCATCCGGTTCCGCGATCAGGGAATTATTCTTCCCCTTGCGATTGGTCTTGCCGATTGGATGAATCGGCGTCAGGTAGAGGACATCGAAGCCCATGTCGGCGATTTCGGGTAAGATTTTCTCCGCCTCGCGGAATGAACCGTAACGGGCGGGATCGTCGGTTTGCGAGCGCACAAAGAGTTCATACCACGCGCTGAAGCGTGCCTTTTCGCGATCGACGATCAATTCGAGCGGGGGGTTATAGGTGGTCGCGTCGTAGTGTTCCGCGGCGCGCAGCAGCGCTTCAGCGATATCGGGGCGGACGGCAAAAGCAAGGACGCTCGCATAGTCACCGGCATAGTTCCGCAGTAGGGACGCGAACTGGCGGAGCAGGCTCGAATCGGCCGGGCCGGCACGGCGTATCATGCGTTCGACAAGGCTCAGGCCGTCAAGCAGATGCGAGCGCAGGTCACGGCCGGCAGCAGCTTTTTTCTCGAAGCTCCAGAGCCAGGTGGCGAGCCGATCGGTCCAGGCTTCGACAGTGTAAAAATAACGGCCCGGGCGATCGGGGATGAAGACACCCTGCCAGCGATCGTTGCCGAGACTGGTCATGGGGACGTCGCGATAGCTTTGGTCGGTATCGGGACGATATTTCAGGGTGACGCGGATTACATCCGGGCCATCGCGGAAGGCGTCGGCTTCGACTATGCAAGGCTCGCCGACGATCCGTTTGACAGGATAACGACCATTATCGACGGACGGGGTTATGTCCTGAATCACGATATGACTGAAAGCTGTCTCGGGTTTTTGCGGCTGAGATTTCTGATCCGAAGCGACTGACTCGAGCATAACGATTGCTTAGGGATGTTTTGCTGTCTGGTAAACCGCTGCTGAACCTTGTCTTAACGAGGCTTACGGTCGGCTCAGAACTTGTCGTTGCTACGGTGACGGGAAACCGGGTAGCCAACGATATGCCAGATTACCGGAGGCGTTGATCGCAGACGAGTCAACGCGGCGCTTCGCAGATGCCGCCGCGCCTCGCGCGCTGTGCGGCTTGGCGGGCGGGCTGCCGCAGATTCGATTCGGTACAGGTGTTGCGAACGAACCATGCGTCGACTTCGCATCTACGAGCATCGGCGGGTGATCCGTCAGCGCGTGAAGTCAGCTTAGAAAGGAGTCTCAGTGTGAATCAAGATCAGCTCAAGGGAAAAATGCGCCAGCTCAGCGGAGAGATTAAGAAACGCTGGGGAAAAATGACCGACGACGATATCATGCAGGCGCAGGGCGATTTCGAGAAGCTCTGCGGCAAGATCCAGGAACGCAGCGGTGACCGTCGCGAAGCGATCGAACACTGGCTGAAGTCGCAAGGCTTGTCGTAAGCGTTCGGCCGCCTCCGCACAACGGGGGCGGCCAGCTCTTCCCGGTCCAATAAGTGTTCTTAGTTGCGCCGGCTACAGGCAGAATAGCCTCAGGATAGGGTCTGTCGAGAATGAGACCCGGAAAGGCGCTTTTAGTCCGTCGGGAATGAGCTGCCGAATCGAAGACTATGCTCTGATCGGAAATACGCAGACCGCCGCTCTGGTCGCCAACACCGGGGCGATAGACTGGCTGTGCATGCCGCGTTTCGACTCGGCCGCCTGCTTTGCCGCTCTGCTCGGCGACGCCAGCCACGGTCGATGGCTGATCTGCCCGGCCGAAGGCGGCGCCCGGGTACGCCGCCAGTATCGCGGCGAGACCCTGATCCTCGAGACTGAGTTCGAGAGCGACTCGGGCAAAGTCACGCTCATCGATTTTATGCCGGTGGCAGAGCGCGGCGGCCGCGTCGATGTCGTGCGGCTGGTGCGCGGTGATCGCGGCGTGCTTAAGCTGCGCACCGAGATCGTCCTACGCTTCGACTATGGTCGCGTGATTCCCTGGGTCCGCGCGCGACCGGACGGACTTATCGCGGTGGCCGGGCCCAATGCGGTGGCATTGCGCGCACCGGTGAGGCTTATCGGAAAAGATTTCACGACGGTGGGTGAGTTTTCAGTTGGTCAGGGGGAGACGATTCCTTTTGTCCTGACGTGGTATCCCTCGCATGAGCGGGAACCGCCGGCGCGCGATCCGCTACGGATGCTGCAGGAGACCGAAACGCGCTGGCAACATTGGTCGAAACTATGTACCGCGCGTGGCGCCACGCGCGACTTAATTATCCGCTCGCTTATCACCTTGAAGGCGCTCACCTTCAGACAAACCGGCGGCATCGTGGCCGCGCCCACAACATCGCTACCCGAACGGATCGGCGGTCAGCGCAACTGGGACTATCGCTATTGCTGGCTGCGCGACGCAACTCTGACCCTCTATGCGCTGCTGAGTTCCGGCTACCTGACGGAGGCCAAGGCGTGGCGGGCATGGCTTCTGCGCGCGGTCGCCGGCCATCCGAGCGAAGCCCAGATCATGTACGGTATCGCCGGCGAGCGGATGCTGCCGGAGTTCGAGTTGACCTGGCTGCCGGGGTACGAGGGGAGTCGGCCGGTGCGCGTCGGCAATGCCGCTCACAACCAGCTTCAGCTCGATGTTTTCGGCGAAGTCGTCGACGCTCTGTATGTCGCGATGAAGCACGGGCTCAAGCCTGACGCGAATTCCTGGGAGGTCGTGAAGGCGATGGTCCAGTTCGTTGCGGATAGCTGGCAGCACGCCGACCACGGCATCTGGGAGATACGCGGCCGGCCGCGGCATTTCACCCATTCCAAGGTAATGGCCTGGGTCGCAATCGATCGGGTGATTAAGGCGGCGGAAAATTTTCACGTCGACGGACCGGTTGAAAGATGGCGCGAACTCAGGACGCGGATTCATCGGGAAGTCTGTGAGCGCGGCTTCAACTCGAAGCGCAACGCGTTTGTGCAATCCTTCGGCTCGGACGAGCTCGACGCCGCCCTGCTGATGATGCCGCTGGTGGGCTTTCTGCCGGCTACTGATCCGCGGATGCTCGCGACGGTCGAAGCTATCCGGCGCGAACTTATGCAGGATGGCCTGGTGCAGCGGTATCAGACCTCGAGCGGAGTTGATGGACTGCCTGCCGGCGAAGGCGCGTTCCTGGCCTGCAGTTTCTGGCTCGCGGACAACTATGCGATGGCGGGTCGGACCGCCGAGGCGCGCGAATTGTTCGATTATCTGTTGTCGTTGCGTAATGACGTCGGTCTGCTGTCAGAGGAGTACGAACCGGCGAGCAAACGTCTGTTGGGAAATTTTCCGCAAGCCTTCAGTCATGTGTGCCTGATCAACACCGCCTACAATCTTGAGCGCGGCCTTGAGGCCGGCGAAAGCCCGGCCGTTTGCCGCGCGACGCGGTAGCCGCGGGCACGACGCCGCGGCGCTAAGGGCGCTGATCGCTGAGAGTAATCAAACCGCGCGCGAGCGCATAAAGAGTCAGTTGAACGCGATCCCTTATGTTGAGCTTTTGAAAGATGTTGTTCAGGTGGACCTTGACCGTGCCTTCGGCAATCGCCAAGCGTTGCGCGACCTCGGAGTTCCTCAGGCCCATCGCGACGTAACGCACGATCTCACTTTCCCGTCGCGTAAGTTGCTCATTGCCACCGCCGTCCCATTGGGTATTGAGCTTCTGTTGAACCTCCGAGGGGATCCAGACCATCCCGGCCGCAACCGCCGCGATCGCATCAACGAGGGTCTCGACCGGAGCGGTCTTCTGAACGATGCCGCGTGCGCCCATGCGAAAGGCCGCGACGACGTCTTCGGTCCGATCACTTCCGGTGAAAACCACCACCCGGGTGAGCGTCGCGAGTGAGGCGATATCGTCGATCACCCACCGGTCCATTTTGAGGTCGAGCAGGAGGACGTCGCACGCCACCGCGGCTAAAGTGCCGGTCAGTTCATCGGCGCGCGCGACCTGCGCGACGACCTCGATATTCGGCGATCGATCAAGAAGGGACTTGAGCGCCTCGCGAACCAGCGGGTGATCGTCGGCAATCACAACGCGAACCACTTTTTGCTTTGCGACCGCCATCTTCACGTACTTCTAAGAGGGCACACACCACCTTAGTCAGTAATTAAAGCCTACACAACGTGCTATGAGCATCAGCCATCGACCTAGCGATAGCAGAGGCATCTTCCAGGCCAGGAAATTTTCAGCCCTGACGCGAGGCCTGGGCGTGGCGCTGTTCTTCGGGATGCATCAAGCGGCGAATCAGGGCCGCAAGTTCGGTCAATTGCGCCGGCTTGACCAGATAATGATCAAACCCGGATCGCAAGGCGCGAGCGCGATCGGCGCTGCGGCCATAAGCGGTGAGAGCAAGCAGGGGAACGCGCGTCGGTGCGGCGGACTGCCGTTCGCGCCGCCGGATTTCGGCCGCCAGCCACAGTCCATCGTGAACCGGCATGCCGATATCGGAAATCACGACATGAAACTCCATCTCGTCGAGCAGCGCGAGGGCGCCTTCGGCAGATGTGGTCGTCGTGACAGTGGCGCCGAGTGCGCCGAGCAGTTCTTCCATCGCGTCGCACGCCGCGGCCTCGTCATCGACGACGAGGATTGCGCAACCCTCGAGGCGCTCGAGAGGCTGATCGGACAACGCCTCCTGCGCGATCGGTGCGGGCGCAGCGAACGGCGTCATGGATGCGGGCGGCGGCAGCGGAAGCCATACCTTGAAGACCGTACCCTTGCCGACGCCGTCGCTGTGCGCCGAAACAATCCCGCCGTGCAAGGTGACCAGTTGCTTTACCAGCGCAAGGCCGAGGCCGAGACCTGGGAGTTTGCGACTGACGTTGCCCTGGCCGAAACTATCGAAAACCCAAGGGATGGCTGCGGGATCGATGCCGCTCCCATTATCGGCGACCGTCAACTGCGCACCCCCATCGATGGCTTCGAGACGCACATCAAGCTTCCCGCCGTTGGGGGTGAATTTGATAGCGTGTGCAATCAGATGGGAGACGATCTGACGCAGCCGCGACGGGTCGGCCTGAATAGCGGGTGTGTTGTAATCGAGCTGACTGGCGACGGCGATCGCTTTGGCCTGCGCCTCGGCGCGAAAGCTCTCGATCACCTCGACGACGATCTCAACCGGCTTCGTCGGCTCGAGCGCCAGACGAATCCGCCCGTCTTCCATGCGCGAGAGGTCCAGCAGATCGTCGATAAGTTGGGCCTGGGCGCGCGCCGCCTGGTCGATGCCCTGAAGGCCGCGGCGCGCCTTGGCGCCGAGTTCTTCATCGGCGAGGGCGGCATGGCACCACAGCATGATTGAGTTCAGCGGATTTCTGAGCTCGTGAGAGACAGCGGAGATGAAACGCTCGCGAATCCGCGCGGCCTGCTCCGCGCGTTCCAGAGCCAGCGCGAATTGCGCGTGTGCCTCGCGGGTCAGGCGTCGATACCAATAGACCAGAGAGAAGCCGAACAGCAGCGATAGCAGCGCCGCGAAGCCGAGCAGCGCCGCCTGCTGTCGCGACTGGCGCTGGCGTTCACGGCCGCGAATCTGGTACTGCACGCGAACCACCGACGCGATTCGACGGTCGAGCTCGTGCGCATCGCGGAGCGCCCGGTCCAGCGCGACGGAACTTTCCTTTCGACTCCCGGCGCCCTGGACGAGCGGCTGGATTTGCGCAAGCCAGGCGTTGGCGCGCGCGGATATTTCACCAATCTGTACCGGCGCGGCCTGCTCGGCGAGCAGACGCGCAAGGTTGCGCAGGTCGGCCCTGAACGAATCGCGCGCCGCCTCCCAGTCAGGCAGCGACGCGTCATTGGCGGCGAGCACGAAAGCGCGCGTTTGATGCATCGTGTCGCGCAAGCTCAACCGTGTCTCCTGCGCCTGCAGCAAAATTGAGTTGCTGAGGCGCAGCGAATCGCCCAGGGATATCCGAAACAGAACCAGCAGTACTGGCGTCGCGATCAAGGCGATCATCGTCAGCGTGAAACCAAGCTGACGGAGGGTAAGGTCGCGCGCAAAGCCTCGCCGGTTCATCGCCGATGACGGGACCACGCCGTGCCAGGCATAGGTGTCGAGCGCCTCATTGCGCGTCAAGAGCTGATGACCAGTCGGCCGCAAGTCATGATGAGATTTCCATCACGAGCCCCAGGCTTGTCCAGCCCCAGGATCGCCCCTCGCCTCGCTGTGCGCGCACGATCCCGCGCAATCCCAGGGTGGTAATTTAGCGTGAGCCCGACGCCCGCCGCGCCGCGTCCAGCTCTCCTTGATGCGAATCTTCTCTGCCCAGTTAGCTTACCGCGATGCCGCTCCGCTCCTCCCAGGTGGTGCCTTTTTCCCCGGATCGACGATGGTATGCGCCAGATGGCCCTAGAAGCTGCGCGACCGAGCAAAGGCGCACAAGAGCTTAAAGTTGTACTCCCTCTATAACTTTGGTTTGAGCGGCGACCGAAGGGCAGGACCTTCGCGACGTTGGCTGAATAAAAGCCGCGAGGGCGACAGATCGATCAAGCCGACTGTCGCCCTCGGAGTGTAAGAGGCCCGTCAGAGACGACCCAATAGGATGAGGATCAGCACGATGATTACGAGAGTGCCGAGTCCGCCGGCAGGGTAGTACCCCCACCCAGCGCTATACGGCCAGGCGGGAATTGCACCCACCAACAGAACGATAAGCAGAATTAATAGGATGAGGCCCACGTTGTTTACCTCGCTCTATGGCTTGGAGGACGTCATGACAGATTCTGACTGGGCACAAAGCCGGTCTCGCCCTTCATCGGACCTGCGGTGATCTCGACCTGCGCGCCGTTGTCGTCCTTGCTGAGAACCTTGACGGGCGTGCCATCGTCGATCGACTTGGCGGCGACACCATTGGCGAGCTGACCCGCCATGCCCTCGACTCCGCCGTCCTGTTTCATCCGGGAGTATTTGAGGTAGCTTTGCTCGTCGGTGTACATCGGGACCGAGTGCTCGTTGCCGACCACGACGAGCTTATGGGTGTCGATCGATTCCCAGTTGCCGTTACATGCCGTGAAGAATGTCGCGATAGCCAGTGACGCCAGATAGCACTTTTTCATTCTCATGCGTTTTTCCTGCCTCCCTGTGTGCAAGAGCCGAATTGCGATACGACCCTTGCTGATGCACTTGCCGTACCAGTCGAAGCCAGGTCGGCGCAGCCGCTTGAAAACGCGTGACTACGCGTGCTCGAGAGAGCAGTAACTGTCAGTTGTGAGAAATATTTTCCGTAACGACCACGAAATTGCGGCGGCCCTGGGCCGCTGGCGAGCGATCCGAGCCCGTGGCGGTACTTGCGGCGGTACCTAATGCCCTGCGGTTGAGGCGCCCGGATTCGACGTGTTCGAGCGAAAGAGCAGGAAAGAGGGAATCATCAAAGCCGCCATCAGCGCGAGCTGACGATAAAGATCGTTGAACGCGAGCATCGCGGATTGCTGTTCGATCGCGCCGTAAATCATGCCGAGGCTCTGCTTTTGCCCCGTAACGATCTGCGTAACGTAATGGAATGGCGGGGAGCCGGGGGCGTATGCAGCCTGAGTGCTCAGACGCCACGCGTCGAACGCGGAGAAGTGCTGGACCAGATAGAACTGATGGATATTGGAATCGTGCACGAGGCGGCTGGTCAGGTACGAAATACCGATCGCCGCGCCGTTGTTGCGCATCATGTTGTAAAGGCTCGAAGCGAAACCCATCCGTTCGCGCGGCACGCAGCTTAGTGCGGCCGCTGAAAGGATCGGAAAGCACATCCCGAGGCCAAATCCGAGCACCATGCCGTCTTTGATGACGCGGGCCAGGCTCACGTCGAGGTCCCAGTGCGCCATCCGCCAGAGGCCGATCGCGATGAGACTGAAGGCGACGCCGATCAGGCGCTTGGTATCGACGCCGCGGCGCGCGACCTGGCCGGTCATCAGCATCGCCATCATCGCGGCAAACCCGCGCGGCGCCATCGTCAGGCCGGCCTTCAGGGCGGTATAGCCCATGAATTCCTGCAGGAAGACGGGAGTAAGCACGCCCGATCCAAACAGGATGAAGCTCAGGACGATAATCGTACCGATCGCGCAGGTGAACTGCCGGATCCCGAAGAGGTGCAATTCAAGGATTGGTTCGGGGACACGCAACTCACGGATCGTCAAGAGAATCATCGAGGCGACCGAGACGAAAGTCGCCCAGCGCACCCATGGCGCGCTGAACCAGTCGGCGCGCTCGCCGCGGTCGAACACCAGTTGCGCGAGCCCCAGCCACAGGGCGAGATAGACGATCGCGAGATAGTCTATCGGGGTGTCCGAGCGGCGGGTGCGCAGGTAGTCGGGATCATGGACGAAGGCCGAAACCATCAGGAGGGCGGCCGTGCCTAACGGCAGGTTGATGTAAAAATTCCAGCGCCAGTTCCAATTGTCGGTAATCCAGCCGCCCACCGTCGGTCCAAGGATGGGCGCTACCATCAGCCCCATGCCCCACATCGCCATGGCGAGCTGCTGTTCTTCCGGCGGGAAGGTTTCCATCAGGATGGCCTGCGAAGAGGGAATCATCGCCGCCCCGGCGAGCCCCTGGGCGAGACGAAAGAACACCATCTGTTCGAGCGATTGCGCAGCCCCGCATAGGACCGAAGCGGCGACGAAGGTCGCGACCGACAGCATGAAATAGCGTTTGCGGCCGAAGCGCGCCGAAATCCATCCGGTCATCGGGATCATCACGCCGTTGGCGACCAAATAGCTGGTCACGACCCAGGCGATTTCATCGACGCTGGCGGAGAAGCTGCCCTGCATGTGCGGCAGGGAGACATTGACGATCGAGGTGTCGAGCACTTCGAGGGTCGCGCCGAGCATGACCGCCAGCGCGATCAGCCACTTGTGCGACGAATGGGGCGGGGCAGGTTGCGGAATCGGTGCAGCAGCGGCCATTATTCGGCGACCTCCGCGCGCATTGTCCGGATCGGGTTGCTGAGCCGTCGCGAGCCGGTTTTTGCCAATGCCGTCCGCGGTTTCTCACGAACCGCGCCTGATCTGCTGCGCTCCGGCGATTTCATCTGCAGCCGCGCCGAGACCGAACGCAGAAACCGCAGACGTTGGCGGCGGAAGCGCGCCGAAGTCGGTGAAAGTCCCGTCGCCAGACGCGTCATCTGCGGAAAGGCCAGAGGAAACACGGCCAGCGCGATGATCGACAGATGCAGTTGGGCCAGGTTCAGATCGCGCGGGATACCGCCGTTAGCCTGCGAACGCCGCAGGGCTTCCAAAGCCTCGCTGATATACGAGCGGCGTTCGCGTTCGCCGACCAGCTTTTGTGCGGGCGCGGTGCTGAGCGCCTCCCATTCGAGCAATCTTACCCAATCCTGATCTCCGGCAACCGCCTCGTACCATCGCAGGATGGTTCCGGCGAGATCGTCGTCGCGGCGCTCGAAGAGCGCGGTTCGTTCGGTGAACTTCCGCCGCAGGATTTCGCGGTAGAGGTTCTCCTTGGAGCCGAAGCAGTAAAAGAGCATCCGATGATTGACCCGGGCGCGGCGCGCGATCGCATTGCAACGAGCGCCGGCCAGGCCGTGGGCGGCGAATTCGGCCAGCGCCGCCTTCAGGATCCGATCGCGGGTACGCGCCAGGTCCCGCACGGGTTCCATCGCGAAGCTCCTCTCGCTGAGTCGTTAACCGGCTTGTTAATAGTATTAACTCGATGGTTAATACAAGGCCCGACGAGTTGGCCAGCGTCAAGCAGCGCGCGCCGGACGCTGCTCGCGCCGCAGCCAGGAACCTACCAGCGGATCAGATTGGCGCCCCAGGTGAGGCCGCCGCCGCAGGCATTGAGCATGATGAGGTCGTTGTCGTGGATGCGCCGCGCTTCGACCGCTTCGTCGAGCGCAATCGGCACGGAGGCCGCGGAGGTGTTCCCATAACGATTGACGTTGGTGAAGACCTTGTCGGCGCCGAGGCCCAGGCGCTCGGCCACGGCATTGATGATCCGCAGGTTCGCCTGATGGGGCACGATAAGCGCGATTTCTTCGAGCGGGACCGCTGCGCGCTCGGCAACTTTGCGCGAAATGTCTTCCATGCTGCGGACCGCGATCTTGAACAGTTCCGGCCCTTTCATCCGGATGGCGTCTTCGTTGACGCGGCGGGCCTCGGCGTCGATGGTGGTGCGGACGCCGCGATTACGCACGTAAAGCAGGTCCCAGTAGGCGCCGGACGAGCGCAGCAGGCTGCCGAGCACACCACGATCGCTCGGCTCGCGCACCATGACTACGGCGCCGGCGCCGTCGCCGAACAGAACCGCGGTGCTGCGATCATTCCAATCGACCATCGTCGAGAGCGCGTCGGCGCCGACCACCAGCAGCCGCTCATAGTCACCGGCGCGCATCGTCGAGTCGGCGACGCTCAGCGCATAGACGAAGCCCGAGCAGGCAGCGGCGACGTCGAAGGCAGGAATCGTGTCGAGACCCAGGCGATGCTGGAGTTGGCAGGCGAACGAGGGAAAGCCGAAGTCCGATGAGACGGTGCCAACCACGATCGCATCGAGCTGCGAAGCCGCAACGCCGGCACGCTGCAGCGCGGTGCGCGAAGCCTCGGCGGCGATATCGACCAGCGACTCGCCGCTGCTCATCACGTAGCGTTGTTCGATTCCCGTACGCGTCCGGACCCACTCGTCGGTCGTATCCATCCGGCGCGCCAGTTCATGATTGGTAACCCGCGTGCGCGGCGTGGCGCGCCCGGTGGCGACGATTCGAGAGCCCATCTATATCTCAGCCTATGTTCGCGGGCCGAAACGCCAGCGTGGTGTTGGTGCCGCCGAAACCGAAGGAGTTGTTGAGCGCCACGCGGATGCGCGCCGGTCGCGCGGTGTTCGGCACGTAGTCGAGATCGCACTCCGGATCGGGATATTCGTAATTGATGGTGGGCGGAATCATCCCGCGCGCGATGCTGAGAACGGTGAACACCGACTCGATGGCGCCAGCGGCGCCGAGCGTATGGCCGGTCATCGATTTGGTCGAACTGACCGCGATCCGCGCGGCATGCTCACCGAAGACGTGCTTGATAGCCTGGGTTTCGGCGACATCACCCTGCGGCGTCGAGGTTCCGTGAGCGTTGATATAGTCAACTTCGTCGGCCCGAATGTCGCCGTCCTCGAGGCACAACCGGATACAGCGTGCGGCGCCTTCGCCCTCCGGGGAGGGTGCGGTGATATGGTGGGCGTCGGCGTTAGAGGCGTAACCCGCGACTTCGGCCAGAATCGTGGCGCCGCGCGCAATCGCCAATTCGCGCTCCTCCAGAATCAGGGCGGCGGCCCCTTCGGCCATCACGAACCCGTCGCGCTCGCGATCGAACGGGCGGCTCGCGGCCTGTGGATTGTCGTTGCGCGTCGACAGCGCCCGCATCGCGATAAAGCCGCCCAGGCCGAGCGAGGTCAGCGCCGCTTCCGATCCGCCGGTGATGGCGGCGTCGAGGTAACCGTGGCGAATCATCCGATAAGCCTCGCCGACGGCGTGGGAACCCGACGCGCAGGCGCTGGTGGTAGTGATATTTTCGCCGCGCGCTCCATAGCGAATCGAGATCTGACCCGGCGCGAGATTCGACAGCAGTTTCGGGATGAAGAACGGGGTGATGCGTTTCAGCCGGGACTCGAGAAAAATCAGATGGTTTTCTTCAATCGTCAGCAGGCCGCCGATGCCGTTGCCGATGAGCACGCCCACCCGCTCGGCGTTGCTGTCGTCAATCTTAAGCTGCGACTGACGCATCGCCTGTTCGGCGGTAGCCATCGCGAACTGGATGAACAGGTCCATCTTGCGAGCGTCTTTCTTTTCGATCCACTCGAGCGGATCGAAGTCCCGCACCTCGCCGGCGATACGGGTGGGAAAGTCGTCGGTGTTGAAACGCGTAATGAGACCGATGCCGGAGCGACCCGCCATCAGCGCCTCCCAATTCTTCTCCACCCCGGTGCCGAGCGGAGTAACCAGCCCGACGCCCGTCACGACCACGCGCCGGTCCACCTTTGATCTCATTTGGACCTGCTCCTCCTGCTAGCCTCGAAAGGTTTTATCAAAAGCGCAGGCGCCGCCAAAGCAGGGGTCGAACGGCGGCCGGCTTGATTGCAGCCGCGGGCTGGTGGAGATTGACGTTGTGACACCCCCGGATAGCGATTCCTTCGCGCGCTTCATCGCCGGCCTGACTGAGCTCGAAGTGACCGTGGGGCCGAAGGCAGGTCCGGTGGTCGCCGAATTGCGCGAGCTGATGCTTAAAGCGGCGGCGGCGCGTCAGTCGGGCCAGGAGCAGACGGCACTCGCCGCGATTGCCCAGGCGATGGGCCGCATCACGACTCTGGCTGAGCTGCTCGACCCGACGGAAGCGCTGATGATGCGGGCGATTGCGCAGCGCTTCACCCAGGCGCTGGGGCAAGGTGACAAGGCCACGGCGAAGGAAACCGTGAACGTGATGCGCCATCGCGCCGGTGATCCCAAGGACGATCCGGCCAAGGATTGGTAGACTAAGGCGCACCTCCCGGACAACCAGGCGATAGATAAGGCGATATACAAGGAAGGTTTCAGATGGCGACCGACGCGCATCCCAGTCAAACCAGGCTCGACCGGCTGTGCATCAATTCCATTCGGGTGCTGGCGATTGACGCGGTCCAGAAGGCCAATTCAGGGCATCCGGGAATGCCGATGGGGATGGCTCCGGTAGCCTATTTGCTGTTTACGCGTTACATGCGGCATAATCCGCGCAATCCGCACTGGTACGGGCGCGATCGTTTCGTGCTGTCCGCGGGTCACGGATCGATGCTGCTCTACGCCTCGCTCTATCTGACCGGCTACGATCTGTCGCTGGACGAGATCAAACGGTTTCGACAATTGGGGAGCAAGACGCCCGGCCATCCGGAAAGCGAGCTTACGCCCGGCGTCGAGACGACCACGGGACCGCTCGGTCAGGGGGTGGCCAATGCGGTGGGTATGGCGATCGCGGCCAAGCACATGGAAGCGCGCTTTGAACGCGGCGCCTCGGGCCTCTTCAGCCATCGCATCTTCGGGATCTGCGGCGACGGCGACCTGATGGAAGGGGTTTCCGCCGAAGCTGCATCGCTCGCCGGCCATCTGGGTCTCGGCAACCTTATCTTCATTTACGATGACAATCACGTGACCATCGACGGGCACACGGAGCTCGCCTTCTCTGAAGACGTTTGCCGGCGCTTCGACGCCTATGGATGGCATACGCAGGTCGTCGATGACGCGAACGATCTCAACGCGCTGACTGAGGCGATCGACCGTGCGATCGCAGAAAAGGAGCGCCCGTCGCTGATTCGCGTGCGCAGCCATATCGGTTACGGCAGTCCCAATCGCCAGGACAGCTCGGAAGCGCACGGCAAAGCCCTCGGTGTCGAAGAAGTCAAGCTGACCAAGCAGTTCTACGATTGGCCGCTCGAACCGGACTTCTACGTGCCGGACGAAGCGTTGCGCGAGTTCCGCCGATGTCTCGAACGGGGCGCCGAGCTGGAAGCCCGCTGGACTCGGGATTTTGACAGCTACGCCCAACAGCACGCCGATGACGCGAGGGAGTTCAAGGCGATGCTCGCCGGCGAACTGCCGAAGGACTGGGACCGCGACCTGCCGGTCTTCACGCCCAAGGACGCGCTCGCGACGCGCGAATCGGCGTCGCGCGCCGAACAGGCGATCGCGCGACGGGTGTGGGCACTTTTCGGCGGTTCGGCCGATCTGAACGAATCGACCTTCACGGATTTCAAGGAAGGGCAGGACTTCGCGCGCGACAATTACGGCGGGCGCAATCTGCACTTTGGCATCCGCGAGCATGCCATGTGTGCGATTCTGAATGGTATCGCGCTCAGTGGCGGTTTTATTCCGATCGGTTCGAGTTTCCTGGTCTTTACCGACTATTGCCGTCCGTCGATCCGGCTGGCGGCCCTGATGAAACTGCATGTCATCTTCGTTTTCACCCACGATTCCATCGGCCTCGGCGAGGACGGCCCGACCCATCAGCCGGTCGAGCATCTGAGCGCGCTGCGCGCGATTCCCAACCTGACGCTGATTCGGCCGGCCGACGCCAATGAGGCGGTCGAAGCGTGGCGCGTCGCGATGACCCATCGCGGCGGCCCCGTGATGCTGGCGCTGTCGCGCCAGAAGCTGCCCACCTTCGATCGCGCTGAGATGAGCGCGGCAGACAACCTGGCCAAGGGCGCTTACGTCCTGTGCGAAACCGCCGGCAGGACGCCCGATATCATCCTGATCGCCAGCGGCTCGGAGGTGCATTTGGCGGTGGCGGCCAAACCGCAGCTCGAGGCACGCGGCCATGCGGTGCGCGTCGTCAGCATGCCGAGCTTCGAACTGTTCGCGCGACAGGATCAGACGTACCGGGACGCCGTACTGCCGCCCCGGATTCGACGCCGTCTCGCCGTCGAGGCGGGCTCGCCCTTGTCCTGGTATCGATGGGTGGGCCTCGATGGCGATATCGTCGGGATGACGACGTTTGGCGCTTCGGCGCCCTATACGGACGCGCTCAAGCATTTCGGGTTTACAACCGAGAACGTGGTCGAACGGGCCTTGAGACTCCTGGCTCCATGAATGATCCGGGTTGCCGTCGGACGCGGATCGGAAATCGGAACCGAAGCGCGTCTTGAACGTATATCTGCTTACCCGGCAACTTACGCCTAATCCACATGAGCGAACCAAAACTGATCGTCCTTGATAATGCGGAAGCCTTGCACGTGCGGGCGGCGGAAGAGATCGCGCATATCGCCGGCGAAGCGATCTGTACCGACGGCGAGTTCACTTTCTGCCTGACCGGCGGCAATACGCCGAAGCCGACCTACGAACTGCTGGCCTCGCGCTTCGACCACAGTATTGATTGGAGCGAGGTCCAGTTTTTCTGGGGCGATGAACGTTGCGTCCCGCCGGACAGCGAAGGCAGCAACTTTGGGATGGCGCACCAAGCCTTGCTCTCGCGGCTTGATCTGCGTCCCGATCAGGTTCATCGGATACAGGGTGAAGCGCCACCAGAGGAGGCGGCGCGCAGCTATGAAGCCGAGCTCCGGCGCTGCTTTAATCTCGCACCCGAGGCGCTGCCCGCCTTCAACCTGATCCTTCTGGGGCTCGGCGACAACGTTCATGTCGCGTCGCTCTTCCCGCACCATCCGGCCCTGCACATCGCGGATCGGCTGGTGGTCGCGGTCGAAGTCGAGGCGCCGCAACCGCGGCGGGTCTCCCTGACCATCCCGGTGATTAACAACGCGGCGCGCGTGATGTTTATCGTCAGCGGCGAGAACAAGGCGGCCGCGGTCAAGGACGCGCTACGCGGGCCGCGCGATCCGGATCGCTTTCCAGCTCAGTTGGTTGCGCCTGCCCATGGGGAGGTGGTCTGGTTGCTCGACCGCGCCGCCGCGAGACTGCTGGGTTAGGCGGCGATGGGATTTTTCCTGCGGCACTGGACCGCGCTGCTTATCCTGCTGGTGATTGCCGGATGGGCGATCTTCTACCTGCCCAACACGCCTTCCTGGACGATCTACCAGCTAAAGAGCCGGATTGATGCACGTGATGGTCAGGCGGCGGCCAACTATGTCGATTTTCAAAAGGTGGTGCAAAACGCCGGCTACGAGATGGTCGAGGGCAATCAATCCGGCGCAGACAACACCAACAATCTTTTGGGCGAGCTCATCGGTAAGAGCGCCGTCGATCTTTTTTCGGGTCCGATGGCAGCACTGGTGCGCAGTTGGGCCATCAACCAGGTCGATAACGGCGCGCAGCAGGTCCAGATGCCCGGCGCCGCCGTAGCGGGCGCTATCCTGCTGCTCCATCGCGAGGATGGCACCGCTTACACACGCTGGACCGATCACAAGGGCCAGGTCTGGGAGGTGCAGCTCGCACGCGAGCCGGACGGCTGGAAGATCGTGCAGGTGAAGAACATCCGTCAGTTGCTGGTCAAGCTGCGCGAGCATGAGCTCAAGGAATTCAACACCACGCCGGTCAATCCGCCAGAGTCGCCGCCGCCACCGCCAAATTGACCGTGTTGGGCGACTTGGCGCGGTGGCGGTTCGAGCCGCACATCTTTTTTGAGGCGCGCAATTTGCCGGCGATTTTGTTATGGTTCGACGAACAGCGCGGCGATCGCGATCAGCGCCGCCGACGCTCCGATGGATGAAGACTAACGGTCGCGCCTCTGTTCAATCCGAATACCCGAAGTTTGTGACTTTGTCCGGCGGCGTGCAGGTGCGCCTGCGTTTGATGGAGCCCGCAGACAAGGAGATGATCCTCGCCTTCGCGCGCGCCTTGCCGCCCGACGATCTTTTGTTCCTGCGCACCGATATCACGCAAACCGGCGTGCTCGACGAATGGGCGCGCAACGTCGCGATCGGCGTGACGGTCACGCTCATTGCCGAGCTCGATGGCGCGCTTGCCGGTTACGCCAGCCTGCATAACGATCAGGCGCGATGGACCCGGCGGGTCGGCGAGATCCGGCTTCTGCTGGCGCCCAGATTTCGCGGCAGCGGACTGGGCCGCCGCCTCGCGGAGGAGATTTTCCGCATCGGTCAGGATCGTGGGATCAAGAAAATGGCGGCGATGATGACGCCCGATCAGACTGGTGCGCAGGCCGCTTTCGAGCGGCTCGGCTTTCAGGTTGAAGCGCTGCTGCAGCAATGGGTGGTTGATCGCAAAGGGCGCCCGCGCGACCTGCTGATCATGACCCACGAGCTCGGCGAAGCGAAGGAATAGCTGAGGGCGGCCGCAAATCGCCGGACCAAAGCGGATCAGACAAGTAATCGCGATGGAAACCCATGGACACTCCCGCAACCAGTCACATCGATAAGATCAGGCAGCAGTTCACCCGTCAGGCCGAAGCTTACGAAGCGGTGCCGATCGTCACCGACCCCGCGTTTCTCAATTATATCGTGTCGATCTCCGGAGTCGGGACGAACGATCGGGTCCTCGATGTGGCCAGCGGACCGGGCTTCGTTGCGATGGCTTTCGCACCGCACTGCCGGGAGGTGGTCGGAATCGACGCGACCGACCGCTTCATCGAGCGGGCGCGTGCGGAGGCGGAGCGCCGCAAGCTTGCTAACGTCGCTTTCCAGTCCGGTCTCGCGGAAAGTCTGCCGCTGCCTGACGGCGCTTTCGATCTCGCGGTCTGCCGTTTCGCGTTTCACCATTTTCTTAATCCCTCGGCGGTGCTGAGCGAGATGCGACGCGTGGTGCGATCAGGGGGACGGCTCGTCGTGGTCGATATGGTAGCCTCTGAAGATCCCGCCAAGGCCGCTTATCACAATGAAATCGAGCGACTCTGTGATCCCTCGCACGCGCGGGCGCTGCCGGCTTCGGAGTTCGAGCGGATGTTCGCGGCCGAGCGGCTCGAAATCACCTACCGGCAAACCGTGCATTCCGCCTACGGACTGAAGGAGTGGCTCGCCCACGGCGCGCCGCCACCCGATCGCACCGCGCGGATCTACGAGATGCTCGAGGCCTCGCTGCTCGAAGACAAGTGCGGGCTCAGCGTGCGCCGCGAGAACGGCGAGATCCATTTCAGTCACGTCGGGGCGAGTTACGTATTGCGGAAGTCAGCGTAACCGCGTTGTGCCAGAAAGAAGCGTGCAGATGAATCCGGTCGAATCAGCAATTGCGGAGCGGCAGTTTCGCCGACGTCCGAGCGCTTATTTGCGGCCGACCAGCCCGTCGGATCAGAAATTCATGGGCTTTATGATCTCGGCGGCCAGCGCGAGTCGCAACGATCGTGTGCTCGATCTGGCATGCGGGACGGGGGCGGCGACGCTCGCCTTTGCCCAACGCTGTGCCGGCGCGGTCGGCGTCGACGTTTTGACCGAGCCGCTGAAGCGGGCGCGACTCGCGGCGCTCGAGCACGGCATTGCCAATGCGTCCTTCGTCTTGAGCGAGGTTGAGCGGCTGAGCTTCGTCGATCATTTCTTCGACGGCGCCCTCTGTCGCTTTTCCTTCCATCACTTTGTCCATCCGGAGAAGGTCTTCGCTGAGATGACGCGCGTGGTGCGGCCGGGCGGCTGGATCCTGATCGCCGACATGACCGCGCCGGAAGAGCCCGAGGAGTGCGCACTGCATAACGAGATGGAGCGGTTATGCGATCCGACGCACGGCCGCGCGCTGACCGTGTCGGAGTTCGAGCGGATGTTCGCCGAGGCCGGCTTTGAACTGGCGATGAAGGTCGCGCGCGACTCCAGAATCAGCGTCGATGACTGGATCAGTTTCGGCGGAACGACTCCGGAAAACGCGGCCAGGTTGCGCGCGATGGCCGAGGCCGCCGTCGCACGCGGAACACCGTCACGCTTTCAGCGCGAGGGTGACTCTATAAAGGTCACCCACAGCAGCGTGACGTTTGTCATCGAAAAAACCGCTTAGCCGTCCGCAGGCCGGCATATGTAGATCGCGGCGCGGGCACCGAGGATCGTGACGGGAAGGCTGCGTTCGAGGTGCAGCGCGCCCTTGCGCAGAAGCTCACCCATCAGACGCGTTTCAGCAGTGAGCATCACGATACGCCCCCGGGGGTGGATGAGCCGGCGAAATTCCGTCAGCAGGCGAGGATAGAGCCGTCGATTCTCGGCGTGCGAGCCGTGTCGCATGCCCCACGGCAAGTTGGTGATGATGCGGGTGACGCTATGCTGCGGCATAGGCACGGCGGTCGCATCGAGGCAATTGAGCGCGATCGGCTGATAGCGCGATCCGAGATTCTCACGCGCCATCGCGAGCGCACCGTCGTCGCGGTCACCTCCGATAAGTCTGGCGTACCGACCCAGGTGGGCTCGTTCGATGAGAATCGTGCCGACGCCGCAGAACGGATCCAGCACGATATCCTCCGGTTGAGGATCGGATAGCATCCCGAGCGCGGCGGCGACCGAGGGCCGGAGCGATCCCGGCATGTGCGCGACTTTATAGTCGCGCGAGCGCATCGAGGAGTCACTCAGGCGGATTGCGAGGAAGAATTCGCGATCCAGCAAGGTCGCCCAGAATTCGACATCGGCGCCTTCGTCGGTAAGACGCCAGGTATGATCGTTCCGCGCGCTGATCGCGCGCTCGACGGCGCTTTGGAGATTGACGCGCCGAAACTCGTGCTCGCCGATCATCCGCGTCACCACGCGAAAGCGCAGGCGACGGCCGCTACGAACTCCGGGAGTGAACAGCAAGCGTGTCGGGAGCGCGTTCGCAATCAAGGGGGAGGTGTGCACGGTGGCGCTGATGCGATCCAGGAGGTCGGCCGCTGCCGGCGCCCGGTGATAACCGACAAGAGCAAAGACATCTTCAGCAGTGCGCATCGCCGGCAACCCGGCGGGTGAGGGAGCATCGAGGATCGCGATACCCGCGCGGCCCGGAACCGCGCGAGCCCCAAGTTCGCGCACGCCCCTGGAGCGGAGGGCGGCTTCGGCCATTGCCACGGATTCGAGTCCCGGCTGCGTCTGGATCAGGTAGGTGTCGGTGGTGAGGTGCAAGCGCGGCGGCGCGTGGCGGGCGCCAAGGTGCGTCCGCCACGCGCCGCCGCGCTTGAGCTGGTTGCGGGTGGTCGCCATCGACGTGGTTTCGCGCGATGGGCCGGGGAGGCGCGTTCCGCGCCTCCCCGGCCCATCGCGACGCGGACGAAGTGAAGCGCGTGCGCGCTTCACTTCGTCCGCGATACGTATTCCTTGGTATCCGTGTTGATCGTGATAACGTCGCCTTCACTGACGAAGTGCGGCACCTGAATCACCATCCCGGTATCGGTCTTCGCCGGCTTCAGCGTGTTCGTGACTGCCGCGTTTTTGTTGCCGGGTTCGGTCTCCACCACTTTCATGGTAACGGTTTTCGGCAGCGTCACGTTCAGCGGCGTATTTTCAAAAAATTCAACTTCTACTTGAAGATTCGGCGTGAGAAAACCCTCGACGTCTTCGACCAGTTCCTTGGGCAGTGTAATCTGATCGTAGGTTTCGGTGTTCATGAAATGGAACTCCTCACCCTCGCGGTAGAGGAACTCCATCTGCACCTGGTCGAGAATCACCCGTTCGACGCGATCTTCGGAGCGGAATCGGTTTTCCGTCTGACTGCCTGTCCGAATGTTGCGGAGCTTGGTCTGGACCATGCCGCGCCAGTTGCCCGGAGTGATGTGATTGATTGTCATGACGCGCCAGAGCGCGTTGTTGTACTCGATAACCATCCCGGGTCGTAGTTGCGTTGATTGGATCAGCATTTGTCTCGTTTTCCGATCGAGCCACGGGCGGCGCAGCTCGCGTGTTGACAAGGAATTTATCCGGTTGCCGTCCCGATTTCCATCGGCAGCATACGAGTGAAGGTTTCGGCGCTCGGCGGTCGACGGCGATTCTTGACAGCGATGCGCTCGGCATGGTCCTTAACCCATCGAACCGTCACGTATCGCGGGAGAGGCTGAATGAAAGCTGCAGTTTTTTACGGACCCAACCAACCGCTCAAAATCGAGCAGGTCGAGATCGACGCACCGCAGGATCGCGAGGTGCTCGTGCGCACGGTTGCCAGTGGCGTCTGCCACAGCGATTTGCATTTCGTTGACGGACTGTATCCGTATCCCACCCCCGCGATCCTGGGTCACGAAGCGGCGGGCATTGTCGAACAGGTCGGCAAGGCGGTGACCTATCTGAAGCCGGGCGACCACGTGATCGCGTGCCTCTCGGTCTTTTGCGGCTTCTGCGAAGATTGCATGTCCGGCCATCCGAACCGATGCGCCAATAAGGAAGCGATTCGTCGCGGCAAAAAGGAGAAGTCGCGGCTCTCGCAGAACGGCGCGCCGATCAAGCAGTTCGCCGAGCTTTCAACTTACGCGGAAAAAATGCTGGTGCACGAAAACGCCCTGGTCAAGATCGACCCGAAGATTCCGCTCGACCGCGCGGCCCTCGTCGGCTGTGGCGTGACGACCGGGATGGGCGCGGTACTGAACACCGCCCGTATCGAACCCGGTTCGACCGTCGCCGTGTTCGGATGCGGCGGCGTCGGCCTCGCGGCTATCCAGGGCGCGCGGATCGCCGGCGCCCGCATGATCATTGCGGTCGATAAGTTCGAATCCAAGCTGGCGCTCGCGAAGCGGCTCGGCGCCACTCACACGGTCGATTCGTCCCAGGCGGATCCCGTAAAAGCGATCCGCCAACTCACCAACGAACTTGCCGGCGGCAGCGGCGTTGAGGGTGGGGGCGGTCTGATGTCGCCCGGGAACGACGGCGTTGATTACGCCTTCGAAGCGGTCGGGATCAAAGAGTTGGCCGAGATGTGCTTCGAGGCGGTCAAGCCCGGCGGCACCGCGACGATTATCGGCATGATTCCAGTTGGGCAGAAGGTGGCGATTAACGGCGCCAAACTGCTGACCGAACGGAAGCTGCAGGGCACCAATATGGGCTCGAACCGCTTCCGTATCGACATGCCGCGCTATCTGGACTATTACCAGCAGGGACGCCTGAATCTCGACGACATGATCACGCGCCGGGGTCGGCTCGAGGACATCACCGAGGCGTTCCGGGCGATGAAGGCGGGTGAGGTCGCGCGCACCGTCCTGATGTTCGATTAGGGAACGAGCGTAATGGCGGTCAGTATCAGACCGGCACAAGACAGCAAACGCGCGCTTTTGCCACGGCAGCCAGACGGAGGGGATAACCATGAAGGCAGCAATTTTTCACGGACCGCATCAGCCGCTGACGATCGAAAACGTCGATATCGACGAACCGCAGGATCACGAAGTTCTGGTCCGGACCGCGGCAAGCGGTGTTTGCCACAGCGACCTGCATTTCGTCGAAGGTCTGTATCCCCATCCCGCGCCGGCGATTCTCGGTCACGAAGCCGCCGGGGTGGTCGAGAAGGTGGGCAGGGCGGTGACCTATCTGAAGCCTGGCGATCACGTCATCTCCTGCCCGTCGGTTTTCTGCGGCTATTGTGATGAATGCATGTCGGGGCATCCGAATCGATGCTCGAACCGCAAAGCCACGCAGCGCGGGAAAGACGACAAGCCGCGTCTCTCGATGAACGGCAAGCCGGTGGCGCAATTTGCCGACCTCTCGACCTACGCCGAGAAGATGCTGCTGCATGAAAACGCGCTCGTGAAAATCACCGACAAGATTCCTCTGGATCGCGCGGCGCTGATCGGATGCGGCGTTACGACCGGCGTCGGCGCGGTGCTGAATACGGCGAAGATCGAGCCGGGTTCGACGGTCGCGGTCTTCGGCTGTGGCGGCGTCGGCTTGTCGGCGATCCAGGGGGCGAAGATTGCGGGCGCCCGGATGATTATCGCCGTCGATCAGTTCGAATCGAAGCTCGCGATGGCCAAGCGCTTCGGCGCAACCCATACGGTCGATGCATCGAACACGGACCCGGTCGAGGCAATCCGCAAGATCGCTTCGCCGGGAAGCGATGAAGGGAGCGACCTGCTTTCGGCAATGACCGCGAGCCAGGGCGTCGATTATGCCTTTGAAGCGGTTGGCGTAAAGAAGCTGGCGGAGCAGTGTTTCGAAGCAATCAAGCCCGGCGGCACGGCCACCATAATCGGGATGATCCCGGTCGGGCAGAAGGTCGAACTCGACGGTCCCAAGTTCCTGACCGAGCGCAAGATTCAGGGCACGATGATGGGCGGCAATCGTTTTCGGATAGATATGCCGCGCTATATCGATTACTACTTGCAGGGGCGGCTTAACCTCGATGACATGATCAGCAAGCGGATGCGCCTCGAAGACGTCAACGAGGCTTTTCGCGCGATGAAGGCAGGGGAGGTCGCCCGCTCGGTCCTGATGTTCAACTGAGCCGTCAGTTGCGCGCGCGCAGTTCGTCATTCCGCGGACGCTGCCGGACCTTCGCCGGCCTTAAGAGCCGTGGGCATTGTCCGGCAGTCTCCGCCGGACTGCGTTTCGCGCGATGGTTATTGCTAGCCGTTGCCCTGTTATCAGGGCCCGTGCGCTCTTCCAACGCACAGTCCACCTCGGCCCCTGCAACCGTCGCGCGGCCCGAACACGTGTTCCTGATCATTCTTGAGAACAAGGGTTTCGCCGAAACCTTCGGACCGCATTCCAAGGCGCCCTACCTTTCAGGTGCCCTGCGCAAACAGGGCCGATTGCTCACGCAGTACTACGCGACGGGCCACTTCAGTCTCGACAATTACATCACGCTGATTAGCGGACAGGCGCCCAATCCCGAGACGCAAGCTGACTGTATCCGGTTATACAGCGAGTTCGCCGCGCTTGGCGCGGGCCTCGATCACGATGGTCAGATCCGTGGACAGGGATGCGTCTATCCGACGATCGTGCCGACGCTGGTCGACCAACTCGAACAGAAGCACCTGACCTGGCGCGGCTACATGGAGGACATGGCTCGGCCGTGTGAGCATCCCGAGCTGAACCAGCCCGACGACCATGTACACGCCGTGGCGGGGGATCAGTATGCGACGCGGCACAACCCTTTTGTTTATTTCCATTCGATCATAAACGATGCCGACCGATGTCGGCAGCATGTGGTGGCGCTGACGCAGTTGCCGGCGGATCTGAGCAAGGTTGAGACTACCCCGAACTTCGCCTTTATCACGCCGAATCTCTGCAATGACGGCCACGACGGACCGTCCGCGATCTGTGACGGCGGCGGGCTGGTTTCAGCCGATCGCTTTCTTGCGCAATGGGTGCCGAAAATCATCGCCGCACCGGCCTACCAGCGCGACGGGATCCTGATCATTACCTTCGACGAGGCCGAAGTTGGACTAAGGCCGAATCACCAGATTGATCCGGCGACAACTGATGCGCGCTCGTGCTGTGATGAACCACCGGGACCGAATACCGCAAAGCCCGGTCTCGTCGGACCGGGCGGCGGTCGTACCGGGGCGTTGATGCTGTCGCCGTTGATCGCGGCCGGCAGTATCGACGAAACGCCCTACAACCATTACTCGATGCTGCGCGGGCTCGAGGATCTGTTCGGGCTCGATCATCTGGGTTATGCGCGAAAATCCGCGCCGACGCCGCTCGACCAGTTTTTGAGCAGGCAATAAAAGACCGGCCCGCCAAGGGGGCCGGTCTCGCAGGTTCGCCTGAAGTCGAGCGGAACTATTGCACGACGGCGCTGGTCTGGCGGCGGCGCAGCAGTTTATCCACGTCGAACTTGAACATCTTTGCCGCATTGAGGCCGAGGATCTTCGCGCGGCTCTCGTCCTTCAATCCGCCCATCTGACGCTCGATCGATTCGGCGGAATGGGGCCACGATCCCTCATGATGCGGATAATCGTTGGCCCACAGGAAATTATCGACCAGGTTGTGCTTCTCGGCCATTTCGAGTCCTACCAGATCTTCCTGGAAGGATGCGGCGCCGTGTTCGCGAAAATACTCGCTCGGCAGTTTCTTCAGTTTCGGATACGCCCACATATGATGCTTGCGGGCGGCCTCATCCATCGCTTCGAGCGCCCACGCCACCCATCCGATACCGCATTCGATTCCGGCAAAGCGCAGCTTCGGAAAGCGCTCGAGCACCCCGGAGGCGCAGAGGCAGGCGATCGGCTCGACGGTCGGCGCCAGCGCGTGGGCGGCATAATTGATAATCGCGCCGCCATCCTTGCGCGCCGCCCGCGGGTCGCGGCCGGTTGAAATATGAAAGGTGATGGCAATGTCGCAATCCTGGATCACCTCCCACATCGGATCGAACATCGCCATGTTGTAATTGGGATGACGGGCGTCGTGAGCGCCGAAGATCGGCTTGCACGGCAGATTGATGCCGCGAAAGCCCAGCTTGGCGACACGCTTGATTTCGGCGATCGCGCGCTCGATATCATTGGTCATGATCGCGGCGATCGGGGACATGAAATCGTTGTACGGGCCGAAAGTCTCCCAGGCCCAATCGTTCCACACGCGACATTGGGCGGCGCCGAATTCCGGATCGGTCGTCGCCCACATCGAAAGTCCCTTGTTGGGAAACATGATCTCGGCGTCGACGCCGTCGCGGCGATGGTCGGCGATACGCTGCTCGGGGGTGAAGCCCGCCTTGTTGCGGATAGCCTCTTCGCCCGTCATGGTGTGGTCGATCATGCGCGAGCGTTGAAAGCCTTCGGCAATAATCCATTTGACGCCGTTCTCATCGACTTCGATGCGCGGCAGACGATGATGGAACTTCTTATCCAGCCGCTCCTGCCACAAGCCGGTGGGCTCGTTGGCGTGACAGTCGGCCGAGATCAGCAGGTAGCGGTTGGGATCATCGGGACGGGCGGTCCGCTCCCATCCGGCGTGCCCGGGGGTTTCCAGGCGCCACTTATTGTTGGCATCGACTTCGAAATTGGTCTCCTCGATCATGGTGCCTCCGTCATCAGGATCGCAATCGTAGGATCCGTAGTTTATCGGTCTCTGAGGGTATTTTGCGGACTGCGATTTGTCCAGTCAGGGATGGGATCGGGGGCTCATTCCGGCGTCATGCCGAACATTTAAGGCGGAAAACCCGTTGGCCGAAGGACTTGGAGACGAAAGCTATCCGTTCCAACAGCTCGTGCGCACGGAAAGCGGACGACGCAATATGCGCAGGTTTTGGGAAATCGGCGGGCAAACGCGCGAGGGCGAACTCAGGATCGGCGGGCTCAACGGGCGCCTGGGAGAATATTGAGGCGCATGCTCAACCCGCGCTCCGGCACGATGCAAATCCAGGCTGGCGTCGCGAACCCCGGCCTGGACAACTTGCGATCAGGTCCTTCACGGCCCGCCGCGCTCAGGCGCCGGAACGGCGCTGTCAGCGTCGGCGGAAATGCGGAATCACCTCGGCTGCGAACAGTTTCATGCTTTCATGCACCGCCGCCGCGTCGGCGCCGGGAACGGCCATGTAGAGGACCAGATGGGTGACGCGGGTGCGCCGCAAGTAATCCTCGATTAGCTCGATCGCGGTGGCCGGCGTGCCGACGATCGGAGGCTCGCCGAACAATCGTGCCGTATCGCTATGGCGCAACTCGCCCACCGGCGGAATGTTCTGGCCGTATAATTCGTCGCCGGGAAGATCGCTCGCCTCGCGGAACCATTGGCCATAACACGAGAGCATGTAATGCAGGCCGCGCTCGGAATGATCCCACGCCTCCTGCGGATGGCGCGCGACGAACGCGTTGCGTAACTGCGCGATTTTGAAATCCGCCGGATTCTTGCCGTGCTCTTTCAACGCCGCATCGTACATCTGTTGCTGATCCGGGCCGCCGGTGCCGCAGAGGTGATACCCATTGCGCGCCAATCGCGCGATCGATTTCGGTCCGCGGCCCGCGAGCCAGAGTGGCGGATGCGGCTGCTGGACGGGTTTAGGCACGAGCGTGATATTGCTCAGGCGGTTGAACCGGCCGTCGAACGAAAATCCGTCTTCGGTCCACGCCCGGCGGATGATTTCCGTTCCTTCCTCGAGGCGCGCGCCGCGCTCCTTGCGCGGGACGCCGAAGCCGGTGAACTCGGGCACGCGATAGCCCTGGCCCAGGCCGAGATCGAGACGCCCGTTCGAGATGATATCGACGGTCGCGGCGTCTTCGGCCACGCGCAATGGATTATGGAGCGGCAGCAGCAAGACGAAGGTGCCGATACGGATGCGCCTGGTACGCGCCGCGATCGCGCTCGCGATCGGCAGCAGCGAGGGCGAATAGCCGTCGGGAACGAAGTGATGCTCCGTCAGCCATACGGTGTCGTAACCCAGTTCTTCAGCGGCGACGCAAAGGTCGAGATGCTTGCGATAGAGATCGACGAACGAGTCGCGGCCGAAGTCCGGACGGCGGAAGGCGAACAGCAATCCAAAATCCAACAAGGCGGGAACGAAATCCTTTCGCTCGGATATAACCAGCGGCCAACTTACACTTCTTCACCGCGATCGGCGAGACCGCGGCGGAGGTGCCGATCAGCGCGCAAGCGGCTATGCTCGCACATACAGAGAGAAGCGCGATGACCCAAAACGGGAGCTGAAAAGGCTCTTCTCGTGTCTCACCCGCTGCCGCGATCCCATCCAAACCCGCGTCCATCAAGGACTTCGTCACACTTTTACCAGATTGCTACTTAACTCGGACAATGGAAATCCGGGTTAAGGGCTGTCGCGAATCCTAGCTCGATACTTGACGGAACATTCTATCTGCCGGCGGCCTGCGCGGGTGTCGCGGAGAAAGCAGGCGAAAAAATGGATCCGCGAGTCGCGGCGATCAAAAGGGGCCTTAGGCCGAAGCTTCGCGAGCAGACCCGCAGTCGCCGAAGTGCCGAATCGCTCGTCGCTTTGACGACGTCGTCGGCGGTTTAGCGCAGGTACTTGCCTGAGAGGCGTTAATCCAGTAAATCAATCGGATAAATTACACAAGTATACAGATAGATTAAAAAGTCTGAAGCCGGACCGCCGTCGGGCGGCCCGCCCAAGGAGGACAACCAAGCGAATGAACAAAGGCCAGCAGAGAATCTCGCTATCGGCCGCCGCCGCGCTGCTTGCGATCAGCATGGGCGCCTGTTCCTTTCTCCCGGATCGCAGCACTGCGCCGTCACCGCTCGCCGCCGCGCCGCCGTTAGCCTCGCAGACGCGGCCGAATTACCTCGACTGCGCGATTATCTCGACGGCGACGCCGCGAACTTTTGCCTGCCCGGATGGCAGGACCTACACCAGCTTCCAGCTTGCGGGACTGCGGCCGCTCGCCAAATGACGAACGGGAAAGCCTTTCATAACGGGGGAGATTCAGGGGGTACCATGAAGAGGAAGTCTACGATTCCGGCGCGGGTGACGTCGCTGGTCACGCTGGCCGCCTTGCTCGCATCGATGCCGGTTGTCGCGACCGCCCAGGACACGACCGGAGGGATGCTCAGACTGTACGTCGATCCGCGGACGCATATTGTCTATACCGAGCCCGGCAGGGGTCGCGTCTTACTGACCGAAGTGCTGGTGGGCGGCGCGTCGTCACACGCGCTGCAGGAGCAGCAACAGAAGACGCAGCAACAACTTGACCGAACCCAGGAACAGGTGAGCGAACTGGCCCGGCGTAATCAACGGCTCGAAGCGACCAACCTCGAGCTGACGCGACAGATGGCCGACGTTACTCCGGCCTGGCGCGATTATCTCAACAATCTGCAGGACAAATTCCGCATCGGGGCGCTGTTCTGGGGTGACTATCGATTTTACAGCCATACCGGTTTCCAGCCGGCCGAGAGTGAGAATTTGACCAACCCCGGTCCATGGAACAACAATTACAGCTCGTTCGACATCAGTCGTATCTATTTGAATACCTACTTCTTCCCGACTAAAGACGTAACCTTTCGCTTTACGCCGGAGCTTTACCAGGCCGCGGGTGCGAGCAACGGCGGCACGCAGCCGGCGAACGTCAAGTATGGACAGAATACGGCTTTCGCCAGCAATCTGAACGGTGATTACAACCTGCGGCTCAAGTTCGGTCTAATCCAGTACAACACGCTGTGGGACAGGCTCGATGTTCCCTGGCTGAAGGGCGGCACGATCGCCGCCGGCGCTCTGCCAAACGTTTTCGTGCCGTGGGTCGAGGACCTGTACGGTTTCCGCTATGTAAACCGGCTTTCGTGGAACTATGTCGGCAGTTTGTCATCGGCCCAACTCGGCATTCAGATGGAAGGACCGGTGAAGCCGTTCGATTCCGAACTGGTTTATGGCGAGTATGCGCTCGGCGTCTACAACAATGCCAATTTCAATCAGTACGAACAGGATTCGCAGAAACAGGTGATGGCGCGCGGAACCATTTATCCCTTCGGTTCGCGGTGGCGCTTCCAGGGTCTGGGACTGACGGGCTTCTACAACTATGGCTACGGCAGCACGGTGCCGGACAGCGCCAGTATTCCTCAGGGAATGAAGGGCGGCAGCGGACATATCGAGCGCATCTCGGCATTGCTGCATTATGCCGCGGCGGAGTGGGGCATTGCCGGCGAATTCGATTACGGCGTCAACGCGCTCAGCCTGGCCAACCTCTTCTCCGGCAGCGCGCCTGGTGACCTCTATGGGTTCCCGACGGGAACGCAGAGTACGACCGCGGGAACCGGCGGAAACACCTCGTGCGCGGCTTCGACGGCGGCGTCAACCAATCCGACCTTCGGATGCTACAATCCGCTGAGCGGCTTCGGCGCGCAGACGGGGGCCTGGAGCGCTCTGCTCAACAATGGGCAGGCGCGTCAAGTCGGCGCGAGCCTGTTCGGCCATTTCCATATTCCGGGGACGCCCTTTACACCGTTCGGCGCCTTCGAATGGTGGCAACCCAATGACAAGGTGAACCCGGACCCGCTCGACTTCATTCACTTCGTCGCCGGCGTGAGCTACCAGTACAACGAGTTTCTGCGCTTTGCGATCGATTCGCAGAACACGCTGTTTTATCAGAACCAGATGTCGCTACCGGTGAGCCTGCTGGAAAAGTTCAACTACGTGCCCGGCGCCAAGCTGAACGGTTACAAGCTGCCGGCGAGCGGCTCGATTCCATACCTGGTGCCGCTGGATACGCACGCGATCTTCGCGAACGTTGAATTCTCGTACTGAGGGGCGCAGCAGCGACGGGGAGGCGGCCAACCCGCCTTCCTGTTGCTGGATGCGCCGCCGGGCCCTATTGCAGCCGCCGCGTCGAGCTTATGGGGCCGCTTGCGCGGGACAACTTAAGGCGAACCCCTTGCTGATTCGACGTCCGGCTCACCGTTGCCGGTCAAGGGTTGGAAGGCTTCGAAGGTATGCGTGCGCGTATCGTAGGTGAAGAGTTCCGCGTAACGGCCCCAGTTGATAACCGTGCGCAGGACCCCGTCGGCGTGCTCGGGACTGAGATGATCCTCCAGTTCGAGCTGGAAGCGGCGGCGCGGCGCGCGATGCTCCTCGCGCCGGTTCAGGACCTCGACAACATGCGCGGCCAGAGGCACGCAGCGCACCAGATGCTGAGCGAAGAGCGCTTTGCGCTCGTCGGTACTCATCTGGGCCAGCCGCGCACCGTCCGCGGTAAGGGTCAGCTCGCCCTCGGTAAGCTCGGCGAATTGCAGCAGGTGCAAACCGTCGGCAAGGGGGAAGAGGTCATCAATTTCGAAATTAAGGCTCCGCGCCAGTTCGGCGAGATCGGCGCGGTTGTTGAAGGGCGGCGCTGCCACCGCCTCGATCAAGCCGACCATCGCGATCGCGGAGGCGCGCGGCAACAACTGCGCGATCGAGCTGCCCGCAGTCGGCGTCACCTCGATGCGGCGCTGAGTGAGAACCCCATAGATTTCATCCACCAGTTCACGGAAGCGCGGATCCTGGCGGTCGCGGGGATGGGGCAGGGGGATGGCAATCTCGGCGGCGATCCGGCCGGGATTCGACGAGAGGATCACGGCGCGGTCACACATCAGGACGGCCTCCTCGATATTATGCGTGACCAGCAGAATCGACTTGAGTGGCAGGCGCCCCTCGCGCCACATCTCCACCAGATCAGTGCGGAGCGTTTCGGCGGTCAGAACGTCGAGCGCCGAGAACGGTTCATCCATCAGCATCAGCGCGGGTTCGATCGCGAGCGCGCGGGCAAAGCCCACCCGCTGTCGCATCCCGCCCGAGATTTCCCTGGGATAGGCGGATTGAAAACCATCGAGACCGATGAGGTCGATGGCGGCGAGCGCTTTGCGGCGGACTTCGTCGCGCTTGAGCGCGAGGGCGTCGAGGGCGATTTCGACGTTCTCGAGCACCGTCAGCCAGGGAAACAGCGCGAAGCTCTGAAAGACGATGGCGATTCCGGCGGGCGGACCGAGCAGCGGCTGGCCGCGATAGAGTACCGAGCCGGAAGTGGGCGAGATAAGCCCGCCGATCGTCCGCAGAAGCGTGGATTTGCCGCATCCTGACCGGCCGAGCAGACCGACGATCTCGCCTTCGTTAATAGTCAGGTTGATATCGATCAACACCGGCAGCGGCTCACCGGAAGGCTTCGCGTAGGCTTTGCAGACGGCGCTCAGCTCGATTATCGGTGCCGGCGCGGTCCGCGGCGAACGAGACGCTTGAGATGCCTGAGCTTCGTTCATCTTCGGTTCAGCCCAATCGGGTGCGCTCCTCCGCGATTGTGTAAAGCGGCCGCCAGATCAACCGATTCGTCAGGATGACCATCAGGGACATCGTCGCGATGCCGAGTGCGAGCCGCGGAAAATCGCCGGCGTTGGTCATGCGCTCGATATACGCGCCGAGGCCGGTTGCGGTCAGATCAGTTTTTCCCCAACTGACGGCTTCCGCAACAACGCTGGCGTTCCAGGCGCCGCCCGAGGCGGTGATGGCGCCCGTAATATAGTAAGGAAAGATCGCCGGTAACATCACTTCGCGCCACCACCTCCATCCACGGATATGGAAACTCAGCGTGGCCTCACGAAAGTCTCCGGGGAAGGCCGAGGCGCCGGCGATAACGTTGAAGAGTATGTACCACTGCGTACCGAGGATCATCAGCGGGCTCAACCAGATGTTGGTCGACAGACGGTAGCGGACGATCATAAAGACCGCGATCGGAAAAAGCAGATTGGCTGGAAACGCCGCGAGGAACTGCGCCAGCGGTTGGATAAGCTGCGTCAGCCGTGGCCGCAAGCCGACCAGCACGCCGATCGGCACCCAAACGAGGCTCGCCAGAATGATCAGAACCATGACGCGGGTGAAAGTGATAATACCGCAGAACAGGACGCGGCCGACCTCGGCCCACGAGAGATGGGGCGCGACCATGCGTATCATCGCGGTGGACGTCCATAGGGCGGTCGCCGCGACGATCGCGTACCAGCCATAGTCAACGGCGCGGCCGGAGATGAGCGGTTCGCGCCGCGCCGCCGCCTGGCGCGGCGGCCGCAGGCGTGATCGCAAGGCGAGCCTGAGAATGGCGCGCAACGGATGGCCGACGATGCGCATCAGGGAGGAGCGCCGAAACAGCTCCAACACCCAACTCGTCGGCACGATCGGAGAAGGCGTCAGCTCCGCGCGAAACTTGTCGGACCAGGCGACGATCGGACGGAACATGAGCTGGTCGTAAAGCAGGATAGTGATCGTCATTGCCAGGATTGCCCATCCGACCGCGGCAAGGTCGCGATTCTGAATTGCCAGAGCGACGTATGAACCGACGCCAGGCAGGGCAATCTGGAGCTTGCCGACCGCGATCGCTTCCGAGGCAACGACAAAAAACCAGCCGCCGGACATCGACATCATCATGTTCCACACCAGTCCGGGCATCGCGAACGGCACCTCGAGTGTCCAGAAACGCTGCCACGCGGTTAGTCGGAAGCTCGCGGCGGCCTGTTCGAGATCGGTCGGGACGGTACGCAGTGACTGGTAGAAACTGAAGGCCATATTCCAGGCCTGGCTGGTGAAGATCGCGAAGATGGCAGCCAGTTCCGGTCCCAGTGCGTTGCCGGGAAAGAGCGAAACGAAAAACACCACCGTGAACGACAGGTAACCAAGGATCGGTACCGATTGAAGAACATCGAGGACCGGGATCAGAACGATTTCGAGACGGCGACTCTTGGCTGCGGCCGTGGCGTAGACGAAAGTGAAGATGAGCGAGGCGATCATCGCCGCCAGCATCCGCAGAGTCGTCCGCACCGCATACATCGGCAGCGCAGCGGGCGCGAGCGAGATTTCAGGCGCGGTGCGGAGTTCGAGCGGCGCGGTCATCTGGCGCGCTCCCGAGCCCAGCAGCACCACCACCCCGAGCACCAGCAGAAGCGCGGCGAGATCCCACAAACTCGGCAGGCGCGAGGAAACCTCACCTATGGCGTGAGCGCGCAGATCGGCGGGGCTTACGGAGAGCGAATCGGCGGCCATGAACGATTCGGCACTATAGGCACATCGGGGCGCGGTCGTGCTAGAAGCCTGCGTTAAATCATCTTGACGATCGGCGATGCGCTGCGGCGAGTCGGAAAGGCGCCGCGCCGCCCCTCAGATGTAGCCGCGATGAGCTACGCGCCGCGCGCATCCATGCGGTTTTTCAAGAGACCCATCGCTGCACGCGCGATATACAGTTCCTCATTCAAAGGAATGACGTACAGCTTGATGCGTGAAGTTTCGGCACTGAAGCAGTATTCACGTCCGCTGGCCGCCTGATTCCTTGTGACGTCCATAACGATGCCGAGGTGTTCCAACCCGTTGCAGACCTTCGCTCGCACCGCATCGTCATGCTCGCCGATGCCGCCGCCGAAGATGATCGCTGCGGTCTGACCTTCAATTGCCAGATATTGCCCGAGGTATTTGCGGATGCGGTAACAGAACATCTCGAGTGCCAGGCCGGCGTCGGCATTGCCGGAAGCGGCCGCCGCGCGGACATCGCGGATGTCCGCGGAAACCCCCGACACGCCGAGCAACCCGGAAGAATGGTTGAGCAGATTTTCGATTGCGGCCGGATCGAGCCCGGCATGACGCGACAGATAACTGCTTATCGCTGGGTCCAGGTCGCCGCTGCGCGTCGCCATCATGAGACCTTCGAGCGGGGTGAGTCCCATCGACGTATCGACCGCCTTGCCGGCGCGGATCGCGGTTGCGGAGCATCCGGCGCCGAGTTGCAGGGTGACAAGATTGAGCGAGTGCGACGGAGTGCCGGTCAATTCCGCGTAGCGCTCCATCATCCACCCGTGCCCGCAGCCGTGAAAGCCATACCGTCGGATTCCATAACGCGAGGTCAGCTCGCGCGGTAAGGCATAGGTTCGCGCATGCGGCGGCAGGTCGCGGTAAAATGCCGTATCACTGAGAACGACCAGAGGTGTGTCTGGGAGATGCTCGCGGCATGCTCGGATGGCATCGAGCGCCGGTGGATTATGCAGCGGCGCGAATTCGCTCGCCTCCTCGATGGCCTTCTCGCCCGCCTCATCGAGCACGACGGGCCCGAATAGACGAGGTCCGCCATGCACAATACGATGTGCCGTAGCATCGACCTTGAGTCCGCTTACGGTTCCCGAGGCTCCCGCCAGCCGATGCAGGACCTGAGCGACCGCCTCCCGATGATTGCTTACCGATCTGCTGATGGGGGCCGATTCTCCGCCGCCATCGACAGTCCCCCCGGGGGACGCATCCTCGCCGATGCGCTCGATAGTGCCGCGCGCAACCTCGCGACTCGAACCGCCGTCGTCGAGTTCGACGAGCTGGTACTTCAGGGACGAGCTGCCGCAGTTGAAAACCAGGATGCGCACGGATTTTCGTCAGTGCCGCGGGGATCGCCGAGCAGCGCAGGCTAAGAGCGGCGTGGTCGAAGCAATTGGATGGGGCGATCGACGGGAAGGTCCGCCGACCGCCCTTCTAGAGCGGGAAGAAATGCGCTAGATGCGCTCGAGGAGCGTGCCGGTGCCGAGTCCCCCGCCGCAGCACATGGTTACCAGGCCGAGCTTCTTCTGCGCGCGCTCGAGTTCATTGACTGCCTTCGTGACCAGACCGCATCCGGTCGCGCCCAGCGGATGGCCGAGGGCGATCGCGCCGCCGTTGGGATTGACCCGCGCCATGTCCGGCTCCAGCGTTTTCGCCCAGCTCAGGACGACCGAGGCGAATGCCTCATTGATTTCGAACACGTCGATGTCATCGATCTTGAGGCCGTTGTTGGCGAGCAGCTTGCGCGTTGCCGGGATGGGCCCTTCGAGCATCAACACCGGATCGCAGCCGACCAGACACGTGTCAACGACGCGCGCGCGTGGACGACATCCGAGTTCACGCGCCTTGTCCGCGGTCATCAGTAGTACCGCCGCGGCGCCGTCCGCCACCTGCGAGGAGGAGCCCGCCGTATGAATCCCGTCGGGGCGCGCCACCGGTTTAAGCCCGGCGAGCGCTTCGAGACTGGTATCGCGCGGCACCTCGTCGCGCGTCACCGTGCGCGTCTCTTCGGTCTTGGCGCCGGCTTCAGTCTTGACCGGCGCCTGGAGCGGCACCAACTGTGAATCGAAGCGGCCTTCGCTGATCGCCCGCTTGGCGCGAACCTGGGATTCTAGGCCGAAGTGGTCAGCATCGCGACGCGTGATCCCGTATTTGGTGGCGATCCGTTCGGCACCTTCGAATTGACTGGTAAACTCGTAATGCTCGCGGTACTTGCGGCTAATCGGTTTGCCCATGCCGGCCTGCGCCCCCGCGATAGCGTCGGAACCGATCGGCAGCAGGCTCATATTCTCGACGCCGCAGGCGAGGACCACGTCCTCGGCTCCGGACTTGATGATATTGGCCGCAAGGTTCACGGCGAACTGGCTCGATCCGCATTGCGAATCGACCGTCGAGCAGGCGACTTCAGCGGGTAAACCGGCAGAGAGCCACGCCGTGCGCGTGACGTTCATCGCCTGGGCGCCGACCTTGTTGATGCATCCGCCGACAACCTGACCGACGTTCGCCGGCGCGAGGTTGGCGCGGCGCAAGACTTCGACGATCACCTGGCTCAACATATCGATAGGATGAGCCGCGGACAGCACGCCATTTTTCTTGCCGATCGGTGAACGGCCGGCCTCGACGATTACAACTTCACGCATGTTTCCCTCCACGAAGGAATCTCGGATGATGGTTTGTACGCCAGCCTACTCGGCCCATGGATTGCCGTCCAGCGCGGGGTAATTAACGGCGCAGCGTTGCCGGCGAACCAGCATCGGCGACTTCAGCCCAGTTCTTCCCGTATCGCCATCGCGAGGAGCGGAAACATAATCTCGTGATGGCCGGTCAACATGATGCCGCGACCGCCGTTTTGCGTGGGACGGCTCACGACGTTCATCGCCGGGCGATAATGGCGCACGAAGTCCATATCGGCGGCGGTAAAGCGTTCGACCTTGCATCCGAGATTGCGCGCGAGGTTCAAGGCTTTCATGAAAACCTCGGGCATCAAAACGGCCGAGCCCAGATTAATCACGACGCCGTCCGAAAGACGGCCGACAGCGTCGGCGAAGCGATGAAAGTCCGCCATCGTCGCTGCCCCGATCGCGCTGCCGTCGGCGTGGGGATGCATGTGAATGATATCGGCGCCGAGCGCGACGTGGACGGTTGCGGGAACCCCGCATTTGTAGGCGGTGGCGAAGATGCTTGAATCAGCGAAACGGAATTTGCGGCGAAGCATCTCGCGGCCCGCGATTTCGCCATAGCCGCAACCTTCGCCGCGGGCCAGAGCGGCGAATTCGTTAAGGATCGCGCCGGTTTCTTCAGCCATCCCGAAGCTGCCGTCGCCGAGACCCGCAGCGACGTCCTCGGAAGTCCGACCAGCGTAGGCCAATTCAAAATCATGGATCAAAGTCGCGCCGTTGCCGGCGATGGCGCCGATGATGCCGTCGCGGATAAGCGCACAAATGACCGGGCCGAGTCCGACTTTCAGGGGATGGGCCCCCATCTGGAGCAGTACCAGACGGCCGCGCCGCCGCGCCCGGGCAACGCGCCGAGCCAGATCGCGCAAGTCGCGAGCGGCGAGAACGTCCGGCAGAGCGGCGAGGAACTCGGCGACCGAAGCCCCCGCCTCGAGCGGCCGGGCCAGCTCGGCGCGCGTGACCTTTCGGGACAGGGTGGCGAGCTTATAGGTCTTGGCGCGCGAGGGATCCAGTCGCTTGGGCTTCATGAGTCACTTGCGACTGTCGAATCTATCGGAATCTGGCATTGCGCAACAGTTTCAGAAGTTCCGACCGCACAATGGATGAAGTGCGGCGAATGAAGGGAGAGGGTTGAAGCGAAGAGCGGGGAAATCCGGCTTCCGCCGGATTTCCCCGCTCTCATTGTGGTTGATGATTCGTCGGCTGAGTCCTAGTGAATATAGCTCAGCATCGGCAGGACGGCGTTGGTGAACGTGTCCACCATCGGGTTTCCGTAGGCCGAATTGCCGTAATAGGAGCCCGCACCGTACGGATTACCGTAATAAGAACTCGGGGCCGCACCATAGCCGCCAAGCGGGATATTCGCGACCGGGGGAACGTTACCCAAGGGCGCCATACTTCCCACCATCGGCGCGCCACCATACATCGAGTTGGCGAGCCGATTGTTGATACGGTTGATGCGGGCCGTGATCGGCTGAATCATTGCTACCAGGCGCGCCGCACCACGACTGTCGCCGCGGGCGCGCAGATTCGCGATCTGCCGCATCAGCATCCGGCGGCGAGCGATCAGCCAGTCGCGCTGCTGGATAAGACTCATTCCCGCCGGCGGCATCGCGTCGTAGTACGCGGGCATCTGCTCGGCGGCGTAGTTGCAAGGTGCACCATAGTTAGCGGGGCCGGGGGTTGCATAGCCGGGCAGGTATGCAGGGGCGTAGCCGGGACCGTAAACCGGAACGCCATTGGGCACCCAGCGGCAGTGCTTGCCCCATGCGTTGCAAACCCGAGTCTCCGCGACAAGCGGCCCGTTGGCATAAGGATGATGGAACCGGCCAGGCGCAAACGCCCCCGGTCTGAAACCGCGATCACGCCAGGCATCGCGATCACGCCAGGCATCATGGTCGCCATCGCGGTCGCCGTCGTGCCAGGCGTCCTTGTGATGATAGCCATAATTCGGGTAGTTCTGAGCGAAGGTGGCGGCCGGCAGGAGCAGCATCGCGGCTCCGCCAATCACCGAGAGGATTCCTTTGGTCGATAACATCTTGTGTTACCTCCTTGCCAACTCAGACGAGAGACCGTTACCAATCGTTTACGTCTGGTGTGGCGAGCGGAGGTCACCGTGGCGCGTCGAGGCCGCGCGGTCGCTAAAGCATCGCGAATCGAGACATGCGACGCACATGTCGAGAGCGATCGTCAAGCGAAGATTACGGGGTCCAGGGGGAGCCGTGCCGATCGACGGCGCGTATCAGGGCACCGGAGCGGCCGCCAGCAGTCCTGCGGCCTCATCGTAGCCGAGCATCAGGTTCAGATTCTGGACGGCCTGCCCGGCCGCGCCCTTGCCGAGATTGTCGATGGCGGTGAAGACGCAAAGCGTTTGCGATCGCCGGTCGAGCACGAAGGAGAGCTCGCAAAAGTTCGTCGCTCGAACATTGCGGAGCTCAGGCAACTCACCGCTTCTCAGCAGCCGGATGAAGCGGGCGCGAGCATAACTGGCTTCGTAAGCCGCGACGATATCCTGTTCCGTGGTGCCGCCGCGCGGTCGCATAAAGATTGACGTCAGAATCCCCCGCGTGACCGGCAGCAGGTGGGGCACGAACATGATCGCGACCTCGCGACCGAGGGCAACGCCGATCTCCTGCTCCATCTCCGGGGTATGTCGATGATTGCCGACCTTGTAGGCGCGAAAGTTTTCATTGACTTCGGCAAAGAGCTGCTCGACCGCCGCCTGCCGACGGGCGCCGGTCGTCCCCGACTTGGCATCCACCACGATGGAAGAGGGGTCAATCAGGTCGCGCCGGATGAGCGGCAGGATGCCCAGGAGTGCACCCGTCGGATAGCACCCCGGATTGGCGACGATTTGCGCTTCGCGCAACTCGCGTCGATGGAACTCGCTGAGCCCGTAGACCGCAGTCTTGAGCAGATCGGGCGCGGGATGCTCGGCGCCATAGACTTGGCGATACGATGCCGGATCGCGCAGGCGAAAATCCGCAGAGACGTCGATCACCTTGAGACCCTTGCGTACTGCTTCGGCGGCGAGCGGCGCCCCGACGCGCTCCGGCAGGCACGAGATTACGATCTCCGCGCGAGCGGCCAATTCCTCGCCGTGCAACTCTTCGAAAGGCGGCAGATCAATCCCCGCCAGGTGACGATAAACCTCGGCCACTTCGCGCCCGGCATAGTGCTCCGATGTGAGCAGCGCGATCTCGACGAATGGATGCCCGGCAAGGATGCGTACCGCCTCGATCCCGGAATAGCCCGAGGCCCCCAGAACGGCAACTTTGATCCGGTTGTGCGGGCCCATCGCTATTCCTCCACCCGGTAAAGCTCAGTTAACGGTCGTGCAAGGGAATTATCACGAAAGATCGGCCATCGCCAGTGAGGGTGACGAAGCCGATTCGAGCAGCGCCACCGCCAGCCGCGACGTCTTGAGTCGCGGTCGGCATCACTCTCGCGATGTCGGGTTATGCTTTACCGCTTCGAGTATTGCGGACGCTTGCGGGCCTTGTGCCGGCCGTACTTCTTGCGCTCGACCTCGCGCGGATCGCGGGTCAGCATCCCTTCCTTGCGCAGGGCCGGACGTGACGCCTCGATCGAGGTGACGAGCGCCCGCGCGATTCCGAGCCGCACGGCGTCGGCCTGCGCGGAACTGCCGCCGCCCTTGAGAGCGACGATAACATCGTATTGGCCGACGGTTTCGGTCACCTCGAAGGGCTCGAGGATGCGCATCCGCGAGGTATCGCGCGGAAAATACTCTTCCAGCGGGCGATCGTTGACGGTAATCGTTCCGGAACCGGGGAACAGCCGGATATTTGCTACCGCCGTCTTACGGCGACCGGTGGTGCGGATGACATTCTTTCTCTCGGGCATCGGCGGAAGCTCGCTACTTGATCACCTTAAAGCGCAACGGGTTGGGGTTGCTGAGCCAGATGGGGATGGTTGCCGTCGCGATACACCTTGAGCTTCGTGTAAAGGCGGCGGCCCAGGCGATTCTTCGGCAGCATCCCGCGCACGGCTGTCTCGATCAGACGCTCCGGATGAGTCTCCAGGATCTTGCCCGCCCATAAGGTGCGAATGCCGCCGGGATACTCGGTGTGACGGTGGTAGAGCTTGTCGTCGAGTTTGTTGCCGGTCAGCTTCACACGAGCGGCGTTAATCACGATGACAAAATCGCCAGCATCCTGATGGGGGGTGAAGTCCGGGCGATGCTTCCCGCGCAAGAGACTCGCCGCCCGCGAGGCCACCCGACCCAATGGCCGACCGTCCGCATCGATTACCACCCATCGGCGTCCGCGCAGAGCGTTCTCGTGCGACACGCTCCTGGTCTGCTCACTCAGTTTCACTTCAGCGTCCTCAAATTGCGATGGCGGCGCTACCGCGATATCGCAATATATTGGCGGGGCCGATGGGATTTGAACCCACGACTTCCGACGTGACAGGCCGGCGTTCTAACCGGGCTGAACTACGACCCCGCTGCGAAACATTCTTTGTACACGGTCAAGCTGATCAAAACAACTGGATTCCGTTGAAAAGTGCCCGGGGGGACGCGGATGATCGCGCCGCCAGGTGGTGCGACCTCCTCCGCGGTGGAGCCGTGATCATGGCAGTTTACCGACATACATTCAGAAACTTGCTAACTGGACCAACGTTTCCTAATGTTATGCGCGTCGCTCGACCCTGACGGCATTTGGGCGGGCAGGGTTCGCGCACATCGCACGTAGCCATTTATGTGGATCGTCAGTTTGGCGCTGCGGCGCCCGCTCACCATCGCGGTGATGGCACTGTTGATGACCGTGCTGGGGGTGCTCTCCTTCACCCGCATGAACGCCGACATCTTTCCGGTGATCGACATGCCGGTAGTGATCATGGTCTGGAACTACCCCGGGCTGTCGGCGCTCGATATGGAACGGCGGGTGGTGATCATCAGCGAACGTGCGACGGCCGGCGTGGTCAACGATATCGAGCATATCGAATCCGAATCGATTGCTGGCGCGGGCCTTATCAAGGTGTACTTCCACGCCGGCGTCTCGACCGCCAACGGCATCGCCACGATGGCGGCGCTTTCACAATCGTTGCTGTCGATCTTTCCGCCCGGGATGCAGGCGCCGAATATCGTCGACTACAACGCTGCCAACGTGCCGGTGGCTCAGCTCAACGTCTGGAGCGATACGCTTTCGGAGCAGCAGCTCTTCGACTACGGCCTCAATTTCATTCGCGTGCGCCTCTTCAGTATTGAGGGAATTTCGCTCCCGGCGCCCTTCGGCGGCCGCAATCGCGCGATCATGGTCAATCTGCATCCCGAGCAGATGTACTCGCACGGGCTTTCGGCGGCCGACATCGGCAACGCCCTAAATGCGACCAACGTCATTATCCCCGCCGGCTCCGTGAAGATCGGCAACCGCGAGTACCGGGTCGAACTCAACGGCAGCCCGGAGAAGGTCGAGACCTTCAATCAATTGCCGGTCGCCGTGCGTAACGGCACCCCCATCCTGCTCGGCAACGTGGCGCCGGTCACCGACACGCACATGGTGCAGACCAACGTCGTGCGAATCGACGGCAAGCGCGCGACGTATATCCCCATCTTCAAGCATGCGGCCGCGTCGACCCTGAGCGTGATCGACAGCGCCCGCGCAATGATCCCGCTCATCCTCGAGACCGCGCCGAAGGGAATGAAGCTCAAGCTCGCCTTCGATCAATCCGTGTTCGTGCGCGGTGCCCTGTTCGGCGTGGTGCGCGAAGCGCTGCTGGCGGCCGGACTGGTCGCACTGATGGTGCTGGTTTTCCTCGGCTCGGTGCGCAGCATGGTGATCGTCATTCTGTCGATCCCGCTCTCCATTCTGACTGCCGTCATCGGACTCAAGCTGGCGGGGCAGACGCTCAATATCATGACGCTCGGCGGGCTCGCGCTGGCGGTCGGCATGCTGGTTGATGACGCCACGGTGGCGATCGAGAATATCCATCGCCATCACGCGATGCACAAGCCGCTGCTGGTGGCGATCCTCGACGGCTCGGCGGAGATCGCGACGCCGGCGTTTATCGGCACGCTCGCGATCTGCATCGTGTTCTTCCCCGTCGTGCTGTTGTACGGGGTGGCCCGCTTCCTGTTCACGCCGCTGGCGATGGCGGTGGTGTACTCGATGCTCACGTCGTACCTGCTGTCGCGAACGTTGGTGCCGGCGATGGCGCGTTACCTGATGCCGGAAACTCATCAGGCGAATCAGGGGACCGGCCTCGGCGCGCGGATGGCCAATCGGTTCGAAAGCGGCTTCGAACGGTTTCGCGAGGGCTATCGCGTCGCGCTCGGCAAGTTCATCTCGCGCCGCGGCTTCGCGCTGACCGGCGTGACTTTGGTGGTGGTCGTGTCGCTCGCGCTGCTGCCGATCGTCGGCGAAGATTTCTTTCCGGCGGTCGATGCGGGCATGATGAAGCTGCACGTGCGGGCGCCGGCCGGAACGCGGATCGAAACCACCGAGGTAATCGTTGACAATATCGAGCGCGCGATTCGCCGCCTGATCCCGTCCGACGAACTCGATCAGATAAGCGACAACATCGGCCTTCCGGCCTTTGCCTACGTCCTGGCGTTTTATCAGACCGATAGTATCGGGCCGCAGGACGCCGACATTCTGATCTCGCTCAAGCCGAACCATCGGCCGACGGTGCTCTATCAGGACGAGATTCGGCGGATCGTCGCGCGCGAGTTTCCCGACGTGACGGTTTATTTCCAGGCGGCCGACATCGTCAGCCAGGTGCTTAACTTCGGCCTGTCGGCACCGATCGACGCGCAGATTTCGGGTCAGAAGCTGAACGAGAACTTCGCCGTCGGCCAGCGGCTGCTGGCGGCGATGCGCGCGATTCCGGGGCTGACCGATGTCCGGATTCCGCAGATGCTCGATTATCCAACGCTGCGGGTGCGGGTGGATCGCGCCAAGGCGCTCGAGTTGGGCGTTGACCAGCGCACCATCGCCGCCGATCTGCTGACTTCCTTGAGCACCAATGCGATTATCCAGCCGAACTACTGGCTCGATCCGCGCAACGGCGTGAATTACAGCGTGCTCGAACAGGTTCCGCAGCATCTCATCGACTCCGTCCAGGCGCTGGGCAGCACGCCGCTGACGCCGAATGCGACAAACCGGGTGGACGGCGCGCAGCTATTGAGTAACGTCGCGACGGTGACGCAGGACGTCGAGCCGGCGCTGATCAATCACTACGACGTTCAGCGCGTGATTGACGTGAATGCGGGAGTTCAGGGACGCGATTTGGGCAGCGCTTCCGCGGCCGTTCAGGACGCGATCGCTCACCTTGGCAAGTTGCCGCCCGGGATGCGGATTACCATCCGCGGGCAAAGCGATGCGATGCGTGAATCGTTTTCGTCACTCGAACTGGGCATCGTGCTCGCGATCGTCCTGGTTTATCTGCTGATGGTGGCGAACTTCCAGTCATGGGCCGAGCCGCTGATTATCATGCTGGCGGTGCCCGGCGCTCTGGCCGGAGTCCTGTGGATGTTGAAGCTGACCAACACCACGATCAACGTCGAATCGCTGATGGGCGCGATCATGGCGGTGGGCGTCGGCGTCGCCAACGGCAACCTGGTGGTCGTCTTCGCCAACGAGTTGCGCGAGCAGGGTTACTCGCCGATGGCTGCCGCGATCGAGGCCGGGCGCACGCGTTTGCGCCCGGTTATCATGACGGCGCTCGCGATGGTCCCCGGGATGCTGCCGATGGCGCTCGCGCTCGGCGAGGGTGGCGAGCAGAATGCGCCACTGGGTCGCGCCGTGATCGGCGGCTTGATCGCCGCCACTCTGATGACGCTGTTCGTGGTGCCGGCGGTCTACTCAATCATCGGCAGGAACGTCAAAGGCAAGCATCAACGTGACGCTGAAATCGAGGCGATCACGATGCCGGGAGCATAGGCGGCAGGCGCAGATGGAGGAAGACCCCAGAACGTACACTCCCGCCAGAGCGGGAAAATCCTTCGTTGTCGGCTGGATACTACTGATTGTAGTCGTCGTCGGCCTGACTGCGGGACTAATGATCGCCCACGCGCAACATCTGGAGAGCCAGACCGTCGCGCTCCGCGACGATATGGGGCGGGGTCCGCGGGTGCTGGTCGAAAAGGTCCAGTTTGCTTCGCGCATGCGCGATCTCGAACTGCCGGGGACGATTCACGGCTACGTCGAATCGCCGGTTTATGCCAAGGTCGCAGGCTATCTCAAGGCCATCCTGGTGGACAAGGGCGACCGCGTGCGCAAGGGTCAACTGCTGGCGGTGATCGATTCGCCCGAATTGGATCATCAGGTGGCGAATGCGCGGGCCGCCTACAATCTCGCGGTGATCACCGATCGGCGCAATCAGGCCCTGCTCAAATCGGGCGTGATCGCCAAGCAGGCCGCCGACGAGTCCGCGGCGGCTGTCGCCGAGGACAAGGCGACGCTCGATCAGCTAATAACCACGCAGCGGTATCAGCGGATCTACGCGCCCTTTGACGGAGTCGTTACCGCGCGCCTGGTCGATCCGGGTTCCTTGATTCCGGAATCAACCACGCTTACCAGCAATTCGCCAATCCTGACGCTCGCGACACTCAATCCGGTGCGGGTTTACGCCGACGTGCCGCAGACCGCCGCGCCGTATGTGCGCGACGGCGATGCGGTCACGATCACGGTCGCGCAATATCCCGGACGCGTCTTCGAGGGCAACGTCACGCGCCATCCACGCGCCCTCGACAGCTCGACGCGCACGATGCTGGCCGAAGTTGATCTGCCGAACGACGACCTCGCGCTGTTGCCCGGGATGTACGCAACGATTGATTTTCGCGTGACGGCGCCCGCCGGGCCGCCACTGGTCCCTGATGACGCGCTGATTTTTCGCGACGGCAAACCGTATGTGCCCCTGGTGCGCAACGATCGTTTGAAATTGGTCGAAGTCGCGCTGGGCTACGACGATGGTATCAACGTCGAGATACCCCGAGGTATCGGCGCTGACGATATGGTCGCGATCAACGCGGGCCAGGCCGCGCGCGACGGTGAGATGGTCCAGCCGATGACCGCGGACCAGGCCCGCTAGCGCTGCCTAACGCTCGCCCCGGAACAGCACGCCGTCGGCTTCGAGCCGGCGGATCTGCTCCGCCGAATATCCCAGATAGCCGCTCAGGACTTCCGCGTTGTGCTCGCCGAGCGTCGGCGCTTCCATCGCGCGCAACTCCGGCGACTCCGAGAAGCGCAGGGGGAAGCCGGGCACGTCGAAGCTGCCGAGGAAGCGATCATGGATCGTGCGCACGATCTGACGCTCGCGATGGTGTTCGTGCGCCATCGCCTCTTCGACGTTGAGCACCGGCGCGAAGGGCACGCGATGCTCCTCCATCAGATGCATGGCCTGCTCGTCGTTCGGCATCGAGTCGAACCAATCCTGGACGATCCGCTTGAGCTCCTCGAGATTCTCCTTGCGCGCCGCAATATCCTTGAAACGCGGATCGGTCGCGAGCTCCGGACGGCCCATCGCCTTGCAGAAGTAGGGAAATTGATGCTCCGCTCCGGCCATCACCAGGATCGGATGTTTTTTGCCGCGAAAAACACCGAGCGGCGCGACATGAAAATGATGTGATCCGCTGCGGCGCGGCAGACTTGCCCCATTGCTCAGGCTGACGGTCTGTACCGTCAGGTCCTGATAGCTGAAATAGCAGTCGAGCAGCGAAGTCTCGACGTACTGTCCGCGCCCGGTGCGTTCGCGATAGAGCAGGGCGGCCAGAATCGCCGAGAGCGCGTGGACGCCGGTCGTAATGTCGCCGATTCCCACCTGCGGCAGGACCGGCATCTTGTCCGGCTCGCCCAACATGCTCAGCACTCCCGAGTAGGCGCAGCCGATAAAATCGTAGCCCGGATGGTTCGCGAGCGGACCTTCCTGCCCGAAGGTCGAGATCGAGCACATCACGATGCGGGGATTGAGCGCCTTGACCGTCGGATAGTCGAGTCCGATTCGTTTGATCGCTCCGGGCGAGAAATTCTCGACCAGCACGTCCACCTTCTGCACGAGCTCCTTGAGAATGGCGAGACCCGCGGGCTTGCGTGGGTCCAGGCAGACGCTCTTCTTGCCGCGATTCTGCTGGACGTAGTAGCCGGCGCGCCCGTCGCGCAAGATCGGCAGAGCGCGCGAGATATCGCCGGTCGGCGCCAGCTCGATCTTGATGATCTCGGCGCCCATCTCGGCCATGTAGCGTGTCGTCGTCGGTCCCGCCAGCACCTGCGTGAAGTCGAGCACCTTGTAGCCATCCATCATCCCCGGTCCCTGCGCCATCGTGACAACCTCCAATGAGCGCAACTAATCGCATCGCCGGACCGCAAAGACAAGCCGCCGCCACAAACGCTCGATCGACTCCGCAGCCGCGATTGAACAGCGGCGGCCACTCGGCCGCGCCGCATCGGGAGCGCGCGCGAGCTTGCGTCAGTGTTTAGCGCGGTCCGCGATGCAGGATGCCGTCGCGCTCGAGCTGGTTGATCTGCTCGGCAGAGTAGCCCAGGTGTTCGCGCAATATTTCCGCGTTATGCTGACCGAGTGTCGGCGCCGGCCGTTGAACCTCTTCCGGAAACGCCGAGAAGCGCAGCGGAAAGCCGGGCACGTCGAACCTGCCGATAAACTCATCGCTGATGGTTGTTACAGTGCCGCGCTGGCGCAGATGCGGATGGGCGATCGCTTCGGCGATGGTCAGCACCGGGGCGTGCGGCACGTGATGCTCCTCCAGGGCGGCGAGCACGACGTCGTCCGAGGGCGCCGAATCAATCCATTGCTGAACGATCTCCTTGAGCGCTTCCATGTTGGAGCTGCGAGCGGCAAAGTCGCGGAAGCGCGGATCGGTCGCCAGTTCCGGCTGCCCCATCGCCTGGCAGAGCCAGCCGAATTGATGGTCAATCGGCGCGAGAATCAGTATGCCGTGCTCTTTGCCACGGAACACCCCGGCCGGACACGCGATATAGCTGTGCGACCCGGAGCGACGGGGAACCATCGCGCCGCCACTCGCGCTGTAGGCCTGCACGTTGGCGTCATGGTAGCTGAAATAACAATCGAGCAATGAGGTCTCGACGTGTTGGCCCTCGCCGGTGCGCTCGCGATGGAGCAACGCGGCGAGGATCGCGCCCATCGCGTGCGCGCCCGTACTGACGTCGCCGATGCCAAGCTGCGGAAAGACCGGCGGCCGGTCCGGGAAACCCGTCAGATCGAGCACGCCGGAGTAAGCCGCGCCGACGTAATCGTAGCCGGGACGGTTGGCGAGCGGGCCGTTCCGCCCGAGCGACGAGATCGAACACATGATGATACGCGGATTGAGTTCGCGCACCACTTCGTAGCCGAGACCGATGCGCTCGATGACGCCGGGCGCGAAATTCTGTACCAGCACGTCGATACGCGGTATCAGCGCCTTGAGGATCGCCAGGCCTTGCGGCTTCTTCAAATCGACGCAGAGGCTTTTCTTGCCGCGATTCTGCTGAACGTAGTAGGCGCTGCGGCCGTCGCGCAGGTACGGCACGCCGCGCGTAAGGTCGCCATTCGGGGCGATCTCGACTTTGATCACCTCCGCGCCCATCTGCCCCAGATAGCGCGTGGTGGTTGGTCCGGCGAGCGCTTGCGTGAAATCGAGCACTCGGTAGCCGGCGAGCATCAGCGGCTTTGTTGCCATCGCGGGTCCCCTCCGCCTGGTTCGCCACTAATCGCATTGGGGGCGGCGAAAGATCAAGCGCCGCACGAGTAAAAAAAGGCAACAGCTCAGCCCCGGGCGGCTGAGCTGTTGCAGAACCGTGGACCTCTGACGAGCTACTTACTCGCGTGAGTTTCAGTCGCGCGCGCGCCGCCGAGGATCTCCTCGGGGAACGCGAACGCCGGATCGTTTTTCAGCACCGGCAGCACCTTTTCGGCGAAAAGCTGGAAGCTGCGATCCAGCTTCGGACGCGGCAACCCGCCGAAAGCGAAGGTGCCGATAACGTGTTCGAGCGGCACCGTCTGATGCACATAGCGCAGTTTCTCGAGCACCTCGGCGGGCGTGCCTGCGGCGTGCAGGCTGCGATAGAACTCGACCGCTTTGGTTTTCGCGCCGGCATCGGCGTGAAGCTTGGAGTAGGTCCGGCCGATCTTTTCGTAGAATTCGTAACCCTTGACGCCTTTGAGATGACCGTCGGAGAAGCGATAGTGGTTCTCGATCGAATCCCACATCGCTTCCATATGACGATGTGCCAGTTCCGCCGCCTCGTGCGAATCGTCGGCGCAGAAGATGTTGAGCAGGCCAATCGGCGGCCGCGGCCGGATGTTGTTGGCCAATGAGGTGGCGACGTATCGCTTGTAATCCGCCGCGGTGTCCTCCCAGCTTCGCTGCGCGATAATCAGCACGCCGAACCCCATCTTGGCGAAAATCTCGACCGATTCGGGGCTGACGGCGGATGCATAGAAGCGCTCTTCGGGATGCGACACTGGGCGCGGCCGAATCTGGATCTCCGGAATCTTGAAGAACTTGCCATCCCACGAAAAGCTCGGATTGGTCAACGCCTTGCGCACGATCATCGCACTTTCGATGAAGCGATCGCGCGCCTCGTCCATCTTGACCCGATAGCCGTCATATTCGACGCTCGCGGCGCCGCGACCGAAGCCGAAAATGGTGCGGCCCTTCGAGATTACGTCGAGCAGCGCGATCTTTTCCGCCACTTCGACCGGGTCGTGCCACGGCAGCACGATGACGGCCGTCCCAAGCTGAATTTTTTTGGTGCGTCCGGCGACATAGGACAGCAACTGCGTCGGATCGGGCGACATCACGTAGCCGGTGAAATGATGGTCGAGGCACCAGACGGAATCGAAGCCGAGCCCTTCGGCCTGTTCCATCAGGCGCAACTCATCCTCGTAAGTCTCCCAGTCGCGTTTGCCGCCGAAACTGGTCAATTGGAGCGTCATACCTACTTTCATTGCGGGTCTCCCCTTGTGAGCCTCTAGAGATTTCGCCTCACCATAGCAGGGTGGGGGCAAAACCAAAAAGCCGATGCGCGCTGCGCAGGCCCCTCGCGTCATTGAAAGAAGCCGTCCGGCTTTGTATAAGAATTTCAGTTGATGGGCTTAAGCGACACTAACCGAGCGAGGCGTTGAACGGCTGCAGTCCTTACCAATCAGGAGGGAACCAGGATGGCTGAGTACGACATTCAGATCAAAGGCGGGACGATCGTCGATGGGACGCGGGTACCGCGTTTTCGTGGCGACGTCTGGATCAAGGATGGGAAGGTGGCGCAGATAGGCGGGCGTGCGCCGGGCTTCGCCAAGAAGGTAATCGATGC
>JAJPHI010000007.1 GCA_021325355.1 Pseudomonadota bacterium
GACTACCTTGGGGCGTTGGCGGATTGCCAAATCACCTGGAAAATCAACGGCCATATCGCCGCGCAGATTTACTACGGTCACGCTTTTGGCGGGAGCGTAGTCGGCGCCGTTTATCCTGCAGGACGCGAGGCAAACTTTGGTTTTATCCAAACGACCTGGACGCTGTGAGTCGCGCTTTCTGCCCCGCGCGGTTGCAGCGCCCGCATTGGCGGCGAGTGGACCGTTGCGCTCGCGCCGCTGACCGCTGAAGCGCGGGCTTCGCAAAGCCGTGCGAGCTCGTGGCTGACAATCAAGCGATCGCGCGCGACAATCGACAACCCGTGAGGCCGTTACGCTTCGCTTCGTGATACTCCTCGGCGCTTCGCACTTGGCTAGTCGAGGTCCTTCAAACCCCGCGCCGTAGCTTCGTCAACCGCCGCTCGTGCGATCGAAAAGCCATACAGAGCGTTGGCATATGCGGCATCATCGCCGGTGTAGTTTCGTTGAGCGTCTTCAAGTTCAACGATGTCTGCCAGCCCCGCCGCGTAGCGTTTTTCCGCGAGCTCCAGTTCGGCCCGCGAGGCCGCCAACGCTTCTTCCGCGCGCACGATCCGCTGCAGCGACGCCACCCAGTCAAGATAGGCCGTCTTGACCTGAAGAATGATGCGCTGTCGCAAATCCTCGATCTGACTCTCCAGGGCCTTCTGCCGATACTTTGTCTCCTGAACTTCGTGCGTAGTAAGGAAACTGTTGAAAATGGGCCACGTGATGACGATGCCGGCATTGAAATTATTGGCCGCCGGCAACCCCGTACCCATCGCCGAGTAACCGGCTACAGCATTAACCGTGGGCAGATAATCGCTGCGAAACTCCTGAACCTGCGCGCCCATCGCGCGTGCCTGCGCATACAGCGCTTTCATATCTGGTCGATATTTGAACGCCTCGAGTACCAGGGAATCGAGTTTGTCATTGATTTTGGAGTACGTCAGAACGTCGACCAGTTCATAATTCGGCGTGCGGCCACCCAGGCCCAGAGCATTGTCAAACGCCGCGACCGCGTCATCCTCGGAGTTCTTCGCCTCCACTAGGTAGAGCTGAGCGCGCTCCAGTGCCGCCTTCGTCATGTAGACGTCAAGCTGCGGCCGCAAGCCCGCATTGGCCTTGACTTCGGCTTCGTGCAGATGAAATTTGCGTTGTTCAATCGCCTGCTCGTAGACCCGGACCAGTTGCTTGGCTTGCAAAACATTGAAATAGCGTTGCGAGACCTCGAAAATCAGGCTGACCTTCGCGAGCGTCTGATCATAACCCGCTGCTTCAGCCTCGAAACGGCGTTGCTCGACAAAGCTGCGTCGGCGACCGAAATCGAAGAGAAACTGCGACACTGTCGCCCCACCGACGTAGTTATTCGAGGTATCCCAGTTCTGTGACGTATCCAGCGGCGACTGATCATGATTGGTTCCGCTGATACGAGGAAAAAGGCCGAAAGGATTATAGTAACTGGTATTGCCGATTCCATTGTCAGTGCTGCGAAGGTATTCGCTCACTGCGTTCAACTGCGGTCCGAGATAAGAGCGCGCCTCCCCAACCCGCTCCTCGGCAGCGCTGGTCTGGGCCGCGACCTCGGCGATTATCGGATGAAACTGCAAGGCGATGGCGACGGCCTGACGCAGAGTTATCTGCGATCCATTGGGCAGTGGCAAGGGCTGCTCAGCGGAAAAGCTCGGAGCCGAAAGGTCAGATTGAGGATTGCCGATCTCGGGAAAGTTGGCGGGCGACGTCGGCGTCGATTGCGCCCAAGGCACCGACGGCAGGATGAAAATGGATAGTCCCGCAATCGTGATTATAAGATGTCGCATTGCACGACTCCATTCGGCCAAATGACTCAAGTAGCTGACTAGTACTGCGACGCCAGCGCCGCCGTGTTCTGGACCACCCGGGACTCGACCTGCTCACCGGGTTGGAGCGCTATCGCATAGTGCTGAACAACCAGATCGTTGGGATTAAGACCGGACAAAACCTCTATATAGTGGCCATCCCGAAGCCCGGTCGAAATGTGAACCTCTTTGAGCCGGTGATTGTCGACCACAAAGACTCGATCCGAATGCGCGCCGCCGACCGCCTCCTGCGGGATGCGCAGGGCGTGCGTATGCTGCTGCAGCACCAGCGTGACATTGGCGTACATCCCAGGATAAAGCTTGTGATCCGGGTTTCTAAGATCGATTTCGGTCAGCATCGTACGCGTGGCGAGGTCCAGCGAATGGGCAAAACGTGCGACCTGGCCTTGGTAATGCAGGCTACCGTTTTCAAGAGTGACAGTTGCCGGCTGACCCACATGGATAAACGGGACTTCGTTTTGCGGCGTGTACACGTAGATCCGCATCTCGTCCACTCGGGCGATACTCACGACGGGACCGGCGGCGATACCGGTGCGCTCGCCCTGCGAAATCAGCCGGTCCTGGGCGCCCGCGTGAATCAGCGCCCCCGGGTCGACGTAACGCGCCGTAATGACGCCATCGAATGGGGCGGTTATGAGGGTGTAGCTGTACAGCGCGCGGAGTTCCTCGTCCTCGGCCTGCGCCTCTTTATACTTGGCGTACGAAATATCAACGTCCTGACGCGCGACGAGCCGCGGGTCGCTTTTCCAAACATTCTGCAGGCGATCGTAAGTAAGGCGCGCGATCTCCAAATTCGCCGCCGATCGGCCGAGCCGTTCCTTCAGTTCCGGCACTTCGATTACGGCGAGAACCTGGCCGGCCTTTACCCAGTCGCCTTTATCGACCGAAATGCTCTTAAGGTAGCCTGTTACCTTGGCGTAAAGCGTCGACTGGTAATAGCCGATGAGATCGCCGGGCAGCGTAATCGTGCTCTGAATCGTACCGATATCCGGCTTGGCCACCGATACCACCGGCACCTGCGGCGGCATCGCCGGATCGGCGCTGTCCGAACGGCAACCGCCGCTCGCGCATAGAAGAACCACAAGAAAAAACGTGAAGCAGATTTGCAGCCGCGTCATTGCGAGAGCTTCCTGTTTGCGTATGCCAGTTCATAAAGGGTCGGTACCAGAAAGAGCGTCAGGATGGTCGAAACCGCGAGGCCGCCCGCAGCGGCCCGGGCAAGCGGTGCCGAAGCTTCCGAACCGGCCCCGAGTTTGAGCGCGAGCGGGAGTAAACCGACGACGGTGGCCAGCGCGGTCATCAGAATGGGACGCATCCGGATCCGCGCCGATTCGACCACGGCCTGGCGCAACGGCTGACCCTCACGCCGCCGTTGATTCGCGAAATCGACGAGAAGAATGGAGTTGGACACGACGATGCCGACCATCACGATTATACCCATGAAAGACTCGATATTTAGTGTTGTCCCCGTCAGATATAGCGTCCAGATGACGCCGATCATCCCCATCGGCACCGCAAACATGATCAAAAATGGATCGAGAAAGGAGCGAAACTGGGCCACCATCACGAGGTAGAGCAGCATGACCGCCAGAACCAGACCGAAACCGAAGCTCGAAAACGACTTTTGCATCGACGCCACCGAGCCGCGATACGCAACTCTGACGTCCTCGGGCAGGTGCAGACCGGCCAGTGCCTGCTGGACCGCGGCCTGCGTTCCGCCAAGATCGTCCGTTCGCGGTCGCACCAACACATCGACCACACGCTGAATGTTGTAATGATCCGCTTCCGCGGGATGATGCTGCTCGACGATCGAAGCGACGTCGCGCAGCAGCACGGCCTGGTCCTGATAGCCGGTCTGCAGACTGCTGACCGGAATATTGCGCAGGGTCTCGAGCGAGTTTATCTCGCTTTCATAATACTGCGCCGTCAGGAAATAGTCGTTGCCGGTCTTCGGCTCGATCCAGATCGACGGTGCAATCATTGCGTTTGACGTCAGCGCGGTAATCAGGTTGGTGACCACAGCTCGCTGATCCAGACCAAGCCGCGCCGCCTTGACGCGATCGACATTGACGCTGAGCGTCGGATAATTCGACTCTTCCGGGATAAAGGTGCCTTCAACCAGCGGCAGTTGCGCGATTCTCTGTTGAGCATCCTTTGCCGTGTTGAAAAGCTCGTTGTACGAAGGGCCGCTGAACTGGACATCGATCGGCGCCGCCAGTCCGAAGTTCAAGACCGAATCGACAATACTGCCTGAGCTGAAAAAGGTTTGGACCTCCGGCACTTGTGTATGCAAGGCGCGCTGCAGGCGTCTCATGTAGACAAATGTCGACTGCACATGGTCGGGCTTGAGCGCGACCATCATGAAACCTGAATCGCTGGCGGCGTTCGACGAGAAGATCGCGGAAAAACCCGGCGCCAGCCCGATATTGGAGACGATCGTCGACAGCTCAGTCGCCGGTATCACCTGCCGAACCACATCCTCCATCCGCTGCGTCAATTGCTCCGTCAGCTCAATTCGGGTACCCGCCGGCGCTCGATAGTTGACGATGAACTGACCCGAGTCCGTGGTCGGAAACAATTCGGTTCCCAGCCGCGGATAAAACAGCAGGCTTATCGCGAACAGGATGGTGGCAGCTCCGATCACCAGAGCTTTATGGTTCAGCGCGCTATTGAGGAGAATCTCATAGCGCGCAGCCCAACGCTCATAGACTCGTGAGAAGGCGCCAAGGAATCCCGAGGTGGCGCCATGTTCCATTTCGCGCGCCTGCGCCGCATTCAAGAAGCGGGCGCAGAAAATGGGAATTACCGTCATCGAGACTACATACGATGCCAGCATCGCCATGATGACGGTGAGTGCCAGCGCACTGAACAGATACTTGGCCACGCCAAAAAGAAACATGACCGGGAAGAAAACGATGATGGTAGTGATCGTCGAGGCCAGCACTGGCAGCGCTACTTCGTTGGCGCCGCGTTCGGCGGCGATGCGCGGCTCCTCACCTTCGGCGAGATGCCGATTGATGTTCTCCAGGACAACGGTGGAGTCATCGACCAGCCGGCCGATAGCCAGCGCGAAGCCGCCCAGAGTCATGATGTTGACCGTTCCGCCGGTCAGAAAGAGACCGAATGCGCCGGCCAGAATCGACAGGGGAATCGACAGGAAGATTGCCAGTGTCGAGCGGAAACTGCCAAGAAAAATTAGAATCATCAGCGAGGCCAGCACCGAACCCATTACGGCTTCGTGTTCGAGCGCATCGACCGCGTTCCGCACGTAGGTCGCTTGACTGAAGATAGCCTTCAGTTTCATCGCCTTGGGAAGGCCAGCGACGTGCGGCAGCAAATCCTCGATACCATCGACGATTGATATGGTGTTTGCGCCGCTCTGCTTGAGAACCGGAATATACACCGAGCGCTGGCCGTTGATTCTGACGATGTTCTGTTGAATCTCCGCGGCATCCTCAGCCTTGCCTATATCACCGACTAGCACCGGACGCTGGCCGTCGCCCGTTACTTTGACCGGGACATCGTTTATGTGCTCCGGATTGGCGATCATGCTGTTGGTGTAGACAAAATAGTCGGTGGGCCCGATCTTCGCGTCGCCTGCCGGGATAATCAGATTCGCGCGATTGAGCGCCTTGACCACGTCCATCAGGGTCAGGTTGCGAGCCGCCAGCGCCGGCTGATTCACGTAAACCATTATTTGCCGGTACTTGCCGCCGAATGGCGGCGGCACCGACGTCCCGGGCACGGTCGCCAACCAGTTGCGGATATTGTACTGCGCCTGATCATGTAACTCGGTCTGCGTGAAGCCCTCGCCCGACACGGTTACGAGCGTGACCGGCAACGACGAGGCGCCCGACTTCAGTACCAATGGCGGCAGCGTGCCCGGCGGCAGATGGCGCAAGTCCGCCATCGCGAGGTCGCCCAACTGTGCCGCGGCGGCATCGAGGTCGACCCCCGGATGAAAAAATACCTTGATGATGCTCACGCCGGGGAGCGAGCGTGACTCGATATGCTCAATATCGCTCCCGAGTGTGAAGAATCTTTCAAAACGCGTGGTTATATCAGCTTCGATATCCAGTGGCGGCATCCCCGGATAGAACGTCGCCACCACGACGACGGGAATATGCAGAGACGGGAAGACATCGACCGGCATCTGGCTGAGGCTGGTCGTTCCGAGGATCGCCACGATCAGGGCGGCGACGATGATCGTATGAGGATTGCGTAACGAAAAACCGGGCATAAAGAACTCTCAAACCAGAATATGATCGATTTTGCTCCCGCACAGGCAGCGTCGGCGGCTTGGCTCAACCGATTTGGCGCGTAGACGAGAAATACCGTGGTCCATCAGATGGCCGGCGACAGTGACAGCCAAAGCAACCGGCATCTTCATCGGACAAACATAAGTCGCGGAACCGCAGAGCCTAATTGGATGCGGGTATAACGGTCAGGGCCTGATGGATAGTGGACCATCGTACGCGCTCGCCGATCTCGAGGGTTTTGATAACCGAGTCGATCAACGCCTTGCGATCGTCGAATTGTTCCGTTGGTATCGCGCCGTAATTGCGCCCCCAGGCGATATCGTTCAGCATCGCCTGCTCGTTGCGATCGTCCTGCTGGCGCGCTGCTTCCAACTCCTGAATCAGCTCCTGGCGCTGCGTCGGCGAAATTGATTTCGGCGGGATCCACAGGGCGTCGGCGAGCGCCTGCTGAGAGACGGGAAAGCCATGCGCCAGTTCCTTCGCCGCTCTATCGGCCTTGTACATCTGGTCGGTGAAGTCCAATTGCCTGAGCGCGCTGACGGACGGATCCATCGATTCCTGCTGATCGATCTGCCGGGCGGCCTCGAGTTGCGCAACGAGCTGCGCGGTCTGCGGCGAAGCAGGCGCCGCCGCTGCAGGCGCGGGACTGGTGCTCGCGCACGCGCATAGCGCCCGCGAGCAGACCAGGGCAAGGAATACCGGGGCAGCCGTCCGAAATTTCACTGACCAAAAAGTGTGCACTTCCTCACTCTCTCCTTAGACGTTATCACCTCGCCTGATGATTGAATTCTTCAGGCAGTTCACGTCCGTCAGACGAGTCCATCTCGATGCTTGCGGCGAGAAACGATGCGCATTCGCAGCCATCGATTCGCTCCGTCAAACGGCCGAATCAAGGACGTCAGTCAGGCGAAAGGGTCGGTGCTATCGTCGGGGGGCGAGGCGATTTTCAGCCGCAGGAGCAGCCGGTGACTCAGCACGGGGGCCCGGGCGAGTCGAGCGAGGTTCTCCGTATCGCGCGTTTGTTCAATTAACGGAACTAAAAAATTGGGTAATTGATGCTCAAGCGCGATACGGTCGGACAAGTCATTTCGCGTGTGATCGGGGAACGTATGTCTTTCGACCGAGCTGCCCCAATTGGAATTCTGAAAATGCGCGTACGGCTGATGGAGGCGACGAACCGGCAGCAGCCAGAGGGCCAACACTACCGTAGCAAGTACCAAAACTCGCAACGCTCCGCCTGGAGAACCCGATCGGCGAGAGAGACCCGCTGCCGTATTCACGATGATCCTTCGATAGTACGAAAAGCCACAAAAAGCAAGCGCGCCCCTACGAGACGTGTTACGGAGGATTCCATATAGCAACCCTTGTCTCAGGATAACTGAACCTGACCACGCTAGCATCCAGGAGGCGTGAATGTGTTTGCTGGTGCTGCTTTTGAGCACCAATCATGACAATCGAGCCGGTACGACCAATGGAAATGGCCTTTGCCAACTCGGCTCACCGATTTTCTTGCGCAGTCCCACCTGCGATTAGCTGAACTGAAAGTTTCGCCAGGGGAGGAGGAGAGAACCTGGGCAGACCGGGCTGCCCAGGTTTTGCGGCTCAATAGCTGAATTCGGCGTTGAAGAAAATCGAGTGTACGTCGAAGGGTACGAGGTAAGGAATCGAGCCGGTCTTCGGCAGGAGCTGGCCGTTCAGTTTGCTCCCCGGAACATAATTGAATTTTTCGAGGTAGCTGACCGGTAGCGACATCTGATTGTGATAGTAAAGCACGTTCTGACTATCTATCGCAAAGCGCAGGTACTCATTGAACTGATAACTCACCCCTGCAATAAACCGGAAGAAGTCCAGCGGATCGGTTGCAACCTTATTGTTGGGCTGGAACCATTCCGCCATACCAAAGGGCGTGAGGTTGGTACCCGGGATGTGGAAATGACCGAAAAAGTCGGCTCCGACCTGACGCGACTGCCCGTTGTTCAGCAGGGCGTTCCAAGCTGCGGTCTGAGCCCCGAAACCGCTCGCCGGATTGTAGCAAGGGGTCGCGGTCGAACAGGTATTACCTGCGATGGTTCCGGTGGTCACGGGCGTTCCGGTGACGAAGCCGTATTCATCGCCGGGCGCGCTGCCGGAGAACATATTGGCGGCGCTGAAGGCGTTATTGCCATAGTCGAACTCGCCGGCCACGCCCCATTGCTCGGCTGAGTAGTGCAACAGCGCGGCGATACGCGTGATATGGGCATTGGGACCCTTGAGGACAGTCGGGATACTTTCGCTGTCCGGTGCCGTGTTCCCATAACCATAGTTATAGAAGCCGGTCAGGCCGAGACCCTGAAACCGCCAGCTTTGGCCAAACGGATATATCGACAGCCGCCCCATCACCTGCTTGAGGTTGCTCTGTTCATACTGATGAAAATTCGCATTATTGTAGACGCCGATACCATAGTCGGCGTAAGTGGTTTCGCCCCCGAATGGCTTAATCGGGCCTTCCATCGAGAGTCCCAATTGAGTCGAAGACAAGCTTAGATAATTCCACGGCGTCAGATTGACGTAGCGGAATCCATAGAGGTCTTCCTCCCATGCCACCAGCGGGTTGGGAATCTCGCCGAAGGACACCGTGCCACCCTTAAGCGCTGCGACGCTAAGCTTGTCCCATAGACTTTTGTACTGCAGATAGCCGTACTTGAGGCGGTAACCGAGGTTGCCGTCCAGATTGCTGCCAAAGGCCGTATTGCTGCCAATCTTTACGTTGCCGGGTTCGGTACCGCCCGCCGCCGCGCCGATGGTCTTATAGATGTTCGGCGTTATGCGAACGATCCAGTCGTCGGTCGGAAAGAAGAAGAAGTTAAGATACGCGCGGCTGATGTCGAAGGAGCTGTAATCGTCGTTCCATGGGCCCGGATTGGTAATCTGCGTCAACTCCTGCGGCTGGAAACTCGTGTGAGTATAGAAACGATAATCAGCGTAAACTAGTGTGCCGACGCGGAACTTGTCCTGGAAGTTGTCAACATAGCTCCGCCAGGCGGGCTTGATTTCCGCGATCTGCTGCGCGAGCGCTGCGTTGCTTGCCTCCAGATACTGATTGCGCGCCGCGAGCTGCTGAAGCTGTTGATGGTCGCTGTCGACCGTTTGCTGGGTCTTCTGCTGTTGCGCTTCGAGGTCCTGGCTGACTAACGCCGAAGACGGAATTTCGGCAAACAGTCGGCGATTTCGACCCGGCTGCGTGTAAATCAAATGCGTCGTCGGATCAACATAGAGCTTGAACATCGTGCCGGCGCTTTGCGCGAGGCCCGGGCGCGCCGAACACAAGACCAACAGCAGCGTTATCGCCAGGGACGCGATCGCCTCAATATATTGTTTCGATACTCTCATATGCGTCTTCCAACTGGGAACCATCGTTGCCACTAGTCCTTGGCGCCGGTGCGCAGGGCGGTAAGCTGAAAACTCGTATAGGTTTTCCCGTTGCACGCGTAACGGCTCGGGGACGAGATACTGACGATTGCGCAGTCCTGAACGCGCGGTGGCGGACCCTGTGACGAGACCTTGGTGCCGGATGCGGGCGATGGCTGATTGGAGGCCGCCGTTGCGCAGCCCAAGAGCAAGGTCGCTGCTAGTGCCAACGCGCCGACCGGACCTGCGACAATGACCCGCCTTCTTCTGAGGCTCATACCATTTCCTTTCTGCGTTTCCTTTCCACTGTTGCTATTTGCGCTCAACGGGCGGACAGCCTCGTCGAATCGCGCAGATGTTTGTTCTCAAAAGTTGACATGTGGGGATGCGGGCGCGGGTCAACGGACCCGACCGCCTAGCTCCGGCGTCGCGCTGCGGATGCAGCGCTCGCCGGAAGATCTGATGGGGAAGACGGAATACTGACGCTGCTCGGTCGATCGCACGAGCGACAGACAGGCTGTCGCGCCGCGTCCGCTCCTCCTCGGCAGGGCGTGTGCAGTCTCCCCTCATTGTTCGAGGGGCAGTACTAGGCCGCGAATGTTATGGGCGAATTACGAAAGAGTAGCGGCCGAATTAAGAGCAGATGGGGGCAATTTGCCGAGTCCGAGCGAGAAAAGTCTAAGCCTGCATCCGACGACGCCACCCAGTCACGATAACTGCAGGCGACGATGCGCCGATAACATGCGGCCCGATGACGTCGCGCCGTCGCTATCAGGTGAGGATAGCGACGGCGCGATGTTGGCGTTTGCCGGGAAGCAGGGAGAGCCCATGCTGCCCGTATAGTGATTGAGCGGTCGGCTAGAAGGGGATGCGCGCGGTCAGAATCGGGGCGTGGTTGTAGGCTGGACGCCGCGTCACCGCGACTTGGTAGCCGAAGCCCGCCGTGATGCCGACGCGCTGGTAAACCGGGATTCGTCCGACAACGATGCCTGGTGTCAGAAAGACCTGGGTCTGACCTTCCCGCTCGCCATTCGGCCACCAGGTATAGTTAACTTCGAATTCCGGCCAGAACAGGCGCGCGATCCGATACTGAAACGCGGTATTCCACGCGAGCGGCATGCCGAGCCGCTTCAGGCCGCCGTCGGGTAGCGAGATTCCGGCGGTCGTCTGAAAATCGAAGTCGCCGAAACCTTTGCCGCCGGCGATGGTCGGCGTGAAAATTCCGTGATGGTTGCTGTTGCCGTCGTCCCCCGTCGGCGCGCTGAACCCCATGAAGGCGGTCAGGATATAATCGCCGTTCTCTTTATTAGCCGACAGGAGCCGATACTTGACCAGGAAAGTTTCATCCGCCCAGCCGTCCGTCTTCACATCCTTGCCGTGCTGCGGTTTGCCATTGTAGGCATTCCAGGCAGGCACGCCCAGAATAAACTCGGTATTCTGAAAGGGGATGAGCTCGAGACCTTTGCCGGCGCCGAAGACGTCGGTCGCCTTGCCGTATTGATTGCCCTGCCAATACTGATCATAACGGAACTCTTCTTCGAGACGCGGCGTTACCGTCACGATCGGCGTCACCCAAGACGGCTGTTCGCTCTGGATCCGCGTCACTCGCGGGAACCAATCCAAAAAGTAGTCTTCGACCGCGGTGAAGAAGCCGCCGTCAGCACTCGTCGACGGGTTCGATTGTGCCCAACACGAACGCGCCGCGAGCAGGATCAGACCGAGCGAAGCCAACGCTGAAACCAAGGTTCGCAGGTGGAAGCGAGTACCATTTACCGGATGCATGGCGCGTAGATCTGCCATAATCAGCGTCACGTGACAAGAATAGTGGACATCAATCCGTTTGTTCCCCGCTCCGCTGGCCGAACCGAAACAACTTCGCCACGCGGGCTACCAAGGGCGGAGCGGGCTCACGCCGACTCTTACAAGCGATCGTCCCGGCGACCTTGTTCCGGAGTAAAAGCCGACGGCTATGGCTCGCGAGATAGTCCAGTCGCGCGGCCCAAACGCGCCCGGTAAAACCCCGCACGGGCGAGCACCGACGGGCAAAAGGGGCAGGCGTCCGGGAGTTCCCCGGACGCCTGTTGGTGCGGTCAGTTGGGCGGAATCTACATTCCGGGCATCGAGGCCATCGCGTCGCTTGCCGACTTGCTCTTCTGCGATCCGAAGAACAGGAAGAAATTCGTCGGAACGTCGGCCACGACCTGCCCCTTGGCCTGCGCCGCCCGCAGAGCCTTGAGCGAGGTCAGTCCGCTGCTGCCGTCGGCGGCTGGCCACACCGTCGGGTCGGTCACTAGATCCAAGATGACCTGCCACCAGATCGCGCGCTTATGATGGATCGAGGTGTCTATAATGTGGCTGTGGTTCGCCAACGGCACCATCGTGTTGACTCCGGTCAGGCCGAGCAGTGCCGAAATATCCAGCACGCTCGCATGCATCGTGCACGACCCCGACGGATCGGACGGATTCGGACACTGCACCGTGATCCCGGAGTCCAGCGCGCTCGGAATCCGAAATGCGTCCGGGATACTGTTGCCGAAGGCCGCCGATCCGATGAAAAAGTTTCCGAGGGCCGGACCGCATAGCTCGTTCACCGGCGTCGCTACTCCGTCCACTACGTTCGGAGCGAACGACGGCAGCGTCGTCGGGCACGGGATCGCGTCGTTGGGGTTGGTATCCGGCGTCACCGAAAACAGTGGCACCAGCACGTAGAGCTTGTCCGTGGTGTTAATCTTCGCGCCGGTGGGGTCGATGCTCGGGTTGGTTCCCGCCTGGCAGATCGGCGTTTGCAATTCGAGCGGATCGGATTGCGCCAGTATCCCGTTGAAGTTCAGATCGTCGCCCGGCTCGTCGACGCAATCGTATTGCTCGGTATACGTGAAGACATAGTTCTTGCCCTTCGCGAAACCTGCCGTCTGATTCGCCGCCAGTTGCGCGGAGGCGACGCTCGCAGTGAAGGCGGCGCTGCAGATGGCAGCAGCCGCCGCTCGGCCGAATAACTTGATTCGCATAGGTCCTCCCATAGCCCATTGGTCCCCAAAAAAGGTTTGGTGGCTGTCCCATATACGGGCGCCGTGGAAGAATGGATTGAAGCGACGGGCGCTCGCGGGTTGGATGATCTACTTCCTTTCTGTTCCGCTCGGGGTCTCGTCGACGAGGGATCGAGCTGTGAGATTGTTGAGAAATCTGTTCGGGGCTCGATTGCGCGGGGCGACGCGCTTCGGATGCTCATCGGGCGACGGCGAAGCTCGGCCCGCGGTGACTCCGGCAAGGGCGACCACTCAGGGATCGAACCTCGGCCGTGATCATTCGGTGAGAGAGATTGCTGCCGGGTGATCTGGGATAGTCCGCAGGCATGACAGCGCTCGACCGGCTCGCGCTTGATCCACGCATCACTGTGCACGCTCGAGCGGGCATTGACCCGCGCGGCCGCTGCGTCGTCTATCGGATGCGCCGCGCGCAGCGCGCGCTCGATAATCCCGCGCTCGAAACTGCGATCGCTGTGGCGAACGCGCTCGAACAGCCGGTGGTGGTTTTTTTCGGCCTCCTCGAGCGCCATCCGATGGCGAACCTGCGCCATTTCAGCTTCATGATCGAAGGTCTTGCGGAAACCGCCCGCGAGCTCATGAAGCGCAGAATCGGCTTCGTCGCGCGGCTCTGCCCAGGCCTCAGCTCCGATTCCGAGTTCGCGCGATTCTGCGCCGATTGGCGTCCGACGCTGGTGATTTGCGACGAGGCTCCCGGCCGTAGCGTTTCGCAATGGCAACGGGAGGCGACCCTCTATCGGTCCGCGCCCCTCTGGAGCGTCGACGCTGACGTCGTCGTCCCGTCGCGACTGCTGGAAAAGGAGCAGTTCGCCGCCCGCACGATCCGTCCCCGCATCCGCGCGCGCCTCGACCAGTTCCTGAAGCCCGTCGGCAATCGTGAGGTGCGCGTGCCCTGGGACGGCCGTGCCGACCTCGGCTCGTTGCCGCTCGTGACCGAACTCGCCGATCAGCTTCATCTCGACCGGTCCGTCGCGCCGGCGCACTTTCAAGGCGGCACCGCGGCTGCGCTGACCGCGCTCCGTCGATTCCTCCGCGACCGTCTGTGCGGCTATGCCGACAATCGCAACCATCCGGATCTCGACGGCACCAGCCGGCTCTCGCCCTATCTTCATTTCGGTCAGATTGGGCCGCATACGGTGGCGTTGACGGTTCGCGACGCCGACGCGCCGGCGCGCGATCGCGAGGCGTTTCTCGAAGAGCTCGTGGTGCGGCGCGAGCTGGCAGTTAACTTCGTGCGCTACAATCCGCGCTTTCGCAGTCTCGCGAGCGCCGAGCCCTGGGCCCAGCGCACCTTGAGCGAGCACGCCCGTGACCGCCGCGCCTATCTCTACAGCGAGCGGCAGCTTGCCGACGCCGAGACGCACGACCCGCTATGGAACGCCGCGCAACGACAAATGGTCATATCGGGGTGGATGCACGGATACCTGCGGATGTACTGGGCCAAAAAGATCCTCGAATGGAGTCCGAGCGCCGCCGAAGCCTACAACATTTGCGTGAGGCTCAACGATCGCTACGAACTCGACGGCCGCGATCCCAATGGCTATGCCGGCATCGCCTGGGCAATCGGCGGCAAACACGATCGCGCGTGGGGTCCCGAACGGCCGGTTTACGGTAAAATTCGTTACATGTCGTTCGCCAGCACCTCGCGCAAGTTCAACAGCCGCGCGTATATCGAGCAGTGGAGCGGATAACCCCGAACCGCGCCGGCCCGCCCGCCGACGAACCGATCAGGATCGGCGTTTCCTCGTGCCTGCTCGGCGCCCGGGTGCGCTTCGATGGCGGCCACAAGCGCAGCGACTTCGTGGTCGAAACGCTGGGTAGGTTCGTCGAGTACGTTCCCGTCTGTCCGGAACTGGAACTCGGGTTGGGGGTCCCCCGCGAAACCCTGCGACTTGTCCGCGATAGCGCGGCGCCGGCGCATCGCCTGGTGGCGAACGAGACCGCCGTTGACCACACCGCGGCGATGCACTCCTATGCGCAGCGCCGGCTCGACGCCCTCGGCCGCGAGGAACTCTCCGGCTACATCCTGAAAAAGGATTCGCCGAGTTGTGGCATGGAGCGCGTGCGCGTCTACGGCGCCTCCGGGATGCCCACGCGCGACGGCGTGGGGCTGTTCGCGGCGGCCCTGATGCGCCGTTATCCCAGTCTGCCCGTCGAGGAAGAAGGCCGGCTGAACGATCCGCAGCTACGCGAGAACTTCGTCGAACGCGTCTTCGCCTACCGGCGCCTGCGCCGCTTTTTTGCCTCGCGATGGACCCTTGGCGGACTGGTTCGCTTCCACACCATGCACAAGCTCAGTTTGATGGCGCACTCGCCGAAGGCCTATGGCGAGCTGGGGCGCCTGGTTGCCGACGCCAAAGGCATCCCGCGCAAGCCGCTGGCCGAGCGTTACGAGTCCGCCTTCATGGACGCCATGAAAAAACTCGCGACCCGAGCGCGACACACCAATGTGCTGCAACATATGCTCGGCTATCTGCGGCCTTATCTCGATGCGGATTCACGCGCCGAACTCGCCACCCTGATCGAGGATTATCGGCGCGGACTGGTGCCGCTCATCGTGCCGATTGCGCTCTTTCGACACCATGTGCGCAGGTTCGCCATCACCTATCTCGAGGGCCAGGCCTACCTCGAGCCCCACCCAAAGGAGCTGATGCTCCGCAACCACGTCTAATCGCGAGATGCGTGCGGACGTCCGGGCAATCTGCCCTCGGTCACCGCTGCCAGTCAGCCTGCGGTCCTCGGCAAGCTGACGCTTCCCCGTACCTAATCGGCCCGCTTCAGATTGGGCACGAACGCCAGCCACGACCGATCCCGAACATCCGCAGCCAGGCGCATGCCCGGCCGCTCGAAGCGGTAATGCCTGCCGGTGATCGGACTCACCACGGTCAGCGCGGTCTTGCCGACATACTCGAACTGAGGAGCGATGCTGACACCGCTGGCGGCCGCGCGCAGGCTCGCCCGCCGCTCGGGCGACGGCGCCTGCGCCACCGTCCGCGCCCCGGAATTAGCTCTACCGCAGCACATCGGGCGTCTCCTCCTCTTCCAGGTAATGCTCGCCGGCGATCGGCTGCCCGCCGACGGTGATTCGCTCCAGCATGATCGCCGCGCCCGACAGACCGGGCCACAGCAACATCGCGCCACGCCAATCGCGAGCCAGCAGCAACGTTGCCGGGGCCGCAACCCACAGGCTCAAGCAATAGAAGCATTCCAGCACCTTGCCCCAGAAGCCGCCCCTGGCGATCTCGCGCATCTGCTTCATGATGTCACCGGGCCCATCCTCGTTGACCAACAGATGGGAGATGCGCCAGACGGCGATTGCTCCCAGGATAAATTCATTGATCTGCATTACGTGATCGATCTTCGCCGCCCCGACGCCCTGCCAGCACCGCAAGACGTCGGGGCAAGCGTCAGGTTTTCAGCTCGTGCGGCTCAAGGCCACCGCCGCCAGCACGTGCCGGTCGAGGTCGTCGTAGTGGTAGGTACCGTCGGTGTGCTTGCTGTAGACATCGAGCTCGATCGCGAAGCTGCACGCCTGCGGACCGCCGTCCGGCAACAGGTTCTTCAACAGCCCGTTGCCTGCGGGAGACTCCGCCGGAGGTCCGCTGGCACGGGTCGCCGGATTGTCGAGGTCCCCTCCCGAGTCGAGCGTGCCGCTGCCTCCGTTGAGCCCGCGCTCCCACCACAGGATGTAGCTCGACATGAAGGTGCTCGGCGGCGTCGGGTTGGGCGGATTCGGATCACTGAGCACGGCATGGTAAGCGCGATATCCGACTTGGAAGGCGTCGTCGCCGGTCCCCGAAAGGAACTGGCATTCCGCATCGCTGCTCACGCCGGCAAGACTGAAGTAGTCGATCTCACCGACCACCGGGCGGTTGTCGGCCCAGATCAGGTGGGTCAGGGCCGCATACGGGACGTTGGTCGTGCTGCCGGGACCGCTGAGCGTCGGCATCAGGCGGATGAAGTTGAAGCTGGTCGGGATATCGCCCGGGCTCGCCGGTGCGCCCACCGGGATCAGGCGCTGGCCGGCGCTGTTGAAGATCTCGACGGCCAGCAGGAAGCGGCCGTTGACCGGACCTGGCGGCGTCGCCCCGGCGTCGGCGGTGTTGAAGTACTGATGGTACTGGCCGCCCTCCCAGTCCTGGTCAGGGCTGGTCGAGCCGACCGGCTGAACGGTCGCCGACTGATAGGGAATCACGTACAGACCCTGATTCCCGCCCACCGTGTTGGGTCCCAGCGGCTGACCGTCGGTCTCGATGCCCGAAGGTCCCAGCGCGTATTTGGCCCACGCGACCGGGTTCAGAATAGGCTGCATCGGCCCCACCGGGTTACCGTTGAGATCCGCCGGCGCGACGCTCATCCGGTAGTAGTACGCGCCGAGCGCCGCCATCCCAGGGTCGAAATACAACATGAAATTCAGCGTCTTGCACCACGGCGCATTGTTGTCGTTCACCAACCCGCCGTTCGACGGCGGCGCCGCCACGCTGAAGGCCCCGGTCTGCGTGGTATCGGTGGTACCCGACGGGACGCCGTAATTGCTGTGCAGCACGTGGGTCGAGGTGCTGCCGATCTGCTGCAGCGCGACAAAATCGGTGCCGGGGATCGGATTGGGATTGCCGCACGCGCTGCCGCTCAGGGTTGAAAGGTTGGCGAAGTCGTCGGCGGCGAAGTACTGATGCGCCGCTTGCCCGTCATAGATGCAGACCAGTTGGCCGCCGCTCTGCTGGTAAACCTTGTAGAAGTAGCTGCGGTAGCACCACGGCAGGAACGGGATCGGAAACCACTCGAAACAGAACTGGAATGAGCCGTCCGGCTGCAGCCCGGCCTCGCCGAGCGTGGCGACGCTGCAGTTGCACCAGATCGGCCACAATGACGGATGCGCGATGAAGTAGCTGACCGCCTCCTGCGGACTGCTCGCCTCGAGCGCCTGGAGGTCCGCGTGAAGCTGCGTATTCGGTGCGAAGCGAAAGTCAACCTTGCCCTCTGCAATCGCCCGGCTCACCCGTCGCTCGCGCACCCGATCGATTGGACCAGGGTCCGGACCCGGCCGCGGCGGAGGCGGAAACATCACCGGATTCTCGATCAGAAACTTTTTCAGCTTGTCGATCAGCGAAGGCACGTCCGAGATCAGGAACGGAAAGCAGCAACAGGTCGACTCCCAGACCTCGACGACGCCGTTACAGATCGGAAAGCAGAACTCGATCGGCGGGAAAGGAAAGACGAGTCGGTTGAGCGCGATGTTTTTCAGTACGGGAACCGGATCCACGTAGATCGGAAAGCATCGCTGCACCTTGCCGGCCAGACAGATCGTCAGCGGCCACCATAATCGCCACCACTGCGCCGGAACATTGATGACGAGGTTCTTCTCCCACTCGGCCAGGGTCTGGCCGGCGGAGAATTTCTGGAGCAGGTTGGTATCGAGTTTCGCAGGGTCGGCCACGTCGGGGCCGAGCGCGATCGTGCCGCGCAGGGTCCGATGTGGATCGTCGCCAAGGTTGAGCCGGCCCTCCTCGGCGACCGCGACTTTCTTCGCGGCCCCCCGCAGATCGATCGTATAGAGGGCTATCCGGGGCAGGTGCTCGTGCGGCTGAGCGCCGACGAACTTTACTTCGAGTTGCATAATCAGCCTCCCGGGAGGAGGGCTTGCGCAACTCGCATACCAGTGGCGATGGCAGGATTTCCGCGAGCAAAACCGGCCGACGCGCGACCTCGCTTTGCAGTGGGTCGCTCACCCGGCTTAGCGGCGAATGCTTAAACTTTGCAGCGCTGCACGATCCTTGTCGCCGCCGCAGTTGGTTCATCACGAAGTCGTGATCAGAGACCCGCCGGCTCTGAGGCTCGACCGCGCGCCGGAACGATCTTAGCCGACCCGCCCCCTTCAGGCCGCGAACCACGATCCAATCGGCAAATGGTGCCGATACCAACCCGTCCGTTGCAACCGCAGGTCAGACGATGAAGGGAGGACCGGCGGCACTAATCGCAACGGGACCGCACGCGCGTCGACCTGACTGCTCTACCGCGCGCTGCCCAAGTGACGCTTCGGACGGGCGGGTCGCCGATCTGAACTGCGGCCGGTGCGCGACGGCGACGGTGGCTTGTCGCGCGCGAAAAATTTCCGCTTGACGTGGGTGGGGAAAAGTGGGAGATTGTGGGGCGCAGGGGCGCTGGTCGGTGTTCAATGGGCGTTTTGACCATGCGATTGACGACAAGGGGCGCGTCAGCATACCCGCCCGCTTTCGTGAAGTGCTGCAGGCCGAAGGTCATGACCGCCTGTATATCACCAACCATATTATGGAGCGCGAGCGATGCCTCGCATTGTATCCGCCCCGTGAATGGGAGGCGCTCGTAAGCAGGATCCGGGACAAGGCACGGTTCGATCGTAATGTTCAACTCTTTCAGACTTTTTATATAGGGGGCGCTCACGAAGTAGAAGCCGATCGTCAGGGTCGCATCCTGATTCCACCGAAGCTGCGGGAGTTCGCGCGGCTGGATCGCGAAGCGACCTTCTCGGCCCAGATCGATCATTTTCAACTGTGGGATCGCGCGGCGCTCGGGCGCGTCCTGCAATCGGCCGAGCAATTGATGGAAGACCCCGAATTCGTCGGCAAGTTGAACATCTAGTCCCATGGAGGATCCGAGCGAACAAACGGCGGTGAGCGCGACGAGCCCCCAACACGTGGCGGTGATGGTGGCGGAGGTGGCGGGGCTCGTTCGCGCCTGCAATCCTATGATCGTCGTCGATGCCACGATTGGCACCGGCGGCCATGCCGAGGCGCTGCTCGAAGCGACCGGCTGCCAGCTTATCGGGCTTGACCGCGACGCGCAGGCGCTGCGCGTCGCGGCCGCCCGCCTTGACCGCTTCGGCGCGCGCGTCGCGCTCTTCCATCGCGACTTCGCCGATCTCACCGAAATTCTCGAAGCCAACGGCACCCCCTGCGTCAACGCGATCCTCGCCGACCTCGGCATGAGCAGCCTCGCCCTCGATGACGCGCAGCGCGGTTTCAGCTTCGCCCGCGAGGGACCGCTCGATATGCGGATGGACCAGCGGCAGACGCTCCGCGCCGGGGATCTGGTGAATGAAGAAAGTGAAGCCGGCCTGATTCGCATCATTCAGGATTATGGCGAAGATCGTGAGGCCCGGCGGATCGCCCGCGCCATCGTCGACGCCCGCCGGCAGCACCCGATTGCGACCACCGCCGAGCTGCGCGCGATCATCCGCCGCGCCGTCCATCGGCGAAGCGGCGGTATCGATCCCGCGACACGCACTTTTCAAGCCCTGCGGATCGCCGTCAACCACGAACTGGAAAGCCTCGGCCGGATGCTGCACGACGCACCGGCACGCCTTGCCAAGGGCGGCAGGATGGTGGTGATCGCGTATCATTCGCTCGAAGATCGTCCGGTTAAACAGCGGTTTCGCGAGCTCGCGGCGCAGGGCGGGTTCGTCTTGCCGAGGGGCAAGGCGCTCCGTCCGAGCATGGCCGAAATCGCGCACAACCGACGCGCGCGCAGCGCGCGGCTGCGGTGGATCGAAAAAACAGCCGGGTGAAGCGCGCGGCCCGCGCCAAGCCCAAACGCTCCCCGATGCTGACCGGGATCCTCGCCGGCGCGATCGTCCTGGTCGGCTTCGCCACGCTTATCGTCCGGCTCGAAGTGACGCAGGAGGGTTATCGCCTCTCGAGTCTTCGTGCCGAGGAGCTGCAATTGCAAGAGCGCAACCGGCGCCTGCGGCTCGAGGTCGCGCAACTCTCCTCGCATGATCGTCTGCGTGCCATCGCGGTCCGCGACGGACTCGGACCCCCGCCGCCGGGTCATCTGGTGATCATCCCGTGAAGACTCCCGCCGAAGCCCGTCGCCTCCGTATTGGTGCGCTGACCGCAGCCGTCGGCGGGCTTTTTCTACTGGCGGCGACGCGCCTGCTGATTCTCGTCCTGGTCGACGGTCCGCGCCTCGTTGCGATGGCGCACAACGAGCATCGCGGACAGATAGCGCTGGCCGCGGTGCGCGGTTCGATAGTCGATCGCAATGGCCTGCCGCTCGCCCTGTCATCGGGAACCGAATCCGTTTATGCGCGGTCGCGGCTGCTGCTGGCAGCCACCACGGCCGCTCAGCGCCGGCAAATCGCGGCGACCCTGAGCATCGATGCCGACGAACTCGAAGTCCGGCTCCATCGGTCGCCCTTTGTCTGGCTCGCGCGCCATCTGCGTCCCGAGCAGGTCGCCGGCTTGAAGCTCGACGGTATCAGGGGATTGGGCACGGTGGCCGAGAATCAACGGTTTTATCCGGAGGGAAGCCTGGCCGCGGCGGTGGTTGGGAAGGCTGGGGTGGACGGCCAGGGTCTCTCCGGTATCGAGCTGGAATACGATCGCTGGGTGCGCGGCGCGCCGCTGCTGCTCGAGTTCTATCACGACGCGCTCGGCCATCCGATTCTTAACTCGCCGGTCGAACTGCGCAGCGCCGAACCGGGTGCGCGACTCGAACTCACCATCGATACCGCGATCCAGTCGGCCGCGGAAGAATATCTGACCGCCGAACTGGAAGAGAGCGGGGCGCGTCGCGCCAGCGCCGTCGTTCTCGATCCCTTCAGCGGCGAAGTGCTCGCGATGGCCGATGTCAACGCCGATAAAACGGACGACGCCGATCGCCTGCACAACGCCGCGGTGCAGGACGCCTTCGAGCCGGGCTCGACCATCAAGGGACTCCTCGGCGCCATCGCCCTGGACGATCACGTGATTACGCCCAGCCGGCAATTGTTCTGTGAAAACGGCGCGTGGTTCTTTGACGGCCGCACCATTCACGATGACAGTCCCCACGGCTGGCTCAATCTCGGCGACATCATCGAAGTCTCGTCGAATATCGGCGCGGCAAAAATCGCCCTCGCCCTCGGCGCGCCGCGATTCTATGCCGGACTCGCCGGCTTCGGCCTGGGACGGCGGACCGGTATCGATCTCCCCGGCGAAAGTCCGGGTCTGATGCGTCCCGCGGCGAGCTGGCGCCCGCTGGATCTGGCGAATCATGGTTTCGGCCAGGGCATCGCCGTTACCCCGATCCAGCTCGCCGTGGCCTATGGCGCGATCGCCAACGGCGGCGCCCTCATCCGCCCCTACGTCGTCAAGGCGGCCTATGATGCCGACGATCATCGGCTCTTCGAAAACCATCCGCAGGTCGTGGGCCGCGCCGTCACGCTGCAAACGGCCCACCTGATGAATCATCTTTTGCGCAACGTGGTCGATGCGCCCGACGGTACCGGGCGGCTGGCCCAGGTGGCGGACTTCACCGTCGCCGGCAAAACCGGAACCGCGCAGATGGTCAACCCGACCACCGGCACTTACTATCAGAACCGCCTGGTGGCATCGTTTGTCGGCTTCGTTCCGGCCGACGATCCGCGACTGGTGATTCTGGTCGTACTGTATGACGTGCAGCACGGACACTTCGGCGGGCTCTTCGCCGCGCCGGTGTTCAGCAAAATCGCCGCGAACGCCCTCGAGCACCTCGACGTCACCCCCGAACATCCGCGCTACGCCACCGCCGGTATCCTGCCCTTCGCCCCCGCCGACGATGGCCCCGCGGACGGCTCCGATCCTCCTACCGTGACCGCGACGGATTCGAGCAGCGGCGCCGCCGCGCCGCGGCCGCAGGGACCGCAGCGAGTGCCGAGTTTTGTCGGTCTCAGCCTGCGCAGCGCGATGGCGCTCGCGCGCACTTATCACCTGAACCTCGCGGCTCGCGGCACCGGCTACGTGACCGCTCAGGAACCGCCGCCGGGGATGATGACTGACGCGCCGGTGCGCGTCATACTTTCCACCCGAACCGGCGATACTGACGCCCCGGATCGCTTCGACGAACGCCTGGCGGCGTCGCGCTAGAGTAGCCCGCAATGAAGTTGTCTCAATTGATCGCCGGATGCGAAATCGGCCGGATCGTCGGCGCTACCGCCGTTGAAGTCAGCGGTCTCGCCTACGACTCGCGCGGGGTGCGACCGGGCGATCTTTTTTTCGCGACTGCGCGCGACCCCGCCGTCGCGCGCCGGCACGCGACACAGGCTTTGGACCGCGGAGCGTGCGCAGTGGTGGTGCGGAATGGAGAGGGCGGCGGCGCGCGCTCCGCGGCGACCGTCGTCGAATGCGCGTCGCCGCGAAGGCTGATGGGCACTGTCGCGTCGCGCTTTTTCGCCGCCCCGAGTCGTTCGCTCGATCTGATCGGCGTCACCGGCACCAGCGGCAAAACCACCACCACCTATCTGCTGCAGTCCATCTGGGAAGCGGCCGGACGTCCCGCCGGCATCATCGGCACCATCGGCGCTTTTTTTAACGGTCAGACGCTTTACCGCGGCCTCACCACGCCCGAGTCAGCCGACTTCGAAGCTGCGCTCCGGACCATGACCGAGGCCGGAGCTAAAGCCGCGATGGCCGAGATTTCCTCGATCGGCCTCGCCGAGCATCGCGTGGACGAGCTGAGCTTTCGCGCCGCCGTGTTTACCAACCTCGGCCGTGATCATCTGGATTATCACGCGAGCGAAGAGGCTTACTTCGCCGCCAAGTTGCGACTGTTTACCGAACTGCTGCCGCGCAGCGCGCACGGCGCGGCCGTAGCCCTCGTCAACGGTGACGACCCCTGGGGACGGCGCGTGCTCGAGGCCGTGCGCGGCGAGCGCCTGAGCTTCGGCCTCGGCTCCGACCACGATGTGCGCGCCGTCGCTCAGCGCTACCGCGCTGATGGTCTCACGGCCACCGTCGTGACGCCGCAGGCGAGCTTCGACGTGCAGTCACCCCTGCTCGGCGAGATCAATCTGCGTAACATTCTTGGCGCCTGCGCGGTCGCGACGGCCCTCGGCCTCGCGCCCGCGGCGATCAGCGAAGGGGTGCGGCGATGCGCCGGGGCGCCGGGCAGACTGCAGGCGGTCGATGGTCCGCCGGGCGTTAAGGTGCTGGTCGATTATGCGCACAAGCCCGACGCGCTCGCGGCCGTACTCGCGACGCTGCGCCCCCTCTGCTCGCGCCGGCTCATCTGCGTCTTCGGCTGCGGCGGTGACCGTGATCGCGGCAAGCGGCCGCTGATGGGCGAAATTGCCGGACGACTCGCCGACATCACCATCGTGACCAATGATAATCCCCGCTCCGAAGAACCCCGCAATATCATTGCGGAGATCGAAAAGGGACTGGTTCAAAGCGGCCGCCGCCCACTCGCCGAGTGGACTGCGGCGAGCTCATGCGGTTACATCGTCGAGGCCGATCGCCGGGCCGCCATCGCGATCGCTTTAACCATCGCGCGGGAGGGAGATATCGTGGTGATTGCCGGCAAGGGTCACGAAGACTACCAGTTGATCGGCAACCAGCGGATCGCTTTTGACGATCGTCGCGTCGTCGAAGAACTGACCGCAACCATCGCCGGCTAGAAGGGCGCCACGCGCGATGCTGTACCTGGCGCTTTACCCCCTGCACAGCCGCTTTCCCGCGTTTAACGTCCTGCGCTACGAGACTTTTCGTTCGGTGCTCGCCGGGCTGGCCGCGCTCGCTTTGTCGCTCGCCTTCGGTCCCCTGCTGATCGAGAAGTTCCGCGCGCTCAAAATCGGCCAGACCATCCGCGACGACGTTCCCGGTACCCATCAGAAGAAAGCCGGCACCCCGACTATGGGCGGCCTGCTGATAGTCGCGTCCTGCGTCGCCGCCACGCTGCTGCTGGCCGATCCCGCCGATCCCTACATCTGGCTCGCGATCGTGGTGACGGTTGGCTTCGGCGCGATCGGCTTCGCCGACGATTACCTGAAGCTCAAGCGCGGGCGCGGCAAAGGGCTGAGCGGGCCGCAGAAGCTGGTGTGGCAATTCGCCTGCGCGCTCGCCGCCGGCGTCATCCTTTTCGGCATCCTCTCGTTTAATCGCACCCTCAACTTCCCTTTTCTGAAGCGACTGCATCCGACGCTGTCGGCATGGCTTTACATCCCATTCGCCGCGGTGGTGATCGTCGGTTCGTCCAACGCCGTCAATCTGACCGACGGGCTCGACGGCCTCGCGATCGGCCCGGTGATGACCACCAGTTTCTGCTACTGGGTCTTTACCTACGTCGCCGGCAATCTGAAGTTCGCGCGCTACCTCGACGTGCCGCACGTCGAAGGGGCCGGTGAGGTGGCGATCTTCTGCGCCGCGCTGATTGCGGCCTCGATGGGCTTCCTCTGGTACAACGCCTATCCCGCCTCGATGATGATGGGTGACGTCGGCGCGCTCTCGCTCGGCGGCGCCCTCGGCACCGTGGCTTTGCTCGCCAAGCAGGAACTCGTCCTGCCGATCGCCGGCGGCGTCTTCGTCCTCGAAGCCGTCTCGGTTATCCTGCAGCGCTACTATTACAAGTTGACCCATCGGCGCATTTTTCGCATGGCTCCGATTCATCATCATTTTGAACTGAGCGGATGGCCCGAGACCGTCGTCGTGGTCCGTTTCTGGATCATTTCGATCGTCTGCGGACTGGTGGCCCTGAGCACCTTGAAGCTGCGCTGAGCGAAGGATCATCGCGGATGGAGCTGGCACAGAGGCGCGTAATGGTGATTGGGATGGGCGTCAGCGGCACGGCCGCGGCGCGCTTCCTCGCCGCGCGCGGCGCGTCGCTCGTGATGGTCGATCGGCGTGACGATCTGCCGTCGCGCGCGCTCCCTGCCGGCGAATTCCATTGCGGCCCCGACGACCCGCGATGGCTCGAAGGGGTCGAGCTCGTCGTGGTCAGCCCGGGAGTCAGGCCCGACACCCTGCTGCTGCAAACCGCGCGCCGCCAGCAGCTCCCGATAATCGGTGAACTCGAGCTCGCCGCCCGCTTCCTCGCCGCGCCGGTCGTCGCGATTACCGGCACCAACGGCAAAAGCACGGTGACGACTCTCGTCGGTGAGATTCTGCGCGCCGCCGGGATGAAGACCTTCGTCGGCGGCAACCTCGGCACGCCTTTGATCGACGCCGTCGGCCAGGCGCTCGATGCGGCTGTGGTCGAGGTTTCAAGCTATCAGCTCGAAACCATCGTCGCGTTCAAACCGCACGTCGCGATTCACCTCAACCTGAGCC
>JAJPHI010000011.1 GCA_021325355.1 Pseudomonadota bacterium
AACCGGGGATGGCCCGACCCTTCCGAACGCCGCTGGTGCCCCTGGTGCCAATCCTTGGCGCCGGCTCGTGCGCGCTGATGATGTTCGGACTGGGCCGTGTGACCTGGTTGCGCTTTGTTCTCTGGATGGCCGCCGGCTTCGCGATCTACTTCGGCTATGGCCGATCCCATAGCCGGCTGGGCGTCGAGCAGGCGGAACGGCTATCCGCGACAGCCGATTAAGCGGCGCTCTCGGCGAGGAGCCTCAGCGCCTCGCGTAGAGGCTCGGCCGCCGGCACCAGCATCCCGGACGCGATACGTGCAGACTCGGCTTCGGCCTTGGCAATCAGTTTTCGAGCTTCGGCTATACCCTCCAGCGCCGCTCCGGAGCGAGGCGGCTCAGCTTCACCGGGCGCCGCGCGGGGAAGCCCGGCTTCGGCGCGGGCCAGCGCCCGAATCGCGTCATAGTGCAGCAGGTTCGGAGTCGCTTTCGCGGCCTCGAGGAGGGTTTCGGGATCGGCGCTGTCGCTGAGGTCATTAAGGATGAACACGCGATCCCAACTGATTGCCGCGCGGTCGAATATGGCGTGATATCGCGGGTCCTGAGCTTGCGACTCGTCGCGATGACCATGGATGGTGATGCCGGCGCCGTTGCAGGACGCCGCGAATGCAAGGATACCGCGTTCGGGACGCTTACCGAGGATCAGCATTTCTTCCGCGAAGGGGGCCAATTCGTCGAGCCGCACTGCGCCGCTGACCACCAGTTCCCGGCTGGTCTGCTCGACCGCATTGAGCGCCGGGACGAGCTGGCCGCGACATTCGACGGCCGCCGTCTCGCCCATAGTGCAGCACCAGTCGAGCGCGCGCGCCTGTTCATAATACCGGTGTCGGCGGCGCGACTCGTCCGCGTCTCGTTCGGCTTCGTCGATCCAGACCGCAGCGTTCATCATCGCGGCGAGCGCGGTGTTCTGGCGATCGGGTGTAAGAAAGGCGCCGCCGGTATGGGTCGCCCATCGACGGAACATCGCGCCGCGCTTGCGCACCTCTTCGACCGTGACCGGCACGATGAACGAGAGGCCGGCGCGACTCCCGTCCGCGAGCCGATACGTCATGGCCTCGGGATGCTCCGCCTGCAGATCGTACAGGGACGCCAGCGCCCGCGCCCGTCGCACGAATGCCGGGTGGACGCTGGGGTCTGCGATACGCTCGTCGTCGAGCCAGAGACTGGCTTTGAGCTTGCGCAGTGCCGAGAGATAGTTATTGCCCGAGCGTGCTCCCATCCAGAGACACCACCGCAGCGGAGGTCGGCGGCGCGACGACTCTTTTCGGAGCCGGCCACGGCAGAGGAGTCAGGAGAAACGGAATCAGCCCCGCGAGCCCGCCGAGCATCGTGCAGGAGAACCACAGGAGGCCGAGCGCGATCGCGTCCTGATGGGCAACGCCGGCCGCCGCCAGCAACACCAGATAGGCGCCCTCGCGCAGGCCGAGTCCGTTGAGCGTGAGCGGCAGGGCCGCCACCACGTTCGCCATCGGCACGATCACCATGAACGCCGAAAGCGGCGCGTTCAAGCCGATTCCGAGAGCTATCAGGTATTGCGCATAGGCCAGCGAGACCTGGAGCAGCACGGATAAGGCCAGCGCCGGGACGAGCGCCAGCGGTCGCAGCAGGTATCGGATCACGGGAGCGAAGAGCTTTCCGAGTTTACCCGGTAATCGCGCCGCGAGGCGGCCGCAGAGCGGAGCGGCCACGTATCCCGCGAAGCTTGCGATCGCGATCAGTGCGCAAGTGTGCACGGCGATGGTCGGCAAGGCTGCCGTCGTGATCAGCGCGCCGGCGGCCGCGGCGAACCAGATCAGCGCGATTAGGCCGATACCGCGATCCGCAGCCACCGAAGCGACGGCGTCGGCGAAACGTTCCTCGTGAAATCCCAGGTAAACGGCGCGGGCCGCATCGCCGCCCACCAGGCCCGGAACGAAGAGATTGGTAAACATGCCGATAAAGTACCAGCGCAGATGGTCACGCCAGCGCGCGCGCAACGCAAGGATTCGCGCCAGCAGCATCCATCGATAAGCGGACATCACCTGCCCGCCCACGTAAATTGCCAGGGCGAGAAGGAAGTAGCGCGGCTGCTCCCGGGCCAGCGAATGCACAATCGGCGCAAATCCGTAGAGTTTCAGCAGCAAAGCCAGAAGACCCAGCCCGAGCAGCCCGCGAATCGCGAACGTGGTCATCGCGGAGCGACGCGCGGGGGACGGCGCGCCGTCGGCAAGGGCGGCTGGCTCGGGCGCGGCCGACTTACTCATCGGCTTTTGCTGCGGGCGGCGAGGCCTGCGTGACGGCGATTTTCCTGCCGTCCGAGGCGACCACCCGGTAGGCGCCGAGTGCGCCCTCGATGGTCCGAAAGGCCGGGCGATCGACGACCAGCACAGAGGGCTCCGGCTCACGCCACAAGCGGATTACGTCGGCGCGGCGGTCAAAGAAATAGGCGGGGCCGTCGGCCGCGTGGGCGGCGCCATAAGCCAATTCCGTCTTCGGCCCGACCAGGATTACGCGCCGCTGCGTATAGAAGGGCAGGGCATCGATGTAGCGCGGATAGCAGATAAGACGCGCGTCCGGGGCGCGTCGGGCGATCGTGCGCGCCAGCGCCGCGTAAGAGCGGCTCGATTCCGCCGCGAGCCGCCCGTAGCTTGCGATAAGCAATACGACGGCCGCAGTTGCAGCAATCGCGCTTAGACCGGCTAACGGCGGGCGCCAACGGAACAGGACGAAAACCAAGGCTCCGCCGACCGTCAACACGCCACCGGCCGCGAGCAGTTCGGCGCGCACCAGTCCCGGATTGGGGCTGCTGAAGTCTGCCGCGACGAGTCCAACGACGATCGTCGCAAGGCCCGCCGCGCTCATCAGGCCACCGCCCCACGCCAATCGTTTGCCGCCGTTGTTATCCGCAGAGGAAAGAAGCCGGTCCGCGAGAAGGATCGCAAGGCAGGGGAACGCGGGCAGCAGATACGGGATCAGTTTCGCGCTCGCGGCCGAAAAGATCGTGAAGATCACGGCGGTGGTCACGAGGCAGAAGCGGCGGGGCGGACTCGACGCCCATCCACGCCATCGCCAAAAGGGCGCGGTCAACGACCACGGCAGCGTCCCGGCAAAAATGATCGGCACATAATAGTAAAACGGTTCAGCGTGGCTGTAAGACGCGTCGAAGAACCGCCGCAAATGTTCGCCGACGAAGTAAAAGTCGAGAAAATCCGGCTGCCGCAAACCCATCGCGACAAACCACGGGCCGGTGATCAATAAAATGATCATGGCGCCGGCGACGACGTGAAAGCGTCTGAACACGCCGCGCAAATCGCCCTCGAGCGCGAGGAAGATCAGTCCCGCCGCCGCCGGAATAACGGCGCCGATCGGGCCCTTGGTCAGCACCGCCAGTCCGGCGCTGACATATATCAGCCACCACCATTGCCCGCCCTGACACCAATGCAGATATAGCGCGAACAGCGCGACGGTGACGGTCGCCGTCAGCAGCATGTCGGTGGTCAGCACCTGGGCCATCACGGCATAGAGCGCGCAGGTTGTGAGGATCAAACCGGCGAAGACCGCGTGCCGGCGGTCGAAGACCCGAAGCGTAAAATAATATACCGCAACCACCCCGATCAGGGCCGCGATCGCGTTGACCGAGCGGGCGGCGAACTCGTTGACGCCGAAGCCGCGCATCGAGAGGGCGGTCAGCCAGTAGAGCAGCGGAGGTTTCTCGACGTACGGCACGTAATTCATCTGCGGGACGAGGTAGTTGCCCGTCGCAAGCATCTCGCGCGCAATTTCGGCGTAACGGCCCTCATCCGGTTCCCAGAGACCGTAAGCGCCAAGATGGAAGAAGAAGAGCGCAGCAGCAGGCAACGCAACCATCAGGAAGGGCAGTAACGCGTGCCAGGATGCGGCGCGCTCAAACCGGCCGGCGGCGGCGCGCTGATCAGCCGCTTCGAGGGTCGTGCGCAGGCTTCCGAGCACATCAGCCACGAGGTCAGTCTAACGGTCGAGGGGTCTTAGGCCAATTCGATCGTAATCGACGCAACTATCGGCCCGCGTTCGCGTCGGCTATTTTGAAGATATCCGCGTCAGAGGGCGAGATCATGACGAATATTATCGGTCCGACTTCGCACTTCTATTATTCACAACGACTCAAGCTGCATTACGTGGATTGGGGGAATCAGCACAAACCGCCCGCGATACTGGTCCATGGTGGTCGCGATCATTGCCGGAGTTGGGATTTTATAGCGCTCGAATTGCGCGATCATTTTCATGTGATCGCCCCCGATCTGCGCGGTCATGGCGACTCGGACTGGGCGATCGGCGGCTCGTATTCGATAACTGACCATGTCCTTGACCTTGGTCAGTTGATAGCGGCGCTCGACCCGCGCGAGCCGGTCGTCCTGATTGGCCACTCGCTCGGTGCCGGGGTGGTGTTGCAACGGGCGGGCGTGTTTCCGCAAACGGTTCGCGCCGTTGTGGCGATCGAGGGCCTCGGGCCGCCGGGAGCGATGATTCGCGAAGTTCCGGCGCACGAACGGATGGAAAGCTGGGTCTCAGACATGCTTGCGCTGGCGCAGCGCAAGCCGCGCGAATATGCGACGATCGAGCAGGCGATGGCGCGCATGCAGGAGGTCAATCCGCATATCGGACCCGAGCTGGCGCGGCATCTGACGACCTATGGCGTACGCCGGAACGAGAACGGCACCTATTCGTGGAAATACGACAATTACACGCGGGCGACCTCGCCGTATCTCTTTAATCTCAAGGATGCGATGGAGATCTGGTCGCGGATCCGCTGTCCGGTGCTGCTTGTGCGCGGCGACGCGTCGTGGGCGGGTGACTGGGAGCGCGACGGTCGGCTCCAGGCTTTTCGCACCTCCGAACTGCGGACGATCGCGAATGCGGGCCATTGGGTGCATCACGATCAGCGCGCGGAATTTCTCGCCGCGGTGCGCGCGTTCCTGAACCTTTAGCCGGTCTGAGCGCCGCCGGATCGCGATGGGATCGCGATCTCAGGCGCAGGATGCGGAGCCGCGGGCGTGAGGACGGATGGGGGCGGAAGCGCAGTTGGGAGTGGATGTGTTGAGACGGCTGGGAGCCTCGGTGCAGCGACTGTTGCAGTCGCTTCCCGCGCGCCAGAGTGAATACGCCCAGATGCTCGCCAGCGCCGGCGTGATCGGCGTGGCGACCGCGGTCGGCAGTTGGGTTTTTCGCGAGTTGATTCAGCTCTGCTCGCGAATCTTTCTCCAGGGCGAAGCAGCGTTGCTCCGCATCTGGCTTCATGTCGGAGTGCTCGCCATCCCACTGGTGCTGGTGAGCGGTGGGCTGGTGCTGCTGCTGCTCAACCACTTCTACCCGGGCGACGTGCTTGGCTATGGCTTCCCCAACTTTCTGGAGACGGTCAACCTCGGCAATGCGCGGTTGCGTCGGCGCTGGATTTTTTTGAAGGCGCTCGGCGCCGCATTGTCGCTCGGCAGCGGCGCCTCGGTCGGTCGCGAGGGCCCGATCGCCCAGATCGGCGGCGCGATCGGTTCGGCGCTGGCGCAGGTGCGCGACCTGACCGCGAGTCAGGCGCGGATCCTTATCGCCGCCGGCGCCGGGGCGGGTATCGCCACGACCTTCAATGCACCGCTCGGCGGGATGATGTTCGCTCAGGAGATCGTGCTGCTGGGCGAGGTTGAACTGAGTAACCTGACCCTGGTGATCATCGCGACGACGACGGCGGTCGTCACCTCGCGTTCGATCATGGGCGTCGGCGCGGTTTTCCAGCCGCCGCCGTTCAGGATTGGGACGCATGAACAGGGTTTAACCTACGGCGCGCTGGGGGTTGTGATCGGGCTGCTGGCCGCCGGTTATATCCGTCTGTTCCATCGCGTCGGTAGTTACCTTCGCGCGGTGCGCATCGCGCCGACCTGGCGTCTGCTGGCGGGATTGGCGCTGGTCGGTCTCATCGCCGTGCCGTTGCCGCAGAATCTCTCGGATGGCTATCCGGTTATCGATCTGGCATTGCATGGCCAGGTGCCGTTTGCGCGTTCGGCTTCGCTGACCGCCGCCAAGATGATCGCGAGCGCGCTCTCGCTACAGGCCGGGGCGCCCGGCGGCGTTTTCGGCCCGGTCTTTTTTATCGGCGCGATGGCCGGCACCACGTTCCGCGGGGTGGCGGCGACGCTGCTGCCGGGACGGACGGGGCCGCCCGGGTCGTACGCGCTGGTCGCGCTCGGCGCATTTCTCGGCGCGGTCACCAATGCCCCACTCACCGCGCTGCTGCTTTTGTTCGAGATGACCCGCGGCGACTGGACGGTCGTGCTGCCGGCGATGGTGGCGACGCTGGTGGCGTTGGTGGTCGCGCGTCTCATCGAACCCGATTCGATCGATACCTACGGCCTGACGCGTGAGGGCGAGAATCTCGAGATTGGCCGCGACCGACGCATCCTCGCGCAGTTACCCGTGTCGTCCGTGCTGCGGCGGAACGTGGTCACCGTGAACGAGGCGGCGCCCCTGCCGGAGATCATGCGCGCCGCCGGCGAAGGCGACCAAACCACGCTGCCGGTGTTGGATGCTGGGGGCAGGCTTTCGGGGGTTATCGTGATTCGCGATTTGCTGGAAATCGTCGGCGACGCCGGGGACCTCCGCCCCTTGGTCAACGCGGCCGACCTGAGCCGCCGCAATCCGCCGTTCCTGCGGGTCGATTCGAACCTCGATCGGGCGATCCAGACGATGGAATACGAACGGCTCGAGGATTTGCCGGTAGTGGATCAGGACTCCGAACGCAAGTTCCTGGGTCTGGTGACGCGCCGCGAGATTGCCGCCTCGCTCAGCCGCATGCATCTGTCGCTCGCGCTTCTCTCCGAACGCGACGACAATATTTTGTGGGCGACGGGGTACCGGATCGCCAGATTTCACGTGCCGCCGTGGGCCGTGGGCAAGACCCTGCGCGACCTCGACCTGCGCGCGCGCTATGGGGTTACCGTCGTCGCCGTCGGTCGGGTTGACGGCGACCACGGCTTTGAGCCGCCGAACGCCGACCGTCCCTTCAAACCCGGCGACATGGTGGTGATTGCCGGCAATTCGTCGATGCTGCGGCGGTTCGCGCGCGCCGCTCTGACTATCTGAAGCGCTAGAGCCGCGCCATGATCTCGTCGCGAAACCGCTCCAGTTCGTCTTCGTTGAGCGCGCGCAGCGGCAGGCCGACGAGCGTCCGCTGAACGCCCAGATCGGCCAGGCGCTTAATCTCGTCGAGCGTCAGCGGATGACCGGTGCGCAGACTGATCGTTACTTCGACCGGATTCGAACGATTTGCCGCCCGGCGCTGACGCTCGAGCTGGGCGCAGAGCTCGCGGGCTTCATCCATGCTGCGAGCGACCGCGTACCATCCGTCGCCGTACCGGACCACGCGTTTGATCGCCAGTTCGCTGGTGCCGCCGACCACGATCGGCGGATGGGGCTGCTGGATCGGTTTGGGATTGAAGCGCACGCCGCGGATGCTGACGGTCTTGCCTTCATAGACCGGATCGTCCTGCGTCCACAGGACCTTCATCAGCTCGATAAACTCGCGCGTCCGCAGCGCCCGATCGCGGAAGGGCGCGCCGACGGCGGCAAATTCTTCGGCGAACCACCCGATTCCGACACCGAAGATAACCCGGCCGTTGCTCAGAACGTCGAGCGAGGCGATGGCCTTCGCGGTGGTTATCGGATTGCGGATCGGCACGACGAAGATGCCGGTCGCGAGCTTGATGGTACTGGTGACGGCGGCGGCGAAAGCCAGCGCCAGCAGCGGATCGTGGAACGGCACGTCGGGTGGCGCCGGGAAGCGGCCGTCGGGAGAATAGGGATACTTCGAGGTGTACTCGACCGGCAGCAGAATATGCTCGCCGATCCAGGCTGATTCGAAACCGCAGGCTTCGGCCTTGCGGATATTTGCGGCAATCCTGTCAGGTCGCTGACTCGTGATGAAGGTGCCGAATTTCATACCGACCTCCTTGGCGCGATGACCACGGCTGAGCGGTCCGCGCCGCGTTTGAGCACGCCGCCGATCAGGACGGCCGCGTCCACCATCGCGCGCGCCCCGCCCGCAGCTCCGCGCATAGCTCCGCGACCGAGGTGACCGGACGTTCCAATTCCGTCGCGCAGGTCATGAACCATTTCGGCGAGGCAAAATGCGCGTCGCTGCCGCCCACCGGGGTCAAGCCCAGCTTCGCGCAGGCTGCCAGGGCGTCCTCATTCTGCAGCGGGCTGTTCTGTCCGTTGAGGGCCTCAACCACGCTGAGCGCCGGACCCAGTTTTGCGAGCAGGGCGTCGAGGCGGACGCCGAAGCCCGAATCGCGAAACGGATGGGCCGGAATCGCCACGCCGCCTTCGCCGTGAACGAACTCGATCAGCCGGTCCGCACGCAGCATCCGGCCGCTCAGGTCGAACCGCCGACGCAGTTCGTCGGTCACGCCGAAGATCAGCAGATGACCAAGATCGGTGTCGGCCTCGGTACCTTTGAAGATGCGTATGTCATAGCGCTCGGCCAGCGCAGCGTAATGGTCATCGACCTCGAGCGGAAACAGCCGATGCTCGGTGAAGCAGATTGCATGCAGGCGATGCGGACCGGCGGAGGCGGCCGCCAGATAGGCCTCCGGGTCAACATTCGAATCCGACGAGAGCCGCGTATGAACGTGGAGGTCAACGAGCATGGCACAGTCTCACGGGCGCCAATGATTTCCCACGGTGTGAGTGGCTAACCGGATGGCGTCGCCACGCGGAGATTATCATTCACGTATTGAAACTGCATCAGGAGGCATAGCTGCTGCACGGTCAGTCGATCCTCTTCGCTCGGGATCGTGCCCGACAGCACCAGCAGGTTGCCGTGGAGGCGAAGCTTGACCGTGTTGTACCCGTAAGCATCGAGGGCTTCGCGCAGCGCCAACAGCCGAAAGCGCGCCACGGGAGACAGCGCTTCGGGTTCCGGCACCACGGGTCGCGCGGGTGGCGGCGAGTCGTAATCCGCGGGCGGTGTGCCCTCCGGGATGGTTCGCGCCAGTTGCCGCATCACCAGAAAGCTGCCCATCAGGATAAGTCCGACGAAGAACCATGATCGATGGCGTCGCGCGCGCGAGCGGCGCCGGCGTCGCTCAGGGCGTCCGGCGGACTTGAAGCCGAACTCCGCCTGAGCCTGGTCGGCGGGCGAAAGGATGACCGTGGCGTCAGTCGGGCGCGCGCCGCTGTTCGCGTCGCTGCTGAGGGGTGCGGCGCAGTAAGAGCAGAAGCGCGAACCGGCCGGGATTATCCGCGCGCATTGCGGGCAGCGGATCTCCGGATTGGCGGTGACTACGGTCGGCGCGCTTGACGGCGGCGGCGCCGGACTCGCCGTTTCGGCGCCGGCGCGAGGCGCGTCGTTATCGTGGCCGAGCGGAAGCTGAAGCTGGGTCCGCGCGCTGTTGGGCGTCGGCTGTGCCATCGACGGCGTGGTCGTCGCGGGCTGAGCCGCAGGCGGCGCGGCGCGCAGATCCACCAGACGGCGCCTGAATTCCGCGGCGTCGGCGATCCGCCGGTTGACGTCATAGGCCAGGGCCTGATCGACCGCTGCCGCTAATCCCGAGCTGATTTCCGGTGCGACCTTGCGCAGCGGCGGAAAGCTGAACGGCGGTTCGGTCGCCGGGTCGCGTCCCGAAAGCGCATGATGCATCGTGGCGCCGAGCGCATAAAGGTCGGAACGGGCCTCGACCTTGCCGCGGTACTGCTCGGGCGGCGCATAGCCCTGCGTGCCGATCATGGTCGCGTTGCTGAGGGGCGCGAAAAAGCGCGCGATCCCGAAGTCAATCAGCTTGACGCGGCCGTCCCGGGTGATCATCACGTTTGAAGGCTTGAGGTCGCGATAGATGACCGGCGGCGTCAGACCATGGAGATACTCGAGGGTCTCGAGCACCTGGATCGCTACGTCGATCACGCGCTCGGGCGCGAGTTTGCCGCCGCCCCGGGTGATCTCGTCCTCGAGCGTGGTGCCGTCAATGTATTCCATCACCAGGTAGTGATGGTTCGCCTCGCTGAAACGATCGATTACGCGCGGGATGTGCTCGTTATTGAGCCGTGCGAGCATGTCGGCTTCGCGCTCGAACGAGGCGATCGCATTCTGCTGGGCGTCCGGACTGCTGAAGGTATCGACCATCTCGGCCAGGGCGCACGGCCGCGACGATAGCCGCTGGTCGGCGGCCAGGTAGACGAGCTTCATCCCGCCGCCGCCGAGCACGCGAATTACCCGGTAGCGTCCCCCGACGAGCGTGTTCGGCGCAATCATAAGCGAGCGTCGCGGCTCTAGCGCGGCGACGTCATCGGGACCGACCACGAATTAGCGCGGCGTCCGCGGCGCGTCGAACCCGCGTTTCTGAAGACCGAGTTGGCGGCGCATATCAGATGCATCACCAGGCCGAGCGGCCAGACCGCCGCATAAAAAAACATCACCAGCAGAAACCACAGGATTCCGAGACCGGGGTGTCCAACGTACCAGTGACCGAGGCCCGGCACGATGCTCAGGACGAGCGCGGTACCGGAATTTTTCGGCCATCGATGAACCAGCGGGACGGTTCTCGGCAAAGCGCGGCCGCAGTCCTTGCAGTAGATCGCGTCGGGCACGACGACCGGATTGCCGCAGTGCGAACAAAAGCGCGGTCGCTCGGCGTCGCGGCTAGGCATGATAGGTCAGAACGGCATCACCGACGCGGATCGTCATACCGTTCGTCAAGGTACCGTCGGTGATGCGTGCGTCGCCCAGCCAGGTGCCGTTTTGACTGCCGAGATCGCGGATGCGGCAAACGCCGTTATGCAATTCGACGACAGCATGATGGCGCGACACCGAAGCATCGTTCAGCACGAGATCGTTGTCGAGCGCCCGTCCGATACGCGTCGCGGCGCCGACGCGCAGGTTGAGGCGTTCCCCGTCGCTGCGGATCAGACAGGGCACGGTCGCGGCGTTGCTGGTGCTCGGCGAGGTCGGTGTGCCGGCCACGGCCGCCGGCGGCGGCGCTTGATTCGCCTCGGGCCGCCGGGTTTCGACGATGCTGCGAAAGCGGAGTTCATATCCGCCGATCTGCACGCGATCGCCGTCGTGAAGCTCGCTGCTCTCGACTCTCGCGCCGTTGACGAAAACGCCCGCCTGAACCGCAAGATTGCGAACCGTATAGTGCTGTCCGCGATGCTCGATTACGGCGTGACGCGGCGCGACCGTCTGATCGCCGAACAGGCCGACGGCGTTTTCTTCGGCGCGTCCGACGGTAATCGTATTGGCGTCCAGACGAAATTGGCGGCCTCTCAGCCGTCCCGCCTCGACCACGAGCCAGGCCGTCTTGGTCAGTTCCTGCACGAGCCCGATGAACAGTCCGATCGCCAGACCGAGAACCGAAAACCCGAGCAGCCGCGAAACCAGGCCGGTCTGGCTCAGCGAACCGATCGGATCGAACAGCACTCCGCCGACCAGTCCGCCCACCAACCCGCCGAGGGCTCCCTTGGTCACATTGGCGATCGAGAAATTGGCGAGAGCTGCGCCGATTCCCACCATCAGTCCCATCAGGGACCATCCGACCACGCGGCCAACGAACAGATAGGTCATCGAACCGGGATGGTCGTACCCCCATCCGCCGGCGCTCAGAATCGAGTTGAACAGCGCATTGGAGTAGTAGGTCCCGGGAATCGAGATCGCGAGGCAAATCAGGAAGCCCTTCAGGAAGCGCCGTCGATTGGCCGAACCCGCGTTGAAGCTGCCGGAGGCGGCGGCATTGATCATTCCGCCGATCATCCCGGCCATCATAGCCAGAGCGACGAGACCGCCGATCTGCGACCAGGTCGTTGCCGCTTCGGTCAGGCCATGACCATGGCTGGTAATCTCGACCGGGATCCATCCGAGCGCACCACCAATCAGGCCGGCCAGCGCTTTGGACACCAGTTCGCGCCGGTCGATTGCGGCCCCGGCCCTGACACCGATTCCCGGGAACTCTGTGACCCGCTCCATTGGTGCTCTCTATGGTAACCCGCCGAGCGCGAAGGTTAAACGCCTTTGTGCGGTGCCGGTTGCCGATGCGTCGGCAAAAGCGGCATGATTCACAGGCAAACGCTGGAGCCGAGGGAGTCGCCTCACGATGGAAGGGAAACCGCTGATAGCTGAACCGTTTGGACCGTTACAGGGCGTTCGGATTCTATCGAGCGGCACGCTTATCGCGCAGCCCTTTGCCGGCGAACTGGCCGCCGAGATGGGCGCCGAAGTGATCCAGATTGAGCGGCCCGAGGTTGGCGACGCGGGTTGGCGCACCATCGGTATCAGACTGGAAACCCGGGATGGCGGCGAAATCGCCACGAACTGGGTGCAGGAGCGCCGCAATGTCTTCTGCGTCACGCTGGATCTTTCCCAGGAACGCGGCCGCGAAATCTTTCTGAAGCTCATCCCGACCTGCGATATCTGGATGGAAAGCTCCAAGCCGGGAACCTACGCCAAATGGGGCATTACCGATGAGGCCCTTTGGCAGATCAATCCCAAACTGGTGATCACGCACGTTTCCGGCTTTGGTCAATATGGCGAGCCGAACTACGTTACGCGCGCCTCCTATGACATTGTCGGCCAGGCCTTCGGCGGCATGATGTACCAGACCGGCTTTCCTGAAACCCCGCCGTCGCGCGCCGCGCCGTGGACCGGCGACTATATCACGGCGCTGTTTACGATGTGGTCGTCGCTCGCGGCACTGACGCACGCGCGTGCCTACGGCAAGGGCCAGGCGATCGATCTGGCGCAGTACGAGGCGATCCATCGCACGCTCGGTGGCACCATGGTCGAGTACTTTCAGAAAGGGGTGGTGCGCGAACGCTCCGGCAACCGCGCGCAGGGCTTCCAGCCTCTCGACAGCTTTCAGACGAGCGACGGCTTCGTCGTTATCGGCGCGATTGCCGACGTCTTTAACCGCCTGCTGCGCGCCATCGGCTTCGACGAAAAGGACCCTCGATGGCAAAAGGCGCGCAACGATATCGAGTCAATCGAAGGTATCGAATTTGACGCGATGCTGCGCGGATGGGTGGCGGAACGCACCACCGCCGAGGTGGTGAAGCATCTGAACGAGTTTCAGGTGCCGTGCTCCCCGATCATGACCTCCCGGGATATCGCCGAAGATCCGCATTATCGCGCGCGCCAGATGCATATCGAGTGGGAGGATCTGCAGGCCGGCCCGGTCAAAGGTATCGGCGTGGTGCCCAAGTTTTCCCATACGCCGGGCAAGGTCTGGCGTGGCGCGCCGGCTATCGGCCACGACAATCAACGGATCTACGGCGAGTTGCTCGGGCTCAGCGCCGGCGAGATCGAGGCCTTGCGGCGCGACCGGGTCATCTAGTCCGCGACCCGGGCGCAAAGCGCTTCGACAATCCGCTCCATCGCGATGCCGCGCGAGCCTTTGACGAGCACCACGTCGCCGCTGCGGACGCTGGCAGTCACCAGGCTCGCGGCGGCGGCGCTGTCGGGACTCGTTGCCACGTCGCCGCGCCGCAGGTCGCTGTGGGCGGCGGCGCTGCAGAATTCGGCGCCCACCAGAATGATCGTCGCTGGCTGCACCGCGCGCAGATCTTCGATGGCTTCAAGATGCGCCACGGCGGCGAGCTCGCCGAGCTCGAGCATGTCGCCGATAACGAGGATAAGCCGCGCCCGGCGCGCCTCGGCGAGCTCCCGCGCCGTCGCGAGGGCCGCACGCAACGAGCGCGGATTGGAATTGTAGGTATCGTCGAGCACCACCGCGCCGGCGCACGCGCGCAGTTGCAGGCGCCCCGGGACCGCCTGCACCGAGCCGAGCGCCGCGGCGATTGCGGCGGTCTCTTCCCGGCGGAGCGGCCGCTTCACGGCGGCGCAACCTGCGGCAAGCGCCGCGGCGGCGTTCGACGCCGCGCTCGCACCGAGCAGGCGCAGCGCGACGGTCAATTCGCGTTCCGCTGAATCCGCCAGCAAACCGTCCCGCAGATGCAGCCGGATGGTCTGGGCGCCGTCCCCGTCGAGGGTGCGAGAGACAAGCCGCACGTCGGCTGAAGCGCTTTCACCGAAGGTCAGCCGCCGCAAACCGGACGGTACGCGCTCGCACAGCATCGGCTCTTCGGTCGAGACGACAGCGCACTGCGCGCGACAAAAGAGCGCGGCCTCTTCGTCCGCGACGCCAGCGAGCGAACCGAGTCCGGCGGTATGCTCGAGGTCCACATTGAGCACCAGGGCCGCGTCCGGCTGCACCATCTCTGCGAGAGCTGCGATCTCGCCGCGCTGATTCGTGCCGCACTCGATAACTGCCGCCTGGTGCTCGCCCGTCAGTTGGAAGAGCGTCATCGGTACGCCGATACGGTTGTTCAGGTTGCCGAAGGTCGCGAGCGTGGGACCGCATAAGGCGCGCATCACCGCCGCCGTCAACTCTTTGGTGGTGGTTTTGCCCGCGGCGCCGCCGATCGCTATCACCGGCAACGGCCGCAGGCGGCGACGGCGCTCGAGATGGGCGCGGGCGAGCGCTCCCAGTGCACGCAGGGTATCGTCAACTTCGAAGCAGGGCAGCGACGGGACCGCGCGGCCGCGTTCAACCACCGCGGCCGCCGCACCCGCTTGCCGGGCCGCTTCGACGAATTCGTGACCGTCGCGCAGGCCGCGCAGGGCGACGAATAAGGCACCGGGTCTGCACGACCGCGAATCGATCGCGACGCTCAGGGTGCGGAGACCAGCGACCGCCGAGCGCGCGCCCGTTGCCGCGGCGATCTCCTGTGCATCAAACCCGCAGTCATTACTCGGAATCGGCGTCGCCATCGTTCTTCTGCTCCCGCCCCGACCCCCGCCATCTTGACAGCATTCCGTCAGCCTAGCAGGCTCGGATGCTCGGAACAGTACAAGGGAGGCTTCAAGGCTAATGGCTGCTGCAGGGTCCGTGACGGTCGGCGTGGTGATGGGAAGCAAGAGCGACTGGGAACATATGTCGGCTGCGGCCGAGGTGATGAACGAGCTGCAGATCGCGCACGAAGTGCGAGTGCTGTCGGCTCATCGCACCCCGGATCTCACACTGGAATATGCAGCCTCGGCGCGCAGTCGCGGCCTCAAGGTGATTATCGCGGGCGCCGGTGGCGCCGCTCATCTTGCCGGCGTGATTGCCGCTAAAACGATCCTGCCGGTGATCGGCGTGCCGATGCCGACGACTTCCCTCAATGGCATGGACTCGCTTTTGTCCATCGTGCAGATGCCGAAGGGTGTCCCGGTCGCGACCATGGCAATCGGGAAGGCGGGCGCGGCTAATGCAGGCCTTTATGCCGCCGCCCTGATCGCGCTCAACGACGCAGCTTTGGCTGATCGTCTGGAAAAATGGCGCGCGGCGCGCGTTCGCGAGCTGCTCGAGACCAAGCTGCCGTGATCGATCTGCGGAAAGCCGCGGCGGTCCTGCTCGGGACTGTTATCTGCGTGTTCGCGGCGCGCGCTTATGGCGAGGTGCGCCAGGCCGGAACGTTGAAGGCGCCGCCCGGTGCCGCCCTGATGCCGTTCTCGACGGATCCGGTGATCCAGCAGGTGCTCCGCGATGATATCCGCGCCGCGCAGCGCTGGCCAAGTGCCGGCAGCACTTCGGTGCTGACCCTGACGGTCACCGTCACGCAGCAGCTCCTCAAGCCCGGCGTGTCCTTCGAGCAGGTCGCGCCGGGCGATCCTCAGGTGGCCGGTCTGTTGAAGCAGGCCGGAGCGACCCCGCCGCCGATCGGCGACACCGGCAGCGAGACGGATTACGCTGCCGTCGCGCGCGCCCAGGAGTTGAACGGCGTTCACGTCGAAAGCGCCTCGCCGATGCAGGAGTTCATGGATCACATCAAGGAGCAGGCGACGGATCCCAGTCAACAGCCCTGTAACGGACCGTCCGATCCGAACGGCGGATGCGCCCAGGCGACTCCCAAACCCGCGCTCGGCGACCCCAACTACACCGGCGACGTTGCCGATTACCTGCACGATACGCGCAGCGGCGCCGCTCGCGACGCCCACGCCTACGATACCGCTATCGTGGCGCGATCCTCGCTCGGTGGCTTGCCCGACGAGTTGACGGTAGTCGCCGTCGTGCATCCCGGCGAAGACGTCGATGATGCCAAGAAACTGGTCGGTGAGGCTATCGCCAACGCCGTCCTTCATTAGACGCCCGCTGGCACCGATAATAGCGGGAACTCAGTGATGCGGTCGGACGTGTCGCGTGAAGAAATCTCCCGGAAGCTGGACCTGGAGATCGTAGCCCATGTCGAGCAGTGCGCGTCGGAGCTCTCCGGTGTTCCGCACGCGATAGAGCGCTGAGAGGTTATCTTTGCGGCCGCGGTCAACACGCTCGAGGATGCCGCAAAGCAGAGGACGCGCCAGCGGGTGCGCATCAGTACACTGCGCCAGATTCTGTGCGGAAACTCCCCAAAAGATGCTGTCGTTATCGGCCTCGGCGAGGCGCAGGCAGGCGATAAGTATCAGCGCCAGGTCGGGTCGCTGGCGCAGGAGGTTCTGGGTGTGAGCATAAATCGAGCTCATGCTGCCAACTGCCCCCATCACCACGCGGGGCCGCAATCAGCCCCTTGGTGGCGGAGCGCATGACCGGAGGCCCGGCACATCGGCCGACGCTTCAGGCGAGCGAGGGTTTCGGGTTGAGCGGAGGCGCGACCGTGACACCCTTCTCTTCGCGTGACTTCTCGCGCGGCGCGCTCGTCGAGGGATTACCGGGCGCGGGCGCGGGCTCCGGATGGAGCGTCAGTGGACGGCCTTCCTGGTGGGCCTTGACCATTTCCGCCACCTCGATGCCGTCAACCACTTCCTTTTCGATCAGACGCTCGGCCAGCGCGTGCAGCAGTACGACATTTTCGCTGAGTAATTGCCGGGCCGTGTTGTAGGCCTGCGTGAGGAGTCGGCGCACCTCGCGATCGATTTCGACGGCAGTCTGCTCCGAGTAATCCTTCGTATGACCGATATCGCGGCCGAGAAAAACCTGCTCTTCCTGCTTGCCGAAGGTCATCGGGCCGAGTTCCTCGCTCATGCCCCACTGACAGACCATTTTGCGGGCTAGCTCGGTCGCCCGTTCGAGGTCGTTGCCGGCCCCGGTCCACATCTCGTTGAAGACCATCTGCTCCGCCACTCGACCGCCGAACAACACGGCCAGCATGGTCATCAGATAATGGCGCGATTCGGTATAGCGGTCGTCGAGTGGGATTTGCTGGGTCAGGCCGAGAGCCATTCCGCGCGGGATAATCGTGACTTTGTGCAGCGGGTCGGCGCCCTGTTGCAGCGCCGCGACCAGCGCATGTCCGGATTCGTGATATGCGACCTTCCGCTTTTCCTCCGCCGACATCACCATCGAGCGGCGTTCAGCGCCCATCATGACCTTGTCCTTCGCCAATTCGAAGTCGGTCATGTCAACCTTTTCCTTGGCCTGCCGCGCGGCTAGCAGGGCGGCTTCATTGACCAGATTCTCGAGGTCCGCGCCGGCGAATCCCGAGGTCGAGCGCGCCAGCCGAACGATATCGACGTCATCGGAGGTGGGGACCTTGCGGATATGCACCTTGAGGATTCCTTCACGACCTTTGACGTCCGGACGCGGCACCACTACGCGTCGATCAAATCGGCCTGGCCGCAGAAGGGCCGGATCGAGCACGTCGGGACGGTTGGTCGCCGCCACCAGGATAACGCCCTCGTTCGCCTCGAAGCCGTCCATTTCGACGAGCAATTGGTTCAGCGTCTGCTCGCGCTCGTCGTGACCGCCGCCGAGGCCGGCGCCGCGATGGCGGCCGACGGCATCAATTTCGTCGACGAAAATGATGCACGGGGCGTGCTTCTTGCCCTGAACAAAGAGGTCGCGAACCCGCGAAGCGCCGACGCCGACGAACATCTCGACGAAATCCGAACCCGAAATGGAAAAGAACGGCACGCCGGCTTCGCCGGCTATCGCTCGCGCGAGCAGGGTCTTGCCCGTTCCCGGCGGCCCGACCAGCAGGACGCCTTTCGGGATTCTGCCGCCCAATCGGGTGAAGCGCTTCGGATCCTTGAGGAACTGAATAATCTCCTGGAGCTCGTCCTTGGCTTCATCGACGCCGGCAACGTCGGCGAAGGTAACCTTGTGCGTATTCTCGGTCAGGAGCTTCGCGCGGCTTTTCCCGAAGGACATCGCCTTGCCGCCGCCGATTTGCATCTGGCGCATGAAGAAGATCCAGACGCCGACCAACAACAGCATCGGGAACCACTGGACGATCAGCACCATCCACCACGGATCGCCCTCGGCCGGCTTGGCGGCGATCCGCACCCCTTTTTCGCGCAGGGTCCGGACCAGGTCCGGATCCGTCGGCGCATAGGTGCGGAAGTGCTCGCCGCTCGTCAGATCGCCCTGGATCTGGTTACCGGTGATCGTAACCTCAGCGACCTGTCCCTTGTCCACGTCGTTGAGAAAGTCGGAAAAAATCAGCTCGGGCGTGTGCTGTTGGGTGCCACTGATAAATTTGAACATCAGCAACGCGATCAGCAGCACTGCCAACCACAATGCGATGTTTCGCGAAACTTGATTCATTGTTACCTAAAGGCTATCACGCGACTAAATTTTCAGGCAATGACGCGTGAGTCATCCGTGGTCGGGCATAAACGCCCGTACATGGGCGACCCTGGCGGTCGCCGCGCTCACCAGAGCGAAGCGGCTGCGTGCCACGCCCGGCACCCAAACGATCTTATCATCCATGGCCACCACCGGCCATGTGATTCGCTGCATTCGCGGAACCTTGCGATCGACAAAGAGATCGTGCAGCTTGCGCGATCCCTTCAAGCCGAGAAGCTCGAGGCGATCGCCCGGACCGGCGCTGCGCACGATAAGCGGCGGGCGGAGGCTCGCGAGATCGAACAATGCTTCCATCGGACCGACCTGCAAGGCATGCGGCCAGAACGAAGCCGAAAGCTGGCGCGCCTCGAAGGTGCAGTGGGCCGCCAGGACCCGGGTTGGACCATCGAGATTGAGCGCGACGGCAAAGCCGGAGGTCCTGCAGCTTCGGCTTTGAGGCTCGATCAGCGCGTAATCGTAGTCGCGGCGTAATTGCCGCCCGCCCGGTAAGGCGATAAGCGCGCTCGGCTGCCGGCCCGTACAGATACGCATCGCCGCCGCCACATGATCGCGCGTGACCGCACGCAGATCGGGCAGCTCGATGCGGATGAATTCGCGCAGCACCGCACCCCCGAGCGCGGCGGGGAGTTGCGCGAACCCGCGCAGATCGAGCCTGCGCGCATGCAGCCGGCGTTCGAGCTCGACGCGCGCGGCCTGCCGCAGATAGTCGTCCACGGCACGCATCTCGGCGGCCAGCTCGACCAGCCGCCGCGTCAGTCCCGGCGCATAATCGCGTTCGAGCAGCGGCAGCAGGTCGCGACGGAGGCGATTACGCAGATGGCGCGGCGACCGATTGCTCGCATCCTCGATAAAGGGGGCGGCGATCGCGCGCAGATAGCCGGTAATCGCCGGCCGGCTTACCGACAGCAGTGGGCGCCACAGCTTTCCCGGCCCGCGCTCGGCCATCGCGGCGAGGCCGTGCGCTCCGCTGCCGCGCAACAGGCGCATCAGCACCGTCTCCGCCTGATCATCCGCGTGATGAGCCAGGGCGACTAAGTCGGCCTGCGCGTCGTCGGCAGCGCGCTGCAGGAAGTCGTGACGAGCAAGACGCGCGCGTTCCTCGAAATTCGGGCCGTGGGCGTCAAGGTTGGCGGCGCGGCTGACGACAAGGTCGAGTCCGAGGTTGGCGGCGAGGGTGCGCACGAACTCCTCTTCGCGATCGGCCTCGGCGCGCGCGCGATGGTTGAAGTGAGCCAGAACCAAGCGAAATCGGAGATGCCGCCGGAGTTCCGTCAGCGCGTAAGTCAGCGCCACGGAATCCGGGCCGCCGGAGAGCGCCATCAGCACCGTATCGCGGCGATCGAGTCCGACGCGCCGGGCGGCGCCGGCAACCGCTTCGCGCACCGCGGCGGTGGCCCGACCGTGCCCTGGCATCTACCTGCCGTCGAATTGATCGAGCAGATGGAGAATGACGTCGATACCGGGCGTATTGACCTCGAGTTCGTCAGCCAGGGTGCGGATGAGGCGCACGCGACGCAACGCCGCCGCATCGTAGAGCGGCTCAGCGGCGTCACCGGATGCGTCATAGTCCACTGGCTCGATCCACTGTTCGCGCTCCCACAGGACGAGCTCGTGTTCGCTCACGCCGCTCAGCAGACGAAGGGCGGAGCGCCCGATAAGCATCACGTCCCGTGCCGCGGAGGTTTTGCGTCTTACGCGCCGCTTCATCGCCTATTCCCGCATCATCTCGGCGCGTGGGTCCGCCACGCCGCGCGCCTTGCGTCGGTCGGCCAGTTGCTGCATCAACTGGCGTTCGTCGTTGGTGAGGTCGGTTGGTGCCAGCACCCTGAGTTCGTAGAGCAAATCGCCGGCCGGTTCCTTGCCGCGCGCCGGCAGACCTTTGCCGCGAAGCCGCAGGACCCGTCCGCTCTGGCTGCCGGCCGGGATCTTGAGGGCGATTCTGCCGGTGGGCGTGGGCGCGGTGATCTCCGCTCCCAGCGCCGCTTCGTAATCCCATATGGGCAGCGAGCAACGCACGTCGCGACCGTCGAGGGTAAAGCCACCGCCGGGCTGCACGCGGATGGTCAGCATCAGATCCCCCGCACCGTCGGCGCCGGCAGCCTTGCCGCCCTGACCGCGCAAACGCATCCGCGAGCCGTTGGCCATGCCGGGAGGGATGGTGACTTCGAGCGTGCGCTGAGTTCGGATCGTGCCACGGCCGGCGCATTGATCGCAGGGTTCGGCGGAATGAATGATCCGCGTATTGCCGCGCCGTTCCTGCCGCGCCCGGATACCGGTGCCGTTGCAGGTCGGGCACTCATCGTCGGCCGGGATGGTTAGACGACGTTTGCCGCCGTTGATCGCTTCATGCAGAGAGATCTCGGCGACCGCTTCAACATCCGGAGCCTGCGCGGCGCGCCGTCCGCGGCGGGCGCCGCTTACCTCATCGAAACCCAGATCGTCGAAATGGCGCGGGCCGCCGCTGAAGCCGCCGGCAAAACCGCCGCCGAAGAAACGCGCGAAAAAGTCGCTGAAGTCACCGGCGTCGCCGGCGTAACCGCCGGCCCCGCCGCCACCACTCTGGGCATATCGGCGGAAGATGTCCTCCTGCGGCGCCCGATCCCAGTTGGCGCCGAGTTCGTCGTACTTCTTGCGTTTTTCAGGGTCGCCAAGCACCTGATACGCCTCGTTGATCTCCTTGAACCTCTTCTCGGCGTCCTTGTTGCCTGGATTAACGTCGGGGTGAAACTTGCGGGCGAGCTTGCGATAGGCGCTCTTGATTTCCGCTTCCGAAGCCGACGGCTCGACCCCGAGCGTTTTGTAATATTCGCGAAATTCCATCCGATTGTTTTATCCGTTGAACGGCTGGCGCGGCCGCCGCCCAACCTCCGGTCGCCTTACCGTCTCCTGATAAGAGAACATGCGCATCACCGGCGCTCGCTGCAACATCGCCGTGCCCATCTAGGACGAAGCGGCGTCGCGCGGCCGACGGGCGACGGTTTCGTCGAGGCGGGCAAGCCGCGCTTCGGCGGCGCGAATCCGGTTGCGCAGCCGGGCCTGGCGGCTCTGGAGAAAAATGACATAAAGCGCGATGAGCACGAAGATAATGCTGTAGGCGGCTAACAGGTAGGGAAAGTGTTCCAAGCTAATCCTCCAGCGCGGCCTCGGCGAGCGCGATGTTGCGCATCAGCGTCTGCAGCCGGTCAGCATCGCGCAGCATCGCCATCCTGAGCGTCAGGAACCACACCAGCAGCGCGGTAAAGGCCGCCAGTGATACCAGCAGAGTTATCACCATGCGCGGGTCCTCGAGACCGTGAGTACCTTCGCGAGTGACGATCACTGCCGGATGGATGGTGCGCCAGAGACGGACCGAGACGATAATCACGGGAACGTCAGCGGCGGCGACGATACCGAAGACCGCGGCGAAACGCGCGATTTGCGGCGTGGGTTCGCTCAGCGCCCGCAGCAACAAATAGCCGCCGTAGAGCATCCACAGAATCAAGGTCGTGGTCAGGCGCGAATCCCACGTCCACCAGGTGCCCCAGATGGGTTTGGCCCAGATCGAGCCGGTGATCAGCACGAGCGTGCAAAACAACATCCCGGTTTCCGCTGCCGCATAGGCGAGGTCATCGAAGACCGTCTGCCCCAGCCACAGGAAGAAAATTCCACCGACGGCGACCAGAGCAAAGGCGGCGAAAGCGACCCAGGCGCAGGCGACGTGAAAATAGAAGATGCGCTGGACGAGACCCTGCTCGGCCTCATTCGGCACCCACGCGAAGACCATGAAGATAGCCGTCAGCATCAGGAGGACGGTAAGCAGACGGCCAAGCACCGACAGTGAACGCGCCATCAGAGAGTCTCAGCCTTCGGTAACCACGCTTTCGAACAGCATATAGCCGGCACTCGTAAAGAGTACGTCAAAAGCGACGAGGATTTTGAACCAGATGAGGCGATCGGCGAGCGGCGCGCCGGCCAACGCCAAAGCGCTCGCCTTGACCCCCGCGATAAGCGCGGGAACGAACAGCGGCACGGCGAGAAGCGGCAGGAGCAGGGCGCCGGCGCGGAGCCGACCGGCGATGCCGGCGAGCAGGGTGGTCAGGGCGGCGAAGCCGATGATCCCGAGCGCCAGCGGCAGCGCCATCGCGGCCAGTCGCCGATCGAAATCAAGATTGAAGAAGAGCACCAGGATAATTACCGCGACGGTCTGCCCCACCGCGATAAAGACCAGATCGGCGGTCATCTTGGCAAAGAACAGCAGCGCGCGATCCAGCGGACTGACCAGCAGCGCGCGCAGGCATCCGTTCTCGCGTTCGGCGGCGAGCGCCTGCGTGGCTCCGGCGGTGCCGGCAAAAATCATCGCCACCCATAGAGCGCCGGCGGCGGTCGCGGCGTCCTGTGCGCCGCCGACTGGATTAAACGCAAAGACGATCGCCACCAGGATCAAGATGGAGAGACCAATCAACGTCAGCACGGTTTCGCCCGCGCGCAGTTCGAGCCGCAGATCCTTGCGCAGCAGGGCCCCGAATGCGCCCATCGCTAGGCGGCCCCGAAGCTGACCCGGGCGCCGGCGGGGTCGACCACGAGGGCGCGAGCATGTGGTCGGGTGTCGGGAGCGATCAGTCTGCCCCGATGCAATTCACGAAAGTCCGGGGCGAGTCCCGCCGGCGCGGTGGCCTGATGCGCCGTCAGCACGACGGCCGCGCCGCGAGCGAGCGCCCGGTTCAGCAGCGCGACGGCCAGCTCGACGCCTTCGGCGTCAAGCGCCGTGAAGGGTTCGTCGATCAGGAGGATCTGCGGATCGGGCAGCATCAGGCGCGCCCACGCCAGCCGCTGTTCCATCCCGCGCGAGAGGCTGCGCACGAGTTCATTGGCGGCGGCGGCGAGACCGACCCGCGCGAGCCAGTCTGCGATGAGGGGGCGGGGGCGCGAGATGTCGTAAAGCCGCGCGAAGAACTCGAGGTTTTCCCGGGCGGTCAGGTTCGCATAGAGGAAGCTCTGATGGGTCAGCAGGCCAAGCTGACGACGCTTTGCGGGTTCCAGGCGATAGGCCGCCTCGCCGAACAACAGCGCCACGCCCGCCGTCGGTCTGAGCAGACCTGCCAACAGGCCGAGGAGGGTCGATTTCCCGGCGCCGTTGCGTCCGTGAATCAGCAGCGCGCGGCCCGCTCCGACCGACAGGTCAATCTGACGAAGTATCGGCTCGGTGCCGAAACTTTTGCCAAGACCGTCGGTTGCGATAAGCGGCGCGGAACTCACGACTGCCCTGAAGGCGCGGCGGCGTTTGGCTGTGCGAAACGGGCCAGCGCGGCCATCGCGGTCAATGCGCGGGTCTCGAAGCGATGGCGCAGCATCTGATATTCGCTGTCGCTGATTTTGCCCATCGCGTGGTCGAAATCGATTTCGCGGATAGCGGCCAGCGCCAGGCGATGCTCATGTTCGAGTTGGGCGATCTCGGCCTCGCGACTGCGGCTTTGCGGGCGGATGGCAAAACCCTCGGCCAGTGGCGCGGCCACGAACAGCGCCACGGCAATCATCAGCATCAGCGCCGCGATCCAAACCATGGTCTAAGCGTCTTTGCGCACTTCGTCGTCGAGCCGACGCCTCAGTGCGGCATCAAAATTCTGCTCGTCCAGCCGAGCGGGCAGGGATGGTTGACCGCTGGTCCATCGTGAGAACACCATCACCAGCAAAGCTCCGCCGATGGCAATCACGCCGAAGGGAGTTATCCAGGCGAGCAGATTGAAGCCGCTCGTGGTCGGGGCCGAAAGGATTTTTTCGCCGTATTTGACGCGGAAAGCCTCGATAATCTGTTCGCGGCTCCGTCCTTGCGCGATCATTTTCTCGATCTGGTCGCGCACCGGCACCGAGAACTCGCACTGCGGATGGTTGCAGTTGGCGACCGTCAACCCGCATCCGCATTGGCAGGTCAGACCTTCCGCCACCGAATCCACGCTGGGCTTGACCGCGGCGCGGGCGTAGTAGGCGCCGCCCAGCGCGAGCGCGAACAGGAGGAGCGCGCCAGGCGCGCGGAACCGCCGAGATGACGATGCGGGAGGCATCGATTCACTCGCCTCCGGGCGCCATCTGCGCTTCGAGAGCAGCCTCATCGCCGGCGCGCACCACGGCGGCGATAGCTGCGCGTTCACGTACGTTGGGCCACATCACGATTACGGTACCCAGCGCCATGATAAGACCGCCGGCCCAGAGCCAAAAGACCAGCGGCGTCAGAAAGACCTGAAAGGTCGCCTGGCCGGTGGCTTCATCCACCCCGGCAAAGACGACATAGAGATCGTGAAGCGGGGTTGAGCGCAGCGCGACCACGGTCGCCGGCTGCTGCTGGCGGGCATAGAACAGTTTGGCCGGCAGCATCACCGCGAGCGGCCGCCCGTCGCGCATCACCTCGATTCGGGCCTGCAGACTTTCCACGTGGGGGTCCATCGAGCTGCGCGTGCCGAGGTACACCAGCTCGTACGGGCCGACGTCGATACTGTCGCCCTGGCGGACGGAGCGTTTGACCTCGAGGCGGAAGAAGGAAGAGGCAACGATCCCGACGAAGGCGAGGACCACGCCCAGATGGATGACGTAACCGCCATAGCGGCGATTGTTCTTGGCCACGAGATTGACCATCGCGCGGGCCGAGCTTTCGCCGACCAGATGGCGGCGCGCGGTGACGCCATGGCGGAACTCGGCGAGGATCGTGCCGAGGACAAAGGCGGCGAGCGAGAACGCCGTCAGCACATACCACTGATGTAATCCCGCCAGCGCGACGCAGAGACCGGTCCCGAGACCGATTAGCAACGGCGCGGCGAAGGTTCTAAGCAGATTGCGCGCGGTTGAGCGGCGCCACGCGATAAGCGGTCCCACACCCATCAGGAAGATCAGGAGCAGCGCCAGCGGGCCGTTGACTTTATCGAAGAACGGCGGGCCGACGGTGATCTTGACCCCGCGCACGGCCTCGGAAATCACCGGAAAGATCGTGCCCCAGAAGACCGCGAACGCGATTCCGACCAGCACCAGATTGTTAAAGAGGAAGGCCGCCTCGCGCGACAGATAGGACTCGAACTCGGCCGGCGTGCGCAGCATCTTGAGCCGGCCGACGAGCAGTGCCGTATAGGCGCTCGCCACGATCGCGAGGAAGGTCAGGAAGTAAGGTCCGAGGCCTGACTGGGTGAACGAATGCACCGAGGAGATAACGCCGCTGCGCGTGAGGAAGGTGCCGAAGAGCGTCAGTTCGAAGGCGAGACCGATCAGCGCGAGGTTCCACACCTTGAGCATGTCCTTGCGCTCCTGGATCATGACCGAATGGAGGTAGGCGGTCATCACCAGCCAGGGCATGAAGGCGGCGTTTTCGACCGGATCCCAGGCCCAATAACCGCCCCATCCGAGGACCTCGTAGGCCCAGCGCGCGCCGAACAGATTGCCGAGCGTTAGAAAGAACCACGAAAAGATTGCCCAGCGCCGTGTCGTGCGAATCCAGCTATCGTCGAGTTTGCCGGTAATCAGGGCGGCGGCGCCGAAGGCGAACGGGACACTCGCGCTGACGTAACCCGTATACAGCGACGGCGGATGGATGGCCATCCAGTAGTTCTGCAGCAACGGATTGAGGTCCTGCCCGTCGCCCGGCACGCGCGCGACGAGATCAAACGGCCGCGTGACGAAGTTCAGCATCCCGAGAAAGAAGATCGCGAGCACGGCCAGGACGGCGAGCGCGTATGGCGTGATTTCCGGGTTGCGGCGGCGGTTCTGCCAGGCCACGATCGAGCTGAAGACCGACAGCAGCCAGGTCCATAGCAGCAGCGAGCCCTGCTGGCCTCCCCAGAGCGCGGTGAACTTGTAAATCGGCGGCAGCGTGAGGCTGCTGTAGGAAGCGACGTAATGGAGGGTGAAGTCGCTGTGCAGCAGGCTTGACCAGAGGACCACGATCGCGACGGTGATCATCGCGGACATGGCCCATAGGGCGTGCCGTCCGCTGACTACCAGCGCCGAAAGCCGGCGGCGCGCGCCGATCACATTCGCGAGGACGGAATAGAATGCGAGCAACAGCGCGAAGGCGAGTGCAAATGGACCAATGAGTGGCATCAGCTCGTTTTCTCGGGTGAGTATTTGGAAGGGCAACTGGTAAGGACCTGGCGCGCTTCGATCGTGCCATCGGCGCCGAGACGGCCCTCGACGATTACGTCGCGTCCGACCGCGAACATATCGGGCTTGGGTTGGCCGCGCGCGATTACGCGAAACGACGCCGGCGCGACATCGTTGATCGCGACCTTTTGCACACCCGTCTGGGTTGCTTGCGGCGGCTGCACGATTGAAAACGCGAGCGTCAGGCTGGCGGCATCCCAGGTGATATTGCCGGGAGCGACGCGTCCGGCAACTCGCACCATCTGGCCGGCGAGCTCGGTCCGGCGCTGCTGAGCCTCATTGACCGTCAGGTAATATTCCGAGGTGGTGCGGACGGCGGCGACGATCAGGTAAGCGATCGCTGCGGTCATCAGCGCAACGCCGACTACGAATTTATATTTTTTGTTCATCCCCGACTTCCGCAGGACAGTCTTCGCGTTGCCTCCCGTGCCTATTCTCGACTGCGCCGCCCCGATGGGCAAGCCGTGGCGCTCGACCAGCCTTCAGCCGAGGCGAGATTCGAGAGAGGATTCGATTGCGCCTTGTTTCCGCGCATGTTCTATGATGTTCCGCGCATTTGCCAAATAGGACAAGCAAAAACGCAATTAAAGGAGTTGAATAAGCTTACAAGTTTAGCTAATAGTGTTTGCCGCAAGGTAGCACTACGCTCTCAGGTGGCGAATACACGGTCGCACCAAAGGGGGCGGTTCGACGTGGCTTATCACCGAGCGGGGAAACAGCCGGCGCTGTTCGCGCTTGCCGCGCTTATGCTCGTGGCCGCGCCGGGGTCTGCGCAGCCGCCGCAGTCGGTAAGCTCCTGCACCACGCTCAACAAGGCCGGCCTCTACGTTCTCGATGCCGGGTCTGCGCCGGTCTCGCCGTCAGTGCCGGGCGATTGCTTTGTCATCACCGCCTCGAAAGTGGTCTTCGATCTGAACAGCGCGATGCTGGTGGGACTGGGGACGGGGGCGGGGATACATGTGATGTCGTCGGCGACCGACGTTCTGATCGAAGGGCATAATTCGGTCATCAGCGGCTTCAACGAGGGAATCGAGATCGACGGTTCGAAGAATATTGCCGAGAACTTCACGGTCACGCGCAACTTCGACGCCGGTGTGCTGCTGAACCGGGTCAAGCAGACCAAGCTCAACAACTTCATGGCGAGCTACAACGGCACCGACGGCGTGCGCATTTCCAAGGGATCCTACAACAGCATCGCGGGGGCGGCGAATCCGGGCGTCGATGGTTCGGTTACGCTCGAACAGAACGGACGCTACGGGCTATGGCTCTTCGCCACCAGCTACAACAGTATCGGCGGCTTCACCGCGGAAAATAATGCTGTCGCGGGGGTGTACCTGGGATGCTCGACGGCTTTCCCCAGCCCGTGCAGCAAAAATTCCACGAGCAATTACAATTCAATTTTCGACGGCGACGTGATCGCGGTAAACGGCGGTTCGGAGCCCTACGGGGTCGCGATTGACCTTGGTGACGGCAACAACCGCGTGACCAATATCTCGAGTCTCGGCGAGGACCTCGCGGCGGTCACCGACGATTTAATCGACCAGAACAGCGACTGCGGCACCAACGACTGGTTCGCCAACAGTATCAGTGGACAGACGTCGCCCTCCTGGGATCACACCTCCGGCTGCATGGATTGAGGACGCCGCCGCAGTTTGCGGATTGGGGCAGGCGGCGCTAATAGAAAATCGTTGATCGTGACCGTGTTGCCTTGTGCGGCACGCATCCAGAGGAGGTCTGCCATGGCCGAGGAACTGCTGATTTCCGCCGATTCCCATTTCGTCGAACCGCCTTCGATGTGGGTCGAGCGGGTTGACAAGAAGTTTCGCGATCGCGCGCCGCGCACGGTCAAGGGCCTTAACGGGCGCGAGGGTGAATGGTTCGTCTGCGAAAATATCACGCCGATGTCGGTGGCCGGATTCTTCGGCGCCGGGGTGCCCTCGCAGGAGCTGCCGGCCCATAACCGGAAGACCTTTGACGAGGCCCCGAAGAGCGTCTGGGATGCCAAATATCGCATCGCGGATCAGGACCGGGACGGCGTGCTGGCCGAGGTTATCTACACCTCGATGGGGATGCCGCTGTTTGGGCTTGACGACGCCGAGCTGCGCGCGGCCCTGTTCCGCGCCTTCAACGACTGGGCCTGCGATTATTGCAGCTATGATCTGAAGCGCCTCATTCCGCTGGGGCTCATCACGCTCGAAGACGTTCCGGGTGCGGTCGAGGAGCTGCAGCGGATCGCGAAAAAAGGGATGCGCGGCGCCATGATCTGGGCCGAGCCGCCGAGCGACAAGCCCTACAGCGATCCGGCGTACGAGCCGTTCTGGGCGGCGGCGCAGGATCTCAACATGCCGCTCTCCCTGCATATCCTGACGGCCCGCGGCGGTACCGGGGCGAACCAGGCGGCGGGGCGGAACTTCCTGCTCTCGCTCGCCAATCTCCATCATCAGATCGAACGGTCGATTTCGGTGCTGGTGTTCGGCGGGGTGCTCGAGAAGTTTCCCAAGCTGCGGATCGTCTCGGCCGAGAACGACGTCGGCTGGATGGCCTACTTCATGTATCGTCTCGATACGATTCAGAACCGGCTTGGCGCCCTGGGCGGTCTCAAGCTGCCGTTGCGGGCGAGCGAATATATCAAGCGCCAGGTGTTTGCGACGTTCATCTCCGATCCGGTGTTTTCGGATTCGCTCCATCGGTACGGCCCGGACAACATCATGTGGTCGTCCGATTATCCGCATACGGCGGCGACGTTTCCGCGTTCGCGCGAGATCGTGGCGAAGCGCTTCGGCGCGCTGCCGGACGAGCAGCGGCGCAAGATTATCCGCGATACCGCGGCGCGGGTTTACGGGATCAACTGAGCAGGAGGCGGCGGGCCCCCCGCCTTAGCGGGGGACCGCCGGCGCCCTTCGCGTCGCGTTGACGGTGCCGAGCAAGGCTAAATCACCCTGCGGCGCGTCGATGAGCGGCGTTTTCAACTGCCCGTCGAGGTGAGATCCCGGGGCGCCTCCTCCGCCGTCGCAGCCGCGTACTATCAGGTCGGTTGCGAGAGCGGCGGGTAGTCGCTATGTTCGTGGACTCGCCGCTCTTTTACGGGTGGGCAGGTAGCTCAGTCGGTAGAGCAGAAGACTGAAAATCTTCGTGTCGGCAGTTCGATTCTGCCCCTGCCCACCAGAGACCTTGAGCATGGAAATCTATCGCTTCCGGCGCTCGGCGAGACATCTCGTCGCCGTTCTGAGCATGATGCCGCCGTTACGGATCTGAACATCGGGCGCCGAACGCAATCACGCCTCGGTTTTGTCGCCAGTCGCGTCTCCCTTCGGTCGTCGCAAAGTTACTTCCTTCCTGTCCTTCGCCGCGCCGCCCGCAGGGCGGAAGCTGGAGCCGGCTTAGCGGTAGGCGCGGGAGGCGGCGGCGAGGCCGACGATAACGAAGCCGAAACCGAGGGCGGTCGCCGCGAGCGAGGGCCATATGGCGCTGGATGGGGGCAGGCCACGAATCATCAGATTGTTGAAGGCGATCATCGTCCAGGTGGTGGGGAGAAAATCGGCCACGGTGCGCATCCAGGTCGGCTCGAAATCGAGCGGCCACCAGCATCCGCCGATTGCCGACATCGCCATCGCGCTGACCGTCCCGATGGGCATCACCGAGTCGTGGGTGCGGGCGACGCAGGCGACGACGAGGCTGAAGGCGGCCGCGGCGAAGGCAATCGCGGCGGCCGGCACGAGGAGCATCGCTGGGGTCTGACCCAGGGAAACGTCGAACAGCCAGCGGCCGAAGACGAGCAGCGCGATCATCTGCAGGTAACCGACGAGAAAACGCGCCGTGAGCTTGCCGATTACGGTGCCGCTGAGCGGAGCACCGCTTACGCGGAGGCGGCTGAGTGTGCCCCAGTCGCGCTCGTCGATAAGACCCATCGCGAGGCCCATCAGCATCGCGATTAGGAGAAACGTGATGCCGAAGCCGGGCACGTACTGATCGAAGGCGTTGACGTTGAGACTGGCACCGGCGGCCGGCGCCTCCTCCCATCCGAGGACACCGGGGACCACCGGGACCGGCAGGGTTGCGATCGCCGCAAGATCGTTGCGAAGCCGATCGAGCGGGAGTTGCGGCAGAGGCGGGGCCGGAGGGAGTGCCACGGTTATCGATTGATCGCGGAACGGAGCGACCGGAGACGCTTCCGACAGGGGCCGCTCGGCCTCGGACAGATCGAGCGGCTGGGTGAGCGCCGCCACCGTTGCGGCCGACGGTGCAGGCGGAAAGGCCGGCGGGGCAGGAATCGCGCTCGCATGTGGACCGGCGGCTTCCTTGAGCTGCGTAAGCCATCGCGCGAACGCGGCCTCGCTGCGCTGCAAGGCGAGCAGGTAGCTCGCGATCGCCTGAGCGGCCTGGCTGCGCACTGCCAGCTCGTGGGTCAAAGTGGCCTCGGTGCGAGCCGCGGCCTGCCTGATGGCAAGTTCGGTCTGTTGGCGCGCCTGTGCGATGGCGGCCTGCATCCGGCGTTCGAGCTGGGCCTTAACCAGGGCCTCGGCGCGATTGCGCGCGCCTGCGGCCTGCTCCTGATAAGCGGCGAGCGTCTTCTGTACCTCCGCGACCGTTGCGGCGACGCGGCGCGAGCGGGCGCGCAGGTCGGCGGCAGCCTGAGCGTCGCGATCGGCGGCCTCGGCACGGGCGGCAATCGTAACCGCACGGCAGAGCGCATCGATTTGGAACTCCAGCGGCGATAACTCCACCCGTTTGATCGGGTCGATATAGAGGCGCAGGCGCGCGTCGCCGCCGCGCGCGATCGCCGCCGAGGTGCCCCTGGGGATGATGAGGGCGAGCGGAGCGCGCACCGTGCCGTTGACAATCGCGCGCGCGGCCTCAACGGTGGGCACCTGCACCGGCTTGAGGCCGGGCGCGCGTGCCAGCGCCCGCGCGAGGGCGTCGGCGACCGGACCGCCGTCATCGTTGACAATCGGCAGCGTGTAGAGGGTGTCGCGAGGCTGGGCGCCGAAGAGATTGCTCAGGGAAAAACCGGCGACGGCGATAATCACGAGGGGGGCCAGGACGAGCATGAAGAGGCCGATCGCGTCGCGCGCGAGCAGGCGGAATTCATTGACCACGGTGAGAGCGATCGTGCGCAGCATCGGCGGATGATCGCGCTCAGGCCGGATCGCGCAACTCGTGGCCGGTCAACGCGATAAAGGCGTCCGACAGATTCGGATTGTGCACGCTGAATTCGACCACTTGCGCGCCGGCGGCGCGGGCGCGGGCCAGAACCGTATCGACCAGCGCGACGCTTTCGATCTGCACCTGGAGCCTGCCGTTGGTGTAGGCGCGGGCGAGCGGGGCCACGCCGCTAAGGCCGGCAAAACAGTTGGTCGCGGGCGCATTGCGACAATTGATTTCCATCACCGGGCGCGCGCCGCCCATCGCGATCAATTCGGCGATCGAGCCGGCGGCGACCACGCGTCCGCGATCGATGAGATAGGCGCGGGTGCAAATCCGTTCAACCTCTTCCATGTAATGGGTGCTGTAGATGACGCCGGCGCCGTTTGCCGCGGCCCGGCTGATGGTGCCGAGAATCTGCTCGCGCGATTGCGGATCGACGCCGACGGTGGGCTCGTCGAGAAGCAGAAGCTGCGGCCGATGGACCATCCCGCAGGCAAGATTCAAACGTCGCTGCATGCCGCCGGATAACACCGCAACGGTGTCGCGATAGCGCTCGGCGAGGCCCACGTCGTCGAGCGCGCGCCGCGTCGCCTCGCGCGCTTCGCGGCGTGACATGCCGTGGAGACGGGCAAACAGCGCGAGATTCTGCGCGGCGCTGAGCGAGCGGTAAAGCGCGATCGCCTGCGGCACGTAACCGATGGCCCGTAGCTGATCGCTCGCGCCGCGCAGACGCCGGCCGCCAAGCCGCACCTCGCCGGCGTCCGGCGCAAGGAGCGTCGCCAGGATCGAGAGCGTGGTGGTTTTGCCCGCGCCATTGGGCCCGAGCAGTCCCACGATCTCACCGGCGGCGAGCCGCAGACTGACGCAATCCAGCACCTGCCGAGCGCCGAAGGATTTGCTCAACGTGGCGGCCTCAAGCAGGACGGGAGGGTTTGACGTCACGGCCTCATTCTCGCCCATCGCGGTCGCGAAGGCCATTGGCTGTTCCGGGAGCGCCGGATTAGCGCCGCTGACGCAACGGCCGTCCGTCTCACCCAAGCGGTCGCGAGCGCCGGCGAAGCCTGATATATCTCGATAGGTCCGTCGGGGCATGCGCGCGTTGTTCCGGCTGATTTTGATGCCGGCGGTCGTCGAGCCATCGTCAGAAAACCCGAAGCAGTAACCGCCGAAACACGACCGGCAAACGCAGGCTCAGAACTCAACAGGATAATCTATGAAAATTGTTGGCGTGGGCAGCGCCTTTCCCGAATACTTGTATCCGCAGGCGGCGATCACCGACGCGATCAAACAGCATTGGGGGCGGCGTTTGACCAACCCCGACCTGCTCGAGCGTTTGCATCTGCGCGCCGGTGTGACGCAGCGCTATCTGACGTTTCCCATTGCGGATTACGCGCGGCCCGCGAGCTTCGGTGAGACCAACCGCGCGTGGCTCGAGGCGGGCAGTATGCTGGGCGAGCGTGCGCTCGACGACGCGCTGGCGCGGGCCGGGCTGGTGCGCCGTGATATCGACGCGCTGTATGTGGTCTCGGTTACCGGCATTGCGAGCCCTTCGCTCGATGCGCGGCTGATCAACCGGATGGGGCTGCGGAGCGATATCAAGCGCACGACGATCTTCGGCGTCGGCTGCGTCGGTGGGGCCCTCGGCCTCACGCGCGCGGCAGATTACGCTCGCGCCTACCCCGACCAGGTCGCGGCCCTGGTGTCAGTCGAGCTCTGTTCGCTGACGATCCAGCGCGACGATCTTTCGACCGTCAACATGATTGCGCTGGGGTTATTTTCCGACGGCGCAGCGGCAGCGCTGGTCGGCGGCGCACAGCGCGGCGAGCCGGGGCCGACGATCCTCGCCACCCGATCGGTGTTTTTTCCCGCGACCGAGCAGATCATGGGATGGAATATTTCGGAGGCGGGTTTCGGCATCGTGCTGTCGGCCGAGCTGCCGGCGCTAATCGCGCGCGAGCTGCCGCACTGCCTCGACGGCTTCCTCGCCGACAACGGCCTCGAGCGGTCGCAGGTCGCGAGCTGGATTGTGCATCCCGGGGGGCCGAAAATCCTGCGCGCGATCGAAACCGCGCTCGCGCTCAAACCATGCGACCTCGCGCTGTCGTGGGAGATGCTGGCGGAGTATGGCAACTTTTCTTCCGGCTCGGTGCTGAAGGTCCTCGAAGCAACGCTGAGCCGACCGCATCCGCCGGCCGGCGCCTACGGACTTATCCTTGCGGTCGGGCCGGGCTTCTCCGGCGAGATGCTGCTGCTGCGCTGGTAGGGCTCAATAACGTCGGCCGGCCCGGCGATCCCTTTTAGCGGTTGCCACTGCCGCCCGATTGCGCCAAAGTCCGCTTCGGATGACTGCACAATCAGCGGCGACCGCGCCCGATGAACTGTGGCGACTGCTGCAGCAATGCGACGCGCTGCGTACGTTCAGCGAGCGTGAACGCGAGGCGCTCCTGACCGCGATTCCGCACGAACCCGGTATGGGTGTTCGCCGGTTCGCGGCGCGTGAGCTCATCTGCCGCAAGGGCGAATACGAGCTGAGCTTATGCATCGTGCTCGAGGGCTGTGCGGCCGTGGTTAACGACGTTGACCCGGCTCTGCCGCCGACGGCGATCTTCATGCCGGGCAGTATCTTCGGTGAACTCGGTGCGATGCGGGGACGGCCGCGTTCGTCGGATGTGGCAGCGCTCGCGCCGACCCTGGTCTTTTTCGTTCCGCGTCACGCCCTCAAGTACCTCGAAGTCAACGAATACGCGCGCAACCTCCTCGCCGAGCGTTATCGCGAGCATGCGGTGCGCGCGATGATGCATCAGGTGGATCTCTTCGCCGCGTTGCCGCGCGAATTCATCGACCGCCTGATCCCCCACTGTCGTATCGAGCGCCACGATTTGCGCGGCGTGCCGGTCGTCCAGCAGGGCGCCGAAGGCACGGGTTTTTATATCGTTCTCGACGGTTTCGTGCAGGTCGTGCGCCAGCGCGACGACCAGCAGAATCGCGTGCTCGCCTACCTCCGCGAGGGTGAATGCTTCGGCGAGATGTCGCTGCTTGGTTCGGGCTTTGCCTGGGCCAGCGTGCTGACAGCGGGCAAATGCGAACTGATCAAAATCGACAAGGACGGGTTTCGCGAACTCTGTCGCGACTTTCCGGCGGTCGAGCAGCGCCTGCGGGAAGTGATCGCGCGCCGTCAGGAGCAGGAGAATCGCGTTACCGCGGAACTGTCCGAGCTGCTCGAAAAAAGCGGCCAGCTCGGCATCATTCAAGCCGAGGCGCTGCTGGTGATGGATCTCGATCGCTGCACCGGTTGCGACAATTGCGTCAGCGCCTGCGAATCGCTGCATGGCCGCAGCCGTCTCATCCGCAACGGCGTGCAGATCGGCCAGTACCTCGTGCCGGCCGCCTGTCGTCACTGCGACGATCCGAAATGTATGAACGCGTGTCCCACGGGTGCCGTGCGGCGGCGTGCCGAGGGGGAGATTTACTTCGATTACGAGGCCTGTATCGGATGCGGCAACTGCGCGATCGCATGTCCCTTCGATACGATCATGATGATCGACACGCCGGTGTTCGACGCGGCGCAGGCGCGCAAGAGCGCAATCATGGGGCGCGAGTTCTTTCGCCCGCCGGCGCCGGAGTCGCGCGAAGAGCCGGTGGGCCTGCTGGGACAGCTTCTCGGGCGCGGCCGCCGCAAACCGCTCACACGACCGCAGCCGGCTCCCGCAGAAGCAACGCACGTCCCATCGAGTTACCCGATCAAATGTGACCTGTGCGACGGTCTGCCCTTCATGGGATGCGTGCATAGCTGTCCGACCGGCGCCGCGATGCGGATCGAAGCGGCCGAACTGTTCGCGAATCTTCATGTGGTGACGAGCCGTGCTCACGTCCGCAGGGTCGAGGAGGCCGGATAGCGGCGCTCCCGGATGGAGGCGCAAGGCGCACTCGGCGCGAGCATCGACGCGGTCCGCAGGACGCCTCAGGGCCGCCTGAGCGTCTGGCTCGCGGGATGCCTGGCGGCGCTGGTCGCGTTCTATCTTTCCGGTTTTCGGCATCCGCCCGGATGGGGTTCATTGCGCACCGGCTGCCTGACGCTGGCCGTCTTCGCGCTGGCGGCGCTGTATCGGGTGCGCAAACGCTGGACCTGGTGGGACCTGCGCACGATGTGGTTCGGAGCGCGGCTGCCGGCCCGGCTCGGCGGATGGTGGCGGCGCGCCGACCGCCTGGAGACCTGGCGCCACGTCCACATCGCCGCAGGCCTCGGCGTGATGATTCCGCTCTGGTGGCACATCCAGGAAGGAGCGGGCGCATCGCGGCTCGAAATCGTTCTGCTCGCGATCGTCGGATTGCTCCTTGTGAGTGGTGTAAGCGGCGTTCTTATCCAGGATTTTCTGCCGCATGCGATGCGCATACGGCCCGGCTACGAGGTGCGCCTCGAAGATATCGAGGGCGCGCTGCATGACCTATACGTTGAGGCGGAAGAGGCCATCCTGGGCCGTCCCGAAGCTTTCGTGCAGACCTACCTGCGCGATATCAGACCGCTGATGCTCGGGTCGCCGCGATCAGCAGCGCTCTTATGGGCGACGCTGACCGGATCTGATCCGACGACGGCGGTTACCGACCGTCTCGCCCACCGCCAGCCGGAAACGTCGGATCCCGCCGCGTGGGAGCGCCTGACGAAGCTGGTCGAGCGCAAACTTCGCCTGGATCACAACCGTGTCAACCTCAGGCTCAGTCGTGGATGGGTATCGGCTCATCTCGTGCTCGTCGTGCTGCTGGCGGTGCTGGTGAGTTTTCATATTGCCGGCGCACTCTATTTCGCCGGGCTATGATCGTTCGGTACGCGCGGCTCGGCGTCGGATGGTTGGTGCTGATCGGTCTGGGAGTTCTGCTCTATTCGCGTCGCAGCTACCAGCCCGGTCCGCTGCTTGCGGGGCACGTCAGCGTCGCGTCGCGCTGCGCCGCATGCCATCAGCCATGGCGCGGCCCGCAAAACACCAACTGCATCGCTTGTCACGGTAATTTTGCCGCGAGGAACCCGCACGGGAGTCTGCTCGTGCGGCACGATGGTCGGCAAGGGAGCGACGTGCGACTGCTCGCGTTCGAGGGCAAGCTGAGCTGCCTCAGTTGTCACCACGAGCATCGCGGTTCCAATGCCGATTTCCGCGCGGCAGCCGCCGTCAACTGCGATGGCTGTCATGCCCACGCGTCGGTCAGCGGGGTCAGCGCTCATCGTGGCGCGATACTCATGCGGCCGGCGAGTGCGAAAGCGCTGTTCCCGCAGGTGCCGTTCAATCACTTCGAGCACAAACTCCTCATCGAGGCGCAGCCGGACGCGTTTCCCAAAGGCGCCGCATGCATCACGTGTCATCAAGTGACTGGCGCTGATCCCGGCGACGACGATCGCACCGTTATCCTGTGGTCAGGGTGCAAGCCCTGCCACGCCAATCCGCAGGATCCTCCGTTGGGATTGCCGCAGCGGCTTGGCGCCGCGCCGATGGCCTTGCCCTACGCGACGCTCGCGCGCCTGCGCCATATCAACGCGATCTTTAACCATTCCACCCGTCATCTGGCGACACCCTGCGTGAATTGCCACGCCAAGGTTGCGGCGAGCGTGGATCCGGGCGACGCCGATGCGCGAGCCGTCACCCAATGTTTCACCTGCCACGCCCATCAGACCGCGCCGACGCGGGCGGCGAACGCCGAAAAGCGGTCCGCGATGGCGCTGCGACCGCACCTGGTCGCCGCCGCTTTCGCCGAGGTCGGCGCGCAGTCCGGAACGGTCGTGGCCTGCGGCGATTGCCATTGGTTCCATCGCCATGGAGCGACGCCGACGCTCGACTTCGTGCGGCCGGCGCTGCGCCAAGCCCCGCACGGCGCCGACGGCGGATCGGCAGCACCGTGGGTGATCGGGATGGCAGCCCTGGTCCTGATAGTCGCTGGCGGTATCGCGTGGACGGTTTCGCTACCGGCGCCTGACGATCGCTCCCATCACGCGGTCGCCGACACCGCGCCGCAACGGATGATCAAAACCCCGATTCTCGACGATACCTTTCAAACCAGCATCAAGGGCCTGTACATCGTCGGCGAGATGGCCGGGACGGCCTCGATCAATCTGGCGATGCGCTCGGGACGACAGATCATCGAGACGATCGCCGCGCAAATCAAGCAGCCGTCCGCGCTATCGGACGCCCACACGCACGATGTGCTGATTGTTGGGTGCGGCCCCGCTGGCTTGAGCGCTACGGCGACGGCCAAGGCGTTCGGACTGCGCTACATAACGCTCGAACGCATGACGCCGGCAAGTACGCTCCGCACCTATCCGCGCACGAAGCTGGTCCAGGCGACGCCGATCGATATCAGCGAGTACGGATCTTTTTATCTCGAGGGCGACGCGACCCGCGAAGACCTGGTGCGGGAATGGGAAAAGATAATTGTTCAGGGCGATTTGAAGATAAGCGACCGTCAGGAGGTCGTCGCGATCCTTCCGCAGGAGGGTCATTTTCTCGTCAGAACGGCCCGACAGGAGGAATTTCGTGCGCGCTTCGTGGTATTGGCCATGGGCGTGCGGGGCCATCCGCGCAAACTGGGCGTGGCCGGGGAAAACAGCTCGCGGGTGCGCTACCAATTGATCGAACCGGGCGAATTTCGCCACCAGCGCATCCTGGTGGTCGGCGGCGGCAATGCCGGCGCCGAAGTCAGCGTCGCCCTGGCCGAACCGAGCCTGGGCAATCGGGTAAGCTACTCGATTCGCGATGCCGTCCTGACCAAGGTCAATTACGAGAACGCCGCCAGAGTGGTGGCGATGCAGCGTTCCGGTCATCTCGCGTTCTACCCGAATACGCAAGTTGCCGAAATTGCTGAGGGCACCGTCGTGTTGAGCAGCGCCGAGACGACCTCAGCCGCTAAAGCACTGCGCGTCGAGCTTGAGAATGATGTAGTTTTTGCGATGGTCGGCGCGGAATTGCCGACGCGGTTTCTCGAGGCGATCGGGATCAGAATGAAGGTTTTGCGGCGCTAGCCCGAGGGTCGGAAGAGGCCGCGCGGGTCTTCCGCCATCGCCAGACTGGCGGAAGACCCATATCAAGAGCGCACGAATTACACGGCGCGGTGCCGCTGGCCGGTGATGGCGTGATAGATGACGAGGAGCACCACCGCGCCGATAAAAGCCACTAAAATGCTCCACAGGTTAAAGCCGGTAACACCTGCACTGCCGAAAGCGCGAAAAATTACGCCGCCGATAATCCCACCGATAATGCCGAGAATTATATCTCGTAGCATCCCTTCACCGCTTTTGTTGACGGTCAGACTCGCAAGCCATCCAGCGATCAAACCGACGACGATCCAGGCGATCCAGCCGGCGCTCGCCGTGACAGCGTCATTTTCCGACTGCGCGAAGGCCGGAGTCGCAGCCATCGCGACTGCCGTTGCCGGCACCATCCATCTGAACGGTCTCATATAAAATCCTCCCATTGGGGCTGTTTTCGAGGTGAGCAAGCGATTGCCGTGCCATCGATGAGCGGGCGGCGCCGTCGCGGTTTGCCGCACTGCGCCGAGCTCTCTTGGGAGCGCGTAAACAAAACCAATAAGCCTTACGTCTGCTCACGCATGGAACAGATGACTGGATCGAGCACGGCGGTCGCCTCAGGCCGCTGGCAACTGTTGGGGCTTGGCGCTCTGGCGCTGATGCTGATCGCGGTGCCGTCGATACGCACGTCAGGGTTACAGGCGAGCCTCGAAGCGCCAGGTCCGGTCATCGCGAGCCATCCCGAAGCTCGACCCGCGCCGGTTTCCTTCGTCTCGTCCGGTGGACCGGCCGGCGCCAATTATGGCCATGCGGAACCCGCCGAGGCGGACGCGGTATTGCTCGCGGCTCTGGCGGCGCACTATCGCAACGCGCGACCGCCGGTTGCGCGTTAGGAAATGCCCCACAGCGCGATTCAGGCGGCGCCGGCCGGACGCAGTCGCGTTTTGCCGGGAGCCGTGGCGACCCTTTGGCGGATTGGCGGCGCCGCTCCGTATGCGACCGATCGCCGATCCTGACCACGACCCCTTTTCGACCCTAACCGATAACGTTGCGCATCGGCGCTTCCGATTCGGCGGCGTTTCCCTTGAGCGGCGGCGCCGATCGACGTTGCAGGGGCGGCGGCGCGCGCGATTAATAATCGGGCGAGTTGTCGGATAACCGGCCGACCGCTGCAAAGGCCGGGGTTAACAGTTTCGGCGAGTGCGGATCGAGGCGAACGCGGTTCTATCGACGTTGGCGGCGGTCTAGGATAAAAACGTCTTGCCGGCAGTCTCGGAAAGCGGCGTTTGCAAGTGGAAATCGACCTGACAGAAGCCCAGATTGGAGCGCGGGACCTGGCGCGTAGATTCGCTCGCGAACGACTCGAGGCGGTGGGCGTGGAGATTGACCGCACGCATCGGTTTCCGCGCGAAGCTATCGCCGAGCTTGCGAGACTCGGACTGCTCGGGGTTTTCATTCCCGAGCAATACGGCGGCGCTGGTCTCGACAACGTCGCCTACGCCCTCGTGATCGAAGAGCTATCGGTCGCCTGTGCCGCGACCGCGGTTATCGTGTCAGCGCACTGCTCGCTGGGAGCATGGCCGATTCTCGGGACGGGCACGGAAGAGCAGCGGCGGCGCTATCTGCCCAGGATGGCTTCCGGGGAGTGGCTCGGCTGCTTCGCCCTGACCGAACCCCAGGCCGGATCCGACGCGGCGGGCCAGCGCACGCGCGCGGTGCTGGACGGCGACAGCTATGTGATCAACGGCACCAAGAATTTTATCACCAACGGGCCGGAAGCCGGGATCTGTATCCTGTTCGCCAACACTCAGCCTGACAAAGGCACGAAAGGCATCAGCGCCTTTATTGCCGAAACGAGCGCGCCGGGATTCCAGGTGACGCGGATCGAAGACAAAATGGGTATCCACGGCGCGCACAGCGCGCAGCTCAGCTTTGCGGACCTCCGCGTGCCGCGTGAAAATCTTCTGTTGAACGAAGGAGAGGGTTTCAAGGTCGCGATGAAGACCCTTGACGGCGGCCGGATCGGGATTGCGGCGCAGGCGGTCGGAATCGGTCGCGCTGCGCTCGAAGCCTCCCTCAGATACGCGCAGGAACGGCGCACTTTCGGCCAGCCGCTCGCGAGCTATCAGGCGATTCAATGGAAGCTCGCCGACATGGCGGTCGAGCTCGACGCGGCGCGGCTGCTGACCCTGCGCGCGGCGGTGCTCAAAGATCGCGGCGAGCCTTGCACGACGCAATCGGCGATGGAAACTGTTCGCGGCCGAGGCCGCCATGAAAGCCGCCAGCGAGGCGGTCCAGATTCACGGCGGTTACGGATATACTAAGGAGTTCAAGGTTGAACGATATTTTCGCGATGCGAAGATCACGGAAATCTACGAGGGGACCTCAGAAATTCAGCGCCTAGTGATCGCGGGACACGTTCTTCAGACTCGGTAAGCAGATTGGCAGGGGCAACGATGACCAAGCAGGAATGGCTCGAACAAATCTACCAGCGCGGCAAGGAACGCCCGGTGCGCTTCACGACGCTCTCCGACATGCCGGTGCAGCCGCTCTACACCCCTGAGGACGTTAACGGCTACGACGCGATCGGCTATCCCGGCCAGTTTCCCTATACCCGCGGCGTGTATGAGTCGATGTATCGCGGCCGGCTCTGGACGATGCGTCAGTTCGCCGGCTTCGGTCTCGCCGAGGAAACCAACGCCCGCTTCCGCTTTCTGCTGTCGCAGGGGCAGGACGGTCTGTCGACCGCCTTCGACATGCCTACGCTGATGGGCTACGACGCCGATCACGAGCGCGCGATGGGCGAAGTCGGGCGCGAAGGCGTCTCGGTTTCGTCGATTCATGACATGGCGAGACTGTTCGACCAGATCCCGATTGCCAAGGTTTCGACCTCGATGACGGTAAACTGCTCGGCCTCGGTGCTGCTCGCGGCCTACCTGGTCGTGGCCGAGCGCCAGGGAGTGCCGTGGGAGCAGGTTAACGGCACGATCCAGAACGATATGCTCAAGGAGTATATCGCGCAGAAGGAGTGGATCTGCCCGCCCGGACCGGCCCTGCGCGTGGTGACCGATATGGTCGAGTTCTGCGCCAAGAAGGCCCGCCGGTTCCATCCGATATCGATCTCCGGCTACCACATCCGCGAGGCCGGATCGACCGCGGTCCAGGAGCTCGCCTTCACGATTGCCGACGGACTCTGCTACGTGCAGGCGGCGGTCGAGCGCGGTCTCGATGTCGATGACTTCGCGCCGCAGTTGTCCTTCTTCTGGGATCTGCACAGCGATTTCCTCGAAGAGATCGCCAAGCTGCGCGCGGGCCGGCGGATGTGGGCGCGTCTGATGCGGGATCGCTTCGGCGCCAAAAATCCGAAGTCGCTGATGCTGCGGACGCACGCGCAGACCGCAGGCGTCTCGCTGACGGCGCAGCAGCCGATGAATAACGTGGTGCGCGTGGCGCTGCAGGCGCTCGCCGGCGTGCTCGGCGGCGTGCAGTCGCTGCATACCAACTCGATGGATGAAACGCTGGCGCTGCCGACCGAAAATGCGGTGATGGTGGCGTTGCGCACGCAGCAGATTATCGCCGAAGAGACCGGCGTCACGAATACGATCGATCCGCTCGGCGGCAGCTACGCTATCGAGGCGCTGACCGACCAGATGGAAGCCGAGGCGATGGAGTATATCCGCAAGATCGACGAGATGGGCGGGATGCTCAAGGCGATCGATCGCGGCTATCCGCAACGCGAAATTGCCGAGGCCGCCTTCAATTATCAGCGACAACTCGAGCAGGGCATCAAGACCGTGGTCGGGGTCAACAAGTACTCGATTCCCGAAGAGATCCCCATCGAGACGCTGAAAATCAACCGCGAGCTCGAGGAGCGCCAGGTCCAGCGGGTCCGCAAGATGAAGCGCGAGCGCAACAGCGTCGCGGTCCGGGAAGCGCTCAAGCGCGTTGCCGAGGCCTGCCGCTCGGGCGAAAATCTCATGGAGCCAATCTGCGAGGCGGTGCGTCGCGAAGCCACGGTTGGCGAAATCAGTGACATTTACCGCGCGGAATTCGGCGTCTATACCGATCCGGGCTGGATTTGAACGGTTTGATTGAGCTTAAGCCTTCATTAGAGGAGCGGCTTACTAAGAGACGTGTCAGACAAACGCCTTCGTATCCTGGTGGCCAAGCCCGGTCTCGACGGTCATGACCGTGGGGCCAAAATAATCGCCCGCGCTCTCCGCGACGGCGGTTTCGAAGTGATCTATACGGGACTGCATCAGACGCCCGAGATGATCGCTGAAGCCGCGATCCAGGAGGACGTGGACGCGATCGGCTTGAGCATACTCTCCGGCGCGCATATGACGCTTTTTCCCGAGGTGATGCGCCTGCTCAAGGAAAAGGGTGTCGACGATGTCGCGCTGTTCGGCGGCGGGATCATTCCCGACGAGGACGCCGCCCGGCTGAAGTCGATGGGCGTCAAGGAGATTTTCACGCCCGGCGCCTCGACCGAGGATATCGTCAAGTGGGTGCGGGAGAACGTGCAGCCGCGTCAGTAGACGGCTCGCCGCGGCGCCGCAGTTCCGCGCTCTCTCCCTGAGATCAACGCGCAGCAGAGGCCAACGAATACCGGGGTCGCGTCATGAACTTCGAACTGACTGACGAGCAGCGGCAGATTCGCCAGACCCTGACCGATTTCGCCGAACGCGAGATCAAGCCGCACGCGGCGCGGTGGGACCGCGACCAAGCCTTTCCGCGTGAAGTCTTCGGCCAACTTGGCAGTCTCGGCTTCCTCGGCGTCGCCTTCCCCGAACCATACGGTGGCGCGGGCGCCGACACGCTTACCCAGGTGGTGGTGGTCGAGGGCCTTGCGCGCTACGACGCCGGACTTGCGCTCGCCTGCGCCGCCCATATGTCGCTCGCGAGCGGTCATCTGGCCGGGTTTGGATCCGACGCCCAGCGTGCGCGCTACCTGCCGGATCTGGTGGCGGGTCGGAAAATCGGCGCATGGTGCCTGACCGAGCCCGGTTCCGGTTCCGATGCCGCGGCGATGACCACTCGAGCAACTCGCAAGGGTGACAACTTTATTCTTAACGGCACCAAGATGTTCATCACCAACGGCGGCGTTGCCGATGTCTATGTGGTGATGGCGGTCAGCGATCCGGGTGCCGCGCGGACGGGTATCTCGGCCTTTATCGTCGAGCGCGGTGCCAAAGGCCTCAGCACCGGGCGCAAGATCGAAAAGCTGGGCCTGCGCTCTTCCGATACTGCGGAAGTGATCCTGGATAATGTCGCGGTGCCGGCGGCGAGTCTCATCGGCGAGCCCGGTGCCGGCTATGCGCAGGCGCTCAAGGTGCTCGAAGCGGGACGGATCGGAATCGCCGGATGGGCCACCGGAATCGCGCGCGGGGCCATGGAAGAGGCCGCGGCCTATGCGAAAGAACGCCGCCAATTCGGTCAACCGATCGCGAGTTTTCAGGCGATCCAGTGGATGATTGCCGACATGGCAACGCGAATCGATGCGGCGTGGCTCCTGACCGGTCGCGCTGCCGCCCTGAGGGACGCCGGCAAGCCCTTCGCTCGGGAAGCCTCGGCGGCCAAGCTCTTCGCGTCGGAGACCGCCATGTGGGCGACCACCAAAGCGGTGCAAATCCACGGCGGCTACGGCTATGTGACCGATTTCCCCGTCGAACGTTACATGCGCGATGCGAAGCTGGCCGAGATCGGCGAAGGCACCAGCGAGGTCCAGCGCATGATTATCGCCAAGTCCCTGATTAAAGAAGGCTACCTGCCCGCATAATCAGTCGGACTCTCGCTGAAGCGCGCCGGCGCTGCCGTACCGTTAGAGCGGGCCGCTGCGGCGCATCCCTTTTTTCGACCGCGTCTTTAGGCTGGAGCGCGGCGCGGTGCGCTCAAGAGTTGGCTCCGCCGAGGTCGCCACGATATGATGCCCGAACGGAAACGCAATGATCGCGATTGTCGATTATCGCGCCGGTAACCTTGCCAGCGTGGCGCGCGCCCTCGAACATCTCGGCCATCGCTCCGAGATTACGGACAAGCCCGAGCGCATCCGCGCAGCCGATCGCGTGATTCTGCCGGGCGTCGGCGCGGCCGGCGCGACCATGACCAATCTGCGCGCGCTGGGTCTTGAGGAAGTGCTGCGCGAGGACGTTGCGCGGGCCGGCACGCCGTTTCTCGGCATCTGCATCGGTATCCAGGTATTGATGGAGTACAGCGAGGAGGATGACATGCGCTGCCTCGCGATTATCCCCGGTGAGGTTCGGCGTTATCCGGCGGCGGTCGGCGGCCGGGCCCTGAAGGTTCCGCAAATCGGTTGGAACCGGGTCCATCAGACGCGCGCCCATCCACTGTTCGCAGGCGTGCCGAATGATAGCCATTTCTATTTCGTGAACTCGTACTATCCAGTTCCGCGCAGTGCCGACGTGACTATAGCGACCAGTGAGTATGGATTGCCGTTCGCCGCGGCGATCGCCGGCGACAACGTCATCGCCACCCAGTTCCATCTGGAAAAAAGCGGCGCGGTCGGGCTCCGACTGCTCGATAATTTCTGCCGGATGAGCTTCTGAATGCTGGCCAAACGGATTATCCCCTGCCTTGACGTGCGCGACGGCAAGGTCACCAAGGGCGTGCAGTTCCTCGAAAATATCGATATCGGCGATCCGGTCGCGATGGCGCGCCATTACTATGAGCAGGGCGCCGACGAAATCGTTTTCTACGACATCACCGCCTCGAACGAAAAGCGCGGAATCATCCTCGAGGTCGTGGCCAAAGTGGCGCGCGAGATCTTTATTCCCTTCAGCGTCGGCGGCGGTCTCCGCAGCGTCGAGGATATGCGCGCGGTGCTGCTGGCGGGAGCGGAGAAGATCTCGATCGATTCAGGCGCGGTGCGCAATCCCGAGATCATAGCCCAGGGCGCTCGCGCATTCGGCAGCCAGTGTATCGTGCTTTCGATGCAGGTGCGCCGCCGTCCCCCGAGCGAGGCTTTTCCCTCCGGATGCGAGGTGGTAATTGATGGCGGCCGCACGCCCACCGGGCGTGACGCACTGCGCTGGGCGCAGGAAGGGGTGCGCCTCGGCGCCGGCGAGCTCTGTATCAACTCGATCGACCGCGACGGCACCAAGCTCGGCTACGATCTCGAAATCACGCGCCTTATCAGCGAAGCGGTGCCGGTGCCGGTGATTGCGTCGGGCGGGGCCGGCGAACCGCGTCACGTGCTCGAGGCCTTTGCCGACGGCGCCGCCGATGCTGCGATTGTTGCGTCGATCGTGCATTATGGCGAATATCCGATCCCGGCCTTGAAGCGGTATCTTAAGGCCAATGGAGTCGAGATCCGCGAGACCGAGGAACGACCGTGAAGATTGGCCTGCTCGTTTCGGACTTTAACTTCGATGTGACCGCGCTGATGCTCGAACGGGCGCGGCGCCATGCCGAATTCCTCGGCCTGGAAGTCAGCCACGTGGTCCACGTTCCGGGCGTTTTCGATATGCCGCTCGTGCTGCGCCAACTCCTCAAGCGCCGCGACGTCGATGGCGTCGCGATCCTCGGCGCAGTGATCAAGGGCGAGACCAAACACGATGAGTTGATCACCGGACCGGTGGCCGGCACGGCGATCCAGCTCGCGCTCGAATTCAACAAGCCGGTCGGACTCGGGATCACGGGCCCGGGGATGGACCGGCTGCAAGCGCTGGATCGTATCGACAATGCGAAGAACGCGGTCGAATCGGTCGCGCGCCTCCTCAAGTTGATCAAGGAACCGGCCGACTGATGCGTCCGTCGGGGCAGTTGACAACTTGTTCAAAAATCGCCGGCCTGCGCGTTGAGACTGTATAATCCGCTGCCTATACTCACGGCGTGGTGGGGACGATGGGAGAAGGGCGGATGGCGCAGACGCAGACCTTCTCGACGCGCGCGGCCGCGCGCATTCTAGCGGTTTCGCCCGACCGTATCCGCTACTGGGTCAAGCGTCGGCTGATCAGCCCCACGGCGCCGCACGGACGCCGCTATCGTTTCGCCTTCAGCGATCTGTTGCTGATGCGGATGGCGAAGGAACTCCTGCCCACTCGGCGCCATCTCGAACCGTTCCGGCGATGTTTCGACAGCGTGCGCCGCAAGTTCGACGGCGCTCGTCCGGTCACCGCGCTGCGTCTGCGCAACGAAGACGGCCGCATCGTCGTGCGCGACCACGGTTGTATCTACGAGGCGGAAAGCGGCCAACTGCTGCTCTTCGGCGATTCGGAACGGCCGGCGGGGTGCGTCGAAAACGGCTTCGGTCCGGCGCGAATCCGCACGCGCTTCGATGAGGCTCGCCGACTGGCGGAATCGAATCCGTTGCGGGCGCTGATGCTTTACAGCGATCTGATTGATCGCGAACCGCAGAACTTCGAGGCCCATCTGCGGATGGCGGCGCTGCTCGAAACCGAGGGCGATCTGGGCGACGCCCTGCGGCATCTGCAGGCGGCGGCGCTGATTGTCCCCGGCAATGCCGAGGTTCATCTGCGGCTCGGCCTGTTGTATCGCCAGCGCGAAGAGCTCGAACTGGCGGTGCAGAGCTTCGTGCGCGCGCTCGATTGCGATGCCACGCTGGTCGAGGCCCATCGCAATCTGGCCGACCTCTATGAGCGCCTGGGCCGCAAGCGCGACGCGCTGCGCCATCTGAGCGCGCTCAGCCGGTTCGGCCGCGATCGCTGAACGTCCGGCGGCGGTGCACAATCTCCCGTCGTCGAATAGGATCGTTGCGTGGAGCGCTTTATCGAGAATCTTCGCGCCGCCGGCGCGCCGTTCGGACTTAATCTCATCGCGGCCGTGCCCATCCGGGTCTACCTCGAGCAAACCCGATCGGCGCGACCGCCGAGCTTCGCGCCGCAGATGCGGTCGATCGTCGTGGTGGCTAACGGCGGCGGCGATTTCTGGCGCGCTTTCAGCCGTTATCGCGACGCGCACCCTGGTTGGGACGAGCGTCAGAATCCGCTCGACGATTTCACCCGGATCGTGACCGAGCAGCACCTGCTCCAAGTCGCGCATGCCGAAGGAATCGATTGTGCGGCGGCCTACCCGTTTGTCACTCAGCCGGTGACCGTCAACTTCATGGCGCTGGGTCGGGCCGCCGGAGTCGCCGGGCCGAGTCTGCTCGGCGTGCTGGTGCATCCGACGTATGGTCCCTGGATCGCCTTCCGCGCCGCTCTGCTGCTCGATCGCGAACTGGACGCGCCGGGCGACGCGCGCGCCTTCGATCCCTGTCCCGGATGCGTCACGCGATCCTGTATCAGCGCTTGTCCGGCGGCGGCCGTGAGCTATCCGCAGGGTTGGGATATCCCCCGATGCCTGTGTTATCGGGTCGAGAACGAAGCCGCGTGCGCGCCCGTTTGTCATGCGCGCGCGGCGTGCGTCCTCGGCCCCGAGCATCGCTATCCCCCGGACGCGCTCGCCTACCATCAGAGGCGCGCGCTGCAGGCGATGCGTCCCTACTATGATCAGGTGCGAAGTTCCGGGTAGGTCTAGCCAAGCGGGGTCGTTGCGTCGTCCTGATAGCAGGCCGTCGTCGCGCCAATCCGCGAATCGTCGGCGAAGCAGCGCACGGGGCGATTGTAAGCTGCGCGATAACTGAAGTAGGCGGCACCCAAGGCGAGCGCCTTGGCGAGGTTCGCGCCCGTCGCGGCGGACGGGGCCGCCGACGAACACTGCGGATGCGCCACGCGATTCGCCGCGTTCGATAAATCGGACTCGGCAAAACCCTGGCCGCACGCAAAGCCGACATAGGCGATCGTATCGGTGGTCAGGTCGGTCACCTGGAACAGCGTCGAGCTCAGGACCAGCCGACTGTCGAGCGTGGCCACTTCGTAACGGTTTCCGCTCGGCCGACAGTCGTTCCATGAAGGGTTCAGGACGAAGGTCGCGCGCCGACATTCGAGGTAATTGGCGCAGTCGTTGTCGTTGTAGTAAGGCTTGCCCCAAACCGACGTTCCGTCATTCAGATTGATCACGAAGAACTTCGGCTGAGCTCGGGGCGGCAGGCTCGGGTACGCATCGATTGATGCGCCGGGAAGAAAGACCGTGTCGTGTGCGCCGTCGCAGCCTGCGGCGTCTTTGTGCGCAACCGTCGGGGCGACCAGCGGCACCGTGATCGGTTGCGGCGGCGGAGGCGGCGGCACGTGGCTGCAGCCGGAGCCGTTCACGAGCACGGCGGCAAGCGCTGCCGAGATGGTTGTGGCGATGCGTCTCTTGCTCAAGCGATCTTCCTCCCGTGTGACCGATCGACGTGCTGCATCCGGGTAGGACCTATTTTGCACCTGCATTCGGGCGCAGAACAGTTCAAACAGTTCAGTGCGCCGCTACGATCGCGCGCCGACGGCGCCGCCGCAACAAAATCGAGTTGGAGACGGGACCGCTGCGCGATACCGACCGTCGTCGGAGCCCTCCCGGCGTTAGCGGTGTTCGCCCGACTTGACAGCCAAACAGAGCGCTCGCTAGCACTGGCGGTAGTTTCACTATCGCCTTGAGGAAAGGACCATGTCGGGAAACCACGATGCGGACCCTGCGGCGATCCGCGCGAAACTCAACCATCCGGTGATCGATTCCGACGGCCATTGGGTCGAGTATCACCCGATTATCCTTGACTACCTGCGGAAGGTAGCCGGCAACAAAGCTGCGGAGGGACTCAAATCGCGCGACGACGTCGTGGGCAAAATCCTCGCCATGACCAATGAGCAGCGGTACGAGGAAGGCCGCGCGCAGCAGGCGTGGTGGCCGTTTCCCACGAAAAACACGCTCGATCGGGCAACCGCGATGGCGCCGAAGCTGCTCTATCAACGGCTCGACGAACTCGGCTTTGATTTCACCGTGCTCTACCCGACGACCGGGCTCGGACTCTATTCGATCAACGACGCCGAGATGCGCCAGGCGACCCATCGGGCCTTCAACATGTATATCGCCGAGGCGTTCGCCGAGTACGCCGATCGGATGACGCCGGTGGCCGCCATTCCGATGCATACGCCGGAGGAAGCGATCGCCGAGCTCGAACACGTCAAGTCGCTGGGGCTGAAGGCGATCGTGATGGGCAGTCTGATCAGGCGGCCGATTCCGGCGTTGGCGCGGCGCGGCGAGCGCAGTCGCGCCATGATGTATGACATGCTCGGCCTCGACAGCGCATACGATTACGATCCGGTATGGGCCAAGTGCGTGGAGTTGGGCCTGGCGCCGACCTTCCACAGCGCCGGCCGCAGCGCGGGTTTCCGGATGTCGCCGTCGAATTTCACCTACAATCATATCGGGCATTTCGCGAGCGCCGGCGAAGCCGTTTGCAAAGCGATCTTCATGGGCGGCGTAACGCGGCGTTTTCCGCGTCTGCGCATGGCTTTTCTCGAGGGCGGGGTCGGCTACGCCTGCCAGCTCTACGCCGACCTGATCGGTCATTGGAAGAAGCGCAATCCGCGGGCGCTCGAAGAGGTCAATCCGGCGAACCTCGATCGCAAGCTGCTGCGCGAGCTCTTCGAAAAATACTGGAGTCATGAGGCGGCGGCCGCCGTCGATCACTGGGAGGCGGTGCCGGAAGGCGACGCCGTCGCGGCGCGATGGGCCGCGCTCGGCCCGCAGGTGATCGATGACTATGCGGCGTGCGGTATCGAAAAGCCCGCCGATTTCCGCGAGCTGTTCGCCGAACGCTTCTATTTCGGTTGCGAGGCCGACGACCCCATGAACGCCTGGGGCTTTAATGCGAAGGTCAATCCTTACGGCGCGCGACTCAAGATGCTGTTCGGATCGGATATCGGACACTTCGACGTTCCCGACATGCGCGAGGTGCTGATCGAAGCGCACGAAATGGTTGACGATGGGCTGATCAGCGACCGCGACTTTCAGGATTTCGTGTTCGGCTATCCGGTGGAATTCTGGACCGCGCTCAATCCCGACTTCTTCAAGGGCACACGCGTCGAATCCCAGGTGCGGAGCGTCATCGAGCAACGCCACGCCGGCGCACAACGAGTCTGAGCAACGAGGGCAAAAACGATGGCTGAAGCGAAGGGCGGCGGACGGTTGAAGGGCAGGGTGGCGATCGTGACCGGCTCCGGACGGGGAATCGGCGCGGCTGAAGCAAAGCTCCTGGCGGCGGAAGGCGCCAGGGTGGTCGTCAACGATGTCTTTCTCGAAAAACGCGGCGAGCCGGATGAGAAGGCGATCGCTGACGACGTCGTCCGCGAAATTCGCGCGGCGGGCGGCGAGGCGGTGGCCAGTACCGCCAGCGTGACCTCGCTCGACGGCGCTCAGCGGATCGTGAACACGGCGCTGAACGAGTACGGCCAGCTCGACATCCTGATTAACAACGCCGGCAACGTGCGGCCGGGGGCGATCTACGAGATGCCGGAGACGGACTGGGACCGCGTCATCCAGGTGCATCTTAAGGGCGCGTTCAACATGATTCGCGCGGCTAGCCCGACGCTCTGTAAGCAAGGCAGCGGCGTTATCATCAACACCGGCTCGGAATCCGGCCTGGGCCATCCCGGGATGGCGAACTATTCCGCGGCGAAGGAGGGGGTTATCGGACTGACGCGGGCGGTCGCGCGGGAGCTCGGCCGCTTCGGTGTGCGCTGCAATGCCATCCGCCCGCGTGCCTTGACCCGCTCGGTGCAGAATTTTTCGAGCACCAGCTTCAGCCCGTGGCGCGCGCTCGAAACAGCGCTCGGCCGATACTCACTCGGCGATCGCGGCCATATCCCGACCAATGGCAGTCCGGAGCAGGTCGCGCCGCTGGTCGTGTGGCTCTGCACCGACGCCGCGAAGAACGTGAACGGCCGCACGTTTTTCGTCGGCGGCGACGAAATCGGCCTGTTCAGCGAACCGGCCGTCGAATGCAGTCTCAGCCGCATGGGCGGCTGGGACCTTGACGCGCTGGACGGCTACGCTCGGCAGCGCTTGATCGGCGATCTGGTGAATCAATTCGCGCTCGATGATCATCCGGAGCTGAAGAAGTATCCGGGGTGATCGCCGCTTAGGAGAAGCCATGAAAGCAGTGTCGCATATCGCAATCGGCGTCAGTGACATGGAACGCTCGCTGCGCTTTTATCGCGATCTTCTCGGTCTGAAGGTCTGCCTCGACACGATGGAGAACGTCGGCGGCCTCAAGACGCTCTTCGCCAATCCGCAAAAGGGTCGGCGCCGCGCGGTGTACCTGCGCTTCGACGAGGGTCCCCACGCGAGCTTCCTCGTGCTCTCCCAGCATGGGGAAGGAGCGGCGAGCGCCGCTATCAAACTCGATCAGGTCGGGGTCCATCATTTTTCGTTCTGGGTGGACGATCTCCGCGAGCGCATCGCGCGGTTGGAGGCCGCCGGCGTGCCGATCCTCGTTCGTCCCACGGAGTCCGATACGGTTGCTTACGGCGAGCCGCCGGGAGGCAAGGTGCTCACGAGCCTCTTTCAAGATCCGGACGGCATCATCGTCCAGTTCGATCAGCGCATGTGATCGCGAGTTATCCGGCGCGGGGCGACATTCCGAACCGCATCAGCTCAGCCCGTCGATGGGCCGCTCGCGGAAAATCGCTGCTCGCCCGGACGTCCTTCGCTTAGCTGCCGGGGCTGATCTTCTCCTGGTACACCAGGATCTCGACGCGGCGATTGGTCCGGCGGCCGCTCGCCGTGCGGTTATCGGCCACCGGCTTGCTCGCGCCATATGAAATGACGCGAACCTGCATCGGATCGACACCCTCTTTGCCGATCAGGTAGCCGGCGACGCTATCGGCGCGCCGCTGTCCGAGCGTGTAGTTGTAGTCGTTCGAGCCGACGCTATCGGTGTGTCCGGCAACGACAAAGACACGCTGAGCAGTGGGTCCGGGAGTGTTGGCTTCGGCGAGATCATCCATGAAGCCGTCGATCTTGCGCTTGGCGTTGGGCGTCAGGGACGCCGAATCGAAGCCGAACGTCGGCCCATTCTGCGAGTTCAAGACCAGGCGTCGCTCGAGATGAAGATTCTGCAGACCCGCCAGTGCCTGGTCGGCCTTGGCGTCGGTGGTCTTCAACTGACTGTTGATTGGCGTCAGTTGGCTCTGCACCCAGTTTCGCGTCGCGAGGCATCCGTTCAAGGCAAACATCGCCAGGACGCCGATCGCCGTAGCTACCGAGCGGGACACATGTGTCGCTGAATCTCGGGCCATGCTCATAAGACTCCTCCTCGCATGGGGGCAACCGCGCAGGGAGTTACTAGTGTTCGGTCGGCTGCTTGTCAAGGCAGATAGGAGTGATATTGCCGACGTTGGGTGCTTATTGACGACCGTTCGCACTCGCCGCGACTCTTTTTGTCACTAATTGGCGGATGCGATCTCATGGCGCTCATTTCATGTCGCTGGGGCGCGGCATCCCCATGTTCAGGCTGAAGAAGCCGCCACCTTTGCGCGCGGGCTCGTCCCGCAGGCGGCGCCCGGTGAAACGAATGAAAACATCCTCGAGCGAAATTCGTTCAAGGCGAATCGACGTGATCCGGGCGCCGGCACTCTCGACCTGATCCATGACGCGTGGCACCATCCGGGCGCCGTCGTCGCAGGAAATGATCAGCAGCCCGGTGCTGTCGCGCGTCACGTCGTGGATATCCGGCTGGGCGCGCAGGCGCTCGATGGTGAGGGTATCGTCGCCGCTGATTTCGAGTTCGATCCGGTCCGAGCCTTTGACCATCGCCTTGAGTTCCGAGGGGGTGCCGAGCGCGATAATTTTGCCGCCATCGACGATGGCGATACGATCACAGAGCGTTTCGGCTTCATCCATGTAGTGCGTGGTCAAAGAGATCGTGAGGCCAGTCTCGCTGCGCAACTGGCGCAGCAGCTCCCAAACGGCGCGCCGACTCTGCGGGTCGAGCCCGATCGTCGGTTCGTCGAGGAAGAGAACGCGCGGTGAATGGATGAGACCGCGGGCGATTTCCAGGCGTCGGCGCATCCCGCCCGAGTAGGTTCCCACCAGGTCGTTGGCGCGTTCACTGAGCCCGACCATCTGCAGCAGATGGCGTGCGCGCTCGCGGCGAACGCGCCGTGCGAGTCCGTAGAACTCGCCGTAGATATCGACATTCTCCCATCCTGTCAGATCAAGGTCCGAGGTGAGAGCCTGCGGAATCACGCCGATCACTTCGCGCACCTGCGCCGATTCGCGCACGATATCGAAGCCGGCGACCAGGGCTGATCCGGAGGTGGGCGCGAGCAGCGTCGTGAGCATCCGGGTCAGCGTGGTTTTGCCGGCGCCGTTGGGACCGAGGAGTCCGAAGAGCTCGCCCGGCCGCACCTCAAGGCTGACGCCGTCGACGGCGGTAAATTCGCCGAAGCGCTTGACCAGATCGTGGGCTTTGATCGCCCCGCGGGCAGCATCTGCGGCGCGGCCATTGGCGAACTCAGCGCTCATCACGCCTACCGTGGCGCCGGGTTCCCGACGGTCGCAGCGGGCGCCGGATCTCGATTCGTCAGCCGCACGGCTTGCTGGAGCGGAAAGGAAACTTCGGCCGTCATCCCGGGCTTGAGTTCCTGACCGGCCTGCAGGACGCGCACCTTGACGTAGAAGGTCCGGATATCCTGACGGCCGCGCCGCACGTCGGTCTCAGTCGCGAATTGTCCCTCCTGTCCAATCGCCATCACCTGTCCACTATAGACCTGCGGCGGATGAGTCGGCAGGGTCACCGTGGCCGGGCTGCCGATCGCGATCGCGCCAAGGTCGGTCTCTTCGAGATCCACCCGCGCCCACACGGTCGCAAGATCATCGACCGTCAGGATTGCTGTACCGGGTGTGACCCACTCGCCGACTTCGAGGTTCTTGCTCACGACGATGCCGGTGATCGGCGAGCGGATGACGGTGTCGTTGAGCTGATCGGTGTAAAAGCGCACCTGCGCCTGCGCCGCGATGACGCTGCCGCGGCTCCGTTCGAGATGGGTAATCGCGTCGTCGCGATCCTTGGCTGAGATCACGTTGGCGGCGAAGAGCTTCTGATACCGCGCCATCGTGCGTTCAGCATCGTGCAGGTCGCCGATCGCATTGGCGAGATTGCCCTGCGCCTGTGCCAGTTGATTGCGGATATCGATGTCTTCGATGCGACAGACGATAGCGCCGCGCTCGACGTGATCGCCTTCGAGCAGACTGAGTTCGGCGATACGGCCGGCGATCCGGCTCGTGATATTCACCTCGGGTGCTTCGAGGATACCGACGGTGTCGATGGTGTCGTTGGCGGGGACCGGCCAGATGTACCGGCTTCCCAGCAAATAGAAGGCCGCGAGGATCGCGACGACGATCGCAATACCGACGAGGCGGCGGATCCGAGGTTTCATCCGGACGGCGGCCTGGCTCTCAAGCGCGGATTACCACAGGTTCGGGATGCACTTATAGGTGACCCGTTGGTAGGCCGCGTACTCATCGCCGAAACGCGCGGCGAGGTCGGCCTCCTCGACGCTGATGCGCTGGGCCATCACGAGGATGCCGACGATGGAACCGAGGACGAGCGTAATTGGCGCGCCGAATTCGAGCGGCCATCCGAAGAGCACGACGAACTCGCCGAAATAGATCGGATGCCGAATCAGGCGATAGAGCCCGTTGCGCACCAGGACGGGTTCGCCGCTCGCTCCCGTCGTGGGCATGAAGAAACCGAGTTGGATGCGCGCGGCGAGCACCATCCAGAGTCCGATCAGCGAGATCAGCAGGCCGAGTCCCTGCGACCAGTCGGGCGGTTCACCGCCGTAAATATACGTCCGTTCGAAGGGAGCCGCGAAAAAAAACACCAGCAGCACGAGCTCGTAAAGCATGCGCCGCGAGAAACCCTCGCGATCCAGTTCCAACGCCGCCGCATCGCGGACCATCAGATCAGCGAGCCGAAAGACGCCGTAGGCGAACAGATAGGCCGTGATGAAGCGATGCTCGCGCAGGTAGGCGCTGAGGCCCAGGCCCAACGCCATCGCGCCGACGATCGCCGCCATCAGGATCAGCAGCTCGGCCAGCCGGACCATCAGTCCGCGCGAGATCGACGGGGCGGCGGCGCGTGGCAGTTGCGGGGCGATCTCGCCGAGGGTCATGGTGGGGGCGGTTGCCCCGACGTCAGGCTGCGGATCGACGGCGGCCGACGGGCTCGACCAAGTCTGATCGGCCATCGCTAACCGTGACGGCTTTCGAGCCATCGCTCGGCATCGATGGCGGCCATGCAGCCCGCTCCGGCTGCGGTTACGGCCTGGCGATAGACGCGGTCGGCGACGTCGCCGGCAGCAAACACGCCCTCGATATTGGTGTAGGTCGAGCCGCTGCGCACCCGCAGGTAGCCGAGTTCATCGAGGTCCAGTTGACCCTTGAACAGAGCGGTGTTCGGCTGATGGCCGATCGCCACGAACACGCCGTCGGCTTTCAAATCAGTGGTCGTGCCGGTCTTGACGTTCTTCAGCCGCGCACCGCTGACGCCCGTGCGCGGTTCACCGTAGATCTCCTCGATCACGGAATCCCAGACGAAGGCGATGCGGGGATTCCTGCGCGCCCGATCCTGCATAATCTTCGAGGCGCGAAGCTGGTCGCGCCGATGGATAAGCGTTACCTTGGTGCAGAAGCGCGTGAGAAACGTCGCCTCTTCGATCGCCGTATCGCCGCCCCCAACCACCAGCACTTCCTTGTCCTTGAAGAACGCCCCATCGCAGGTTGCGCACGCACTGACGCCATAGCCCATCAGCCGTTTCTCCGATTCCAGGCCGAGAAGCTTTGCGGTCGCCCCGGTCGCGATAATCAGCGCTTCGCAGCGGATGGTCGTGTCCTCGAGCGCCAGCACAAACGGATGCTCGCGCAGCCGCACCGCCATCACGTCGCCGCTCACGAAGCGCGTGCCGAAGCGCGCGGCCTGGCGGCGAAAAACCTCCATCAACTCGGGACCCTGGATGCCGTGTTCGAACCCCGGATAGTTCTCGACTTCGGTGGTGATCGTAAGCTGACCGCCGGGCGAAACGCCTTCGATCACCACCGGATTAAGATTCGCCCGGGCGCTGTACAGGGCTGCTGTCAGGCCTGCGGGTCCGGAGCCAAGAATCACAAGCTGATGCGCTTCCTCCGCCATCGTTCCTCTCAAGTTGCGGATGTCGGTTAATCCAACGTACCGTCGTTGACTTCATTATATATATGCGGAGGCATAACGTCTGAAAGTAAATGCCATGGCGGGACGAACTCGACAGAATAAAGCGCGGGCGACCGATCAGTTGACCCATCTTGACCGCGACGGGCGCGTGCGGATGGTCGATATCGGCGGCAAGGACGTAACGCGTCGCGAGGCGGTGGCGCGCGCCGAGGTACGGATGGAAACGGCAACGCTCGCGGCGATACTGCGCGGCGGCTTGAAGAAGGGCGAGGCGTTGGCCGCGGCGCGGATCGCCGGAATCATGGCGGCCAAACAGACGCATCAGCTCATCCCGCTCTGTCATCAGCTTCCGCTCGAAAGCGTAAGCGTCGAGTTCAGTCCCGACACCGAGCGCGGCGTCCTCGAAATTATTGCCGCGGCGGCTACACAGGCGCGCACCGGCGTCGAGATGGAAGCGCTGGTCGCCGCGAGTGTGGCGGCGCTGACCATCTATGATATGGCCAAGGCTCTCGACCGCGCGATGGTCATCGGCAATATCCGCCTGATGCGCAAGAGCGGCGGCCGCAGCGGCGAGTTCGTCCGCGCCGAACCGCTCGCCAAATCCTGACGGGTCGGGGCGCGGATCGATGTCGGTATCGCTGCGAGGCGTTTAATTGAAACTGCGCGGGCGCGTGACGCTTAAGCCCGACCGCGAGCGGACGCTTCGCGGCGGCAATCCGTGGATCTTCTCGCACGCGGTCGCGCGGATCGATCCGCCCGATCTGCGGCCTGGTGACGGCGTTGCCGTTCACGACGCCTCGGACAACCCGCTCGGCTACGGCTACTATCATTCGGCGACCACGATCGCGGTGCGGATGCTGGCCATGGGCGACGCCGTCGCGCCCGATCGCATCGTCGATTATCGCGTAGCCGGCGCGCTGCGCTTGCGCTCGCGCCTCATACGCTCCGACACCAACTGCTACCGCCTGATTAACGGCGAGGGTGACGGCCTGCCGGGGATCGTCGTCGAGCGCTACGCCGACGTGATCGTGCTGCAGATTCTGACCGCCGGCGCCGAGGCTTTGCGCGACGAAGTTATCGACGCACTCAACTCGCGGCTCCGGCCGCGCGCGATCATTGAACGCAGTCAGGGAGCGGTGCGCCGCCGCGAGGGACTCGCCGATCGCGTTGGTATCGCAAGCGGCGCGGCGATAACCGAGGTGCGGGTCTTCGAGAACGGCATCCCGCTGCTGATCGATCTGGCGCACGGCCAGAAGACCGGCTGGTTCATGGACCAGCGCGAGAATCGCCTGCGCGTAAGAGCGCTCGCAAGGGATGCGCGCGTGCTCGACCTCTACTGTTACGGCGGCGGCTTCGCTTTGAACGCCCTGAGAGGCGGCGCGCGCGAAGTGGTCGGTGTCGATAGCTCGGCGCCGGCGCTGGATTGGGCGCGCCGCAACCTCGCCCTGGCAAGTTCGCACAATCAGGACAGCCGTCCGGACCGCGGCGAGCCGAAGCAGGGAGTCGCGATGCTCGGACCGAGCGATTCGGCCGTCGCGAGCGATCGTTGCCGTTTCGTCCAGGACGACGTCGCCAGGTTTCTCGCGAACCCGGAGCCCCGCTTCGACATCGTCGTGATGGATCCGCCGCCGCTCGCCCGCAGTCAGAAGGACGCGGAGCGCGCCGGCCGCCTGTATATATGGCTCAATGCGCAGGCGATGCGGACCGTGGCACCTGGGGGAACCTTATTTACATTCAGTTGCTCGGCGCATTTTCGCGGCGAGGAATTTGTTCGCGCAGTGCGTATCGCTCAGGGACTGGCGGGCAGGCATTTCCGCGTGATCGAGCATCTCGGTGCGGCACCCGATCATCCGCAATTGCTGGGTCATCCCGAAGCCGAGTATCTGACCGGGCTATGGCTCGAAGATCTCGGTGCCGCTAGTTCGCCCGCGCGATGATAAGCGCGCGGCAAAAAATCTTGGAAATTCTTCGCCGCGCCGTTGCAGCACGATACAGGGTCTGGGCCGCGGCTTCCTAGGAGCAGCCGCTGGTCGCGCCGCAATTCATGCATTTATAGCAGGTGCCGTTGCGCACCATGATGCATCCGCAGTCCGGGCACGGCGGCGCGTCGGCCTGATTGAGAAAACTCTGCCGCAGCTCGCGCTTCTCCTCGACCTCCGCGGGCGGACGGGCCGTTACGAGAGTCAGCCTGGGCGCGCCGTCGCCCTTGGCGGCATCGGCAGGGTTTTCACTCGGTCCCGCCGGAGCGAACAGGGAGCCCTGGTTGACGATACCGACTTCGGCGCGCGATTGCTCGTCGAGGAACTTCGACGCCAACCATCGAAAGAGGTAATCGACGATCGATTTCGCATACGGGATCTGCGGATTCTTGGTAAAGCCCGAAGGCTCGAAGCGCATGTGCGCGAACTTGTCGACCAGGAATTGCAGCGGCACACCGTATTGCAGGGCGTACGAGATGGCGGTGGCAAAGGAATCCATCAGCCCCGAGATGGTCGAACCCTGTTTCGACATCGAAACAAAGATCTCGCCCGGCTGACCGTCCTCGTACATGCCGACCGTGATGTAGCCCTCGTGGCCGGCGATATCGAATTTGTGCGTGATCGACTTGCGTTCGTCCGGCAGCTTGCGTCGATATGGCCGGAACTCGTCGGGTTGCGCGAGCGCCTGCGCGCTTTTGAGCACGTCGTCCGCGCTGCGTTCGCTCGACTTGCTGAGATTGAGCGGCTGGACGCGTTTGGATCCGTCGCGATAAATCGCCACCGCCTTGAGGCCCAGCTTCCAGGCTGTGATATAGGCTTCGGCCACCTCTTCGACCGTGACTTCCGCCGGCATGTTGATGGTTTTCGAGATGGCGCCGGAAATGAACGGCTGCACCGCGCCCATCATCTTGAGATGGCCGAGATAGTGGATCGTGCGCGAGCCTGAGCGCGGCTTGAAGGCGCAATCGAAAACCGCCAGATGAGCGTCGGCAAGATGCGGCGCGCCCTCGATAGTCTCGTGCTCGTCGAGATACTCGACGATCTCCTGCACCTCGCGCGAATCATAACCGAGCCGATTGAGCGCGCGTGGCACGGTCTGATTGACGATCTTGAGCATCCCGCCGCCGACCAGTTTCTTGTACTTGATCAGCGCGATATCGGGCTCGATGCCGGTCGTGTCGCAATCCATCATGAAAGCGATCGTGCCGGTGGGCGCAATCACGGTAGCCTGCGAATTGCGATAGCCGACGGTGCGCCCGAGCTGCAGCGCGTCGTCCCAGACGTCGCGGGCAGCCTTCAGCAGTTCCAGCGGCACGTACTCGGTCTTGAGCTGTTCGCGAGCGCAGTCGCGATGACGCTCGATTACCTTAAGCATCGGCTCGCGATTGACCGCATAGCCCTCGAACGGGCCGAGCGCCCCGGCGATCCGCGCCGACTGCAGATAGGCCTCGCCGGTCATCAGCGCACTGATGGCCGCGGCGTAACTGCGACCCTGGTCGGAGTCGTAGGGCATCCCGAGCGCCATCAGGGTGGCGCCGAGGTTGGCGAAACCGAGGCCCAGCTCGCGGAAGGAATGCGCGTTCCGCGCAATCTCGTCGGTCGGATACGAAGAGTTATCGACGATGATGTCCTGGGCGGTGATCATCACGTCGATGGCGTGACGAAAGGCCTTGACGTCGAAGTCACCGCGCGCATCGAGGAACTTGAGCAGGTTGAGCGAGGCGAGGTTGCAGGCCGAGTTGTCCAGATGCATGTACTCGCTGCACGGGTTCGAGGCGTTGATGCGCCCGCTGTTCGGACAGGTGTGCCAGCCGTTGATCGTTGTATCGAACTGCATCCCGGGGTCGCCGCAGGCCCAGGTCGCCTCGGCAATCATCCGCAGCAGATCGCGGGCGCGGTAGGTGTCGGCCACCGCACCGTCGCGCACGAAGCGCGTATGCCACTCGGCGTCGTCAAGCACCGCCTGCATGAACTCGTCGGTTGCGCGGACGGAGTTGTTGGCATTCTGAAAGAACACCGAGCCGTAGGCTTCGCCGTCGAGCGACGAATCATAGCCGGCTTCAATCAGCGCCCAGGCTTTCCTTTCCTCGTCCTGCTTGCAGGTGATGAATTTGGCGATATCCGGATGATCGGCATTCAGCACCACCATCTTGGCCGCGCGCCGGGTCTTGCCGCCTGATTTGATCACGCCGGCTGAAGCGTCGGCAGCCTTCATGAAGGAGAGCGGTCCCGACGCCGTGCCGCCCGAAGACAGCCGCTCGCGGCAGGAACGCAATGCCGACAGGTTGACGCCCGAGCCGGAGCCGCCTTTGAAGATCATCCCTTCGTTGCGGTACCAGTTCAGGATCGAGTCCATGTTGTCCTCGACCTTGAGAATGAAGCAGGCCGAGCATTGGGGCTTCGGCTCGATACCGACATTGAAGTAGACCGGGCTGTTGAACGACGCGACCTGGTTAACGAGCAGCCACGACAGCTCGGCCTTGAAGGTCTCGGCATCCGCATCGGCAACGAAGTAGTTCTGCGCCTTGCCCCATCCGGTGATTGTCTCGACCACCCGGGCGATCAACTGGCGGACGCTGGTTTCACGCTTCGGATCATTGAGCGGTCCGCGAAAATATTTCGAGACCACCACGTTGGTCGCGGTTTGCGACCAGAAGCGCGGCACCTCGACGTCGCGCTGCTCGAAGACGACGTGACCGTCTTCGCCGGCGATCACCGCGGAGCGCCGTTCCCAATCGACCTGCGCCATCGGCTCGACCGCGGGATTAGTGAAGAGACGAGGGAGGCTAATCCCTTTCCGCCGCGCGCCGCCCACTTCCACCGCCCTTGGATTTTTCGTCGTTCGTGCCATCCCCCGTCTCTCCGCTAGCCAACCTTCCGCAATAGCGAGTATCTGTCAACCCCTCGTACGCAATATATAGTGTTCAGCACCTGTTGATAATCAATATATAGCCTGTTGATAAGCTTACGCCTTTCTTTCGTATCAGGCCAGGCACGCTGGCTTTTGCTGACTTTTGTAAACATCGCGGCCGATCAGCAATCCCTGGAGGTTGTCGCGGAACTGTGGAAAGTCCGCGGCGTCGATTCCGCCTGAGCAGCAATTGTCGCGAAACTGTGGCATGCTCCGCTGCAGCATGAGCGTCGTCAAACGCACGTTGCCGCAGCCGATTGGCCTCACGATTTGTGAATTGCTGACGCGCTTCGATGCGGAAGGTCGTTTCGATTTGGTGCGCCTGCTGCGGGTGTGGCCGGAGGTGGTCGGCGAAGGTATCGCCCGTCGCACCGAGGTCGTGCAGCTCAAGTTCAATGTCGCGACCGTAAAAGTGGCGGGCGCGATGTGGCTGCAGGAGCTGAGCCTGATGAAACCGCAGATTCTCGAGCGTCTGCATCAGGTGCTCGGCGCCACGACCATCAAGGACCTGCGTTTCGTGCAGGGGCGGCTCAGCCGCCGCCAAACTCCACGCTTGCAGCCGCTGGCGCGCGGCCTGCGACGCGCCATCGCCTTGCCCGAACTGGCGGACCCAGGGTTGCGACAGGCATTTGATTCGTTGATTGAAGCGTGGGGGCGCGCTCCGCGCTGATCCAGAGAGATGGTTGGGAGCGCTGTAAACTCTCGCGCTCCCGCTGCGTCTATTAAGGAGGAACGAGGATGAAAAAACGGTTTGGTTGGAAACAGGTGGTGGCGACCGGGATGATGAGTCTGTTCGCGGCTACGGCTTCGGCGCAGATGGCGCAGGCGCCGCCGGTGCCCAATGCACCGCATCCTTATGTCAATCCCAATGCGCCGCATCCCTATGCGAATCCCAGCGCGCCGCATCGCTATTACGACAAGCATCACCCCTACGCCACGCGGTTCGGCGACTTTCTCGACAGCCATCCGTCAATCGAATCGGACCTGACCAAGAACCCGCGCCTGGCCGACAACCCGAAGTATCTGGAGGAGCATCCGGAACTGCGCGCATACCTCAAGGATCATCCCGACGTCCGGGCCCAGCTACACTCCGATCCTTACAGGTTCATGCATCGCGTGCATCACACGCAATAAAGGCTGCGCGCTTCCGCGCCTCGCGGCAGAAGAGTAGTGGGCCGCCCGGGGGCACGATGGAATAATCGAGATGAGCGCGATTGGCGTCGCAAAACAGCCGCTGCACTTGGTTAACCGTCTTGCCTTCGGTCCACGCCCCGGCGATCTCGAGACTGTCGCGCGCCTGAAGCCGCAAGCGTGGCTGGCGCAGCAGCTTCATCCGGAGTCTTTGCCCGAGCCGCCGGCGCTGACCGAGGCTATCGCGCAGCTCGATACGCTGCGGATGACGCCGCCCGAGCTTTTCGCCCAGTTTGGACCGCCGATGGCGGTGATGGGCGTCAAGCCGGATCCGGCGGTAGTCAAAGCCGCGCGCCGGGCCGCGCGCGTCGTGGTTCAGCAGGCGATGGCGGCGCGGGTTTATCGGGCGGTACTCGAAACGCGGCAATTGCGCGAGGTGATGGTCGCCTTCTGGTTCAATCACTTCAACATTTTTGCCGATAAGGGCCTCGATTATCTGTGGGTCGGCGCATTCGAAGAGGACGCGATTCGCCCCCATGTCTTCGGCCGCTTTCGCGATTTGCTGGGTGCCACTGCCAGGCATCCGGCGATGCTGTTCTATCTCGACAACTGGCAGAACACGGCGCCTGACGCTCCCGGCGCGCGCCGTCGCTTCGAAGGAATCAACGAAAATTACGCGCGCGAGCTGATGGAGCTGCACACGCTGGGGGTCAACGGCGGCTACACCCAGGCCGACGTCACGGCGCTCGCGCATATCCTGACCGGATGGGGCATCGTACGACGCGAGAACCCGGCGCGACCCAACTTTGCCCGGCGCCAGCGGCGCCTCGCCGCGATGGGCGCGGTGCGCACGCGCGAGGGGTTTTTCTTCGATCCGACCCGCCACGATTTTGCCGATAAGGTCTGGCTCGGGCGCACGATCCACGGCAGCGGTATCGAGGAAGGCGAGAAGGCGCTCGACGTTCTGGCGCAAAGCCCGGCGACCGCCCATCATCTGAGCTTCAAGCTCTGCCAGTATTTCGTTGCCGACAATCCGCCCGCGGACCTGGTTGGGCGGCTCGCCCAACGTTATCTCGAAACCGACGGCAGTATCCGCGAAGTACTGCTCGGCCTCTTTGCCAGCAGCGAGTTCTGGGACCTCGGCCATTACGCGAACAAATTCAAATCACCTTATGAGTTCGTGATTTCCGCCGTGCGCGCGACCGGTCTGCCGGTGCGCAATGTCCAACCGTTGATCGGCACGATGGCGATGCTCGGCATGCCGCTTTACGGATGCCAGACGCCCGACGGCTACAAAAATACCCAGGATGCATGGCTCAATCCGGACGCGATGATGATGCGGCTGAGCTTCGCCGCGGCGCTCGGCGCCGGCCGGCTGCCGATCGACCGTCCGCCGACGGATTTCATGACCGACAATCCCCGTCATCCACCCCGCGCCCTCCTCGAGCGAACCGGGATGGCCGCCGACGACGGGATTGCGGCCGAGGCAACGCCCGACCCGATCGAACTGGCGATGACGGTGGGCGACATGTTCTCGGCGCGGACCACGGCGGCCGTCGAAGCGGCGCCGAACAATCTCCGCGCGGCATTAATCCTGGGCAGTCCGGAATTCATGATGCGGTGAAGAGCGATGATTAAGGCAGGGAAGGGCAGGGCGCTACGTATCGGACGGCGCGAGTTCGTGAAGATCGCGGCGGCCGCTTCGGCGCGCGTTCTGCTGCTCGGGACTCACGGCTGGGTGGCGCGCGCGGCGACCGGCGACAGCAGCCGTAAGCGCCTGGTCGTGGTGTTCCTGCGCGGCGCGGTCGATGGGCTCAACGTCGTCGTGCCCTACGGCGACGACGCCTATTACGAGGCGCGGCCAACGCTCGCGATTCCGCGCCGCGGCGACGGCGCGGTGGTCGACCTCGACGGCCACTTCGGCCTTCATCCGGCGCTCGCCCCGCTGATGCCGCTGTGGCGCGACGGCACCCTGGCGTTCATCCATGCGTGTGGATCGCCCGATCCGACGCGGTCGCATTTCGATGCGCAGGACTACATGGAAAGCGGAACGCCCGGTATCAAAAGCACGCCCGACGGCTGGATGAATCGTGTTCTCGGCGTCCTACCGGGTCATTCCGCGACCAGCGTCCTCAGCCTGGGCCCAGTCGTGCCGCGGATTCTCAGTGGACGGATGCCAGTTGCGAATCTGCCGCTCGGGCGTGGGGCGGCGCGCCCGATTGCCCTCGATAATCCCCGCATCGAGCAGGCCTTCGACCGCCTCTATGACGGCGCCGATCCGTTGAGCCGCGCTTATCAGCAGGGTCGTCTTGCGCGCGCCCGGTTAATCGGCGAACTGCGCCAGGACATGATCGCCGCGGACAACGGTGCCCCGTCGCCGGAGGGATTTCCGCAGGACGCCGAGCGCCTTGCCGGGCTGATTCAGCACGATCCGAGCATCCGGCTCGCCTTCACCGCCTTGGGCGGATGGGACACGCACGTCAACGAGGGGGCAAGCCGCGGACAGTTGGCAAATCATCTCGCGCAGCTCGGCCAGGGGCTCGCGCTATTCGCGAACCAGTTGGGTCCCGCGTGGGACGACACCGTGGTGCTGGTGATTTCCGAGTTTGGCCGCACGATGCACGAGAACGGTAACGGCGGCACCGATCATGGCCACGGGAATGTGATGTGGGTGATGGGGGGCGCGGTGCGCGGCGGCAAAGTTTATGGGAACTGGCCGGGACTGGGACGGGGCGAGCTCTACCAGGAGCGCGACCTGGCGGTCACGACCGATTTCCGCGCGCCGATCCTCGCCGTCCTGCAAACTCATCTGGGCTTGACACCCACGCAGCTCGCGACGGTCTTTCCCGATGCGCCGACGACCGCTTCGACGCCCTGGCTGATCCGCGTTTGAGCTCTCTCAGGACGTGGCGCGCCGGCGCCGTCGCGGACGCGATCGCCTGGGCGCGACGTCGGCATTCTCGCTCTCGGCGGCGCAAGGGATCAGGGTAAAGCGCGAGACTTCGGGCCGGCAGTTGATCCGGATGCGTAGCCAGAAGGTCCCCAATCCGCGATTGGTATAGATATAGAATTCATTGTAGCGGTTGAGTCCCGCACTGTACTGCTGCCCGATTTGCAGAATCGAGCGGATGAGCGACCCGTAGTAGGGAATTCTCACCACGCCGCCATGAGTATGCCCGGAGAGCATCACGCCCGGTGCGAACGAGCGCAGATATGGCGCGGTATCGGGATTATGCGCGAGCACGATCGTGCAATCCTCGGGCTTAAGGCCGCTGAAGGCGCGCGCCGGCTCGGCCCGCCGCGACCATAAGTCGTCGATGCCGACGATGGTGAGCGGCTCACCGCGAACCAGCAGACGCTGATGCTCATTGGCGAGCACGCGCGCGCCGCTGGCCTTCAACGCGTCGCTGATCATCGCCGCCGACGCCCAATGATCGTGATTACCAAGAATCGCGAAGACGCCGTGCAGCGGACTCAACTGGGCGATCGTGCGACTGAACTCGCCCAGATAGCGGCGCATGGTGTCGCCGCCCGAGAAGTAATCGCCGGTCAGGAAGACCAGTTCAGGTGATTGCGCGTTAATGATCCTGACGGCGTGTTCGAGACGCCGCAGGTCTTCTTCGCGGTCAACGTGGAGATCGCTTATCTGGCAGGCGACCAGGCCCGTCAGTCCGGGCGTCAATTGACGGACCGGCAGTGCCACCGGCATCACCTGGATGCCATCGATGGTCCGACGCCAGATGCGATGGAGTGGGCGCAGCGCGACCGGCGGTTTGCGCGGCTGATCGACACGAAGCGACCGCCGGCGCGCGACGCGTGAGTCGTCGAGGGTCCTCAAACCGGCGGTTGCCATCGGTCACACACTTTAGAACACGCAGACCCGATTGGGGAAGCTGGTTTCACTCTATAAAAGACGAAGCGACGGGCTGTTGGCTTCACTGCTTAATCCTTGATTGCTCAGAATGAACTATGAATACTCGACCGCTCGGCGAGCGCATGACCTGAATATCCGTTTCGTAGACTGCGCTCAGGCGTTCGCCGGTGAGCGTCTCCGCGGGCGGTCCATAGCCAGCGCACCTGCCGGACTTCAGTATCAGCACACGATCAGCATAGAGCGCCGCGGCGTTGAGGTCGTGCAGGGTCACGATGATGGTCATGCCGGACTCACGGCACAGGCGATGAAAACCGGCGAAGATGTCCGCGACGTGGCGCAGATCCAGATAGGCCGTGGGCTCATCGAGCAGCATCACGCGCGCCTCCTGAGCCATCGCGCGGGCGAGGAAGACGCGCTTGCGTTCGCCGCCCGAGACTTCGTGAATCGGCCGGTCGGCGAGTTCGAGCAGATCAAATTGTCGCAGCGCCGCGGCGGCGACGGCGAGGTCGTGGGCGGTTTCGAGACGGAAGGATCCCAGATGAGGCGCGCGCCCCATCAGGACGATCTCGATGACCGAGTAGGGAAAGGCGACCAGGTTCTCCTGCGCCACGATCGCGACCGTGCGCGCGAGCTCGCGGCGCTCATAGCGCTCGAGCGCGCGTCCGAAAATCGTGACCGCACCGCGGGTTGGTTTGAGGGTGCCGGCCAGCACGCGCAGGAGCGTGGATTTGCCCGCACCGTTGGGTCCGAGGATCGCCAGCAGCTCGCCCGGTTGCGCTTCGAGCGAGACGTCGTGCAGCACCGTGCGTCCGCCATAACCCGCATCGATGGCGACCACCTGTACGGCGGGTGCCGCGTCGGCGCCGGCGCGCTTCATAAGGCCAGCGCGCGCCTTCCATGGCGCCGCAGGACCCAGATAAAAAACGGTCCGCCGCACAGCGCGGTGATCGCACCGACCGGCAGTTCCGCCGGCGCAATCACGACGCGCGCAATCAGATCGGCGGCGGCGGTGAACGCCGCGCCGCCGAGAATCGACGCCGGCAGCAGCAGACGATGGTCAGGTCCGAGCAGGCTGCGCAGGACGTGCGGCACGATGAGGCCGACGAACGTGATGATGCCGCTGACGGATACCGCCGCCCCGATCATGATCGAGGTGGTGACAAAGATGAGGCGGCGCACGAACGTTACATCGACGCCAAGTTCATGAGCGTCGTCGTCGCCGAGGCTCAGCAGGTTCATTTCGTGCGCCTGTCCGAGCAACACGGTAAAACCCGCCACACCGACGATCGCGACGAGGCCGACCTCGCGGTAGGTGGGAGCTTCGAAGCTGCCCATCAGCCAGAAAATAATGCTGTGGGTGAAGAAGAAGTTGACCACGCTGTTGACCAGCATGATGGCCGCGGCCCAGATCGAATTGAAGATCACGCCGACCAGCAGCAGCGTGAACGGTTCGAGCCGGCCTTCGACCTGCGCCAGACGATAGACCGCGGCCGTCGCCGCCAGCGAAGCGGCAAAGGCCGCCACCGGGACGACCAGGTCAATCGCCGCGACGTGCGCGAAGAGTACGGTCGCAGCGACGGCACCCAGCGCCCCACCGCCGGAGATGCCGAGGATGCCGCCCTCGGCCAGCGGATTGCGCACCAGCGCCTGGAGCGCCACACCCACCGCCGCGAGAATCCCGCCGACGATGAGGCCAATCAGGACGCGCGGGACGCGCACACCGACGAGAATCGCGCGATCGGGACTGGCGGCGTCAGTGAGGGCCCGGGCCAGGTCGATATGCATGCTGCCGCAGGTGATCGCGATGCCGGCAATGATCACCGTGACCGCGCTCAACCCGCCGAGCGCCGCGACCATCCGCGTGCGCGTCAGATGGGCGCGGAACTGAACGGCCTCGACGGGTGGCGCCGCGACCCCCGTCGTAGCGGACTCGAATCGGGGAGCGACGCGGTTCATTCAGCGCTCAGCCTTGGCTGCGTCGTGCCGAATGCCTCGGGGTGAATCCGTGCAGCGAGCAGATCGAGCGTCTGATCGATGCGCGGTCCGGGATGGAGCGTCGGATCATCCGGGTAGCCGAAAACGCGATGATGCCGCACGGCGGGTAGCGACGGATAACGACTCCAGAAATAACTCGGCGATCCCGGGTCACTGCCCATCTGACCGTCGAGGATGACCTCGGGCGCACTGGCGAGGATATATTCGAGGCTCAGCCGAGGCCATGCCTGATCCGACACGGCGCCGATATTGTCCGCGTGCGCGAGGGTCAAAAGATCGTTGAGAAAGTTGTCGCGACCGACCGCGACGAGCGGTTGATGGCCGACGATCATCAGGACCGATCGCGACGGCCGGCTGCGCAGGCGTTGCGCGGTGGCCGCCAGGCGGCGGCGCAGGTTCTCTTCGAGCCGCTGGGCGTCGGCGGCGCGCCCGATCGCCGCGCCGATTGATTCGATACTTCGTTCAATTGCGACCACCGAATCGTCGTCCACCATCAGCGTCGCGATGCCCATCGCGTTGAGCGCGCGAATTTCGCGCAAATCCGAGGAAGTGTTGAGCCCGATCACCAGCGTCGGACGCAGCGCGACGATTGCTTCCAGATTCGGCGTCAGGAATGAGCCGATGCGTGGCAGGCGGCGCGCCGCCGGCGGATAATCGCAATACTGCGAGACCCCGACCACCTCGGCGCCGGCGCCGAGCGCAAACAGGGTTTCAGTCACGGCGGGGGTGAGCGAAATAATCCGCGGGGCGGTCGAGCGCAGGCTTGGTGAGCGCGCGCACGCCGCAGTGATCGCGAGCGCGGCCAGCAGTAACGGCGATCTCATATCGGCGAAAGTATAGCAGGCATCCGCCGATTGCATCGGCGCGGCGAGGTTGATTACTTAGGCGGCGAGGGAATCTCCGTGCTTAAGATCGCAATTTGTGTCAAGCAAATTCCGCTGGTCGAAGACGCCAACTTCGACCCCGTAACCAAAACCATCCGACGCGACGGCGTTAACGTTATGAGCGCCTATGACCTGCGGGCGATTGCGCAGGCCGTCGAACTCAAGAACACTCTCGGCGCCGATACCACGGTCGTGACCATGGGACCGCCGCAAGCGCGTGACGTGCTGATCGATGCGCTCGGCATGGGGATCGATCACGCGGTTCACCTCGAGGATCGCGCCTTCGCCGGTTCCGATACTCTGGCCACCGCGGCCGCCCTCGCGCGATGGCTGCGGCGTGATCGCTTCGATCTCATTCTTCTTGGCAAGTACTCGCTCGATGCGGAGACGGGACAAGTCGGTCCCGAAATCGCCGAGTTGCTCGATATCGCGCAGGTAACCGGCGTGCGCCGACTCCGCCTCGAGGGGGGCACCCTTTATGCTGAACGCGAGAGCGACGAAGGCTACGACGAAGTCGAGTGCCGCCTGCCCGCGCTGCTGACCTGCGCCGAACGTCTGATCAACCCGCTGAAGATCAGTCCGGCCGTCCGCGAAGCCGCGATGACCCAGCCCATCACGGTAGTGCGCGCCACTGAACTGGGCGCGGAGCCCGGCGAATTCGGCAAGGAAGGTTCGCCGACCTGGGTGCAATCGATCGTCGCGCAGGAAGCCCCGAAAGTCGAATGCCGGATGGTTGACGCGAGCGACCCGGAGCGCGCCGCGCTCGAAGTCATTCAGCTCCTGGAGCGCAGCGGCGCCTTGACGCCGCGGACGCGGCAGCGGCGCCGGATCGGCGCGACCGTCCGGCGGTCAGCGCGCGGCAAGGATGTCTGGGTAGTGGCCGAGACCGACCTCGCCGGCGCTGTTACCATCGGCACGCTCGAGCTGATCTCGGCGGCCGATGGGCTTGCGGACAAGCTCGGCGGAGCCGTGACCGTGGTTGGCATCACGCCCGCGATCGCTGAGCACGCCGCCCTGCTCGCCAGTTACGGCGCCGACGGGATCGTCGTGGCGGAAAATCCGGCGCTGAGGAATTATTCGCCCGAGACGGTTGCCGCGGCGATCGCCGCGCTCGTCCGCGAGCGCGCGCCGTGGGGGGTGCTGCTGAACGCCAGCGAGCGTGGTCGCGACTGGGGTCCGCGTCTGGCCGCCCGCCTCAAACTCGGCCTGACCGGCGACGCCGTCGGTATCGAATTGGACGCGGAGGGGCGGATGGTCGCCTTGAAGCCGGCCTTCGGCGGCAACATTATCGCGCCGATCCTCTCGCGGACGTTTCCCCAGATGGCCACCGTGCGCCAGGGGGTGCTGGAGCTGGCGGAGCCCAATCCCGAGCGGACGGTGTCGCTCGAGACCGTCCCGGTCGAGGTCGGGCAGCCGCTCAGTCGGCTGGTCGCCGAACATTCAACGCTCGATCATACGCTGACGCCACTCGAAGGCGCGGAAGTTGTCGTCGGGGTCGGGATGGGCGTCGGCGGACCCGAGGGGGTGGCGAAGTGTCGCGAGTTTGCCCGCGTGATCGGCGCCGCGATGTGCGCCTCGCGTCGCGTTACGGATAAGGGCTGGGTCCCGCGTCAGCTCCAGGTCGGGCTGACCGGCAAGGCGATTGCGCCGCGCCTCTATTTTTCGATCGGACTGCGCGGCGCACCGAATCACACTGTCGGCTTGAAGCGCGCCGAGACCGTGGTCGCGATCAACAACGATCCGGAGGCGACCTGTTTCGAACGCGCTAATATCGGTTTGGTCGGCGACTGGGAACCGCTGACCGCGGCCCTCACGGAGGCTTTTCGGCGGCGCGCGACTGCCTGAGGTGCAGCCAGCCAGGCAGGCGCCGTCAAGCCGCGGCCGCGTTGCTGAACTGATCCGGCGTCGATATGCGGCCGGATTTGCGGCCGGATCGACAGTGGGCTATGTTCGCCCCAGTTTCCTGGAGGATTTCCCCATGCAGAGCTGGAAAATCGGCGACGTGAAGGTTACGCGGTTGCAGGAACAGGAGCCGGTGTGGCCCGGCACCATGATCACCTCGAACGCCACCCCCGACAACGTCAAGCGCGAAGGCGAGTGGCTCGCGCCGTTTACCGATGAGAACGGGCGGTTTCGCCTGAGCATCCATTCCCTGCTGATCGAATCCGAAGGCCATCGGATCGTCGTCGATACCTGCGTCGGCAATAACAAAATCCGGCCGGGCTTCAAGGATTGGAACAATCTGCAACTGCCCTTCCTGCAGGACTTCGAGAAATCCTTCGCGCGCGATTCGGTCGATATGGTCGTCTGCACTCATCTGCATCTGGATCACGTGGGTTGGAACACAGTTCTCGAAAATGGTCGCTGGGTGCCGACGTTTCCCAAAGCGCGGTACATGATGACGAAGCTGGAGTGGGAGCACTGGTCGAAGTTCGACGGCAGCCCCGACTTCAAAAATCCCATCGAGGATTCGGTTCGACCGGTGATTGATGCGAAACTGGCCGAACTGGTCGAGCCCAATCATCGCCTGACCGGCGAGGTATGGCTCGAATCGACGCCCGGGCATACCCCGGGCCACGTCAGCGTCCGGATCTCGTCGCGCGGCGAGAACGCGGTGATCACCGGCGACATGATCCATCATCCGATTCAGATCGCGCATCCGGATTGGGTTTGCGACTTTGATTACAATCCGGCGATGGCCGTCGAGACGCGCAAGGGCTTCGTCGAACGCTACTGCGACAAGCCGGTGCAGGTTTTCGGGACCCATTTCGCTGGACCGACCGGCGGCCATATCGCGCGGCGCAGCGGGGCGTTTCGTTTCGAGGCTTGAGCCGGATGCGGTCCGCGCCCGTGAAGGCGGAGTCGTTTCAGCGGATGCGGAGCCGCTCTCACGGTATCGCTGCGCGACCGCTGAGGTAGGAGGGCCCGTTTCATGATGGGGTTCATGCTGGTGTATGCGTTGTTCGCGGGAGCGCTGCTGGTGATCGTGCTCGGATTGCTGGTCGCCGGCGGCGTCGCGACCCTCCTCGGCAGGTTGCGCAAGCCGGTGGCGGATGCCAATCACCGGCGGCGCGCCGCCGGCCGCCGCGCCGCAGCGGTGGTGGATTTGCATCGGGCGCATCTGCGGCGCTAAGTTGCGGTCAAGAGCGGCCGACTTCGCACGGAAAGGATCGAATCTCATGAGCGTCGAAGACAACAAAAAGATCGTCCTGGGTTTTTTCGAGAACTTCGCTAGCGGCAACGCGGTTGCGGCGATGAACGCCCTGGCGGACAACGCCACCTGGTGGGTAGCCGGCAACTTCGCGCTGTCCGGCACCAAGACCAAGAGTCAGTTCGCCGAGCTCGGCGCCACCTTGGCCAGCAAAATCGACGGCGCCCTGCGCCTGACGCCGACCGGCGTCACCGCCGAGGGCGATCGCGTTGCGGTCGAAGCCGAATCCTTCGCGAAGATGAAAAACGGCAAGACCTATCAGAACAAATATCATTTCCTGTTCACCGTCCGCGACGGCAAAATCCAGGCGGTCAAGGAGTATCTCGACACGATGCACGCTGCCGACGTGCTCTGCTCCTGAGCCATCGGCCAAAGACAGAACGTTCCGAAATCGTGGACAGGGCTCTCCGCCAGGGTGGCCCTGTCCCTCTCTCCCGCTGCACCCCGCAGCGTTTTTCAGTCCACCGTTAATTCTGCTGGAGGCTATCCGATGGAGTTCGAAACGCTGGCGACTGGATACGGGCTGGTCGAAGGCCCGCGTGTTGATGATCAAAACCGGCTGTATTACAGCGATATTCGCGGCGGCGGAGTCTTCCGCCGCAACCCCGACGGCCGGATCGAAACGCTCATTGCCGACCGTAAGTTTGTCGGCGGCATCGCCCTCAATGCCGGCGGCGGTTTGATTGTCAGCGGCCGCACCCTCGCCCATTGGGACGAGTCAACCGGCAAGCTCCGCGATCTGTTCAGCGAATGGGACGGCAAGCCCCTGTTCGGAATCAACGATCTCACGACCGACGACCAGGGCCGCGTTTGGTTCGGTACCTTCGGCTTCGATATCCATGCGGGCTTTGATTTCAAATCGAAACCGCCGACCGGCTCGCTCTTCCGCATCGACTCCTCCGGCAAGGCGACAAAACTTTGGGATGGCGTCGAAATCACCAACGGACTCGGCTTCAGTCCTGATCGCAAGCTGCTCTATCACTGCGATTCGAACGTCGGCGTGATGGTTTACGACGTGCGCAGCGACGGCTCGGTAAGTGATCGGCGGCTGTTCGCCAAGCTTCCGGAAGGTTCGCCCGACGGCATGACCGTCGATGCGGAGGGCGGGGTGTGGGTTGCGGTGGTGATGGGTCCGGGCGAGGTGGTGCGTTTTCGACCGGACGGCACCCTTGATCGTCGGGTGAAGGTGCCGGCGAAATCCGTTACGAGCGTTTCGTTCGGCGGTCCCGACCTGATGGACTTCTATGCGGTGACGGCGAACAATTCGAATGATCGCGCGCTCAAGGGCACGGTCTTTCGCGCGCGCGCCGACATTGCCGGACTGCCGGTGCCGAAGGCGCGGTTCTAGGTCGGGCGGCATCCCGCGCAACGGGCGAACGCAGGGCAAACGGGGCGATCGAGCTGCGCCGCGTCGCCCGCGAGGCCTTGGGCGCTTAGCGCGCGAGACTGATTTCGAGATCGTTCGGGATTGGTTTCCAAGGTCCGCCGCGGCAGACGGCCTCGTTGCCGCTGATGGGCACCCGTTCGTCGCGTGGTCCGTCGACACTCCACTCCGCAGCGAGATTCCCGACGTTGGCGAGCGCGCCGTCGGGTTCGCGCAGGACCACTTGGGAATTGGCCAGATCGGGGAACTCCGGCCACGGGAACGCCACGAAATGCGCGCGCATCCCGCTGTAATAGACCAGCGTCGGCAGTTCATTGCCGACGAAAACCAGCTCGCGATCGCCATGCGCGGCGCCCAACGCTCGCGCCCTGACGCCCAGGTCATAGGCGGGCCGGCTGCGATCGCGTTCGGCGGCGAAGGCTTCATTGATCGCGCGCCAATGCGCCGGCATCTCGATGACCAGCAGCGCCACGGCCACCATCCCGAGCTCCCGCACATAGTACTCGCCGCTCCGGCGGGTTAGCGCCACGCCCAGGATTGATCCGCATAAGAGGGCAACCGGCGGCAGGGCAGGCAGAACATACCAGCTCAGCTTGGTGCGCACGGCGCAGGCGACAGCAAGCTCGAGCACCATCCAGATAGTCCACAGGATAACCGGAGAGGGAAGCCGGCGGAGGAAGCGCCCCAGCGAATGGCGCGTGACCTGTGATCCAATCAAGCCCGCCAGGGGGAGCAGAACGACCCACAGGAAACGAATTTCGCGCAGGAAGGTCGGCAGCGTGGCGGCAGTGCGATCGCGATGATCCTCGATATGGGACGCGATCCGCATCAGGCTTTCCTGCTTGACAAATACGTCCCAGAAGAGTCGCGGATTAGTGGTTATCTCGAACCACAGCCACGGCAGGATGACGGCGGTCATCACGGCGGCGACCATCAGCGCACCGCCAAGACCGATATTCGCGAAGTCCGGCACCAGGAGCAGCGCTGCGAAGGTCAAACCCAGCGGCACCAGTCCGGCGAGTCCCTTGCTGAGGACAGCCAGACCGATCGCCAGACCGACTAAACCGAGCCAGCGCCGGTCCGCGCGCGATCTCATCAGGGCAAAGACCGCGAGCGTGTTGAAAAACACCAAAGGTCCGTCGGTGGCGCATTCGCGTCCGCCGCGCAGGACAAAAAGATAGAACCCGAGCGGCAGTAATCCGGCGAAGACGCCGGCGAGTCGTCCAATCTCCGCCGCCATGAAATACAGGAGCAACAGAGTACCGAGTCCGGCGAGCACCGAAGGCAGTCGCGCCGCCCAGGGACTTTCGCCAAAACAACGAAAACTGCCGATCATCATCCAGAACAGGAGCGGCGGTTTCTTCAGATAAGCATCGCCGTTCCAGGTAAAGTGCAGATAGTTACGGGACGCGACGGCTTCGTGCGCCACCTCGGCGTAGGTCGCCTCGTCCCAGTCAACTAGGGGTGCCTCGCGCATCCCGGTCGCCAGCGCCAGAACTCCGCAAAGAAGGATCACCAGAAGCTCAACGCGCAGGCGCGAGGCGGTGACGACCGCGGTTTGAAGAGCGGAGCGCGACTGGTTCATGGGCGGACGGCCGAAGGCAAGCAATTGACGCACCATATATATCACGCCAGCGGCGATCTAGCGTTCATATGATCTATGTGAATCCATATGAATGAATGGCGGTCTACATCTTCGCGTCAAAGTTATCACCGAGAGCACGTCTCCTGTCCGCAACCCCATCCGGTATGCAAACTGCTTACGCATTAGGAGCGCTGCACGCATCAGAAGCCGATTCCTGACAATCAGCTCGACCGTTTTCTTAAGTACTAAGACGGATCTTTTTGCAAGCCGTTTCAGACGGATTGGGCCTGCGTTGAGCAGCGAGCTAATCCCGCTTCGCCAAGCGTCGGATCTGAGGCGCTCTCGTATCCCTTTGCAAACGCTACTTACCTGATTTCCGTGGTGGGGCGCGAGTCTGCGGCTGCCTGGCGGCGGCGTCCTTTCATTAGCCGCGTCCGACGAGACGCGTCGCCCAGAGGGCACGATCTTTGGTTTCGTCTCGAGGTGGGTCTGCTGCTCTCCCAGGCATGAGCGGCTTTACCAGGGGGCTTGGACGGATGAATCGATAATGCCTTTGCGGCGAATCAAAATTGGGCCGAAACGATGGCTCCCTGGAGTCGTAGCGCTGCTGCTGGTGGGCTTGTTTGCCGGGTCCTATCTCCTCGACGGGATCGTGCGCAGCCGCACCGAAGCTGCGATTAACGCGCGGCTCAAGGGCTACCATGCGGTCCTGCCCTACGCCCATCTGCAGCTTCTCGGCGGCACGCTGACGCTGCGCGGCCTCGCCATTGTGCAGCTCGCCCATCCGACGCCGCCTGTGCTGCGGCTGCCGATGATGCGCTTTCAGATCGAATGGCTTGAGTTGTTCGACGGCAAGATAGTGGCTGACCTGCTTCTATGGCATCCGGAGCTGGATCTCGTTAAGCCGCAGCTCGTGGCTGAGGAACGGAATCCGGTGCCGATCAAACAGCAAGGCTGGCAGGATGCGATCGAGGCGGTTTACCCCTTCAAAATCAACCGCGTCCGGATCGTCCAGGGTGACATAACCTATGTCGAGGACGAGCGGAGCGCCCCGCTTCATCTTGAAAAGCTGAATCTGACGACCGCGAACATCCGCAATATCCGCGCGCCCAACGCGGTCTATCCCTCCACTATCGACGCCTCGGCGGTGGTCTTCGGAAGTGGTTACGCCGCAATAAAGGGCCGGGCGAACTACCTCGAGAAGCCGTTTCCCGGGATTAAAGTGCGGTATGTTGTGCGCGAGATTCCGCTGAAGCCGGTGACACCGGCATTGCGTTGGACCAAAATCGCGTTCGACGGCGGGCGCCTCGCCAGCGACGGGCTTCTCGAGTACTCGCCGAGAGGGATCAACGTCGACGTAAACACTGCGACGATCGACCATGTGAAGGTCACCTACCTGCACGACAGGTCCACGAGCGAGATCGAAGCTGCACACGTCAAACGCGTCGGAGAGGGAGTCGAGCGGGCGAATAATAACCCGGCGGCCGAATTTCTCATCCGCCGCTTCGACGTCGTCGAGAGTGACTTTATCGTGATCGACCGCGCCACCGACCCTGAGTATCGGCTGACGCTCGATCAGGCGAATCTGACGATCGCGAATCTGTCAAACCGTGAAGCGCAGGGTCGCTCGGAACTGTCGCTCGACGGCAGGTTCATGGGGAGCGGCGATACCCGTCTCGCCGGATGGTTTCTGGCGGCCGCGGCCGGACCAACCTTTAACGTCAGTCTGGCGATCAATGACACCAACCTGCCGTCGCTGAATGATTTGCTGCGCGCCTACGGCCGCTTCGAGGTGGCCGCCGGGCAGTTTTCGCTCTACTCGCAGATGGCGGTTCAGAACGACAATCTTACCGGTTACGTCAAGCCGTTGTTTTCCAACGTCGAGGTCTACAGCCATCAGAAAGAGCAGGGCACCGGGGTTCTCCATCAGGCCAAAGAGGTCGGTATCGGCGTGCTGGCGCATGTTTTCCGCAATCAGAATACGCAGAAAGTTGCGACGAAAGTGAATCTCAGCGGGAAGCTATCGCAACCCAATGTTTCGACCTGGCAGTCCGTCGTTGAAGTTCTGCGCAATGCGTTCGTGCAGGCTATCCTGCCCGGGTTCGATCGCGCTGCCGGCGCCTCGTCCGCATCCGCCGCACCCTCGACCGTGCCGCGATCCGCGAGGTGACGGAGCTCACCGATGAGCGTCGGTGTCGCGCAAGGCCATCGACGCGGATGAGCCGGCGAGGGTCGTCATCTCGGCGCGATCCGCGCGCCGTCTCAGCGAAACGTCGAAGACAACCGGGAGAGGGAGCCGGAGTGGGCGTGTAAGCCGGGTTCTGTGCTCTGACGAGCGGCGATCATTCCTCTCGACCGACGATTACTCGTCGGCTCATAGCGACCATACCCGAAGAATTACGGACGGGCCGTCCAATCCTCCTATTTGGTCTTGCTCCGGATGGGGTTTAGCATGCGCGTCCGATCACTCGGGCGCCGGTGGGCTCTTACCCCGCCATTTCACCCTTACCTCGAATGAGGCGGTATCTTTTCTGTGCCACTTTCCGCGGATCGCTCCGCGCCGCCGTTAGCGGCCATCCTGCCCTGTGGAGCCCGGACTTTCCTCTGCCCGTGGCAGCGATCGCCCGACCCACTCCGGCCCGCGTCTCATTCTAGCACGACGCCAGCGGCAGGCGCACGAACGAATGACCGGCGTGGCCCGATTAGCGCCGATGCGCAACTCGTTGTATAGGATCGGCGAGACGAGGAGGCAGCACCATCATGGCCACGGATTACAGCGCGTATGAGTTTCTTAAAGTCGAGGTAAAAGAGCGGGTGGCAACCCTGACGATCAACCGTCCGGACCGGCTCAACGCGGTCAACACCGCGCTCCATCACGAACTCGAGCAGGTCTGGATCGATCTCGCGGCGGACACCGACGTCAACGCAATCGTCTTCACCGGAGCGGGCCGCGCCTTCTGCGCCGGCGGCGATGTCAAGGGCATGGCCGAGGGCGGCTTCGTCGACTCGACCAAGAAGAGCAAGAGCGCGGGCCGCGGACCGATTACGGCTTCCAACGGCCGGCGGCTGGTCGAAAATATACTTGACGTCGAGCAGCCGATAATCGGCGCGATCAACGGTGATGCGATCGGTCTTGGCGCGACCCTCGCGCTTCTGTGCGATATCACGGTGGTTTCGGAGAAAGCGCGCTTTGCCGATACCCACGTCAAAGTCGGTGTGGTTGCCGGCGACGGCGGCGCGGTGATCTGGCCGTTGCTCATCGGACCCCATCGCGCGAAGGAATTCCTGATGCGCGGCCATATGATCAATGGGGCCGAGGCTTATCGAATCGGCATGGTCAATTACGCCGTACCGCAGGATCAGGTGATGAGCCGGGCGATGGAACTCGCGCAGGAGCTGGCCGACGGACCGACTTACGCGATTCGCTGGAGCAAGCTCGCGGTCAACAAATGGCTCAAAGAGCAGGCCAATCTGATCATGGATACGGGCCTCGCGTACGAGATGATGACGTTCAACACGTGGCATCATAAGGAGGCCGTGAGAGCGTTCGTCGAGAAGCGCAAGCCGAACTTCGTCAAGGAGCCGGAGAGCAAGTAGCGTTGCGTGCGAAGCTGCGCGCGCGGCTGAAGCGCGCCGCCAGCCGGCATCGGCCGGCGGCGCGCTTCAGCCGGCGCGCGCCAGCGCGGCGCGAAGATCCTGCGCGAGCGGGGCGTCGACCTGGAGTCGCCCGCCTCCGGCGGGCGAATCCAGGTCGAGCCCCTGCAGATGCAGCCAGAAGCGGCCCGCCGCGAGCTCGGCCAGCGGCGGGCCGCCATACAGCGTATCGCCCACGATCGGATGCCGGATGCTCGCCAGATGCACGCGAATCTGATGCCGCCGGCCGGTGCGCGGCAAGACCTGCACCAGCGTGAAGTCGCCATAGCGCCTGAGCGGCTTAACCAGGGTTTCGGCGGCGCGTGATGCGCCCCCAGGGCGCGCATCACGCGCGCCCGCAACGGTCATTTTGCGCGGGTTCCGATGGTGCGCGAGGGGCGTGGTGATGACGTATTCGCGGCTCAGATGGCCCACGATTAACGCACGATAGTCTCGTCGAATCTGTCCCGCCTGTAGCGCGTCCCGCAGCCTCTGCCAGGCGGGCGCGGTCCGCGCGATCATCACCGTGCCCGACGTGCCGTTATCGAGCCGATGCACCAGACCCCCTTCGAGCGGCTTGGCAAAAGGCCGGGCAGCCTCCGGATAGCGATACGCAATGAAGTTGAGGAGCGTCGTATCCTCGGTTGCCTTCAGCGGATGACACGGCAGGAGGCCCGGCTTGGCGACAATCAGCAAAGCCGGCTCTTCGTGCAGGACGGCAACGGTGAGGTTCGGATTGGCGATTATCGAGGTTCGGTCGGGCGCCGGCTGCACCTCGACGCGGTCCCCTCGCGCAACTACGGAGCCTTTTTGCGCGCGACGCCCGTTGACATGGACCGCGCCCTCGGCAATCAGTGCTGCCGCCACTCGGCGCGACGAGGCGAACCCGCGACGAATCAGATAGCGGTCGAGACGCTCGGCGACCTCCGTCTCGACGCTCATTCGAGGCGCGCGGCGGAGGGCTTAGCGGCCGGCCTCAATTGTTCGATAACCCCTGCCGTACCCAGCCTTCGATCTGCTGAAAAAATCCGGCGAACGGATCTTCTCCGGGGGCCGGCGCAAAATAGCATTTGCGCATGAAATCCAGGGCGCCTGAATACTGCTCGAAACGTCGACCGAGCTCCTCGAACAGGAGAAAGCCCGGTTGGTACATCGAGACGTCCAGCGACGACACCGCCTGATACGAGCGCGCGCCCTCTTCCATGTAATATCCGAGATAACCGCCACGCTCGACGAACCGGCGAAACAGTCCCGTCATGAAGAGCGTGTAATCGCCGACATACTTGCGCAACGAGCGTTCCCATTGCACGCGCGACATCCCGACGGCCTCCTGGTCGGCGCGCGCCAGCAGCATCTCGACCGTGCTGGTCAGCCGACGTCCCTCGCTGTCGCGCAAGCGAAGCCATCGGCTGGAGTGGCTGAACTCGGCGAGCACGCCGGCGATATAATCGAAGACCTCCGAATCGCTGATGCCGAGCTGGTGGAAGCTCCTGCGGACCAACTGCAGAAAGAACTCGTGAAGTTTCGGCGAGGCCAAGGGCGCAAATGCCATCGGTTACCTCCGGGAACGGAACGAAACTGCTCCTCTATTTTAACGAGTGGCACGCTTGCGTGTTAAGCGAATCGCCTGCCCTCGATGCCACCGGTCTAGCGCGCCACCGCCTTCAGCGAGGGCTTCCGTCCGGCCATCGCGGAGCTTCGCCCAAGCCCCAGCAGGCGGCTCAACTCGCGTCCGGTCAGAGATCGCTTGTTGGCGGCAATCTGCAGCGGATCACCGACCGCGACCACCGCGCCGCCGTCATCGCCGCCGCCGGGACCGAGATCGATTACGTGATCGGCCTGGGCGATAAATTCGAGATTGTGCTCGATCACCACCAGCGTGTTGCCCTCGTTGATAAGCCGACGCAGCATCCGCACCAGCCCCTTGATATCGGACGAGGCCAGCCCAGTGGTCGGCTCGTCGAGCAGAAAGACCCGCGTGAGGCGGCGGTCGCGCGCGCCGGCGGGCGGCGGTTCGAGATCGGCGAGGAGGAAGCGGGCGAGTTTGAGGCGCTGCATCTCCCCGCCGGACAGCGTCGAGGTCGGCTGTCCCAATTGCAGATAGCCGAGCCCCGCCGCGGCCAGCGGTTCGAGTCGGCGGGTGACGCCGGGATACTTTTGAAAGAAGCGCTGCGCTTCCTCGACGGTCAGACTCAGCACGTCATTGATGGTGTACCCGTGGAAACGGACAGCGAGGACCTGCGACTGGAAGCGCCGGCCGTCGCACAGGTCGCACGTCACCTCGAGATCGGCCATGAAATGCATCTCGAGTGTAACGGTTCCCGTGCCCTGGCAGCGTTCGCAGCGCCCGCCCGCGACATTGAAGGAGAAGTCGCGGGATTTGATACGGCCGCGGCGCGCATCGTCGGTGGCGGCAAACAATCCGCGTATCTCATCGTAAACTTTAAGATAGGTGGCGGGATTCGAACGCAGCGAGCGGGCCGGCAACTCCTGTCCCATGTGGACCATCGCGCCGACCAGCTCCAACCCTTCGACGCGCCGGCATTCACCGACTTCGCTCACCGGCTCGCCGAGCCGCCGCAAATAATTGTTGTAGAGCACGGTTTCCATCAGGGTCGATTTGCCCGAGCCGGAGACGCCGCTGAGACAGGTGAGCCGTCGGAGCGGAATCTCGACGTCGATATCGCGCAGGTTATGCGCACGCGCGCCGATAATCCGGATCGCCTGCCCACGATCACGCGGAGGTTGCTGATGAGCCAGCGCGCGCATCAGCAGGGCGCGCCCCGCCGAGGCGCCGTTGCCGTTCGATGATCCGGGCGTTGTCGGGGCGCCCGCGGCGACCAGATGGCCGCCCTCATGCCCTCCTACGGGTCCGAGCTGGACGACATAGTCGGCGCCCTCAATCATGGCCGGGTCGTGCTCGACCACCAGCACCGAGTTGCCGAGGTCGCGAAGGCGGCGGAGAACCTCGAGCAGCGCTCGCGAATCGGCGGCGTGCAGGCCCACGGTCGGCTCGTCGAGCGCGTAGAGCGTGCCGGTGAGCAGACTGCCCAGCGCGCCGGCCAGATGGATACGCTGCGCTTCGCCGCCCGCGAGCGTCCGCGCCTGTCGTTCGAGCGTCAGGTAGCCGAGACCGACCTGGATCAAATAGTTAACGCGATTCTTTAACTCGCGTAGAAGGACGGTGGCGCGCGCCGCCAGCGCCTCTTGGCTCGCCAGCTCATCCAGCCATCGCGGCAACTCGCGGATCGGCAGCCTTCCGACCTCGGCGATGGTCTTGTCGCCGACGCGCACGTTGAGCGCCTCAGTCTTGAGCTTCGAACCCTCGCAGGACGGGCAGGGGGTGAAGCGGCGGTAACGCGCGAGCAGGATCCGGACGTGGGTCTTGTAGCGTTTACGTTCGAGCCAGCGAAAGAACCCGCGCACGCCGGGCCAGCGCGCATCCCAGTCCTTGTCGGCCGCGGACTCGCCGTCGAGCAGCCAGGCGCGCTCGACCTCCGACATCTCGCTGAGCGGCGCCGTCGTGCGGATATGCGAGCGCTTCGCGCAGCGCAACATCCAGCTCTGCATCTCGCGGTAAGCCGGCGTGCGGAAGGGCGCCACCAGCCCCTGGCGGAGCGAAAGGTTGGGATCCGGCAGAATCTTGTCGAGGTCGAGTTCGCTTATCCGCCCGAAGCCCTCGCAATGCGGGCAGGCGCCGAGCGGGCTGTTGGACGAGAACAGCGCCGGTGAAGGCTCCGGGAATTCGGCGCCGCAGCCGTCACAATTAAAGCGACGGTCGAACTTCAGCGTGGCCGCGGGCTTGCCTTGCGCGTCGAGCCTGACCGCCTCGGCGCGCCCGCCGCCCAGATGAAAGGCGCGCTCGAGCGCCTCGCGCACGCGCCCGAGGGCGCCGTCGCTCACGGTGACGCGGTCGAGCACGATCGCGATCGTGTCAAGGGCCTCAAAATCGGCGAGGCTTTCGAGCCAGGTCGAGGCCTCGACGATCAAACCGTCGCGATAGATCCGATGGTGACCGGTCGCGGCCAGAAAGGCGGATAGTTCGCGCGGCGAGCGGGAGCCGACGGCGAATGGGGCGAGGAAAATGTACGCTCCCGGCGTCTCCAGAACTCGCTGCGCCGCGCTCGCCACGCTGTCGCGGGTGACCACGCTCCGGCAGCGGGGGCAGATCGTCTGACCGACACTGGCGAACAGCAGACGCAGATAATCATTGATCTCGGTAACCGTGCCGACCGTCGAGCGCGCGTTCTTGATGGTGTTTTTCTGCTTCAGGGCGAGGGCCGGCGGGATATCGCTGATGGTATCGACGTCGGGCCGTTCCAGGCGTTCGAGGAACAGGCGCGCATAGGTCGAAAGGCTCTGCACGTACCGCCGCTGGCCTTCGGCGTAGACGGTGTCGAAGACCAGGCTCGACTTGCCCGAGCCGGAAACGCCGGTAACTACGGTCAAGCGCCCGTGGGGGATATCGAGCGAGATGTTCTTGAGATTATGGGTGCGCGCGCCGCGAATCCTGATGAAACGATCCAAAGGAGCTCAGTGTGGATCGACCAGGGGCCGGGCGACGGTTTTGCGCTCGCCGGGATATTCGCCGGCGACCTTGGCGTAAAGCTCGCGCAGCCGGATATCGAACTGGGCCTCCAGGCGCTTAACGGCCGCCTGCCGTTCCGCTTCCGGCATCGGTGGCAGCCCGCGAATCTGGTCTTCCAGTTCCCACATCAGGCGATTGCGCTGTACAAGATACTGATAACCGTCCATATGTCGCTTAAATAAAGACTCCCAGCAAACTCAGTATAGGTTATGCTTTTGTTGCGGAACAACCATGAATGACCTGGGATCGAATCCGGCCGCGGCGCATCCCGAGCAGCCGCAGTTTCTGACGCCGTGGATGCTGCCGGGCCTGCGCTGCGGCTTTGGCGGACGCCTCGGGGGCGTCAGCGCGGGACCGTTCGCTTCGTTCAACCTCGCCGGATGGATTGGGGATGATCCCTCGGCGGTGGCCGAGAACTGGCGGCGCTGGCAAATGATGTATCCGACGATGGCGGCGGTGCGCTCCAACCAGGTGCATGGCGCGCGGGTCCGGAAAATCACACGCGCCGATGCGGCAAGCGTCGAAGACGCCGACGGGATGGTTACGGCGGTCGCGGGACTCGCCTTGTGCGTATATACGGCCGACTGTGTGCCAATCCTGATGGTCGACCCGGAGCGGCGCCTGGTCGGCGCGTTGCATGCGGGATGGCGCGGGACCCTGCGCAATATCGCGGCTGCCGGCGTTGCGGCGATGGTTAGGCTGGGGGCCCGGCGTGAGACCCTCCGGGTGGCGCTCGGGCCCGCTATCGGGCGCTGCTGCTTCGAGGTGGATCACGAGCTGGTCGATGACTTCGCCCGCGCGTTCCCCGCGTCGGCGCGTCATTCACGCGCTGGCAAACCGGGCAAGGCTTATCTCGATCTGCGTGCCATCAACTGCGCTCAGCTCTCTGCCGAAGGGATTGCGCGCCAAAACCTGATGCAGGTTGGTCCGTGCACGCGATGCGCTAACGCGCAATTCTTCTCGCGCCGCGCCGTTCCCGGCGGGACGAGCGGCTTGCAGATGAGCTTCATTGGTTTTGTCGATGAGGACTGAGGGGCCGAAAAAAGGCCGCCGGCGGTCGCTTATCGAAAAGCTCCGCAAGCCCCTCGCGCCGCCGACCCGGGTCGCGGAGGATGAGCACAAATATAAACGGGCGCGCGAGCGCGAGCGGCAGCGTCGCGAAGACCCGAAGGAATAGATTGACGCAAACCAGGCTGGTCAAAGGCTATAATACCTCACAATGATCAACTTCGAGCTCGACGACGATCAAAAGCTGATCCGCGAAACCGTCGCCGCCTTTGCTGCGGAGCAGATACGTCCCGCGGCGCGCGCCGCGGACGAATCCGGCGTCATCCCGCCGGAACTGGTGGCGAAAGGCCACGAACTCGGCCTCGTGCGTGGCGCGATCCCGGAGGCTTATGGCGGCTACGGCGATGCCCGCTCGGCGGTCACGGGCGCGATCGTGATGGAGGAACTGGCCTGGGGCGATCTCGCGATCGCCGTCCATCTGCTGGCGCCCCGTCTACTGGTCACGCCGCTGATCGAAGCCGGCGGCGCGCCACTGCAACAGCGCTGGCTTCCGCCGCTGGCACAGGATCAGTTTGTCGCGGCCACCGCGGCCCTCAATGAGCCGCGCTTCGACTTTGATCCCGCCGCGATGAAGACCGTCGCGCGGCGGGAGGGTCAGGACTTTGTGCTCAGCGGTGTCAAGTGTTGCGTGCCGTTGGCGCAGGAGTCATCTGCTCTGCTGGTGTACGCATCGGGCGGCAGCGAGGGCTTTGATGCGGTCGAGGGGTTCGTGATCGGGCGCGAGACGCCCGGGCTGGAAATCTCTCCGCGCGAGGAGAATATGGGACTCAAGGGCGTTGCGACCTACACGCTCACGCTCAATGATTGCCGAGTTGATCGCTCCGCGCGGCTCGGCGGCGAAAGTGGTCTCAACTTCACGCGGCTGTTGAGTGAATCGCGGGTGGCGATCGCGGCGATGGCGGTCGGCGTCGCACGCGCCGCCTTCGAGTATGCGCGCGACTATGCGCGGGAGCGCAAAGCCTTCGGCGTGCCGATCGCAACCAAGCAGGCGATCGCGTTCATGCTGGCCGAGATGGCTATCGAGATTGACGCGGCGCGGCTGCTGGTCTGGGAAGCGGCGGCGCGCCTCGACAAGGGCGAGAACGGGCTCAAGGAGAGCTACCAGGCGCGCAACTACGCGGCTCAGGCGGCGCTGACCGTGACCGACAACGCCGTGCAGGTTCTCGGCGGTCACGGCTATATCCGCGAGCATCCGGTCGAGATGTGGCTGCGCAATGCCCGCGGCTTCGCCGTGCTGGAAGGCCTCGCAACCGTATAGGGGAAGCATTCGATGATCGACTTTGAACTCGAACCGCAAGTCGTCAACCAGCTCAAGATGTATCATCTGGCCGCGGCGCAACTGATGCGACCGATCTCGCGCGAGTTCGATGAGCGGGAACACAGCGAACCGCGGGCGTTCTGGGAAGCGATGTGGACGGCCTCGCAGAATCTGGGCGAGCCGGCCGACGCGAAGCCGCGTGCAGGCGAAGGCGCCTCGCGCTTGCGCAACCTCAACACGTGCCTCAGCGTAGAGGAGCTGTGCTGGGGCGATGCCGGGCTGTTCCTGTCGATCCCGGGCGGCGGCTTGGGCGGCGCGGCCGTCGCCGCCGCCGGAACTGCCGAGCAGCGTGAGCGGTTTTTGCGGCGCTTTCGCGAGGGCCAGCCGAAATGGGGCGCGATGGCGATAACCGAGCCGGGATGCGGTTCGGACTCGGCGGCGATTACCACGACCGCCACCCGCGACGGCGATCATTGGGTCATTAACGGCACCAAGATCTTTTGTACCGCGGGCCAGATGGCGGCGGAGAAATCGGAAGGCTTCGTCGTGGTTTGGGCGACGGTCGACAGGCAGGCGGGGCGTGCTGGGATCAAACCCTTCGTGGTCGAGCATCACACGCCCGGCATGACCGTCGTCCGCGTCGAAAACAAACTCGGTATCCGCGCGTCCGACACCGCGATGATCGTCTTCGAGAATTGTCGCGTGCCCGCGGACCATCTGCTGGGCAGCGCCGAGGTCAAGCGCGACGGCGGCTTCAAGGACGTGATGGCGACGTTCGACGCCACCCGTCCGATCGTGGCGGCGATGGCGATCGGCGTCGGCCGAGCGGCGCTCGACTTCGTGCGCGACTTCCTCGCGCAGAACAATATCCCGGTCCGCTACGGCATCTCCCCGCGACGCTTGACGGCGCTCGAACGCGATTTCATGGAGATGGAAGTTCAACTCAAGGCCGCGCGGCTGCTGACGTGGCGGGCAGCCTGGATGCTCGACATGGGCAAACGCAACAACCTCGAAGCCTCGATGGCGAAGGCCAAGGCCGGCAAAGCGGTCACCCAGATCACGCAAAAGGCGGTCGAGCTGCTCGGCCCGGTGGGTTACTCGCGCAAGGAGCTGGTCGAGAAGTGGATGCGCGACGCCAAGATCAACGATATCTTCGAAGGCACGCAGCAGATCAACCTGATGATCGTTGCCCGTCGCATCCTTGACTACAGCAGCCGCGAATTGAACTGAAAGTCCGGACTAGCGCCGCTCGAGGCTGACCAGTTCGGCGGCGATCTGATAGGCGAATTGCGCCGCGGCCTGGCTCAGGGTCGCGGCGCGCGCCGCGGCTCCGGCCGCGCCCGCAACCTCGATCTCCGAGGACGTCGCGTAAAGCACTCGATTGTTCGCGACCTCGATTACGTTCCACAGCGCCGACAGGTGAGCGGTGCCGCGGCTATCGGTCTCGAAGCGATTGATCGTCACCTGCACGCGCATCGTGAAGGGCGGCGCGGCGCCGAAGAAGGGGAATTCGGTAACGCTCGCCCCGCCCAGCGCGCGCGACAGGTCCTCGGCGAGGACGCGCCTGAAGGTGATATCGAGCGGTTCGGCCCAGCGGTTGCGCGCGGAGAACTGGATGCGGTTGTCGGCCGTCCGCGTCACCATCTCGTTGCGCGCGAGATACTGAGGAAAGCTGATCGGACCCAGGCCGACGGCAGTCGCGGCCGCTGATCCGGAAGCGGCTACATTGGGACCGGCAGCGACCGCGCTCAGGATAAAGAAGCGCGTCGTATCCGGCCGCGGCGCAAGCACGTTCGAGCATCCGGCGCACAGCACCACGATGGCCGCTGTATACCATCCGAAGACGGTCCGGGTTGCGGCCGTCGTTGAACGGCGCGAGCGGGTTCCTGTCAGCAGTTTGCCGGGGTTCAATGGGCCTCGGAGGCGCGTCCGCGGACCAGCGCGCTGGGGTTCTGATTCAGGTAGTCGGCAAGTTCCCGCGTCGAGCGCGCCGCTTGATCGAGATCGACGAGGGTCTGGCCAAGCTGGTAATTCAACGACGACGCCGGACCGACCGTCTGCGTGATCGCCTGCAACGTCGCCTGGGTTTGTTGCAGGGCGGCGGTCGCGCTTAACGACGTCTGGCGCAGCGCATGGGTCGTCGCCGCCATCTCCGTATCGGTGTTGGCCGCCAGACGCTGAATCGATTGCGCCGCCGCGCTCAGATGGTTGATCGCCGCCGGCAAAGAATTGACCGCGGCGCGCAGTTGCGGTGAGCCGACCAACTCGTTCAACCTGCCGACCGTATCCGTCAACTCGGCGATGACCCGGGGGAAATCAACCTGGCTGAGTTGAGTCATGATGCGCATCGCCACTTCCTGAACCTGTTCGAACGCGGTCGGTACGGTGGGAATTTCGACATAGTGCGAGTTCTTCGGCGCGAGAAAGCGCGCCGGGGCATTCGGGCGAAGATCGAGACTGATATACAGCACCCCGGTGACCAGACTCTCCGAGGCGATTTGACCGCGCAGGCCGTCGGCAATCAGCTTGCGCACCACCTTCGGGTTATCGAGATCGAGAAAGCCGCTTTCTTCAGACGAGACCAGCGTGTCAACGTGCACGACGGCATTGGAATAGAGCGAGACAATCACCGGTATCGTGAGCGACGGCTGCGAGCTGCCGTAGAAGCCGCTCATCCGCAGAAAAATCCGATCAACGGAGCCGACCTGCACGCCTTTGAACTTAACCGGCGCCCCGGGATGCAGGCCGCTCACGTCGCCCCGGAAGTAAAGGACGTACTGATGGCTGCGCGTGAACAGGCGGCCGCCCCAGAGGATCATCACGGCAATCAGGGCGAGGACCGCGGCGCCGATGACGAAAATGCCGGTGGCGACAGCGCTGGTGGATTTTTTCATCGGGTCTCGGCCGCAGCGGAATCCTCGCGTCCGCGGGTCAAAAAGCGGCGCACGCGCCGATCACTGCAATGGGCCAGCAACTCATGAGGATTGCCCTGAGCGGTGAGGCGCCGGGTTTCGCCATCGAGGAAGATGGCATCGTCGGCAATCGCAAAGATGCTCGCCAGTTCGTGGGTGACCACCACCACGGTGGTGCCCAGATTAGCCCGCAGTTCGAGGATGAGATCGTCGATCAGGCTCGAGGTAATCGGATCGAGTCCGGCCGACGGCTCGTCGAAAAACAGCACCTGCGGATCGAGCGCGATCGCGCGGGCGACGCCCGCCCGCTTCTGCATCCCGCCGCTGATTTCCGAGGGGTAGGCATTTTCAAAGCCTTTGAGTCCGACCATCGCGAGCTTCAGCCGCGCGACCTGGTCGATCTCCTCGGGCGCCAGATCGGTGAACTGCGCGAGCGGCAGGCCGACATTCTCAAGCAGCGTCATCGAGCTCCAGAGCGCGCCGTTCTGGTACAACACGCCGCACTGTCGCAGCATCGCGGTCCGTTCGGGCGCGCTCGCCCGGGTGAAACTGCGCCCGCTGTAGAGGATGTCGCCGGTGACCGGTTCCTCGAGTCCCAGCAGATTGCGCAACAGCGTGCTTTTGCCGCAGCCGCTGCCGCCCATGATGACGAAGACCTGGCCCCGCTGCACATCGAAACTGACCTCGCGCAACACCACGTACTCGCCATAGGCCATCGTCAGATTACGCACGGAAATCGCCGGCGTTGCGTCGTGGTCAGCGGTCCGCGCTGCCGGCGGCGAGGTTGGCCGAACGCGCGCGTCAGATGTTGAGGACATTAAAAACCATGGCGAAGATGCCGCAGGCCACAACCACCAGAACGATCCCATTCACTACCGCCGCAGTGGTCGCCTGCCCTACCGCGGCTGCGCTGTTGCCGCAGCGGATGCCCTGGTAGCAGCCGGCGAGTCCGATAAGGATACCGTAGATGAAGCTTTTGAACATCCCGCCGACGAAGGTCATCGGCCAGATCGAATGGGCGCTGGTGATGAGGTAGGTGGTGAGGGAAAGGTGGAGCATGCTGACGCCTATCGCGGCGCCGCCGAACACGCCGATAAAATCGGCATAGAGCGCCAGCAGCGGCATCATCAGGACCAGCGGGATAAGACGCGGCAGCACGAGGAATTCGATCGGCGAGATGCCCATGGTTTCGAGCGCCTCGACCTCCTGCCGCACCTTCATCGTGCCGAGTTGAGCGGCGAACGAAGCGCCCGTCCGACCCGCCATGATAACCGCGGTCATCATCGGCCCCATCTCGCGCACCATCGCGATCGCGACCAGATTCGCGACGTAGATTTGCGCGCCGAACTGTTGCAGTTGGACCGCCCCCATAAAGGCCAGAATCGTCCCTGATAGAAAACTGATGAGCGCGACGATCCCGAGCGCATCGATGCCGCAGGCGCGGATCATTTCGAGAAAGTCGGCGCCGCGAAAGCGCGCGCGAGCCCGCAGCATCCGGCCGAAGGCAGCGCTCACTTCGCCGACAAAGGCCAATGGCGCTTCGAGGGCCGCGCCCATACCGATCACCGCGAGACCGACCCGTTCGAGAAAGCTCGGCACGCGCTGTGGCGGCATCTGCGCCGCCGACACGGGGGCACCCGCGGCAAGCTCGAGCAGGCGGCGCGCGCCCTGGGGAAGTCCCGCCTGGTCGATCGCGACACTGCGCGCGCGGCAGAGTTCCGCGATCTCATCCAGAAAGGCCAGGAGCGAGCTATCCCAGGACTGGATGCGGCTCGCATCGAAGCTGACGCGCGACGGCGCGGTGGCGCCCGTCAATGCGCGGCGAATGTCCTCGACCTCTGCGCCGAAGCCGTGATGCAGGCGCCATACGCCGGCCAACCGGATCACCATTTCACCGTCGGCACCGCGGACGACGGCCATCTGGCGCGTGGATGAATCGGTCGAGCGCATCAGGCGCGGCGGTCGGCGTCCTGCTCCTGCTTCAATAATCGCGTGCCGCTAACCCGCGCGCGGCGGGAGACTCTCGAACCACGGCAGCACGAGCTGTTCGTTGATCGAGTACGGAAACGCATGACCCCAATCCGGCAGCTCTTCATACTTGAGATTGTAGTTGAGCGACGTCAGCAGCTCGTTGGTCTGGCGGGTGTAGGTCACCGGGAAAATAAAATCGTGGACGCCGTGAATCACGAAGATCGGCACCTCGCGGCCCGTGCCGGTGCGCAGCATCGGATCGGCCGCCATATGCAATGCGCCGGCGACCGGCGAGATCCCCGCGAAAAGCTCGTGGCGCTCGAGGCCCATGATATAGGTGAAAATGCCGCCGTCCGAGAGCCCGGTCAGGTAGATGCGCGAGCGGTCGACATTGTAGGCGGCGGCGACCTCGTCGAGCATCTTCATGACCGAGCGCGTATCGACGCTGCCCATCGTCATCGTCCAGGTCTCAGCGATCGATTTCGGCGCCAGCAGGATGTAACCGCGGCTGCGGGCCGAGCGCAGCCAGGTCCAGATATACTCGAATCCCTGCCCGTAACCGCCGTGCAGGCAGATGATCAGCGGCCACGGGCGATCGCTCACATAGTTCTCCGGCACGTAGAGCGTGTACTGGCCGCGTTCGTTCGTGCGCTCGAAATGCGAGAAGCCGCGCTTGACCGAATCGCCGTTGGCCGCGACCGGCGGCGTCGCGCCCTCGATCAGAAAGTAGGCGCTCAACGTGGGGAGCCGATCGCGCAATTCATAGAGGGAATAGAGCCCCCGAACGAAGGCGTTGCGGCTGTGCATGAAGGCCAGCGTCCAGTTCGGACTGGGCTCGGTCAAAAAAAGATTGAACGAGCGCTCGAGCTGCGCCACCGCGACGACGAACTCGCGATGGAATTCGCTCAGCTCCGCCGGCGGCATCCGCTCGACGAATTCCGCGTTGAAGCGGCGGAAAGTCGCGCCGGTCGCTTCGACCAGACGCGCCTGGCTGGATCGCACCTCGTGCAGGCGGAGATTTTCCTGGATCTCTTCGAGTGTGCGCAGGTAGGTGAGCAGGTCGCGCTCGAATGAGGCCAGGGCCTTGCCATAGTCGCCGTCGTCAGATGCCATCGTGATAGCCTCCGTGAGCTTCGAGCTTAGCCTATAGCGGCGCCTTGCACACCCGCCGCCAGGTCCCGATCGCCGGAGGGCCGTCGCCGGGCGCCGCGCAACCCCCGGTATCCGCGTAAACGAAACCGCATCCGGCCGGACGCCGCCGCTTGTCGCGATTCGGGCAATGCGCGGACACGGTCTGTGTTGGGAGACATTTGAAGTGGCCGGAAGTGGCAACTCTCAGACGGGGACGCGGGATCAAGCGGGACTACTCCGGGACGAAGTGGGATGCTGGAAAAAGGCCGAGTGATTCAAGGGCTTTTCGGCAATTCGGTAAATCGACTCCGACGCCCGAGCCGAAATTGAGCCGCGCTAAAGCGGCCATTGTAGATGTCCGGCGATTTTGGCGGAAAGTGCCGAATCGGACATTTGAGATGACCGTCCTGTTGAGGCGTTCGACGGCGCGCTAAACAACATTAAGTCCGCGAGCGGATTGGGAAATCGCGCGAGATGAGTGCTGGGCGGGACAGTCGCGAAGTGGAAAGTAAGTGGAAAGTCGAAGTGAAAAGTCAGGCTCGATAGAACCTCTGACCAAGATAGCTTAGGGTACCGACGCACGCATCTCAAGTTCGTCCTCTAGATACATCAAAAGCTCGCCTTCGATTCTCTCAAGAAAGTCACACAGCCTCTCCATGCATTCGGCGAGCGCTCGGATATTGATGTGGCGGATTCCCCGAAGATGCGGGGCGCCTTTACTGGAGACCGGATAACGAAAAGCTTGAGACTTTGGATCGACGCCGCTCACTTGGCGAATGTAGGAGTCAGCGCCTTCGATCGCGGAGCGATCCGGCAATTCGAGGTTGGCTTTTTCGTACGCGGACCGTAGCCGTTGTTTTACCTGCGCCCAGAGCTGATCCAGTTCGTGCCGTCCGAAGAGCCTCTGGGCTTCCGAGCCGGTTAATGGAACGTCGGAGACAATTGCAGTGATTTGGACAATGCGCTTGAGCGCCAATTCGAGGTGATGGCGGTACAGGAAGACGATTGGAAAAATCAAGGTATCTTGATCGGAGTGTGTTTCGAGGACATGGTTTGCGAGCCGCTGAGCCCCCTCACGATAACCGAGCGCATAGAATGAATCGGGCTGCCACTCGGTGTTCACGCAGGCATTGCTCCATGGATCGCGCGAACTAAAGCCAAACAGCACGTCACTTTTCTTTGGCGGCGGAAGCGGTTCAGGGAAATCAGCGGAGATCTTCATGGACGGAATCTTAATTTAGAAGCCGGCCTGCGGCCATCGTAAATGTCTCGGTTCGGCCATTTCTAGCGTCCGACACGGCCAACTCAAGTGTCCCGGCCGCGGTCTGCTGTGCTTGACATCTTTGCCGCGATGCGACTAAACTTCGCACCAAGCAATCGTTTGCTATGCACCGCTCGAGGAGGCAGCGCCGATGACCGCCGAGACCGAACATGTCGTGGAAAGCCGCTATGAAACCATCTATCAGCGCGACTACGCCGTCCACGCCGCGGACATGCGCCGACTTTACGAGAACGCCAAACGCGACCAGTGGAATGTGTCGAAGGATATCGATTGGTCGCAGCCGGTCGACCTCGAGGCCGGTATTTTCGCTGACGGCATGATCGACGGTTACGGCGGTGAGCTCTGGAACAAGCTCGATCGCAAGACCCAGCGCGATCTGAACGTCGAGTTCTCCTGCTGGCGCCTCTCGCAGCTCCTGCACGGCGAAGCGGGTGCGATGCTCGCCTGCTCGCAGCTCGTCAATATCGTTCCCACCACTGACGGCAAGTTCTTTCAGTCCACCCAGGTGGTCGATGAGGCCCGTCACGCCGAAGCCCTCGCGCGCTATCTCGAAGAGAAATGCGATGGCCGCGTCTATCCGTTCTCCGGCAATCTGAAGATTCTGTTCGATCAATTGCTCGGCGAAGGCAAGTGGTATTTGAAGACCGTCGGGCTGCAACTCGTCGGTGAAACGTTTGCGGTCGGCCTCTTCAGAATGATTGCCGAGAGCGCCCCTGACCCGCTCCTGCGCTCGATCAGCAAGCGCATCCTCTCTGACGAATCGCGGCACATGGGATTTTCCGTGCTCGGTCTGCCTAACCTGATCGCCAATCTCAGCGAGTCCGAACTGCGCGAGGTCGAAGACTTTACCGTCGAAGCCTGCCGGTTGGTGCTGCGCGGTCAGTTCCCGCGTCCGGCCTTCGAGCGGATCGGCTTCAGCGAAGACGAGATCAAGGAGATCCAGCGGGTTCGCGTTGAGAACGCGAAAAGCAACGAGTACGTGATGTTCCGCCAGATGTTCCGGCGTGAGATGTACACCCAGGTCGTCGCCAACATGCGCAAGGTAGGCCTGCTGACACCGCGGGTCGCCGAGGGCCTGCGCAAGCTCGGCATCGATCCTTCGGTCGACGGGCGAGCGTATTCGCTTGAGTCGCAGGTGGGCGCGTAAGCGACCGCGGCGGTCTGCTGAGTAAACGTCCGGAAGGCAGGTCTGAAGTGGCGGGATCGTCGCAATCGCTGACGCGCTCGCCGCGCCCGGATAATCGCCGCGAACTGCTCCTCGACGCTGCGGCCAGGCTGTTCAGCGACGAAGGCTTTCATGCCGCCTCGATGCGCGATATCGCGAAGGCGGCCGGGATGCTCTCCGGATCGATTTATTATCACTTCGAATCGAAGGAAGAGCTGCTGCTCGCAATCTACGAGGAAGGCGCGCGGCGGCTCGCCGAAGCCGTCGAGAACGCGATCGCCAGGGAGACCGATCCCTGGGCGCGGCTCGAAGCGGCCTGCGCCGCCCATCTCGGCGGTCTCATCGCGCATCGCGACTATGCGCGCGTGATGATCCAGACGCCGCCCGACGCCGGCGGCAGTGTCGAATCACGAATCCGCGATCTGCGTCGCAGGTACGAGGCCCGTTTCCGCGCGCTGATCGAAGCGCTGCCTGCGCCCGGCGACATCGACCGCCGTTATCTGCGGATGCTGCTGTTCGGCGCGCTCAACTGGTCGCCGGTCTGGTTCCGTCCCGAGCGTGATTCCCCCGAGACGGTAGCGAAACAGTTCATCGCGATGCTGCGACGCTCCTTGAACTGATCGCTCGCCCGCGCCGTCCTTGACCTCCCTCCCGCGGCTCGCTGTTCTAAATTGGGTTTAGCAACATTCAGTTGTCTAAACCTTTTCCCCGCGCTACCGTGCGCTGAGATTATCAGGGTTCGCCGACGCCTGCGGTCACACGACCCTGAAGGGGGTCAAAATGAGCGTCGAATCGCGAAGCTCCCGCGCCGGCACCTTGATTTGGGTCGCCTTGACTGCGCTCGCAGTCCTCCTGATCATGCCGCGCCCCGTCATGGCCGCGACCTGCAACGACGCTGTCGGCGAGCACCTTATCAGCGGTAACGCGACCACGGACCTCGAAGTGACCGGTCCCTGCGAAGTGAAGGCCGGCACCTACACTTTCCACAATATCAATATATTTTCGCCGACGGGCGCGCCCAACGGCGGCAGTCTCACGTTCGACGACGCCAAAATCGATCTGTTTGCGGAGTCGATAGTCGTCGAGGCCGGCGGCGCGCTTATCGCGGGGTCGCCGTCGGCGCCGATCGGCACCAACGGCGGCGTCGTGACTATCCACTTGTGGGGACGCTCGAGCGATCCGGGCGTGACCTGCAAAACCAACAGTCAATGCGGTGTTCCAAATACCATCTGGAGCAGCAACACGCTCGGCAATTTCAACCCGTCGTCATGTACGGTTTCGGTGCTTCCGGGCGACGTCTCGGATTGCTTTTATTCCTACGAAACGCTCGACGATGGTGATATCAGCGGTGCCTACTTCGGCCACAAGGTGCTCGCGCTCTCGTACGACGGCACGATCCAAATGTTCGGCAAAACCGGCGCGACCTATCCGGGCAGTGAGATTTCCAATTGCAAGGAAAGTGATCCGTCATGCTCGGGCACGAGTTGGGTTCGCCTCGATGGTTCGCTCAAGCCTGGCGATCAGAGTCTCACGGTTGACGGTCTGGTGGACTGGCAGGTCGGCAATCATATCGTTGTGACGACGACTGACTATCTGCCGGGTCATTCCGAGGAACTCATCATCAGCGATATTCCCGCGGTCAGCAATGCGACGACTACGATAAAATTTACCAACGCCGACGGCGTGACGACCGGGGTCAAGTGGCCCCATAACGGTCAACAGTATGACTACAGCGTGGTGCCGGCCCGCCTTGGTCTTAAAGGCACCAAGGCCGAGACGCGGGCGGCGGTCGGTCTCCTTTCACGCAATATTCGCATCGTCTCCGAAGGCAATGCCCCGGTAGCCGCTTCATTCGTGCAGGAATCGGGCAATTACTATGGCGGTCATACGATAGTCCGGCAGGGCTTTCGCAGCTACCAGGTGCAGGGCGTCGAGTTTTATCAGCTCGGGCAGGGCGGCAGCATCATGCACTACCCGGTGCATTTTCACATGGCCCGCCATACGCCCGAGACCAGCCCTACGGCGTCGCCGATCACTTTCGTCAAGGATTGCTCGATTCACGACTCGATGACGCGATGGATAACGATCCATGCGACGCAGGGAGTCTTGCTCGCCCGCAATGTTGGTTATCTGTCGATCGGCCACGGCTTCTATCTGGAGGACGGCACCGAGACCGACAACAAACTCTATTCCAACCTGGGCGTGTTTGCGCGGGCCGCGGTGGCTAATGTCCAGAATCCGCGCGACGTACCCGGGATTCTGACTCATGCCGACAGTCCGGGCCCGCCCGGCTTTGACAATTTTCCGTATTTCTCCGACGCCAACCATCCGGCGGTGTTCTGGATCATGAATGGCGCCAATGATTTCGAATATAACATGGCGGCCGGCGCCGGCACCTGCGGCGCCTGCTACTGGTTCGTGCCCGGCGCGATCAGCGGCACCTCGCAAAAGGAAAAATGGTTCGGTTACGCGAGCATGCAGCAGGGCGCCGGGCGCGCCGGCATCACGCCGCTGACCACCTTCGTCGGCAACTATTGTACTTCAGCGATGAATGGCTTTACGGTCAACAGCGATACGGCTACATGCAATGGCGTGAATTTCCAGACCTCGCCGCCTCACCCCAACACTACGCTCCAGATGCTGCCCTCGACGAAGGCGACGGCGAACTATCCGCCACCCGCCAATGATACCTACTGGCCAATTGTCAGCGGCGGCGGTCGGCTCGCGACCCTCTGTCCGGCTGCCGAAGCGGTTGACGGCAATACAGATACCACGACCGATTGTTCAGGGGTGCATCTTTGCGCCAACGGCAACGAAGCTAACTGCGCCGTGACGACGCTGGCCAACTTTACTACCTCTTTTAACTGGGCGCAGCAGAATTTTGCCTCGATTTGGATTCGGCCGTTCTGGGGCCTCGTTACCGATAGCTTTGTCAGCGACGCGCAGAACGGCGGTATCAACTTCGTGACCAGCGGCGGCTATAGCAAGGCCGACGTGATCAACGGTTTCTGGGCCCTGGCGCGCAAGACCGTCTTCGTCGGCAGCACGCAGACCGACAATCCGCTCGCCTCCGAGGCGGGTCCCTTCAATCCGCTGGTCAGCAGCGATGGCAAGGTTAAGGGATTGACTTGCGCGGTTGATCCGATAAGCGGCGGCTACAATGCTTCGGACTGCCTGTCGAAGGATGAAGGCGTCGCGATCCAACTGAGCAATTTTTCCCTCGCGCAGCGTTTTTTCAGCGTGTACGACGGACCCGCCTATCAGGATTCGAATGCATATCTGAATATCCATCCGACCTATCTGACCAGCGACGGCACCGTGACCGGCACACCATTGTGCGCGCCCAGCACCACGAATGGTAATCCGTGCGTGAATTCCGGTTTCATGAATGCGGGACTGGCCGGGCTCAAGGCGGATCAGGTGCACAAACTCTGCTATTTCCCCAACGCCGGCATCGGCTGGAAACAGCCGAATGGTTTCTATTACGCGCCGGCGTTTCACTCCGACAACCTCTTCTTCGACGGGGTTGATATCAGGCATTTCGTCACCGAGCCGCTTTTTCTGCCCGGCACCTTCAACACCGACGTCAGCGCAACCCAGAACGAATACTGCTTCTGGGGCGCGCAACCGCAGCCGGGCACCTTCACCGGCTTCACCGATATCGATCGGGAAACCGTGCTGAATGACGATGATGGATCGCTGACCGGTTTGACGAGTCAGGTGAATAATCCGCCGACCTTGAAATCCGAGACGATCTCGGTCAACAAGGAGAATTTCTTCAACGCTCCCGTATGCACTGCGGAGTGCGCGTCCGATCTGGCGCTCAACCCCACCGGCGACGCCAAACTGCCGCCGAACACGGCCAACACGAGCCCTTATGAATACGTTACGGCCGCGGTATTTCCGGAATGCGCCCTCACGGTGCCCGATTCGGGAGCGCCGGTGCGGTTCTGCGCGGACGGCAACTGGGGTAGCGCCTGTACCACGTCGGATCCCTCACAGAACAATGCCTGCGTTGGCCTGCCGCTCTATCGCCAGTATCTCAACGCGGGCGAGACGGCGGGACTGGCCCAGCAGAAGCGGATGATGGGGCAAAATACGTTTCAGCGCAGCGGCCTCACCGCGAACCATGGTGTCTATTACATCGACACGACGGTTTCGGCGGCGACGCAGAAAAGTGAGGGCGCGATTAGTATCAATGCCTTTACCGGGGGCGATGTGTACGATTTGTTCTTTCTATATTCCAACGCCGCTACCACGCAGAAGTATATTTTATATCTCGGCACTGGCGAGCCGGCGAACCTCGGGACAACCAATGTGAAGTTCGGATTGGTTGATATCACGACCGCGAAATACCGCTTCAGAGCGGCAAATGGCGGCGCGCTGCCGCCGGGATGGTCGAGCGTTTATGAACCTTCGACCGGATATCTGACGATTACCACCGACATGAGTTCCCTCGCCGACGCCTTCGATCTGACCAAGCCGGCGGCGAATCCGCTGGGCGCGTCGCTATGTCAGCCGTCGTCGATGTGCGCATGGAACACTTCGACCAGTCAGTGTCAGTGCAATATCAGTGATCCGACGAACTATCTGTACGCGGCCTGCCATGAGAAAAACGCCGCCGGACAGGACGCCATCTGCAGTTGGTCGGTGAAGGACCTGGATTGTCCCGCGGGCGGTTGCCCGGCGGTGCAGATTACCTTCCCGACCAACTTCGTGCCGGACGACGCCGCCAACCACCATCGGCCGGCGCCGGTTCTGTTCACCGCGGATCCCGGCTTCGAAAAGAACTGGAACGTTCCCTTTAATGCCGAAGCCGCCGGCATCGCCGGAGCGCAATGTGCGTACAGCAGTGGGGAACCGCCGGATACGTCTTGTCCGACGAGTCCGTAACCGTGCGGACTCGGCGCAAAACCGTCGCGACTTACCCGATCGGACTTGGGCGATCAGGCGTTGGCTTTCGGGGTCTTTGATCCGGGTTCGACCGGTCCGCCGGCCTCCTGCCAGGCGCGAAAGCCGCCCGCGATGTGGCATACCGGTTCGAGACCCATCCGCTGCAGTTGCTGCGTGGCGAGAGCCGAGCGGAGTCCGCCCGCGCAGAAGAACACGAACTTCTTGCCGGAGTCGAAGATCTCGCGATGGTACGGAGTTGCGGGATCGACCCAGAACTCGAGCATGCCGCGCGGCGCATGCAGGGCGCCCGGTACCCGTCCGTCGCGATCCAGTTCCCGGATATCGCGAATATCAACAAAAACCACGTTCGGATCGGATTTAAGCTTGATAGCTTCCGCCGCGCTGATCGTTTCGATTTCCGCGTTCGCTTCCGCGACCAGTTCAGCAACCGTCTTCTTCAATTTGAGCGGCATGTGGCTTTCCTTTTGATCCTTGAATCAGCCCGCGGTTTCACGCGTCCAGTAAGGTTCGATATGCGATTGGTATAACAGAAACCATACTGTGCAGGTGAGCGTGCCGATGCCGACCGAGATTGGGTACCATACGGTCGGATGATCCATCACCATCGGCAGCAGCGCGACCGCCAAAGCGGGGGGCACATGTAGATTGAACCAGCGCAGGACCAGGATGCCCCAGGCCATGCTGCATCCGGCAGTAAGGAAATTAAAGCCGAACAGCCGATAAACCACGAGCCCGCCGAAAGCGGTCAGGAAGCACGCCACGGGGAGCCATAGCGGGCGCTGCGCCCATGGGCAGATCGCCGTATGTCCGAACATCTCGAAGCCGATGACCACGAGCGGCGGAAACAGGATGAAGCGGAGTCCGGTCAGTTTCACGATAAAAGTAGCGACCAGCACGAACGTCAGCAGCGGCGCTAGCCACAGATAGCCGCTGCCGGTCTCTTCGAGCGCGTCGTCGACGGGGTGATCGCGAGGCGGGTTGTCCGCCGCCGGAGCCGCGATCTTCTTCCATAGGATTGATAGTCCCGCGAGCGCAAAGGTGCCGAGCATGATGCCCGGCGCGTACCACCAACTGGTGACGTTGATGACGCGAGGCAGCAGTCCGGCCGAAATAGCCGGCGCGACCGGCGACTTGAGCAGCTCGATTATCAGGATCGAGGCGCCCACGATCAGCATCACGGAGGCGTAGCCGTACGGCAGCCAGTTGGTCACGGCGACCCCGACGGCGCCGGTCAGAACCGGGGTTACCGCCAGCATCATCGGGCTCCGCGCCCAGGTGCCGCGCGGTCGCGTGAAGACGTCGTGGGACAGCGCGCCCAGCTCGGGAAACATCACGTAGAACGCCCCCGTCAGCGACGCGATGGTCGCGATCAACGCGATGTACGCGAGCGCCACGGCTTCGCCGGCAAACCCGGTGTGCGCCGGCGGCTGCTCTGGGCCGATCGATTCCTTAAGTGCGCCTATCGTGCTCATCGCGCGCAGTATCTAAAGGAACGGCGTCGACGCCGCAAGACGCTTCGGACGCCGGAGGAACGGCGAGCAGATAACGCAGTAAGGCGCTCTTCGTCACGACCCCTTCGGGCGAGCCGTCCGCGCCGATAACCATCGCGCTCTGTTCGCCGTCGCGCTGAGCAAACAGGCGCAGGACTTCGATTACATCAGTCCGGTCGGAGACCTGTACGGCCGCGCGATCACACGCCTCCGCCGCCGTGACCTTGTCCCAACCGTCAGGCGGCGCGTGGTCGAGTCGCGCGATGTCGAGCACGCCAATCGGCGTCGCGCCGTCGACAACGGGAAACACCGTCGGTCCCGCCGCCGCCGTCGCCGCTAAATTGGCCATCCTCATCGTTGCGGGAATTGCCGCGATCCGGCTCATCACCTCACGGATTGGCACCCCGGTGATGCCGCTGAGTTTCACGACTTCGTGCAGTCGCTGATCGCGCGAGGCGGACGCTTCGCCCGAAATCGCATAGGCGCAGGCTGCCCCGACCAGGCTCGGGATCAGAAAAGCATGTCCCGCCGTGGTTTCGGCGACGAAGACCACGGCCGCCAACGGCGTCTTGTAGCCGGCCGCGATAAACGCCGCCATCCCGACGGCCGCATAAAGATCGAACGTCGTCGTATGCACGACGGATTGCGCGAACGCGCTGCCGAAGCAGCCGCCGACCAGGAACAAGGGCACGAACATCGCGCTGACGCCACCGCTTCCCAACGAAAACAGCGTCGCCAGCAGCTTCAGGACCGCAAACGTGATCAGTTCGAGGGAACCGTGCGGCACCATCAAAACCTCGCGTACGGCTTCGTAATTCGGTCCGATCGGAATCAGATTGCCGGGAAATATGGCGATGAACAGCAGACCGCAAAGCGCCGTCAGCGCCCCGCCAATCAGCAGTTTCGTCGTGTGCGGCATCTTCGCGTTGATGGCGAAGGCGCGCGCGCGACGGAACCCGGTCGTGTAGATCATCGCGATAACGCCGATAATCAGGCCGAGCAACGCCGACCACAGGATATCCATCGGCGAAAAGGTGGCGGTCCCGACGAAGCCGAACAACGGCTGCGAACCGACGATCCCGATAAGCACCGCATAGGCCACCACCGAGGCGATGAGCGACGGCAGCAAAGCCTCGTGCGCAAGGTCGTCCTTGTAGGGCATCTCGAGGGCAAAGACGAGACCGGTCAGCGGCGCGCGGAAGACCGCGGCCATACCCGCCGCAGCCCCGCTGATCAGCATGATGCGGCGGTCGCGCAGCGGCAGGCGGAAGCGCGTCAACACGCTCCACAACCACGAACCGATGGCTCCGCCCGCATAGATGCTCGGACCCTCGAGCGCAGCGCTGCCACCGAACCCTACCGTCGTGACCGCTGCCAGCAGCTTCCACCAGAAGGGCCCGACATCAACCGCGCCCTGCCGATGATGGTACGCGACGATAATCTCTTCGGTCGAATGTTCATCGGGATTGGGCGTGCGGTACTGCATAATCAGACCGGTGCAGACAAAGCCGAAAAGTAACCCCGGCAGAATCAGCCACGGATGGTGCAGATAGTGCGGGAGCAGTCGCGCCCACAATCCATTGAGGATCACCAGGGTTACCGCGGTGACGACCAGTCCGCTCACGACACCGATGATGGGCGCGACCAGCAGCCATTTTTGAATATCGCGCGAGTAGATCGTCTGCAGATCCTCGCGCACCAGACCGTAGCATCGGCGGATCAACGGATACTCATCCAGCCGAGCGACAAGCTGTTTCACCATCGACTGCCGTACCTCCCAGGCGGCTGATTGCTGATTACCGACCGGGCAGACGAAGCCGTCTGCGCCGCGCGGATGCAGCGCTCGAGCAGGATGATATCAAGTAAGACCGGCGACCACACATACGGTCGCCGTCAGCAGGGCAGGGAGTGGACGATCGCGGGATTAGCTCGACTGGAGCGCTGCCAGCAGCGTCTCGAGCTCGACGGGCTTGTGCAGGACGCGGAACCCTTTTTCGCGCGCCGTCTCGAGCCGACGATCGATTACGTCTCCGGTCAAAATGATCGGCTTTATCGCGGGGAAACGCCGAACCGCCATCTCAGCCACTTCGATCCCGGTGCGGTCCGGCAGCCGGAAATCGGAGATCAGAAATTGAAAGCTCTGCACGGTTCCTTCCAGACGCTGGGCCGCTTCGTCCGCCGAACGCACCAGCGTGGTCTCGAAACCCTTGAGCTCGAGCAGTTGGGTCAATGCTTCACCGACGTCGCTGCTGTCCTCGACCACCAGAACCCGTCCTCCTAAAGCCGACCAGTTCGATCGTTTCACGTGGTCCTCATTTCCGGGCCGAGAAAGTGGCAACGAGATACTGAAGGTGCTGCCGCGACCGAGCTCGGAATTCATATCAATCGGATGATCGATGAGCGCGCCGAGCCGGGCCACGATTGATAGACCCAGACCGAGAACTCGATATTCATCACCCTCGCTCTGCGGAAAGTGGCGGAAAGCTTTGGCCATCTCGGTCGCGCGTTCGAGCGCCAGCCCAATCCCTGTATCATTAACGGTGATGCGAACCGTCTCGTTTACGCCGTCACCGTCCGCGGTGGGCGCTACCCGTCCCGCCGCCACCGCCACCTTCCCGCCCGGCGGCGTGTAACGGATCGCATTTTCCAGCAGATTGCTGATCATACGTTTCAGCAGGGTGAAATCGCTCAGCACGTGAAGATCGGTTGGTTCGATCACCAGTGCAAGCTCGGCGGCCGATGCGGCCGGTTCGAATTCAGTCCGCAACTCGCTGAACAGCCCCTCCAGGCTAAAGCTTTGCAGATTGATCGAAGGGTTGCCGGATTCGAACTGCGCGAGCTGCACCAGCGCGTTGAGCAGGTTCGTCAGATTGGTTATGGCGCGATCAGCGCGGGCGATGAGCCGGGCCTCGTCTGCTTCGTGCGGGACGGCGCGCAGCGCGCCCATCACCGCCGCCAAAGTCTGCAGCGGCTGGCGCAGATCGTGGCTCACGGTCGCCAGAAAATGCGCTTTGTCAGTGCCGGCCTGCGCGGCTTCGCTGGCGACGCGACGCCCCTCGTTCTCGCGCGTGCCCTCAGTCATCACCATCAACCAGTCGGAGTCGTCCTCCGCGCCGAGGAGGCGAATCCCGGTACAGCGGAATGATCGGTAATCCCGATGAGTAGCCGACCAGACCCGCGCCGCAATCTGGAAAGACGTCCGAATGGTGGTCCAGTCGTGCCAGGTACGGATAAGCTGGTCGCGGTCGTCAGGATGAACTGCGGCGAGCCAGCCGCGACCGCGACAGTCCTGCCAGGTCTGCGCCGTATATTTTTCCCAACCTGCGTGCGGTTCAACGAACTCGCCATCTGCATTGGCGGTCCACGCGATAGCGCCGAATGCCTCGAGCAGCGCCTGATAGCGGCGAGCGATCCGGCGCAACTCTTTCAGTTCATTCGGCTTCATACTGAACACCTGGGAAGATTTTCTTATCTTTCGCCAATGAAGCGCTCCAAATCAAATCATCAAACGCGCGCCGGATTGCCTACTCGCGCGTTGACTCGATTTGTCGCAGGTCAGGCTCGCTTCAGACCCGGTGCAAGGCTTATGCCCTTAAAGTGCTATCCCTTCGCTGCAAGGTCGCACGTGTTGAGTTTGGGAAGACGGCAAAAGAATATTCGCATCGCGAAATTATCGCTTGCGCTTTGAAATAACGACGATCAGGCTGCACGCCGAATCTACTTCGTCGCTGCACAGATGACTGAATGACGCTGAGCCGCGGAAACGGACGAGGACAGCCGCCCGGAGTCGGAACAGATGCGCTAGTTTGCCCTTCCGCCCGATCGGAGCGGGCGGAAGGGCATCACCACTAATGCGAACAGCGCTCTAGCGATAACGCGGGAGGATCTCCTTGCCGAAGATCTCGAGCTGCCGCTTGACCTGATCCAGCGGCAGAAAGCCCTGATCGCTCTGCCACACGAACCACTCAGGATGGACGTTCTCGACCACCGCGTCCATCTCCCGGATAACGTCCGAGGGAGTCCCGAAGTACGCGAACTTGTTCTTCTCGAAGCGATCCATGGTCAGTTCTGACGCCGGCAGCATCACTTTGCCACTCGGATAGCGCGCTTCGTCTTCCGGCAGACGGAAGGCTTCGGAGAAACCGAAGTGATGGAAGAACTGCTTGAAGCCGACGCCAAGGATGCCCTGCTCGGCCAGCTCGTAGGCTTTTTGTTTGTTCTCCGCGATATTGACGCAGTGCAGGACGCCGAAACTCTCGCCGAGCTTCAGCTTGCGTCCCGCCTTCTCGGCTTCCGCCTGATAAGCCTCGGCAAATTGCCGCACCACGGGCGGCTGCGGCAGCAGCACCGTCGGAATGATGCTCTCCTGCGCGCACCATCGAATCGTCGCTTCGCTGACGGAGAAGGCCTGGAAGAGCGGCGGATGCGGTTTCTGATACGGTTTGGGTACGATGTTGATCTTCTGAATCCGCCCGAGCTCGTCCACCTCGCCGGGGAAGCCGTATTGACGGGTCCAGTCGGCCGCCGGCCAAGGCGTGCCTTCCTGCGGATGCGGATACTCGTAGTACTTGCCCTTGAAGCTGAAGGGCTCGGTGCCCCAGGCGAGCTTAAGGAAGCGGAAGACCTCTTCGAACGCCTCGCGGTTGACCCGGTCGGTCTCTGATTTATCGCTCATGGTGGCCGAGACATCGACCTTCTGCGCCATCTGATTGAGCCATCGCGTCTGATAGCCGCGCGCGAAGCCGACAAAGGTGCGACCCTTGGTGAGCTGATCCAGCCATGCGATCTCGAGGGCAAGGCGCAGCGGATTCCATCCCGGCAGGACGTAGCCTATCGGACCGACCTTGATCCGCTTGGTGTTATGAATGACGTGTTGGGTGAGCACCGGCAGACTGCCCATCTCGACGCCTTCGCTGTGCAGGTGATGTTCGGGGAAGCAGAAGCCGTCGAAGCCGACCTCCTCAGCCAATTGAGCGCATTCCACGACCTCCTGGATCATGCGGTCCCAGCGCTCCTGATGCATCGCGATCGGGCGGAGGCGCTTACGCTCCTCAAGCGTCGCCGGCAGCGTCGGCAGGACAAAGAACATGAACTTCATAGATGGGGCCTCCGTCAAAAGATGGGTGTAGTTTCCGCGCACACCCGCGCGTTAAGTTATAGCTTCCCTCACGGGCACAGAGCAAAACCCGTTGCTCCAGCTCCGGAAAAGACAGGCACGGAGTGGAACTCCGTGCCTGCCGATCCCGGAGACGATCCGAACCTGCGTAAAATCCTCAGGCGCCGTGACGCAGGAGACGTCCCGGCGTTGCGCCGGTGCTCTTGCCGTCCTCGAAGATCACCTCACCGTTCACCATGATGGTGTGATAACCTTCGGCGCGCTGCACCCGTCGCCACTCGCCGGCCGGGAAGTCGCGGACGATTTCCATCGGCGTGATGTTCAGCTTGTTCAAATCGTAGACCACCACGTCGGCCGCCGATCCTTCAACCAGGGTGCCGCGATTCCTGAACCCGGCGCACATCGCCGCATGAGCGCTCAGGCGGAAATGCGCCTCTTCGAGCGTCAGGACGTGATTGTCGCGCACCAAACGGATCAGCGTTTCGGTGGGCCAGCGGCCGCCGGTGAAGAACTTGGTGTGCGCGCCGCCGTCAGAGACCCCGAAGATCGCCATCGAGGGTGAGTTAACAATCTCGGCCATGTAATCCACGCGGCTGTTGATCGGCGGCGAGTAGAACTCGGCGTTAAGCCCGTCCGCGCACGCGATATCGAGCATCGCGTCGACTTCGTGCTTGCCTTCCATTTTGGCGATTTCGCCAATCTTCATGTTCTCGTACTTCTTGAGAGCCGGGTCCTTGCACTCGAGCACGAAGATGTCGGTGAAGTTGTTGGTCACCAGTCCGCTTTGCTGGGTGGCGCGCAGCGCCGGACGCCGCTCGGGATCGCTCAGCTTCATCAGCCGATCTTCGATCGAGCCCGTCGTGCATTCGCGCCACGCCGGCAGATCGTCCCACAGATTCCAGTCCTTGAACGTGAAGGCGAAGCCGACTTCGAGCGTTGCGGTCTGCGGATAGACGCGAATCCCGCGCTCGACGCAGCTTTCGAGCCACTTCAACTGCGTGCGATGGCGCTCCGGATAGAAATCGTTGGAGGCGACCGCGTTATACAGAATCGGCCGTCCGCTGATCTCGGCGAGCTCCTCGAAATGACGCTCGGCATAGGTCTGCAGGTCGCCTTCGTAGTCCCCCGCATCCGGCGCGAAGGTCATCTGGATGAAGCCCTCACCGCGTTCGCCCAGCACTCTGGCCATCTCGATCGCGGTCTCGTTCTTCATGATGTCCGTGACCATCGGCGTGCCGTCGAAGTCGGCCTGAACGCTGTTGCGGCCGAGCCGCTGCGCCGACCATCCGCAGGCCCCATGATCCATCGCCTCATGCAGCAGACGCCGCATCTCGGCATGCTCGGCCTCGGTCGGCATCCGCCCCGACTTCGCGTCTTCGAGGCCCATGACCCAGGTCATCAGCGGGGCGAGCGGCATGAACGGCAGCATATTGATGCCCTTCGGACGACGGTCGATGCTGTCGAGGAACTCTGGATAGGTCACCCAGTCCCATGGCAGGCCGGCCTGCATCGAGGGGTACGGGATCGCCTCCGTGCGCGTCATCGTGAGCATCGAGCGGTCGCGCATATCCGGCTTGACCGGCGCAAAGCCGAACCCGCAGTTGCCGATCACCACCGAAGTGACTCCGTGCCAGCTCGAGATGGTGCAGTAGGGGTCCCAGAAGAGCTGCGCATCATAATGGGTATGCAGATCGACAAACCCGGGAACGACGAACTGCCCCGCGGCGTCGATCACTTTGCGGGCCTGATGATTCTTCAGGTACCCAATCTTGGCGATTTTGCCGTCCTTGATCCCGACGTCGCTGCGGAAACGCGGCATCCGCGTACCGTCGATGATCGTTCCGCCTCTGATAATGGTATCGAACTCTGCCATAGAACCTCCCCGAGCTGTGCGCGGCCTGTCCCTGCCGCGGTTGCGTGATTGTCGGATCTCAACTGTTGCCGGAGTTAAGCTTTAGATCCACCGTGATCGTTTTGTCAAGGGAACGAGCAACTCCCGGTTAACAGATGGACGGCGCGCCGCGCGAGGCGCTTCGGCGCAGCGACGCCCCTTCGCGACGGCACGGCAAGGACTCGCGCGCACCGTCTATCAGCGGACCGGCGCGGCACAGGCCTTCGCGATTCTTCATGCGGTCGGCCGTCGGGCCCGTAAGCGGAGTTTGACGGGAAAAAGATGCCGGTGCGGGCGCGGTCGGCGATGACCGCACCCAACACCGGCGATGATTCAGCCTACCTACCGGCGGCAGCCAGCGAGATTTCCTCGCTGGCGATCGTGCGATGTGGATTGAAGTGCGGCAGCACGTGCTTTCCGATGAGCCGCAGCGACTTCATGATGTTCTGGTGCGGGATGCGGCCCGCCTGCTTGAACATGATGACCTGGTCGATGCCGGTTTTTTCGAACGCCTCGAGCTTGCGGCAGACCTCGTCCGGATTGCCGACCACCACCATGTGATGCTGCTTCAGTTGCGCGTCGGGCGCGTCCTTCGGATCGAGATCCATGTTCATCAGGTGGCGCAGATATTCGTACGAATACAGCTTGTTCTTGACCATCAGCGGTTCGAACAGCTTGGCGACGTTGTGCATGAACCAGCGCGCGCCCTCGATCCCGATGGCTTCCTCCTCCTTGTTCTCCGCCACATGGCAGATGATGAGGCCCGCGAACTGATCGTTCGGCACCTTCGGCACCTGGTCGGAGCGTTTGGCGAAAGCCTTCTTGTGGGCTTCCATGCTCTTCTGCACCTGCTCGAAATTAAGGCTGAAGCTAAGCGCCCCGAGCCCGCGGTCGCCGGCCAGCTCATACGAGTCGGGCGCCACGCACGCCATCCACATCGGCGGATGCGGCTTCTGGATCGGCTTGGGCACCACCCGCCGCGGCGGGATCTTCATCAGCTTGCCATCGAATTCGAGAATCTCGTCGGTCCAGGCCTTGACGATAATTTCGAGCGCTTCGCGGACTTCCTGGCGCGTGCGATCGTAGTCAACCGAAAAGCCGTCAAGCTCCTGCGCCGTGGTCGAACGCCCGGTCCCGAGCTCCATCCGCCCGTTGCTCATAATATCGAGCACGGCGGCCTGTTCTGCTACTTTAATTGGGTTATTGAAATTGAAGGGCAACAGTCGCACGCCGTGTGCGATGCGGATATTTTTGGTACGCTGACTGACGGCGCCATAAAAGACCTCTGGCGCCGAACTATGGGAGTACTCTTCGAGGAAGTGATGCTCGACTTCCCACACATAGTCGATGCCGATGCGGTCGGCGAGCTCGATCTGCGCGAGCGCCTGCCAGTATATGTTATACTCACTCAGCGCGTTCCATGGCCGCGGCGTCTCCATCTCGTACAACATGCCGAATTTCATGCAGCACCCTCCATTTAACTGTTGCCCTGGTTAATGATTTGTCTCCGCTCCAGTCAAGCGCTACACTGCGGTCCTGTCAAGGAAAAGCCAGGTGCCTTTGACTGCACTTAGGAAAATGGAGAACGAATCCTCGACCAACCCCTCGTCATCGATTCGCCGCCAATCGGCCGAACTGCTCGAGATGTTCTATGCGGTGCACTACGGCAGCAACATGGCGCTCGAGGATGCGATGCGCGGTGAACTCACCCGCAAGCAGGCCGCGATTCTGTGGCTCATCCGCTCCGAAGGCGAGAGTGCTCGCGGGATGCGCCGCAAGGATATCTTTCGCAAGCTCCAGGACTGGTTCGATATCACCAGCCCCGCCGTGACCAAGGCCCTGCGGGCCATGATGCGGCCGCCGCTCGGCCTGGTGCGGCTCGCGGAGAGCGCCGACTCGGCTCGCGAAAAGACGGTGTTCCTGACTCCGCGCGGGGAGCAGTTCCTCGGCACGATGGTTTCGCGGGGGCTCGAATACCTGCGGCGAATCCTTGAAGAAACCGCCAAGGAAATCTCGAGCGACGAGATCGACGGTGGGATCAAGTTTCTGCGCGCCGGCATCGGCGGTTCAGAGCGGATCCGCGCGATCGATGCCGCTCGCGATCGCGAAGCCGCCGCCGAGCCGCGTACCCGGCCGCTCCGCCGTCCGGCGCGCTCGCGCCTCGCCGCCGCTCCGTAGCCGGCTCGAAGATTACGGTTGCGACACCCTTCGTTGCGAGGGTTGCTAGTAAATCACCTTTTCTTCCATTAGCCGGCTGATTTCCGCCTCCGACAAGCCCAGCAGGCCGCCGAACACTTCGCGATTGTGCTGGCCCAGGTCGGGTGGCGGCGAATAATTGAATTGCGGCACCTTGCTCATCTTCACCGGCATCCCGGGAACGATCCGTTCGCCGACCTCGCGATGATTTAGCCGCCACCAGTAGCCCCATTCCCACAGATGCGGGTCCTGATGGATCTGCACGCTGTCCAACACTGGCCCGGCGGGAACGCCGGCTTCCTGCAGCTTCGTGGCCAGCTCCATATGATCGTGCTGACTGGTCCAGGAGCGCAGATGGGCATCGATTTCGTCGCGGTGCTGATGGCGTCCGAACTGATCGGCGAATTTCGGATCGTGGGCCCATTCCGGATTGCCCATCACGCGGCATAAGCTCTGCCATTCACTATCGTTGCCGACCGCGATCGCGATCCATTTATCCTCGCCGCGGCATTTATAGGTATTGTGCGGCGCCATCACGTCGTCGGCATTGGCGCGCTTCCCGCGCTCGCGCCCGTGCATGAAGTACTCGGTGTAGTATTCGTGCATCTGACCGATCACGGTCTCGCCCATGCTCGCGTCGATCCACTGGCCTTCGCCGGTGCGATTGCGATGACGCAGGGCGGCGAGCGCATGAAAGACCACCGTCGAGGCGATTGCATAGTCGGGCCAGGTGCCGCCGGTCTGACGCGGGGGGCCGCCGGGATATCCTTGAGCGTCGAAGAGACCGGCAAAGCAGCACGCCAGCGGACCCCATCCGACCCAGCGCGAAGGCTCAGTACCCGTCTTGCCCAGAAGCGAGACCGAAATCATGATGATGTCGCGCTTCACCTGCTTGATCACGTCGTAGGTCAAGCCGAGCTTTTCCGAAATCGGCGTCGGAAAACATTCCAGCACGAAATCGCTCTTGCGGATCAGCGCATGGGCCAGGTCACGGCCGCGATCGGTCGCCAGATTCAGATTGACCGCCTTCTTGCCGTAGTTGAGCATGTGGTAAAAGCCATTGCTGTTGTAGCCCTTGGCGTCGCGCGGCAGGCCCGCGGGGTTGGTCCGCCCGATATCGATGTAGACCTGCGACTCGATCTTGATAACTTCGGCACCCATCACCGCCATCCACTGGGCGATTTGGGGACCATTGATAATCCAACTGAAGTCGGCAATCCGGATTCCCGCAAGCGGCAGCGCCATGGTTTCTCCTTAATCCTCCGAGGCAGCCGCGACGCCCTTCGGCTGCGCGATACCTCGTGCCATCGAATGCCTCAGCAATCCTTGCTCAGATAACTCCGGCGGCGCGCAGGGCCTGTTGCTGAGCTGCCGATAGCCCCAACTTCCCGAAAATTTCGCTGTTGTGCTCGCCCAGCAGCGGCGCGCGATCAGGCTTCGGCGGCGTCGCCGTCAGTGACACCAAATGATGCGGGATCGTGATCCGTCCGGCGAGCGGATGTTCGATTTCCACGAAGGCGTCGCGCGCCTTCAGATGGGAATGATTGGCCGCCTGCCCAACCGTATACACCGGACCGATCGTCAGCCCGAGGCGCTGCCCTTCGCTGACCAGATATTCCATGTCGTGCTTCGCCAGTTCCGCGCGGATCAGCGGCCGCAGAACATCATCGTGTTCATGCCGTCCGGCGAGGTTGTCAAAGATTTCGCTATCGAGCACTTCCGGATTGCCGAGCAGCTTTTTGAGCGCGATCCAGTGCGCGTCCGCCGCCCACAGCACATAGACATAGCCGTCGCGACAGGGCAGCGGTTCGAGACCGACTGAGACGTTCTTCCGTAGCCGGCTGAAAGGCATCCCGACGTAGCTCCAGATCGCCATCTCGATCTTGGCGGTGTTGACCACCGCCTGCCAGCACGGCACGTCGAGCCACTGTCCCTCGCCGGTGGCGTCGCGATGGAACAGCGCCATCATCGCCGCCGCCGCGGCATTCGCCGCGCCCATCGTTTCCGCCGCGTGCCCGGGTGCCCTGAGCGGGTTCTCGCGATTCTCGTCGTCGACCAGGGTGGGCGTGTTGTAACCCGTCAGGCTCATCGCCCATTCGATAAGGTCGGTCCCCTTCCAGTCGCGGTATGGGCCGCTCTGACCGAAAGGCGAAATCGAGACGAGAATCAGCCGGGGATTGAGCGCCTTCAGCGTCTCGTAGCCGAGACCAATCCCCTCGAGATACCCCGGGGGATGATTCTCGATGAGCATATCGGCGCCCTTGACCAATTCGCGGAAAAGCGCGGCGCCCGAAGGCTTCGCCGGATCCAGCGTCACGCTTTTTTTCGAGGTGTTGAGATAAAAGAAAAAGCCGCTCTGCTCCGGATGCGGGCGGTCGTTGACGAAGGGCGGCAGCGTGCGACTCGGATCGCCGATACCCGGGCGTTCCAGCTTGATAACTTCCGCGCCCATGTCAGCGAACATCTTGCCGCACATCGGACCCGAAACCATTTCCGCGAATTCCAGTACGATGAGATCGTCGAGCGCTAGTCCCGCCACTTGCTTCTCCGTGCCGGCGCTGGCAGCAGCCGACGCTCGGACTATAGCGCAGGCCAATCAATTTGCCAGAAGCCCGCGTCGCCCCGCCATGACCTCATTCCGGTCGCCCTGCCGCCGCGCCTTGACCGCCGAAGGCGTCCGGTCCTAGTCTCGACTGTTGGCTAATCTCCCGTCTGCTGGAGTGGATCGTCATGGCCGATTATCCGCGCGTGATACCGCTGTTTCCGCTCCCCGACTTCGTCCTGTTCCCCGACGTTACCGTGCCGCTGCATATTTTCGAGCCGCGCTATCGGCAGATGGTGCACGACGCCAGCGCCGGCGACGGCATCATCGGCATGACCATGCTCAAGAGCAACTGGGAGCGCGACTACTATGCTTACCCCGACGTATACGAGATCGGCTGCGCCGGTCGTATCAGTGCGTTATCGCGGCTGAGCGACGGGCGCTACAATCTGCTGCTCGACAGTTTCGGGGCCTTTCGGATTGTGCGTGAATCACGCGATCACGCTTATCGCACGGCCGAGATTGAATGGCTGCCGAGCGCGATGGAGCGGCTCGACGAGATCGACGGGCTCCATCGGCTCCTCAAGGAGTTTATCGGCGCTTCCGCCGACACCCTGTGGCGCTCCCTGGTCGACGAGCGCAAACTGACCGGCGCCGCTCTGGTCAACTATATCTGCTTCCATCTGGATATCGCTCCCCTCGAAAAGCAGACCCTCCTTGAAGCTGGCGCTTCGCGCGTCAGTTGCCTTGCAGATGTGCTCACCTTCAAGCTCGAGGAACGGAAACTCGGCCTCGAGCGCCGCCGCGGTCATGGCCAGGTGCAATGAACGAATGCCTGCGCCGTTCGCCTTTTGCGAGAATTTGTAGCGTTCAGCGAAAAGGCCCTTAAGCGCGCCGAACGGAGTAAGCGCGACAGCGTGGGCGCAAGGAAATCCAAATCTTCCGCAAAGATTCGCCGCTCTTATAGATACCTCACCTTAAATTTACCCAATCTTATCCATCACGCAGATTTAGCCAAAGCATAACCTGCCGTTTTCCGGCTCATTGCAGATGACGGCTAATGCTCCCATCGACGGCACCGGTGGGCGCCGCGCTAAAATCGTCGCGATGATGCGGCACATAGCTTGCTTCATTTCAACGCCTAAACCGGACTGGCTAAGAGTCTCGTGGTTCTCAGCGGCGATCGCACGAGGCGGTCGCGTTGGGGGAATGGGTAGTTGCCGATGGACTGGGAAAATGGCGCACTGGGTTCAATCTTCGTTCCGGATATAGTCACGCCCGAGCAGTTTTACGACTGCCGTCGCGATGACAGTACGCTCACGCCGGTGAAGCGTCTGATGATGGCGGTGCTGGAGGATGCGCTGCGTTGCTTTCAGAACAATGCGACGGCCACTAGCGGCCCGCGCAAGCGGCTCTTCGCCGAAGCCGAGCAGTGGCTCTGCAACGACTCGAGCGACGGCCTGTTCTCCTTCACGACGGTTTGCGAAACCCTGGGAATCGAGCCGCGATTCCTTCGCGCGGGTCTGCGCCAATGGCGCATGCAGCAACTGGCGGGTGATTCAGCGCGGCGCCTCGCGCGCCGCTCGCCCGTGGTGCGCAGCGGCAAGATTTCGGCGCCCAGCCGTCGCGCCTCGCGCGGGCGGCTGAGCGAAGCCGTCTGACCACGGCCGCAATAACGCGCCCGCTCCTGATTTGTACCTTGACGAACGGCTTGGCAGCGCCCTTGGCGTCTTCAAGCCGTTCGTCCTTTGGCTTGTCGTTTAGCCGTCAGACCGCCTGATAGAGCGCAACGCCGTCGCGATCGATCCGCCGCGCGCGCCCCTCAATCCGCGCCAGTTCAAGATGCGCCAGCGTCTCGAACGTCGCCGCCATCACATGCGCGATCGGCCGCTCTTCATCACCGAAAACCTGCGACGCCACCTCAAACGCACACTTCGGCCGCCGCCGCACGAGGTCGAGCATCTCCGCTTCACGATAACGATGATGCTCGATGAGCTGGTTGGCGCGATGGCGATGGTCGTGGAAAACGCCACCGTGAGCCGGCAGCACCAGCTCAACATCGAAGCGCTGCACCTTCATCTGCGAATTGATGAAATCGCCCAGCGGGTTACCGGTCGGCGCCGACGGATAAAGCCCGACGTGCGGCGTGATCTTCGGCAACAGATGGTCCCCGACGATCATGACCTTTTCCTTGCGCAGGTAAATCACGCAATGGCCCGGCGCATGCCCGGGAGTCCACACAATCTCGAACTGCCGATCACCGACCGGAACCACGTCGCCGTCGTTCAGGTAACGGTCGGGACGATCCAGCGGACTGTACATGTCCGTCCCGAACCACATCGGCCGCATCGCTTCGGGCGGATGCTTCTCGATCGGAAACCCGTTCGTGCGGAAAAACTCCATGGCTTCCGGACGCTCGGAAATCGGCCCGCCCAGACTGAGCATCCGGTTGATCCGCTCGGTCTCCAGTTGATGGAGCAGGGCGGTCACCTGCGGGGAACGGCGCTTGATGGTCGAGGATGCGCCAAAATGATCTACGTGATGATGGGTGCCGAACAGCACCGTCAGATCCTCGAGGCGGATACCCACCTGACTGAAAGCATCCTCCAGGGTCGCGACGCTGTCGGGCGTGTTCATTCCGGTATCGATCAGGGCCCAGGCCCCATGACAATCGACCAGGTAGACATTGATGATGGTCGGGCGCATCGGGAGCGGCAGGAAGATTTCGTAGATTCCCGGATGAACTTCAGCAATTTTCGCAGGCATAAGATCGACTTTCTGGACCGGCTCAGTCCACCATAACCGCGCTCAAGCGTCGGTTCAGCGCGAGGTCGGTCCGTGGCAAGAGTTCACTTCCAATCGCGGCCGGCAGTCTTAAACCGCTCAGTCCACTGCAAGTGAAACGTTTTATTCATGCAGTTGATCGCGCACCAGGAAGGTCGCCTTCAAAGCGACGCGCCACTGCTTCACCTGATTGTCTTCGACCACCGCCGAGATATCCTCGACGTGCGCATGATGGATCCCCTTGACCGTCACCCCCGCGCGGGCAAGCGCAATCTGCACCGCATCTTCGATCGAATTCGATGAAATTCCGATCAGATCGATGATTTTCTCTACCATGGCGAGCTCCTTAACCAAATTTTACGACGCCCCGGATGGGCTTGAATTCCTTTTGTCTCAGGCAGGACGCTAGAGCCTTATTTGCGCACATGGCTGCAGGAGACACAAGCTCCGTCCGCGCTGCGGTTTGACCGCCGCGCTTACCGAGCGTTAGGTTGATGACCGACTATTCCTGCATGAAACAGCGGCTAAGGTTGCCGGTGTCCGACCCGGAGGAGCGATGAGTTACGACCGCGATTCGGTAAGCAAGCTGCTCGAGGCGGCGCGGGCCGCCGCCCGAACCCATCTGGGGCCCGCCGAGGGCCGTGCGCTGTGCGAGGCTTATGGCATCCCGGTGCCGGCCGAGCGCCTCGCTCGCGAATCGCGGGAAGCGGCCCGTCTCGCTGCCGAAATCGGCTTTCCGGTCGTCATGAAGATCGTCTCTCCGGATATCCTTCACAAGACTGAAGCGGGTGGCGTGGTGGTCGGGGTCAGGAGTCCCGAAGCGGCCGCCGAAACCTATGATGAAATCATCGCCAAAGCCCGGGCCCACCAACCTGCGGCCCAGATCGAGGGCGTGCTCATCCAGCGGATGGTCACCGGCGGCCAGGAGGTAATCGTCGGTGCGCTCACCGACCCCAGTTTCGAGAAGGTCGTCGCCTTCGGGCTCGGCGGCGTTCTGGTCGAGGTGCTCAAGGACGTCACCTTTCGCCTCGCCCCGGTCACCGAAGCCGAGGCCCTTTCGATGCTCGACAGTATCGCCGCGAGCGAGATCCTGCGCGGCGTGCGCGGCGGCGACCCGGTTAATCGGCTGGCGATCGCGCGCATCATCGTCGCCGTGTCGCACCTCGTCAGCGATTTTCCCCAAATCCGGGAACTCGACCTGAACCCGATTTTCGCGACCAAAGAAGGCGCCACCGCGGTGGACGTGCGCGTGCTGCTCGACTTTGCGCCGCCGGCGCAACGCTATCGGCCCTCGCGCGACGAAATCCTGCGCGCCATGAACCGGATCATGCGGCCCGAAGCGGTCGCCGTTATCGGCGCCTCCCCCGAGGACGGCAAAATCGGCAACTCCGTGATGAAGAATCTCATCAACGGCGGCTATCAGGGCCACATCTACCCGATCCATCCCAAAGCGCCCGAGGTGCTCGGCCGCAAGGCCTACAAAAGCGTCAAGGAGATCCCCGGGCCGGTCGACGTGGCGGTCTTCGCCATCCCCGCGACGCTGGTCCCCGCCGCCCTCAAGGAATGCGGTGAGAAGCAGATTCCCGGCGCCGTTCTGATCCCCTCCGGCTTTGCCGAAACCGGCAACGTCGAGGGCCAGCGCGAACTCGTGAAGATCGCGCGCGAATACAACGTGCGCCTGATGGGTCCCAATATCTACGGCTTCTACTACACCCACAAAAACCTCTGCGCCACCTTCTGCACCCCCTACGACGTCAAGGGCACCGCCGCCCTGTCCTCGCAGAGCGGCGGCGTCGGGATGGCGATCATCGGCTTCAGCCGTTCGGCCAAGATGGGCGTCTCGGCGATCGTCGGCCTCGGCAACAAAGCCGACATCGATGAAGACGATCTGCTCACCTTCTTCGAACAGGATCCCAATACCCAGGTCGTCGCGATGCACGTCGAGGACCTCAAGGACGGCCGCTCCTTCGCCGAGGTGGCGCGGCGGGTTTCCCGACAAAAGCCGGTAATCGTCCTGAAGGCAGGACGCACCGCGATGGGGGCGCGCGCCGCGCAGTCCCATACCGCCGCCCTCGCCGGCAACGATCGTATCTATGACGATATCCTCGGGCAGAGCGGCGTGGTTCGCGCCTATGCGCTCAATGACATGCTCGAATTCGCCCGCTGCCTGCCGATGCTGCCGACGCCCAAGGGTGAGAACGTGCTGATTATCACCGGTGCCGGCGGCTCGGGCGTGTTGCTCTCTGACGCATGTGTCGACAACCGTCTCAAGCTGATGGCGATGCCGGACGATCTCGATGCCGCCTTCCGCAAGTTTATCCCGCCGTTCGGCGCCGCCGGTAATCCGGTCGATATCACCGGCGGTGAGCCGCCGACCACCTATCGCAACACCATCGCCCTGGGTCTCCAGGACCCGCGCATCCACGCCCTGATCCTCGGCTACTGGCACACCATCATCACTCCGCCGATGGTTTTTGCGCAGTTGTGCGCGGAAGTCGTCGAGGAGTACCGCCGCAAGGGCATCGATAAGCCGGTCGTCGCGTCACTAGTGGGCGACGTCCAGGTCGAGGAGGCCAGCAGCTATCTCTTCGATCACGGCATCCCGGCCTATCCCTATACGACCGAGAAACCGGTCGCCGTGCTCGGCGCGAAGTATCGCTGGGCCCGCGCCGCGGGTTTGATCTGAACCCGGGCGCCGTAACGCATGGAACTCGCGGGCGCCGGCTATCTCTATGCCCTGGCGACGCTATCGATCACCTTTTCCGGCTTTTCCGCACTGATCACGGTGCTGCGCCAAGCCGCGGGCGGCACGCTCTCGCGTTACGACGCCTTCCTGATGGTCAATTACTTCATGAGCGGATTTGCGATCGCGGTGGTCTGCCTGCTGCCGCCGCTCATCTGTGGTTTGGGCGCAAGCCCCACGGCGGCCTGGCGCGGTTCAAGTCTCTTTGCCGGCAGCCTCGGGTTTCTGGTCGAAGGAATCACCTGGATGCGGCGCCGCAGCGAAGTCGGCGGCCCAATGCCATTTCACGTAATCGCCATCAGTCTCTCGTACTGGCCGGGATTTCTGCTGCTTCTCCTTAGCGGCTGTAGCCTCGCCGTTGCGCCCGGTTTCGGACCTTTTGCCGCGTCCCTGACCTGGACCTTCCTGATGGCCGGCATCGATTATGTGATCGCCCTCCACCTGCTGTTCAGCCGCGATTTCTTCAACGATGCGCCGAACCCACCGGTTCACCCTCTCCGCGGCGGCTGGTAGCTAAAGTTCCCGCCATCCCGCGCCCCGATGAGCTGGGGCGAACGCCTCCGGATGAAGAATCTCGCAGAGAATCTCCAGAGACTCGACGATACGCGGCCCCGGTCGATTGAAGAACTGATTGCCGTCAGTAACGAAGACCTTCCCTTCCCGCACGGCCCTGAGCCGCGCCCAAAGCGGATTACCGGTCAGTCGCGGCAGCTCCTGCAGGGTCCGCGCGATATCGTAGCCGCAAGGCATCAGCAGGATCGTCTCGGGATCGGCGGCCGCGAGGTCGTCAAACTTGATCCACGGCGCATGCGCGCCCGCCGCGCCGAACAGATTTTCACCACCGGCCATCGCCACCAGTTCAGGCATCCAGTTGCCCGCCGCCATCAGCGGATCGATCCACTCGATACAGGCGACGCGTGGTCGGCCGCCGCAACTTTTGGCCCGCGCTTCGAGCTCGCTCATCCGACGGCTCAGCGTGGTGACATACTCGATTCCCCGGCTCCCGACACCCAGTCCCATCGCGACGCGCCCGATATCGTTCAGCACATCGCCAAGGTTATACTGCGCGAGCGAGATGATTTTCGGCGGCGTTCCGCCGATCCATTCGGCGACCGCCTCTTCCACATCGCGCATACTCACCGCACAGACCTCGCATTGCGACTGCGTGACGATGACGTCGGGCTGGAGGGCGCGCAGTTGCTGGGTATCGACGCGGTAAACCGAGAGCGCCTCGGCCACGATGCGTTTGACGGTTTCATCGATCGCCGCGCTCGATCCCTGCGGATCGAATTTCGGCGCCGTAAGCGCCGGTAGCGCCTTCACGTCCGGTGGATAGTCGCATTCGTGCGATCGTCCGACCAGTTGATCAGCAAAGCCAAGTGCGCAGACAATCTCGGTGGCGCTCGGCAGCAGGGAGACAATTCGATGCCTTGGCGACTCCATGGCTTTTACTTAGCCTGCGCGTCGCGGCGTGCCAACCACCCTGCCGATGCATGGTTTGACCGCAGCAATCGTCCGATCTGAGGCAGATGATGAATCGCACCACACAGGCGGAGAAGGCCGAAAGCTTTCGCGCGATGCACGACCGGCAGCACATTCTTGTCCTGCCCAACGCCTGGGATGCCGCCAGCGCGCGGATTTTCGAAGCGGCCGGTTTCAGCGCGATCGCGACGACCAGCGCCGGACTCTCGCACACCGCCGGGTATGCCGACGGCGAGCGCATTCCACGCGCGGACATGCTGACGCTCGTGCGCTGGATCGCGTCGAGCGTGAACGTGCCGGTTTCGGCGGATATCGAGTCGGGCTTTGGCGAAGATGACGCGGCGCTGACGGCGACGATCTCTGCGATTATCGAAGTCGGTGCCGTCGGCATAAATCTCGAAGACTCGCGCAAGACGGCCCAACGCGAACTCTACAGTCTCGACGAGGCCGTCGCTCGAATCCGCGTCGCCCGCGCGGCCGCCAGCCGCGCCGGCGTGCCGCTCGTCATCAACGCGCGAACGGACGTCTTTCTGCTGGGCGTCGGCGACAAGTCCCGGCGGGTTGACCTGGCCATCGAGCGCCTGAACGCCTACCGCCGCGCCGGCGCGGATTGTCTCTACCCGATCGGCTATCTCGATCACGATACGATCGCCCGCCTCGCGCGGGAGATCGACGGCCCGATCAACGTTATGGGCGCTCCCGGCGTGCCGTCGGTCAGCGACCTCGAGCGACTGGGCGTCGCGCGGGTCAGCACGGCCTCAGGTCCCGCCCGCGTGGCGATGACCGCGACGATGAAACTGGCCGAGCAGCTCAGGCGCGACGGCTCCTTCGCTGTCTTCGGCGGCGACGTGATGACGCCGCAGGCGGCGAATGCGCTGATGGCGCGCGCGCCGCGTTGAAGAATACGCCCGGTGAGCCGAGCGACACTGACCTTCGCGGCGCCGATCGATTTTCCTGCGAGTTTCGCGATTTTTCGCCGTTCCGGTGATGATCTGCTCGATCGTTGGGACGGCGCGACGCTGATGCGCACCGCGCGCATCAACGGCAAATCCCTGGCCTATGCCGCGCGCGTGACGGGTTCTCCGGATCGTCCGGCCCTGCTGATCGAAGCGGAAGATGACGCCATGAGCGAAGCTGTCGTGGCGGCCGTCGCTGACTCGTTTGCGCCGCTCCGTGACGAGTTCGTCTCGCTGCGCGAGACCGACACGGTGGTGGGACGGCTCGCCCGACTTCATGCGGGCTTCCGTCCCGTCCTTCATCCGGATCTGTTCCTTGCGCTCGTTCGCTGCATCAGCGCGCAGCAGGTCAATCTGCGTTGGGCGGCCACCGTGCGCCGCCGCCTCGCCGAGCGCTTCGGCGATCGTCATACGGTCGGCGCGCTCGAGGTTTACAGCCTGAATGCTGAACGAATTGCGGCGGCCGATATCAGCGAGATCCGCGAGCTGCAATTCACCACGCGCAAAGCCGAGTACATCATCAATGTTGCGCAGGCCATCATCAGCGGCACGCTTGATCTCGAGGTGCTGCGCGCGATGTCGGACGAGGACGTTATCGGACGAATCACCGCGGTGCGCGGGCTCGGCGTCTGGAGCGCGGAATGGATCCTGGCGCGCACGCTCGGTCGCGCGCGGGTCTCGGCGTTTGATCTTGGCGTGCGGAAAGCGGTCGGCAAGGCTTACTTGGGGGGTCGGATGCCGTCGCCGGACGAGGTGCGGGCGGCGACCGCCCATTGGAGAGGCGGTGCGAACTACGCCCAGGAGTTGCTGCTGCACGCGCAGCATCAGAAGACCCTGTGAGGGCGGGAGGTGCGGCGCCCTTTGGGCGCCGCACCTCCCGCCCTCACAGCATCCGCCGATTCCGGGCGCCTCGCCCGCAAACGCGCCGCCGAGGGGCGGAGAGCGCGTACCGCGCTCTCCGCCCCTCGGCGGCCCACCCTCTACCCGTGGCCGTCGATATGCACCCGACGGCTCTCGAAACGCCAGCGGCCGTTGACCTTCCGCAATTGATCCTCGTAGCGCCCGAGTGCGCTCAGCGAAACCTTGCCGTCCCGGCAGTGATAATAGTTGAGATAGCAACTGCCGGTCGCGCGGTCGCCACTGATTTCGAACATCACGTTCGTCATCATGTGCCGAACCTGCGCCGCGCCGTTCGATTCCTTATAGATCGCGGTGAAGCGCCGCAGCCCTTCGACACCCTGGTAGCGGCCGAAGCGCGGACTCTCGAAAACCCCGTCGCTGGTAAAGCACTCGATCCATTCCTCGTAGCGTCCCAGGTCAACGGCGTGCGCGTAACGCGCATACAGATCGCGGATTTGTTCGTGATCCTCCCACGTGCCGGAGCTCGTCATATCGTCATGCCTCAACCTTGGAGTGTTGATCCGCTCGCCTCAGAGCACCCCCTCCTCGCGCAGCCGGGCGATGTCGTCCCAGCCGTAGCCCAGCAGTTCGGTGAGGAGCAGCTCGGTATTCTCACCCAGTTCCGGCGCGCGTCCGCGCGCGTTACCGGGCGTCTTGCTGAGAATTATCGGGACGCCGACCAACTGGGTTTTGCCGAAGGTCTCGTGCTCGTAATCGACGATGTAATCGTTGGCGCGTACCTGGGGATCATCGGGTAGGTCGTTGATCGTGTTGACGACGGTATAGATGAAGTCACCGCCTTCCTTGAGCCGCTTCATCCATTCGTCGCGAGTCCTGCTGGCGAACACGCGATCCAGGATCGCCACCAGCTCGCGATGGTTCTTGCCGCGCGCCTTCAGGGAGTTGAACCGTTCGTCGTCGATCAGTTCGGGGATGCCGAGCGTGTTGCAGAAGTCCTTCCAGTAGCGATCGGTCTGCAGCATCCCGAGACAAATCCAGAGTCCGTCCGCGCACTTGTAGTGATTCCACAGCGGATTGAAGGCATCGTCGCGCGTGTTGCGCGGGAATTCCTTGCCCATGATGGTCCGCATCGAGACGTTGAGCCCCTGCAGCGCGATCATTGAACCCAGATGCGACGCGTTGACCTCCTGGCCGACGCCATAACGCTCGCGGGCGACCAGTGCGGTCATGACGCCGTAGGCGAGCATGATCGCGCCCATCTGGTCGGCGATCCCGCCCGTCAGGTAGATCGGTTCATCGGCGTTGTAGCAGGCGATATTCATGACTCCCGATCGCGCCTGTGCCATATAGTCAAACGACGGTTCGCCGGCGTCTGGGCCGTTGGGCCCGTAACCGGTCGCATTCGCATAGATGATTTTCGGATTGCGCGCGCTCAGGTCCTTGTAGCCAAGACCGAGGCGATCGGCGACGCCTTTGCGGAAATTCTGCACGAAGACGTCGCTGCGTTCCGCGAGCTTGTAGACGATCTCGCGTGCCGCCGGTTTGCTCAGGTCGAGTGCGATACTTTTCTTATGGCGATTGTTGGCCTCGAAATAGTAATTCAGACCCTGGCGCTGCGCCGACGCGCCGCCCATCGAAAAGATCGAGCGGCCCGGGTCCCCCTTCTCGCGTTCCTCGATCTTGATAACCTCCGCGCCCATGTCAGCCAGCATCGCGGTGGCGACCGGCCCCTGCTGCCAAATCGTCCAGTCGATTACCCTGATACCCTTGAGTGGTGCGTCCATGGCGCCTCTATAGCACATACGGTCGCGATGCGGTTAGCTCTGCGCCCCTCCCAAGACATGAGCGGTTCGCGGGTTGATGAGCCGGCTGGTGGCGCTTAAAGTCTAGTGCGTTGATGCTTCGGTACCTCGTCAATTTTGTCTTTCCGCCGCGATGCGCCGGGTGCGGCATCCGCCTGCCAATCGACGGCCGCGCGCGGCTCTGTTCCGCCTGTCTCGCGGGGATCGAAAGGCTCCATGGCCCGCTCTGCGTCACGTGCGGCATCCCGCTTTACGACCGCGCCGCGGACGGCGGCGAGCCCTCATGCGGCGTCTGCCGCCAGACGCCGCCTCATTTCACCGCCGCGCGCGCCGTCACCAGGTACCGCTCGAGCGAGGAGGCCACGGCTGTCGTCCCCTCGCTCATCCGCCGCCATAAGTATGGGCGCGACCAGTCGCTGAGCCATGCGCTCGCCGAGTGCCTGACCGATCCGTTGCCGCTTGCCGAAAACGGCTACGACCTTGTCCTGCCCGTGCCGCTCCATCCGGAGCGGCTGCGCTGGCGCGGTTTCAACCAGGCGGCCCTGCTCGGCATGGAGGTCGCGCGGCGTCTCGGCAGCAGGCTTGCGGTCAACGTGCTGATGCGCACCCGGGCAACTCCGGCGCAGACCGCCCAGGATCGCCGTCAGCGGCAGCGCAACGTGCACGACGCCTTCCGCGTCGCCCGGCCGGCGGCGGTCGCAAGTCGCCGGGTGCTGCTGGTGGACGACGTGATGACCACCGGGGCCACGGTCGATGAGTGTGCGCGGACCCTGCTCGGCAGCGGCGCGCGCCGCGTCGATGTTCTTGCACTGGCGCGCGCGCTATGAGCCTCGTGCGACGCGCATCGTGGGAGAAACGTCATCGCGACGCGGCTCCCGGCCCACCCGAACCCTGCTTGCTCGAGCTGCTGCCGGTGATCCCGCCCGGTCTCGCGCTCGATATAGCTGCCGGTACCGGACGCAACGCGATCGCTCTCGCCCGCGCCGGCTTTCGCGTCGTCGCGGCCGACTACTCGGTCGCGGCGATGCGCACGGTCGGGCGGCTCGCGGCGCTCGAGCATCTGCCGATCTTCCCGCTCATCACCGACCTCGAAGAGTCCTTCCCGTTTCGCCACGCGGTCTTCGACCTCGTCGTCAACATCTCCTACCTCGACCGCCGGCTCGTGCCGCAGTTGAAACGCGCGCTGCGGATCGGTGGCGTGCTGCTGTTCGATACCTTTACGATAGCTCAGCTTCCGCTCGGCCATCCCCATGATCCGAAGTTCATGCTGCAGCATGACGAACTGCGCGCGATACTTGCCGACATGGAGATGCTTCACTACCGCGAGGGCCTGACGACCTATGCTTCTGGGCGGCAGGCGTGGCGCGCGACGGCCCTCGCTCGGCGTATCGCGTAAAATGGCGCGCTTAACCTACAAGGCCGCGGGCGTCGATATTGAGCGCAAGGAACGGCTGGTGCCGATCTTTCGCCGGCTCTCGCGCGCGACGCTGTCAAAACAGGTGCTGGGTGCGATCGGCGGCTTCGGTGCGATGATCGATCTGGACGGCGCCGCCCGTCTCGCACGACCCGTGCTGGTGGCCGGCGCCGACGGCGTCGGCACCAAGCTCAAGATTGCCTTCGCGACCGGCCGCCATGACAGCGTCGGCATCGATTGCGTCGCGATGTGCGTCAACGACATCGTCTGCCATGGCGCGCGCCCGCTGTTTTTTCTTGATTACATCGGTTGCGGCCGTCTCGACGAGGCAACCGCCATCGCCATCGTTCGGGGGCTTGCCCGCGGATGCAAACTGGCGGGCGCGTCGCTGGTCGGCGGCGAAACGGCGCAGATGCCCGGACTGTACCAGCCCGGCGAGTACGACCTTGCCGGCTTCGCCGTCGGTATCGTTCCGCGCGATCGCATCCCGCAGCCGGCAACGATGCGTGTCGGCGACGTGCTCGTCGGGCTGGCGTCGAGCGGATTGCACTCGAACGGCTTCTCACTCGCGCGCAAGGTCCTGCTGGAACGCGGCCGATTGCGCCTCGGCGCGCATCTGGCCGAGCTTGGCTGCACGCTCGGCGATGAGCTTCTGCGTCCCACCATCATTTATGTAAAACTCGCCCTCGAACTGTTCGAGCGGTTTGCCATCAAGGGGCTCGCTAACATCACCGGCGGCGGCATCCCGGAGAACCTCCCGCGCGTGCTGCCGAAGGGATTGCGCGCTACCATCGCACGCGGGAGCTGGCCCGTACCGCCGATCTTTGATCTGATTCAGCGCCGCGGCAAAATCGATCGCGCCGAGATGGACCGCGCCTTCAACAATGGCATCGGGATGGTTGCCGTGGCCGCGCCCGACCAGGCTGACGCGATCGTCAGCTTTCTCAAGCGTCGCCGGCAGCCGGCATATATCATCGGCTCCCTGGAACGCGGCGCGCGCGGCGTGACCTACCGATGAGCACCGCGGCGCCGGTCAAACTCGGTGTGCTGATCTCCGGTGAAGGCACCAATCTCCAGGCCATGATCGACGCCGTCGCCAGAGGCGAGCTCTGCGCCGACCTGCGCGTGGTGATTGCCAACCGCGCCGAGGCCGGCGGACTGCGCCGCGCCGAACGCGCGCGGATCCCCTGCGAGGTTATCAGTCATCGGGACTTCACCACGCGTGAGGACTTCGATCGCGCCCTGGTGCGCGCCCTGCAATCGCACGAGGTCGAGCTGGTCGCCTGCGCCGGCTTCATGCGACTGCTGTCGCCGGTGATGCTGCGGGCGTTTCCCAACCGGATCCTCAATATTCACCCGGCGCTCTGCCCGGCGTTTCCCGGCGTCGATGCGGTCCGGCAGGCGCTCGCCTATGGTGCCCGCTTCACAGGATGCACGGTCTTCTTCGTGACCGAAGGCGTCGATGATGGCCCGGTCATTATCCAGGCGGTCGTCCCGATTCTCCCCGAAGACGACGAGGCGAGCCTGGCCGCGCGCATCCACGCCGAGGAGCATCGCATCTATCCCTACGCGATCCGCCTCTACCAGGAGGGTCGGCTGGAGGTGCGCGGGCGCAAGGTCCTGATTCGCGATTATCCGCCCGCCGCATCCGTTGCCCTAATCAATCCGCGACCGTGAAACTCGCGATTATCGTGCCGGTGCTCGATGAAGCGCCGGTGATCGCGGCGACCCTGCGCGCCCTCCGCGCCGCTGACCCCACCGCCACGATCGTCGTGGTCGATGGCGGCAGCCGCGATGGCAGTTGCGCGGTCGCGCGCCCGCTTTGTGATCGCTTGATCGAGGCTCCGCGCGGGCGCGCCGTGCAAATGAATGCGGGCGCCGCGACGGCCGCCGGCGCCGACGTTTTCGCCTTCGTCCACGCCGATACCCGCGTGCCGATCACCTTCGCGCGCGCGATTGAACAGGCTTTAAGCGATCCGCGCGCGGTGGGCGGTCGCTTTGACCTTGACCTCGATGATCCGGCCTGGCGCTACCGGATGCTCGCGGCGCTGATCAATCTGCGCTCACGCCTGATGCGCAGCGCAACCGGTGACCAGGCGATATTCGTGCGCCGCGACTCCTTTGTTCGGCTCGGTGGCTTTCGCGAGATTGACTTGTGCGAGGACGTTGACTTCGTCCGCCGGCTGCGACGCTGCGGCCGTCTCGTGTGCCTGCGGGAGCGAGTGGTCACTTCGGCGCGGCGATGGCGGCGGGGCGGTTTTCTGCGCACCATCCTGCGCATGTGGATAATCAAGTCCCTGTTTCTTGCCGGCGCGTCGCCCGCCTGGCTGCGGCGCCATTACGTCGATGCGCGCTAGCGGACCGATCGCGGCAAAGCCACCCGGCCGTTGCGGTAGCTCGTCACCGTGATCGTCGTCGGACTGGCCTCGACGCTGATGGCGCCGTCTTCGTCGGTGCGCAGCACCGTGGCATGCGCCGCGCGATAGCGCGCAATGACTTCCGCGGCCGGGAAGTGAAAGCGATTGTGATAACCCAGCGAAATGACCGCCAGCGCCGGACTGACCGCCGCCACAAACGCCGCGCTCGACGAGGTATGGCTGCCGTGATGCGGCACCTTGAGCACCGCCGCGCGCAGATTCGCTCCGGCGGCGATAAGCTCGCGTTCGCCCTTCGCTTCGAGGTCGCCCGCAAAGAGAATCGACGACGCCCCGTAGTCGAGCCGCACCACCATCGAGGAGTTGTTTTCCTTGAGCTCGGCCATCGTCGCGAGTGGTCCGAGGCATCGCAGCAGCACGCCACCGATAGCCGTCGGCGGATGCGCCGCATTGCAGGTCGCGCTTGCCGTCGGCGCGCGCCGCAGCGCGTCGAGCAGAACCCCGTACGTGATATCCGGGCTTTCGACGCCGCTGGTCCAGAAGGCGCCGACTCTGAAATTGCGCACGATATAGATCAATCCGCCGTAGTGATCGCGATCCGGATGGCTCAGCAGCACGTAATCCACCTGCATGATCTTTTGCGACCACAGATAAGGCGCGACGATCCGCTCGCCCGGATCGAACGCGCCGCCGAACGCGCCGCCCCCATCGATCAGCATCACGCGCGATCCCGGGAAGCGCACCACCGCGGCGTCACCTTCGCCGACCGCGAGAAAGGTGATGCGCAGGTCAGGGCACAGATAGCGCTGCTGCAGCCAGTAGGCGACGTCGATCGCGAGCGCAACGCTCAGCGCGGCGCCACACCACCGGCGCAACCCTGCTCTCGATGACGTCGTTGAAGAGCGCTCCAGCCGTCCGACTTGCGCAAGGATGCCTGCCCCCGCTAGCGGCGCGGTCAGCCAAAGCAGCAGCAAGCCGTAGATGATCACCAGCTCGAGCGGAGTCGGCGTAAAAATCCGATACCATGCCAGCGGCCAGTGCCTGAACCAGACCGCGAGCCGCGTCCCCAGCCCGGCGAGTCGACCCGCCCCGATCAGAATCGGCGCGGCTATCCGCTCCGAGACCAGGCTTATCGCGCTCGCCAGCAGGCCCAGAACGACCGACCCGAAGCCCATGATCGGCACCACCACGGCGTTGGCCACGATGCCGACCAGGGAGAACTGATTAAAATGGAACGCGGTCAGCGGCGCAGTTCCCAGCGCCGCCCAGAACGACACCGCGATATATCCGGCGATCGTCTCCGCCCACAGATTAAGACGCGAACGCGGCAGATCCACGGCGAAGGGATTGGCGTAATGCCATCGCCACCAGGCCGCGAACCGACCCATCCCGAGCAGGATGAACAGGACCGAGGCGAACGAAAGCTGAAAGCCGATATCCGCCGTCGATCCGGGCAAGGCAATGATCAGCACCAGCGCGGCCAGCGCGAGGCTGGAAACCAGCTCGCGCGAGCGATCCAGCGCGATCGCCAGCGCATAACTGAGCACCATCACGAGAGCGCGGATGGTCGAGACGCGATGGCCCGCGATGGCGGCATAGGCGCACACCGCGATTACGCTCGCCAGCGCGGCGACCTTGTTGGCGTAGCCCCGAATCATCAGCGCCGGCGCGCCGAAGCCAATCAGTAGACGCACGCAAAAGAACGCGGTCGCGAAGACCAGGCCCAGATGCAGCCCGGATATGACCAGCAGATGGGCCATGCCGGTCAGCGCAAAGTCGTCGCGCAGTTGCTCGCCGATCCCACCGCGATCGCCGATAATCAGCGCGCGCATCTCGACGTTCTCCGGATAGGTCAGGTGCGCGTCGATAAAATGCGCAATATGCTCGCGGACCGCCTCGACCCGCACCGCAATCGGAAACGGCCGCTGCCCGATAAGCTCATAAGGATGCGGCGCCGATCGCGTGGCGCGCACGAACATCGACGCGTCGATCCCCTGCCGCAAAAGCCATCCGCGATAATCGAACTCGCCCGGATTGCCGTCGTTGCGCGGAAAGCGCAGCCGCGCGGTTACCCGCAGCTCGTCGCCGATGCGCAAAGGAAAGCTCTCGGCGAGGGAAACGCGAATATGGCCGTCGGTCGGGCTCAAAGCTTCCCCCGCCAGACCGGCGCGCTCCACTCTGAGGCTCAGGCGAAGGCCCGCGCGCTCCTCTTCGATCCGCTCCGGCGCCTGATCGAGGTACCCCTCAACCGTCACCGTCGAACCATCCGCGAAACGCCCGAGACTCCGCGCGCCGCCGGCAGGATTCAGCAGCTCATACACCGGGCTGGTGGCCGCCGCGGCCAGTGCCAGCAAGGCCAGCAGAACGCCCTCGCGCCGATAGTTCCATAGCATCAGCGCGACGGCCGCGAGCCCCACCGTCGCCGCGCTCCCTGGCGGCGCATGGAAGTGACAGTTGCCCGCAGCGTCGCCGATAAGCAGCGCCGCCGTGACCGTGTAAAGCGGGGGCGCGTCAGCGACGATCGCGAGCGCCCACGCATATAGCTGGCTCGCCTGGAGAACGAGCGGCGCCGCCCGCCAGCCGCTCCTCTCGGCCGGCACCGTCTGCGCTAGCGCATCTGTCTGCAGATCGGACCGGATAGCTTATCCGAAGAATCCCGTCAGATGGGCCACCGTTTCGTCGGGACGCTCCTCCGGGATGAAATGGCCGCAGTCGATAGCGACTCCCTGCACGTCAACCGCCCAGGTCTTCCATACTTCGAGCATCCCCTGGCCGCGATTCGGGCGGCCGCGCGCGCCCCACAACGCGAGCATCGGCGCTGCAATTCTGGTCCCGGCCTTGCGATCGGCTTCGTCGTACTCGCAATCGCAACTGATGCCGGCGCGGTAGTCCTCGCACGAGGCATGGATCACCTCCGGGTTGCGAAAAGCCTCGCGATACGCCGCCATCGCTGCGGTGGTAAAGGCGTCGGCGCTCCCCGCCCATCCCTGCATGCAGTAGTCAAGGAAGTAGTCCGGATCTTTGCCAATCAGGGTTTCCGGAAAGGGTGCTGGCTGCGCGAGGAAATACCAATGATACGCCGCGCGGGCCGTATGGCGATTCAGACGCTCGAACTGCTCGATGGTCGGGATGATATCCAGCACCGCCAGCCGACGGACGCGCGCCGGATGGTCGAGCGCGAGCCGATAGCTGACGCGGCCGCCGCGATCATGCCCTGCCAGATCGAAGCGGTCGAAGCCGAGCCGCCCCATCACCTCGACCATATCCTGCGCCATTACGCGCTTCGAGTAGGCGAGATGCCGCTCATCGCTGGCCGGCTTGCTGCTCGCGCCGTAACCGCGCAGGTCCGGCAGCACGACCGTGAACCGCTCCGCGAGTCGCGGCGCGACTTTGTGCCACATCACATGCGTCTGCGGATAGCCATGCAGGAGCAGAAGCGGCGGTCCCTTGCCGGCCACGGCGACGGCGATTTCGGCGCCCGCCGTGACGATCCTTTTATGATCGAAGCCTTCGAGCATCTGTGCGCGTCCTGAACTCTATCGCTAGCGTTCTGCTAACAGCTAGTCAATTTTTCGCTTCCCGTAATAGGGCAGCATGGTTTCGCCCGACTTGTTCTCCTCGACGGCCGCCTCGCCCGCCTTCGCCGCGGTTTTCGGCGGTCGCCCGCCGCTGAACGCGCTGTACATCGCGAGCGTGCCGGGCTCGATTACGCCGGGATCGGTCATGATATTCACGCAGGCGGCGCGTCCGCTGTTGAAGGCCCGCCGCAGCGCCGGCGCGATCTGTTCGGCCTTCTCGACGAATTCGCCATGCGCGCCCAGCCCTTCGGCCGCGCGTTCATAATGGACCACGCCAAGCTCCGTCGCGATCGCGTTGCCGGGACCCCACGCCAGATCCTGTCCGTGCTTGGACATGCCCCACTGCATGTCGTTGTTGATAATCACCGTCACCGGCAGGTTGTGGCGCACCGCGGTATCGAATTCCGCGAAATTGAGCCCCACCGAGCCGTCGCCGATCACGCAAACCACCTGGCGCGTCGGATGCGCCGTCTTGGCCGCCAGCGCGAAGGGGATGCCGATCCCGAGACAGCCGAGGTAACCGTGGCTCAGGAAGCATCCGGGCTGGCGCGCGCGAAAGGCGTTGGCCATCCAGGCGGCGGTCTCGCCGCCGTCGGCGGCGACGATCGCGTCGGGCGCCAGCGCCTGGACGACTTCACGCGCCATCCGCGCCGGATGGATCGGCCGTTCGGTCTTCATGGCGTCGTCCCATTTTGATCTTTGGCCGGCGCGCATCGCCGTCAGTTGCTCGATCCACGCCTGATGGTCGTTGAACTTATGCCCGCGCGCGGCCGCAATAGCCTGGCGCAGAAACTCGCCGCAGTCCGCCACGATCCCCAACTCGATACTGCGTCCGCGTCCGATCTCCTCCGGTTCGATATCGACCTGGATCACCCGCGCGTCTGACGGAATCAGGCTGTTGCGACCCCCAGTCTGCAGCCCGATTCGGGTACCCAGCAGGATAACCAGATCGGCGCTGCGATTGCCGCGTCGCTGATGGGCCGCGGGATGGATCGCGCCGAACGCCCCGAAACACAGCGGATGCTCCTCCGAGATTGACCCGCGCGCCTTCGCGTTGGCCATTACCGGCGTATGGGTCAGCTCCGCAAACTCGGTCAGCGCCTGCGCCGCCTGTGCGAACCAGACGCCGCCACCCGCAAGGATCGCCGGACGCTCGGCCTCGCTCAGCCATTCAAGCGCCTGCTTCAGCGCCGCCGCACTCGGCCCCGCTGGCGCCTTCGGCCGATAGTTCTGCGGAAACGGCACCTTCTCTTCCTCGGCCCGCGCAAACAGCACATCGATGGGAATTTCGAGGAAGACCGGTCCGGGACGACCCGAGGTCGCCTGCCGAAACGCCATCGCGACGAATTCGGGGATCCGCTCGACGTGGGTGACCGAATGCGCCCATTTGGTTATCGGTCGCATCAGCGCGACCTGGTCAATCCCGCCCTGCAAGGGCAGCAGTTCATCGTCGAGCAGCGGACTGCGTCCACCGATAAGAATCATCGGAATCGCGTCGAGGTAGGCGTTCGCCACCCCCGTGACGGCGTCGGTGACGCCGGGTCCGGCCGTGACCATCGCCACCCCGGGACGCCCCGTGGCGCGCGCCCAGCCGTCGGCCATATGGGCCGCCGCCTGTTCATGGCGGGTATCGATGACGCGCAGGCCATGCTCGCGGCAGGCGCCGAAAATCGCGTCGAGATGGCCGCCATGCAGCGCAAAGACATTGTGCACTTCCTCGCGTTCCAGCGCTCGCACCACCATTTCACCGCCATTGATTCGCGCCATAACCACCTTCTCCCCGGTTTTGCGATGAGCTCGCGGCAAACGCCCGTGCGAAGTTTCCGCGCGCCTTTGACGCTTCCTTAGCGCATTGTGTAGGTTCCTCTCAATCGGCCGACAGTCGGCGCCAAGGAGGAACCATGGCGGGAACGCTCGAGGGCAAGGTCTCATTGATTACTGGTGCCGGATCGGGAATCGGCCGCGCCACGGCGCGCGTCTTTGCGCGCGAAGGGGCGCGACTCGTGCTGGCTGACGTGGCGGAAGCCGGCGGCCAGGAAACCCTCGCGATGGTCAGGGAAGCGGGCGCCGACGCTATCTTCGTCCGATGCGACTGTGCCGTCGAGGCCGACGTTAACGCCACCGTCGTCGCCGCCGTCACCAGGTTCGGCCGGCTCGACTGCGCCTTCAACAACGCCGGCATCGGCGGCGCCGCCAAGCTGACCCATGAGTACAGCCTCGCCGATTGGAACCGCGTGATTGCCGTCAACCTCACCGGCGTATGGCTCTGTATGCGCGCCGAGATCGAGCAGATGCTCAAGCAGGGCAGTGGGGTGATCGTCAATACGTCGTCGATCATGGGACTAACCGGCGCGATCCGCGTGCCCGCCTATACCGCCGCCAAGCACGGCGTTGCAGGATTGACCAAGGCGGCTGCGCTCGAATACGCCCGGCACGGCATCCGGGTTAACGCGGTCTGTCCCGCGCCGATCTACACCCCGCTCCTGCAGCAAGGCTTCGCCCGCAGACCCGATATCGAAGAGCGCTATATTCGCTCGGAACCCATGAAACGCCTCGGCCAGCCCGAAGAGGTGGCCGAGGCCGTGGCGTGGCTCTGCTCGGACAAGGCCTCATATGTGACGGGCGTGCCGTTCCCGGTTGACGGCGGTTACATGGCCCAGTAGGCCCGTTCGCGGCGCTGTCGCGCCCCATGAGGCGCAGAACGCGCAGGCGCTCCCCGAAGTCCGGAGCGGGAGCGCCTTCCGCCACGCCTACACGACAGGCCTCGCGCCCTCCGCGTCGGGCAATCAGCGGATATTGTAGTACAACTGGATCGGGGCGCCGTTGCGAATCACGTTAAGCGTGATCGCCGGCGAATTCTGCAGCGATTGCAGCAACCCCATGGCTTTAATCGGATCGCCGACGCTCTGCCCGTTGACGCTCGACAGCAGATCGCCATCCTGCAGCCCGATCTGTTGAAAAACGGAGTTAGGTTGAATCTCCGTCAGCAGAAACCCGTTCGGCTGTCCGTTGACGACGTTCGGCGTCGCGCGCATCTGGGTGAACAGCGGGGCGGGGTTATTCAATTCGCTGTCCACCATCCGCCGATCGACCAGAAAGCGATTCTCGCCCAAGGGCCGAATACCCGGACCCTGCATCCCCAGTCGTCCGGGGCCGAACCCGGGACCATCGCGGCCGAAGGCCGGACGGCGCCGCATAAACCCCGGCATCGGTGGTGGCGGCGGCCCCGGCGCCGGCGTCACCAGGTCCATCTTGATCGCCACGCGATGACCGTTGTGGAGCACCACCACCCGATCCGGCTCGACATCCAGGAGCAAACCGGCGTTCGGCACGTTCTCGCCGACCCGATAGAGGGTCTGCACGCCCATCTGATTCTCGAGAATAGCGTACGGCTTCCCCGACGAGACGAGCGAGGTTCCCACCAGTCGCCATGGCAGGATCTCATTCTCGACCGGCTGCGACCGCGCCTGCGGCGGCGGCGCCAGATTGAAGATATCGCGCCGGACGATCGTGTCGTAATACGCCCGCGGCAGCGGCCGCGTCCGCATCGGCGGCATCCGCTGATGAGAAAATTCGGTCGCCCCCGGCAGGATCGTCGGGGCGTAGTGCAAGCGGATAAGGTCGTTAACGCAGAGGCCGACGAAGGGGATGATCAGAACGCCGAGCAGCACGTTCAGCAGGAAGGTCTGGCGTTCCGACAAACTGAACCCATTCATGCATCGATCGTCCCCGCCCTAAAGATTCTGCTCGGCCTGATACGAACACGCCGCGATCATCCGCTGCACGTCGTAATTCCACCGACCCTTCCACTGCTCGATCGTAAGGCGCGCCTGCGTCCAGCCCGATCGTACCTGGTCGAGCATCCGCAACAGATAGATGCTCTCGTCGTTGCCGCGCGCATCCACCTGATGCTGCCGGACGAGGCCGATAATCGCAATATTGATCAGTTCGAGCGCGAGGTCGCGGAAGCTTATCCGGCCGGCCCGCGCCTCGAGCCCACGCTTGTGCGCTTCGTCGGTCAACTCGCGGCGCTCGGCGAAGGTCCAGCGTTTAACCAGGTCCCACGCCCCCGTCATGCAGTCGTCGTCGTAAAGGATCCCCTTGCAGAGCGCCGGCAGCGACAGCATCAACGCCGGCGGCTGACTGTCGGCGGTCCGCACCTCGATATACTTCTTGAGCCGCACCTCGGTGAAGATCGTCGTCAGATGGGTCGCCCAGTCCTCGAGCGTCGCGCGCTCGCCGCGATAGCCGCGCTCCATGAACTGACGAAACGTCAGCCCCGGCGGCGTCGTCAGGTCGATATAGCGATGGTCGCGGTCGAGGAAGTACATCGGCACGTCGAGCGCGTAATCGACATAGTCCTCGAACCCGGCATCATCGCGAAAAACGAATTCCAGCATTCCGCAACGGTCAGGATCGGTGTCCTGCCAGATGTGCCCGCGATAACTCTGATACCCGTTCAGACTGCCGTCGCAGAGCGGCGAGTTGGCAAAGATCGCATAGAGCAGCGGCACCAGGCCCATGCTCAGGCGCAACTTGCGCATCGCGTCCGCCTCGTCCCGATAATCAAGATTGGCCTGGACGCCCGCGGTCTGCTTCATCATGCGCTGACCCAGCCGGCCCTTGCGCGCCATGTAGGGATACATGATGCGGTAGCGGCCTTTCGGCAGCAGTTCGATCTCGTCGATACGGCTGATCGGCTGCATCCCCAGGCCGAGGATCGCCGCGCCGATCTCATTGCCAATCTCGATCAATTGCGCCACGTGCTTGGTGAACTCTTCGTTGGCGCAATGGATCGTCTCGCATTGTTCGCCGGAGAGCTCGATCTGGCCGCCCGGCTCGATCGTTATCGGGGCGCGCCCGCCCTTGAGCGCGATAATCCGTCCCTGCTCGTCGTCCGGCTCATAGCCGAACCGCTCGATCATCCGGCGCAGAATCTCTTCGACGCCGTGCGGACCCGAAAACGGCAGCGCGCGCCCGCTATCCGCGGCGACGGCGATCTTCTCGTATTCGGTGCCGATCCGCCATTGTTCGCGCGGTTTGGCGCCACTGGCGAAATACTTTACGAGGTCTTCCCTGCGTTCGACCAGTTCGCTCATCGTACCGCCCTCTGTAGGTTCGCGTGACTTCATTGTCAAGCGCGCGGCTATCATGGCTTCAGGTCCAAACGCAGGCAAGCCCGCTCCCGGCCCTCCGCAATGGCCCCCGCCAAAGCGTCCGCGCCCTGAAACCTCATCTTAGCCGGTCCTAACCGATCGAGCATCGGCTTATGCTTCATGACAACCGGGCTAATACCGTCCGGCGGCGGAAAGGCGGCGGAGGGGGGAGGGAGTCGAACCCTCCGGCGAGCGCAATGCCCGCCAGGCCGGTTTTGAAGACCGGTGGGGCCACCGGGCCCCTTCCTCCTCCGATGCGCCGCCATCTTTGACTGTCGCGCGGCTCACGACAAGAGCTCGCGGCATCAATTCCTCCGCGGGGACCCGCGCGAGGCGTCCCCCCGTCCGCGGATTCGGGGAGGCCGGCCGCGCCGCTTCGAAGCCGCAGTTCGCGCCGTCAAGTTGAGCCACCATGTTGATCGTCCGCTGACTTCGATTACGCTGATGCGGCATGACCGCTGCCCCGCTGATGAGCGAAATCCTTCCCGACCTTGTCGAGGAGATTGTCTACCTTTTGCAGGGGACCGGCGCCGAGCCGCTCGAGGCGCAGGTCCGCGCCCTGCGAATCACCTCGATTTGTGATTGCGCCGACGACAACTGCGCCAGCTTCGCCACCGTCGGCGAGGTCAAGGTTGCCCGCGTTGTCGAGCTGCAGCCGGTCGAAGGCTTCCTCATCCTCGACCTCAACGCCGCCGACGAGATCTGCTTCGTCGAGGTCCTCGGCCGGCCAGACGTGAAGTACCTGCTCGAAGAATACTACCCTCGATGAAACCGGCGCCCTGAGTCTTCGTCATCTGATCCGAGCGGCCGGCGCGACGCGATTGCCTCGCTGATGTCGCTGTTGTTGAATCGATTAAGCGTCCCGCCGTCGCTCGCCGGCTGAGGACCTCCCGGCACGCTGCGCCCTCGCCGCGCGGCTGACGCGACGCTGAAGTCGGTTTGGGCTAGTAAAAACGCCTTCACGAAGTCTCAGTGAATGAGTGTGGCGATGGGAGTTTCCAACCGCAAACAGACCCTCGGCATCCTCGTCGGCGGCGGACCCGCACCCGGAATCAACGGGGTCATCGCCGCCGCCGCCATCGAGGCGCTCAACAATGGACTCCGCGTCATCGGCCTGCGCGAGGGCTTTCGCTGGCTGGTCGCGGGCGACACCAGCCACGCGGTCGAGCTGCGCCTCGAGGACGTGAGCCGGATTCATTTCACCGGCGGCTCGGTGCTGCGGACCTCGCGCACCAATCCGGCGCGCGACGAAGCGAGCCTGCAGCGCGCGCTCTCAAGCCTCCTCGCCCTCGGCATCGATTACCTGGTCTGTATCGGCGGCGATGACACCACCTACGGTGCCTCGCAGATCGCCGCCCGCAGCGACGGGCGCATCGCCGTCGTCACCGTGCCGAAGACCATCGATAACGATCTCCCGCTGCCCGAGAATGCGCCGACCTTCGGCTTCGACACGGCGCGCGCCGTCGGCACGGCGATTATCGAAGCCCTGATGGAAGACTCGCGCACCACCGGCCGCTGGTACCTCGCGGTCACGATGGGCCGCAAGTCGGGCTCGCTGGCGCTCAGTATGTGCAAATCGGCCGGCGCCACCCTGGCGGTTATTCCCGAAGAATTCCAGAGCGAGAAGATCGAGCTCAACACGGTCGTCGATACGATTGTCGGCGCGATTATCAAGCGCCGCGCCGCCGGCCGCGACCACGGTGTCGCGGTCATCGCCGAAGGGGTGGCTGAGCGGATGGATACCGGACAGTTGCTGGCCTCCTCCGGCCCGCAGCGCGATCCCTACGGCCATCTGCATATCGCCGACGTCCCCCTCGGCATCGTACTGCGCGACCGCGTGCGCGACGCCCTCACCAGGCTCGGCGTCGAAGTGACCGTCGTGGCCAAGGATATCGGCTACGAGCTCCGCTGCGCCAAGCCCTCCGCCTTCGACGTCGAGTATACGCGCACGCTCGGCTACGGCGCCGTGCATTACCTGCTCGACGGCGGCTCCGGCGCGCTCATCGCGATCGCCGGCGGACGCACCGTGCCGATCGAATTCAGCCATCTCCTGGACCCTGTCACCGGCCGGGTCCAGGTGCGGATGGTCGACGTGACCACCGAAGCCTATCGCGTGGCCCGCTCCTACATGATTCGCCTGGAGCCGTCCGACTTCGCCGAACCCGAGCTCTCGCGTCTCGCCGCCTGCGTCAAGATGACGCCGGAGGCCTTCAAGGAGCGGTTCCTAGAGTCGACCCTGAACACTTCGCCCGTAGTTTAGCCAGCGTCTGGCCAGCGCTGCCGCGGTTCGGCGGCGGGCCGCGCCACTGACCTGCCGTCTGATTATCGCGGTCAGGTCGGAGCAGCGGCAGAATCCTTCTGCCGCCACCAACGCCATTCCGTGACCAGGGTGGTTGAACTGCCGGGAGGCAGGCGCATTCCGCCGAGACGCTCGATTCCCAGAAAGCCCGCGATTAGCTGGCCCAGGTTAATCGCCAACAAAACCCAAAAGGCGATCCATGAGACCGCGTGCGCCGTCGGCAATACATAAAAGGTCAGATGGCCGGCCAGCGCGGCGCCGATTAGCGATCCGAGCATCCCGCTGAACTGCAAGAGCACGCGCGCTAACGGCGCCATCGCGAGGTAGCTGCCGTAGTTCATCTTGAAGCGCGGCTCCAGACCGCCGTAGAGATACGCGTAGTCGTAGGTCACGCCGAGCGCCGTGCCGACCGCGACCTTCAACAGCGGCTCAAAGGTCGAGACCCATAGCAGCATCCCGAGGATCGCCCGCAGGTTGGAGCTATGGGCGATACCGGCGGCGATCAGAAAGCCGCCGAAAATTGCCAGCCAGGCCTCCATCAAGAGCGCCCCTGGTACGCCCAGCGTCCGTTGGTAGCGACGGGAATGGAGCCGACGACTGACGGCGCTGACATCGGGGGCGAGGGCGAGTCGGTCGGCCTGGGGCAGACGCCGAATCCGCTCGGTTACGCGCCGCCACGCTCCGGGTTGATAGCTTCCCTGGTCGAGTGCGGCGGCGATCGTCTGGAGCTCGCTGCGAATCAGCTCCGTCTCGCTGCCGCCCGCAGTGCCCTCGATACTCGAAACCGCGCTCTCCATCTGCACCCCACCGCTATGCGCAAGCTCCGCGACGCCGTTTCGTCAGATTATCCGGGACGGCGCTACCGGATTCCCGTCAAGAGCCTCCGTGAGCCGACCGCGTCCGGCCTCGCAATTGCCACTTAATAGTAGTCCACCGGATCGATCTGACGCTTCGCGCCATACCAGAACAGCAGGTTTTCGGTAAGTCCCTGGATAGTGAACTTGCCCGGCGGCATCAGCAGCCGCTTGAACATCGATTTGAACGAGTAAAACTCCTTGGTGCAGCGCCAGACCCCTTCCTCGACCTGCTGGGGCGAAAGGTTCTTCGGCACGAACATGCAGCGGAAGTTATTGGTGTACATGTCCGCATCCGGAATGATCACGCGGCCTTCGTTCTCCAGTTGCGTGCGCATCGGCGTGCCGACGCGCGGCGTAACCGTGTTGAAGAAGGCCTCGGGCGCCTTGACCTCGTGCAGGAAGCGCAGCGTATCCTCGAAGATTCGCGGGTGATCCTCTTCGAGGCCAAAGAGAAAATTGAGCGAGTAATAGATCCCGTAATGTTCCAGGCGCTTCAGCAGCTTCTTGTAGTCCTTGGCGTGGTTCTGGATCTTGTTCATCGACAGCAGGCTGTCCTGACTGATCGATTCCACGCCGATATTGACATGAAAGATCCCCGCCTTTGCCGCCAGTTCGAGCAGCTCCTCGTCGTGGTTCGAATTGACCGTCCAGAGACAGGAGAACTTGATATTGAGCGGTTCCAGAGCGCGGAATAACTCCTTGGCAAACTTGTGCTTGCCAGTGATCTGATCATCGATGAACTGGAAGCGCCGGAAGCCCGTCGCCGCCATCACCTGCTTGATCTCTTCGACAATATCGCCGACCGGCCGCGTGCGATAACTCCCGCTGTAGAACACCGGAATCTCGCAGAACGAGCAGCGATACGGACAGCCGCGACTCGCCTGCACCGGCACTGCCTTGAACAGATAGCGATTCAGCTTCAGGAGCTCGTGGCGCGGTCGCGGCAGGTTCTTGAGGTCATGAAGCTTGTCCGACTTGTAGATTTGCTTGAGCTTGCCGTCGCGCCAGTCCTGCAAGAGACCCGCCCACACCAGGTCGGCTTCGCCCTGGACCACCGCGTCGGCGTGCTTGAGCGCCTCGGCGGTCTGCAGCGTGGCATGAAACCCGCCCATCACCACGGGGATACCGCGCTTGCGGAACTCGTCGCCAAGCTGATAGGCGCGCAGCGACGCCCCGATCGTCGTCGTCATCCCCACCAGATCCCAGCCGCCGTCGAAGTTGACGTCCTCGAGCCGTTCGTCGCACAGCGTGACGTCGTACTCGTCCGGCGTGAGCCCCGCCATCAACGGGATCATCAGCCCCATGATCAGCCGCCAGCGCGTCTTGTGCGGAGTACCGTCGAGATGCACCGTGGTCGGCTGAACCAGCAGGATTCTAGGCTTTTTCCCCATCCCCCAAGATACCTTCCTTGGAACTGACCGCTAGGTTAGCAAAACCGTCGTCGGACTTCACCATCGCGCGCGGCCGATGCCGTCGGGTCAGCAGCCACAGCACCAGGGCGAAAACATAAGTGCCTGCCGCAGTCCCCCACGCGAACCACCGGAGCCGATCGATCAGCGCCAGCACGACGATCACATAAGCGAAGTCGCGGCCGGTCGCCCGTTCCACGCGACCGACCCACTCCGTTCCCAACTCGCTGCCCGCGCGCAGCGCATACTCCACTGCCACTGCGCAGCAGGCGAAACCAACCAGCAGAGCAATACATAGATAAACATAGGTATTGTCATGACTGGTTCGATAGCATCCGACCATCAACCCGACGAAGACCGCGATATGCACCAGATTGTCTGTCAGGACATCCAGTTTGCCGCCGAAGTCCGACTCGACCATCCGCAGGCGGGCGAGCTCGCCGTCAACCCCGTCAATCGTGATGCAGACCAGAAACAGCAGCGCCGCCACGAGCCGCACCCAGTAACTCGTTCCGGCCATCAGGAAGGCGCTGAAGAGACCCAAAGCCGTATTTGCCAGGGTCACCGCATTGGGCGCCACCCCGAAGCGCGCCAGCCAGAGGCTTAGACGCCACGAAAGCTTACGGTCGAAGATGCGCGCCATGAGAGCATCGGTCTCGCGACTCTCATCGCGGACGGCGTGCGCGAGGCGGACTTCGGCTTCGCTGCGATCCTCGGGACGGCCATTCAGCGCGAACGGCAAATCGCCCCGGGCGACGAGCGTTTGTATATCCTTATGAGGACCGCCGCCGAGCGCGCTGAGCAGTTGCCTCGGCCGCCCGATCTTAAGCGATCCGCCGTGTTCCGTATCCGCGGTGATAATCTGCAGGCCGTGCGCGCCATTGTCGGCATATTGCGTCAGCGCTCGCTGCAATTGCGCTTTCGCGATCACCAAGTTGCCGCTGACCAGCAGGCACGGAACCTCGGGATCGAGACCGCCGAGGACGCCCGCCAGCGAATCCACCACCTCGACCCGTTCGCCGCCGCCAAAGGCTTGCAGAGCCGTCCCGACGCTTTCACGCGCGGCTTGCGGCACCTCCACGATAAAACGCTGGATCCCGACCCGGCGACACACTATCAGCAGGCGTTCCAACAATGGCCGGCCGAAAATCAGGTCCTCGGCGCGGGAGGGCAGGCGGATTAGTGCAGTATCGATCACGCTGGCTTCGCCATAACTTTCCGAATCTGACCGATGAGTCAATGTAAACCGAGCAGTCAATGTAACACGATGCTAACCCTGGGTTAATCGATACCGCCGCTCCCCCTCAATCGCCTCCGCCGGCCCCTCGCCGCGCTTTTGCGCTCTCAACCCGGGACCCGCGACCGACCGCGCCGTATGCTGACTTGATGTTCCCCATTGTGCAATCATTCGCCCAGGGATAAAGCCTGATGGAACTCGTCGATCTATCGAGCAGTCGTTCATTTGCCGCCGGTTTCCCCCATGACTTCTTTACCTGGCTCCGCCAGGAGCATCCGGTATGGTGGCACGCGCCGACCGCGGAAACTCCCAACGGCGTCGGCTTCTGGGTCGTCAGCCGCTATGCGGACGTCGTCGGCGTCTTCAAGGATGCCGAGACCTATTCCTCCGAGCTGGGCGGCACGCAGATTTTCGACGGCAAGGGGATGGGCTACCAACTGCACCAGACCGACGACCCCAAGCATCGGCGCCTGCGCAGCCTGGTCAACAAGGGCTTTACGCCGCGCATGATCGGTCGCCTCGAGGCGGACATCCGCACCCTTTCGCGCGAAATCCTCGACCGCATACCGCCGGGGCAGGGTTTCAACTTCGTGACGCTCGTCGCGCGCGAACTGCCAGCGCAGGTCATCTGCAATATCCTCGGCGTGCCCCCGGACGACCGCGCCGAACTAATCGAGATTGTCGATCTTGCGGTCGGCGCCGGCGAGGGCATGGTGATGTCGCCGCCGTATCTTAAGCGCCTCAGCGCTTATGCCGACCAACTGATCGAACGGAAACGGCGCGCTCCCGCCGACGATATCCTGTCGCTTATCGTTCATGCCGAATCCGACGATGGTTCCCCGCGACTCAACAATCAGGAGCTCCGCGCCTTCTTCAACCTGTTGTTTCCCGCCGGCGCCGAGACCACCCGCAGCGCCATCGCCGGCGGCTTGCTCGCGATGATCCAGAATCCTGATCAATGGCAGCGCCTCCGACACGATCGCACGCTCATCAAGACGGCGGTTGAAGAGATCGTGCGCTGGACCTCGCCCTCGGTCTACAAGCGGCGAACCGCCAGCCGCGACACCGAACTGCGCGGCCAGCTCATCCGCAGCGGGCAGAAGGTCACCATCTGGGAGATGTCGGCGAATCGCGACGCCGAGGTCTTCGCCGACCCCTTTCGCTTCGATATCGGTCGCGAGCCCAACGACCACGTCGGCTTCGGTCTCGGCACCCACTTCTGCCTCGGCGCCAGTCTCGCGCGGATCGAGATCAGGATCATTTTCGAGGAGATGGTCGAACGCTTCGATCACTTCGAACTTGTCGGTGACCTCGCCTGGACCAATAACAACCGCCTCGTCGGACTCACCCAACTGCCGGTCAAGGCCGTCGCCCGAGGTGGTTGAGCCGCGACGGTTTGAGGCCCTGGTTCAGTTGCCAGTCACCGCCGATTATCCGCGCAGCCTCGGCCGTGTAGCGGCGCGGCTTCTCCCAGACGACCAGCGGCGGTTCGATTAGCGCCGCGGCGCGGCCCTGCTTGCGCGCCTCGATCAGGATCGCCGTCGCCGCCGCCTCGGCATACGGATGCACCAAACGGAGCCGCTTGGGCTCGAGCGCACGCCGTCGCAGACCGTCAATCAACTCCACCGCGCGCGTCGCACTGAAGATGAACGCCACCCGGCCATGATCCGTGACATAACGCGCCGCCGCTTCGATGAAGTCCTCAAGCCCCGCGTCGATTTCGGCGCGCGCCCGATATCGTCCGACGTGCGGACTTGGGCGTCCGTGACCCAGGGCGCGATAGGGCGGATTGGCCACCACGTAATCAAACGAGGCGCGCGCCAGTCCGGCGCTTGGCGGCGAGCGCAAATCGGCGCCGACCGCGATGAGGCTCGGCAGTTGATTCAGCTCGGCGTTGCGCCGAATCAGCTCGACCATCTCTTCCTGCAGCTCGAGCGCGGTCACCGCGCGCGGCCGATGGAGGCGCGCCACCGCGGCCGCCACCACGCCGCATCCCGCGCCCAACTCGAGCACGCGATCGCCCCGGCGCGGGCGCGCAAAGTAGGCGAGCAGCAGCGCGTCCAGATTAAATCGATAGCCGCGCGCCGGCTGGATGATCGTCAGCCGACCCCCTAGGATTGAATCGCGGGTCGCGGATGGCTCGCAGAGACTCATGGATGCAGCCGAAAAGGGCGCGCGTTACGCCAAGGTCTTTCGTAAAGCCGGAGCCCTGCTTGCTCGCGGCCGTCACGCCCTGGCCGTGACCACCCTCGAAGAAGGTCGCAAGCTCGCCGAGGCCAATGGCGACCGCGCGATGGCGCGCCGCTTCGCCCGCGAAATCGCACGCGCGCAACACCCCGACACTCCCCCGGTCTCATCCGAGGACGCCGAGTGAGCGCCGCAGCATTTCGAACCCGCGACCAGCCATCTTGAACCTGTGACCGGCCATCGTCCAATCCGCGACTTGACATCGCTCCGATCGTACTTAGCTTCCCATTATCAACAGGCTTCGTACCAAAGATAGTCTGATGAGCGATGGAGGGAACAACTCGTGGAATTGAGATATGAGAACGCCTGGAACGGTAACGGATGGCTGTACGGTCGCGTCAATCGCCTGCTTGCCGAAATGAATCAGCCGCAGGTGCGGCGGCCGCCCGCCGAGGTGATCGAAGACAAGGATCAGTACCGGTTCTTCTTCGAGATGCCCGGGCTCAGGAGCGAGTCGATCGACGTTCGCGTGGAAGGCGATACGCTGCTCGTTGCCGCCGAACGCAAACGCCCCGAATGGGCGCAGGACGCTGAGGTTCACGTCGCGGAGCTCGCCTACGGCCAGTTCAAGCGCGCCTTTTCCTTGCCCGAGGACGCGGCCACCGATGCGATCCGTGCAAGCTATAAGGACGGCATTCTTGAGGTCAGCGTGAGCAAGCGTCCGGAAGCCAAGCCGGTCAAGGTTCAGGTGAACTGACTAATCCGCTAATCCCCGAGATTCGATTCATTCAACGGGCAGGCTCATCGATTGAGCCTGCCCGTTTGGTTTTTTCGCCTGCGCAGCTCAGCCATTCCCGCGCAAACCTCGCCGCCATCGCGAGCACTGAAACATCCGCTCGCGCTTCCGGTCACTTTTTCACGCCGTGCGACGAAAGACCGCGCAAGGCAACCACCAAACCATATAAGCGCAGCGTCATTCGCGGCACATGCCTTGCGCCTTATTCCCTCTGACTGCAACGGAGGTGAAGGAAAATGGCAGACCATAACCGCGAGAGCGATAAGGACCGGATGGCGGCTGACGAGGCCGGGCGCATGGGCGGTGACAAGCGCCGCGACGAGCACGGCCATCAGAATCCGCAGGATCGCGGTCCGAAGGATCGCGAACGCTTCGACGAGCATAAAAAGCACGACGACGGCATGGCGCGCAGCCCGCAGGGCGGTCATGCCGGTCAGGCGGGGCAGGGCGGACCGGCGGACCATGCGCGCGGCGGATCATCCGAGCAGCATGGCCAGGCGGGCCGCCCGAGCCACAAAAACGGCTGATCCGGCGGCTTAGCGCGAGCGCGCCGCGCGCGCCGCTTCGGCGGCGCGCGCGGCGCCTCTTCCTACAACTCGGAGCAATTTAATACTTTTTGTGTTTAAGCGCCCGCTCGAGCTCGCGCCGCGTGGTCTTGCGCGCGATCGCCTCGCGCTTGTCGTAGAGTTTCTTGCCCTTCGCCAGCGCGATTTCCGCCTTGGCGCGGCCGTCCTTGAAATAGATCCGCAGCGGCACCAGCGAGTAGCCGCGCTCGCGCACCCGCCCCCACAGCCGATCGATCTCCCGCCGATGCATCAGGAGCTTGCGCGGTCGGGTCTCCGCATGACTGAACTGGCCCGCCGGGGCATAGGCGCCGATATGCACGCCGTATAAAAAGATTTCGCCGTTTTTGACCCGGGCGTAGCTGTCGCGCAGGTTAAGCCGATGCTCGCGCAGCGCCTTGACCTCGGTGCCGACCAACGCCAGGCCGGCCTCGATCACCTCCTCGACAAAAAAGTCGTGGCGCGCCTTGCGATTATCGGCGACCAGATGAATCCCGTTTCTGGCGTCGGTTCCCGATGAATTCCTGGCCATGGCTGAAGGGCCTGCTCAGCTTTGCGACGGTGGCGGCGGGCGATGCGGCGAGATGCTCGCCGTCCGCGCCTGAGCCATAAGCTCTAGCAAATGCGACGGCCCGCGAGAACGCGCTCGCGGGCCGCCGTTCGTCCTCGAGGCCTGCTGGTCCGCAGGCTTATTTCACGGTCCAGACGTCGCCGCGCTTCAGCAGCGCGTCGAGGTCGCCCGGCCCCTGCTTGGCCTTGGCGTCGGCGAGCTGCTGATTCATCGCCGCGTCGAAGGTCGGACGCGAGGTGGCATAGAACACGCCGATCGGGGTCGGCAGCGGCGGTTCAAAATTGCCCAGCATGAACGCCAGCGCAAGGTTGGTTTCATCATGAACGACCAGATCGCTCTCACTGACGCCGTTGCCCAACTGCACCACTTCCGGCCGCATCCCGTTCATGCGGATGCCCTTGTCGCGATTCTTGCCGAAGATGAGCGGCTTGCCGTGCTCGAGCACGAGCTGATGCTCGGCCTTGATCGGCTTGTCGGTCAGCTCGTTGAATGCGCCGTCGTTGAAGATGTTGCAGTTCTGCAGGATCTCGATAAACGAGGCCCCGCGATGGGCATGGGCGCGCTTCAGCATCTCCGCCAGATGCTTCTGTTCGACGTCGAGCGTGCGGCAGACGAAGGAGGCGTGACTGCCGAGCGCCACGGTGATCGGATTGAACGGAAAATCGACCGAGCCGGCGGGGGTCGACTTGGTGACCTTGCCAACTTCCGAGGTCGGCGAATACTGGCCCTTGGTCAGGCCGTAGATCTTGTTGTTGAACAGCAGGATCTTCAGATCGACGTTGCGCCGCAGGCAATGAATCAGATGGTTGCCGCCGATCGAAAGCCCGTCGCCGTCCCCCGTCACCACCCAGACATCCAGGTCGGGCCGCGTTACCTTGAGCCCGGTGGCGAAGGCCGGCGCCCGCCCGTGAATGGTATGGAAACCGTAGGTGTTCATGTAGTAGGGGAAGCGGCTCGAGCAGCCGATTCCCGAAATGAACACGGTCTTTTCGCGCGGCACCCCGAACTCCGGCATCTGCTTCTGGACCTGCGCCAGAATCGCGTAGTCACCGCATCCGGGACACCACCGTACTTCCTGATCCGAAACGAAATCCTTGCGGGAAAGTGCACTAGCCATGGGTTTCCTCAGTCCTCCAGCGCGCGGGTAATGCGGTTCGTCAGCTCGCTCACTTTGAACGGCCGGCCCTGGATCTTGTTGCAGCCAATCGCGTCAATCAGATAATCGGCGCGCACCACCTTGATGAGCTGGCCCATGTTCATTTCGGCCACCATGACCTTCCTGAACTTGCGCAACTGATCACCGAGATCCTGCGGCAGCGGATTCAGATACCGCAGATGGATATGCGATACGCTCTTGCCCTTGCCGCGCAGTTGCTTGACCGCTTCGCGAATCGAGCCGTAGGTCGAACCCCAGCCGAGCACCACCAGCTCGCCGCCGTTGGTGTCGCCGAAGATTTCGGTCGGCGGAATTTCACGGACGATTCCGGCAATCTTGCGGGCCCGCGTCCGCACCATCAGCTCGTTGTTGGCCGGCGAGTAGCTCACGTTACCCGTGCGATCCTCGCCCGAGAGACCGCCGATCCGATGCTCGAGGCCGGGGGTGCCCGGAATCGCCCACGGCCGCGACAGCGTTTCTTCATCGCGGATATACGGCAGGAAACCCTCCGGATCGGTGCGGAAATCAACCTTGATTTCCGGCAGCCGGCTCGTCTCCGGCAAGAGCCACGGCTCGGCGCCGTTGGCGAGCTGACCGTCGGTCATCAGGATTACCGGGGTCATGTACTTCACCGCGATCCGCACCGCTTCGTACGCGCATTCGAAACAGTCCGCCGGCGTCGCCGCCGCAATCACCGGCAGCGGTGATTCGCCGTGGCGCCCGTAGAGGGCCATCAGCAGATCGGCCTGCTCCGGCTTGGTCGGCATCCCGGTCGACGGACCCGCGCGCTGGATATCGGTGATAACGATCGGCAGTTCGGTTTTGACCGCGAGCCCAATTGCCTCCGCCTTGAGGTTCATCCCCGGCCCGGAGGTCGTGGTGATCGCGATCGCCCCGCCGAAGGCCGCGCCGATCGCCGAGCTGACGCCGGCGATCTCGTCTTCCGCCTGGAAGGTATAGACCGGGAAATTCTTCAGCGCCGCGAGATCATGCAGGACATCGCTCGCCGGCGTAATCGGATACGAGCCGAGAAAGAGCGGCCGCCCCGCCTTGACCGCCGCGGCGACAAAACCGAGCGCGGTCGCCGTGTTCCCCGTGATATTGCGATATGTCCCCGGCACGATTCGCGCCGGCGGAACCTCGTAGGAACTCGCGAACATCTCAGTGGTCTCGCCGTAGGCATAGCCGGCGCGCAGCGCCTTGAGGTTCGCGTTGAGCACCTCGGGGGTCTTCTTGAAGCGTCCTTCGAGCCAGTTGACCGTGCTTTCGATCGGCCGCTGATAGAGCCACGACAGCATCCCGAGGACGAACAGGTTCCGGCAGCGAAAGACCGCGCGGTTGTTGAGCCCGGTATCGTGCAGAGCCGTCGTCGTCAGCTTCGTGATATCAACCGTGAAGACCTGGTACTTGTCGAGCGAATGATCGGTCAGCGGATTCGAGGTATAGCCGGCGCGTTTCAGATTGGCGTCGCTGAAGGCCTCCTTGTCCACGATGATCACGCCGTTGGGCGGCACGTCATCGAGATTGGCCTTGAGCGCCGCCGGATTCATCGCCACCAGCACCGTTGGCTCGTCGCCGGCGGTAAAAACCTCGCCGCTCGAGAAGTTCACCTGGAAGCCGCTTACGCCGGCGATCGTGCCCGCGGGCGCGCGAATTTCTGCGGGAAAGTCCGGCAGCGTGGCGATATCGTTGCCGGCCAGCGCCGACTCCGCCGTAAACTGCATCCCCGCCAACTGCATCCCGTCACCCGAGTCACCCGCAAAGCGGATGACCACGCTGTCCCGGCGTTCGCGCTTATGCGCTGCGCTGCCCCCGATACTCGACGACTGGGCGGCACCGCCCGCCGCTTCAGGTGGTAAAGCCATCGCGATCCACACTCCTTACGCCGCTACTCCGCTGGCGTTGGTTTCCTTTGGGGCCGGCCGACCCAAGCTTTGACCGACGCAACGCGCAATCAGCCTGCCCAAGACAAATCGATACCTGCACCTAACCGTCAGAAGTATAGCTAATAGCATTTTTATGGGGAAGTTCCAGCGAGCCCGACGCCTCGCGGATTCCGCCGCGCGCCGCTCGCGTCGGCCAATTGCCCCCACCGCCCGCGCGCCGTCTCCGAGCCGCAGAACCCGCGCCAGATAGCGCCTCCCGCGCCGACGCAGTAAACTTGCCGCGATGCAGTTCACGGTCACTACGCCGCAGCGCCTCGCCCTGGTCGATATCACCGATCAGGTCAATGCGGCGCTCGCGCGCAGCGCCGTTAAGGATGGGCTCTGCAACCTGTTTACCACCCATACCACCGCCGCCCTCGTGATCGTCGAGAACTGGGACCCTGACGTCGCCGCCGACCTCCTCCACCATCTCGAAAAACTCGTGCCGCGCGACGGCGACTTTCGCCATGCCGAGGGCAACGCGCAGGCCCATATCCTGTCGGCGCTTTACGGCGTGTCGCTGACCGTGCCCATCCGCGACGGCCAACTGGCCCTCGGCCGCTGGCAGGGCGTGATGCTCGCCGAGTTCGACGGCCCACGCGAGCGCCACGTGCTGGTCACCACTCTCGGCGCGCTCCCCTCTTAGCCCGATGGTTCCGGCGGAACTTGACGCTCTGCTCGCGTTTGTGCTCGGCGCGTGTTGCGGCAGTTTCGTCGGCCTGATTGCTTACCGCCTGCCGCGCGGAATCTCGATCGTCACGCCGCGCTCGTTTTGCGCCGCCTGCCACCGGCCGCTCCCCGGATGGGCCAACGTGCCCCTCGTCTCTTATCTCCTTTTGCGCGGCCGCTGCGGCGCCTGCCGCGCGCCCATCGGCTTTCGCGCCTTTCTCATCGAACTGACGCTGGCGACCATCGCGCTCTATCTGTACCTGCACTTTCCGCTGCCCGACGCCATCGCCCGCCTGGTCTTCTGCGCGCTCCTGCTCGTCGTCGGCCTCATCGATTTCGACTGGCGCGTGATGCCCGACGTATGGCCGCTGATTCCCCTCGCCATGCTCGCCGCCTGGTGGATCCTGCCCGAGGTCGGCTGGCGCGATTCCGCGCTCGGACTAGTCGTCGGCGGCGGCCTGCCGATCGCCGTGGCCGCGGCCTATAAACTGCTCCGTCGCGAGACCGGACTGGCCGCCGCGGATATTTCGCTGGCCGCGCTGAGCGGCGCTTTCCTCGGATGGTTCGGCGCCCTTTTTACCATCTGCGGCGGCGCGCTGATCGGTGTGATCGGCGGCCTCGCCCTGGCCCTCGACGGCTGGCGCCCGGCCGAGCAGCATCTGCCGCAGCCGGTCGCCGAGGCCTATGCGCCCGAGGGTCTCGACCTCGCCCGGGAAAGCCGCCGACCGCTGATGCGCACCGCGGTGCCCTTCGCTCCCTTCCTCGCCCTCGCCGCGGGCGTCTATGCGCTTTTTCAGCCGCAGCTCGTTCAATGGTATTTTGGTGGATAATGCGCGGCTTCTTTGTCACCATCGAGGGCATCGAAGGATCGGGTAAGACCACGCAGACGCGTCTCCTCGCCGAAGCCCTGCGCCGCCACGGACGCGCCGTGATGCTCACGCATGAACCGGGCGCGACCCCCGCCGGCGCGGCAATTCGCAGGATCTTTCTTGACGCCTCGATACCGCTGGATCGCACCGCGGAACTGCTCCTGGTCCTCGCCGATCGCGCCCAGCACGTGCGCGAACAGCTCGCCGAGGAATTGCAGCGCGGCACTATCGTTATCTCCGACCGCTACTGCGATTCGACCATCGCCTACCAGGGCTACGGCCGTCGCTTCGATCTCAAACTGCTCGACGATCTCAATCGCTTCGCCGGCAACGGCCTCGTCCCGGACCTCACGCTGATTCTCGATTGTCCGGTCGAGGTCGGACTCCGCCGTGTGCAGGAGCGGCGTTCCAGCGCCGCCCCGATCAATGACCGTTTCGAGGGCGAAAACGCCGAATTCCATCAGCGCGTCCGCGACGGCTTTCTCGCGATCGCGCGCCGTGAGCCCGCTCGCACCCGCGTCATCGACGCCACACCCGCGCGCGAGCTGGTCGCGGCGACAATTCAGGCGGTCGTCACCACCGCGCTCGAGGGCCGATGAGTCTCGCCGGCGTGCGCGGCCATCGCGCGGTCATCGACCAGCTATGGCGTGAGCTCGCGCGCCGGCCCGCCCAGGCCTACCTGTTCGTCGGCCGCTCGGGCATCGGCAAGGCGCTGGTCGCCGCCGGTGTCGCGCACAGCATCCTGTGCGATCGCGCGCCCGGACCGGAGTTCTGCTGCACGCCGGCGAACTGCCCCGTAAGGACGCCGCCGCCAAGTCGATCGCGCGCCGGCGCGCCAGCCCCGCGATGCGCCTGTTGCGACGCCTGCGTCCAGGTTGCCGCCGGCCTCCATCCGGATTTCAGCCACGTCGCGCGCGCCGAGAATCGCACCGACGTGCTCATCGAGCAGGTGCGCGACCTCATCAACAGCCTCGGCGTGCGACCCGCGCGCGGCCCGCGCCGCATCGCGCTTATCGACGACGCCGAGACCCTCAACCTGCCGGCGCAGAACGCCCTGCTGAAGACCCTCGAAGAGCCCCCCGGCCATACTCTGCTCATCCTCGTCTGCGCCAACGAACGCGCGCTGCTCGATACCGTGCGCTCGCGCCTGCGGCCGGTGCGCTTTGCCGCCTTACCGATCGACGCGATCGCCGATCTGCTGATCAGTCGCGGGATGGCGCCCGCCGCCGCCCGCGCCACCGCGCGGCTCGCTCGCGGCAGCGTCGGCCGCGCCCTGGCGCTGCTCGACGATGAATCACAGGCCCCGCCCGAAGCTCAGTTGATTCAGACCCTGGACGAGGTCGCGACGATGGATTTCGGTCGCATTCAGGCCTTCGCCCAGGAGTTCTTCGGCGCGCGCGAACGCGCGGCCGGAAATTTCGAATTGATCGCCTGCCTGCTGCAAGAGATGGTATTCTCGAAACTGACCGACGATGGAACCAGCCGCGAACCGCCAGCCGCCACCCCCGCCGTCGCGCGTCTCGAGCCCGCCATCCTCGCCAAGCTCGCGTACGATGCGGTGGTGGCGCATGCTGCGATCGATTCGATGGCGACGGCGCGCGTCCAGGCCGAGAACTGGTGGCTTCAAGCCCGTGAGGCCATGCGAGGAAACCGTTGAGCAACGAGCCTGATAATTTCGCGCCCGCCGACCCCTCCCCGGCCATCGCCGCCGTCAGCCTCGAACGCGCGGGCCATCTCTTCAACTGTATCGCGCGCGGCCTCGACCTCCATCGCGGCGATCGCGTGCTCGTCGAACTCGAGTCGGGTACCCGGATGGGCACCGTCGAGGTGCCGCCCCATGAACCCGCCGCGACCCTCGATCTGAGCGAATTGCCAACCATCCTGCGTCTCGCCACCGAACGCGATTTCGACGCCGAGGACGAGAGCCTCGCGCGCCAGCAGCAGGCCGAGCGTCTGTGCGTCGCCCGCATCAATGAGCGCGGCCTGCCGATGAAGCTCGTCACCGTCAACTACACGCTCGACGGACGCAAGGCGACCTTTTACTTCATCGCCGAAAATCGCGTCGATTTTCGCGACCTCGTGCGTGACCTCGCCGGTACCCTGCGCGTTCGCGTCGAGATGAAACAGATCGGCGCCCGCGACGAAGCCAAGGCCGTCGGCGGCCTCGGTCCCTGCGGACGCGAGTTGTGCTGCTCCTCCTTCCTGCGCGACTTCGATGCGGTTACGGTGCGGATGGCACGCGACCAGGGCCTCGCCCTCAATCCCTCGCGGCTCGCCGGGATGTGCGGGCGGCTCAAGTGCTGCCTCAAATACGAATACGCGACCTACGCCGAATTGAAGCGCGCCCTGCCAAATCCCGGCAAACGCGTCGAATCGGTCAAAGGCAACGGCAAGGTGATGCGCCAGAATATCCTCAAGCAGACCATTGACTTGCAGCTCGATGAGGGCGGGATCGTCGAAGTTTCCCTGAGCGATCTGGTGCTCGCCCGCGACCGCGTCGACGACCCGGCTGACCCTGCATGAACCACCCCATCCACATCACTACCGCGATTTTCTACTGCAACGCCGCGCCCCACGTCGGCAGCGCCTACGAAGCCCTGATGGCCGATTGCTTCGCGCGTCATCAGCGCCGCCGGCGCGGCCGCGATCGCGTCAGCTTTCTCAGCGGCACCGACGAGCATGGCGACAAGATTCGCCGCGCCGCGCTCAACCAGGGTCGCGACCCCAAGGCCTTTACCGACGAACTGAGCGAAGTCTTTCACCAGGCCTTCGTCGGCCTCAACATCGACTTTGATTACTGGGTGCGCACCACCGATCCGCTGCACGAGCAGTTTGTCCAGCGGATGCTCGAGCGCACCTACCAGCGCGGCGATATCTATTTTCGCGACTACGAGGGACTCTACTGCGTCGATTGCGAGCGTTTTTACACCGAAAAGGAGCTGCTGCCGGACAATCTGTGTCCCACCCACAACCGTCCGGTCGAACTCATCAGCGAGGGCAACTACTTTCTCAGGATCGACAAGTATCGTGAACGGCTGCTCGACCACATCAGGGCGCATCCCGATTTCATCCGCCCCGAGCGCTATCGCAACGAGGCGCTGAACATGCTCGCCGAGCCACTGGCGGACCTGTGTATCTCGCGGCCGAAAGCGCGGATGGACTGGGGGATCGAAGTCCCCTTCGATCACCGCTACGTCACCTATGTCTGGTACGACGCGTTCTGGACCTACGTCAGTCGGCCGGCGACCGCCTCGGGCGATATCGACCGCTACATGCGCGAGGTCTTTCCACATACCGAACACTTTATCGGCAAGGATATTCTTAAAACCCACGCCGTCTATTGGCCGCCGATGATCTTCGCCGCCGGCTTCGACCAGCTCTTCAGCCATCTCAACGTCCACGGATGGCTCAATTTCGGCGGCGCGCGGATGTCCAAGAGCTCGGGCAACGTGCGCGATCCGGTGTCCTATGAAAAGGCCTACGGTCCCGATGTCCTGCGCTACTTTCTGGCGCGCGAGGTGGTCTACGGACTCGACGGCGACTTCTCCGACGAGCGCATCATCGAGCGCTACAACGCCGACCTTGCCAACGACCTCGGCAACTTCACCAGCCGCGTCCTGACGATGGCCCAGCGCTACCTCGGCGGTGAGCTCACCCGCGCGCCGGACATCGCCGATCCCGATACCGACGGCCGCCTCGCGGCGAGCTGCGCCGACCTGAACGACCGCGTCGGCGCGTTGGTCGACGGCCTCGCGATGAATCGCGCGCTCGAAGCCATCTGGCAGGCGCTCGACGCCGCCAACAAGTATATCGCCGCGACCGCGCCCTTCAGCCTTGCTCGCGACCCCGCCCAACTGCCGCGCGTGGCGCAGATTCTCAGTAATGCGCTCGAGGCCCTGCGCGTGATCGCCGACTCCCTTGAGCCCTTCATGCCGGTGACGGCCGGGCGAATTTTCGATCTCCTCGAGGTGCCGGCCGCGATGGCGCCGCAACCCTATGGCCATGGACTCCGCGCCGGTCATCGGGTTAAGCCCCCGGTCTCACTCTTCCCGCGCATCGAGAAACCCCGGGTTTGAGCGCCAACTTCTCCGACAGCCACTGCCATCTCGCCGACCCGCGTCTCGCTCCGGACGTCGAGGCGGTGGTCGATCGCGCGCATGCGGCCGGCGTCGCGCGGATCATTTCGGTCGGCGCCGTGGCCACCATCGAGACTGACCGGCGCGCCGTCGCCATCGCCGAGCGCTGGTCCGGCATCTACGCGGCCGTCGGCATCCATCCGCACGACGCCAAGGATTGCACCGCCGACCGTCTGCGCGAATTGCGTGAACTCGCGCAATCGCGAAAGGTCGTCGCGATCGGCGAGACCGGCCTCGATTTTCACTATATGCATTCGCCGGTCGAGGCTCAGGAAAATGCCTTGCGGCGGCAACTCGAACTGGCGCATGAACTCGGCAAACCCATCGTGATTCATTGCCGCAACGCCGAGTTGCGCGTGCAGCAGATCGTGCTCGAGGTCGGCTTCCCGCCCCAGGGCGGCGTGATCCATTGCTTCACCGGTGATCGCGCCGCCGCCGCGGCCTTTCTCGCGATGAATTTCTTCATCTCCTTTTCCGGCATCCTCACCTTTCGCAACGCCGAGCCCTTGCGCGCCATTGCCGCGCAGGTGCCCGAAGAACGCCTGCTGGTGGAAACCGACGCCCCTTATCTCGCGCCCGAGCCCTATCGCGGCCGGATGAACGAGCCGGCGATGGTCGTCGCGACGCTCGGCCAGCTCGCGCGCATCCGTCAAGTCGCGCCGGCGCCGCTCGCCGACCGGATCGCCGAAAACCTCGAGCGGCTTTTCGCCCTCGACGCCGCCGCATCGCCGTCGCCCGCTTAATCGCGCGCTAACTTATTCGCAATTATTCGCCAATGGGTTCGCTTGACTGCCCTATACGCGGGCGGCTAGCTCTATATGGAAATGGCTGCCGCAGTCCCGATCACTGCCGGAGCCTCGGCGCTTAACGGCAAAGTTCTGGTCCTGAACCGGTCCTATCTGCCGGTCCATGTGACCTCGGTGAAGCGCGGCTTTGCGCTGCTCTATCAGGGCGTCGCGCGCGCTGTCGATGAGCAGTATCGGACGTTCGATTTTGCGAGCTGGCGCGACCTCGCGGTCGAAGTCCATCATGAGCGCATCGGGATTATCGGCGGTTTCATGCGCGTCCCGCGCGTCCTTCTTTTGGTGGCCTACGAGCGGGTGCCGAAGCGCCATGTGCGTTTCTCGCGCTTCAATATCTACGCGCGCGACAACAATACCTGTCAGTATTGCGCCCGGCGTCTGCCCCGCACCGAGCTGAACCTCGACCACGTGATTCCGCGCTCCCGCGGCGGTCAGTCGACCTGGGAGAACGTCGTCTGCTCCTGCCATAGCTGCAATCGACGCAAGGGCGGACGCACTCCCGAAGAGGCGCGGATGCTGCTCATTCGCAAACCCGAGCGTCCGCACTGGACGCCCTTCAGCAGCGAAATGTTCAGCCTCAAGCGCTACCGCGAGTGGATGCCGTTCCTGACCACCGTCGACGCCGCCTACTGGAATACCGAACTCCTCCAGGATTAGTCGCGCCGCGCGGCGCCGTTACCGCCTCATCCACGGCCTGTCCCGCCGAACCGCTCTCCAGCCCGACGCGCGGCGGCGCGCGAATCGCTACCTTCACGCTTCACCGCGCCTCCACCGGCCGCCTTCGCTGACGAGCGATCGGGCTCCGCCGCCGCCGACACCACGTCGAGTGCCGGCGACGGCGGAGTCAAAGTCGGGCGGATCGATCATCCGCCCGATCGCGCGGCGCCGCTATTTCGGCGTCTTCGGCGTTTTGCCGGTACCGCTTAAGGTCACGGTCTGCATCAGGTCGGGTTCGAGATTATCGGTAATCGTCAGCGTGCCGGTGTACTTCTCGGCGACGGTCGGCGTGAAGGTCACCTCGACGTCGCAGACATTGGCCTTCACGCCCTTCATCTTGGGCTCGAGCTCGTCATCCGTACAGCTCTGGGTGACGACGAAAGCGGAATTGTCGCTCGTTTCCATCTCGATCAGAATCGGCGACACGGTCTTCTTCTTCGTGTCCTTGCCCTTGTTCTTCACCTTGACGGTCTTGGTCTTGCTCGTCCCGAGATCGACGCTGCCGAACTTGAGCTTCTTCGGCTTGACCGAGAGCTTGCCGGTAACCGGCGCCGCGACCACGTTGACGCTGCTCGAAACACTGGCCGGATTGAGCCCGAAGCTGCCCGCGAAGTCAGCAGTCAACGTTACGCCGACCGTGCTGTTCGGCGTGTACGAGCAGCTCGCGTTGCCGTTGATATCGGTGGTGCCGCTGCACACCTGGCTGCCGTCGACGAGGAAATTGATCGTCTCGCCGGCCAGCGGCACCGTCGGACTTGCTGAGGCGTCGGTCAGATTGGCGCTGAGCGTATTGGCCACCGCGTAACTCAGGCTGGTCGGACTCGCATTGAGCGTCAGGAAGGTCACATGGCTGCCGGCGTTCCAGTTCACCACCGCCGGATTCGAGCTCAGCGCCTGCGTCCCGGCATGACCCGTCGCCACGATCGTATCGGTGCCGATTTTCGCCCCGATATAGGTGAACGAGGCGCTGCCGGTCGCATCGGTCAGCACCTGCTGCGATTGCGGATTCGCGCCGCTCACGGTGAAGACCACCGGCGTACCGGCGGCCACCGTCGTATCGTGGAATGAGGCCGTCACGCTGATCGGACTACCCTGGGTCGGATTGTTGCTGAAGCTCGTCGGGTTCAGCGCGAGCGACGGACTGAGCGTGCCGCCGGTATAGGTGCAGCCGCCGTTGCTGTCGGTGATCCGCCAGATGGTCCCGCCCTGCGCCGCGTAGACGCAGTTGTCGGGACCCACGATCAGGTTGTTCGCGCCGCCATTGCTGATAATCGGAAAATTGACCGAAGGCGGCGACGCCGTCAGGTCGAAGTTCGCGACCGTCGGCGGGACGTTCGGCGTGACCGTGGTGTTGCCGGCGATATTGGCAATCAGATAGGTCGCATCGCCATTCCCCTGATTACCGAAGGCGAGCATCCCCAGATAGCTCTGCGCCAGACCCTGGATCGTCGTCACGACCGGCGGGTTGGGACCGTTCGTGCCGGTCACTTCGGCGCCCTGCAGCGTATCCCAGATATACATGTTGCCGCCCGGCGCGAACGCGATATTCGCGTTGGGCGTCATCGGCAGATTCGCATAGACGCTGACCGTCGGCGACGACGGCGCGCCCGAGATTCGCCAGAGCGCGCTGTTATCCGATCCCGCGCCGCTGCAGCTATCGTCGGTAAAGAGGTCGCCGCTCAGCGGGTCCACGGAGAGCGCCGTGGGGCAGGTGAGGTTGGCGGCAACCGTCTGGATCACCGCGCCGGTCGCCGGATCGATCTGCATCACCGCGCCGGTAAAGAAGTTGCCGGTGGTGGCGTCGCGGCTGACGTACAGATTCCCCGCATGGTCGAAAACCAGGCCGGTCGCCGTTTGCCCGAGGTTGGTCAGCAGCGTGCTGCTGTCGGCCGCGCCGCCGCCCGGAGGTATTTTGTAGAGATTACCGTTGTACCCGTCGGTCGCGTAGAGATCCCCGGCCGTATCGAAGGCCATCCCGTAAACCCCGGGGCAGCCCGCGAAATTGATATCGCCGTAAAAGTAGTTCTGCGCCTGGAAGCCGGTGACATACGGCGTCGCGATATAGCCCGGCGCCGCGGTCACCGTATTCGAGCATCCCGCGAGCGGCGCGTTGGCAAACTGGATCTGGCCGGTCTGCGGAAAGGGCAGGTTGCCGTCGGTTACATCGACCGCCGAGTACGTGATCGTCTCGTCGTTCGAATCGACCGCGGTGAACTGAATCTCGCCATTCGCATCGGTCACCGCCGGCACCGGCCCGGTGATAACCGAGTTACCCCCGGTCTGACTGAGCTGCACCGTTTTGCCCGGCGTCGGCCGCCCCAGCGAATCCTGCAGGGTCACCACGATTACGCCCTGCGTGACGCCGTCGGCGTTGACCTCGGACGGGAACACGTCGAGACCCGCCGCGACCGCCGGCGGCGTGGCGAAGTTGACCTGCGGCTGCTGCGAGAAACTGAAGCCGTCGGTGGTATCGGTTGCAGTCACCGTCACCGCTTCGGCGTTCAGATCGGTCAGCGTGAAGACCGCGTTGCCGTCGCTGTCGGTCTGCGCGGTCTTGGTGTTGGCGACGGCGCTGCCGGTGGTGGTGATTTGGATCGTCCTGCCGGCCAGGGGCAGCCCGTTGGCATCCTGCAGGATCGTCTGCACGATCGCGTTGGTCTTGCCGTCCGCCGGCGCCGAACCGTCGGCATTCACCCCCGAACCGACCGCGAAGGAGTTACCCGCGCTCGGCGCCCCCGGGCTGACCGCCGCCAGCGCCGCGCGCAGTTGCAGAAAATCGGGCGATCCCAGGCCGACGTGCGCGAAGTCCGAATTGAGCGCCGCCGCATCGTGAAACGCCGAGGTGTTCGCCAGCGGATAGAGCTTGGCATTGAGGTTCCCCAGGTTGGTGCCGAGCATCGCATTGAGATCCGCGACGTAGGCCGCCCATTCCGGCGCCGCCAGACTGGTGCCGCCATAGATCTTGCCGTTGGGACAGCCGCCGGCGTCCGCCTCGCAGATCTCGACACCGTCGCTCGGGTCCGCCGCCGTCACCACGTCCGGCACCGACCGCTGGCCCGAAGGACTGAGGCCGCTCTGATACGACGGCGCGCTGAAGTACGCGCTGACCCCGAAACCGCCCTGGCCCGTCGGCGGCGTTTCGTTCGTGCCGTTCCACCAGCTCTCGCCCGGATAGATGAGCCCGGTGCTGACGTTCGGCGTGGTGCCGCCCACCGCGGTGCCGTTGGGCGAATCCGCCGGCACGCTTATCGTATTCGGCGTGCCATCGAGGCAGGTGCTGCCGGAATCGCCCGCGCCGTTCAGCACGCTTATCCCGGCGCCCGCCGCCTGCTGCAGCACCGAGTCGATCGCCTGCGCCTCGGATTCGGTCACCTGATCCTCGCACTCCGCCCACGAATTGCTGATAACCGTGTCGCCGTCGGCGATCATCGCATTCAGGATGGTCTCGAAGGGCGTCGAGAGCGGCGCCTCGTAAACCACGTAACTGGTCGACGGCATCGGCGCCAGCGCCATTACCGTATCGACATCGAGCAGCACCTCGGGCTCGCCCGCCCCCGGCGTCGCCACGCCGCCGTTGACCGCAACTTCGCTGAGCTGCGCGAACGTCGCGCTGCCGCCCAACAGATTAAGCCAGTTCTGCACGTCACTCGGATTGAAGCTGTCGAACTCCAGAAGCCCGATCTTCTGCGGATTGGCTTGCGGTGACTGGGGGGCGGCTTGCGGCGTCAATTCAAGCTGAGTCGGCTGCTCACGCATCGCCGACCCCGACAATGACCCGCACTTCCCCCCGGTGATCCCGGTGTAATACTCGTTGCAGGGCGATCCGGCGACACACCAGATCGACGGATTCGAGAGGGCCATCGCGTCGCAGGTCGCGATCGACGCGCCCAAAGCGAAACCCAGCGCCCCGCAGGCGACCTTGCCGAACGGATTGTTCTGACCCTGGGTCAGCACGCCGAAAATGTTCAGGTACACCCGCACAATCGCGCTGTAGAGGTCGTTGCCGGGCACGTTGATATAGCTGAAACCCGGCAGGCACACGGCCTGCGTCAACTGAAAGTCGGGCGCCGCCTTGGGTCCGGCGGCCGCGAGCTTTTCCGGCGTCGGCCCGCGCGCCGGGCTCGCCAGATCGCTCAGTCCGGCGACCGATTGGACGTGAGCCGCGAGCGCCGCCGGCAGTGCCGGATTCCGATCATTGGCGAAAAACCGCCGCTGCCCCAGTCGATAATCGCGCAGTCTCAGGTGGAAGGCCCGCTCGACCGCGTCGCGCCGCCCCTCGACCGTCAGCACCAGCCGGCTCGGCGATCCCGCAACGAGCCGCATCCCCTGCGCCTCGAGATACCCCCGCAGCTCGTCGTAGTCGGCGCGCGACGGGCCGAAACGCTCCGCCAACTGCGCCTGGGTCAGAAAATGATGGAACTGCGGGGAGTCGGGGTCGTAGACCGCGCGCAGATAGCGTTCGAATTCCGCCTGATGGTCGCGTTTCAGCACCACAGCTATCGTCAGCAACTCGGACGCGCTCGCGAGGGATGGCGCGGCGGGAAGCGCGGCGGCCGGCACGACGGGAAGATCGCCGCCGATCCTGACCTCAGGCGCCGCGGCCGCTGCCGCAGATACGAACGCAACCGATATTAGCGCAATAATAGCAAAACTCTTCAGGCCAAGACTGAACTTAGTCTGCTGATGCACTAAAGCGCGCTCCTCTCGCTAATTGTGGCGAGACTATAGTGAATCAGCGCGCGATTGACCAGAATTTGCGAAGATTTGAACCTTGAATGACTAAAAAAAACCGCTATGCAGCCAGGACTGCATCCGCTCGCGGGCTACATGCGGAAGACGCCAAACCCCGGCGCCTCCGGGATACCCGCGTGGAGCGAGGCCGCCAGGGCGAGCGCCAGCGTCGCGCGCGTCTCGAGCGGATCGATTACGCCGTCGTCCCACAGCCGGGCGCTGGCGTAATAGCAACTGGATTCGTGTTCGTACTTCTCGAGCGTCGGCCGCACGAATTCGGCCTGCTCCGCCGCCGACATCGCGCCGCCCTCGCGCGCCAGTTGATCCAGCTTGACCGTCAGCAGCGTATTAGCGGCCTGCTCGCCGCCCATCACCGAAATCTTCGCGTTAGGCCACATGAAGAGGAAGCGCGGCGAATAGGCCCGCCCGCACATCCCGTAATTGCCGGCGCCGTTCGACGCCCCGATTATCACCGTGAATTTCGGCACCTGCGCGTTCGCCACCGCATTGACCATCTTGGCGCCGTCCTTGGCGATCCCGCCCTGCTCGTAGCGCTTACCGACGATAAACCCCGTGATATTCTGCAGGAACAACAGCGGCACGCGCCGCACGCAGCACATCTGGATAAAGTGCGTCGCCTTCAGCGCCGACTCGCTGAACAGCACGCCGTTATTCGCGATAATCCCCACCGGGTAGCCGTAGATCCGCGCAAAGCCGGTCACCAGCGTCGTGCCGTAGCGCGGCTTGAATTCGTGGAACCGGCTGCCATCGACGATCCGCGCGATCACCTCGCGCACTTCATAGGGCTTGCGCGGGTCCGCCGAGATGATCCCGTAGAGCTCCGCCGGGTCATAGTAGGGGTCTTCCGGCTCCTCCTGCGCGAGCGCCGCCGGCGGCGAACTGCCGCCGCCAAGATTTTCGAAAATCGATCGCGCGATTTCGAGGGCGTGCTCGTCATTGTCGGCGAGATGGTCGCTCACCCCCGAGAGCCGCGTATGGACGTCACCGCCGCCGAGCTCCTCGGCGGTCACCACCTCTCCGGTCGCCGCGCGCACCAGCGGCGGACCGCCAAGGAAGATCGTGCCCTGCTCGCGCACGATCACGTTCTCGTCGCACATCGCCGGCACATAGGCGCCGCCGGCCGTGCACGAACCCATCACCACCGCGACCTGCGCGATACCCGCCGCCGACATCCGCGCCATGTTGTAGAAAATCCGGCCGAAGTGCTCGCGATCGGGAAAAACCTCAGCCTGCAGCGGCAGGAACGCGCCACCCGAATCGACCAGGTAGATGCACGGCAGGCGGTTTTCGATCGCAATCTCCTGCGCCCGCAGATGCTTTTTCACCGTTATCGGATAGTAGGTCCCGCCCTTGACCGTCGCGTCGTTGGCGACGATTACCGTCTCCCGTCCGGCGATTCGCCCGATTCCCGTGATGATGCTCGCGCAGGGGGCCTCGCCGTCGTACATCCCATAGGCGGCGAGCGTCGAGAGCTCGAGGAATGGGGTGTCGGGATCGAGCAGGCGCCGCACGCGCTCGCGCGGCAGCAGTTTGCCCCGCTCGACGTGACGCCGACGGGCATTTTCGGGGCCGCCGAGCCGAATCCGCTCGATCTCCGCGCGCAGCCGTTCGCAACGCTCGACCATCGCCGCGCGGTTGGCCTTGAAATCCTCATGGTTGGGGTTGATCCGCGACTCGATCCGTTCCATGGCGCGTGAGTATGACAAACTGGCGGGCGCTTGAGTATTTCACCCTCGAGCGCGAGCGCCGCGCGGCCTTGCCTGACCCTTCAGTGAATCACCTGATCATCCTTGTAGACCTGCCGCCCGCGCTCGAGCCCGCTCGGATCCCAGCGCGTCCACACGCCCTCGCGTTTGCCGTTACGGTAATCCCCCTCGATCGCCTTCTGGCCGTTGGCGTACCAACTGATATGGCGACCGTCCTGCTGTCCGTCACGATAATGATCGAGCGCCGAACGCTGGCCGTTCGCGTACCACATCGTCCACTCGCCCTCCTGCACGCCGTCGCGATAGGTCCCCGCGATCATCCTGCCGCCGCTATCGTTGAAGACGATAAAGGGGCCGTCCTTGACCGCTTTGCCGTCAACCGTCTTCTCGCACCAGAACTCTTCGCCCTGAGGCGGCACCGCCCCGCGGGCGCGGTCGCCGGCAGGACAGGTCGGCGGCGTGACGCGCTCGCGACCCCCGCACCCCCCGAGCCCGAGCAGGATCCAGCACGACACGCTAATCAGCCACCAGCCCTTCACGCGATCGTGCTTACAACAGACAGGGCGGTCAGGCGAGCACTCCGCCGCCGAGATTCGAGCAGCACGATAAATTCGTCTACAGTACCTCGCCATGGCATCCGCGGCGGCCCCGGCCGATCAGCTTGAACCTTCGGCCGACTTTCCGGATAACCGACCCCTGGCCTGGTCGCTCCTGCTGGCAGCCCTCGTCATCGGGGCGGCGCTCCGCTTCTATCGCCTCGGCCGCGACGAGCTGAGTCGCGGTGAAGCGGCGGCCTGGACCGCCGCCTCCGCTCCCGACCTGCGCAGCGTCTATCTCGCGGCGAAGCATCTCGATCCCGGCAAGGCCGGCATCTATGACCTGATGCTCCACGGATGGATTCGGCTCTTCGGCGACCAGGTCGGGGCGATGCGCTCGCTGTCGGCGCTGCTCGGCGTCGCCAGCATCGGGCTCATCTTCCTGGCCGTCCGCGAACTGCTCCTGACCTTCGACGGCGACCCCTGGGGACGCGCTTCCGCGTCGCTCGCCGGCGCTCTCAGCGCGCTCCTCTATGCCGTCAACTGGCAGATGATCGCCACCGACCGCACCGCGCGGATGTACAGCCTGATGATCGCGGCCGCGCTCGCTCAGGTCCTCTGCTTTGCCCGAGTCCATCGACGGCGCAGTATCGCGACGCTCATCGGCGGCGCGCTGCTCACCGACCTCGCCGTGGCCGCCAACTTCACCGCCGTGTTCTTCTTCGCCGCCGAAGCCGTGTGGCTCGCCTGGCTCTGGCTCCGCCGCCCCGCGCTCCGCACCGCCGACGCTGCACCGCTCTGGCCCGCCCTGATGCTCGCGATGGCCGGCGTGGTGTTCCTCGCCCTCAGCGCCTCGGACGTCCACGCGGCGCTGACTCGCCTCCACGCCGGGGTCCTCGCGACCATCGAACCGCAACCGCCGTGGTGGCCGCTCCATGCAATCCGCGTGATGACCGGCAATGCCGCCTTCTGGCCGCTCCTTGCCGCCCTCGCCGTCGCCCTATGGTCCGCTTCGTCGATCCTGAGCGTGCGCTTCGTGCTCCTCTGGACCCTCGTCCCCTTCGCGCTCGTCGAACTGATCTCCTACCTGATTACCCCCCTGATGCTCGAACGATACGTGCTCCTGAGCCTCCTCGGATGCCTGCTGCTCGCCGGGATCGGACTCGCCGTTCTGCCCGACGCGCGCCTCCGCTACCTGATCCTCGGACTGATCGTCGTTTTCTCCCTGAGCCACGCGCATCATCACTGGCGCGCCCGTGACGACGTCCAGTGGCGCGAGGCGGCCAATTTCGCCCTGAGCGCCGCGCCGCCATCGCAGCCGATCGCCGTGCTGCCGCCCTTCGAGCCGATCCTCGCGATGCGCTATTACGTCGCCCCCGAGGCTCGCGACCGCCTGATGAGCGCCCCCGCGACGCTCGATAAAAACCGTGTCTGGCAGCTCACCTGCACCCATCAGGCGCCCCTGCTGATCGCTCAGACTGAGCTCCCGCGGGCTACGCTGGCAGAGGCCGCCGCCTGTTATCCGCGCCTGCTCGCCACCTTCCGTCTGGTCGAAGTGCGCGCGCAGTGAGCCGTCGCCTCACCGCGAGGATGGCAGCTCCGGCGCCGGCCCCGGCACTTCCTCCATCCGCGCCGTGGTGTCGGCGTCGTACTCCAGATGGAGCGCGCGAACCAGCATCCCGTGCATCCGATACGTGCTGATGACGTAGAAAATCTCGACGATCTGTTCGTCGGTGAAGGCCTTCTTCAGCGCCGCGAAGGTTGCGTCCTCGACCAGGTTGCGCCCGACCAGTTCATCCGCCGCCGCCATCACCGCCCGTTCCGCCGGATCGAACAGGTCCGACGTCGTCCAGCCCTTGATCGCCTCTAGCTTCGCCGGCGCGATTCCCACCGCGCGCGCCACTTTCATATGCTGCGAGAGCTCGAAACGGCAATCGCCGACAATCGCCGTCCGCAGAATCGCGAGCTCGCGAAAACGCGGCTCGAGCTTGCGCCCCGGCTTGAGCAGCGCAAACAGCATGTCCGCCCCCAGTTTCAGCAGATCCGGCGCGAGCGCGAGCGACGTCCAGTAATCTCCCGGCGTGCCGGTCGCGGTCCCCGGATGCGCCACCGGATCGCGATCGCCGAAAATCTGCTTGTACAGCGCACGCACCTCCGGCGGCGCTTCCCCCAGACTCACCTGTCGCACACGATTACCCATCGGCTCGATTCCTTTCCTCCGATGCGGATGATCACCCGCGGAAGCCTTTTGCCTAGCGCGTTACGCGGCGCCGGACAAACGCCTTCCCTGATGGCGTCGCGCGCCGGTTGTGCTACGTTCAGCTCGGATCGCACGTAAGTTCTGCCGGCACAGTCAGAGGTAGAGCCATGGCGGTAACCGAGGCCACTGATCACCTGATTCAGCAGGCGGCGCGCGCGCTGCTTGATGCCCGCTACCCGATCGCTTTGACCGGCGCCGGGATGTCGGTCGAAAGCGGCATCCCGCCGTTTCGCGGGCCCGGCGGCCTCTGGACTAAATATGGCGAGCCGCCGATGAACGGCTACCAGATCTTCCTGCAGGATCCGAAAAAAGGCTGGGAGGATCGCCTGCGCCGTCAGGACGACGAGCTCTGGCGCCCGCTCAAGGTCGCCAAACCCAATCCCGGCCATCTCGCCCTGGTCGAGCTCGAGCGCCTCGAAGTCCTGCGCTTTCTCATCACCCAGAACGTCGACGACCTGCATCGCCAGGCCGGCCAGCGCCACCTCGCCGAGATCCACGGCAACTGGAAACTCATCCGCTGCATCGATTGCAACGGCCGCTTTCGCGCCGAACAGATTAGCCTCGAAACCCTGCCCCCCGCCTGTCCCGAGTGCAACGGCCTGCTCAAGGGCGATACCGTGGCCTTCGGCGAACCGATCCCCCGCGATGTCCTCGCCAGTTGCATGGAACACGCGGCGCGCGCCGATCTCGTGCTGTGCGCCGGCACTTCCGCGACGGTCTATCCCGCCGCCGGCTTTGCCCTCGAGGTCAAGCAGCGCGGCGGCGTCCTCATCGAAGCCAACCTCTACGATTCCGAAATCACCGCCATCTGCGATCTAAGCTTGCGCGGCCCCACCGGCGAGGTCCTCCCGCGCCTGGCCGCCGCGGTCGCCGAAATCCGCAAAGCCCGGCTTTCCTGATCCCACCTAGATGCTCAGGCCGTAGAATCCGGGCAGCTTGAGCGCCGGCGACTTGCGCCGCAAAAGCAGCATTCGCCCCGTTCCGTCGAGCGCCGTCGGATTGCTCAAAATCAACACCGTGTATTGCGCCGTGACGGTCAGCGGCTGCCGATTCCAGTCCGCTTCCGGACTGACGATAAACTCGCAGCCCGCGCGCGGGCTCACCCGGATAAGGTCGCGGCCGCTGTAGTAAGCGAAATCGTAGTCCAGGCTGCCGAAATAACCGATCGACGCGCCGTGCGCGAGCCCGCGTGCCGCCCGCGCGAAACCATCCAGCGCGAGCGTCCGCGCGATCGCCGGTTCGACCACCAGATGGACGGCGAGCCCGCCGCACGCGATCCCGACGACCAGACCGCACCAGAGCCGCGCGATCGACGCCCGCCGCCACCAGAGCCACGCGCCGCTGACTATCACGATCGTCGGCAGGAGCAGCGCCGTGGCTCGCCAGCGATCGGCTTCCCGCACCAGCGCTGGCGCGAGATCGACGGCGTCGATTCCGCAACGCGCGAACCACACGTGAGCCCGTTCGGGCATCTCCCGCAGCACATACAAGGCCCCAAGCGCCGCCGCGCCGCTCAGCAAAAGCACCGCGCCAAGCCCGCGGCTCGCGATCGCCGTAAGCCGCGATGCCGCCTTCCGCTGCGCCATCACGGCGCACAGCCCGAGGGCGAAGAGCCCACTCAGCGCCGGATAGAGCGCCAGCAGATACACCCCGCGCTTGCTCTGCGGCAGATTGTAGAAGACCAGCACCGTCACCACCCAGACGAGGAGGTAGCCCGCCCGCGCGTCGGGCCGCCAGCGCCGAAGTAGGGCTGCCGCCGCGAGCGGCAGCGCCAAAAGCGTCCACGGCATGAAACCCGCCAGCAGCGCCAAATCTTCATAGTAAAACGGATGGGCATGGCCGACGTTCACTCCCGCATGGCCAATCAGCCGATAGACATTCTCGTCGAGAATCTGCTTGCGCACGAAGCTCATCCCACCCACCGCGATCGCCGCCGCATACCAGCCGCCGCCGATCCCGCCGACCACGATCGCGCCCCACCACGGCTTGAGCCGCCCAATCAGCTCCCAGCGACGATAGACCGCGGTCCACGTCCCCGCGACCAGCAGCGGCAGCGCGACGCCGATCGGACCCTTGGTCAGCACCGCCAGCGCCATCGCGAGGTACAGCAGAAGCAAACGACGGCTGAGGCCCTCGGCGATCATGATGATCTCGAAGAAGGCGACCTCCATGAAAAACATCAGCGTCATATCGACCCGCGCGCCGGTGCCCGCCTGCAGATACTGCAGCGAGGTGCCGAGCGCGACCGCCGCCACCAGACCCACGGCGTCATCGAAGAGCCGCCGCAGATAGACATACGCAACCACCATCCCGCCCACCGCGCACAGTGCCGACGGCAGCCGCACGCTGAGCTCGCTCACGCCCCCCAGCCCCCACGACACCAGCGCCGCCAGCCAATGCATCAGCAGCGGCTTCGACGGAATCTCGACGCCGGCGCGCAGCGGCAGAATCACGCCGCCGCCATGACAAATATCGAAGATCGTCACCGCCTCGCGCGCTTCGCCCTTGGTGTAGATCGGGTAACCGCCGAGATTCAGCAGGTACAAAAGACCGCCGATCGCGCACAGCAGCGGCAACGCGTACCCGGGATCGGCCACCGCCTTAATCCCCCGCCACGACACCCACGCCGTGTCCTCAGGCTCGATAATGATTTCCGCCGTCTGCTCGTTATCTGCTCGCGCCGCCATGGTTCCGCTTGTGCCAGCGTTACGATACCGGCGCCGCCTCCGCTATGCAGCATCACGCCCGCGCCACCGCGCGCCGTTGACTCTGCGTCCCCGCTGATCTTTGATGGCGCGAAGCCGCTTACGCGCGACAGCGATCGCGCGGCCGGCAGGAGGACGCTACCTATGGCGCGTTTAGTGCGACACAACGAGACCGGACCGTATGAAATTCCCGAAGGCACCGAGCTGCCGGCCTGGATCTGCGGATGCGGACTGTCGAAGAACAAACCCTTCTGTGACGGTTCCCACAAGAAGACGCGCGACGAGGGCGACGGTCTCTTCACCTATGACGGCGATAAGCGCACCCCGGTGACCAAGTAGAGTGCGTTCCGCGCCGCGGCGTGCCGGCGCCGCCATTTTGCCCGATGGCGCGCCGCCCGCAGTCGCGGCGCCTCGGCGCCAGGCCGACGCGCCGCCCGCGCTCCGATCGCGTTGCCGCCAGCATGGATCAAACCCAACCGCATGAGTCGCTGACAAAGCGGCCAAGGAGTCTCTGACATGGCCAGCCCTGCGCCTTTGACCGGCGTCAAGGTCCTCGACCTCACCAAGCTCGCCCCCGGACCGCACTGCACGATGATCCTCGGCGACCTCGGCGCCGACATCATCCGCATCGACGAACCCGGGCCGCCCACCGGTCGGCGCGCCGAGCAGGCGGGTGGCGGCAACGTCCAGGCCCCGCGGCAAAGCGCGGCGCCGACCAATGCGCTCGCCCGCAACAAACGTTCGATCGCCTTGAACCTCAAGAGCGGACCCGGCAAGGAGATCTATCTGCGCCTCGCGCAGCGCGCCGACGTCGTGGTCGAGGAATTCCGCCCCGGCGTCGCCAAACGCCTCGGTATCGATTACGACATCCTCGGCGTGCGCAATCCCCGGCTCATCTACTGCGCGATTACCGGCTTCGGCCAGACCGGTCCCTTCAAAAACTACGTCGGTCACGATCTCAATTACATCGCCACCGCCGGCGCGCTCTCCCTGATGGGCCCGGCCGACGGGCTCCCCGCCATCCCCTGGAACTGGCTCGCCGACTACGCTGGCGGCGGGATGCACGCCGCCATCGGCATCCTCGCCGCGCTGGTCTCGCGCAGTCAGACCGGCCGCGGCCAATATGTCGATATCGCGATGCTCGACGGCGTGATGCTCTTGCTGGCCCAGGCGCTTTCGGCCCACTTCACCAGCGGCCGCGTGCCAACCCGCGGCACCACCCCGATGGACGGTGCCGCCCCGCATTACAATCGCTATTTCACCAAAGACGGCAAGATCATCACCATCGCTTCGATGGAGCCGTGGTTTTACGCCAATCTGTGCCGTGCGATGGGTTGTGAGGAATACCTCGCCGATCAGAACAACAAGGCCAAATGGCCCGAAATTCATGCGCGCTTTACCGAACTCTTCAAAACCCGCACTCGCGATGAATGGTTCGACCATCTGAGCAAGTCCGATATCTGCGTGGGCAAGATGCTCACCCTCGATGAACTCGAGCACGATCCCCAAATCAAGGCGCGCAACATGATCGTCGAGGTCGAGGCGCCCTCCGGCGAGAAGGTCAAGCAGCTCGGCATCGCCATGAAATTCTCCGAAACGCCGGGCTCGATCCGCTCCGTCGCCCCGCAGATGGGCCAGCATACCGACGCCATCCTGGCCGACCTCGGCTATACCCCCGAACAAATCGAGCGCTGGCGCGCCGACGGCGCAATTCGCTAGCCCGCGACCGCGCGCTTCAGGCAGTCCGGAGCGCATTCCCCACGGAATGCGCTCCGCCGATCGGAGAAAAGTACATGGTTCAGTTTGGCTACATGCCCGATACCCATGGCGGTCCCTATAACCAGCCCGAGCCGACGCCGCAGATGAGCGCCGACTTCGCCGCCCAACTGCTCGACGAAGCCGCGGCCGCCGAAAAATACGGCTTCGACGCGGTCTTCGTCCCCGAACGCCACGCCCGCACCGAATGCATGTTCCCCAGTCCGCTGCCCCTGATGGCCGCCATTGCCGCCCGCACCCACCGCGTCAAAATCGGCACGGACATCATGATGCCGCCGCTCTACAACCCCGTCCATCTCGCCCAAACCACCGCGCTTATCGACGTCCTCTCGCGCGGCAGGCTCATCCTTGGCGTCGGCGTCGGCTACCATCCGGATTACTTCAAACACCTCGGCATCCCCTTCAAGCAGCGCGAAGGGCGCTTCGAGGAAACCCTTGAAATCCTGCTCAAGGCCTGGACCACCGCCGGCCCCTTCGCCCATCACGGCAAGTACTTCAACTTCGACGCGATCCACGTCACGCCCAAACCCTTCCAACGGCCACGTCCGCCGATTTGGATCGGTGCCTTCGCACCCAAATCCATCGCCCGCGCCGGACGCCTCGCCGACGGTTGGTCGATGGCGCCCTTCCTCGACCCCATCGAGAACATCAAGACGCAAGTCTCGATCTACCGCGAGGCGGCGGCGAAGGCCGGCAAGAAACCCTACATCTCGCTCTTCCGCGACGGCTGGCTGGCGTCCTCGAAAGAGGAGGCCGAGCGGATCTTCGGCCGCCTCTGGATCGAGGAATGGAAGTTCTACACCAAATGGGGGATGCTCGACGCGGCCGACGCCGCGCAGGGCGACGCCTATTATTCCTTCGACAAGCTGCGCCGCTACGGCTACCCCATCATGGGCAACGCCGCCGACTGGCTCGAAGCGCTCGATCGCTGGGACCGCGTCGTCGGCGGTGTCGATTCCTTCGTCCTGCGCGTGCGGCTCCCCCTCGGACCATCGAAGGAGCAGGTGATGGAATGTATCCAGCGCCTCGGCGAAGAAGTGCTGCCGAAATTTCGCCGCTAGCCGTCCGCCGCCCGCGCCATCCCAACCCGGATTGGCGCGCCGGCGACGCTTAAGCGGCCGCGCACCCCGCGCTCGATCACCCCGCAGCGATCCCAACGCCGGCTTTTGCTAAGTTCTCGCCCATCACCAGGAGGAAATCAGTCATGAGCAGCTACGAAACCATGATCTACGAGAAGGTCGAGGATCACATCTTTCGCCTGACGCTCAACCGGCCCGAGAAGCTCAACGCGATGTCGCAGAAGCTGCTCGGCGAGCTCGACCAGGTGATGAGCGAGTATGAAAGCGACGACAGCGCGAGCGTCCTGATTATTCGCGGCGCCGGCCGCGCCTTCTGCGCCGGTTACGACCTCCAGCCGACCCAACGGCAGGGCTCCGGCTTTACCGTCCACAGCGATCGCCTCGGCCTGCAGAAGATGGTCGATCGCTGGCAGCGCCTCTGGGCCTTGCCGAAACCCGTGATCGCCCAGGTCCACGGCTACTGTCTCGCCGGCGCCACCGAGTTCGTCGGTCACTGCGATATCGTCTTCGCCAGCGACGACGCCCAATTCGGCCATCCCGCCGGCCGTTCACTCGGCATCCTGCCCACGCTCTCGATGTGGCCCATCCTGATGGGTCCGCGCAAAGCCAAAGAGTATTTCTTCACCGGCGACCTGATGAGCGCGCAGGAAGCTCTCGACTGGCACCTCGTCAACCGCGTCTTTCCCAAGGATCGCCTCGAAGCCGAAACCCTCGACTACGCCCGCCGCGTCGCGACCGTCCCGCTCGAACTCCTGACGCTGCACAAAGCGGCCGTCAATCGCTACCTCGATGTCCTCGGCTTCCGCGCCCTCGAGCAGTCCGCCGCCGATCTCGACTGCATCGCCCATCAGACCGAAGCCGCCAAAGGCTTCATGAAGGCGAGCCGCGAGCGCGGTCTGAAGGCTGCCCTGTCCGAACGCGACCGCCCCTTCGCGAAACGCTAGCGCGCGCTCACGCGGGGAGATCAGCGCCGCGCCGCTGCTCTCCCCGCGCTCTTCGCCAATCCGCTTATTGCGCGCCGCCGTTGCCGTTGGCGCCGCCCGCCGCCGGTGCGCCTGCCGCGGCACCTGCCGCCGGCGCGCCTGCCGCGGCGCTGCCGGCCGGTGCGTTCGGCGCGCCAGCGCTGTCCGCCGCAGCACCGCTGTCCGCCGCCGCAACGCTCGTCGATCCCTTCGCCGTCCCTTCAGCGCTGTTCGCCGCCGCGCCGCTGGCCCCGCGATGGCCCGCGCGTCCGCGATGCCACGACGGATGCTTCCACCGACCCTCGCCGGACGCCGTCAGCGGCAGAAAGTTCCCCGGATCCTCCGCGATCGCGGTGCGCAGGTCGCCGTGCGCATCGAGAAAGTCCCGCCACTCCGGATGGCGCGACGCGAAGCCGGCGCTGCTCACCAGACGTGGATTGCGCGCCAGCTCCTGGATTATCGCCGGATGCTCCTGGCTGAACTGATCGAACGCCTGGTAGTCGTCCATCGCCAAATCGCTCGCAGGTGCCCCGCCCGAAGTGATAAAAACCTGCGGCTGCTGTGACGATTGCGCCATCGCCGTCAACGGCCACACGAGCGCCGCTCCCGCAACGATCGTCAGCCCAACGGTCGCTAACTTTTTCATCTGTCAGTACCTCCTCCTTGCGTCTCTGCGCACTCAGCTCCGCTCCTGCTCCCGACCAGGGTCGGTCCTGCCGTCCCTCTCTCGTTCGAGGCGTTGCCAGGCGACCGATCCTTCATCAGTGGAAAAAAAGGGAAGCCGGCGAAGTTCACGACTCTTTCGCGACAGCGGCCCGGGGGAGGAGGTCCTGTCACAAAGTCCGGAGCCGGAAACTGTCGCCGGCAGGGTTGGGAACTTGTTTCGTCAATTACTTAACTAAGCAAGGCGCGGGCCTTACGACCGCCTGCATTTAACTCGCGCAGCTCTGCACTAAAATGGGCTGAATGGCCCGCCCGCGCCGGCCGCACTCCGAAAAAACTTCTTCAGATTGCCAATCCGCGAAGGCCCTCTGGAAACCCTCGCCAACTTCCAGCCCGCTGCCCGCGCCGCCGCCGTCGCTCACGGCCCGGCCAGCACCAGGATCGCCGATTGCCGCAGCGCCGGATCGAAGCGCACCAGATAAGCCGGCAGGTCGTTGCGCTCGAATGCCACATTGGTCTCACCAGGACACGCACAGCGCGCCACCAGACCATCGTTGACCACGGCAAAACGATCAAGATTCAAGGCCGCGACGCCGGCCTTGTCCGGCCGCAGCTCGAGCGTCAGGCGGCGCCGATCGAAACTCACGCGGCTGACCAGCGGCGCGCCGTCGATCGTCAGGCGATGCTCCACCCAGGCGGCAAAAGCCGCCTCACTCATGCGATGGACTTCCGGATAGCGGCGAGCAACCTGCAGGATAGCGGGACGGAGGAGCCCTCGCTCCGCTTTGGCGTCCGCTTCATCCTGGCGCTTTATCGCCGCCCAAAGCTGCTGCGACCACTGGCGAATCGCGCCCTGATCGGCGCCCGGCAGCGCCGCATACTCGCCGATCTCGCGCTCGGCTTCCGCGAGGTCGCTGCCGGCCAGCGCCTGCGGGATTGCGCGCGCGAGCTCGTCGCGCCGCTCCGTCTCGACTTCCGCGGCGATCACGGCGCTTGCGCCGGCGCCTTCTCTGGCCGCCCGCAGGCAGACCTGGTCCTGTTCGTTCAGCGGATAGCTCGGCGCGCCAATCTGATGCTCGACGCGGCAGAGATCATTGTCGATTTCCCGCCGCTGCCATTCAGGCAGATTCGCCGCCGCGCGCGCTTCAAGTAGTTCCCGATGGGCCGCCGGATAGTTGCCCGCGCTCAGGTCCGTCCGCGCCTGCCGCAGCGCCGGCCCGGCGCATCCGGCGAGCACCAACAGCACCCCGGCGCGACCCAGTCGCCCAAGCGCTCGCTTCATGCCTCCACCCCCTTGTTTCGCCACGCGGCGCCCTCTGCTTACCGCCGCTCAGCCGCCCGATCCCGACACGCCCGATGCGTCAGCGCGGCGAGTTGCTATAATCACGCCCCGTCGGTCGCCTTGTGCCTCACGCGAGAGTGGCGGAACGGCAGACGCGCCGGACTTAGGATCCGGTGCCGCAAGGCGTGGGGGTTCAAGTCCCCCCTCTCGCAGTACCGCACGGCCGACCGTCCCGCCACCCGATCGTTCCGCCAGCCCGGGTTTAGCTCAGATACTGCTCATCGGTCACTTTTTCCATCCACTCGATCCCTTTGCCGTCGAGCTTCTCGACGATCGCAATATGCGACATCGCGGTCGTCGCCGTCGCCCCGTGCCAATGCTTCTTGCCCGGCGGGCACCAGACGACGTCGCCCGGCCGAATCTCCTGCTTCGGTTCGCCCCAGCACTGCGTCCACCCACAGCCGGCGGTGACGATAAGGGTCTGGCCGAGAGGATGGGTATGCCAGGCGCTGCGCGCGCCGGGCTCGAAGGTCACCAGCGCGCCCGTCGATCGCGCCGGTGCCGGAGGCTCGAACAAAGGGTCGATTCGTACCGCTCCGGTAAAGTACTCCGCCGGTCCTTTGCGGGAAGGGATTGAGCCGCTGCGCTTCAGTTCCATGGTCGCTCCTTGCTATGGCCGACTTTCCACGCTGCCCGTCGGCCTTAAGCAGAAGCGCATTATATCCCGCGCTCGATTCCGGCTCGCAACGCGCGACCGGGCCGCGCCCGCAAAAACCGCGACACCACGATCCCGATTATTCCTGCGCGCTTATTCCTGACTCGGGCGGATTTCCCGAGCCTGCTCCGCGCCGTTGTCGAGCGGACGAAGCGATACCGCTTTCCTAGCGATAATGCCGCATCAGGCCAACCACCACGCCCCGGATTCGCATCGCCTCGGCTCTCACGAATATCGGTTGCATGCTCGGATTTGCCGGCTGCAGCCGCACCATGCCGTCGTCGCTCGGGTAGTATTTCTTGACCGTCGCCTCGTCGCCGATAAGCGCTACCACCGTCTCTCCGGGATTCGCCGTTTCGCAGCCTTCGACGATGATATAGTCGCCGTCCCGGATCCCCTCATCGACCATCGATTCGCCCTTGACGCGCAGACAATAGGTGTTGTCGCGCCGCACCAGCTCCTCGGGCACCGCGATTGTATCGCGGCCCTCGACCGCCTCGATCGGCGTGCCCGCCGCCACTTCGCCGACCAGCGCCAGCCGCCGAATTCCCCCCTGTTTGCCCTCAGGCACCTCCACCTCGAGCGCGCGGCTGTGATTATGCAAACGCCGAATCAGACCCTTGGCTTCGAGATTATGCAGATGCTTATGAACGGTTGCCAAGGATGACAGCCCGAAGTACTGGCCGATTTCCGCTAGCGTCGGCGCATAGCCATTCTGATCGATATACTCCTGCAGATAATCGACCATCTGCTTCTGCCGCTTGGTCAGCGTCGTCATTTTCCCCCATCCGCCGCGAACGAAGAAGATACCGGATTATGGCGAATGGCAGGCGAACATGCAACAATTTATTTAGGCTCTCTGCAGCAACGACTTAATTGCTGAGGATAACTTAAGCGCGGTCTTCCCTGCTCAAAGCGACCGGGTTTCCTTCCGCGCCGACGACGCATAACCTGAGATCGACCAGCCATGGCCACTCTGCGTATCCTGTTCGAAAACGGCGAACCCGAACGGATCATCGAGTTCGACCCGCGCAAGGCCCCGTTCCACCACGACGGCCGCCCCGGCTCGATCCTCGACGTGATGCTCGGTCATGGCGTCCATCTCGAACACGCCTGCGGCGGCAACTGCGCCTGCACCACCTGCCACGTGATCGTCAGACAGGGCTTCAATCAGCTCGGCGAAGCCTCCGAGCAGGAAGAAGATCTGCTCGACCGCGCTCCCGGCCTGACCCCGACTTCGCGTCTCGGCTGTCAGACCGTCATCGACGACCCCAACGCCGAGATCGTCATCGTGGTGCCGCGCTTCACCATCAACCAGGTCAGCGAAACGCGCGAGTAGCGTCGTTTCAGGGGCTGACGAAGCGATGGCTGACGAAGCGAAGGCCGCCGACTCGACCGCTGCCGTTCCCGCCACCCCCAGGCGCCCGGTCTGGCGCGCGCTGGTCGAGCGGATCACCGATCACGCGCCCGACGTACGCTCACTCTTCCTCCGCCTCGACGAGGCGCAGCTGCCGCCCGTCCTGCCCGGGATGTTCGTCTCGATCGCGATGGCGCTCGGCGACGAGCAGCGCGTCCGGCCCTACACCATCACCGCCATCGACGCGACCCGCCGCTCATTCGAAATCGTCTTCAATCGCGTGGTCAACGGGCGCGGCAGCGCCTGGCTGTTTACGCGCCGCCTCGGCGATCAAATCGAATTCACCGGGCCCTTCGGTACCTTCACGCTCGACCGTCCACCCGCCGCCGAGATCGTCTTCGTCGCCGACGGCGTCGCGATCGCGCCCGTTCGCCCGATGGTCCGCCGGGCGCTCGCCGTCACTCCCGCTCCGCGCGTGACGCTGCTCTATGGCGCCGAACGCCACGACCATCTGCTCTTCCTCGACGAGCTCGCCGCGCTCGCTCGCGTCCATCCCTCCTTCGACTTCGTCACGCTACCGCCCGCGAGCGACATCTATCCGCTACTGCAGGACGAAATTCGCCGCCGCTGGATCGAAGGCGACGGCAACCGCTCGCGCCATTTCTATATCTGCGGCGTCGGTCAGCCGGTCATCGCGCTCCGCGACCTTTTGCGCGGCGCCGGCTACGAACGGCGCGCCGTCCACTACGAAAAGTGGTAGCGCCGCCGGTTGCGCCGCCGCCGCGTTCGATCTAAAGCGTCCTCCTGAGGGGCGCGCATCCTTTTCCCCGCAGTCCCCATCGCCGCCCGCTCGAGGAGCTTCCGATGATCGTTCCCGCCCGCAAAACCTATCGCGTCGTCACCGAAAAAAATGTCCCGATGAAAACCCGCGACGGCGTCACCCTCTATGCCGACGTCATCCATCCCGACGCCCCGGGGCGCTTCCCCGTCCTGCTCAGCCGCACGCCCTACAACAAGAAAGGCTCCGACGATCCCAACGGCGCGAGCTACCTCTACGCCCGCTACGGCTACGTCACCGTCATGCAGGATTGCCGCGGCCGCTTTGCCTCCGAAGGCGAGTACGACACTATCTTCCAGGAGGCCGCCGACGGCTACGACGCCGTCGAATGGGCGGCGCGCCTGCCCTGGTCCAATGGGCGCGTCGGCACCACCGGCCAATCCTATCTCGGCCTCACCCAGTACCTTATCGCCTGCAACGATCCGATGCCGCCGTCGCTCCAGGTGATGGCGCCCGTCTCAGCCTCCTCCGATTACCACGCCAGTTGGATTTACCATACCGGCGGCGCCTCGATGTGGGGCTGGATCGTGCCCTACGCGATGTTCAAAGGACTCGCCACCCTGAAGCGCGCCGGCCGCGCCGACCTGATGGAAAAGATGAAGGAATACGTCGAAGGCGGCGAGTTTCCGATCATGCGCCAGACCCGCTGGGGCCTCAACGCCTTCACCCCGCTGACCGACGCCTGGTACCGTCATCTGCCGATCAAGGACTGGGGCGCCATTCTCAAGGAGGCCGCGCCATATTTCGCTGATCACGTTGAGCACGCCGACGACGGCGAATACTGGTACCGCGCCAACGTTAATCGTCACGCCGAGAGCGTCACCGTGCCGATGCTCCACGTGTCGTCCTGGTACGACATCTTCGGCGAAGGCGCGCCCACCGCCTACCAGAGCATCAAGCACAACAGCCGCTTCGCCAAAGCGCGCGACGGCCAGCGCCTGATTATCGGCCCCTGGGGCCACCTCCTGCCCTACAACGTGCCGAGCTCGCGCGGCACCGGCGATATCGACTTCGGGCCCGCCGCCCTCATCGATCTCAATGAAACGCTCCTCCGATGGTTCGACTACTGGCTGAAGGATGTCGACAACGGCATCATCGAGGAACCGCCGGTGACGGTCTTCACCCTCGGCGCCAATCGCTGGCAAAAGCTTGCCGACTGGCCGCCGCCCCGGATGCGCCAGGTGCCGTTCTTCCTCCATAGCGAGCACGGCGCCAACAGTCTCGACGGCGACGGTACGCTGTCCACCGTGCCGCCCTCAGCCGAAGCAGTCGATCAGTTTGTTTACGATCCCGACGATCCGGTGCCGTCCCTGGGCGGCGCCAACCTCGCTATCGACATGGGCGTCCAGGATCAGCGTCCGGTCGAAAAGCGCCGCGACGTCCTCGTCTACACCTCCGAGCCGCTCACCGAGCCGCTCGAGATTACCGGCCCCGTAACTGCGGTGCTGTGGGCCTCGTCGTCGGCCGTCGATACCGATTTCACCGCGAAGCTCGTCGATGTCCGTCCCGACGGCTACGCCCAGAACCTCTGCGACGGCATGATCCGCGCCCGCTACCGCGAGTCTGCCAGCGCGCCGCGGCTCCTCGAACCCGGCAAGCCGTACCGCTTCACCATTGACCTGTGGGCCATCAGCAACGTCTTCCTGCCCGGTCATCGGATCCGACTCGAAATCAGCTCGAGCAATTTCCCCCATTTCGATCGCAACCTGAATACCGGCGAACCCTTCGGCGAAGGCACCCGCGGCGTGCCAGCCCACCAGACCGTCTTTCATCAGCAGGAGATGCCGTCCCATATCCTGCTGCCGGTAATCCCCCGCTGAGCGCGACCCCGATGACCGCGCCGCGCCACCTCCGCGGAGTCGCCCTCAACTATGCCGACGGCGCTGCGCCCCACGCCGTCACCATCCGCGACGCGCGCCCGCTGACGGCGCGCCTGTCGCTCGACAGGCAGGGCTTTGAGCTCCGGCCGCATGCCACCCACGTGACCCACTTCGACGATCCCGCCGAAGTCCGCGCCGTCTACTATCCCGAGGTGGAAGACCTGCTGCGGGCCGTGACCGGCGCGCGCCGCGCCGTCGCCTTCGAGCACGACGTCCGCCTGAGCCGCGGCGCGCGCGCTGCCACCGTGCGCCGCCCGGTGCCGGTCGTCCACGACGATTACACGCGGGTCTCGGCGCCCGGCCGCGTCCGGCTCTACCTCGCCGACGAGGCCGCGACCCTCCTCGCGCGCCGTTACGCCGTGATCAACGTCTGGCGCTCGATCGCCGGCGTCGTCCGGGAAAGCCCCCTCGCCGTATGCGACGCCGAGACCCTCGCGCCCGCCGACCTGCGCCCGACCAGCGAGGGCGTCAAGCACGAAGTTTATCTGTTCAGATTTCGCTCCCGCCACCGATGGTACTACTTCCCCGCGATGGACCCCGGCGAGGCGCTCCTGCTCAAATGCTTCGACGCGGCCCCGGAGGGCGCTGCCCGCTTCACCGCGCATACCGCCTTCGACGATCCTTTGACCCCGCCCGATGCGCCGCCCCGCGCAAGCATCGAGGTGCGCGCCCTGGTCTTCTTCTGAAGCGCCAGCGCCTGCTGAAGCTGCATCGCCCGGCCGATCGCATTAGGATTGAAACGAGCCCGCGCGCTTCCTTCGCGGCCCCAAGGTGACGACCATGGAAACCAAAGAGCTCGGCAGAACCGGCACGATGGTGCCCGAAATCGGCCTCGGCGTCTGGCGCTACCGCGGCGGCGTCGAACCCCTCCGCCACGGGATCGAGCTCGGCGCCTGCCTCATCGATACCGCCGAAGTCTACGGCACCGAAGATGTCGTCGGCGAGGCCGTCCGTGGCCTGCGCGACCGCGTCTTCATCGCCACCAAGGTCTCCGGTCAGCATCTGCGCCACGACGACGTCCTGCGCGCCGCGGAAGCGAGCCTCAAACGCCTCCGCATCGACCGCATCGACCTCTACCAGATCCACTGGCCCAATTCCGCGGTGCCGATCAAGGAGACCATGCGCGCGATGGAAACCCTGGTCGATCGCGCCCTCGTCCGCTTTATCGGCGTCAGCAATTTCTCGCTCGACGAGCTCCGCGCCGCCGAGGCCGCGATGCGCCATTATCCGATTGTCGCCAACCAGGTCCTCTATAACCTCCATCGCCGCGCGATCGAACGCGATCTGCTCCCCTACTGCGCCGCCAACGGCATCACCATCATCGCCTACACCCCGCTCGACAGCGGCCGGCTCGCCCGCCGCACCCAATATCCGTCCAACCCCGCCGGGATGAAGGCGCTGCAGCAAATCGCCGACGAAACCGGCAAAACCCTCGGCCAGGTCGCCCTCAACTGGTGCACCGCCCATTCCAATGTCATCGCCATCCCCAAATCCGACAAGGTTGAACGGACGCTCGAAAACTGCGGCGCCTCCGGATGGCGTCTGACGCCCGCTCAACGCGACCTCCTTGACCGCGCCTTCACCCGCAACGACTCCGATGATTGACCGTCCACCGCGTTAGCGCCAGATCTCTCAGCCATTCAGCCCCTTCAGGAAGGAATCCACGGATGCAAATCGGCTATTTCACCGAACGGCCCTATCGATGGTTGCCGGAAGAGCTGATCCTCAAGAATCAGGCCTTCTTCGCCCTCCCCAACAGCTACTACGACCGCGAAAAGGCCGCCGACGATTATCATTACTATCTCGACGAATACTGCTACGCCGAAGACCTCGGCTTCGACGCCCTCTGCCTCAATGAACACCACGGCAACCCCATCTGCATGGGCTCCGTGATGAATGTCGAGGCCGCCATCCTCGCCTGGCGCACCCGCCGCGCCCGCATCGTCCTCATCGGCAACCCCCTGCCCGTCATCAAGCATCCCCTACGCATGGCCGAGGAACTCGCCGAGATCGATCTCATCTCGCGCGGCCGCCTGGTCACCGGATGGGTCCGCGGCGCCGGCTCCGAACAGTTCTTCAATAACGCCAATCCCGCCTACAACCGCGAGATGTTCAACGAGGCCCACGACTTCATCGTCCAGGCCTGGACCCGCCCCGGTCCCTGGCGCTACGAGGGCAAACATTTCCACTATCGCCACGTCAATCCCTGGGCGCTCCCCTATCAGAAGCCTCATCCGCCGATGTGGATTCCCGGCACCCTCAGCCCCGAAACCGTCCTCTGGTGCGCCGAACATGCCTACCCCTACATCGGTCTCGGCACCCCGCTGAAACCCACCTGCGACCTCTGGGACCTCTATGCCGACGAAGCCGCCCGCCGCGGCTATCAGGCCGGCCCCGAGAACTTCGGCTACATGGTCGCCACCGCCGTCGGCGAAACCGAAGAAAAAGCCCAGGCCGCCGCCGCCGGCTTCGTCTATGGCGGCGGTCAGAACGCCTTCTCCGCGCCGGAGTTCACGATGCCGCCCGGCTACAACTCCAAGGCCGCCATCCGCATCATGGCCCAGACTCAGACCAGCGCCTGGCTCGGCATCAGCGGCGAAAAGGTGCGGCGCCAGATGCTCGGTGATTACGCCGAAACCGACCTCGCCGAGGTCCGCCGCAAACTGCAGGCCGCCCTCCGCCGCGCCCAGCAGAATCTCCAGGTGATCGTCGGTACCCCCGAAAAAGTCCGCGACCAGGTCAAAACCATCATGAGCGTCCTGCGCGTCGGCATCTTCATCATCCTGAGCCTCCAGGGCCCCCACGGCGACGACGAACGCCGCACCAGTATGCGCCTGTTTGCCAACGAGGTGATGCCCGCGCTGAAGGAGCATGCCCGTACCTTGGGCCTCGCCGATCCCTTCGAGCGCGCCCCCGGCTCGGTCCGCCTCGCCGCCGGCGCCCGCCGCGCCCCGGTGGTCGATCGCGCGCCGCTCGCCGCCCTCGGCTTTTAAGCGGCGCGCGCCGCTCCGCCCCGGGAACTCCTCGCGGCGCCAAAAAAAACGCCGGCGGGATCCGCGGATCCCGCCGGCCCTTTGATCGATTTGGCGCAAATACCTACATATTGTCGACAATCGCCTTGCCGAATTCCGAGCACTTGAGCAGCTTCGCCCCGCTCATCAGCCGCTCGAAGTCGTAGGTCACTTCCTTCTTCGCGATCGTCTTGGTCATGCCGCGGATAATCCCGTCCGCCACCTCCTGCCAGCCCAGATGCTCGAACATCAGCACGCCCGACAGGATCACCGACCCCGGATTGACCTTGTCCTGGTTCGCGTACTTCGGCGCCGTGCCGTGCGTCGCCTCGAAGATCGCATGTCCCGTCACGTAGTTGATATTCGCCCCCGGCGCGATTCCGATCCCGCCGACCTGCGCCGCCAGCGCGTCGGACAGGTAATCCCCGTTCAGGTTGGTGGTCGCGATCACGTCGAACTCGTCGGGCCGCGTCAGCGCCTGCTGGAAGGTGATATCCGCGATATTGTCCTTGACCAGCACCTGTCCCGCCGGCGGTTTGCCGTCGCAGTCGTCCCAGCCGATCGCCTTGCCCTTGAATTCCCGCCGCGTCAGCTCGTAGCCCCAGTCGCGGAACGCCCCCTCGGTGAATTTCTGGATATTCCCCTTATGCACCAGCGTCACGCTCTTGCGCTTGTGCCGAATCGCATACTCGAGCGCCGCCCGGATAAGCCGCTCCGAACCCTCCCGCGACACCGGCTTGATCCCGATTCCCGAGGTCTGCGGGAAACGAATCTTCGTCACCCCCATCTCGCGCGTGAGAAAATCGATCACCTTGCGCGCCTCGGGCGTCTCCGCCTGCCATTCGATACCCGCGTAGATATCCTCGGCGTTCTCGCGGAAAATAACCATGTCCACCTTCTCGGGCGTCTTCACCGGACTCGGCACCCCGGGAAAGTAGCGAATCGGCCGCAGGCAGACGTAGAGGTCGAGCAGTTGGCGCAACGCCACGTTGAGCGAGCGGATGCCGCCGCCCACCGGCGTCGTCAGCGGGCCCTTGATCCCCACCAGGTATTCCTGGAACGCGTCGACGGTCTCTGGCAGCAGCCAGTCGTTAAACTGATTGTAGGATTTTTCGCCCGCGTATACTTCCATCCAGGCGATCCGCCGCTTGCCCCCGTAGATCTTCTCGACCGCCTTGTCGAAGACGTACTGCGACGCCCGCCAGATATCCGGACCCGTGCCGTCGCCCTCGATAAACGGGATGATCGGATTGTCGGGCACGATCAGCTTGCCCTCGCCCATGCGGATTTTTTCGCCGTTGCTCGGAACCTTGATATGTTTGAATGCCATTTTTTCCCTACCGCGCTCAGCAAGCTCTGCCAAACCAGCCGCGTCTCGCCAACCGAGCCGCCTCTTGCCCGATAAATTATGCGAGCCGCCGGTATCATATATCAAACGCGCCGCGATGCCAGTAACGGCGCCGCCCCTTACCCCTCCGCGCCTCCGCCCACCGCCGCCGCCACCTCTGCCGGCGTGAGCGCCGCGAGCGGCTCCCGCCGCATTACCCGCACCGCGCCGCGCGGCCGCCATCTTGCCGGATCGGTCGGCCCGAACAGCACCACCCCGCGCGCTCCCGCCGCCGCCGCCAGATGCGACACCCCCGAGTCATTGCCGACAAACACGCCGACCCGCGCCGCCAGTGCCGCGACCGTGCCGAGCTCGAGACCCCTCACCACGGCCACCCGCGACTCCCGCAGGCGCGGCCCGAGATCCTCCTCCGCCGGACCCAGCACCGCCAGCGGATCGCGCGCCGCGAACATCTCCGCCAGCGCGATAAAGTTCTCGACCGGCCAGTTCTTGGCGCGACTGCCGCTTCCCGGCAACAGCAAAAGCCCCGGCTCTCGGCCCCCCATCCGCGTCACCACCGCGGATGCCGCCGCCCGATCCTCCGCCAACAGCACGACCCCCGGCTCCGCGTCCATTCCCCCGCCAACCAGACCGAGATACGCCTCCGCCATATGACCCTCGCCGGGCGGACGAAATGGATAGAAATGGGCCTCCCGCGCCACCGCGCTGAGCGCCGCGCGGAACCCCGGATCGCCGGCGGCGAAGAACGAATGGACCGCCGCGAAAGCGCCGAAGAATTGCCGCGTCGCCGGCGGCACCGCCCCGACGAACAGGCCGCCGACCTCGGCCCGATCGAGCGAGTGCGCCGCCGCCACCCCGAGCCGGCCCACCGCGAAGCGCGCGAGCTCGCTCCGCGCCATCAGTTCCACCCGATAATCCCCATAGCGCCGCACCAGCTCGCGCAGCGCCGGCGCAAAGCAGATCAAATCCCCCAGCGCCCCGGGAAAGATCACCAACACGCGCCGCCCCGTGTCACCCGCGCCCAACGCCCTCAACCCGCCAACTTATGAATAACAGTTATGCGCCCCAGTCACTCGTCACAGTCACACGCCATCGCAGCACCGTCGGCCCGCGCGCCCGCCGATTCGCCTCCCCACCGGCCGCCACCCGCCGCTCAACCGATAGTGCAACCGGCCCGTTTCCGGCTACAATCAGCGGATGCCGATTAGTGTTGCCCGTTCGCCGCTCGATCTCGTGGGCCACACCCCCGTGCTGCGCCTCAATCGCATCCCGGGACCCGACGACGCCGAGATCTGGGCCAAGCTCGAAAACTACAATCCCGGCGGCAGCGTCAAGGATCGCATCTGCCTCGCGATGATCGCCCAGGCCGAACGCGACGGCCGCATCAAACCCGGCGACACCATCGTCGAGCCGACTTCCGGCAACACCGGCATCGGGCTCGCCCTGGTCTGCGCGGTCAAGGGTTATAATCTTATCCTGACCATGCCCGACACGATGAGCGAGGAGCGCCGCTCGCTGCTCGCCGCCTATGGCGCCAAGCTCGTGCTCACGCCCGATACGCGCGGGATGCATGGGGCCATCGCCAAGGCCGAAGAGCTCGTGCGCAACAACCCCGGCTACTTCATGCCGCAGCAGTTCAGCAACCCGGCCAATCCCGCCGTCCACTACGAAAGCACCGGTCCCGAACTGCTCGAACAGCTCAGCCAGATCGATGCCTTCGTCGCCGGCGTTGGCACCGGCGGCACCGTCAGCGGCGTCGGCCGTTATCTCCGCGAACATCTTAAGCAGCCGCCCCTCATCGTCGCCGTCGAACCCAAAAGCTCGCCCGTGCTCTCGGGCGGCGAACCGGGCTTCCACAAAATCCAGGGCATCGGCGCCGGCTTCGTGCCGCAGAACCTCGACACGACCATCTATGATGAAGTTATCGCGGTGAGCGATCAGGATGCGGCGCGCTTCACCCGCCGGCTTGCCCGCGAGGAAGGCATCCTCGTCGGCATCTCCTCCGGCGCCAACGGCTTCGCCGCCCAGCAGATCGCCCAACGCCTCGGTCCGGGCAAAGTCGTCGTCGTGGTCTTCTGCGATACGGGCGAGCGCTACCTGACCACCGACCTCTTCCAGGCCGAAGGCATCTGATCACCGCGCCGCCCGTGACCCGATTCACCCGCCGCCGATGACCACCGCCAAGCTCGAACGCCTTGCAGCCGTCTTTGCCCCGATGGGTCGAATCATCGTCGCCTTTTCCGGTGGCGTCGATTCAACTCTCGTCCTGAAAGTCGCGCACGACACGCTCGGCGAGCGCGTGCTGGCGCTGACCACCACCTCGCCGACCATGCCCGAATGGGACCGCGCGAACGCCCTCACGATGGCTCAACAGATCGGCGTCCGCCACCTGCTCATCGACTCCAACGAACTCGACATCCCGGGCTACGCCCGCAATCCGCTCAATCGATGCTACCTCTGCAAGCACAACCTGTTCGCCGTCTGTGAGGCCAAAGCCCGCGAACTAGGCATCGACACCATCGTCGACGGCTTGAATCTCGACGACCTCCGCGACTACCGGCCGGGTATCCAGGCGGCGGCTGAAAAACGCGTGCGCCATCCGCTGGTCGAGGCCGCATTGACCAAGGCCGACGTCCGCGCGCTCTCGCAGACGCTCGGCCTGCCGACATGGGACCGCCCGGCGTCGCCCTGCCTCTCCTCGCGCTTCCCCTACGGTACTACCATCACGCCCGCGAGCCTGCGCCAGGTCGAAGCCGCCGAGCAGGTGCTGCACGCCCTCGGCTTCGCCGTCGCGCGCGTGCGCTATCACGGCGAGGTCGCGCGGCTCGAAGTCGAAGCCGACCAGCTCGCCCGTCTGCTCGAACCCGCCGTGCGCGCCCACGTCGATAGCGAGCTCAAGCGCATCGGCTTTCGCTTCGTCACCGTCGACCTCAAGGGCTTTCGCTCGGGCTCCCTCAACGAAGGTCTGACGGTCCCCGCGCCGCCTAGTTCAGCCGCGCAAACGCCCGATGGATCCGGCGCACCGCGCTCGCATAATCCTCGTTGATCGCGTTCGGCGCGAAAATCAGAATATCGGGATTCTGAAGCCGATACTGTTCGAGCCGCTCGAGACAGCGTGAGGCCGGACCGACCAGCGCCACCGCGTCCGCCAGATCATTGGTGATCGCCGCCGCCATCGCCTTCGGATCGCGCCGCGCTGCCGCCTGAGCGATCTGCGCCGCCGGTTCCGCGAACCCGCTCTTCGCCAGGATCCGATTGTAAAACGGCAGCGCCCCGTAAAACGCGAGCCCGCGCCGCGCCGCCTCATAGGCCGTCGCCAGATCATCGTGCAGGAACACCGGGATACCGCAGGTCATCGTCAGACTCCCCGGCGGACGTTGCCGCTCGCGCGCCACGGCCTCCGCCGCGTCCATCGATTTCCGCATCCGCTCCGGCGAGCACATGTACAGCATCAGACCGTCGGCCAGCTCGCCGCCGAGCCGCGCCGTCTCGAGCGCGAGCGCCGCATAGTAAATCGGCACCGGATGGCGCGGTGAAGGGAATTTCATGCCGAACATGTCGAGCTCGCCGCGCAACGCCTTGCGGATGATCTCGGTGTCGCGCCGCAGCCGCTCGCGCGCATTACCCATCGCGATACCCCGCGCTTCGAGCGCCGGCCGATGGCTTACGCCGAGGCCCAGGACGAACCGGCCCTCCGCCGCATCCTGCACCGTCGCCGTGGCGACCGCGCAGAGCCCCGGCTCGCGCAGATAGATATTCACGATCCAGGTGGCGATAGTGATGCGCCGGGTGGCCTGAGCCACCAGCAGCGAACCCATCAGGGCGTCATTGACCGCCTCGGGAATATAAACGCCGCTGAAGCCCGCATCCTCGGTCTCACGCGCGAGCTGCACGAAGTCGGCAACCCGCACCGACATCGGGGCGACCGTCACGCCATAGCCTTTCATGCACTCCTCCTTTTATCCCGATGATCATCCGAATGATCATCCGGATGATCATGTCCGCTGAATCACGCGCTGAATCATGTGTGATGAATCATGCCGATGACGAGGGCGATGCTAGCGCAAGCCCGCCGTGCGGCGTTAGCGGCGCCGCTAACCGCCCCTCCCGCGACGCCCTATTATGCGGATGCGGCGAGCCGACCTGCGCCATCAGCCGCTCGACGGTGCGCGCCGCCGGCGATGTTTCACGTGAAACGTCGGCAGCGGCGGCTCATACGCGGCAATTTAAGCCATACAATGTTTTTGAAAATTGTATAATCTTATAATTACCGTTGAGCTGCGTAATTCCTTCCGCGAACCACTGGACTCGCTTGTCTGCTCCCATCCACAACCCCCAGCCCCCCTGTTAATGGCTGCAACGAACTCGCCGCTCCCTCGGTTGACCGCATTTGGCTTTACCTTATGCTGGATCCGCAGCGGAAAGAGGTTGATTGGGATGGTGGGGGCATGCGTCTTAAAAGTCTCGACGTCGTAGGCTTCAAGTCTTTCCTCAAGCCAACGGTTATCACTTTCAGCCCCGGACTGACCGCCGTGGTCGGTCCCAATGGCTGTGGCAAGTCCAACGTCGTGGACGCCATCCGCTGGGTGCTCGGCGAGCAGGCTCCGACGCGCCTGCGCGGCAAATCGATTGAAGACCTGATCTTTGCCGGCAATGACTCGAATCCGGCGGCCGGCATGGCGGAAGTCACCCTGACGCTCGAAGCCGAGGACCAGAAGCCGCTGCCCGAACCCTATGCGGAACTGAGCGAGGTCGCGGTCGCCCGCCGCGTCTATCGTTCGGGGGAGTCGGAATATCTCATCAATCGGATTCCCTGCCGCCTGAAGGACATCGCGGAGTTTTTCATGGCCGCGCAGATTCACAGCCGCGGCTATGCGATCGTCGAGCAGGGGCGTATCGACGAGATTATCCAGGCCAAACCGGCCGAGTTGCGCACGATGGTCGAGGAAGCGGCGGGGCTTGCGCTCTTCAAGGGTCGGCGCGAAATCAGTGAACGCAAGCTCGAGCGCACGCGCGAAAACCTCGCCCGCGTGGCTGACGTCCAGAATGAGATTGAACGCCAACTGAACTATGCGCGGCGTCAGGCGAAGCAGGCCGCCGCCTACAAGCTCGCGCGGGCCGAGCTCGACGATCTCGAGCGGCTGGTGGCCGCGCGGCGGCTGCTCCAGCAGGAGGCTGAGCTCACCGCGCACTCGGCGCGCGTCGCAGAGCTGTCCGGCCGGGTCGAAGCGCAGCGCACCGCGATTGCGGCGGCGCAAGAAGCGGCCGACCGGGCGGGTCAGGAGCTTGGCGCGGCGCGCGCTGAGCTCGCCACGCTTGCCGCCGAACTGACGAACTTGAAGGCGGCGACCGAGGAGCGCGCGCGGACGCGCACTTTTCTCGAACGGCGCGTGGCGGACCTTGGGCGCCTGACGCCGGCGCTCGAGCAGAGCGTCGCGCAATTGCGCCATCAGCTCACGATGGCGCGGGCGGCGCGCGCCTTTGCCGGGGCGCGTCTGGCACGCGAAAAGAATCAGGCGCAGGCCGCGACCGAGGAGCATCTGGCGGATCTGCGCGGGCGCCATCGCGCGGCCGAAGCGGCGGTGCGCGCGGCCGAGCTGGCGGTCGAAGAGTCGAAGGACGATTTGGCCGAGACGCTGCGCGAAGTTGCCGTCGTCCGCGGCCGCCTCGGCGACCTTTCGGGTCAACGCGCGGAAGCCCAGACGCGGCTCGGCGAACTTGCGGTCGAAGCCCCCAGGCTCGACGAATTGCTGGAGGGTCGCCGCGCGGCGCTCGCCGCCGCCGAGGCTCAGTGCGTCGTCGCCGCCGACGAGCTCGCGCGCAGCGAAGCCGTGCAGCGCGACAGCGAGGCACGTATGCTCGACCTTCGCGCGCAACTCGGCCAGAGCGCGCTGCAGCTTGCGGCCTGTCGTCAGGCGCGCGACGAAGCTGCGTCGAGGTCGCGACCGCTGCAGCCGGGCAGCGCCGCTGACCGACTCCATCGGGTGCTCGAATCACTGAACGGCGACGGGCCGTCGGCGCGCCCGCCGATGCTGCTCGAGGTAATCAAGGCGCCGCCGGCGCTCGAACCGGCCCTGCGTGCCGTCTTGGGTGATCAGCTCGACGCGGTGGTGACGGACTCGTTCACCTTTGCGCTCCGCGCAATCGATATTCTGAAGGAAAAGCAGGGCGGCCGCCTGAGCTTCATTTCGAGCGTTCTGGGTACGACCGAGCTTCACGATCAGATCGAGGCGCCGGGGATTGCGGGTCGGCTGCTCGACATGGTCGAGGTTGAACCGTCCTTCCAGGGTCTCGCCCAGGCCCTCCTCGGTCACGTGATGCTCGCGCGCGACCTGTCGTCGGCGAGCGCGGCGGCGAGTCGCAATGGTACCGGTACGGTTTTTGTCACGCCGGAGGGTGACCTGCTCGCGCCGGCCCGCGCGGTGAGCGGCGGCAGCGGCGGCCGTTCGGCGGATGCCGAGGCGCTGGGGATGCGTGAACGGGCCGCCGCGCTCGATGCCGCGACTTTGGTCTCTGCCACGGCGGAGCAGGCGCATGAGATGCTTCTGCGGACCGAGGAGTGGGCGCGGCTCGCTGCGATCGATGAGATTGCGGCCTTGCGGGAAGCGCGTGCCCGTCTGAGCACGGCCGAAAGGTCGCGCGCGGAAGCGCGCGCGGCGCTCGGCGCGATCGAGCAGCGCGCGGCGACGGTGGCAACCGATCTCGGAGCGGCGCGGCGGCGGACCGAGGAACTGAGCCGCCAGCTCGAGCAGGCCAACCATCGTCTGGAAGAACTGGCTCATGCCGAGCAGGCCAAGCGCGCGCGGCTCGCGGAACAGGCCGCTGCCCTGGCCGATCGCCGCGCGGAGTTCGGCAAGCTGGCGCAGAATGTCCAGGAGGTCGCGGCGCTGATCGAGGCGCGTAAGGCGGCGCTCGCGGCGCTGGAGCAGGAGTTGCGGCATCAGCGCGCGCTGGTCGAAAATCTCGAGGCGCAGATTGCCCGCGCCGGCGAAGAGCGCGACCGCGCGCTGAACGAACGCGTCGAATTCGAGCGCGAACTCGCCGCGCTGCACGCTCAGGACCGCGCCGCGGAGCATCAGGGAGCCGAACTCGAAGCGGCTCGCGAGCGGATCGCGACGGATCTCCAGAAGTATCAACTGGAAGCCGATCGCGCAGGGCAGAAGCTCAAGGCCGAAACGACCGAGTTGCGCGCGCTCGAGGCGGAGTTTACCGATTGCCGCCTGCAGGGCGAGCGCGCTCGCACCCTCGCGGAAGAGTTGCGGCGGGCTTTCGATGAAACCTTTCGCGTGAACTTCGACGAGGTTCGCGCCGATCTCGAAGCGCGGCTCGCCGACCGTGACGCCGACGCCGATACCGCGCGGCTCGGCGAACTTCGCGCCAAGGTGGAGCGGATCGGACAGGTTAATCTCGCCGCCGAGGCCGAGGTCGCGGAGCTCGAGCAACGGGCGGCCGAGCTCAGCCGTGAGCGCAACGATCTGCAGAGCGCTGCCGATGACCTCGCGCAGACGATCCAGAAGCTCAACCGCGAGGCGCGCCGGCGTTTTGCCGAAACCTTCGAAGGCGCGGCGCGGAATTTCGCCGAGCTCTTCCCGAAGCTGATGCGCGGCGGCAAGGCCCGTCTCGAACTGAGCGACGCCGGCGACGTGCTCGAAGCGGGCGTGAATATCTTCGTCCAGCCCGCCGGCAAGAAGGTGAAGGAACTGGCGCTGCTCTCGGGCGGGGAGAAGGCGCTGTCGGCGATGGCCCTGATTTTTTCCCTGTTCCTGCTGAACCCGAGTCCGTTTTGCGTGATGGACGAGGTCGATGCGCCGCTCGATGAATTCAGCCTCGCCGCCTTCACCGGTCTTCTGCGCGAGCTCAAGACCGCGTCGCAGTTTATCGTGATTACCCACAATCAGCGGACCATGCAGGCGGCCGATCAGATCCATGGGGTGACCATGGAGCGGCCGGGAATCTCGCGGGTGATCTCGATGGCGATTCCGCGCGCGGCATGAGCGAAAACCGCCCGATTGCCGCGGGATTTGCGCGTCGCAGGTCACGCGCGTTTGAGCCTGCGGTCGATACTGATATGTTGGTGCGGTTCCGGTTCGCGGCGAAGACGCCCGGACGATGCCGGCCGAGCCGCGAGGAAACGACACTGCGCGAAGAAACGATACTGATCGAGTTCTAAGTTCGTGAATCCGCTGCTTCTCGTTCTGGCGATTGCGCTGGGCGCCCAGCTTCCCCTGCTGGGTCTCGCGATCCTGCTGGAATTCAGCCAACGTAAGGCGCGCCCGGTCGAGCAGGCGCCGATCGCCGTTCCTCGCGCGCCGACGCCCGAGTCGGCGCCGACCGCGCCTGACCTCACGGCGGCGCCGCCATCGCTGCCGTCATCGGGCGACGAACCGCCGACCCTCGCACCGCTCCCGCCCGTGGAGGCTGCGGTACCGTCGATCACCGGCGGCGCGGAGCAGGCGGAGCTTCCGCCGCCGCCCGCGGCGGAGGCGGCTGCGCCGGAGGCTGAAGCGCCGGTACCGACTGCAGAGCCGTCCTTGCCCGAGGTTTCAGTGCCTCCTGCGGAACCGGTTGAAGCGGCGCCGAAGCCGCGTGAGCCGGCGCGTCTGGGGCTTGGGCTCCGGCGCACGCGCGAGAATTTTCTGGCGCGGATCCGCGCGGCGATTTCGGGCAGCGCGAAGCTCGATGAAATCTACGAAAACCTCGAGGAGGCCCTGATCGCCGCCGACGTCGGCGTCGAGACCAGCCTCACGATCGTCGAGGCGGTGCGCAAGCGGCTCAAGAACGACGCGCGCACCGAGGTCATTCGCGACGCTCTCAAGGATGAAATCGAGCGGATCCTGCTCGCGGCGGACCGGCCGCTGGCCGACAGCGGTGAGAATCCGACGGTCGTGCTGATGGCGGGCGTCAACGGTGTCGGCAAGACCACCACTGTGGCGAAGCTCGCGGCGATGCTGAAGGCGGAGGGGCGGGCTGTGATCGTCGCCGCGGCCGACACCTTCCGCGCCGCGGCGATCGAACAGCTCGAGGTCTGGTGCGCGCGCACCGGCGTCGAGCTGATCAAGCAGAGCTCCGGCTCAGATCCGGCGGCCGTTGCCTTCGACGCGGTCAAGGCGGCGGTTGCGCGCAAGGCCGACGCCGTCATTATCGATACCGCCGGACGTCTGCAGACCAAGGTGAACCTGATGGAGGAGCTGAAGAAAATCGCGCGCGTCACCGGGCGCGAGATTCCCGGCGCGCCGCACGAAACCTGGCTGGTTCTCGATGCGACGACCGGGCAGAACGCGCTCAGTCAGGCCAAGGTCTTCGGCGAAGCGGTCAAGCTTACGGGCGTGGTCCTGGCGAAACTGGACAGCACGGCCAAGGGCGGGGTGGTGGTGGCGATCGCCGAGCGTCTTGGGCTGCCGGTGAGGTTCGTCGGCCTCGGCGAAGGGCTCGAGGATCTGCGCCGGTTCGATCCGCATGAATTTGTTGACGCGCTGTTTGCCGACGCCGAGACGAGCGCGGAGTCGGCCAGCGGGACTTATGCAGCTTGACAGTCGCTTAGACAAAATCTAACGTAAAAGGTGCAATTTCGGTGTCAGTAGAAATCGACGTTCTTCAGGATCTGGAGAACCGTATCCAGGCGGCAGTTACACGAATCCGTCAGTTGGAGCGCGAGAACGAAACGCTCGCCCAGCGACTTGCCGAGAGTGAGCAGCGCTTCAATGAGGCGAGCGAGCAGCTTCGCGGTCACGAGGCCGTACGCGGCGAGATTCGCGATCGTCTCGAGAAGATTCTCTCGCGCTTCGACGGCCTGCAGCTAGGGACCTAAGCCACGATGCGGCGCGTCACCGTCGAGATCATGGGCCAGCAGTATGAGGTGAATACCGACGACGGTGAGGATCGAGTCAAGGCTATCGCGGCGACGGTGGATGCGCGGATTCGTGAGATTCGCGCGCACGGCAAGACCGTGGATTCGCTCAAGGTGGTGATCCAGGCTGCGCTCAATCTCGCGGAGGAGCTCGATTTGCTGCGCCGCGACCATCAGGCGCTGATGGCGCGCCTGCAGCGGTTAAGTGATCGCCTGTCGAAGGCCGTGGGCGATTTTGCTTGACCATCAGGGCGCATGAGCACAGTATCGAAGGCAAGAGAGGCGGCAGTAGCGGTGGGGTCACAGGAATAAGCGCGTGTACCGCGCTCAGATATAAGCGGAACGGTTTGGTGCATGAAGGTCCGGAGGCTGCTTGATTAGCTCGGCGCTGCCCGCTTCCAGTGACAACAGTTCATTCGCAGCCGCTTACGCGATGAGCGCGCGAGCCGGTCGTTTCGGCTGCTAACCCGCCCTGATGGCCCGCCCGCGGCCGGAACAGGCGCGTGGCGGTTGAGAAAAGTGAAATCCGCGCAATTCTCCGCGCAACGCGTCGGATGCTGACGGACGCGTGGGCGGCAAGCCATTCGCTGCTGGTCGAACGTCGACTCGTGGCGAGCGAGGTCTTCGCCGACGCGGCCACGGTTGTGCTGTACGCCTCCAAGGACAAGGAGGTGGCAACCGACTTGATCATGAGCGAGGCACTCGGCTCCGGGCGCCGCGTTCTTTTTCCGAAGATACTGCGCGAAGCGCATGAGCTCTCTCTGGTCGAAGTGGACGATCCGGCGACACTGGCGCCGGGTGCTTTTGGCCTGCTCGAGCCGACGGGGTCAGAGACGGTGCCGGTTGGCAGTCTCGGACGGGCGCTTATCTGTGTCCCCGGCCTGGCGTTTTCTCGCGATGGCTATCGTCTCGGCCGCGGCGGCGGATATTACGACCGTCTGCTGGCCGAGGCCGCGCCGCGGGCACAGAGCGTCGGCCTGGCCTATGCGTTCCAGGTGCTGGATCGCGTGCCACGGTCGCCGTCCGACGTGCGACTGAATCTAATCGTTTCAGAGTCTGCGCTTTACCGGGTTGACGCGGGTGAACGTGCAACCCGGCCGCAGCCGGACCAGGGAGGTTCCAGGTGTTGATTACAATTTTGTGGGTGGCGGTGGCTGCCGCGCTTGCCGTAGCGACGTTTTTGCTCGGCCGCTCGGCCAGCCGTCGTCAACATGCCCACGACGACCTCGCCGCGCGCACGGAGGCGGAGAGGTTGATCGAAGAGGCGAAGACGCGCAGCGACTTGTTAATCAAGGAGGCGGAACTCAAGGCCAAGGATCTCACGGTGCAGGCGCGCGCCGAAGCGGAACAGGAGTTGCGCGAGCGCCGGCGCGAGTTGAACGCGATTGAAGCCAAGCTCGAAGGGCGCGAGGAGACGCTCGAGAAACGGCTCGAGGCCTTCGAACGGCGCGAGGCGGACCTGAGCCGTCGCGACCAGGCGCTGCGCAACCGCGAGAAGGCGCTCACCGACAAGGAGGCGGAGCATCAGGCGCTGATCGACGAGGCGCGCCGGCAACTCGAAGAGGTGGCGGGGCTCACGCGCGAAGAGGCCAAGCGCGCGCTGATGGACGAGATGCTCAGCCAGGCGCGGCATGACGCTTCGCGTCAGATCCGGGTGATCGAGGAAGAAGCGCGCGAAGAGGCCGATCGGCGCGCCAAGCGGATCATCTCGATCGCCATCGAACGGCTGGCGGGCGAGTTCGTGGCCGAGCGCACGGTCTCGGTCCTCGCACTGCCGAGTGACGAGATGAAGGGCCGGATTATCGGGCGCGAGGGCCGCAATATCCGTGCGATCGAGGCCGCGACCGGCGTCGATATCATCATTGACGATACCCCCGAAGCGGTCGTGATTTCGTGTCACAATCCGATTCGCCGCGAAATCGCCCGCGTCGCGCTCGAGCGCCTGATCTCGGACGGCCGAATCCATCCGGGGCGAATCGAGGAGGTGGTACGACGCGCGGAGACGGAGGTCGAGGAATCGATCAAGGAGGCCGGTCAGCGGGCGCTGATCGAAGTGGGCGTCCACGGGGTTCATCCAGAGCTGACCAAGCTGCTCGGGATGCTCAAGTATCGCTACAGCTATGCCCAGAACGTGCTGATGCATTCCATCGAAGCGGCCTTTATCTGCGGCGCGATGGCGGCCGAACTCGGCCTGAATGAAAAGCAGGCGCGGCGGGCGGCGCTGCTGCACGATATCGGCAAGGCGTTGACGCATGAGGTCGAGGGATCGCACGCGTTGATCGGTGGCGAGCTCGCGCGCAAGTACGGCGAATCGGCGAAGATCGTCAATGCGATCGCGGCCCATCATGAGGAGGTCAAGGCGGAGACCATCCTGGCGCCGCTGGTCGATGCTGCCGACGCGCTGTCCGGCGCGCGGCCGGGAGCACGGCGCGAGGTGCTCGAGAGTTACGTCAAACGGCTCGAAGACCTTGAAGCGATCGCGAAATCCTTCAAGGGCGTGGATAAGTGCTTCGCCGTTCAGGCAGGGCGCGAGATGCGACTGATCGTCGAACCGAGCCAGGTGTCGGACGAGGATGCGACGATGCTGGCGCGGGATGTCGCGCGCAAGATCGAGACCGACATGACGTATCCGGGTCAGATTCGCGTCACGGTTATCCGCGAAACCCGCGCCACGGAGCTGGCGCGCTGAGCGCGTAACGGTCGGCGCCGAGTGGCGGCGCTGACCGTTAATCCTCGATCAGACCTACGACCCGCAGCTTTCGTCTCCGCCGGGCCGTCGGGAGACGGTCGTGCGCGGCGGCTTGGCGCATCCGATGCCCAAGGGTTAGAATCGGCCTCATGCCGACGACGCGCGAGGTTCTGACGAGCACCCTGGCGCTGGAGCGCCAGAGCATGGCGCTCTATGCGCGCTTTGCCAGGATCTTCCGTGATAATCCGCCGTTGCATGAGTTCTGGTTCGGGATGGCGCGAGACGAGGCCCGACACGTCGGCGCCCTCGAACTGGTGGCGACGGTTCTCGACAACGAAGGGCAGCTCGATGAGCCGAGTCCGGTGCCGATCGGCGCGGATGAAATCGAGCGGCTGCGCGGCGACCTCGAGCGCCATCTGAGGGCGCCGGCCGCAGAGTTGTCAATCGAGCGGGCGCTGACGATTGCGCTCGAGGTGGAAGAGACGGAACTCGAGGACCTGGTCGGCGATCTGCTCAAGGGTCTGCAACAGCGCGACGAATATGAACGCTGTCAGCGTCTGCTGGTCCATGACCTCGGCGAGCTAAGCTACATGATCGAGCAGCATTGTCAGGATCCGACGCTGCTCCAGCGCTGTGATCGGCTGGTCGATCATCACGCCGCGATTCTGCACGCGACGGAGTAATTGCAGGTCTAGCTGTCGGGACCCTTGGCGGCGGCCTTGTTCTTCTGGCGCTCGCGCTCGATAGCGGCATCGATACCGATGACGGTATAGCCCAACTGGTTCAGAAACTTGTAGAGACGGAGCACGAACTCGCGCGGGGTATTGGCCTCCCACGAGCGCATCGCGTCCTCGGTTTCGAGCAGGTCGGGCAGCCAGCCGTGGCGCTTGCTGATAACCTCGTTGAGCAGCGACGCCATCATATCGGCGCGTGCCGCGATGCCATTCGAAGAGGGATCGTAGGGTCCGTGGGCCCATCCCATCTTCTGGCCGACTTCCCATACATCTTTGCCGGTCAGCCGCATAATCCGAACCTCCCCGAACCGCCGATGCAGCTAGAAGATTTTGCCGTCAAGCGCTTTAACCCAGCGATCTTAAGTCGCGGTTCACGGTTTCGTCAATTCAGTTGAGCGCTTCGCCAAATGATATGAGGAGCGGCGAGGGCGCGCGATACGCGGCCCTCGCCGGCCCCAAGATTATTTGATCGCGATCGGATTGACCGACGAGCCGCAGCCATAGACCAACTTGATCGGGGCGCCGGCAAACAGGAAGGTGTACTGCTTGTCGCGGTCGCAATCGTCGGCGAGGTCTTTGAGCCAGACGATCTCGTTGAAGATGACGCCGAGGTTGCACAGCAGAGCGCCATGCAGCAGGGCCATGCCGCCGGTCTCCTTGTGCACCGCCTGCTCGCAACCGACGTTGTCCGCACTGATCGAGACGATCTCCATTTCGTAGAACCAGTCAACGAGCTGGCGGCTGTATTCGAGGCCCGGTTCAACGAACCTGCCGCCGGGGAAGAGCCCGTTGACGCCCTCTTCGTAGAAGCGATTCAACCAGCCGGTGTGAAGCACGAGGATATCGTGCTTTTCGATGGTGACGCCCTGTTTTTTGGCGGCGCCCAGCAGGTCATCGACGGTGACCCCTTCGCCCTCGTCGAGGTGCTTTTTGCCCTTGTAGCGGGCGGCGTCGATCAGGATGCCGCGACCGACGACGCCTTTGTTGGCGATGGGCTCGATGGAGCATTTCTGCAGGCCGCCGATCGTGGTCTTCGAATCATAGCCATTATAGATTTTGTCCCCGTACCAGGCGTGACCGAGCGCGTCGTACTGCGTGGTCGATTGCGGGAACATCGTGATCACGTCGTCGGAGTACTTGAGGCCGCCGGGGAAGGGTTTATCGCGTCCCGAGATATACGATCCCTCGTCGTGGGTCAGCGTGTGAATCGGCTGCGAGCGGATCGGATGGGTGGGGTCGCCCTGCGGTCGCGCGACCGGCACCCCGAGCATGAAGACCTTGCCCTGCCTGACCGCGCGCACGCCGCGCAGGACTTCGTCGTTGGTGAGAAAATTGAGGCAGCCGATTTCATCGTTGGCGCCCCATCGACCCCAGTTCTTGGGATGATCCTTGAGCAGTTCGGTCATTTCGATTGGCTTATCCGGCACGTTGGTCCTCCTTTTTTTCGGGACAGTTGATCAGATGAACTACAGTTTCGGATCCAGGCAGACGGAGACCGCCTGCACGCCGGGCACGCGACCGGCGAGAGTCAGTATTGCGCGTTCGAGCGCTTCGAGCGCGAACGTATGGGTATGCATCTTTTCGAAAGGATAGCGGCCCGATTCTATTAGTTTCACGGCCGCCTCAAACGAATCATAATCCGCGTTCTTGACCCCGCGGATGGTCAATTCCTTGGTGAATATGCGGTCGTTGCGCAGGTTCGGAATCGCCGCCGTCGGGCCTTTGACGCCGGCGAGGATGATGGTACCGCCGGGCCGGGCGATCTCGACCGCTTTGGCGATCGGTTCCATGGTTTCGGCGGTGACATCGACGACCACGTCGGCGCCGTCGCCGTGCGTCAGTTCGCGCATCCGCGCGACCACGTCGTCCTCGGCGTAGAGCGTCCAATCGGCGCCGAAGCCTTCGGCCAGTCGGAGACGGTGGGCGCTCGCGCGCCGGGCGATAATCGCGACGTGCGCCGCGCCGGCTTCGCGCGCTGCGGCAACGCAGGCGAGGCCGCGTTGACCGGCCCCGAAGATCGCGACGGTATCGCCAATCTTGGTGCCGGGCACGCGATGAGCCCAACTGATGCCTGCGGCGATGGGTTGATAGAGCGCCGCCAGCTCGGGTGAGGTGCTGGCTGAAACCTTGTGCAGGACGGCCTCGGGATCGAGATACATGTATTCGGCCATCCCGCCCCAGAGCGCCGGCGGGACCGCCGTCGAGATAAAGCCGCAGGCTGAAATCGAGGCGCCGGGGCGGCCGACGCGGCAGTTGCGATAGTCGCCGCGTTTGCAAGCCGCACAATGACCGCATCCGCGGGTCGGCTCGACCGCGACCCGGTCGCCGGCGCTGAGACCCCAGCGGCGCGCCGCTTCGGGGCCGATCTCCTCGATGATGCCGACCGGTTCGTGACCGGGAATCATCGGCAGGCTCAGAATGCCGTCAAGCTTGCCGTCGTACTGATCAACGTCGCTGCCGCAGATGCCGCAGGCTTCGACGCGCAGCAGCGCGTCGTCGGTGCCGATCTTCGGCAGCGCGAAGCGTTGGATCTCGAACCGTTTGGGGGCGACCTGCACGACTGCCCGAGCATTCATCGTTCTCGACCGCTTTCCCAGTCAGTGACTGGCGTCAGGCGCAACTCTAAAACTTTTCGAACGGAAGTAAAAATCTGGAGGGCGGTTTTTCATTTTTGTTCAGCGGACGGATCGGAGTAAGGTGGGGTGGCGATGGCGAGAGTCGTCGAAATTCGCCGCTACCTGCCGCACGAGCCAACGCCGGCCGCGCTCGCGCAGGCCCGCGAACGCCAGGAGGCGCTGAGCGTTCGGATCCTGTTGTGGGGCTTCCTGACCACTGCGGTCGTGTTGTGCGCGATCGTGGCCACGGCGCTGGCGAAGACCTGGCTGGAGTTGCTGATCTTTTCGGGCATCCTGGTGATCTTCGTGCTGACCAAGATCTTTCTCGCCAACGCCCTGTTCTATCTGATGATGCACTACGACACGGACGGTCACGCCGCGCCGCCGGCGCCCGCGCGACGCAACGTGCTACCGTTCAGAGGCGGGCGGCGCGAGCTTGTCGCCGCGCTGACCCGCCGCGGCGCGCGCCAGTCCGCAGGTCGCGGCGACTGAACCGTCACGCCGTCAGGCAAAAGCCGCGCACGCAAAATAAGTTGGTCATCGTCGGCGATTGCGGGCCTGGTGCTGCGCAGCCGCCGCGTGTTGTAAGAGCTTCCCGCGACCGCCGGATAGAAGTTTTTTTCGGGGGTCGGGATCTTTGCAACCTGGCGCCCCCGGTCCTCAGAAGAAAGGAGGCTGAGCGGATGCTCAGCCTCCCGATTGGTATTTCGGCACGTCCGCCGACGGAAGCGCGCCGAAAGGTTTCAGTCTAGGCGCCGCGGCGCAGCAGTTTGCCCGGCGTCTCGTTCGTGCACTTATTGTCTTCGAACGTCGGCACGCCGTTGACCAGGATTGCGCTGTACCCTTCGGCGCGCTGCACGCGACGCCATTCGCCGCCGGGGAAGTCATGCACGATTTCGAGCGGCTTGATGGCGAGCTTGTCGAGGTCGTACACGACGATGTCGGCGCAGGCGCCTTCGACCAGCGTGCCGCGATTCTTGAAGCCGGCGCACATCGCCGGATGCGCGCTCAGGCGGAAATGGATCTCTTCGAGCGGCAGGATGTCGTTGTCGCGCCCCATCTTGATAATCGCTTCGGTCGAGTAGCGTCCGCCCGAGAAGAACTTGGTATGCGCGCCGCCGTCGGAGACACCGAAGATGGCCATTCCGGGAGAGGTGACCATCTCCTTCAGATAATCGCTGCGGACGTTGATAGGCGGCGTGTAGAACTCGGTGTTCAGGCCGTCGGCGCAGGCGATATCGAGCATCACATCGACCGGATGCTTGCCTTCCTCATCGGCGATCTCGCCAATCTTGCGATCCTGGTATTTCTGCAGCGACGGTTCCTTGCAGGTCAGGATGAAGATGTCGCGGACATTGTTGGTGATGAGTCCGGTCATCTCGTCGACCTTACGCAGGCCCGGCCGTCGTTCGGGATCGCTCAGCTTCATCAGACGATCTTCAACCGGGCCGGTCGTGACCTCGCGCCATGCCGGCATGTCGTCCCAGAGGTTCCAGTCCTTGAAGGTGAAGAGGAAGCCGACCTCGAGGGTCGCACTCTGGCCGTAAACGCGGATGCCCCGTTTGGCGCAGCTTTCGATCCAGCGCACCTGGCGGCGGAAGCGCTCGGGGTAGCGGTCATTGATCGCGATCGCGTTGTAAAGGATTGGCCGTCCGGCGGCGAGCGCCAGTTCCTCGTAGTGCTTCTCGGTGTGGTCCTGCGCGTCGCCTTCGTAGCGGCTGGCGTTGGGAATGTAGGACATCTGAATGAAGCCCTCATTGCGCTCGCCCAACACCTTTGCGAGTTCGATCGCGGTCTCGTCGTGCATCAGGTCGGTGACCATCGGGGTGCCGTCATAATCGGCCTGCACGCTGTTCTCGCCGAAGCGCTGCGCCGACCATCCGCACGCGCCATGGTCCATCGCCTCGTTGATGATGCGCTTCATTTCGGCGGTTTCGGCCGGCGTCGGCATCCGCCCCGACTTGGCGTCTTCGAGACCCATCGCCCAGATCATTACGGGAGCCATCGGCACGAACGGCAGCATGTTGACGCCTTTGGGATGGCGGTCGACGCTGTCGAGGAACTCGGGGTAGGTGACCCAATCCCACGGCAGCCCGGCCTTCATCGCGGCGTAGGGGATGGCCTCGGTGCGCGTCATCGTGAGCATCGCGCGGTCACGGAACTCGGGCTTGACCGGCGCGAAACCGAAGCCGCAGTTGCCGATCACGATCGAGGTGACGCCGTGCCAGCTCGAAATCGTGCAATAAGGATCCCAGAACAACTGGGCGTCGTAGTGGGTGTGAAGATCGACGAAACCGGGGGCGACGAATTGGCCGCCGGCGTCGATCACTTTTTTGCCCTGATGGCTCTTGAGATAGCCGAGCTGGGCGATCTTGCCATCCTTGATCCCGACATCACCGCGATAACGCGGCATGCGGGTGCCGTCGATAATCGTGCCGCCTCTGATTATTACATCGAATTCCGCCATGGGTTTTGCCTCCGTCCGGGGGACCGCGGAAAGCGAGTTGCTGTCCGCCCAAGCCCTAATGCCCCACCGTAGTCTGGCTTATAGCGAACCTTGCCGGTCGGCATCAAGTTCCGAGGAAATACTTTCTCGCAGAAAGTTTCCGCTCGGCAGTTTAACGAGGGTGAAACATAACCTCGGCGAAGGGTCTTTCCGCTCAGTCGGCGGCGGGTTACCATCTGGTCAAGGGGACATCCTCGGGTTGGTCGGGGTAAACTCCGGGAAGCGTGGGATGCCGACGATGTCGCGCGAACGAACGATGAAGGACAAAGCTGCCGAAGCGCCGCGCGTCGTGATCGATTTCGATCTCATCCGTCGCATCGGCGGGCGCAATTTTCGCGATTTGGGAGGGCGTCCGGCTGCCAGCGGGCGGCGCGTGCGACCCGGGATGGTTTATCGCTCGGCGCATCTGGCGCATCTCAATGCCGACGGTGAGCATCCGCTGACCGCGATCCAGTTGCGGACACTGGTTACCCTGCAGAGTCGGCTCGAAGTCCGCCATCTGGGTCCGCCGCGCTCGGAGTTCCTGGCCTCGGGCGTACGCTGGGAGCATATCCCGATCGGCGACACCTGGTTTCGCGAAGACGGCTTTCACAAGATCGACACGAAGCCCGGCCACGAGCATCTGGTGATTCTGACGGAGTTCATCGAGGACTGGCAGAGCTTCTTCAAGCTCCTGGCCGAGCGTGACGTCTATCCGCTCGTGTTCCATTGTTCGGCCGGACGCGATCGTACGGGGGTCGGCGCGGCGATGCTGCTCGAATTGCTGGGCGTCAACCGCGAGCTTATCGTGGCCGACTTCCTGCTCAGCAACGAGGCGTTTCCGCAACTGCCGCTGAGCCCGACCCAGCTCCAGCCGATTTTCGAGATGATCGACGAAAACGGCGGTATCGAGGGGTTCATGCACGAAGTGATTGGGCTTGATCGCACCGATCTCGAAGTCATCCGCGAGGACCTGCTGGAGCCCGCATCGCGGCATTAACCGTCAGGCGCGAGATGCGCCTCGAAGTCGACCAGCTCGGCGCGCCAGCCGCCGTCATTCCCGCGGCGAAGGACCTGAATCGAGCCGAGCGCGATCTCCGGGCGCACGCCGGTTAGACGATCGCTGATCACGCGGATAACGCCGCGATGAGCGACGATGAGGGACGTGCCCTCCGCCAGCGCCGAGCCGATACGGTCGAGACCGCGTTCCACCCTGAGGCGAAACGCGCGACGGTTCTCGCCGTTGGGATAGATATAATCCTCGGCGAGGCGGTCGCGGTTCCAGCGCGCGAACTCGGCCGGAAAGCGCCGCGCGATTTCTTCGGCGGTAAGCCCTTCGAAATCGCCGAAGTCGACTTCGGCAAATTCCGGCACCGCGATGATTGAGGGGCCGCCGCCGGCAACAATCCGCGCGCTCTCGCGCGCCCGCTCAAGCGGGCTGCTGAAGACCCTATCGAAACGAGCGAGATTGAAGCGCGCAAGCAGCGCCGCGCGCGCCGCCGCCATCTGTGCGCGTCCGGATGCGGCGAGCGCGAGATCGGTTCGACCATAGTAGCGGATGCGCGAGTTGCCGACGGTTTCGCCATGGCGCACGAGTATCAGGCGGCCGGCGTCGGCCGTCATTGCCGGACGCCGCCGACGATCGCGAAATCCAGATAGCGCCAGTAACAATCGACCGAAGCGAACCCAGCGTCATTCAACCAGGCCAATTGCCGGGCCAGCGGGGGAATCGACGGATGGGGCGTCGCGGGCGCGCTGCGCATGTGCTCGTCGAGCTCGCGCCGCAGTTCCTCGAGGGAGCGGCTGCGACCGCGTTTCGCGCGCTCCTGCGCCTGGATTGTCGCCATCGCGGCGCTCTCGAAACGCTCGCGCAGCGCCGGCGGCGAGGCGACGATCTCGTTGTTCATGAAAATGCCGCCGGGTTCCAGCAGCTCCCTGATTTCCCGGTACAGCGCGGCCTTGCGCTCGTCGCTCAGATGGTGAATGGCGAGCGCCGACACGATTGCCGCGAACGGCCCTGCGATGCCCTCGTGCCACTGCGGGTCGGCAAGGTCGCGTAGCTCGAGATGCACGCGCACGGCCCGCGCCCGCAGATAATCGCGCGCTGCGGTGAGCGCCGCCGGCGAGCCGTCGACGGCCGTTACCGTCGCCTGCGGATAGGCGTTCAGAACCGCTTCGGTCAGCGCCCCGAAACCGCATCCGAGGTCGAGCACCCTGATGGCCTCGTTGCGCGAATACGGAATCAGCTCGACGACCGTGGCGAGCTGTTCGTCACGGCGCGGAATGATGACGTCGTGATTAGCGGCAAAATAGGCGAGTTTGCGCGCGTCGCCCCATCCGCAGAGCGTGTCCCGATCAGTCATCGCGGAGCTTCCTCAAAATTTTATCGCGGAGAGCGGCGAACGGTGGACCGGTCCGGAGCCGCACGCCGTGCCGAAGGAAGCGGCCGGAGTGCGGTCCGGGTTGACGCGCGCCGTTTTTCGCACGGACCAGGCCTTCGCCGTCAGGGACCGCTCGAGGACTTCAGGCTTTGGTGAAGCTTTTCGCCAGCGGGCCCTTCGGATCCAAACCGAGTTGCTGGACAGAGATCTCGAAACGGTCCTGCATGGTGGCGTCGTCGGCGGTGAATTCGCGGACGAGACAGCAGTATTCGAGCTGCAGGCCATTGGGATCCTTGAAGTAAATCGATTTCGCCCACTTGTGATCGACGATATCGGTCACTTCCACGCCTTTGGCGCGCAGTTCATCGCGCTTTTGCGCGAGCCCCGCTTCGCTGCCTGCTTCGAAGGCGAAGTGATAGAACGCCGACGGCACGCCGAGGCCGCGGTTGATCGACGTATCGTACTCGCGCGGAATGCCGTCCACACCGCGCGCTTCCATGAAGGCGATTAGCTGGTCACGCCCGGTATCGAAGAAGATGTGGCGGATCGAGCCGCCTTCCTTGACCTTGATGGTGTCGCAGACGACCGGTTTGAAGCCGAGGACGCCTTCGTAAAAGGCGCGCGTCTTGTCGAGATCAAGGGTGGACAGTCCGAGATGGGAAAAGCCCTTGTGAGACATAAGCGTCGTTCCTCCATCGCCAGAGCCAAACTTATAGCATGATTGTCGCCCTTGTCAGAAATCGGCGGTTTCAGCTACTGATGCGCCATGGAGCGGGAGAGTAGTTATCGCTTCCCCTGGCGGCTGGCGATTTTCACGCCGCTGATGGTCGTTCTGTTCGCCCTGGCGCTCTACCTCTATAACAGCATGCAACCGCAGCTCGGCCTCGTGCTGTTGGCCGTGACCTTCGCCATCCCGATGGGCTGGATGGTGCTGGCGGCGCGTGAGGCCGACTACAACGACTCGCCATTGCGGAATTTCGCGCCTCGGCTGACCATCTGGCTGGTCCTCGGCGCGATTATCCTCGGCGCGACGCAATGGAACGTCGATCGCCGTATCACCTACATGTGGATCGGCTTTGCTCTGCTGTATGTTGGATGCGGACTGGCGGCGCTTAGGATCCTCTCGCGGCGCCCCCGGCGACCACAGTTAACCGCGCTCGCGGGCGGCAACCTCGAGCGCCGCAGGACACGACCAAACCCCAACGGAGGAACCCATGGCCGACAAGCAAAAGCCTGAAATCGTCTCGATGTATTTCGATCCCCTCGACGCGGCGCTGGTGCGCTCGAACGATCAGGAATGGATCGACAGCGGCTCGGGCAACCTGTTCAAGATTCTGCGGGTCAGCAAGGAGACCGGGGCCTGGAGCGCGCTCATCAAGGCGCCGGCGGGGCAGGTCAACCAAGCCCATACCCATCTCGGACCGGCCGACTTCTACGTGCTCTCGGGCCAGATCGATTACCGCGGCGGTTCGGCGAAGGCCGGCGATTATATCTACGAGCCGGCGGGCGCCGTTCACGAGGCCACCACCCATCCGGTCGAAACGATCTATCTCGCCAACGTCTACGGGCCGGTGGCGTTTCATGGCAAGGACGGAACGATCGCGGGCGTCCTCGACTGGCGCGCGGTGAAGGCGATGATGGACGCGCATGCCCAGAAGAAGGGCAAGGCGGCCTGAAACGGCGATTGGTTAGCCGATCCGGCGGGAGGTAGCCAATGGACGAAACCGCATTGCAGAGGCGGATTACCGCGCTCGAGGATATCGAGGCAATCAAGCGGCTGAAGGCCGAATACTGCGACATCTGCGACGATAACCACAACCAGGACCGCATCGTCGGCATCTTCGCCGAAGATGGGATCTGGGAGGGCAAGGGCGTCGGTCTGGCCAGGGGTCATGCCGAGCTTCGCAAGCTGTTCAAGAGCTTTGAAGAACGGATCAGCTTCTCGCAGCACAACGTCTTCAACCCGCGCATTAAGGTTGACGGCGATCGCGCGCACGGCATCTGGTACTTTCTCGGTCCCTTCACCTTCCGCAAAGGAAATCGCGCGGTATGGCTCGCGGCGCGCTACGAGGATGATTACGTGAAGGTCAACGGCGTGTGGAAGTTTCAGCACCTGCGTGCGATCGGGCGGATGACTGCGCCGTACGAGAGCGGATGGGCCGGCGATCGCCCGAAGCTCTTCAGCGAATGAAGATGGTGCCGCCTGCGTGATCGACCATACCGGTATCGGGGTGGCCGACGTCGCCCGCTCGGCGGCCTTCTACGATGCGGCGCTGGCGCCGCTGGGGCTTGGTCGGGTGAGGCAGCTTCCGCCGGAGAGCGGCGCCGACGCGGTCGGCTACGGCGCCGCTTTTCCGGTCTTCTGGATCGACCGCTTTCATCCGCCGGGAGCGAAGTACCATACGGCTTTTGCCGCGCCGAGCCGCGCCGCGGTCGAGGCTTTCCACGCTGCCGCGCTCCGCGCCGGCGGAACAGACAACGGCGCTCCCGGGCTTCGCGACCCTGCGCAGGGTTATCCGCCGGGCTATTACGCGGCGTTCGTGCTCGATCCGGACGGCAACAATATCGAGGCTATTTTCAGAGAATAGCGTGCGCCATCCCGGAAGCCGCCGGCTTAGCCGGCGAGCAGGGCCGCATCCGGACTCCCGGGAGGCAAATCGAGAATGACGCGGACGGCGGCGTTGTCGGTTGGCGTTTCGTGATATATTCTCTAGACTCCGCAAAAATTTCTGAAAATTCCGCTAACGGTTAGGAAAGGTCGATGAAAAAACTGTCCGGCGCCCAGATCATTATCGAGAGTCTCATCGCTGAGGGCGCCGACGTTATTTTCGGCTATCCCGGCGGTGCGATCCTGCCGACCTACGACGCCCTGCTGGATTCCAAACTGCGACACGTGCTCGTCCGCCATGAGCAGGGCGCGACGCACATGGCCGAAGGCTACGCCCGCGTCAGCGGACGGCCGGGGGTGGTGATGGTGACTTCGGGGCCTGGCGCCACCAATGCGGTAACCGGAATCGCCGATGCCTTCATGGATTCCACTCCGCTGATTGTCATTTCCGGTCAGGTGGGGACGCAGTTGATCGGTAACGACGCCTTTCAGGAGGCGGATATCGTCGGGATTACCCGTCCGTGCACGAAGCACAATTACCTGGTCAAGAACGTCGCGGACCTCGCGCGAACCATCAAGGAGGCGTTTTATATCGCCGGCAGCGGACGACCGGGACCGGTGGTGGTTGACGTGCCGAAGGACGTGCAGCAGGCGGTGCATCCGTTCAGCTATCCGGAGCGGGTTGAGCTGCGCGGCTACAAACCGACCATCCGCGGCAATCCGCGGCAGATCGAGCGCGCGGTCGATGCGATCGAGAAGAGCGAGCGCCCGCTGTTCTACGTCGGCGGCGGCGTGCAATGGTCGGGCGCCGCGCCCGAACTGACCCGGCTGGTGCGCGGCCTTGGCATCCCGATCACCGAGACCCTGATGGGGCTCGGCTCGTTCCCGGCCTCGGATCCGCTGTGTCTCGGGATGCTCGGGATGCACGGCTCGTACGGGACCAATACGGCGGTATGCAATACCGACTGTCTCATCGCGGTCGGCGCGCGTTTCGATGATCGCGTGACCGGACGGATCGCCGACTTCGCGCCTAAGGCCGAAACCATTATTCACCTCGATATCGATCCGTCGTCCATCGCCAAGAACGTTCGCGTGGATATCCCGATTGTCGGTGATATCAAGGCGGTGCTTCAGGACATGCTCGAAGTCGTTCAGGCGCGCGAGAGTATCGGACAGCGGCGGGCGGCGTGGAGCGAATGGCATCAGCAGATTCTCGCCTGGAAACGTGAAAAGCCGCTCTACCAGAACGGCAATCATCGGGAGCGCGATGCCGTCTCGCCGATGCACGTGATCGAGGAGATGCACACGCTCACCAAAGGCGACTGCATCATTGCGACCGATGTCGGGCAGCATCAGATGTGGATTGCGCAGCTTTTCCCGTTCGAGCGTCCGCGCTCGCTGCTGACCTCGGGCGGACTTGGCACGATGGGCTACGGGCTGCCGGCCGGAATCGGCGCCAAGTTCGCCGCGCCGGATCGCAAGGTGCTGGTGGTCTCGGGTGACGGCTCGATCCAGATGAATATCCAGGAGCTCGGCACCGCCGTTCAGTACAACGTCGATATCAAGGTCATCATCCTGAACAACTATTATCTTGGGATGGTGCGGCAGTGGCAGGAGAAGTTCTACGCCGAGCGTTATTCCTATTCGGCGATGTCGGTGCCGAATTTTGTCAAGCTCGCCGACGCCTACGGGGCTAGGGGCTTCCGTATCGAGAAATCGAAGGAGCTCGCGGGAACCTTGAAGGAGGCCTTTGCCACGCCGGGTCCGGTGCTGATCGATATCGTTATCCCCAAGGAAGAGGCGGTCATGCCGATGATGCCTCCGGGCGGAGCGATGTCGGAGATGCTGTTCGCCTAGCGAGCGCGCGCCGGGGCCGATGAACGGCGGGGATCTTGCCGCGAAGCTTGAGGCGGTGGTCGCGAAGAAAATCGGGCGACCCGGCAGTCTTCATGCTCTGGAACAGTTGACTGGTGGGGCGAACCGCTCGACGCTCGCCTTCGAGGCCGAGATCGATGACCGGCGCGTCCCCCTGATTGTTCAACTGGGCGTCGAAACGCCGGATCCTGTGGCAGGTATCGCGCCCGAGCTCAAGCCCGCCCAGCAGGCCCATCTGATGATCGAGGCGGCGAAGGTCGGCGTGCCCGCGCCGCCGGTACGCGCCATCCTCGAGCCGGCCGACGGTCTCGGCGAGGGTTACATCACCGAGCGCATTCCGGGCGAAACGCTGGGTCCGCGGATTCTGCGCGATGCGAAGTACCATGCGGCTCATCGCGTGATGGCGCGGCAGTGCGGCGAGATTCTCGGCAGGCTTCACGGCCTCGAGCCGGCTCGCGTGCCTTTTCTGGTAAGTCAGAACCCGGCCGAGCACCTGACGGCCCATCGCGCGATCATCGATCGTTACGACTTTCGCCATCCGGCTCTCGAGTTGGCGTATCGCTGGCTCGCGGAGCATCTGCCGGCGAAGCCGCGCCATACGGTCGTCCACGGGGACTTTCGCATGGGCAACATGATCGTCGGAGAAGACGGTATCCGCTGCATCCTCGACTGGGAGTTGGCGCAGACCGGCGACCCGATGGCCGATCTGGGATGGCTCTGCGTCCGGACGTGGCGCTTCGGCGGTAAGAATCCGGTCGGCGGTTTCGGCGCGCGCGAGGATCTGTTTGCGGCTTATGAGCGGACTTCCGGGATCGCCGTCGATCCGGCGCAGGTGCGCTATTGGGAGGCGTTCGGCAACTTCAAGTGGGCAATCCACTGCCTGCGTTTGGGATCGCGCGGCGTGCTCAATAACGATCTCGAGCGCTGTGCGATCGGGCGGCGGATCGAAGAACCATTGTGGGACTTTTTTGAGCTCGTCGAGTCAACCAATTGACGCGCTCCGTTGGCCGGATCACGCAATCGTCGTGCGGCTTCAGAGAACCACTGTCACCAGGCCGAAGCCGCCGCTCCGCACGATGAAGATCGGCGAGCCGCGTCCGGTTCGCGTCGAGGAGTGTTTATGCCGAGCAGCATGCCCGATGCCGCAACCCTGCTGAAGGCGGCAATTCAGTATCTCGAGGGAGAGTTGCTTCCCGAACTGTCGGGGTACCATCGCTTCAAGGTGCGGGTGATGGCCAATGTGCTCGCGACGATCAAACGCGAGTTCGAGTTGGCGGCGAAGCATCAGGAACTTGAAGGGCGACGGCTGACCGAGCTGCTCGGCCACGGCGGCGAGCTTACCGCGCTCAATCGCGAACTGACGGAAAAAATCCGGAACGGTGCGATCCCGCCCGACGCGCGCTTACGCGAGCATACGCGCGAATCGTTGCGGGAGGCGCTGGCAATCAACAATCCGAAATGGATCGGCGGTTAACCCGAAGCAAACATCAAGCGAATTAAAAGCAACTTGACTAAAGGTTAGCGCATACCGATTCTAGGGTTGTCGTTATCAGTTCGAGATCGACACGGGGGATTCAATTGCTGAAAGATTTGGCGCTGCACGCGGACGACAGCGCGTGATGTGAACCTGCCTGATTCCTATCGGCTGGCAACCGCGCTCTGGCATCTGCCGTGGGTGCGGGAGATCGCGGGCGCGGGTCTTGCCCTCGGGCTGGCGGCTGCGGCCATGCCGCCGGTGATCGGCGTCGCGCGCTACTTCGGTATCGACGCGCAACGTTCGTTCGATCCAAATGCCAGTGATACCGCGCCGCTCCTGGGTGGCGCTCCGGTGGTGTTTGCGGTCCTGGTAACGTGCGCGATGGTCGGCGTGCTGCCGATTTGGTTCGGCGTCGGCGCCGTCGGGCTGCTGCTGCTCGGAGTTATCGATGACGTCGTTGCGCTCGAGCCGGCGCGCAAATTGTTGTGGGAGGCGATCATCGTTGTTGCGGCCGTATGGTTATGGCCGGCACCGTCGTTGCTGCCGTGGCCGTTGCTCAACCGCGCATTCCTGGTCTGCTGGCTTCTCGCCACGGTCAATGCCTTCAACCTGATCGACGGCCTCGATGGGCTCGCCGGCGGGATCGGCATACTGGCGGCGCTCGCCGCGGCGGCGATCGCGGCAATTTTCAACGGCGGCGATCTGACCTATCGAGGTTTCGCGATTGCCGGCGCGCTCGCCGGCTTCCTGTGGTTCAATCTGCCTCCGGCGACCGTCTTTATGGGTGATACCGGCGCGCTGCCGATGGGCCTGATGCTGGGTGCGCTCGCGATCGAAGCGGGGACTTTCGTGCGCAGCGGCGCATTGCTGACGCGGCTCATGATCCCGGGCTTGATCCTGTTCGTGCCCCTGATGGATATGGCGGTCGTGAGCGTGTGCCGCTATCTGAGTGAGCGGCCGATGGCGCGGCGCGGCCGCGATCATTCGCATCATAAGCTCGTCTCACTGGGGCTGGACGATCGCACGGCGATGTTGATTTGCTGGAGCCTGGGAGCGCTGGCCGGCGGCTTGGCCGTCGCGATTGCGGCAATGAGTCGGGCCTACGTGCTGATGATGACGCCCTTGGTTGTCGCGTTGCTCGGCCCGATCACGTTTTTTGTAATCGACCTGACATTCGACGCGCTGGAACCGGGACTCGAATATGAGCGCGCGCACGGTCCGCGGCGGTGGCTGCTGGGTTTCGGCTACAAACGCCGGCTGGCGGAGGTGGTGCTCGACTGCGCGCTTATCACGGCGGCCTACTTCGGCGCCTTCCTGCTGCGCTTCGACTTCGTGATGACCGATCAACGCCTGGCCGAATTGTTGCCCAATCTGCGCTGGGTTTTGCCGGTAACGTACGGGGTTCTGCTGGTTGGCGGCCTTTACCGCGGGATGTGGCGGTATGCGGGGCTGACCGACCTCGCGCGCTTTACCGGGCTGGCGGTGTGCGCCGGCTCAGTGCTGTTGCTGTTCAGCACCGCGATTGCGCCGATCATGGTGTCGGGTTCGATCGCCGTCCTGTTCACCTTGCTGCTGTTCAATCTGATTGCTGCCAGTCGGCTGTCGTTTCGCGCGTTCCGCGCCGGCATCGCCGCGATCGCCCGAGAGACCCGGCGCGTGTTGATTATCGGCACCGGCGCCGACGCCGAAACGGCGTTGCGTTACCTGGCGGCCCAGTCACGCCGCGGGACGCAGGCGGCGGGCTTCGTTACCAATGACCTGCTGATGGTGGGCAAGACGATACACGGTCTCAAGGTGCTCGGAACGATCGGGCATTTGGATGAAATCCAGCGCATGGTAGGTTTTAGCGAACTCATGCTAGCGACGGACGCGACGCCGGCCGAAATTGAGCTGATCCATGGGTGGGCATCGGCTCATGGGATACCGGTGACGCATCTCGCGGTCATCGTAAAGGAAATTGCGACAGGCGGTAACAATTTGGCATTAGATAGACCAGAAGAAAAAGTTTTTGCCGAGAGCATCACGTCAAAAAACCTTCTGGTCTGACATCGCGGCTCTCTGGTAGTATGCAGGCCATGCAGTTAAGCGAGTCCAATGGCGACAAGCCGCTCCACACGCGATTGCGCTCGAAGACCGTTGCGACGAAAGCGCGGGGGCCGGTTAATCACGTTAAAAAAGGATGGGGTAGCGAAGTTTGGATTGCCAACGGCCCCCTATATTGCGGCAAGATCCTCAACCTGAAGCGCGGCAAGCGATGCTCGCTGCATTTTCATAAGCTTAAGACAGAGTCGTTTTATCTGCATCGCGGACGTTTGCTGATGCGGCTGATGGAATCGATCGACGCCGACACTATCGAGGAATTCGAGCTCGAGGCCGGCCAGTGCATGGATATTCCGCCGGGCCTGGTTCATCAGATGGTTGCGCTCGAGGATTCGGAATTGTTCGAATTCTCGACGCAGCATTTTGATTCCGACTCGCATCGCCTCGCGCGCGGCGACTAGAGCCCATCGCTCAGCTTTCGGTTGAGCTGACACGCCTTTATCCGACGCGGTCCGGCGGCCATAATCGTCGGCACGCCGCACCTGCGGTCAGTCGGAGGCCGGATGCCGAAAGTTGCGCTGATCACCGGAGTCACGGGCCAGGATGGCTCGTATCTGGCCGAGTTGCTGTTGCACAAGGGCTACGAGGTTCATGGCGTCGTGCGCCGTTCCTCGAGCTTCGCCACCGGCCGCATCGACCATCTGCGGCGCGGCTACGGCGGTAGTGCGACGGGCCTGCAACTCCACTATGGCGACCTGGGCGACGCCACAGGTCTGCGGCGGATTATCGAGCAGACGCTGCCGGATGAAGTTTATAATCTGGCCGCCCAGTCGCACGTGCGCATCTCGTTTGACCAGCCGGAATATACTGCCGACGTCGTCGGCCTCGGCGCGCTGCGTCTGCTCGAGGCGATCCGTGATCATAATCAGCGTCACGGGCGGGCCGTGCGCTTCTATCAGGCGGGTTCCTCGGAGATGTTCGGCAAAGTCGCCGAGGTCCCGCAGCGCGAGACCACCCCGTTTCATCCGCGCAGTCCCTACGGCTGCGCCAAGTGTTATGCGCATTGGCAGACGGTCAACTATCGCGAAGCTTACGGGATGTTTGCCGTCAACGGCATCCTGTTCAATCACGAGTCGCCGCGACGCGGCGAAAATTTCGTGACGCGAAAAATCACGCGCAGCGCCACCCGGATCAAGCTTGGTCTGCAGGACAAGCTCGGTCTCGGCAACCTCGACGCTCTGCGCGACTGGGGCTTTGCCGGCGACTACGTCGAAGCGATGTGGCTGATGATGCAGCAGCCGGCTCCCGACGACTACGTCGTGGCGACGGGCGAGAATCACTCCGTGCGGGAGTTCCTCGAGCTGACCTTCGAGCAGGTTGGACTCGACTGGAAGAAGTACGTCACGCTCGATGAGACCTACCTGCGTCCGACCGAAGTCGATGTTCTGATTGGCGATGCCAGCAAGGCGCGCCGGCTGCTTGGCTGGAGTCCGCGCGTCAACTTCAAGGGTTTGGTTCAGATGATGGTCGCGGCGGACCTCGAACTCGCCGAGCGCGAAAAGCGCAGTCTCGGTCATTAGAAGTCTGAGGCGCGCCGAGCGCTTCAGGCCGGATTCACCGAGGTCAGCGTGAGGCTTGTGATCGCAAGCGCCGGAACCCAATAGGCCTCCGGCGCGCCCCATACGATCGCCGGCTCTGACTTCCGCCCGACGGCGAGCGGAGCCTTGAAGACCTGTTCGATATGCGCGTTGATCCGCAGGCAGTTCGGGGCGAGCGGAGCCGCCAGCCGGCCGTCGCGGATGACGTAGGAATCGCCGCTGATGGTGCAGGTGAAATCGCCGGCACGCTGGCCGTTGATCGGATAGGTGTACCAGACCCGTCCCACATAGATGCCGTTGCGGACGGCCGCGATCAACTCCCGGTCGCTGACCCCGCCGGTGGCGCTCATGATGACGTTGGTGCCGACCGATGCCGGATGACCGTCGAAGCGCCGCACGGCGCCATCGCCGAGGCGATAGCCGCTGTTGGCCTGAAGGTTCAACGCCGCGGGCGCCGCAGGCCCGAGCTTTTCGTCGCGCCGCTCGTCGTTCAGCAGGCGATGGAGGTCGTAATGGTTCGACAGCAGGCCGACCAGCTTGCCGCGATCAATCAGGACCGTGCGACGGGCGGGCAGGCCTTCGCAGGTGATGGTGCGGCGGACGCATCCTTGCGCCGCCAGCGGATCATCGCTCAGAGTCAGCCGCGCATCCATCACGGTATCACCAAACCGTCCGGTGTAGGCGGAGCCGGCAGTCTGAAAGGCGCCGGTGGTCAATGATCCCATCACCATATAATTGAGAATTTCGGCGATGGGCTGGGGCCCGAGCACCACGCGATAATCGCCGGCGGGGGGGCGCTCGCCGTGGCGCAGTTCGAGCGCGCGCAGGACCGCGTCGCGGCCGAGGCGTTGGGCGCGTTCGAGCTCGCTGCGCGAGGTCCCGATAGCGGTCGCGGTGCCCTTCGCATCGAGCGCTTCGATCAACGCCGTGACCGACGCGCTGAAGTATGCATTCTCGTCGGTGCGCACCTCGGGAAGGGCGGAGCTGGCGATGGCGACGCGGTCGCGGATCAGCGAAAAATCGCCGCCGATTATCAATCCGGGATGGGCGAGTTTGAGCGGTGTCCTTTTCGCGAAGGCGGTGCCGGCGGAACTCAGCGCCGCCCACGCGCTGTCGATCACCTGCTGATCGGAGGCCGTGAGCAGATCGTGTGCGGGGTCGGACCGCCTTTCGGCGAGCGGCTGGGGGTCGGCAGGCAGGCCGGGAAAGTGCGGATCGCGCACGACTGCGGCGCGGGCGGCGGCGAGCGCTTCACGCAAGGCACCCGACCTGAAGTCGCCGGCGACATGGGCGTAGCCGGTCTGATGAGGATCGGCGCGCATCACGATGCGTAGAGCGAAGCCGGCAGCGTTCAGTGATTTGCATTCCTCGAGCCCGCGCGAGGGGAGGTCGGAGGTGTAATTGAGCCGCGCGACCAGGTGATCGGCGCTCGAGCAGTAAAGTTCGAAGGCCCCAATATCGCGGGTGCGCGCCAATTGGGCGTGGGCCGCGCGGGCGAACTGACGGAGGGTCTCGAGACTGATCATCGGTCGCCGCCGACGAGCCGCGCGCGCGAGCGGAGGGTCGGTCCGCCGTTGGACATCCGCTTCACCTGCATCGGCTGGCCTTTGCCACAGTTGGGAATCGCGAAGAGACGCAGGTCGTTGCCGATAGCGTCGATGTTGGTGAAGAATTTTTTTGAGTCGCTCAGCACGCTGCCGGCACGATAAAGGCGTCCGATCCGCCCATGATCGATTTCATAGACGCGGCGCGCGGAGATGCGGAAATTCTCGCGCGATTCGGCGATCGACGGGATGTTGTTGCCGCAGACCAGGTAGCCGCGCTCGACTTCGCTGACTATCGCGGCCGGATCGCTCGCCCCGGGCATGAAGAAGGTGTTCGACATGCGCACGAGCGGCAGGTGCCATGCTTCACTCGCTCGCGCCGACCCGTTGGGCTTGACGCCGAGTGCGGCCGCCGTCGCGCGCGAGTTGATGAAGCCGCGGAATACCCCGCCCTCGATATGTATCGTGCGGCGCGCGGGCGTGCCCTCGTGGTCGTAGAGATAGTGCCCGTAGCCGTCCAGGGTGGGATCGGAGCAGGCGGAGAGCAATGGCGAGCCGATTGGCCTGCCGAGTTGATTTTCCCGGGTCGAGCGCAACAGCCAACTGCGCCCGGCATAGGCGGCTTCCATTTTAAGGGCGCGATCGGCCTCGCACGGATGCCCGATAATCTCGTGGGCGACGAGCGCGTTAAAGTGCGGATCGGTCACCACGACCACTTCGTGATCGGGGGGCTTGAGCGGCGGCGCCGCGGCGAGCGCCCGGGTTTCACCGGCCAGCTCGAGGGCGAACGAGTGCAGGTCCGGATGGGCGGACAGCTCGAGCCGCGAGCCTTCGCGCAGACACTCGAAGCCCCGCTGATCGCCGATCACGTCCCAGGTCTCCTGATGGCCGTCGGCGGTCTGCGCGACGACGTAGACGTCGCCCTGCGAATAGGCGAAGGCCTGGGAAATTGCGGCGCCGGCGCTGTTGATGAAGAGTTCATGGCGGAGCTCGCTCAGCGCGCTCACCGCATTAAAGACGATGTCCTGGCCAAGGCCCGCGATGGCGCTCGAGGCTTCACGACAAAGTTGCTGCATTTCCGCGCCCAGCGCGTCGCGCGGATCGCGCTGGAAGGTTGCGGGAATGGTGGCCCGCTCGTTCGACGGTTCGACGCCGAGGGCGCGCGCCAAAGCCGGCGCCGTGGTGCCCAAGGTTTTGAGCGCGGCGATTTTCTGGCGCACGTTCCAGCGGGCGCGGCGCAGAGCTTCGTTCAGCGCCGCCTCGAGCTCGACCATCAGCCGGCCTTTGCGCAAGGCCAATCGACCCACTTCGACGCCGGTAAAGCCCTCGGCGGTCACCCCGCCGGTGCCGCCGCAGGTGACCTTGACGCCGAAGGCGGCCGTTTCGCTGACGGCGCTGTCGCGCGGGTCGCCATCGTGGGCAGAAGCCGAGCGGGCGAGCATCACCTCGAAGCGCATCTCGGCGTCAAGCGCGCCGCGATGGGTCGCCACGAAACGGCGCATCGCCGGTGGCGCCGCCTCAAGCAGATAATCTATGGCGCGGAACGGATCCGGGCGTGACGACGGGACTTTGCTCACTCGATATCCACCGGAATGCGTACATCGAACTGGGAGTCGATAGCAACCCCGTGCCTGATAGCCGGGGCGAAGCGCCACTGTTTCAGCGTGTCAAGCAGAACCTGGTTGAGGCGCGGATTGTCGGTTGGCTGAACGAGCGTGACCGTGACCGCGCCGTCACTGGCGACGACGAAATGCGCGACGGCGACGGCCTGCAGGGGCTGGTCGCGCAGGTCGTCGGGGATTTCCGGCGTCGGCGCATAAAGCGCGCGCGCACCGCTCTGATCGCTGCCGAGGCCACCGCCGGTTGCGGCGCCGGCCGCAGAACCTGCGGCCCCGGCGCGATTGCCCGCAGCCGCGTTGGTCGCGGGTGCGGACGATGGTGCGGGCGTCGCGGAGGCTTGGGGCGGCGTCTTCGCGGTTCCTTCTTCGGACGGGGGCGTGAAGGCGCGCTCGTGATGGACCGCGCGCATACGGGGATGCGGTTGCGGAGGGACGTGCAACGGCGCGGCCGCGCGGCGCGGTTGCGCATGGGCCAGGGGCTTCGCCCCCGCTGGCGCGGCCGGACCCTCGGCGGCGGGCTCGGGTGGCAACTCGACGATGCGTGCTTCGAGCGGGGAGGCCTCGGGCGGCGGCGCTGCGGTCCGCCATAGCAGCACGCCGAACACAGTCAGCATCGAGGTCCATAGGAGGAGGGCGAGCGGCGTGATCCAGAGGAGGCGCCGTGCATCATCGTAGCGCACCGGCGGCATCGCCCGCGAGGTTTCGTTCATTGGCGTTTTACCGCAATGAGAAAATGGGTGACCCCCGCCCGGCGCGCCTGCAGCATCGCTTCGACCACGGTTCCTTCGGGAGCGGCGCTGTCGGCGTTAACCACCAGGCCGCGGTCGCTGGTCGGCAGTATCCGCTGCAGCACGACGGCGATTGTCTCGAGCGTCGTCGGCGTCCGATCGACAAAGATTTTGCCGTCTTTGGTGACCGTCAGAGTGACCGGCTCCTTGTGCGAAAGATTGGGAGCGTCACCCTCGGGCAGGTTAACGGTCAGCGAGTTAAGGGTCTGCATCGAGAGCGAAGCCAGCATGAAGGTGACGAGCAGGAAGAACATCACGTCGATCATGGGGATGATCTCGATACGGCCGCGGCGGTAGCCGCGCGAGCGCCGGAGCTTCATCGCACGCGCACTCCCTCTTTGGCTGGCAGCGGCACGACGCGGGCTTCGCTTTCGGCGCCGCCTTCCTGGTCGAGGCGAATGTGGTCGGTCAGCCGCGAGCCGAGTCGTTCCATCTGATCGAGGGCATGGGATTGCGTGCGCGAGAAGAAGTTGAAGGCGAACAGCGCGATAATCGCGATAAACAGGCCGAGCGCGGTCGCGATCAGCGCCTGCGCGACACCGGCAGTGACCTGGGTTGGCGCGACGAGACTCGAGGCGCCGATAACCTTGAACGATTGCATCATGCCGGTGATCGTGCCGAGCAGGCCGAGGAGCGGCGCGGCGGTAACGATCGTTTCGAGGATCCAGAGTCCGCGGCCGAGGTGGCGTTCGATCCGTCCGGCTTCGTCGCCGGCGCGAGATTCGACCCACCAGGCCGGTTTTTCGCGATTTGCCGCGATCACGCCGAAGAAGCCGGCGTAGCAGTTCGCCGACGACAATTTCGCGAGCTCGCGTTCAAGGTCGTCCCAGCGAAAGCCGTAGGTTTCGATGAGCGCGGTGAGACTGCGAGGGAGGACGAGCGCGCGCCGATAGGTCACGGCGCGGTCGAGAATTATGATTATCGCGAGAGCGCCGAGAGCGAGCAGCGGATAGACCATCGCGCCGCCGAATTTCAGCGCTTCCCAGGCGCCCGTCAGTTCATTCATCGTCAACCACCTTAAACGTTTTTATGGACCAGGACTCACGCCCGGCTAGGGAGTCTGCGCCGACCCGCCAAGGGCCGGGAGCGGTACATTAACGCCTCCGTAAACCGCGCGGCGCGGCCCGTAGCCGGGTTGGAAGATGCCGATACCGGTGCCGTTGCGCAGTTCGTTGATATTGTCGGTGGCGTTGATCAATACCACCCGGGTTTTGACATCGCCGAAAGGCGGCAGGCGCCAGGTCTTCTCTGTCGCCAGGTCAAGCTGAAAGTTCTCGCCCAGTTCATCGGTATTGGCAAAACCGGCGCGCAGGCCGCTGCCATAGACGCCGTCAATACTGAAAAGGTAACTGCGCCAGTTGTAGGTGATTCCACCGGAGGCCGTGTACTGCTGATTGTGATCGAGGAAGACGTAGTGTTTCTTGATATACAGCACTTCGGCGGGAGTAAAGTTGAATTGGCCGCTGGCAAGATCGTGACCCTGCGCGGACGAGTAGGTAAAATTGCCGCGCACACTAAGATTTTCCCACTGGAAAGTCGCGCTGGTCTTCGCCCCGTAGAGGCGTCCGCTGGAGTAGTTGAAGGGTGCGAAGATCGGCACTGCGCCGAACTGTCCGAGGTCAATCAGGTCCTGCGACAGCCGGAAGTAGGCATCCTCCTCGACGGTGAGATGACGGCCCAGGCGACGGAGTGCGCCCGCGTCCCAGTAGTAATCCTTTTCGGGGTAGAGTGTCAGTCCGCCAGGCTGAACTGCCGCGGTGGTGTCCTTGAAAAGGGCGAAGCTGCGGGGTGAGATACCGAGGAAATCCGGCGTCTGAAAATACCGTGCAAAGCCGGCGTGAAGGTCAGTCTCGCGGTTGAGCCGATAGAGGAGGTTGATGCGCGGGCTTAGCATGTTGTTGTTGACCAGACCCGTTACGGCATCCCAGCGCAGCCCCGAAATCAGCGTCAGCTTTTCGGTGATTTGCCAGCGATCCAACAGATAGACGCCATAGAGCATGTTGATGTTGTTCGAGTTCTCAACGATCGTGACCGGGATATCGCTGGTCTGGACGCCCGCGCTGGCGGGAAAGGTGCGCGACGAGTCATCGCTGTTGGTGCCGTACTCGCCGACGTAGAAGCCCGCGCCGAGGTTGTGCCGGCCCCAATTGTCGAGATCGAAATCGCGCGACAGATCGGTCTGCAGGGTATTGTCGAGTTCACTGTGCGACGCCGTCGAGGCGACGCCCTGGTAGATCAGATCGCCGATCGCATCCGGGTTGAACTTGAGATAACTGTAGGCCCCGGTATAGGCCACCTGGTAGTCGATTGCGGGACCGACGACGCCGTGCAGCGCGAGGATGCCGAAGTAATAATCCTGGTTCAGGCTTTCGGCGATTTTGGTCGAAGGATAGGCCGTGCGGGCGAGACCGACGTCGGGCAGGGGATTGACCCCGACGAGACCGTAGAGCGGGATTAGACCCGGTGACGTCGGCAGTTCACTGTTGTTGACCGAGACTCCGGTGGTGAGGCTCAGTTGGGTGGATGAGCTCAACTTGTAGTTCAGATAGCCGAAGCCTTCGCCCTGGTTCGTGATGTTGTGAAGGGGGGTCATGCCGGGGGTGGCGGAACTGAAAGCCAGGTTGTTGTGCAGAAAACTGCCGGTATAGAAATAACTGAATTTGCCCGCGCATCCGCCGTACTCGAAACTGGGTTGCAGCCATTCGCGCTGGCCGCCGTAAAATCCGATCTCCCCACCCGGATTCGCGCAGCCGTCCTTGGTCACCAGGTCGAGCACGCCGGCGTCGCGATAGCCGTAGGAAACCGGCAGGACCCCGTCGATAAGGCTCATGCGCTTGATGAAGAAGCTGTTGAAGATTTGGCCGAAGCCGGTGAAGCTGTCCATCGGCATCATGACGCCGTTGACGCGCCACTGCAGGTCCTCGTGCTCGCCGTCGATGTGGACCTGTGACTGATCGTCCTGAACCACTCCCGGCATCTGCAGCAGCACCTGGTTGATCGGGGTATTCGCGCCTTGCGGCAGCGAGCCGATGTTGTGCTCCGTCAGCGTGTATTGGCTGTTGCCGGTTGGTGAGACGCTGGTCGCCGGGGGGATAATCCGGGTGGTTGCCACCCTGAGGCTGAGGACGGTCTCGGATTGCAGCGCGATGGTGACGTTGGATGTCCCCGTACGCGCGACCGTGACGGTCGAAGCGGCCAGGGCAAATCCCGGCTTGCTGGCGACCACTTCGTAAGTGCCCGGCGGTACGTCGACGAAACGGAAGTTCCCTTTGGCGTCGCTCAGGGTTTTGCGCAGGACTTGCCCCGCGGAATTCTCCAGGGTGAGTTGGGTTGCGGGCAGCGATCGCCCCAGGGCGTCGTTGACCGTTCCGGCGATCGCGTAACCCCGGTTAGTATCGGCGACGCTTATCGAAGCGCACGCGAAATTTACGATCATCGCCAGACCGAAAGCGGTCAAGGCGACCGATCCTCTGCGGACGCGCATGAGTCGGCACCATCCCCAAATGTTTGCCGGCGGCGCGGGTCAGGCAGTGGCCGACGCCGGCCGGAAGCCTCGTGAAATTGCTGATTCGCGACTCGAAGAGATCAGCTCAGGGCGGGTGGGGCGCGCGTCGCGCTGAAGTCGTAGGAGCTATTACGCTGGAACAGCGTTTTTCGGACAAAGACAAAAGTCGGCGCGATGAACGGCCGAACGATCGTCGGCCGAGGCGGAGGGTTAAGCGGCGCATAAAACTCAAGCAGGCACAGTTCGCAGAGGTCGCCGGCGGCGGCGCTCTGCGTTTGCGACGCGAAGCGCCGCGGACCGTCAATCTTGTGGGTATGCACCAGCGCGGCCAGTTGCGCCGCGACAACTATCGCAACGCACAGCCTCGCGAGGAACGCTGCAACGCCGGTCCTGATCTTAAAACTCACCCACGACCGTCCGCCGCCGGCTTGACCGGCGAAGCGCTCAGATTACACCCTGCTGCTTAAGCTGCTCAAGATCACCCGCGCCGAGACCCAGCATCTGCCCGTAGACCTCGAGATTATGCTGGCCCAGCAGAGGAGCGCTTTTAACCTCGACGGGTGAATGCTCGAGGCGGACGGGGCATCCGGGCATGGTGAACTTGCCCCTCACCGGATGCTCGATCGTAACGACCATCCCGCGCTCCTTCATATGCGGATCGTTTAGCAGCTCGACGCTATCCTGGACGGCGCCGCACGGCACGCCCGCTTCGCCCATCAGGCGCATCACCTCGTGCTTGGTGTGCCTGGAGGTCCAGCTTTCGATAAGCGCGGTCATCTCGTCCATGTGGTCGGCGCGATTCTTCCGTTCGAAGCGCGGGTCAGTCAGAATTTCCGGTTTACCGATGGTCTTCCACATCGCCTCCCACATCTCGGGTGAGGTGCAGATCATGTACACGTAGTCGTTGGGGCCGCCGGGGGCGCATTTGAAGATATCGCCGACGACGCCCGCGCCCACCCGATTACCGCGGCGGGGAGTCGGCTCGCCGGAGATATGGGTATCCATCGTGGCGACGCGGCAGAAGTTGAACACCGCCTCCTGCATCGCGAGTTCCACCTTCTGCCCCTTGCCGGTCTGCTGCCGCTGGATATACGCGGCTAAAACGCCGATCACGGCGTGCATCCCGGTGCCCGTATCACCGATCGTAGGTCCCGGTCGCAGCGGCGGCGATCCGGGAAAGCCGGTTACCGAGAAGGCTCCGCCGGTAGCCTGCGCGATCATGTCGAAGCTTTTGAACTTGCTGTACGGTCCAAAGGTGCCGAAGCCCTTGATGGTCAGGTAGATGAGGCGCGGGTTAACCTCGCGCAGACGGTCGTAGCCGAGGCCCCAGCTTTCAAGCGTGCCGAGACTGTAATTCTCCGAGACGATATCGACCTTTTTCACCAGGTCGAGGAAGATTTCGCGTCCGCGATCGGACTTGAGGTTGAGCGTGATACTGCGCTTGTTGGCGTTGAGCAGCAGAAAGTAAACCGAATCGACTCCCGGCTTCTCGGTGACCATCCAGCGGCCCTGTTCGCCGACCTTGGGCGGCTCGACCTTGATAACGTCGGCCCCGAGCCACGCCAGCATCTCGGTGCATGACGTGCCGGCCTCGAATTGAGTGAGGTCCAGGACCTTAACGCCCGCCAGTGCCTTATCCATGATTTCCTCCGGCCCGGGTTCGGAATGTGATCCGTTGTAGCGCCATCGATGGCGGCCGGGCAAGGCAAAGCGCCGGGTCATCCTTAAACCTTAAGATGGCGTTTGATAAATTCCTTTTACAATGACCGATTTTTCCGCAGCGCCGGCGCTCGCCAAGCTCAGCGCGATCCGCGATGAGCTGAATCACCTCTTCCTCGAACGCGCCGAGCTGATTGATGGTGCCCTCTGCGCTCTGCTGTCGGCGAGTCACATCCTCGTCATCGGACCGCCGGGGACGGCCAAATCGATGCTCGCCGACGAGCTCTGCCGGCGGATCGACGGCGCCAATTATTTTCAATGGCTGCTGACGCGTTTCAGCACGCCGGAGGAGCTGTTCGGTGCGGTCAGTCTCAAGAGCCTCGAACAGGACGACTATCGACGGGTCACCGATCACAAGCTGCCGGAGGCGCACATTGCGTTCCTCGACGAAATCTTCAAGGCGAATTCATCGATTCTGAACGCGCTGCTGACCCTGGTTAACGAGCGCATCTATCACAACGGGCGCGCACGGGTTACCGTGCCGCTCATCACCATGTTCGGCGCGTCGAACGAGCTGCCGGATGAAGAGGAGCTGACCGCGCTGTTCGACCGTTTCATGCTGCGCTTCACGGTTGATTATATCGGCGAGGAGTTCCGCTTTCTTAAGATGCTCGAAGGGCAGAGTGCGGCGGAGCGCACGACGCTCACCCTCACTGAGCTTGACGAGCTGCGCGCCGCGCTCGGCAGGGTGCGGGTGCCGGGCGAGATCCTGCACGCGATCGCGGAGCTGCGCCGGAACCTTGCAACGCAGCAGATCATCGTTTCGGATCGGCGATGGCGCAACGCCGTCGCGATCCTGCGGGCGCATGCGATGCTCTTCCGGCGCGACCGCGTCGGTGAAGAGGATCTCACGTTTCTCGAGCATGTGCTGTGGAAAGACCCCGAGGAGATTCCGAAGGTGCGCGAGACCATCCGCCACCTGGTCAAAGGCTTCGAGGATGAAGCGCGCGAGCTGCTGATCCAGGGGCAGGAGCTGCGCGAGTATGCGAATCGCGGATGGGAAAACGAGGAGATGCGCCAGCGGGCGGTGATCGAAGCTCAGGCCAAGCTCGCCAATATCCTGCTGAAGTTCGAGAACCTGATTCGTGAAGCGGCTGAGAGCGGCCGCGACGTCGGCGGTATCGAGGCGATGCGCTCGACCGTGAAGCAGATTCAGCAAGCGATATTGCGGGCTGCGCTGTGACTCGTGCCGGCTGAGGAGTCATCGCCGGCGATCGTGCTGCGCGCGCGCGACTACGCCGAGGCCGATCGCATCGTTACGCTGCTGACGCGCGATTTCGGCAAACTGAGCGGCATCGCCAAGGGCGCCAAGGCTTCGCGCAAACGCTTCGAGCGCAAGCTCGAACCGCTGTCCTGCGTCACGCTGTTCTTTCGCCGGCGGCCGCACGGTCAGTTGGTCTTCATCACGCGCGCCGAGCCGGGCGAAACGCTTCATCCTCCGCTCGACGACGAGCTGACCAAGCTTGCGCTCGGCGCCTACATGGTCGAACTGGCCGACGCCCTGATGCGCGAGGAGGGCGAAGCCGCCCGCGCGTTTCGCGTTCTCGAAGATGCCCTCGCCGCGGCCGGGCAGGGGCCGCCGACCCTCGCGTTACGGCAGGCCTACGAGCTGCAGATGATGGAGGCGACCGGCTACGGGCTTGATTTCGCGCGCTGCCGCCTCTGCGGCAATCGCGTCGAGACGCTGACCGGCGCGCTTTATTTCGTCGTGGCGCGCGGCGGTATCGTTTGCGGGCGATGCCGTCCGGAAGCGCCGGAGGGCGCGGTGCGGCTGGAGGGGCAAAGCGCGCTCGTGCTCGCCCATCTGGCGGTTACCCCGCTCGAATTGATCGCCTCCGCCACCGCGGCCGGGCGCGACGGCGCAGCGGCGCTCAACCGTTTCCTGATGACCATCCTTGATCGCCGCCTGCGGTCGGCCGACTTTCTGGACGGTGTACTGTGAATCACCACCAGAAGGGTCCGAAGACCCCCATCTGCATCGCCGCATCCTGATTCAGCTCGGCGGCCTGGCGTTCCTCGTCGGCGAGGTGCGCCTGGAACTTCATCTGCTGAAACTGCTGGTAGGCCTTGCTGTCGCCGAGATAGAGGCAATTGCAGTCGTAGGGATCGGCGAACCAATAAACGGGTTGGCCCTCTTTGTTGAAATGATAGGTCAGTTTGAGCGGCGTGAGCGAGCTGAAGATCGCCTGCTTGCGTGGCGTGTCAACGGGCACCATCCGGAAGCCCGCCGCCGCGAGCATCGGTTCGAGCCGATCGGCCTTCTCCTGTGGCGTTTCGGCGCATCCCGCGAGCAGGATCAGCGCAGCGAGCAAAGATAATTGGAGGATGTGGCGCATGGGCGGGTTACCGGCCGAGTACGCTACCACGGCACGAAATTGACGGCGAGCCGCGGTGACAGGTCGCGGCCGCGGGCGGCCGCGCGACCCTTTGACAAGCGGGCGGAAGCTCGCAAACTTGGCGATCGAGGGAATGATCGCGGATTGCGCGAGGCTGGCAATCGACGGGGCGGATGGGCTAGGATTTAAAATGTAAGCGCTTACTATTTATTCTTTTGGAGGAACCAGTCATGCCGGAAGCCGAATACACCCAGCGGCTGCTGTCCGCTGACTCCCACGTGATGGAGCCGCGCGATTTATGGGAAACGCGCATGGACGCCAAATGGCGCGACAAGGCGCCGCGGATCCGCGCGCTCGACGAGAGCGGCGACTATATCGTGATCGAGGGGATGCGCCCGCGACCGCTCGCTTTCGAGGGGCCGATGGCCGACCTCAAGGCGCAGGGGATGGATATCCCGGTGCCCAAGGGCTACCGCTACGAGCAGAATCGCGCCGGGTCATGGGAGCCGAACGCGCGGCTCAAGGATCAGGATCTCGACGGCGTGTCCGGCGAAGTCATCTATCCCGGCGTCGGCCTGCATATCGTGCGCGCACCGGACGGCGAGTACATCTATGCGGCCTGCCGCGCCTACAACGATTGGCTGGCCGAGTACTGCTCGGTCCATCCGCAGCGCCTGAAGGGTGCCGCGATGCTGCCGAATCGCGGGCCGATTGAGTGGGCCGTCAAGGAAGCGGAACGCGCCGCAAAAATGGGCTTCGCGACAATCATGTTGCCCGCCTGGGTCGATGATCGCGCCTACAACCTGCCCGAATGGGACAAGCTGTGGGCCGCGCTGCAGGATCTCAACCTGGTCGCCAGCATGCATCTGAGCGGCCGCGAGCCGTACGGGATCGCGCACGGGCCGGGCGCCGGCGGAATCAACGTCGGGGTGGTCAAGTTCGGCATGTACGACACCGTGATGCGGATTATCTGGGGCGGCGCGCCGGTGCGCTTTCCCAAGCTCAAGTGGTCGATGGTCGAGGGTGGTATCGGCTGGATCGCCTCGGTGCTGCAGTTCATGGATCACTGGTGGGACGACCATCATGGCTGGATGGAGCCAAAGCTGCCGGAGAAGCCAAGCTTCTATTTTCATCGGCAGTTCTTCGCGACCTTCGAGGAGGATCGGGCGGGCGTGCTGACGCGGGACATGATCGGGGTCGAGAACCTGATGTGGGGCTCGGACTATCCGCATACCGAAGGGGTATGGCCGTTTTCGCGCAAAAAGGTCGGCCGCGACTTCGCCGATATCCCCGAGGCGGATACGCGCAAGATGGTGCATGACAACGTCGCGCGCGTGTTCGGCTTCCCCACGAACTAGCGATCGCGGTGCGATGGCCGTGGCGGAAGTACGGCTCAACTGTGACGACGCTCAGGCGCCGCCCGGCGCGCGCCGGCGCAGTTGCGTATCCCGCCGCGGCCTTCCGCACTGCCGTTTTGTCTGCCACGCGCCCGCTCATCAGACGGCGCATCGAAGAGCGATGAAGCAGGCGGACGAAAAATTCTGTCACGAATGCGGAGCGGTGATCCGCGCCAACGCGGAGATTTTGTCCCAAGTGCGGAGTTCGCCAGATGCTGCCGTCCGCCAGCACGAATTTTGCCAGGAGTGATAGGCTCGTTGGGGCGCTGCTGGCCCTGCTGCTGGGCGGACTCGGCGCGCACAAGTTTTACCTGGGTCGCATCACCTGGGGCGTGGTGTAGCCGCTGTTTTGCTGGACGCTCATCTCTGCGCTATTGGGAATCATCGAAGGAATCTCTTACCTGGCGATGGATGAGGAATGCTTTCAAGCGAAATACGGCTAGATCTATTCGCGAAAAATCCGTGAGGCCGCCGGAGGTCAGGTGTCTCTTAAAAATCAGGTTGCAATCGTAGGAGTGGGCGATACCAAGGTCGGCGTCGTGCCCGGGATGAGTGCGACACAGCTTTACGTGCAGGCGGCGAAGCTCGCGCTCGACGACGCCGGACTGACCAAGAACGATATCGACGGACTGATTACCTCGAACTCGTTCGTCGAGCCGTACATGTACCACGCGGAGATGATCGCCGAGTACATGCAGATTTTCCCGCGCTACTGCATCACGGTGCCGACCGGGGGCGGCACGACCGGCGCCGCGCTGCATCATGCCGCCTCGGCGATTGTCACCGGCATGGCCGATACCGTGTTAGTCACCAAGGCCGACAGCCAGATCACCGGGATGTCGCGGGCGAAGGCAATCGAGGCGATGGCGACGGCTGGACACGCGCAGTTCGAGCGTCCTTATGGGCTGCCGATTCCGGGCTACTATGCGCTGCTCGCGCGCGCGCACGAACACGCCTACGGCACGACCGCCGAGCAGCGGGCGGCGGTGGCGGTGGCGTGTCGCAAGCACGCCTCGATGAATCCTGCGGCGCAGATGCGCGATCCGATCACGATCGATGACGTGCTCAAGTCGCGCATGATCTGCGATCCGCTGCATCTGCTCGATTGTTCGCTGGTGAGCGACGGCGGCGCGGCGTTTATCCTGACCTCCGCCGAGCGCGCGCGTGATTTCCCGAAAAAACCGGTTTACCTGCTCGGCGTGGGCGAGGGCCATACGCACGAGCACGTCAGCCAGGCGCTGAGCCTCACCAGTTCGGCCGCGCGGGAAGCGGGCGAGCGCGCCTATAAGATGGCGGGGCTCGGACCGCAGGATATCGACTTCGCCGAGCTTTACGACTGCTTCACGCCGGTCGTGATAATCGAACTCGAAGATCTGGGCTTCTGTCCCAAGGGCGAGGGCGGTCGCTTCGTCGAAGGCGGACGGATCGAGTTGGGCGGCGAACTTCCGATCAACACTCACGGCGGCCTGCTCTCGCATTGTCATCCGGGGCAGCCCGGGTCGATGTTCGCGATTACCGAGGCCGTTCGGCAGTTGCGCGGCGAATGCGGTCAGCGTCAGGTCAGGGATGCGCGAACCGCGCTGGTCCATTGCCAGGGCGGCATCATGTCCACCCATTGCACGTTGATTTTCGGGGCGGAGCAAATCTGATGGCGACTGGCAGCGATAAACCGATTCCGACGGCGACCTTCGAGACCCGCCCGTATTGGGAAGGGTGCAAGCGACGTGAACTGCGTATCCAGCGCTGCGCCGCCTGCGGCCATAATCAGTTCTTCCCACGCCTCTACTGCACGCGGTGCTTCAGTGACCGGATCGAATGGATCAAAGCGTCGGGGCGCGCGACGGTAAGCACCTTCACGATCGTTCGCCGTCCGGTATCGCCGGCGTTTGCCGACGACGTGCCTTACGTCGTCGCCCTGGTGAAGCTCGACGAAGGGCCGACGATGATGACCAACATTGTCGGCTGCGCGCCCGAGCAGGTCGCGATCGGGATGGCGGTGCGGGTTACGTTCGAGGACTGGAGCGAGGAGATCGCGATTCCGAAGTTCGAACCCGCGTAAATCGGGACGGATTGGAGGTCGAGCGCGGCTCGTCAAGCGCGGCCCTCCAGGTCCGCGGGACCATAAAAATCCGCGCTCGACGTGCGGCCGCGATCAGCCCTCTTCGGGGGGCGAGAACACCGTCAAGCCGAAGAGCGGCTCAGCGTCGGTGCGCAACGTGTGCATCGCGCCGGCCGGAATGGTCAGGATGTCGCCCGCCTTGATCTGCTGCTCCCGGCCGGCGACCCGGGCGGTCGCGGAACCCTCGATGACGAAAATGATCTGATCGCCGCGATGGCTGTTCTCGCGGTCATTGTGGAAGCCGGGCGGGATCGTGAATGTCATCGTCTCGCTGTGTGCGGTCCGCTGCAGGCGCTTGCCACGCGCGCGGGTGCCGTCGCCGCGAAACGCGGCGACGTTGGCCACGTTGAGCGGGTTCTCGGCGCCTGCCGCGTTGGTCCCTGTGAGCTCGTTCATCTGCTGCTCGAACAGGGCTTCAGAAATGATGCCCTTGCGGTAGGCCTTGAGTAGCTGGCTGAACTCAAAATCCCTGGTCGCCATAAGCCTTCTCCCTGGGAGCGCGCCGTTCAGATGTCGCGACCGTAGCACACTCGAAGAACCGGCGTAAAAGGTGGTGCGCCGCCCCGCCGTTTACCACAGACCGACGGTCGCGCTGCCCTTTATCGTGAATAGAAACAAGCCGAAGGCAAAGGCGAAGATTATCACGGCGCTGAAGCTCAGCAGGGTGTCGAGGTCGCCGAACCAGCGAATCTCCTGCCGGCGCCGCCGCTTCGGGATGGCAACTTTAAGCAGCATGATCAGCAAAAATAGCCAGAGGAATGGATTGCGGAGCATATGACTCAGAGGGGTTGCGAGCCTTTCTGAATTTGCCGGTGTGCCGCAGCGCTCAGGCGCTCATCGCGACAGGGAAGAGACGCGTGACTCGACAAAATCGATAACGCGAGCCTCCAGGTTGGCGTCGTCCAACCGGTCAATCTCCTGGACGCCGGTCGGGCTCGTGACATTTATCTCGGTCACGTAGTCGCCGATGATGTCGAGACCCACGAAATAGAGCCCATCACGCTGCAGACGCGGCCGCAGCATCCGACAGATCTCGCGGTCACGCGGTGTGATCTCCGCTTTCACGCAAAAGCCACCGACATGAATGTTCCCGCGATGCTCATCCTCGCGCGGCACGCGGAACGTCGCGCCGAGGGGTTCGCCGTCGAGCATAATCAGACGCTTGTCACCGTTACGAACTTCCGGGATGTAGCGCTGGGCCATGATCGGACGCGTTTCGAAGCGGGTCACAGTCTCGAGGATGGCATTGAGATTGCGGTCGCGCGCGTGGGCATGAAAGACCCCTTCGCCGCCGTGACCGTCGAGCGGCTTCACGATCATTTCGCCGCCCTGCTCGTCGAGAAACTGTTTGAGACGTGCGATCTCATAGGTGACGACGGTCGGAGGAATGGCGCCGGGAAAATTGAGGGAGTAGAGTTTTTCATTCGCTTCACGCAAACCCGCGGGCTCGTTCAGGACGAAGGTGCGGCTCCGATCGGCGAGACTGAGCAGCATCGTGGCGAACAGGTAGTTGGCATCGGCCGGCGGATCCTTGCGCATGAAGATGGCCGCGAAATGCTCCAGCGGATGGTCATGCGGATCATCGAGGTAACGGAAGCAGGGGACGGCGCGCATCACTTCGCATCGACGGCTGCGGATGAAGCCGCGGGGTCCGCGACTGTAAAGGTCCTTCAAGCCGGCAAAGTGCACCTCGTGGCCCCGTGCCTGCGCCTCGAGCATGAAGGTGAACGTGGTGTCCTTGTCGGGCAGAACGTTCTCCAGCGGATCCATCACAAAAGCGAACTTGTAGCTCACGCTTGATCTCTCGCAGCCTCCCATAGCTGCGCGACAACGATACTGGCGGCGGCGATCACCGCCGTTTCGGCGCGCAGGCGATTCGGCGCCAGGCCGACCGGAATAAAGCCCGCGGCGCGCATCATCGCGCCTTCCTCAGCATTGAAACCGCCCTCCGGCCCACACGCAAGCAGGATATCGCGCGTGGCGCGCAATTGGCGAAGGCCGATCAATGGCGCGCCGCCAATCTCGCAAACCAGCCTGAGCCCGGTCGCGGGCGCTTCGTTCAGCTCGGCGAGCGTCGTTGGCGGGCGGATGATCATCTGTCGCGCGCCCAGCGATTGTTTGGCGGCGGCCGCGGCCAGCCGTTCCCATCGCGCGAGTCGCTCGCGGCCCGGATCGTGGAGGACGCTGCGGGCCGTCATCAGGGGGACGAGCTCGTGAACACCCAGTTCAGCGGCTTTTTCGACCAGGAAATCCATGCGCGGGCCTTTGATAAGCGCGGCGGCGATCGTCAGGCGATAGGGAATGACGGCTTGGCAGGCGTCGCCGAGCAGCCGGACGAAGGCCGCGTCGCCACTGAAACGTTCGATGCGTCCGACATATTCGCGGTTGAATTGATCAAGCAGCCGGATCGCGGAGCCGGGCCGCAGCCGCGCCGCATCGCGCAGATGACGCATTTCGTCGCCATCGATGCGCGCAACGTGGTTCTCGTCGATATCCTCGCGTCGGATGATGAAACGAGGGAGCTGCTTCATCGCTCGAAAAGCAGCGCGCGCCACGTCCGTTCGGCCCTGATGCGGATCAATTTCAACTCCGGGGCGTAAGCGGCGGCGACGGTATCGACCTCGCGCGCCAGAATGCCGGCCAGCACCAGAAAGCCGCCCGGCCGAAGGCGTTGCTTCAACGCCGCCGCCATCGGCACCAAAACCGAACTCAGGATATTGGCGGCAATCAGATCGAAACGACCGCGGATCGACGCGACGGGGGCGGCGGAAAAGCGAATGCTCTTGTTCAAATGGTTGAGTCGGGCATTTTCGCCGGCGTTTTCGAGCGCGACCGGATCGATATCGATGGCGATTACCTCCTGGGCGCCCCACTTACGCATCGCAATTGCGAGAATACCGGAACCGGTGCCCACGTCGAGCACGCGGCGGAAGCGATGGCTTTGGAAAAGCTCTTCGATCAGCCGGAGCGCGCCGCGCGTGGAACCGTGATGGCCGGTGCCGAAAGCCTGCCCGGGCTGAATCACAATCGATTCCCGGCCCTTCATCGAGGCGGGCTTCCAGGGCGGGACAATGAGGCAGCGCCGGCCGAGGCGCAGGGGCTCGAAGCGCTTCTGCCACATGGTCGCCCATCCGGGATCGACCAGGCGGTTGATGCGCACCTCGTGGTCGCCGCTCAGCAGACCGGCGCCGGTGAGCACCCGCGTGATCCGCCGGGCCGCGGAGGGCGACAGGCGATGGAAGTACGCGCGCAGTTCGCTCAGCGCGGGCTTGCCGGCGGAGCGGCCGCGCAGATTTCGCGTTTCGCAGCCGAGCGCTCCGAAGGCGCTCACCATACCGGCAGCCTCGTCGGCGAGAGCGCGGGGCAAGGTCATCTCCAACGAAATGTAAGCTGCCGACTTCACGCGTGCCGTCAAGGGACTCCTCGCCAAGAGGATAGGGCAAGGCTCGTGATCGGTTAAGGGCTGTCGAAAGTCCGCGCCGGACGATTTGCGGCACGCGGCGCCGCGTGGTTTGCTGAAGAGGTTGCGCTATCCCGCTGATAAAATCGAAGAGGTTCGCTCCCGCGCCGATATCGTTGAGGTTATCGGCGCGCACGTGAGACTGCGGCGCAGCGGGCGAAACTTTCTCGGGCTATGTCCCTTCCATGACGAGAAGACGCCCTCGTTTACGGTCAATGCCGAGCGCGGCTTTTTCCATTGCTTCGGCTGCGGCGTTGGCGGGACGGTCTTTGACTTCGTGATGCGTCAGGAGGGGTTGACGTTTCCGGAGGCGCTGGTGTCTCTGGCGCGGCGTTTCGGTATCAACCTGCCGCAACCGCAGGCCGGCGGCGACGGCGCGTCGGGGCAGGAGCGCGAGAAGCTGTTTGCGGCCAATCAGGCGGCGGCTGAATTCTATGGTCATCTGCTGTGGAACGCGCCCGAGGGTGCGGCGGCGCGCGCTTACCTCAAGACGCGCGCCATCGCCGTGGAGACGGGCCGCGCCTTCATGCTCGGCTTCGCTCCCGGCCGCGCCAATGCGCTAGTGGAAACGCTGGGCAGGCGCGGGTTGATCGATGCGGCGGTCAAGCTCGGTCTCGTGCGCAAGGATCAGCGCGGCGCGCTCTACGATACGTTTCGGGCGCGCCTGATGTTTCCGATTCGCGATCCGCAGGGACGAGTGATTGCTTTCGGCGGCCGCGTGCTCGATGAGCGCCTGCCGAAATATATCAATTCGTCCGAGTCGCCGCTCTATTCCAAATCGCGCACCGTCTATGGCCTGCACGAGGCGCGCGCGGCTATCGCGAAAGCCGACCGCGCCATCATCGTCGAAGGGTATATCGATGCGATCGCGCTGTGGCAGGCGGGTTTCAAGGAGACCGTCGCCGGCCTGGGGACCGCATTGACGGTCGAACAGTTTCGCCTGCTGTCGCGTCATACGAAAAACCTGATTGCCTGTTTTGACGGCGACGCGGCGGGACGCAAGGCCTCGATGCGCGCGCTCGAGATCTTCCTGCAGGCGGGGCTGCTGGGTCGCGCAGCCTTTCTGCCGCCGGGCTTCGATCCGGATACGCTCATTCGGCAGCGCGGCGCCGAGGCGTTCAAGGAAACGCTTGACGGCGCGGAATTGCTAATCGACTACTTTCTGCGCGGCCAGCAGGACGCCGCTGGCGGATCGACCGAGGGCCGCGCACGGGCCGCCGCCGCAGTTGCTGACGTGCTCAGCCGAATCGCCGATCCCTTCGAGTTTGATCTGCTCGCGCGCAAGGCAGCCTCGATGCTCGGGGTTGCCGAGGAGGTGTTGCGGCGTGAAGCCCGCAAAGCCACGGGGACGAGACGACCACCGCCGGCGCCGCGGCCCGAGAAGTCGGTGAAGCCGACGCCGCTGGAGGATGCTCAGATCGGGCTGCTCGCCTTGGTGGTCCATTTTCCGCAATTGCGCGCCGAGTTACAGGAACGGTTCACAGCGCTGGCCGGCGGTGAGCTCGGCGAAGCCCTGGGCGAGGTCTGCCGGTCGGACCAGCCGGCATCGGTGCTGGCGCCGCTCATCAGTAATCGCTTGAGCGAAGGGATTCGGCGCCGCTTCAGTGAATGGATGGTCGCGGGGCTCCCGCCCGACGAAACGCAGGCGCGAACCTTGAGTCAGGATTATTGTGCGGCGCTCGAACGGAAGCTTCGGCTGCAGCGGGTGGCGGAGCTGCGCACGGCCGCGGCGAACCGCACCGGCGCCGCGGCGGCCGCCGCGGCACAGGAGCTGATCGAGCTGCGACGCCGCCAGAGGGAAGGAGCCTCGAAAGCCTAGTGGCATTAGTGCCGCTTAAATTGTCATCGCAAAAAAGGTAGTATCTCTTCAGTACAATGTGGACATGAACAGCCACGGGCCCATAGCTCAGCCCGGTCAGAGCTGCCGGCTCATAACCGGCTGGTCCCAGGTTCGAATCCTGGTGGGCCCATCGACCCGCGCAACCACAACGCCTGATTCGCTTCGCGTGCGGCCTGTGGTAGGCCCGCGGATCAGGACGAATTCAGTCGGTGCGCGATGATGGAGAAGGCTTTTGCGTGAAGAAATAGCGCGACTGATGAGTTTGCAGGCAATTGATCGCGAGCTGCGGGAGCTCGAGGGCTCGTTGTCGTCGATCGCAGGGCGCATCGATCAGTTGCGGCGTGAGGTGGACGCCCATCAGAGCGAACTCGACCGGCTGCAACAGGAGGAAGAGGAAAGCGGCGTTAATCGGCGGCGCCTCGAGAAGGAACTGGCCGAGGGCGAAGCCCGCATCCGCAACAAACGGATGCGGCTGAACCAGGCGCGCAATGACAAGGAGCTGCAGGCCCTCGGTATCGAAGTCGATACGCTCAAGGAGAACAACCAGCGGCTCGAGGCGGAGCTGCTGGCCGCGATGGAAGCGGCCGAAGCGCGCGGTCCGCGAATCGTCACGCTGCGGGGGACCCTGGACGAAAAGCGCAAGGAACTGGAGACCGCCGAGAAGGAGATCGCGGCGCAGCTCGAAGACCTCAAGGTCTCTATCGCGAAGCAGCGCGCCGACCGCGATCTGATGGCCCGTGATATCCCGGCCTCGCTGCTGCAGCGCTACGAAGTTATTTTCAGCAAGCGCGCCGGTCTCGCCGTCGCCGAGGCCAAAGGCGGGACGTGTCAGGGCTGCCGGATGCGTTTGCCGCCGCAGCTCTACAACGAGCTGCAGAAGCATCTGCAAATCCACTTCTGTCCCGCCTGCCAGCGGATCCTCTACTTCGAATCGGCGACCGAGCGCGAGTAGACCCGGCAGCGGCTAGCGGGGGCCGGGCGTGCGCAGGTCGCGTCCGCTCATTTCCGCGGGCTGCTCGAGGCCGAGGATCCCGAGGAAGGTCGGGGCTACGTCGGCGAGGCCGCCATGGCGGGCAAGACCGCCCTGGTAGCGCGGATCGAACAGGATAAGCGGCACCGGAAACGTCGTGTGAGCGGTATGGGGCTGGCCGGTCGCCGGATCCGCCATAAACTCCGCATTGCCGTGATCGGCGGTGATGAGCGCCACTCCGCCGGCGCGACGGAGCGCGTCGATCACCACGCCGAGTGCGGCGTCGGTCGCCTCGATCGCTTCGACCGTCGCCTTGAGATTGCCGGTATGTCCGACCATATCCGGATTGGCGAAGTTCATGACAATTACACCGAATTGACCGGAGTGGATCGCCGCGGCGGCGCGTTCAGCGATCGCGGCCGCGCGCATCCGCGGTTCCAGGTCATAGGTCGGGACCTCTTTGGAAGAAGGAATCAGCAGGCGTTCCTCGCCGGCGAACGGACGCTCGACGCCGCCGTTGAGGAAATAGGTCACGTGCGCGTACTTTTCCGTTTCGGCCACGCGGAGGTTCCTGATGCCGGCCCGCGCCAGGACTTCGGCCAGAGTGTTGCGAATCTCTTCAGGACCGAAGGCCACCGGTAGATTGAAGGCGGCGTCGTACTCGGTCATGCAGACATAACCGACGCGCGGAGACTGCGGTCGGGCGAAACCCTGGAAATCGGCCAGCGCCAAAGCGGCAGTAAGCTGGCGCGCCCGGTCGGCGCGAAAGTTGTAGCAGATGATCTGGTCACCCTCCGCGATCGGCGAGGCGGTACCGATGACGGTCGGCTCGACAAACTCATCGCCCTTGTTATCGGCGTAAGCCGCCTCGACGGCGGCGCGAGCGGTGGCGGCCGTCCTGCCTTCACCCCTGACCATCGCGGCCCACGCGCGTGCCGTGCGCTCCCAGCGCTTGTCGCGATCCATCGCGTAATAGCGTCCCGAAACCGTAACGATACGGCCGCATCCGAGATCGCGCAGCTTCGCGTCGAGGGCATCGACGAAAGGCAGGGCGGAGCGGGGGGGCTTGTCGCGCCCGTCGAGCACCGCATGCACGGCGATTCGGTCGAGACCTTCGCGCTTTGCCATCTCGAGCAGGGCAAACAGATGGTTGATATGACTGTGGACGCTGCCGTCGGACAACAATCCCCACAGATGGAGCGTGCGCTGGTCACGCCGCGCCGCGCGTATCGCACCCAACAGCGTCTCATTGCGGAAGAAGGCGCCGGTCTCTATCGCCTTACTGATACGCATCACGTCCTGGTAGATGATCCGGCCGGCGCCGATGGTCAGGTGGCCGACTTCGGAATTACCCATCACGCCGGGGGCCAGGCCAACCGCTTCGCCCGAGGCGTCGAGCTCGGTGTGCGCCTGCGTCCGATAGAGCTCGTCCATGGTCGGCGTCCGCGCCGCAGCGATAGCGTTGGCGTCGCCCTCGGCGCGCAGGCCCCAGCCGTCGAAGATGATCAGTGCGGCAACCGGCGGACGGCTCATCGCGCGCCTCCGCGGCCGGCCGTAAACGCGCTCGCCCCGGGATAGACGGCCTCGCTGCCAAGCTGCTCGGCGATCCGCAGCAGCCGATTATATTTGGCGGTGCGTTCGCCGCGGCTCATCGAGCCGGTTTTGATCTGGCCGGCTTCTGCGGCCACGGCGAGATCGGCGATCGTGCTGTCCTCGGTTTCACCCGAGCGATGCGAGATGACCGCCGTGTAACCGGCTTCGCGGGCTATCGTGATTGCCTCCAGGGTCTCGGTCAGCGTGCCGATCTGGTTGACCTTGATCAGGATCGAGTTGGCGACGTGCTGCGCGATACCGCGCCGCAGTCGCTGCGAATTGGTGACAAAGAGATCATCGCCGACCAGTTGCAGCCGCGATCCCAGCTCACGGGTGAGCAGCGTCCAGCCGTCCCAGTCGTCCTCGGCGAGGCCGTCCTCGATCGAGACGATCGGATAGCGGTCGCTCAGGTCTGCATAGAAACGGACCATCTCTTCGGCCGAGCGACTGCGCCCATCGGAGCGGGCGAAGACGTAGCGTCCATCCTCGTAGAATTCGCTCGAGGCCGGGTCAAGCGCGATCGCCACCTGGACGCCGGGCTGATAGCCCGCGCGCGTGATTGCCTCGATGATACATTCGAGCGGCTCTTCGTTGTTGCGCAGGCTTGGGGCGAATCCGCCTTCGTCGCCGACGTTGGTCGAATGTCCGCGCTGTTTGAGGACCGCCGCCAGCGCATGGAACACCTCGGCGCCCATCCGCACCGCTTCGGCAAACGACGGCGCGCCCTGCGGCACGATCATGAACTCCTGCATGTCGACGCTCGAGTCGGCATGCTTGCCGCCGTTCAACACGTTCATCATCGGCACCGGCAGGAGGCGCGCGTTGGGGTTGAGCGATCGATAGAGCTCGAGGCCGCGGGCATTGGCGGCCGCATGGGCGGCGGCCAGCGATACCCCGAGCATCGCGTTGGCCCCCAGCCTCGCCTTGTTCTCGGTGCCGTCGAGTTCGATCATCCGGCGGTCGAGCGCGCGCTGATCGCTGACGTCGAAGCCGCGCAGGCTCGGCGCGATAATCCGCTCGACGTTGGCCACGGCCTTGAGGACGCCCTTGCCGCCGAAGCGTCCGGGATCGCCGTCGCGCAGCTCAAGCGCTTCATGGGCGCCGGTCGAGGCGCCCGACGGCACAGCCGCGCGCCCGTAGGCGCCGCCCGCAAGGTGCACGTCGACTTCGATCGTCGGATTGCCGCGCGAATCGAGAATCTCGCGGGCGCGAATTTCTTTAATCGTGGTGGTGGCCATCCGGGGCTCCGGTAGCGTTAGCGAACAACGATTTCTTTCGGGGTGCCGTCAGTGTCGGAAGTGTCGGACACCGGTGAATACCATCGCGAGGCCGAGTCGGTCGGCCGCCGCGATGACCTCTTCATCGCGGGTGGACCCGCCCGGCTGCGCGATCGCGGTTGCCCCGGCTTCGGCCGCCAGCGTCGGGCCGTCAGGAAAGGGAAACAGCGCCTCGGAGACCAGGACCGAACCTTTGAGCGAAATACCGAGACGCGCGGCCTTCTCGCGCGCCGCATAGACCGGATCGATACGCGAAGTCGCGCCGCCACCGACCGCGAGCGTGCGGTCCGAGGCGACGAAGCTGATGGCATTCGACTTGACATGCTTGCATACGCGGATCCCGAAGGCCATCGCGTCCAACTCGGCGGCAGTCGGCGCGCGGCGCGTGACCACGCGCCCGGTCCGCGGATCTTCGAGGCTTAAATCAGGCGTCTGCACCAGCGCGCCGCCGATCACGCTGCGGATATCGAGCCGTTGGCGAGTCGCGCGAGCCGCGTGAAAGCGCATCAGGCGGCGATTCTTCTTTTTGCGCAGGAACTCCAGCACCGGCGCGGGAAAATCGGGACCAATCAGCACTTCGGTGAAGAGTTCGTCCACGGCGCGCGCCAAATCGAGGTCCCAACTGCGATTGGTGATGATGATGCCGCCGAAGGGCGAGTCGGGATCGGTCGCCAAAGCCTTCTGCCAGGCCTCTTTGAGCGTCGCGCCCACGCCCACTCCGCACGGCGTGTTGTGTTTGAGGATGGCGACGACGGGCGCGCCATAATCGGCAAAATCGAGCATCAGGTTGATAGCCGAGCTGATGTCGAGGACGTTATTGAACGAGAGCTCGCGGCCGTGCAACTGCTCGGCGATCTCGAGGAAATCTCCATAAAGTGCGGCCCGCTGATGGGGATTCTCACCGTAGCGAAGGGCCTGCGCGCGCGGCAGCACCAGACCGAAATCAGAACCCAGCGGAGCCGACTCGTCGTTGATGGCTCCGAGATAGTTGGCGATCGCAACGTCGTAGGCGGCCACGCGGGCGAACGCCTTCCGCATCAGACGCCATCGTGTGGCGGCCGAGAGCGCGCCGGCCTCCTGATCCAATTCCTCGATGAGCGCGGGATAATCAGCGCTATCCACTACGACGGCGACGTCGGCATAGTTCTTCGCCGCGGCGCGCACGAGGGCGGGTCCGCCGATATCGATATTTTCCACGGCATCTTCAAGCCGCACCGCGGGGTCGGCGACGGTGCGCTCGAACGGATAAAAATTGACCACCACCAGGTCAATCGGCTGAATCTCGTGCGATCTTAGCTGCTCCCGATGGGTCGCGAGGTCCCGTCGCGCGAGGATACCGCCGTGGATTCGCGGATGCAGGGTTTTGACGCGACCATCGAGCATTTCCGGAAAGCCGGTGACCGCCTCGACCGCGGTGACCTCGATACCGGCGGCCTCCAAGGCCGCTTTGGTGCCGCCGGTGGAGATCAATTCGACGCCGTGGCGCCTGAGCGCGCGCGCCAGCTCAGCCAATCCGCTTTTATCGGAGACCCCAAGCAGGGCGCGGGTTATTCTGACCTTGTCCGCAGACACTCGCGTATTTTTTCAATTCCGGTACACGCGTGCAACGCGACGCCCGACCGTGCACAGCATCTCGTAGGAAATCGTCTGGGCGATGCGCGCGACATCATTGATACTGATCTGTTGATCATCGGCGCTGCCCCAGAGAATCACTTCGTCGCCCGCCCGCGCCTCCGGCACGTCGGTCAGATCGACCATCGTCAGATCCATGCAGACCGCGCCGACCACCGGCGCGCGACGGCCGCGGACGAGCACCTCGCCCCCGTGCTGCATCCCTCGCCGATAGCCGTCAGCGTAACCCACGCCGAGGACGCCGATCACACTCTCGCGCGGCGTGATGAAGGTATGGCCGTAGCTGACGCCGGTTCCGGCCGGCACTCGCTTGAGCTGCAGCAGCCGCGTCTTGAAGGTCATCGCCGGACGCAGGTCAATGCGGTCGCGGACGGCATGAACGGGGGGCAGGCCATACAGGGCGAGCCCCGGACGCATCAGCCGCAGATGGGTGTCGGGGCGGAGGATCAAAGCGGCCGAATTCGCCACGTGGGTGACGGGCAACTCGAAGGCGGCTGCGCGCAGCCGCGCGATCACCTCGGCAAACACCCGCAACTGACTGTCGGTGACGGGACTGGACGGATCGGCCGCATTGGCCAGAAGCGTAAAAGCGCCTTCAAACACCAGTGCGGTGCACGATCGCATCAGTTCGATGGTGCTGTCGATATCGTGCGGCAGGATACCCAGGCGGGTGGCGCCGGTGTCGAGCTTGAGATGCACGGGGAAACGCTCGCGCCCCGCCCGCCGCGCGGCCTGCTCGAGCGGCGGAATGAGCGACGGGTCGAAAATCGCCGGCGTCAGATCGAGCGCGACGATGCGATCGGCCTGAAACGGCTGATAGCCGCCGAGCAGATACAGACGCTCGCGAATCCCGGCGGCGCGCAGCTCCTGACCTTCCTCGACCGTGGCGATGCCGAAATGGCGGCAGCCCTCGTCGCTCAGGGTGCGTGCAATCATGACCGCCCCATGCCCGTAGGCGTCGGCTTTGACCACGCTCATGATCTTCGCGCCGTTCGCATACTGGCTGAGCGCGCGATAATTCGCGCGCACCGCGCTCAGATCGATCTCCGCAATCGCGCGCCAATCCTCGTCAGCCCCCCGTTGAACCACGCCCCGCTCCGGCAGATACTCGTAAGAACGTTGAGGTTCATTTTTGACAAAAAACTCGGCGCGGTGATATAGAAATCGAAGCTGGGGGTGTGCGCAAGCACTGAGAACTCGCAAGAGAACCCCTTGAACCTGATCCGGGTAATGCCGGCGTAGGGAAGCGCAAAGCGGAGCGTTCGGGCTCCGCTGAAAGCCGCTTTCTCGGCGCCGGGGATGCGGCTTTCATCATGTCCACCCAGGCTCTGCCCCCCTTTCAAATCGAACTTAACGGCGAACCGCACACCATCGCCGACGACGCGCGGCTGAGCGCGCTCGTGCAGCGGCTCAAACTGCGCAAGGGCCGGATTGCGATCGAGATCAATCGCGCGGTCATCGCCAAAAGCGAATGGGAGAGCAGGCTGCTGCATCCGGGCGACCGGGTGGAGATAGTAAACTTTGTCGGCGGCGGCTAGCCGCGGCTGGAGCACATCATGATCGAAGACGATGCCTTTCAACTGGCGGGGCGAACTTTCCGCTCGCGCCTGATCGTCGGAACGGGCAAATATCGCGATTTCGCCGAGACTCGCGCGGCCGTGGAGGCGAGCGGCGCGGAGATTGTCACGGTCGCCGTGCGGCGGGTGAATATCACCGATGCGACCAGGGAAAACCTGCTCGATTATATCGATCCGAAGCGCTACCAGATCCTGCCGAATACCGCCGGCTGTTTTACCGTCGAAGACGCCGTGCGCACCTGCCGCCTGGCCCGCGAGGCGGGCGTCGGCGACATGGTCAAGCTCGAAGTGATCGGCGATCAACAGACACTCTTCCCCGATGTTCCGGCAACGCTCGAAGCGGCGAAGATTCTCGTCAAAGAGGGCTTCAAGGTCCTGCCGTACATCACCGACGATCCAGTCGCCTGTCTGAAGCTGGCCGAGATGGGTTGCGCGGCCGTCATGCCGCTGGCGGCGCCGATAGGCTCCGGCATGGGCATCCGCAATCCCTACAATCTGCGCATAATCCTCGAACAGGCCAAGGTGCCGGTAATCGTCGATGCTGGTGTCGGCGGTGCTGCCGATGCTGCTGAGGCGATGGAGCTCGGGTGCGACGGACTGCTCATCAATTCGGCGATCGCGGGGGCGCGCGATCCGGTGGCGATGGCGCGGGCGATGAAGCTGGCGGTCGAGGCTGGACGCCTCGCTTATCGCGCCGGGCGGATCGGCATGAAGCTCTATGCGACCGCGTCGAGTCCGCTCAACGGTCTGATTCGCTAGGTGGGATCGGGCGCCGACAGGGTCGCCTTCCGGCTGTATCTCATTACTGATCGCAAGCTGGCGGCGGCGCACGGCGGCTTGTCGCAGATGGTCGCGGCTGCGCTCGACGCGGCGCACAGCATGGTCGGAGCGGGAGCCGTTGCGCTGCAGGTGCGTGAGAAGGACCTCGCGGGGGGCGAGCTCTATGCCCTGGCGCGCGAGCTCCGCGCTATCTGCCGGCGTTACGGCGCGCCGATACTGATCAATGAGCGGCTTGATATCGCGCTGGCGGTGGAAGCCGACGGAGTGCATCTGCCGGCAGATTCGTTTGCGATCGCGGATGCGCGTCGGCTGCTGGGCGCGTCGCGGCTGATCGGTGTATCGACGCACAGTGCCGGCGAAGTCAGCGCCGCCCGGGAGGGCGGCGCTGACTTCGCCGTCTGCGGCCCGCTGTTCGCGTCGTTGTCCAAGCCCGGTTACGGCCGCGCGGAGGGCGGCGCCGAGTTTCTCGGCGCCGCCCTCCGCGCAGCCGGCGCGATGCCGCTCTATGCGCTCGGCGGGCTAACCGCGGAGCGCGTGCACGGGCTCGCGCGGGGGTGGCGCGCCATCGGCGCGCCACCCCCGCGCGGCCTCGCCGTCATTGGCGCCGTCCTTGCCGCAGACCGCCCCGCCGACGCCGTCCGCGATCTCCTCCGCGCTATGAACGAGTGGCAGCGGAGCGCGGACCCTCTTTGAGGCGCGCCTTCAGTTCCGCCACCGTCAGCAGATGAATCCCGGCGTTCTGCCATTGACGACGGTAAATCGCACCGTCAGTCCCGATATCGGCCGTGGCGTCGGTCACCAGATGCAGGCGAAGGTTGGTTTTGGTTTTCAGCAACCCCGCAAGCGCGTCACGGACGCAGACCTCCGTGTAAACTCCATAGACTACGACGTCCGCATAGTTCTGGAGGAGCCGGGGCAGGAGAAAATTGGCGTTGACGTTGCCGGCGAAGACGTCGAACTGCTGCTTTTCAAAAACGATCTCGCCGCGATGGGCGAGGATCGCATCGATCTCGTCGGAGGTCAGTCGACGGTTGGGAACATAAATCGGCTTCAAGGGAGCAGTTTCATCGATTTTGCGCTGTCCCGCCGTTGCCACCATGCAGTGATCCGGATACTGGCCGCCGTTGCGCTGGAGCTCCGGATCGGTTGCTTGATGGCAGTCGGTGGAGGCGATGATGCGAAGTTTGAGACGCCGCGCCAACTGTGTCAGTTCGGCAAGGCGCGGAATTATCCGCTCGGCGCCCGGGACCGAAAGGGCGCCCTCAGGCAGCAGGAAGTCCCGCTGCGTATCGACATCGTAAAAGACCGTCAATTCGGGATCCATGTCCGCGAGGCCTCCGCGAACCCAGTCCGCATGGCGTCAGGCTAGAAGTGATCATGCTCCTGCGCCTTGCGATTGTCACCTTCGAGTTGCACGGTGATATGCCGGATATTGAACTTCTGCTCGATCCTTGCCGACATATCTGACAGTACCCGGTCATGATCGACCCCGGGCGCGACGACGGCATGGGCTGACAGCGCGAATTGATGGCTGGCGAGACACCACACGTGTAAATCGTGTACCTCCTGGGTGCCCGCTACGGCAAGCAGATCGGTGCGCAGATCATCCAGATCGATATGCGCCGGCGTCGATTCCATCAGGATATCGACGCCTTCGCGTATCAGGCCCCACGATCCATAGATAATCAGCGCCCCAATCAGAAAACTCACTATCGGGTCGGCGGCCTGCCAGTGGCTCAGCGAGGTGATGATCCCCGCGATCAAAAGACCTGTGCTGCCGACGAGATCGGACACGACATGAAGAAAAACCGCCCGCCGTGCCATACTGGTACCGGAAGAACTGGCTTCGTTCGCCGTCAACCATGCGAGAAAGCCGTTGATCAGGATTCCGATACTCGCAACCGCCGTCATGACATGGCCGTTGACCGCGGCCGGTCGATGCAGGCGGCCGGCGGCTTCGAACCAGATAAAGGCCACGAGCGCCCACAGAAACAAACCGTTGAACAGCGCCCCCAGGATCTCGGCGCGCAGATAGCCGTAGGTCTTGCCGGCAGTGGCTGGACGACTCGAGATCCATAGCGTGAACAGACCGAGCGACAGCGCGGCGAGGTCGGTCAGCATGTGCACGGCGTCGGTCAGCAGGGCGAGGCTGTTGGCATAAAAGCCGGCGATGAGTTCTGTCGCAAAGTAGATTACGGTGATGGCGAGGACGAGCGTCAGGCGCCGCCGATCGCGCGCGAGCTGGGCCTTGGCTGCGATAGATTCCACGGACGCTAGCGATCGCGCGATCCAGAGATTAGGCGCCGCCCTTGAGCGGAAGAGCGTTGACTAGTCGTATTCCACCAGCGCGGTGCATGGGACCGGATTCAGCCGCTCACGACCTCGCAGGGCTTTCAACTCGATCACGAAGGCGCATCCGGCGACCTCGCCGCCGAGTTTTTGCGCCAGTCGCACTGCGGCCATCGCGGTCCCCCCGGTAGCGAGCAGATCGTCGACGATCAGCACGCGTGAGGCGCCCGCGAGATTGTCCTCGTGCATATGCAGCTCGGCGCGGCCGTATTCGAGCTCATAGCTTTCAGCGACCGTGTTGAAGGGTAGCTTGCCCGGCTTGCGGGCGATCGAGAGCCCAACGCCAAGACGGTAGGCGACCGGGGCGCCGATAATAAAGCCGCGCGACTCGATGCCCAAAACCCGATCGACCTTGCCGAGCCAGGGTTCCGCCACTTGATCGACCACCGCGGCCAATCCGTGCGGGTCGGCCAGGAGCGGCGTGATATCGCGAAACAGGATACCGGGCTGTGGAAAATCGGGAATATCGCGAATAAGTCGCCTTAAGTTCTCGGCTGAGAACATGATTTTCCTTTCTCGAGCTCGACGGCGCAGCCGAGCTGAATTCGCGGCTAAGAATACTAGTCCGCTGAATTGCGGGCAAAGGTGATACCGGGAGAAATGCCTGGATCAGGCAGGTACGAAATCGGATTCTGCGGCCGATTGTTGTAACGCACCTCGAAGTGGAGATTGGGACCGCTGGCGCGTCCGGTCGCGCCCATCTGCGCGATCGTTTCACCGCGCGCGACCGTCTCCCCCTGCCGCACGAGATTGCGTTCGTTGTGTCCATACACCGTGACGTAACCGTCGCGATGCTCGAGGATGACGAGGTTGCCGTAACCGCGCTGCCGCCCGGCAAAAATGACCGTTCCGGCATCCGCCGCCCGAATCGGCGTACCTTCGGGCGCGTCGATATCGATGCCGTCGTGCATCACGCCGTTGCGCATCCCGAAGGGTGAGGACAGTTGCCCGGCAGCCACGGGCCAACTGAACTGGCGTGCGGCTTTCGGGGCGAACCAACCTTCGGCGATTGGCGCGGCCGTGTACGCCCCACGTCCGGCTCCGGGAATTAGGAGCACCTGGCCGACGCGCAGTTCGCGCGGGTCGCTCAGATGGTTAACCGCCATCAGCCGCTCGGAGCTTATCCCATAGACATGGGCGATATGGTAGATCGTCTCGCCCGGCGCCACTGTATGGGTCAGGGCGGCCTGATTGCCGGAGCTTGACGGGCCGAGGACCCGTGCCGACTCCGATCGCTGGCCACACGCCGACAATACGACCAGCGCGCCGAGCATGCCGATAAGTCTCAGTCGGATCGGCCGAGATTGCCCTGGTCTTGCCACACCACCGCCACAACCCTTTCAGCCCCGCTTAGGTCATGCGCTGAAGCCCTGTTTGCCGATCAGCCGCACAAAGCGGCATTCTCCGAAATATTCCTCGTGCCAACGTCCGTCAAGCCGGCTTATCCGCACGAGGCTCTGCAGCTCGGCTTCGCCGACGGGCGCGATAAGGCGTCCCTCGGGCGTTAATTGATCGAGCAGGGCGCGCGGAATTCCGGGCGTCGCGGCGGTGACGAGGATCACGTCGAAGGGCGCCATTTCCGGCCATCCGAGGGAGCCGTCGCTCAGGCAGAGATTGACATTGCTGATCCCGCACTCGCCAAGCAAGCGCCGGGCGCGCTCGTGTAGTTCCGGGACGCTCTCGATTGAAAAGACCGCGCGAACCAGCCACGCCAGAACGGCCGCCTGATAACCCGATCCGGTGCCGACTTCGAGCACGCGATCCTGACCGCGCAAGGCCGCGACCTCGCTCATCAGGGCGACCATGTAGGGTTGCGAGATGGTCTGGCCAAAGCCGATCGGCAGCGGCGCGTCGTCGTAGGCGTGGTCGATCAACTCCGCCGGGACGAAGCGATGGCGCGGCACTTCGCCCATCGCCGCCAGCACTCGCGCGTCGGTGATTCCGCGTGCTTCAAGCTGCTCAGCGACCATCCGGCGGCGCGCTTCGATCAAATCGATGGTCATCGCTTAAGCCTAGTACGCGAAGCCGCGCAAAACCATGTGACCATAGGGAAACGGAGTTCGGCTCAGAGCCGTCGTTCCATCAGACGATGCGCGATGCCGGCTTCCTCGAATGGCTCACCAAGCGGCTCATAACCGCATTTCCGATAGAACTCCTCGGCGTGTAACTGCGCGTGGAGAATGGCTTTGCGAAACCCCTCCGCCCGGGCAGCTTCCTGCAGGGCTTCGAGGATGAGTCGCCCGACGCCGCGCCGGCGCCAGTCGGCAAGGACCGCCATCCGTCCGATCTTGACCGCGTCACCATGGGGCACCATCCGGCCGCACCCGATCGCGTGACCATCGACGGTGGCGAGGACGTGCCGGGCCCGCGCGTCGTCTTCGTCAAGTTCGATTTCTTCGGGCACGCCCTGCTCCTCAATAAAAACCTTGCGGCGGAGCTCCCAGCACCGCGCCATCGCCGCGCGGTCGCGCACCTCGGCGACAACTACCGGAGGACTCGAGGCGGCCATAAACCGAGGTTAGGACGTGCTGCCCGGCCCGCGGCCGGGCCGGGCAGCACGCTGATGGCTAGTTGGAGCCGGTGGAACCGAGCAGATTGCCGCCGAGCGTTGGATGGCCGACGCTCTTGTCACCGACGATACTCACCATCGCCGGCTTGCCGGAATTGAACGCGCGTTCCAATGCCGGCCGGATCTCGTCGGGATTGGTCACGTGCTCGCCGTGGCAGCCCATCTCCTCGAAGATCTTGTCGTACCGGATGTCCTGGAGCATGTTAAACGGGTCCGTGCGATCCTTCAGCATCGGCATCGATTCGAAGCTCGGACCCCAGGAGCTGTTGTTCCACAGCACGCACACGATCGGCAGTTTGTAGCGCGCGGCGGTTTCCATATCGAAGCCGCCGATACCCAGTCCGCCGTCGCCCATGATCAGCGCCACCTGCGCACTGGGGCGGGCGAGTTGCACGCCGATACCCATCCCGAAGCCGTGGCCGACCGGCGCGAGCGGACCCGCGTCGATTACCGCGCCCGGGAAACGGCAGACGAAATTCTGCGACATCCATCCGGAGAGCGTGAAACTGTCGATGACGACGGTGGCGTTTTTATCCAGAACGTTGACCAGCTCGCGCGTAAGGCGCGCCGGATGGATGGGCCGATTGTCCTGGAATTTCTTGGCGTTCTCGACCACCTGACGCTCGAAATTCGCGCGCACCTCGGCCAGCTCTTTAATCCAGGTCGAGCTGCGATTTTTCGAGAAATCGAGCTTCGCCTCCTTGATCCGGTTGATCATCTGGCGGAGCACCAGCTTGGGATCGCCGACGATGGGGATTTCCGCCGGCACCTGCCAGCCGATCCGATCCGGCGTCGGATCGACCTGGATATACTTGGCCTTGTCGTTCCATGTCGGCGGACGGCCGAAATGCTCGCCGCTCCAGAAGCGGAAACCGAGGGTCAGGACGACATCGGCGCGGCCGGTGAACGGTTTTTTGAAGGCGCCGCGGATTGCCAGCGGATGCTCCTCGGAGACCGATCCCTGGCCGGCGCGCCGCGCATAGACCGGGATATTGGTCAGTTCAACGAATTCCTTGAGCTCGGGCGCCGCCTGTGACCAGAAAAGCCCGTCACCGCCGGCGATTAACGGCCGTTCGGCGCGATGCAGCAGGTCGACCGCCTTGTCGATCTTGGCCGGATCGCCGGCCGCGCGCACGTCATCGAGCGAGAACGGCATCCCGCCTGCGCGTTGTTTGCTGTCGTCACCGCCGGCATAAAGGATATTTTGTGGAATCTCGACCAGCGCCACGCCCTGCGGCGGCGTCAAGGCCTCGCGGAATGCCAGCCGCATGTCGAATTCGATGGTGCTCCAGTCGGTGACCCGCTTGGTATATTTGGCGAAGCTGCGCACGACCTCGGAGCCGTACGCTTCCTGGAACGAGCCCTGATGGTCTTCGGTGTTAGGATGCTGTCCGGACACGCACACGACCGCACTGTTGGTCATCGCGGCGAGACAGAGACCGGTTACGGCGTTGGTCAGGCCGCATCCCGCTGTCACCATGCACACCCCGGGCTCGCTGGTCATCCGGGCATAGCCGTCGGCGGCATACGCCGTCGCCTGCTCATGACGCATGTGAATCAGCTTGATCTCATGGCTGCGCAGTTGGGCGAGAATCGGGAACAGATGTCCACCGTTAATCGCAAAACAATAGCGCGTCCGATTTTCGCGCATGATCCGAGCGACCAGTTCGCCACCGTCCGCTTTGCCCATCGCAATCCTCCTTCAGAAAGCGGTCGCCGGGATCCTCCGGAAGCAGTTTCAAGAGGAATCTTTGCGCCGCCTTGGATAAGCCGAATCCTGACACATTTCGACCATCGGCGAAAACCGCGCGGCCGGCCTTGCGGAGCTCTGCCGACAAAGCTCCGCGAGGGGATGGTTTCGGCGTCAATTACCGGTATGTTACAAGCGGTCTGGATTTAACTCCTTGGTAGTTCTGCTGATGAAGCGAGTGACGCGATGGTTGATGCTGGCGCTGGTTCTGATCACTTGTGCGTCCCGCGGGGAGGCTTTCTCGCTGCTCGATCGCTCCACCTGGCCGGGCTGGATGAATCCGAGCAACTGGCCGTTCACGCTGATCCCGATTCCCGAGGTGGCGACCGATCCCAATGCCGGCACGACCTACGGCCTGCTGATGGTGGCGCTCTTCGAGGATAGCCACAAACAGATCAGCAGTATCTTCGCGCCGGACCTCAACAACAATACCAAGCTCGGTTTCGGCGGCGGCCTGCGCTACTTCGCCTATCCCTCGGAAGACACCGAATGGTACGCGCTGACCGAGTTTCACGAGAATATCGAGCGACGGGTCGATCTCGACTACTCAACCGGCCGTCAGCATCAGTCGCAGTGGTCCTTTGAAGGACGACTGTTCTTCGAACGCGATCCGACCGAGCGCTTTTTCGGTATCGGCAACAACACCGGCGAAGGCGGCGAGAGCAACTATACGACGGAGCAGGTCTATGTGCGCGGCCTGATTGGCTGGAACGCCACCGAGAATTTCCAGATGGCGCTCGTGTCGCGGCCGCGCTTTGTGCGTATCCAGGAGGGCGCGTTCAACACGATCCCGCAGACCATCGACCTGTACAGGAACGTGAAAGGTATCAACGGCGGCAGCGAGATCTATAACGAGGCTCGCGCGACCTACGATACGCGCGATTCGGTGGATATCCCGCACTCGGGCGGGCTGATTATCGCCTACTATGGACTCGCCGACCGCCGCTTCATGAGTTCGGTGTCGTATAATCGCACCGGGGTCGATTTTCATCATTACTGGACGGTTTTCCCCCGCCTGACCATCGCCACCCACGCCTATCTGCAGTATATCCCGGCGGGCAACGAGACGCCGTTCTGGGCGATGGCTCGGCTGGGCGGCGATGAGAGCCAGCTTTACGATCAGCAGACCCTGCGCGGCTATGGGGTCGGCCGATGGGTCGATAACAACCTCTCGGTCGGCAACGTTGAGTTTCGCACCAAGGTCTATGAAGCCGACCTCTTCGGGACGCACGGGGTGGCGCAGGTAGCCCCGTTTCTCGAGGCGGGACGGGTTTTTCACAGCCCTTCGACCGACCCGCTCGAATCGCTGCATCCGGTGGGCGGGGTCGGCTTTCGCGCGATCGCCGAGCCGTTCGTCGTGGGCTATGTCGACGTTGGCTGGGGAGGCGAGGGCGCCGCGGTCTTTTCCGGCGTCAACTATCCGTTCTGACGGCCGTCCGACCGCTTATCGTCCCGATTCTGCTTATCATCCCGGTTCCGAGGCTTTGATCGCGGAATCGGTTACGACTCCCTGCGGAAGCGCGACGGATAGTCCTCGGCAAAGGTGACTTCCGGATGCAGTTCGCGGGCCCGCGCAATCAGCACCTCTTCGGTCTCGGGAATCTGCGGATCCGGGATACAGCAATCGACCGGGCAGAAGGCCGCGCACTCTTCGTGATCAAAAAAACCCACACACTCGGTGCACTTCTCCGGGACGATGTAATAGATATCCTCGGCAAGGGGCGGGTGCTTTTCGCCGTTGAGTTCCCACGGCTGTCCGCCGACATAGATCGCGTTGTTGGGGCAGCGTGGCAGGCACGCGTTGCAGTTGATACATTCCTCGGTGATTACAGTGGCCATACGGATGGGATCGATAATCAAGCCGTGAACGCAGCCGGCCTGCTCCGGTGAAGGCGGCCGCCGCTCGAGAGTGCGGGCGGTGGCGGATTCATCGCGAAGTCAGCGCCGGCGCTCATGCCTGCGGCATCGCCTCGACCACGCGCCGCGCCAGTTGCATGAACGCCTGACTCGCCGGATGGTCGGATTGGGCAAGCGTGAGCGGCAGCCCGTTGTCGCCGCTCTCCCGCACCTCGGCGGCGATGGGCAGATTCACCAGCAGTTCGAGGCCTTCATTTTTCGCGAGCTTCGCACCACCGCCCTGCCCGAAGAGCTCGTCGCGCTCGCCGCAGTCCGGGCAGATGAAATAGCTCATGTTCTCGACCACGCCGAGCAACGGACAATGGACCTGACGGAACATCCGGACCGCGCGCAGGGCGTCGGCCACGGCGACATCCTGCGGCGTGGTTACGATCACGACCCCGTCGAGCGCCACCTGCTGCGCGAGCGTCAGTTGCGCGTCTCCGGTGCCCGGCGGCAGATCGACTATCAGAAAATCCTGCGTCCCCCACAAGATGTCGTGGAGGAATTGCCGCACGGCGCTCATCACCATCGGTCCGCGCCAGATGACCGGGGTCTTTTCGGTGACGAAGAAACCGATCGAGATGAGCTTAAGACCGTATTTCTCGATCGGGTAAAAGCTCTGACCGCCGGCCGATCGCGGCCGCTCGTCCATCGTGTTGAACATCATCGGCACGGAGGGGCCGTAGATGTCGGCGTCGAGCAGGCCCACGCGATAGCCGAGCCGGCTCAGCGCGACGGCGAGATTCGCCGCGACGGTCGATTTGCCCACCCCGCCTTTGCCGCTGGCGACGGCGACGACCCATTTCGTGCCGGCCAGCCGCGCGCGTCCGGTCTCCTCGCCCAGCTCCGGCGCTATCGCATGAACCTTCAATTCCAGTCCGTGCAGACCGAGGTCGTGGGCGAGGGTCTCATGGATCCGCGCGGCGATTTGCTTGAGCGTCGCCTCCTTGCGGCTCGGATGGCGCACGGTTACGGCGAAACCGCCGGCCGCGGTCGGCGCGACCTCCTCGACGATGCCGAGAGTAACGATATCGGCGGTATAGCCGGGATAGGCCACCCGCCGGAGCGCGGTCAGAATGTCCTCAGGCGAAGGAGTGCGTGCCACGACGTCGATTATTTCAGAGCGCAATCAGAGGCGGTAGACCCGCTTCAGCCGACGCGCCCGAGCACGATACCGATAATCAGGCCGAGCAACACGTAGAGCGTGAAGCCGACGAAGGCGTAATCACGCACGCGGAGAAACAGGATAAAGCAGAAAACCACGCGAGCGAGCGGCACCAGCGTAAGAATGAACAGCCCGAGCGTCAGCACCGCATGCGGCTGACCGGCCATGATGCTCGGCAGGAAATTGCGCAGGTTCTCGCGCCCGTAAAGATTGCCGAGCTGCGCCTGACGGTAGCGCTCCATGTAGTAATCGGGCTGGATGGTAAGGGTCAGCACGAGACCCGTCGCCAGGACCAACACCGCTACGATTAGAATCGTGCGCAAGAGAATCGGCGTCCAGACCCGCAGGATCCGATCCTCTTCGACCTCGCGGGCGTGCTCGTCGTGCTGGGCTACTGATACCGCCATCGTCACAACCCGTTCACCGCGCGCCATCCCATCTCCGCGGCGATCAAAAGCAGGATCAGGGCAAAGAGGGTGCGCAGGTGTTCAACCTTGAGGTAGGGCAGGAAGCGGCTGCCGATGAGGGCGCCGCTGGTGACGCCGAGCGCCACCGGCGCGGCGATGGTTGTCGCGACGTCGCCGCGCGACAGAAAGACCAGCGCGCCGGCGCCGGCAGTCACGCCGATCATGAAATTGCTGGTCGCGCTCGACACCTTGAGCGGCATGTGCATCACCTGGTCCATCGCGATCACTTTGAGAGCGCCGGAACCAATTCCCAGCAAGCCCGACAAGACCCCGGCCAAAACCATCAGCGGCGCCCCGTACCGCACGTGGATCACTTCGTAGTGACGCAGTCGGCCGGCCTGATCGGGCACGTCACCGGCCAGACCCAGCTTGCGCGCGATCGGGCCGCCTTCGGTCAGCAGGGCGTCGCTCTGTTTCGAGAGGGAAAAATAGGCCGATTGCAGCATCATCAGGGCGAACAGGCCTTCGAGCACCCAGGTCGGCACCACCCCGGCGAGATAGGCGCCGGTGACGGCGCCCGTGACCGTGGCGCATTCGAGGACCATCGCGACCTTCAAGTTGGTCCAGCCGTCGCGCACGAAGGCGACGCTGGCGCCGGCGCTGGTCGCGACGACCGAGATGAGGCTCGCGCCGACCGCCACGCGCATCGGCATTTTGGCCAGCACCACCAGCGCGGGCACGATAAAGACGCCACCCCCGAGACCGGAGATCGCGCCGACGAAGCCCGCGGCCACCGCCAGCAGGAGCAACCCGCCGAGGATCAGCACGCGGTCCTATCCATTCGCAATGTTTCAGTTGGTCGTGGTCTTATCACGGCTTTAGTCGCAACGTTCCAAAAGATAATTATGAGAGACGCGTGTGGAAACAAGCCCGGCGGACAATTTAGAGTTCACCGTCCGGCGGGCGCGGCGTCAGGTGAATCGTGAAGGTCGGCATCCTGCAATTCTTCAGTTGGCCCGGTCGGCGTCAGGCGCTCACCAGCGTCTATGCGCGCGCCATGCAGCGCATCGAGATCATGGAACAGTCGGGCTACGACGCGGTATGGCTGACCGAGCATCACTTCAGTGATTACAGCGTCTGCCCCTCGATTCCGGTGATGGGCGCCTATGCGGCGGCCCGCACGCGACGACTGCGGATCGGCGCGGCGGTGACGCTCGCTGCATTCTATCATCCGTTGCGACTGGCTGAAGAGCTGGCGCTGTTGGACATTCTTTCCGGTGGCCGCCTCAATTGGGGTGCCGGCCGCGGTTTCGACGCGCACGAGTTCCGCACTTTCGGCATCACGATGGAGCAGAGCGCCGCCCGCTTTCAGGAGGCGGTCGCGATCGTTCTGCGCGCCTGGCAGAGCGGTCCGATGGCGTATCGCGGGCAATTTTTTTCCTTCGATTCAATCGAGGTCCTGCCGAAGCCGCTCCAGCAACCCCATCCGCCCGTATGGATCGCCTGCGGTTCCGCGGAGTCGTTGCGCTATGCCGCGGCGAGCGGTCACTCCGTTCTGCTGGGACCGCACAGCACCTTTGCCGAGATGGGACGTGATCGGGATTTGTGGCGCGCCGAACTCGAAAACCACGGCCATTCGATGGCGGGGCGCGAGGTGCCGATGGCGCGCCTCATGGCGATCGCGGCGACCGACGCCGAAGCCGAACGCGTCGCGCGCGACGGCGTCAAGTGGCTGATCCAGACCTACGTCGATCCGCGGCGCTTCGCCCCATCCGGTGATCCGATTGAGCGCTATCTGCGGTCAGTGGTGGTGCACGGGACAGCCGAGCGCGTGGCCGATCAAATCGCTCGTATCCGGGAAGATATCGGCATGGATTACCTGATTGGCGCGCCGCTCAGCCACGAGACCTTCGTCGCGTTTACCGAGCGGGTTTTGCCCGCGTTGCTCTAGAGCGTCGGTGCGGGCTGGCTGGCCGTCGCGCGATCAGCCAGATCGATCGTCCGCCGAATCGATTGGGCGATCGCCCGCGGGGTGTCGCGCACCGGGTCATAAATGGCGATCTCACGCCCGTCGGGACCGAGCAGGAAAATCTCGGTGACGTGGTTAATCAGCCCGTCCGGCTCGCGTTCGCGCACCAGGTTGAACCCAGCCATTACCCGATCAATTTGCGCCGGCGCGCCGGTGAGAAACTTCCATCCAGGCCGATCCGCGCCCTGGTCGCGAGCGTAAACCTTCAGCGTTGGCGGTCGATCATGCTCCGGATCGACCGTGAATGAAACCAGCACGAGCCGTCGATCGAGCAGATCGCCAAGCTCGGACGCGACGCCAACCATCCGCGCCGTCGTCAGCAGGCAGGGTCCAGGGCAGGTGGTGTAAATGAAGGCCGCCAACACGAACCTGCCGCCCAATGAAGCGAGATTGAACGAGGCGCCGTTCTGGTCGGTGAGGCTCATCGCGGGCAATCGTGACCGGTTGCCGGCTTGCGCGGATGCGGGCGAGCTCGAACGGTTCGAACGGCATCCGCACACGCCGGTCAGAAGAACAATCATCAACGAGACTAGGCAAAGATGGCGCATAAATGTTGATGAATCACAGAAGAAATGGGCTTAAACTCAAACTTGGCAAGTGTTCGAGGAGATAGAAGACATCTGATTAATGTTATTAAGTTTGTCCTGAAATCGACTAATTTCAATTCACAAACTTATCCATTGATTCTTGAAAGTCAGTAGAGGATAAGTTTAGATAACCCAAGACTCAACGGACGTTCAGGGGAGTCTCCTGAGTTCTTGTATCACCGGATGCTGCTTGGAAAGGCGTTTACGAATGGTCCGAAAGCCTTGGTATCCTTTAGCTGTTGTTGCGCGACGATGCTTACTAGGAGCGCTGCTTAGTGTAATTCTCGCGATTTTTCAACCTTCGAAGGCGTCGGCACAGGCGAACGTCCAGGGTCAATGGCAGGTGCTTCCCTACCAGATGCCCGTCAACCCCATCCACATCGCGCTGTTGCCGAGCGGCAATGTGCTCGTCGTCCAGGGATCGGGCAACGATGCCCAGGACTGGGACAAGGACAATTTCGAAGCCGCGGTCTGGAATCCGGTAGCGGGGACGGTCACCACCGAGCCGGTCACCTGAGACATGTTCTGCAACGGCATGGCCCTCACGCCTAACGGTCAGGTGTTGATAGCCGGCGGTACTCAGCAATACGGGCCCTTCCTGGGCCTGCCCAACGCGTCGCTTTACGATCCCATCGCCAACGTCTTCACCAACCTTCCCAATATGGCCGATGGTCGCTGGTATCCGACCGTGACCAAACTGCCCGACGGCACGCTTATGGTGTCGTCGGGAGTGGCCGAAAACGGGCAGACCAATAATACGGTCGAGATCTATAACCCGGTGCTCGGGACGTGGAGCACGCCGTACGCCGACGGATGGGTCCCGCCGCTCTATCCGCGGCTGCACGTGCTGCCCAATGGCAACGTGTTCTACTCAGGCTCGACGCCGCAATCGCGATACTTTTATCCCGCCACCGATACCTGGTCAGGCATCGTGGCGACGACCAACTCCAACACCATCCGCACCTATGGATCGTCGGTGCTCCTGCCGCTGACGCCGGCCAACAATTACGACCCCAAGATCATGATTCTCGGCGGCGGGCCGAGCGGCGCCACGAATACCACCGAGCTGATCGATCTGGGCGCCGCCAACCCTGCCTGGACGTGGGGTCCGCCGATGTCGCAGGCGCGGGTCGATATGGATGCGGTACTGCTGCCGAACGGCCTCATTCTGGCTCTTAATGGCTCGGTCAACAGTGAAGACGCAACGACGGCAAGTCTCAACGCGGACCTGATCGATCCCAACGCTTTGACGGTAACCTCCGCCGGTCAGGAGAGCTACGCGCGACTCTATCATTCGGGGGCTCTGCTCCTGCCGAACGGCACCGTTGCGGTGTTCGGGGGCAATCCGTCACAGGGCAACTACCAACCGGCGATTGAGCTTTATTCACCACCCTATCTTTTCAACAGCGACGGTTCAGCGGCGTATCAACCGCAGATTACGTCGGTTCCGAGCACGATCGCGTACAACGGCAGTTTCCAGATTCAGACCCCCGACGATGCCACGATCTCCTCGGTCGTCCTGATAGCGCCGGGCTCGCCCACGCACGGCTTCGACAATTCCCAGCACATGATCGGCCTGAGCTTCAGCGACGCCGGTTCGGGTGTCCTGAACGTCACCGGGCCGCCCAACAGCAATATCGCGCCGCCGGGCTATTACATGCTCTTCCTCGTGAACAATGCCGGCGTGCCTTCGGTCGCGAGCTTCGTTCAGCTCCCGTTGAGCGGCGTCTATCCGAGCCCGACCAATCTGAGTTTCGGCAAGGTTCCGTCGGGCACCACGAGCGCGCCGCAAACCCTGACCCTGATCAATTACTCGACGAGCGCGGCGACGGTCTCGAATGTCGCCAGTTCGAACTCGACGGTGTTTCCGGTTACCAGTCAATGTTCAACGATCGGCGGCAACGACGGTACCTGCACGATCAGTGTGAGCTTTCAGCCGCAAGGCACCGGCAGCCAGTCAGCGACGCTGACCATCACCAGTAACGCCCCGAACAGCCCCCTGACGATCCAGATGAGCGGCACCGGCACCACGGCGTCGCCCTCGCCGACGCCGACCGTCACCGCAACGCCGACCGTCACCGCGACTCCTACCGCGACCCCCACTACGGTCCCGTCGGCGACACCGACGCCGGTCATACTGCAGGTGAGCCCGACCAGCATGAATTTCGGCTCGGTTACGGTCGGCACCCAGAGTGCGGCGCAGACCCTGACGCTGACCAACAGTTCAACGTCGGCGATAACCGGTCTGCACGTCGCGCTCGGCACGCCCTACAAACTGACGCAGAATCAGTGCACGCAGACGATCGCGGCCAACGGCACCTGCACGATGGGCATCGCGTTCGCGCCGCAGCTCGCGGGTTCGCGCAGCGGCTCGGTGACGCTGACTGATTCGGCGGCGAACAGTCCACAGGTGATCGCGGTCAGCGGCACTGGCGTGATGGCCTCGCCGACGGCGACCGCTACAGCGACGCCAACAGCGACTGCGACACCGACGGCGACACCAACTGCCACGGCTACGGCCACCCCGACAGCGACCGCGACGGCCACACCGACAGCGACGGCGACCGCCACCGCGACGGCCACACCGACTGCCACGGCCACCCCGACCGTCACCGCAACGCCGACGGTCACGGCGACTCCTACCGCGACCCCCACCACGGTCCCGTCGGCGACGCCGACGCCGGTGATGCTGCAGGTGAGTCCGACCAGCATGAATTTCGGCTCGGTTACGGTCGGCACCCAGAGTGCGGCGCAAACCCTGACGCTGACCAACAGCTCGACGTCTTCAATCACCGGCTTGCACGTGGCGATCGGCACGCCCTACAAACTGACGCAGAATCAGTGCACGCAGACGATCGCGGCGAACGGCACCTGCACGATGGGCATCGCGTTCGCCCCGCAGCTCGCGGGTTCGCGCAGCGGCTCGGTCACGCTGACTGATTCGGCGGCGAACAGTCCACAAGTGATCGCGGTCAGCGGCACCGGCGTGATGGCCTCGCCGACGGCGACCGCCACGGCGACGCCGACACCCTCGGGTATGTAGCCGGCGGAGCTCGAGTTGATTACGCGGAGAGACCTGCTCTGGGGCGCCGGTTCGCTCCTTGCCGCAACGGCAGGCGCCGCCTTGACCGGCTACAACCGCACGCCCGAGCCGCGCGAGCGGCCGCGTCCGGTGACGCCGCCGGCCGGCAGCTTCCTCGTCGAATCTGGGGTCCTGCGGCTCGATCGCAACGAGAGTCCCTACGGGCCCTCTCCCGCCGTCGTCGAAACCCTGAAATCGATGACCGTGGAAGATTGCTGTCGATGGCCGGAACAGGAAGCCGCGACTCTCCGTAACGCGATCGGCCGGCTCCACCATGTCGCAGCCGATCATGTCGTCGTGGGCGCCGGCTCGACGGATATCATGCGCGTCTGCGCCTCGAGGTTCCTCGGGCCGGGCAAGCATCTGCTGATGGCCGCGCCGGGCTTCGAGCGTATCGCCGACTATGCCCGAGCGACCGGGGCGAGCGTTGCGGAAGTGCCGCTGGATCGGCTTTATCAGCAGGATCTTCAGGCGATGCGGCAGCGGGTGACGGCGGCCACCGGGATGGTCTATATCGCCAATCCTTTCACCCCGACCGGCACGATGCTGCGCCGCGATCAGATGCTCGATTTCCTCGAGGCCTTGCCGAAAACGCTGCCGGTACTGGTCGACGAGGCTTACATCGAGTACGCGCGCTGGCCCGGCCAGATCGATCCGTCCCTTATCAGTCAGACTGTCAGGGACCAGCGCCTGATCGTCACGCGGACTTTTTCCAAGATTTACGGCATGCCGGGCATGAGAATCGGGTATGCCTGCGCGGCGCCCGCGACGGCGCAGCGTATCGCGCTTGGCGGCACGCAACACGATCTCAGCGCGCGATCGCTCCGCGCCGCCACGGCCGCCCTGACGGATCCTGGCTACGTCAAATCAATCGCGCGGCTCAACGAGGATGCGCGGCAGGAGTTTTTCAACCAGGCCGATGCGCGGATGCTGCAGCCGGTCGATTCAAACGCGAACTTCGTGCTGCTCTTTATCGACGACTGTCTGGAGGTTGCGAATCATTTTGCGCGCCATGGAATTCGCGTTGCCGGCGACTTTCCCGGTCTGGCTCAATCGATTCGCGTGACCCTCGGGACTCCCGCGCAGATGCGGGAATTCTGGCGCGTCTTTGATCTGAAGCGCACGCTGCGGCCCTTCTAGCGGCTCCGCATCGCGGGCGGACGCTCGCCGCGGCTTACCGCGCAGTTGGCCCGCGCGATGGCGTCGGCGCGGTGACGGTGCGCGAATATTCGTACATCCCGACGGCGGGTCGACCGGCGATCGCGTAAGCAGCAAAGCCCAGCGACGTGAGCACGCGCGCGCCTTTCGCGCCGGGACGCGAGAGGGCCATCATGGTTTCCGGCACTCCTGTGAGCTCAAGCGATCCGCACGCCTCGCCCGAGAAGGTCGCGGCGATTTGCGGCGGCGCGAGCGACGGGGAACCCGTCGCCAGGTCGAGGCTCTGCAGCCGCACGCGATACCACTCGCCGGCGCGCAAAAAACTGGCATCGGTGTGAACACTACCGTCGGCGCGCGATACGGAGCGCGTTTCGATTGCTGCGGTCGCGCCATCGCGCACGCACGCCCAAAGCATCCGGCGTTCCTGGAATTGCTGTGGTCCGAGACCGGTGAAGGCGAGGCCCACGCGAGCGACGGCGGCGAGCGGGCGCTCGCGACCGTCCAGTCGCACACTACCGCGCAGCCGACCGAAACGCGGCGGCGGCAGCACTTCCGGCCGCTCATCGGTGTGGCGGCTGAGAGCGGCGAGCAGTGCGCCGAGACCCTCGCCCTGATCGTCGAATTCAAGCCGTGCGACGATCGCCATCTGCGGATCGAGACGGCCGGCGCGCAGGGCATTTTCGACGCTCAGATAGGCGGTGCCGTCCTCGACGACAACCGCCGGCCCGCGGAAGTCGATCGCGCCCGCGCTTGCCGCGCAGGCGAAGGTCAGCGGGCCGAGTGCGAGACGATCGCCGTCGAGTGCGGCGCCGCCCTCGCCGGTGAACAGCGCCACGCGCCGCCGTTCGAGGAGCATCATGATCCGCCCGCCGGCGGCATTGGCGCCGAAGTCAAAACTGGCCATGCCACCCAGCTTTTGATCGGCATCAAAGAATTCGAGGCCGATTCTGAAGGCAGGGGCCGGCGCCTCGATGCGCGCGGGACGGGGGGCGGGCGGTCGCGGCGCGCGAATTACGGAGATGGCGCGCCGGGGTGTTTCCTCGCCGGCGTCACTCAGGAAGGTCTGGGTGATTGCCGCGATCGCGCGCGAGCGATAAGGGCCGGCGATCCTTACTGCCACCGAGAGCTCGAGCTGCAGCGCATTCAGGCATCCGCGGCCAGCAAGATCCGCCAGCCGCCGCAACGATGGAACAGCGCTGTCGGCATGTCGCGTGGTAAAGGCCTGCAGCAGGTTCTGCGCCCCCGCGCCCGGATAGCGCAGCCCGAAGGTTGGAGCGATACCGGCCCGTTCGAGGCGGGTGGCCAGCGGGCCGACGCGGTCCTGGATAAACGCGTCGCTGGCCGAAATGCAGGCATTGGACGGCGCGCGCAGATGTCCCCGCGCGTCCTTCAGGCCGAGGCCCAGGTCGATGCGCGGCTCAATGATGTTCCAGCCGTGGATCAGGAGAATCGTGACGCACGGATGCGCCGTCGCAAGCCGCGCGGCTTCGTCAGCAATCAAGGTCAGCAGGACGGGCGCGCGTTCAATCAGTTGCGACACCCGGTTGCAGTCGACCTGATTGCGATCCATGGCCCGGTTGATCAGGGCTACGGCATCAAGACGGGCCGCGAGCTCGCGGGTAATTTCCGCGGTCTCCAGATCGTTGACCTTGGGATGGAGCGTGGCGCGCGCCGCCGCGCCGGCGCTGCCGCCGTGTGGCGCGATCAGCAGGATCGGCGCGGTGCCGCGGATAACTTCGAGCCAGGAGGGAGCCGCGGTCGATCGCTCAGCCGGGAGATTCATCGTACACCAGTCCGGGGTCGATGGGCGGTGCGAGCCACTGCAGAGCCCACGACGCAAGAAAATAGTAGACCACAAAGGCGAGTGAGAGGCCGAGCAGGAGCGGTTCGCGCTGAGGCATTCTGAGCACCAGCATGAAAGTCGTGACCGACCAGATGGCGGCGAAGATGAGCGTCGTACGCCGCATCGGCAGCGTGCGGCTCGGATAAATAAACTTAATCGGCGCGAACACGAGGACCGCCAGGACCGTCACGATAATCGCGGAGCATCGCGGCGGCAGCGGAATCAGGAAAAGATAAAGGGCGAGGATGTTCCAGTAGGACGGGAAGCCGCGAAAATAATGATCCGGCGTCTTGGCGTCGACGCGGCAGAAGCCGTAGCCGCTCGCGAGCATCACGAACGCCGCGATGAGCATTCCCGGCGTGCCTGCGGGCAGAATGCGCGCCCGCCGCATCAGCATCACGGGTACCAGCACGTAATTGAGGTAGTCGGTGATGTTATCGAGCATGGCGCCGTCGAACTCCGGCACGTGGCGGCGAATTGCGATCGCGCGGGCAAGTGAGCCATCGGTGGCGTCGATGAACAGCGCGGCAGCCATGACGAGAAAGGCCGCGCGGAATCGCTCATGCTCGATATAGTCGAGGGCTACCAAAGCGGCAACGGTCCCGCAGCCGGTATAGAAATGAATCAACCAGCCCCACCTGCGCATCACTGCCTCACGTGAGGACTGCACGAGCCACTCCTAGTCGCGTGGTTTCTGATGACGCGGCCCGAAGCGCTCTTCGAGCACGGTCATGAAAGGGCCGCACGGGCGGCGCTCCTTGAAGTAGCGCATGGCCTCATCCAGCGACATCCGGCGATGGCGATGAAGCCAGGCGATGGCAACGGTTGGCGCGCGATTTAACCCGCCGTTGCAATGCAGAAAAACGCGTTCACCGCGCTCGATCAAGGCTTCGAGCGCGTGCAGGGCGGGGGCCAGTCGGATCGCCATGTCATCGGCGCTGCCGTCGTGAATCGGCGTATGCACGAAGCGCAAACCGCGCTTCTCGCAGGCGTCGCGCAGTTCGGCGGGATCGAGGCCGTGGATATGCATATCGACCTCGTCCTGCAGATTGTGGATGGCGGTGATGCGGTAGTCGGCCTTGAGCCAATCGAGATCGATCAGGCGCGGATACTCACCCACCAACAGCTCATCGGTAATCTCGCTGACCGAAGGACGCGAGAAGCGTCCGCGCAATGATCGCGCTTCCGGTTCCGGCCGCCTGGTCCACCAGTCCATCGCGATATTTTATCCGTCGTGGCGGGTTTTAAGAAGAAACGAGCGCTTCAGAACGTCGATTTCGGCGCGCATCGCGCCGCGGCGTCCGCCGCCTGCCATTCGTAGGTCCAGACCGAGACGAGCACCGTCGCCGCGTCGTCGATCTGACGCACCAGCGTGGCCTGCTCGCGCTCGAAGAAGGCCGCGGTGTAGGCGCGTCGATCATCGTCAGTGGTCGCATGGACGGCGCGATCGGCGCTGAACATCTCCGGAACCAGCGCGTGCGCGCGTTGCAGTTCGGGAATCACCGCGTTCCACACCGAAGCTATCGGCTGCGGATGGATCTTGCCGGCGGAAGCGTCTTCGAGCGCGCGGACCTCGTGATCGACCGCCGCTTCGATCCGCGCGTGCATCCCGCGATCGCTCGGATCGGGTCCATCGTAAAATCTCGTCGTATGCAGTGGTTGGCTGGCGTCGCCGATGTAATGCGCCAGGTAGCCGGCGTGACGGAGTGCCTCCTCGCAGTCGCCCCGGCGCCACGCCGCGGCTGCTTGCGAAGCTTCGTCCTCGATCGCCCATGGCAGGATTCCCGATCGCTGCAACAGTTCAGCGCCGACCTGGCTCTGCATCGCGGCCTCGTCGGGGACGAGGCGCGCAAAGGGATCGGCGCCGAAATCCTCGAGATCGATATAATGTCGGCGACCTTCCGCCTGTCCGTATAAAGGGCGGAGGACCGTGTCCGGCGCAATCGCTAACTGCTGCAGTTGCATCGCGTTCTGCTCGAACAGGGTGCGCTGGGGGCCGGGTGGCAGGGCGTCGATGGCGAGCCGCGCAATCAACTCGTGCGTGCGCGAGTCCCAGGCCGGCGCCGGCGCCCTGGTGGCGATCAGGAACAGGGCCGTGAGGAGCGCAAGCTCGGCAAATTTGCGCAGGCAGTTTCTTTTCATCCTTTGGCTTGGCGGTCGGCGCGCCGTTTACGATCGACCGGTGGCGCCGAGGTTCGCGGCGTCGTGCTTGAAGTGGTGGCACGCAATCGGCGTGGGGGACGCTCGGTCAGCGCAACCACAGCGTCGTGCAGATATTCAGCGGTCCGTCGATAGATGCCGGGTCCCTCGACATCGCCGGCAACCCGAATCAGGTCGGCGGCGCTAATCGGTGCGCCGATACGGATTTCGACGGGCCGGCGGCGCGGAAGCAGGCTGCCCTTACCCAACACCTCGTGTGTTCCACTGATGCGGATCGGCAGCACGTCGCATCCGCTGTGGAGGGCGAGGTAACCGGCGCCGCTCTTGAATTCGTGGATCGCGCCGTCGGGCGAGCGCGTCCCTTCGGGAAACATCAGCACGCTCTGTCCCGCGCGAAGCTGGGCCAGCGCCTCTTCCAGAGAATCAATCTGGGCGCGCTCGCGATCGAAGGGGATGAGTGAAGTGAAGTTGGTCGCGAGAAAGCGGCGCATGCCGGTATTGAAGAAATAATCCTTGGCGGCCAGCACGACCAGATCGTGTCCCTGGGCGCCCAGCGCGTACATCACCAGGCCGAAGTCGACGTGGCTCGCGTGGTTCGCCACCACCAGAAAGTTGCGGTTTGCGGGGACGTTGCCGGCGCCCAGGATACGCGGCTTGAGCCAGTGCTCGAAGGTGGTTGTCAGCGAAAGTCGTGTCGCGCTGCGTCCGAGTCGCCGCAGACGAGCCGGCAGCGTAAGCGTATAGGGCCGCGCGAGATGCGCATACGACGGGAGTTGCGGGCGATCACCGCCTTCCGCCAGCAGCTTCTGCAAATCATCGATCGTGCTGACCGTGGCGAGCTGCTCGCCGCTCAGCTCATGTCCGCTGCGCTCGGCGATCTGTTCCGCGAGTTCCGCCAGCGCAAGCGAATCGAGCCCCAGATCTTCTATCAAGCGCGTCGCCGGGGTGATCTCGACGCTCTCCTGAGCGACCTGCTGAAGGGCATGTGCGAGCCATGGAATGATCTCCTCGGCCGTCGGTTGCTGCTCGCCGCGATGCTGCTCGAGCATCCGCCGCAGCAGTTCCGCGACTTCGGCCCGTTTGACCTTGCGGGTCCGCGTCCGTGGCAGATCGCTATCGGCAAAGCGCAGGATGCGGATGCGTTTGTGCGGGCTCAGATGGTTGCTGACCTCGTCGAAGTGCGCGCGCAGACGATCTTCGACCGTCCTGCGGCTTTCGCCGCGGGCATAAGCGGGGACAACCAGCGCCGCCACCTGCTCGGCGCGGCCGACGGCCAGACCCACCACGGCCATCTCCTTGATATAAGGCGAATGGCCGTAGGCCTGCTCGAGCTCATCGATATAAATGTTGTTGCCGCCGGAATCGACGATTACGTCCTTGGCGCGTCCGACGATATATAGTTGGCCGTTCGCGTCGAACCGGCCCAAGTCGCCGGTATGCAGCCATCCGTCCCTCAAAACCTCTGCGGTGGCCTGCGGATTGCGGTAGTAGCCCGCCATGATATTCGGGCCGCGCGCGATGATCTCGCCGACGCCGCTGTCGTCGGGATGGTCGAGCTTGACTTCCACGCCCGTTAGAGGCTTGCCGACCGAGCCCGCGGCCAAGGGATCCTCGGGACGCGCGACGCATAGGACGGGCGCCGATTCGGTCAGACCGTAGCCTTCAAGCAGCTTGATGCCGAGGTCGTTGAAGAAATGCGCCACGCGCGTCGGCAGCGCCGCCCCGCCGCTGACGGCCAGGCGCAGGCGACCGCCGAGCGCCAGATGCACCTGGCGGAAGATCATGCGGCCGAGGTTGACCTGGTAGTCGCGATCGAGCGCCCGATTGAGGTCGCGCAGGCGTTCGAACGCGGCGCCGAAGAAGGGCCCGCGCGACTCGACGTCATCCATGATGCGGCGATGCACCGCTTCCCATAGCGCCGGCACGCCGATCAACGCCGTCGGTTGCACGTCGGCGAGGGTTCGCGAGAGGCTGGCCGCGTCGACGCCGATCGGATAAACGATGCGCGCCCCGCTCGCCAACGGCAGCAGCATCCCGCAGGTAAACTCGAACGTATGATGCAGCGGCAACAACGACAGCACGACATCGTTGTGATCGAGCGTGAACACCCGGCTGAGCATCATCACTTCGGCGGCAAAATTGCCGTGGGTCAGCATCACCCCCTTGGGCGTGCCGGTGGTGCCCGAGGTGAAGACGATCGAGGCCAGACTCTTGCGCTCGAGCGGCGGTTGAACCGCGCCCTTTTGCCGCAACATGAACGGCCGCCGCAGTTCATCGATCTTGAGTTTCAAGACGTCCGGACAGGTCTGCCGGACAGCCTCGCCCAGGCGATCGGCGCATGATGCAGACATCAGTATCGCTCGCGGTTCGGCGATCGCCGCAAGTGGGGCGAGCTCCTCGGCGCCGCTCAGATGATCCAACGGGACGGCGATCGCGCCCGCATAGAGAATGGCGAAATAGGCAATGACCCAGTCCGGGGAATTTTCGCCGATCAGAAACACGCGATCTCCCGGCTGGACGCCGCGCGAACTGAGCAGCAGCCCCGCGCGATAGGCGCCGTCTCGGACTTCACGGTACGAGATCGTGATGGTTCGTCCGGCGCTGGTGCGCGACTCGAGGGCGACCCGCGCACCGTAGCGTTCCGCCGCCTGGTCGAGCAGGTCTGTGAGCGTGCGGTGTCGGCGGAGCAGGCGCGGGCGCGTGCGGGTGTGCAGATCGAGCTGCGGGAAGATGTGGCGGCGGAGTCCCGGCAGATGTACGTTCAGCCAGTATTCCTTCCAGTCGATTCGATCCGGCCGGAAAGGATGCCGCTCGGCGTCTTCTGCAGCCAGCGTCCGATACAGTTCGCGGATGTTGCGTCCGTGAAAGGTATAAACCAGTTCCTGGATATACGGCCGGTAGATCTCCACCAGCGAACGCGCCAACTCGGCGTTGCCAGCGACCTGATCGAGCCCGCGCTCGAACCGCCGCACCGCAGCCGAATCCTCGCCGAGGAGCGTCCGGGCCAGTCCGGCGGCCTGCCGCGCCACCGTCGGCAGCGTCTTGCTGGCAAGGTCGTAAGTCCATTGCGAGGCGACCACCGCTTCCAGATGCGGCGCCAGCTTGCCCATCGGCCCGCCGCCATGCCGCCGATGTTCGAGGCGGTTGCCCAGCGCGGTGAGTTCCACCAGCCGGCGCATCGGCAGCGGATTTACGTCCGACGTGCAGAGTTGATAAATCGGCTTCTGCCGCCGCAGCAGGAGCGCCGCCAGGATCGGGATCATCGCGTGCGCGGCGAAGTCGACGGGAATGATATCGAGCACCAGGTCGGGCCGCGCCGGATAAAAACGGTAACCGCGCCCTGACATGTAGGTGAGCGGCGCGCTGGTATTCACGCCCTGGTTCCAGCCCGGATGCGGATCGCAAAGGGCGCTTTCGATCACCGACGGCCGCGCGACCGTCACCGCGATCGAGTCGGCCGCCGCCAGCACCAACTGTTCGCCGAGACTTTTGGTGTAGCTGTAGGTGTTGGGCCAGCCCCACCGCCGGGCCCGCTCCCGCCCGATATCTTTCAGCCGCTCCTCGACCCACTGTTTGCGCTGGGATTCGACCGCCGACGTATCATTTTCTTCGCCGTCGGCAGCGTCGTGCTCGCCGGCCTGATGAAACTCCGCGCGATGAGCCTGGTCGCGGGATTCCGCCTCGACGCGTTCGCAAGCGCTCAGCGCGTCGCGAATTTCCCGGCGCAGATTGAACCGCCGCTGATTGAGCGGCGCCCAGTCGCGCGGCACCTCGTCTTCATAGCGATGACCGTCGGCGGCACCCGCCGCGTAACAGGTCGAAACGTGCAGCAGCGCCGCGCCATGCTTCTGACAGAAGTCGATGACGTGGGCGACGCCGGTGACATTGATGGCCAGCGCCTTCTCCAGCGCGGCGTCGAAGTTGACCAGGCCCGCGCAATGAATCACCGCGTCGAGGGGCCCCGCGAAGCCCTCGGCGCCGCTGACGAGTCCGGGTTCGGTGATGTCGCCGGGCAGGACGTGGATGCGCTGCTCGACGTAACTGTCGAAGCGCCGCCCCAGGTAATCACGCAACGGCGCCATCACCGGTGAATCGAGAATTTCGCGCCGGAAGCGGTTGCGGCTCGACTTCGTATCGCCGCGGATTAACAGATAGATCCGGTCGATCTCCGGATGATGGCGCAGCAGGAGATAGAGCAGGACCTTGCCCAAAAAGCCGGTGGCGCCGGTGATCAGGATGCGGCGTTTGCGCAGCACCGTGGCGAGCGGCGGAAACTCCTGCAGCGCTCGTTCCGGAGGAGCCTTGGGATCATCGCTATTCGACATCGGCGATCACCAGCGGGGGCAGGTGCAGGTAGGTGATGGAAGCCCCGCGTCCATGGTCTTGAGTGGCCATCGCGATTGCTTCGTCCAGAGTATCGGCCGCCTCCCAACCCAGGCGGGCGGCCACCTCGGGTTCCTCGCATCCGGCGGCAATCACCCGCCCGCAATGCTGCCGCGCGGGTTCGCCCCAGTACCACATGTAAAACGGATGCACGCCGTGATAGGCATGCCCGTAGCGATACATGTGAATATAGGTGGGATTGCTCGCAAACTCGCGCTCGAAACGCTTCTCGAGCTCGGTCGCCTCGGTGGTCTCGGCGAGGCATCGATGGAAGAACTCGATGTAGCTCGGATGATGCTCGGGATGAAACTCGTCGCGCAACGGATGGCAGATGATCATCGTGCCGCCGGGTTTCACCAGCGGCTTGTTGCGAAACATGTTGAACAGGTAGCCGAGGCCAGTGCACTGCACCAGCACCGGATTCATGATCGAGTTCACGTTGTACGGACAGATGTATGGCACGCCGACGATCAACACGTCGGACTGTCCCTTTACGGGAACGGCATATTGCTGAAACACTTTGGCCAGCGCCTGCCGATGGACCGCCTCGGTCTCGCCCGCCCATACGCCGGTCATGCCGTACGGCGCGGCATACTGGCGCAGCATCTGGCGCTTGAGGTCGGTCGAGACCGAGCCGAGCGTCCAGCGAAAACCGCGCATCCGCAGCCGATCCCAATCGTTGAACTGATCCTCGTTCTTGTGCAGGAAATCGAGCATCCCGCCGTACATCTGGGTGTTGACGGCGGTCTCGATCGCAAAGACGTTGAGCTGCTGATTGATCAGCTTGCCCATCCGGTTCGCCGACGAATGCAGGGCGGAGCGCGTCGGATCCATGTAGGAGTGGCACTCGCGCAACGTCGCGGGATTATGATGGTGGCGCAGGCTCTGGTACGGGGCGAGGCCGACCGCCACCGACTTGTGCCCGCCGTCCATCGGCACCAGATTGATGTTCAGATAGATGAGGAGGTCGGACTCGGCGGCGCGTCGCGAGAGCCAGACCTCCTCACCGTGCTCGGTCTTCCCGAGCATCACGATTTCCGCGCGGTTCTCGGCGTCGAAGTTGTACAGGCGATCCGGCCAGAACTGCTTGAAGGCGCGTTCGCCGACCATGCGGCGGATCTCGTCCTCGGTCATCCGCCGATGGAGCGAGGTGGCGATAATCAGATGAACATCGTCAACGCCATAGTCGGCGAGCGTCTGCAGGACCGCATTGAGCATCCGCTCACGCAGATCCGGGCGGCGCATCGGCGGCAGCGGCAGGCTGATATCGTCGAGCGCGATCGTAACCCGCATGTTCGGATTGAGCTGGGCGAAGAGCGGGTCGGCGTTGAGCGGATGGAGCAGGGCGTAGCGAATCGCCTGATCGGGGTCGGGCAGCGCGTCGAGCGGCGGCGGCGGATAAACCACCCGGGTACCGGCGGGCAGCTTCTCGAGCATGAAGTCGTCGCCGTAGGCGATAAGGCGCGGCGCCGAACGGCGCCCCAGCGTGACCACCAGATCCTGGCGCGCGCCGTAGTCGTGCTTGAGCTCGCTCGGCCGGAGCTCGCGCAGTCGTGCTTCAGATCGCGCCATCGAGCCGCCTCCAAATCCAGTCCTCGAGACGCGAGCGCAGCTCGCGCCGCAGCGAGTGACCGTTAGGACCCTCGCGGAAGTGCACGATCGGCCATTGGCGGCTGCGCGCCGTCGCCGCCAGGCGCTGATCGGGATTGACCGCCACCGGATGGCCCATCGCGGCGAGAAAGGGCAGGTCGTAGTACGAGTCCGCGTAGCCCCAGCATTTCGCCAGGTCAATCTGATGGGCCGCGGCATATTCCACGCACCAGCGCGATTTTTCGTCACCGGCAAGGATCGGCGGACGAAGCCGTCCGGTCGCGCGATTGCGGCTGAATGCCAGGCGGTTGGCGGCAAAGTCCTTGATCTGCAGCCGCTCCGCCAGCGGCGCGGCGACGAAGTCCGGGGAGCCGGTAACCAGCACCGGCTCGAGACCCGCGGCCCGATTCGCTTCGACCACTTCGCGTGCCCGCGGATAGAGATTCTTCCACAGGATCCGCTCGCAGTACTCATCGCCCAGTTCTTCCAGACGATCGCGCGATACGCCGCGCAGCATGCTGAACAGCACCACGTTCAGCAGATGGCGATCCTGGCGCTCCGCCAGATACAACGCCGGCAGCCGTCCAACGAAGCTCGCGAGGTAACTGATGCGGCCGCGCCATTCACCCAGATTGGCGAAGAGGTAGAGGGCGACATGCACCAGGTTGAGACCCGCGAGCGTGCCGTCAAGGTCATAGAAGGCCACCCCACGATGGTTGCTGCGCGCGTTTCGCGTTCGGCCTGCTCGATGCACTGACATGTCAGTCTAGTTCGTACCCGAATTCAGCGTCGTCGCGGCGGCCGCCCGATCGCCGCTCAGCAGTTCGGGCCGCGCCACGCCGCGCAGCCCGAAATCCAGCACCTCTTCCGCCACCTGAGCAATATCCCTGCGGCGTGCGCGGACCGCCTGCAGCACCACTTCCTTGATTCCGCCGAGGATGCAGGAAGCGGCGATCCGGGTGTCGCACGGACGAACCAGTCCCATCGTGATACCGAGATCGAGCGAGCGCTGAATCTGCTCGATCACCCTTTCGTAAAAGTCCGCGATACGGGCGTCAAGATCGCGGTCGAAGCCGGTCGCATGATTGAGCAGGATATCGGTCAGTTCCCGTTCTTCGAGCATCAGGGCCAGCACCCTGCGGAGATTCGCACGGAGTTGCTCAATCGGATTCGGTTCGTCGGGTCCGAGGCGCAAGCGCTGAATCCGCATCCGGAGCTCGTTCAGCACCTGCGCCAGCAACTCCTCGAACAGGTCGCGCTTGTTTTCAAAATAAAGGTAGAACGTGCCGCGGGCGATTTTGGCGCGCGCAATGATGTCGGAGATATTGGTCCGATGATAGCCCTTGCGGGCGAAGATGCGCTTGGCGTGGCGCAAAACCTGTTCGCGTCGTGCCGCCCGTTCCATTAGTCGGTCACTCCGGCACGAGACTAGGGACGCCCATCACACGTTGTCAAACCGCTGATCATGCTCCCGTAACGGTTTGTGCACAGAAGGGGGAGCCGTTCACGAGCATCCGGGCTTCGGCGTAACGGTGGGCGAAGGCGTCACCGTCGGACCGGGGCAGAACTCGAAGGTGCCGGTAGCTCCCGGTGACGGTGTCGGCGTCGGGCAGAGACAGGCCACACCCGGGCTGCCCACCTGAACCGCCACCGGGCAGCTCAGGACATTGCCGATCATCGCGGTCAGACAGGTGCATCCAGGGGTAACCGCGATGAACTGACCATCGGGCGGCGCGGCCAGACGAATCACCGGGCTCGGTCCGATGCCCCAGCTCAGCTCCAGATCGCTCGTGGCGTCGCGGTAGTGCTTCTTGCCGTTTTTGCTGCTGGAAAAGGTGCCCTGCGCGTTCATTTGCAGGAGATCGCCGGGGCTCGCCAAAGTGACCAGGGGGACGCCGGATGTGGCGACGGCGGTGGGCGGATTACATTCCGGCGTCGCAGTTTTGGTCGGCTTGGGACAACCCTTGGTCGGCATCGGTGTCGGCGAAGGGGTCGGCGGCGATCCCGGACAGATGCGGAGACTCATCAGCGATTGCGGTAGCGTCGTCGGTGCGGGGGCGCCACCGCCACCGCCTCCGCAACTGAGCAGCAGTACCGCTCCCACGAACGAAACGACCGGGATCAAAACGATGGATCGCCGCAACCACACCATTGAGCCAAGCACCTTGACGAGGCTGAACCGGAGAGTCAAGGCCATGCCCCGACGGCGGTCCGGCGAGCAACCGGCCGGGACCGCGGCAGCCTCGACCAAGTCATCGGATCTGACAGATTCGCGATCAAAAAAAGGCGGGCCGATTAATCGAGGGGGGATGCTCGATCAACGCCCGCCTGAGACAGCCGCCTGTCTGGCGCAGACGGCCATCGCGGTTGCAGGGAGGAGCTGGCAACCGGTGAGCGATTGGGGAAGCTCTCGCTCACTGAACAGTTCGACGGTCCCCGCTCCTGATTTATTCAAGCGGGGAATTCGCAGCTCGATGACGGGCGCGCCGCGCCGACCAGGCATCGGCGCCGGCGCTTTCAGGCGGGTTGCGGCGCCAGTCCCATCGGCGTGCTCCGCGACCTGAGCGCCAAGGCGATCATCACCCAGGCCCATCCGCGGAAAATCAGGCCGATCGCGACGGCGAAGCCGATGAACCAGACGCCGGTGAACGGCCAATGTATCAAAAGCAGCACACCGAGAACGATTGACAGCAGCGCGTCGATAATCCGCCATGCCTTATGCGGCAGGGTGCTGGCAAAGGTCCACACCAGGCGCGCGACGCCGCTGGCGAGAAGAAACGCGGCGATTACCAGGGTCAGCGAGAGTGCGCCAAGCCCCGGGTGAACGACCAGATAAATGCCGGCGACCAGGTCGAGGACGGCGGTCAGAATATGCCAAAAGGTGCGTTCTTCCTGGTGGCGCACGAGATGCACGATGTGAACCACACCGGCGAGGATGAGCAACCATCCGATCAGCAGGACCGAAACCAGCGTGACGGCGAGCATATCACCGAGCGCGATGGTGCCGAGCACAATCATCGCGATGCCGAGTGCAAGCACCCAACCCCATTTGAGGCTCGATGGTGGTTTCATCTGCTCTGCAATCGATGCTCCCATGACCTGGTCCCCTTTGGTCGAGGTTGCGCCGGCTCGCGCGTATTTAACCCTTGGGTAGTCCCAATACGCGTTCACCGATAATGTTGTGCTGGATCTCGCTGGTGCCGCCGGCAATCGTCATCATCCGCGCGCCGAGCATCCGGTAGCTCCATTTGCCTCCTTCGAGGGCGAACGCCGCGTTCTGCTCGAATTGCGCGTACGGCCCGAGCAACTCCATCGCGAACTTTGCGGTGCGCACGGTCAGATCGCTCATCACGAGCTTGGCGCCCGATCCTTCGGGACCCGGCGGCAGCCCTTTGAGCCGGCGGGTAAGCTGCCGGAGGTTCAGATAGCGCAGCGCCGCCGACTCGATCGCGAACTGTGCGACCTGCTGACGCACGCTGCTATCGTCCCAGGCCGTGCCGCCGTCGCGCGGCACGCGGCGTGCGAGCCGGGCCAGCTCCCGCGCGGCGCCGATGACGTCACGGGCGGAACCCCCGCCCATACTGCTGCGCTCGAAGGCGAGGGTCGTGTTCGCCACCTGCCATCCCTGATTCTTCGCGCCCACGAGGTTTTTGCGCGGTACCCGCACGTCTTCGAAAAACACCTCATTGAAGCCGTGGTCGCCGGTCATCTGGATGAGCGGCCGGACCGTGATGCCCGGGCTGTGCATATCGACCAGGATGTAACTGATGCCCTTGTGTTTGGGCGCCTCGGGATCGGTGCGGGCGAGCAGAAAACACATGTCGGCATGATGCGCGCCCGAGGTCCAGACCTTCTGGCCGTTGATGACGAAATCATCGCCGTCCTCAACGGCGCGGGTCTGCAACGAGGCGAGATCCGAACCGGCCCCCGGCTCGGAGAATCCCTGGCACCAGATTTCTTCGGCCGAAAGAATCTTCGGGATGAAGCGTTTCTTCTGCTCCTCGGTGCCCCAGTGGATAAGCGTCGGCCCGACCATCGCGATACCGAGTCCGTTGACCAGCGAGGGCGCATGAACCCGCGCCAGCTCCTCTCCGTACACGATACTCTGCTCGAGGGTGGCCTCGCGTCCGCCGTAGCTTTTCGGCCAGGTGATCCCGACCCATCCGCCGGAGTGCATCGTGCGATGCCATTCGAGATGGCGCTGCCAGATAGCGCTGCCGGTCTCGGCGAACTCGCCGATGGCGACGTCGTGGTCGATGCGCGGGGGCGGATTGGCGTCGAGCCAGGCACGGAACTCGCGCCGAAAAGCTTCCGCCTCCTCGCTGTACTTGAAGTCCATCGCGGCTCCCTTTCTGCTGGCGCTCCTCGATGATGCGCCGCTTTGACGAATCTGAGGATCCCAATGTATTCAAAAGCCTATCTCGCGTGAAGCTCTGGTTCTCGCCAATTAACGTGACGCCGATCGCGCGGCGTGCGGGATCGCGCACCGATCAGGGAGATGCTGGGATGAGCGCTGACATGACGACCCGACCGTTGACCGGAGCGGAGTTTCTCGAGAGCCTGCGTGACTCGCGCGAGGTGTGGATTTACGGCGAGCGCGTCAAGGACGTGACAAGCCATCCGGCCTTCCGCAATTCCGCGCGGATGCTGGCGCGGATGTACGACGCGTTGCACGATCCCGCCCGCCATGCGGTGCTCACGACCGAGCTCGACACCGGTAAGCGCGGCTTCACCCATCGCTTCTACCGAGTGCCGAGGACCACAGCGGAGCTGGTCGCGGCGCGCGATGCGATCGCTGAATGGGCCCGGGTCTCCTACGGCTGGATGGGGCGATCGCCCGACTACAAGGCGAGCCTCACCGGCACGCTCGGCGCCAACACCGAGTTCTACGCGCCCTATCAGCAGAATGCCCTTGAATGGTATCGCAAGGTGCAGGAGCGCTGCCTGTTCCTCAACCACGCGATCATCAATCCGCCGATCGACAAGAGCCGGCCGCCTGACGACGTGGTCGACGTCTATGTCCACGTCGAGAAGGAAACTGACGCCGGCGTGATTGTCAGCGGTGCCAAGGTCGTCGCCACCGGCTCGGCGTTGACCCATCATAACTTCATCGGCTTCTACGGTTCGACCCCGCTCGGCCGGCCGGAGATGGCGCTCTTCGCGATGATTCCGATGGACAGTCCGGGCGTCAAACTTATCTGTCGAACGTCGTATGAGCTTGCGGCAAAGACCATGGGCAGTCCCTTTGATTATCCGCTCGCGTCGCGGCTCGACGAGAACGATGCCATCTTCGTGATGGACAGGGTGCTGGTGCCGTGGGAGAACCTGTTCGTCTATCGCGACCTCGATAAGGCCAACAGCTTTTTCCCTCGCTCCGGCTTTATCCCGCGCTTTACGCTTCACGGATGCACCCGGCTGGCCGTCAAACTCGACTTCCTGGCCGGCCTGATTCTCAAGGCAGCCGAGGCGATCGGCACGATCGACAACCGTTCATCGCAGGTCCAGGTCGGCGAAGTCTTTGCCTGGCGCAATCTCTTCTGGGCTATCAGCGACGCGATGGTCAAATCGCCGGAGCCATGGGTCGGCGGGGCGCTGCAGCCGAATACGCAATATGGCATGGCGTATCGTTTTCTCGCGCCGATGGTTTATGCGCGGATCAAGGAAATCGCCGAACAGACCATTTCGAGCGGCTTGATCTATCTCAATTCGCACGCCAAAGACTTCAAGACGCCGGAGCTGCGTCCGTATCTGGAAAAGTATCTGCGCGGATCGAACGGCTATGGCGCGGTCGAACGGGTGAAGGTCCTGAAGCTGCTCTGGGACGCCGTCGGCACCGAGTTCGGCGGGCGTCACGAACTCTACGAGCGCAACTATGCCGGCAATTACGAGGCGATCAAGCTCGAGAACCTGCCCACAGCCGTCGCCGCCGGCGACGCCGATCGCGTGCGCAAGTTCGTCGAGAACTTCATGGCCGAGTATGATTTGGACGGCTGGACCGCCCCCGACCTGCGGTAAGCCGACAGTCGCTTCATGCCGGGATATGGAATAGTGGAGTGCGAGGGGCTACTATAACGAGCCATCATGGATGCGGCGGAAGTGCAGGCGTTGATTGAGCGCGGCTTGCCGGAGGCGCGCGTCGAGGTGATCGACACGACCGGCGGCGGCGACCATTTCGAGGCGCTCGTGGTGAGCGAAAGGTTCGAGGGCAAGGGTCTGGTCGAACGCCATCAGATTGTCTACGCCGCCCTGGGCGACGCGATGCGCGCGCGGGTCCATGCTCTCGCCCTCAAGACGCTGACGCCGGCTCAATATCAGGCGCAGAGGAGATAGTGATGTCGAACGCGATCGAACGAATTCAGTCGGCCATCAAGGAAAACAAGATCTGCATCTTCATGAAGGGCGATCGGCTCTTTCCCCAATGCGGTTTTTCGGCGGCTACCGTGCAGGTCTTCGAGCAGCTCGGCGTGCCCTACGGCACGGTGGATGTTCTGAGCGATCCGGAACTCCGCGAGCAGATTAAGGTTTACAGCAACTGGCCCACGATCCCGCAGGTCTATATCGAGGGCAAGTTCATCGGCGGATGCGATATCGTCCGCGAGCTCTACGAAAGCGGCGAACTCCAGACCCTGGTTCGCAATGCGGTCGCGGCTGACGCCGCGCGCGGTTAGCCTGACTCTTGAAGCGCTCGCGGTCGTTTGCGGCCGCGGGCCCGGCGGATTGCGGCGTCGCGGCGAGCCTCGTAAGCTCACGCCATGTCCAGCGATCGACGTTTCTATCTCGATTATAAGAGCCCCTACGCCTACCTCGCGATCGAGCCGACACGCGCGCTCGAACGCGAGGCGGGTGTAAAGTTTGTCTGGCTGCCGTACGTCCTCGAGATCCCCTTGTTCCTCGGCACAGTCGAGGAACGCAACGCCCATCAGTGGCGCCGGGTCCGCTACAGCTACATGGACGCGCGCCGGCTGGCGAATCGGCGCGGGCTGATTGTCAAAGGCCCGCAGAAGATCTTCGATTCCTCGCTGGCTGCGATCGGGATGCTCTACGCGCAGCGCCGCGGCACTTTCGAGCGCTACAACGACCTCGTCTTTGAACGCTTCTGGAAGCGGGAACTCGATATCGAGGATCGCGCGGCGATTGCCCGGGTGCTCGAGGAAAGCGGCGCGCCGACTACGGGTTTTGACGACTTTGTCGACGGCCCGGGGCGCGCCGAACTCAAGCGGATCGCGACCACTGCGGAAGCAAGCGGCGTCTTCGGCGTGCCGACTTACGTCATCGACGGCGAAGTTTTCTGGGGCGGCGATCGTCTCTGGATGGTGCGCGAAAAACTTGCCGCGACCGGCGCTGCTCATCCGCCAAAGCAATGAACGCCGCGTGCTGGTCTTTATCGCCGCCCGCAAGCCTGTTGTCCGCTAGTTCCGACCAAAGGAGAAACCGTGGAAGAGTTACTGTTCGATAAGGGCGAAATCGCCACCATGACGGTCAACCGTCCGAAGGCGCTGAACGCGCTGAATCCGGCCGTGGTCCAGGAGATGGCCAAGGTGCTGCGCGACGTCCGCCACGATCGCTCGATTCGCGTCCTTATCGTTACCGGCGCGGGCGACCGCGCCTTTATCGCCGGCGCCGATATCGCGGCGATGGCGCAGATGTCGGTGGTTGACGGCATGGAATTCTGCCGCCTCGGCCATCGCGTGGCCGCGACGTTCGAGGATCTGCCGATCCCCGTGATCGCCGCGGTCAACGGTTTCGCCCTCGGCGGCGGCACCGAGGTCGCCCTCGCCTGCGACCTGATTGTGGCGAGCGAGAAAGCGCGCTTCGGGCAGCCGGAGATCAATCTTGGTCTGATCCCCGGTTTCGGCGGTACCCAACGCCTGCCCCATCGAATCGGCCAGGCGCGCGCACGCGAGCTGATCATGACCGGCGACATGATCGACGCCAAAACCGCCTACGAATGGGGACTCGCCAACAAGGTAGTTGCGCCCGAGCAGCTTATGGCGGAAGCGCGGGCGCTCGCCGAGAAACTCGCCAGCAAATCGGGCTTCGCGCTGCGCCAGGCGAAGGCCGCGCTCCGCGCGTCGTTCACGATGACCGAATCCGAAGGTCTGCTCTATGAGCAGAGTGCTTTCGGCCTGACCTTCGGCAGCGCCGACAAGGCTGAGGGCACCCAGGCGTTTGTCGAAAAACGCGCCCCCAAGTGGCTCCATCGCTGAAGGCTACAAGGGGGTGCCGGCGCCGAAGTCGAACACCACCGACTCGTCGTTCGGACGCTTGTTGAGCGGGAAGGCGAGGTCAATCGCCAGCGGGCCGAACGGCGACTTCCAGCGGACGCCGAATCCCGACGCCGCCTGCAGATTGTCGGTCGAGAGCGACGGCGGCGTATGCCAGAGATAGGCCTGGCCCGCATCGATGAAGGTTGCGCCGCGAATGCCGAGCGAGGACAGGATCGGGAAGGTTACCTCGCCGCTGCTGATCATCTCGTAGCTGCCGCCGATCTGCTCCACGGCGAACGGCTGGCCGGTCTGGCTGAACAGCGCAACCTGCGGACCCAGCGAATATAGCTCGTAGCCGCGTACGCTGCTCGAACCCTGATTGCCGCCGGGGAAGAAGCGCTCATAGAGCGGCAGCTCGCTGCCCTGGCCGCTGCTGAGGAGCGTTCCCGCGCCGTAAGTGAAGCTCGGCGAGAAGACCCATTCGCCCCATTCCGGACTGCGGATGAAGGGGAAGAAATAGCGCATATGGAACACGCCCTTGAGGAAGGACGTGCCGCCGCCAAGTCCCGAGACCTCCATGTCGAGCGACTGGATCGAGCCGGTACGCGGATCGAACGGATTGTCCACGGTGAAGCGGCGGATGCTTGGCGTGATCTCGGAAACCGAGTGGTAGCCCTCATACTGGCTGATCGCGAAAGTTGCGAACTGCCCGCTCGGGATACTGATGCCGATGCGCTGGAACTCGTAGCCCAGGCTGAGGTCGATATCTTCGAGCGAGAAGTTGCGGATTCGGCGCACGCCTAACTCGCTCAAGGGGTAACTCGCGGTCAGCGAGAAGCCGAGATTGCTCTGGTCGAAGGAATACAGGTAGAGCTTGTCATAAAAGCCCGAGAGCGACACCTTGAGCGGCATGTCGAGGAACCACGGCTCGACATAGTTGAAATTGTAATCCTGGTAGAGATAGCCAAGCTGCGCCGAGACCGAGACCGCTTCGCCACCCCCGAAGAGGTTGGTGTTGGTGATGCTGAAGTTGCCGAAGACCGAGGAGTAACTGTCATAACCGCCGCCGACCTGGAGCGAGGCGGTGTTCTTTTCCTGCACGGCGATATCGAGATTGATTTTGTCCGGCGACGGCCCCGGCTCGGTCGAGATGCGGGTGTTGGAGAAATAGCCGAGGGCGTCAAGCTTCTGCTTCGAGCGCTGAATTTTGCTGCTCGAGTAAGGCTCCTGTTCCTGAATCGTCAGTTCCCGCCGAATTACCTTATCCGAGGTCTTGGTGTTGCCGGTAATCCTGATGCGATCGACCAAAACTTCCTGACCCGGTGAAATGTTGTAGGTGACGTCGACGGTCTGCGTGGTCGGATTGACCTGTGTGCGCGGATCGACGTTGACGTAGGCGTAACCGCGGTCGGAGTAGAAATCCGACAAGGTCAGCACGTCGTGTTGCATATCGGTCCCGCTGAAGACCGTTTTCGGTTTGAGCGTCAGATCCTTCTCGAGCTCGGCGGCGGGAAACAGAATGTCGCCGGCAACATTGACCGTGCCGACGTGATACTGCGGGCCTTCGTCGATCGGGAACGTGATGGTGAGCGCATCCCCATGGCGGACGATCGTCGGCTGACTGACCACCGCATTCACGTAGCCGTGCTGGTAGTAAAAGGTCTGCAGGCGGTCGACGTCGCTCTGGAGTTTTTTCTGATCGAGGTACCCCGTGCTCATCACATAGCTGAGCAAAGTGTGCCTCTGCGTCTCGATAACGCCGCGCAGCTTGCGCGCCGAGAATGACTTGTTGCCGCTGAATTCAACCCGGCCAATCTTGACCTGCGGACCCTCGGTCACTTCGACCAGGCCAATCGCCGTGTTGTTCGCGTGAGGAATCAGGCGGAAGGCCACACGCACGTCGAGGTAGCCCTTGTTCTGGTAGACCTCCTCGATATTGCGGATCGTCGTCTTGGCGCGGACCGGATCGTAGATTGCCCCCGAATGAATCGCCAAGGCATTGACGATCTTGTCGTCGGACGGCTTGATCGCCTTGAGCCCGACGAAACGGATATCGGTCAGCAGCGGCCGTTCGTGGACGTAGTAGGTCAGGACACCGCTGCTGTTGATGCCCGCGCGGACGCTGTCAAAAAACCCCATCTTGTAAATCGACTTGATGTCGGCGTCGATGTCCGAGGGATCCTCCGGCTGCCCGACCGGCTGACTGATATGCACCCGGATAGCGTCGGTTTCGACCCGCTGATTGCCGACGATCTTGATGTCGGTAACGGTTGGTGCAGTGCCCTGCGCGAACGCGCGCAACGACAGAAAAACCAGCAGCGCCGTCGTGATCAGACCGCGAACGGCGGAGCTTGAATGAGCCTTAATCCGACTTGCTGCCGCCGCCACGAATCAGCCCCCCAAAGGCGCGACTAAGCTAGCCAATCGCTGAGTCGAAGTAAACGCGTCGGCGTCCGAGGACCACGTTCAATCACCGGCCGGTCCGCGTTTTTCGACCAAAGGCCCTGGGGCGAACGGATTCGGTCACCCGTCGATGCGGACTTGGCCCGCGCCACGGCCTCATCGGAGAGTAGTCTGCGCCGCCGGCGCCGCGCCCGCCAGATTCGAGCATCTGGGCAGCAATTCGGCTACAGTAGGCGGCGCTATGTCGCTGGACAAGGTCGAAACGCGCAGTGGGACGGGTCGGCGCGGCCGCTTTATCATGGTCCGCCATGGCGAGAGCGAGGGGAATCGCGATCGCCGCTTTACCGTTTCGACGGAAACCCCGCTGACCGATCGCGGTCGCGAACAGGCCCGACGTGCCGCGCGTCATATCGCCCGCCACTTCGCGCCCGAGGCTATCGTCTCGAGTCCGTTCGGTCGGGCGCGCGAGACCGCGGCAATCATCGCCGACACGCTCGGACTGGCCGTCGAAATCGAGCATGATCTCCATGAGCGCGACCTGGGCTGCCTCAAGGGTCACTCCTACGATGCGTTGCGCGACCTGGTTCGTACCGATCCGGCTTACGACCCGAACAACGGATGGGCCTGGAAGCCCGAGGGCGGCGAAAGCTACGAGGACGTGCGCCGTCGGGTGATGGTCGTGGTCGAAGAACTGCGGCGGCGCTACGCCGGACGCGAGATCGTCGTGGTGAGCCATGGTGGCGTGATGCTCTCGGTGTGGGCGCATATCGTCGGGGCCTGGAAGGGCGCTCATCTGCCACCGAATTGCGGCATCGTCCTGGTCGAGCACGACGCGGAACGTCTCTATCCGCCACAAATCTTCGAGGGCGCTGAGGAGGGCGAACTGGGGTAGCCGCCCCCTCCAGGGCAACGCCGGCCGCGCGAGCTTCGCGGCCGCATCGGCGCGGACCCGCCCCGGCCCGCAACCGCCCGCCGCGCGAGGCTTATCGTCCTCGTCCAGCGGGCGTCGGGGTTTAGCCGCGCGCCAGCGTCACCAGGTTGACCAGACCGGTTCCGGCCGTCATCCCGCCGTCGGCGATGATCGCCTCGCCCGTAATAAAGGAGGCTTCGTCGGAGGCGAGGAAGAGCACGGTTGCGGCGATCTCGTCGGGTTCGCCGATCCGGCCCATCGGCGCCGCTTCGCCCTGGACGCGACGGAACTCGTCGGCGCGATTTCCCGCAATCAGTTCCGGAGCGCGGGTGTTAATCGCGCCCGGGCATACGCAGTTAACCCGAATCTTATGCCGCGCGTTTTCCAACGCCGCCGTCCGCGTGAGGTTTATCACCCCGGCCTTCGCCGCGTTGTACGAGGCCATCCCGAAGTCCCCGCGCGTGCCCGAAATCGAGGCGGTGTTGACAATCGCGCCGCCGCCCTGGCGCCGCATGATCGGGACGCTGTACTTGATGCCGAGAAAGGTGCTGGTCAGCGTCACGGCCAGTACACGATTCCAGCTTTCCAGCGAAGTATTCTCGATCGTGGCGACGTCGGCGGCGCCGGCGTTGTTGAACATCACGTCGAGCCGTCCGTACGTATCAACCGCGAGGCGAATTGCCGCCTGCACGCCCTCCGGATCGGCGGCATCCATCTTGAGCGCTGTCGCGCGTCCACCGGCCGCTTTAATCTCGTCGACGACGCGGTTGGCGCGCGTTCCGCTGAGGTCGGCGACGACCACGGCAGCGCCTTCATGCGCGAAGCGCCGGGCGGTCGCGGCGCCGATGCCGGAACCCGCGGCGGTTACCACTGCTACTCGACCATCCAGTTTACCATTCATAGTTCACATCCTGACGCTCGTCGAAGAATCCAAGCGTATAAGAGTTGGCGCCGGAAAATTCAACCGCAGATTGGTGCGCGCACGAAATGGGTGCGGTTATATCGCATTTCGGAGCCCTCACCGATCTCACCTGCGGGCGGCGCGCGATCAAGACGTCAACCGGCGGCCTCTCGCAGGACCAGCCTCTACGGCACGAGATCTGCGTCAGCCCTGAATCGAGGTGTGAGTGATGAAGCTCAGACGAGTGCTAGGCCTGGGGTTGGCAGCCATGATGCTCGGTGGTGTTATTGGATGCTCGGGCGAGCCGTTGACGACACGCGAAAAGGGTACGCTGCTCGGCGGAGCGGTGGGTGCTGGTGGTGGCGCCCTGGTCGGCGCCGCCGTGGGCCATCCGGGTGCAGGCGCGGCGATCGGTGGCCTCGGCGGCGCGGCGGCGGGTTATGCGATCGGCAATCACGAGCAGAACGAGCAGAATCAAGGGTATTACAACCAGGGCTATTACTGATCGGCCGCGCTTCCGCTTGGCCTCGAGCTGGTGACTACGCCGTGATGGCGCAGGCGCTGCTTGCGGCAACCCGCGATTATCCGCAAACTCTCGCGCAGAACCATGCACTACGATCCGAGAGTCGGCAATGGGGGCTTGGCGCATGATCCGCTTACGGCCTTGGTCGTACCGCGACCGATCGGATGGATTTCCACCATCGGCGAGAGCGGGATCGTTAATCTCGCGCCGTATAGTTTTTTCAACGCGGTGGCGGCCAATCCGCCCTTCGTGATGTTCGCGAGCGCCGGCGTCAAGCATTCGCAGCATAACGCGGAACGGACCGGAGAATTTGTTCACAGTCTCGCGACCTGGGACCTGCGCGAGCAGATGAATATCACCTCCGCCGCAGTTGCGGCCGAGGTTAGCGAACCCGTACTCGCCGGGCTCGAGATGGCGCCCTCGGTCGCCGTCAAGCCGCCCCGCGTGAAGCGATCGCCGGTCGCTTTCGAGTGCCGATACGTCAAGACCGTGGATCTGCCGGGTCGCGACGGCGGTCGGCATCCCTTTGCGATCGTGATCGGCGAGGTGGTCAGCATTTATATCGACGACGCCCTCATCCACAACGGTATCGTCGATACGATCGCGGCGCGTCCGATTGCTCGTCTGGGCTACCTCGACGATTATGCAGTGGTCGAGAGCCTTTTTAAGATGAAGCGCCCGGTTTAGCGCGGGCCCGTTCGACGCCTGGCGGGCAATCGGTTATTGTTAATTCGGCGGCCGTGGTTTCGTCACGCGCCGGTCGAGGTTGACTGCTACGCGTAGGCTGATGGCGAGCAGGTGAAAGGCCTGAGAGTGAGGAGGGCGGTTTGGCGATCGCGCAATCGAGTCCGAGTGTTCCGCCTGGCGAACTGGATCGCCCGAGTGCCAAATCCGACGCCGAACCGCACCCCCATCCCTCCGACCTCGCATCTCCCGAGCTCTACCTTAATCGCGAACTCACCTGGCTGAGCTTCAATCGCCGCGTGCTCGCCGAAGCCGAGGACGCGCGCAATCCGCTGCTTGAACGACTCAAGTTTCTCGCCATCAGCGCGTCGAACCTCGACGAGTTCTTCATGAAGCGGATCGGTGGACTCAAGCAGCAGGAGGCCAACGGGGTGTTGGACCTGACCCCGGATGGCCATACGCCGCGATGGCAAATCGATCAATGTTACGAGGTGGTGCGCGCGCAGGAGCTGCGACAGCAGCAGGTGCTGGTCGAACTGCGCGGACTGCTCAAGGCCGCCGGTATCGAAATCCTGCGCTATAGGGACCTGTCGCAGGAGATCCAGCAGGAGTTGCGCGACCAGTATATCACCAGCGTCTTTCCGCTGGTCACCCCGCTGGCGATTGACCCGGCGCATCCGTTCCCCTTCGTCTCCAACCTGTCGTTCAACCTGCTGGTCTCGATTCTGGGATTGCCGCGCAATGGGATGGCCGACGCGAATGGACGCGCTCAGGATGTCGCGCTGTTTCGCGTCAAGGTTCCGGTGGGCGCGGGCGTGCCGCGTTTCGTGCGGATCGGGCGGAGCCACCGCTTTGTCCCGCTCGAGGATATCGTCGCGGGCAATCTCGATCTGTTGTTCCCCGGCGCCGAAATCGTCAGTGCCGAGCTCTTCCGCGTCACGCGCAACGCCAATACCGAGCGCGACGAGGAGGAGGCCGACGACCTGCTTGCCATGATCGAGAGCGAACTGCGCGATCGTCGCGTCGCGCCGATCGTTCGGCTGCAGACCGCCACCCCGTTCGACGCCGTCCGCCGCGGGATGCTGATGGCGGAACTAGGACTCGACGAGCGCGACGTCTTCGAAGTGAACGAGATGCTGGGCCTGCGCGATCTGATGGAGCTGGTGGTGGACCAGCCCGAGCTGCGCGACCCGCCCCATCATCCGATTGACCATCCGCGGCTCAGCGAAAAACGCAACATCTTCCATATCATTCGCGACGCCAAGGCGATCCTGCTGCTCCATCCGTACGAATCGTTCTCGACCAGCGTCGAGCGTTTTCTCCGCGAAGCCAGCCAGGATCCCAAGGTGCGCGCGATCAAAATGACCCTTTATCGCACCTCGCACGACATGACGCTGCTCGACTACCTGCTCGATGCGGCGCGCAACGGCAAGCAGGTCGCCGTGGTGGTCGAGCTGAAAGCCCGCTTCGACGAGGAAGCCAACATCCGCTTCGCCAATCGGCTCGAGGAATTCGGCGTCCACGTCACCTACGGGGTTATCGGCCTCAAGACGCACTGCAAGGTGATCCAGGTCGTTCGCGAGGATTACAACGGTCTGCGGCGCTATGCGCATATCGGAACCGGCAACTATCATCCGGGTACCGCGCGCCTCTATGCCGATTTCGGTCTGCTCACGGCCGACGATCAGATCGGCCACGATGTCACCGAGCTGATGAATTTCCTGACCACCGGCTATCAGCCGGAGCGATCCTACCGCAAGCTGCTGGTGGCGCCGACCTACGTCAAACGCGGACTCATTGAACGGATCGAGCGCGAAATCGCGGTGAAGCAGCGCGATCCTCAGGCCGACGCTCTGCTCATCTTCAAGATGAACGCGCTCGAAGATGTAGAGGTGACGCGAGCGCTCTACCGCGCTTCGATGGCGGGTGTGCGGGTCGAGCTGATCGTCCGCGATACTTGCCGGCTGCGTCCCGGTATCGAAGGTCTCTCGGACAACGTCCGCGTGGTCAGTATCGTCGGGCGCTTTCTCGAACATGGCCGCATCTATTACTTTCGCAACGGCGGCGATGAGGAGTACTTCATCGGTTCGGCCGACGCGATGACACGCAACCTTGAAAGTCGCGTCGAGGTCTTGGTGCCAGTCGAAGATCCGCAGTTGCGGCGTGAGCTCCACACCATCCTCGAGCTCCAGCTCAAGCCCAACCGCTGCCAATGGCTGATGCACGCCGACGGCAGCTACACCCGCGACGCCACCCCGAACGCGCCGAGCTGCCAGCAGCAGTTGATCGATCTCGCCGAAGCTGCGCGGCTCCGCCGCCAGCGCCGTCGTCGCGGCTTCGCGCGGCGCACGATCAAAGGATAGGCCGCCGACGCTTCGGCCCTCGTGCCGTGGCCGATGGCTCAGCTTTCGAGGATGCCGAAGACCTTTTCGAGGTCCGGCTCGACGACGATCGTATTGCTGAGATTCTTGAGCGCCGTATCCGGGTCCTTGAGCCCGTGGCCGGTCAGCGTGCAGACCGCTATTGATCCCGGTTTGAGACCGCCGCTCGCGCCGTACTTGAGCAATCCCGCGACCGAGGCTGCCGAGGCCGGTTCCGCAAAGATGCCCTGCGCGGCGATTAGACGATAGGCGGCCAGGATCTCGGGATCGGTGACCATGTCGATAACGCCGCCAGATTCGTCGCGCGCGGCCGTCGCCCCCTTCCAGCTCGCCGGATTGCCGATCTTAATCGCGGTCGCCACCGTATGCGGATCGTCAATCGGATGGCCGACGACGATCGGCGCGGATTCAGCCGCCTGATAGCCCATCATTTTCGGCAACCGCGTCGCCAGTCCTTCGGCCCGATACTCCTGGTAGCCGGCCCAGTAAGCGGTGATATTGCCGGCATTGCCGACCGGCAGGAAATGATGGGTTGGGGCGTCGCCAAGCTGGTCGCACACCTCGAAGGCGGCGGTCTTTTGTCCGGCGATGCGATCGGGATTGACGCTGTTGACCAGCCGAATCCGCACCGGGTCACGCTCGGCCAGATCGCGCACGACCTTCAGGCAGATATCGAAGTTGCCGATAATCTCGACAACCCGCGCTCCATGCATCACGCTCTGCGAAAGCTTGCCCAACGCCACCGCGCCTTTCGGGATCAGCACGTAGGCCTGGAGACCGGCGCGGGCCGCGTAGGCGGCGGCCGACGCTGCGGTATTGCCGGTCGAGGCGCAGATGACCTTGCGCGCGCCTTCGCCGAGCGCCTTGCTCATCGCGACCGTCATGCCGCGGTCCTTGAAGGAACCGGTGGGGTTGGCGCCCTCGAATTTCAAGTACACCTTGACATTATGACCGAGGCGCGCGGCGAGCGGCGGGCTCTCGATAAGCGGCGTGTTGCCCTCGTTGAGCGTGACGACGGGCGTCGCCTCAGTGACCGGCAGAAAGCGCCGGTAATGTTCGATTAGTCCCGGCCATCGCCGCAGGCGCAGGAAGTCTGCTGCTCGTTCTTGCTGGTTCGCAGGCATCGGGTTCCTATCAGCTCCGGGCTCTTTACTCGCCGCACTTCCCGCCGCGTCGTGGCGCAGGCGGAAATACGAACGTCTCCAACTAAACTCGATTTTTCGCCTCTGCGCCAGTCGCGCAGGCGACCCGCGGCGCCATTTGGCGTTGACGGTCGCGAGCGGCTACAGTCGTCTGCAGGCCGCGCGGCAAGCGCGGCGGCGCAGGCAATCGCCTACACTTGCCAGGAGGTAAATCGATGACGCAAATCCTGGATCCCACCGACGAGCGCGTGCCGGTCCGGCGAACGCTCGCGCCGCGCGACGAAGTGATCGCCGGCACGATCGGCATGCTCGATATCAACAAGGCGCGCGGCGACGTGTTTATCGCCCATCTGAAGGAGCGTCTGAGCGAACGTCTACCCGGCGTCGAGATTCGCAATTATCGCAAACCGACGCCGGCCAAGCCCGCTCCGGACGCCACGCGGCGGCAGATGATGGAGGAATGCGACTTCGTTATCGAAGCGCTGGCCGATTGAGGGTCGTGCATAACGTGCAGTATGCACGATTCAATCTGGTTCGAAATCAACGGCAAGCCGACGGTGGTTATTGCCTCGCATGTGTTCATTGATGCGGCCGAAGTGCAGGCGAAAGCTCTCGGCCTGCCGGAAGCGCCGCGCGTCTTCGTGCCGCATCCAATCCAGGACGCGACCGACGCCGAGCTTCACGCGAAGGCTGACGCCGTGGTCGATGAGGTAATCAAGGCGCTGACGCGCCATGGCTAAGGTTCACACTCGCCGCGACGTGGCAATCCCTTCCCGGATGAAGGGATTGCCACACGCATCTGCGGCACCTTCAGGTAACGCTCCCCGCTGCGCGACTAGGTACTTTTTCCAGTTGCATTAGGTATCCCTTCCACCGCTTCCAGGGATTCTTCCGATTGGGCCGGGCGCGGCCGTTGGCTAGCGTCGAGGTGTCGAGTCGCCCGATCGCACTGATGACGTTGGCGGCTCCTCAAGGGGCCTTATGGATACTACTTTGAGCCATCTGAGCGCACGCCCGGGCAATCGCACGCCAAACGATTGGATGGAAAAGTTGGGCAGCGAGACGCTGGCCAACCTCGCCCACGAATTACGCACGCCACTCCAGGCTCTGCTGGGGTTGCTGGATATCCTGCGGGACGACTACGCGGCCCAGCTCGACGAGGATTTGCGGGAGCTGGTCGAGCGGATGAATGTCAACGCCTTCGACCTGAGTCAGACCCTGACCAATCTGATCGCGTTTGTCCTGAGCCGCACCGGCAACGACTCGATGGTGGCCGAAAGCCTGACGCCGTCGAGCGTGCTGGCGGATATTCGTCCGGCGCTGGACGCGGCCAACCTGCGCAAGGGCCTGCGCCTGGACTTTGATCTGACGGCGGCCCCGCAATCGATTCGTGCGCCGCGCCGGGCGATCACCACGATCGCGCTGAACCTGGCGCTGAATGCGATCAAGTTCACCGACCGTGGCTCGGTGACGGTCAGCATCCGCCGGTTGACGGTCGCGGCCAACGACCTTGTCGAGATCGCGGTGGCGGATACCGGTCCGGGTCTGGATCCGAAACTGTTGGATCAGATTTCACAGCCTTTCGCGCAGCTTTCGCGTTCGAGCACGCGGACCCATCGCGGGTTGGGCCTCGGCCTCGCGGTCGTGCGCCATTATTCGAGCAGGTTGGGGGGAACGCTCAGTCTCGAATCGCGTCCAGGCCATGGCGCCATTTTCATCGTGCGCATTCCGCAGAGTCGCGACAATCTGGTCGAGTTCAGGCCCGCCCGTGCCGCCGATCCGGACCGTCCGGCCGATACAAGCCCGACCAAACCCTGCGAAGCGGTACACTGTCGTCACTGACGGGCCGGTGCTCGGGGCCCCGAGTCAACTCGGAACCGGTAAGGAGCCCGACCTCTATCTTTCCCTTCGAGGGCCCCGGGTTCTGCCGCCGCTCTCCATCCGGGCCGCCCGCATGATGCGACCGGCGTCGAGCGCCCACCCCTGGGGCTGATGCACCGCTTCTGTTTGCAACAAGCGCACGCTCATGGATCCCGGAAAATTGTACAAAATTCCCACGCGGACGCCGCCGCCGGACTCTCAATCGCCCCTTGTCATCCTAAAGCGTCAGTTGACTGGCAGGCATAGTGCATGCGCATCGCAGCACCAGCGAACGCTAAACGCTGACGCGAGTTTCGTCGAGCGGGCACTCGGGATCGGTTGAAACTTCGAGGCGGTGAATATGCGCGTTAATCACCAAACGGTCGCCCTGATCACCGGCGCCTCTGGCGGCCTGGGCCGCGCCACGGCTCGATTGCTGGCCGATCGCGGCGCATCACTGATTTTGCTGGCGCGCGGGCAGGAAGGCCTCGAGGGTGCGAAGCGGGAGGTCGAAGCGCGCGGCGGCCGGGCGCTGGTGGTGCCCACCGATGTTTCGCGCTTTGAGGAGGTTCAGGCTGCGGCCGACATCGGCGAGCGTGAATTCGGACCAATCGACCTGTGGATTAACAACGCCATGGTCTCGATGTACAGCCCGTTCATGCGGATGACGCCCGAGGAATTCCGCCGCATCGTCGAAGTGACGTTTCTCGGCAGCGTCCATGGCACGCGTTGCGCGCTCGAGCGGATGCTGCCGCGCGATCGCGGCGTAATCATCCAGGTGGGATCGGCGCTGGCCTTCCGCTCGATTCCGCTGCAGAGCGCTTACTGCGCCAGCAAACACGCGCTGCAGGGGTTTATCGAGTCGATCTGGACGGAACTGCTTCACGAGAAAAGCCGGGTCCAGGTGTCGATGGTCAACATGCCGGCGCTGAATACGACGCAGTTCATCTGGACCAGAAATAACCTGCCGCGGCGAATGAAACCGGTGGGACCGATCTATCAACCCGAAGTCGGCGCGCGCGCGATCCTGTTTGCGGCGGAACACCGGCGGCGTGAGTGGATGGTCGGCTACAGCACAGTCGAGGCCACGGTGGGTGAAAAGTTTATCCCGCGGATACTCGATCGTTACTTGGCACATCAGGCGTGGGAAGGTTCGATGAGCACCGAGCGCGCCGATCCGCAGGCGCCGTCCAACTTATGGGAGCCTATCGCGCGCGATCTCGGCGCGCATGGCCCGTTCGATCAACTGGCGCACGAACATAGTCCGCAGCAATGGCTCAATGAAAATCGCGCGCGCCTCGCGCAACTGCTCGTTCCCGCCGTTCTGCTGCTGGCCGGCTGGATCCGGCGCCGAAGACACCATCGCGGACCGCGTTACCCGGCCGATGGCAACCGATCGCTACTGCCCCGGCGCTCCGCCTCGAGCTTCAGCGATCGGTGCGGGCGACGAGCGTGGCGCGCCTGGCATGCGTCCACCTGAAGCTCGGCCCGGGTTCGGCGAGCCGTCGCGGCCACGGCGAGCGGCGTTTCCGACGCCCGCTGAGTCGTGCGGCGATTCGCGAGAACGCCGGCGCTCAGTGCAGCAGCGTGAGCGAGGCGAGGCCGAAGACGCCGCAGTAGATCGCGAAGGGCGTCAGGGTCCGCGTCGTGAAATAGCGGGTGAGGAACTTGACGGATAAATACGACGCGACCGCGGCGCCGAGAGCACCGATCACTGCCGCTTCGATCGCACCGGAATTGTGCGAGACCACCAGGCGCGGCAGCTTGAGCGCGGCGGCCGCGCCGATAATCGGCGTCGCCAGCAGAAACGAAAATCGCAAAGCGTCCTCGTGCGCCAGACCGACCAGCAGGCCGCCGGCCAGGGTCGATCCGGTACGCGAGAATCCGGGGATCAGCGCGAGTACCTGCATCGCCCCGACCTTCAGCGACTGCCACCACGAAACTTCAGCGGCGATCCGGTGGTCGGCATCGCGGACGTTGGCCCTTGCCGGCGAGCGCTTCCGCAGCCGCTCGGCCAGATAGAGGAGCAGTCCGTTCAGCACCAGAAAAACGGCGACATCGCGCGGCGCGGCGAAAAGCCGCTGGAGGCGCTTTTCCAAGACGAGTCCGATCATCCCGGCCGGGATGGTGCCGATCACCAGTAACCATCCCAGTTTGGCGTCGCGATCCTCGCGCACCGTGCGACGAATCACGGAACGCAACAGCCCCGCGCCGATTCGTTTCCAGTCGTCGAGATAAAGGCAGAACAGCACCGCGGCGGTGGCGAAATGGGTCGCCACCAGAAAGGTCAGGAAGCCGGCGGCGTCCTGCTCGACCGTCCATCCGACCAGCGCCGGCAGGATAATACTGTGGCCGAGGCTCGAAATCGGGAAAAGCTCCGAGACACCTTGTACGATTCCGAGAATAAGAGCTTGTGCCAATGATAGCATTAAATAACTCTACGCATTTCTATTGATGGACGGTCGGATGGCTCTCTAGCGAGCGGCAGCAGGATGATAACAGCCGCACGGCGGCACGGGAACGCGCGGTCGACGCTCGACGCCGTCGCGGCCGGGGCGATTTTGAGAATTGGCGCAGCCCTTGGCATCACCGGCGGGCTGGATTAGAATCGCCTTGGCCGGGGGGAGAAGGTGGGATAAGGATGGCACGAAGCAGCAAGCCAAAGGTGGTACATCTTCGCGAAAGCGGGGTGCTGAATGACCTTCCGCGAGCTGCTGAGGACGCTCGCCGATCCGATGAGCCAAGGCGGTTCCCGCTGGTCTCGACCTTGCCGCGCCTGCCCCTGATGATCCCCGACGAGATCCTTGACTACTATGGCTGGGTTTTCTGCCAGGGCGGGTTTCTCAATCTCCAGATGACCTTCGAGCAGTTCCTTGCGGTAGTTGCCGCGCTCAGCCCAACCGGGCTCAGCCCCGAATACGACGACCCCAACGTCGTTCGTCCGGACTTCTGAGCCGGGTTATTTATCGGGCGGCAGCAGGCTGTTACGCACCCAGACATTTTGAAAAGCGGTTACGTCGGTATCAGACTTGAGGCCGTTATCCTTCGCGATCTGCACCCAATTGTCCGGATTTCCGGTAACGCGTTTCGCCAAAGCTTTGAGATCCTCATTCGGGAGCAGGGCGAAATTAACGCCGCCGCTGGCGGGTAGATGCGAGGGCGGCGGGAATTTTTCCGCCAGCTCGTCGATTTCCTTGAACAGTGCAAAGCGATTGCTCGCTTTGTAGCTTGCAATCTGATTGTCCGGTATACCTTCTGTCCGGACATTAACGATGATCTTGCTGCGTTGGCTGGCCTCGGAGTTTACCTGTATTTCGTAACGGTAGCGGGGCGGGGTGCGCATAACCAGGGACCAGCCGGTGCCGGTTCCCGGATCGGCGTCACGCCAGTTGGTGATTATGGAATTGTCCGGTTGGACCTCGAACAGGATACCGTCGCCACGCAGCGCGTCTTCGGTTAATTGGAGGGCGTCAGCAGCCGAATAGTTGACCACATGCTCCTCGCCGAGTGCGGAGTCGGGCGCATCGTAGTGTTCGGTGCCGGACCACCAGCTCACGTAGCAGCCGGCGAGCAGGGCCAGCACTACGAAAACCAATGATCGAAGATATCGTCCGGCGCTTCGCGCAGTCGCTTCGTGCATACTTGAATCGAAGAAACCACGCAGGAACCGCAGGCGCAAGACGGGTCAGATCAGGGCAGCCGGAGAAACAGGTGAGCGATGAGCCAAACCCATAACCAGCGACCGCGCCACGTGGTAGCCGTCATCGGCGCCGCGACTGCCGGGTCGGAAATCGCCCGTATTCTGGCGGAACACGGCGATGTCGTTGTCGTGTTTGAACAGAATCCGCGGCCGTATGGCAAAATCGAAGACGGTTTGCCGCGCTGGCACGTCAAGCAACGCAAGGATGAATACGAGGAGATCAATCGCCGCCTGGATCGTCCGGAGATTCACTATGTGCCGCTGACGCGGCTCGGCGCCGACCTCGATTTCGAGCAGTTGCGTTCGCAATGGGGCCTGAGTGCAATCGTTTTGGCGCACGGCGCCTGGCGCGACCGCCCCTTCCCGGTCGAGGCTGCCGAAGCCTACCTGGGCAAGGGTCTGATCTATCAAAACCCGCTGATCTACTGGTTCAATCATTATCGCGAGCGCGGCTATAACGGACCGCAGTTCGACCTCGCCCCGGGCGGAATCGTGATAGGCGGCGGCCTCGCGTCATTCGACGTCGTCAAGGTGCTGCAGATCGAATGCACGCTCGCGGCGCTGCGGCGGCGCGGAATCGAGGAATCGATGCTGGCGCTCGAGCGCGAGGGTCTCGACCCCGTCCTCAAGCGCTACGATTTAACCTGGCAGGCGCTGGATATCGCACCCTGCCGCTTATTTTATCGGCGCCGCGTAATCGACATGCCGCTTTCGGATATCCCGGCCGACGCGCCGCCGAAGCGTGCCGACTCACTGCGCCAGGCGCGGGTGAAGATCCTGGAAAAGGCGCAGCGCAAGTATCTTTTCGACTTCGCCGATCAGCACCTGCCGACCGGTCTCCTGATCGAGCAGGACCGTCTGGTCGGCCTCGAGATAAGTCGGACGCAGGTGGTCGAGGGCAAGGCGCGGCTGCTGCCTGACACGGCGGCGCCGGTGCGCGGTCCGTTCGTTATCAGTTCGATCGGCAGTATCCCCGAGCCGATCGCCGGCATCCCCCATCGCGGCGAGGTTTACGAATACCTCGATATGCAGACTGGCCTGCTTTTGGACGGCGCCACGCCGGTCTTTGCCGCCGGCAATGTTCTGACCGGCAAGGGCAATATCAAGGACTCGCTCGACAATGCCACCGAAGTCGGGACGCTGGTCGCCGAGCGCTACCTGGGCGTCGCCGACGACGGCACCTCGTTCAGCCTCGGCGAGAATGTGCGTCAGGAAGTGCGGGCGACGGGCGAAGCGTTGGCCGGCGCGGTCAGCAATCGGCCGCGCCTCGCGGCGGAAAAGGTTGCCGAGATTCTGGAGCGGGTCCGCGAGCGCCAACGCCAGGTCGGTTACGAGGGCAATTATCGCGCGTGGCTCGCTCGCGTGACGCCACCGGATCTTGAATAAGGTGCAGGAGATGGCGCCGTGACTCATCTAGCTGAGACCGATCCCGAGCTTTACCGCCTGATCAAACAGGAAGAAGGCTATCAGGCGGAATCGGTGCGTCTGATTCCTTCCGAAAACTACGTGTCGGCCGCCGTTCTCGAAGCGACCGGGTCGGTGCTCACCAACAAATATTCCGAAGGCTACTCCGGACGACGCTACTACGAGGGCCAGCGCTTCATCGACCAGATTGAAACGATCGTTATCGAGCGGGCCCGCGCGCTGTTCCGCGTCGAGCATGCCAACGTGCAACCGTACTCGGGCACGCCGGCCAACCTCGCGGTCTATTGCGCCTTATTGAAGCCGGGCGAGGGTCTGATGGGCCTCGCGCTGCCGCACGGCGGGCATCTGAGTCACGGCTGGAACGTGAGCGTAACCGGCAGCTTCTGGCGGCCGATTCACTACATGGTCGATCGCGAAACCCAGCGCATCGACTACGATGCGGTGCGCGAGCTGGCCCGACGCGAGCGCCCGCGCATTATCGTTACCGGAGCGACGGCGTATCCCCGTGAATTCGATTTCCGCGTGTTCAGCGAAATCGCCAAAGAAGTGGACGCCTACCTGCTCGCCGATATCTCGCATATCGCGGGCTTGATCGTCGCCGGGGTGCATCCTGATCCGGCGCCGTACGCCGACGTGATTGTGACCACCACGCACAAGACGCTGCGCGGTCCGCGCGGCGCGATGATTTTGTGTCGCGAGGCGGTCGCGGAGAAGATCGACAAGGCGGTTTTCCCGGGGCTTCAGGGCGGGCCGCACAACCATACCACGGCGGCGATCGGCGTGGCGCTCAAGGAGGCGGCAACCGCGGAATTTCGCGAGTATGGTCGCCAGATCGTCCGCAATGCCAAAGCCCTGGCCGAGGGTCTGCTCGAGCGCGGTTTCAATCTGGTCTCCGGGGGCACCGACAATCATCTCATCCTGATCGATCTGACGAATAAGCAGGTGATCGGAAAGAAGGCCGCCCAGGCGCTGGATCGTGCCGGGATTGTCTGCAATTACAACACGGTGCCGTTTGATCCGCGCAAACCGTTCAGCCCGAGCGGTATCCGGCTCGGCACGCCCGCCGTCACCTCGCGCGGCATGAAAGAACCGGAGATGCGCCGGATCGCTGCCTGGATCGATCAGGCGCTAAGCCATAGCGAGGACGCCGCGATACTTGGGCGTATCGCTGGCGAGGTCAAGGATCTGTGCCGCGGGTTTCCCGCGCCCGGGATTGTCCTCGGATGAAAACGGTAATTATCGGCGGCGGCATTATCGGCGGTGCGGTCGCATGGCGCCTCGCCCGCGAAGGCGCCGAAGTCACGATCCTGGAACGTGGTCAATGCGGCGCCGAAGCCTCGTGGGCGGCTGCCGGCATGATTGCGCCTCAGGCCGAGGCGCAGGGTCCGGGCCCCTTCTTCGACTTGTGCCTTAAGGGGCGGGAGCGCTTTGACGCGATCGCGCCCGGCTTGCGCCGCGACTCCGGCATCGACTTTGAACATGGCGCGGGCGGAATCCTCTATGTCGCCTTCAATGCGGAGGAACAGGCGGAACTGCAGGAGCGGGCGGATTGGCAGCGACGCTCCGGCGGCACCGTCGTCGAGCTCTCAGGCAAGCAAGCGCAGGAGCTCGAACCCGAAGTCGCGCCCGAAGTCATCTATGCCCTCCACATGCCGCGCGATCGCAGCGTCGATAATCGGGAGGTGACCCGCGCCTATATCGCCGCCGCAAAGGCACACGGCGCGCAGGTCCGCGAGCAGACCCGCGTTGAAGCGATCGTCGCCGACGGCGGCCGCGCGGTCGCCGTGAAGTTAGCGACCGGCGAAAGGCTTGCGGCAGACGTTTTCGTCAACGCCGCGGGCGCGTGGGCCGGTCAAATCGCGGGGCTCGAAGAAGATCGCGTGACGACCTATCCGGTGCGCGGCCAGATGCTCTGCTTCGAGGTGAATCGCGACGGCGCGCGGCCCAATATTTTCTCGCTGCACGGCTATCTAGTGGCGCGCCGCGATGGTCGCCTCCTGGCCGGCTCGACCATGGAGGAAGCCGGCTACGATAAACGGCTGACGCTCGCCGGCATCGAGCGCATCAGCCGCGGCGCGCTCAAGATGATGCCGCACCTGGGCGCGATACCGTTTCGCGAGGCATGGGCCGGACTCCGTCCGGCGACGGCGGACTTCCTGCCGGTGCTCGGGCGGTCGCCATCGCTACCCAACGTGATCTACGCCACCGGGCACTTTCGCAGCGGTATTCTGCTCTCGGCGATCACCGGCGAGATCATCGCCGATCTGGTTTACGATCGCGCTCCGGCGATTGACCTGACAGCGTTTGCGGCCGAACGGTTCGCGGCGCGGACGGCCATCCGCGCGCTCGGCCTGGTGCGCGATATTCTGTTTCGCTCCCGCATCGACGCCGTCGCGCAGACGCTCGGTGTGCGAGTCGCTTACGCCTCGAACCTGGAGCAGGCTCGCGCGCGCTGTTTCGAGGAGACGCCGGCGATGGTGTTTGCGGACTTGTCGGATCCGAACTTTCCTCCGGCGGCGACGGTAGGCGAGCTCAAGCGCGTCTGCCGCGACGCACGGCTCGTCGGGTTTGCCTCGCATATCGACCTGAAGGCGCTCAAGGCCGCCCGTGATGCCGGCTTTGACCTGACCCTGTCGCGCAGCGAATTCACCGCGCGCATCCCCGAGTTCCTGCGCTAGTCGGTAGGACGGCCAGGGCCTGTCCATAAGTGCATCGCGCGCGCTTGCGTTGCGCCGCTTTGCTGCCTAGCCTCTCTGATGAGAGCGTTTTCTCATGTCGGTAAATAAGGCGATTCTCGTTGGCAATCTCGGGCGTGATCCCGAAATCCGCTACCTGCCTTCGGGTCAGAGTGTGGCCAACTTTTCCATCGCGACGACCGAATCATTCAATGATCGCAATGGCCAGCGCCAGGAGCGCACTGAATGGCATCGGATTGTCGCCTGGGGCAAGCTCGCCGAGCTGTGCGGCCAATACCTGAAGAAAGGGCGCCAGGTTTACATCGAAGGGCGGATTACGACGCGCCAATACGAGGCCAAGGACGGCAGCGGCAAACGCTCGGCGACTGAAATCGTCGCACAGACGATCCAGTTTCTCGGCGGCCGCCCGGGTGCGATGGAAGAGAGCGGGCCGAGCGGCGCGATGGATCTGCCGCCGCCGATGGACGACGAGGACATCCCCTTCTAATTTTGTCCGGCTGACGCTGATTCGGCTGCGTCTTGTCAGCTTGTCCGCGCGCGCCGCTCGAGATCGCCGGCAAAGCTCAGGCGGGGGCGCCGGCAGCGGTCCCCGCCCGCCATCCTGGTGATAAATTCGTCGAGTTCGACGGCGAGGCGTGCTACTTCAAGGTTGCCAAAGTCACTCGGGATAGCGCGCAGCCGGGTGCAGGCCCGCGCGTGAAGCCGTTCGGCTCCGGAGCGGTTACCGCGCTCCGCATGAAGCATCGCGGCGGCAGCCTGGATAAGTCCCTGCAATAGGATTTTTTCGTCAGCGACGCTCTGCCGCCAGGCCGCTTCCCAGACTTCGTGCGCGGCAAAGTACGCCCCCGCGTTGAACAGTTCCGCGCCGCGGCGGAGCGCCTCATGATGGATAAGGCTCACGGGCGGATGCTTCCGTGCAGACCCTCGAGGGCGGCGACGCGCGCCGGTACGGGTCCCGGCAGACCGTCACAGCGCAGTGCGCGGCCGTCGGAATGGAAGCCCAGCGTCGCCAGCGTCGCGACATGATTCGAGGCGAGGGCCGGCGCGCCATTGATGGTCTCGATCGCAAGCTTCGGCCGCAAACGCTTGAGACAATCGATGGCGAGCCTCAGACCGTCGGCTGGCAGCGGCTGCGGCATCACGAGGTCGCGCCCGTTCAAGCCGAGGACGACCGCTCCGCGATCGATAACCAGCAGGTTGCCGGCCTCGCGCGTGATCCCGCATCCGGGAAGTAGGACGCCAAAGGGATTGGCCGGGTCGATAGCGCTTAAGGCGAGCGGATCGCTCGCCGCCTCCGAGCGGCAGGAGTTCAGTATCGCCAATGCTTCCGGCAAGGCATATTGCTCGCCGGACAGCGCCCGCACGAACCATCCGCGGCGAATCGCGCCGGCGTACTCCATCCGGCGCAGCGCGAAGACGAGCTGACTCCACGGCATTTCAATTGGCTCCAGGGCGAGCATCTCGCGGGCGAGGATCCCGTGTCGGGCAAGCAGCAGCGCGGCGACCTCGCGCTCGCGGTCCGCTTCATGCCCGATCGCGGGTTCGCGCGCCGCGCGCGGCGCCAGCGACCAGCGGCCGCTCAAGCTCGACTTCAGCCGCGCCCGCGCCGCGGCGTCACGACGATTGAGGCCGTGACGATCGCGGCGGTTGGCGGTGCCGTGGCTGGCCGCGCGCTCGGCGGCGATCAAACGGAGCGGAGCGAAACTGTCATTCGAGACCAGACCCGAGGCGGCGAGTCGCCATAACGACGCCAGGGTTTCGCGTTCCGAGAGATTGACGCGATCGGCAAGTTGATCGAGATATTGCGCGCCGCCGGTGCGCAGGCCCTCGAGCACCGGTTGATCCTGCGGCCCGCAGTCAACGGTTGACGGCGGGCCAACGGAGCCGCCGCGTCGCGGCACGAAGGCCACGCGCGCCGGAAATTCGCCCGCCGCCGACGCGCCCGGCGCCGCGATCCAGGAAAACTCGCCGCTGAGACAGAGCAGATCGAGATATTCCGGGCGGTAGTCCTTAAGCCGCGCCGGCAGGATCGCGTTTTCCCATTGGGCCGGCGTGAAGTCGAGTCCGCTCAACTGTTCGAGCACCGCCCGCACGCCGTCAGCGCCCCCTTCGAGACGGTCGCTCCCCAGATGCATCCAGCGGCAGCGGAATGCTGCAAAGCTGCGATCGTCGGACGGTTCAAGCTCGGCGCGGAGCCGCCTGAGCGTCTCCCGATGGATCCGTTCGAGCACATACCGCTCGCACCATTGCTCGATCCCGCGCCCCTCCGCGTGCGGTGTAAACCGGCCTCGAAAGACATATCCTTCGGCTTCGAGGGCGACGAGCGCCGCCGCGACCGCCTCGTCAGAGAGCGCGGTCCGCGTGACGATTTCCTGGGCGGTCAGCGGTCCTGAAGTCGCGAGCGTCCGCCGTACGATCTCGCGGCAGGCCGCCTCGACGGATGGTGCGGGCGCACCCTGGTCGCGCGCGGCAAATCCGCCGCGCGGATAAGCACTGCGAAACAGCGGCAGATCTTCGGTGGCGACTACGATTTCCGCGGCGCCCGCGGCGATCCGTCCGCGGCTTGCGCGCGACTCGCGCTCCAGTTGCGCGAGCATCGCGGGCGCGTCGCCAGCGACGTGAGCCGCGAGGGTCTGCGCTGGCAAGGCGCCGTGTGCGCGAATCTGTTCGTGCAGCTCATCGGCATTGCGCGCCCGCGCGTTTGCCGCAGTCCCGTCCACTTCCGCCGTAATCCGGGCCACGGCCTCCGTCGAGAGCGTTTCGGCGAGATCCTCGGTGCGGAAAACGTCTTCGGCCAGCGCCCGATTCATCGTGACGGTGCGGCTGCGTCGGTTGGCGCGTTCGCCGTCATCGAGGAAGGAATAGTCCCACGCCAGCAAAATCCGTTGGGCGAAGACCGACGGAGCAACCGCGTCAACGCAGACGACGCGCACCTGGCCGCGCTCGAGCTTGTCGAGCAAGCGCTCGAGGCGGGCAAGGTCGGCGGTTTCGGTCAGGCACTCGCGCAGCGTCTCCTCGACGATAAAGTGCGACGGTATCGCGATCGTCGGCGGTCGGTTGTCGAAGCAGGCGTTGCGTTGCGGAAACAGCGCGGTGATCAGCTCCTGCGTCCGCAAACGCTGAATCCATGCCGGGACCTTGCGACCCTGCGCCGAGCGCAAAACCGCGAGCGCGCGCGTCGCCACATGCCGAAACCGCACTTCGAACATGGGCGCATCGAGCAGCGCCTGCGTCAGAACCGATCGCGCCGTCTTCGACGTAACCATGGTCAGGATGTGCGCCAGGGGAAAGCTGTGACGCGAATTCAGCGCCAGCAGGACGGCATCGTCGATCGCCGAGGCCTGAATCTCGAAGTCGAAGCTCTGGCAGAGACGTTTGCGAATCGCGAGGCCGAGCGCGCGATTGAACCTTATCCCGAACGGCGCGTGGATGACGATCTGGGTGCCGCCGAGCCCGTCGAAAAAACGCTCCACGACAATAGTTCGCTCACCGGGAATCGCGCCCAATGCGGCGAGGCCGCGACGGACGTAGGCGACCGCCTGCGCTGCTGCATGCGGTTCGAGGCTGCACTCGCGCGCGAGCCACTCGGCGGCGTGCCGCCCCGATTGAGTCGCGATTGCCGACGCGTCCGCTGGGCCTCCCGACGATGCCGCCTCCGCGGCGAGCATCGCCGCGACTTCCTCGCGCAGCATCGCGACTTCGCGCGAAAGGGCGGGGGAGCGACCGCCCGCCTCGGTCTGCCAGAACGGCAGACTGGGCGCCATCCCGGGCGCCGCTTCGACCATCAGGCGGTTCTTCGAGATGCCGAGGATCCGCCAGGGCATCGAGCCCAGCGAGAAGATATCGCCGCGCGCCGATTCCTGCGCGAAGTCCTCTTCGACATCGCCGATTTTGCGTCCTTCCGAGGCCACTACGACGTCGTAATTGCCGGCCTCCGGGATCGTGCCGCCTGACGTGATGGCGGCCAGTCGCGCGCTGCGTCGCGGACGCACACGTCCGCCAATTGGATCATAGAAAATCTTGGGCGCGGCGCCCTGGATTCGTTCGGGCAGAGTGGTCGCCATCTGGCGGAGCAGTGCGCGCAAGGTTTCGCGATCCAGATCGGCGAAATTATGCACTCGGCGCAGCAGCTCCAGCAGATCGGTTTCGTCGATTTCTTCCTCCTCCGCGGCAATCGCGACGATTTGCTGCGCCGCGACGTCGAGACTGTTTCGTGGAATCTCGACCTCGTCGATCCTGCCGCAGCGAATCGCGCGGACGGCGGCCGCGCATTCGAGCAGATCGTCGGCCGTCAGGGCGAAGAAGCGTCCCTTCGGGATGCCGCCGAGGGTGTGGCCCGAACGGCCAATCCGCTGAATCGCCGCCGCGATCGATTTCGGCGAATCGACCTGGCAGACGAGATCGACCGCGCCGACATCGATTCCCAGCTCCAGCGACGAGGTCGCGACGATGGCCTTCAGTTCACCGCGCTTAAGCTTCTGCTCGGCGGCGAGCCGTTCGGCCCGCGCGAGGCTCCCATGATGGGCGAGTACGGCGTCGCTGCCGATCTTCTTCTGCAGGGCGAGGGCGATTCGCTCGGCCCATCGGCGGCTCAGCGTAAAAATCAGCGTCGTGCGATGCTCGGCGACGAGCTTCGCCATGCTCTCGTACATCGCTTCCCAATGCTGATGAGTGGCGAGCGCGCCGACCTCGGGACCGGGAGCGATAATCTGCAGGTCCAATTGGCGGGGAGCGTCATCGGCCCGCACGATCCGCACCGGCCGCGGCTCGAGGCCGCCCTCGCGGGTTATCTCGGAACCGGCGAGGAAGTGGCCCAGCGTTGCGATCGGATTAAGCGTCGCCGAGAGACCGATACGCACCGGACGCGTCCCACCCGATCGGCGGATGAGCCGGTCAAGACGTTCGAGCGTGACCATCAGATGAGCCCCGCGCTTGGTCCCCGCCACTGCGTGGAGCTCGTCCACGATCACGTAACGCACCGCGCGCAATTTCTCACGAAAGCGCATCGAGGTCAGGAGGATGAAGAGCGACTCCGGCGTCGTTACCAGGATATGCGGCGGCCGTCGGACCATCGCGGCGCGGTCGCCTGCCGTGGTATCGCCGGTGCGCAAACCCGCGCGAATCGCGGGTCGCGCCCGACCGAGTTGCGCGACCTTCGCGCAGATCCCATTCAGCGGTTCCTCGAGGTTAAGGCGGATATCATTGGCCAGCGCCTTCAGCGGGGAGACATAGAGGACCGACACTTCATCGGCCAGCGCGCCTTTTTCGGCATCCGCCACCAGGCGGTCGATGGCCCACATGAACGCGGCGAGCGTTTTGCCGCTGCCTGTCGGCGCACACAGGAGGACGTCGTGGCGCGGCGTTTGATGGGCGGCGGCAATCACCGGCCATCCCAGTTCCTGCGCGCGCGACGGCGCCGCGAAGCGCGAGCTGAACCAGGCGCTCACCGCGGGATGGAAATCGCTCGGCAGAGCGCTCACAGCGGCACTATAGCACATGACCCGGCGGCGACCGCGCGGCGCCTCGACGGCCTGCGGAAGCCTCGGTTCCCAATGGCTTTCGCCCCGGATCGCTCGTTTATATAATCATCGAAAGTTGGAGGGGTGGACGCGGCTGATGACGCTGTCCGATACCAATACGGTCAGAATTGTCCCCTTAGGTGGCCTGGGCGAAATTGGGCTCAACCTGATGGTGATCGAGTGCGATCGCGACGCTATCGTGATCGATGCGGGCGTGATGTTCGCCGCCGATCGCGAGACCGGCGGCGCGCGTTTGCGTCCGGACCTGCGCTACCTCGAACAGCGGGGGCTGAACGTCCGCGCGATCTTCCTGACGCATGGCCACGAAGATCATATCGGCGCGCTGCCGTATCTGCTGCAGAGTTTCCCCGCGCCGATCTTTGCGACGCCGGTTACCGCCGCCTTCGTTCGACGGACCCTCGCCGCCGCCGCTTTCGAAGCGGACCTGCGCATGCTCGTCCCTCGTGCGCCAATCGCGGCCGGACCTTTTACCGTGGAAGCGCTGCGCGTTACGCACTCGACGCCGGACGCCGTGGCTCTGGCGGTGCGCACGCCCGCCGGCACGATCGTCCATAGCGGTGATTTCAAGATCGATCCTTCGCCGGTGGACGGGATGCCGTTTGACGCCGAGGGCTTCGCGCAACTTGGCGCCGAGGGTGTGGCGCTGCTGCTCTCCGACTCGACCAATGCTGAACGCGACGGCCACAGCGGCGCGGAGAGTTCGCTCAAACCCTTGATGAGCGAGGTGGTTCGTCGTGCCCGCGGCAAATGCGTGCTGACCGCCTTTTCCTCCCATCTCCATCGAATTCGACAGTTCACCGAGGCCGCGCACGAGGTCGGGCGCTACGTGGTGCCGCTCGGCCGGCGGATGGCGGAGAGCGTTCGGCTCGGCGTCGAAACCGGCCAGCTTAATTTTCCGCCCGGCACGTTTATCAGCCCGCAGGAGGCCGACTTTATCGAATCGCGGCGCCTGGCGATGCTCGCGGGCGGCAGTCAGGGTGAACCGCTGTCCGCGCTGAGCCGGCTCGCCGCCGGGACCCATCCCGTGGCCCAGGTTGGCACCGACGATCTGATCGTCCTGTCGTCGCGTTTTATTCCCGGCAACGAGCGCGCAATCCAGACCGTAATCAACCAGCTTTTCAAGCGCGGCGCCGAAGTCCTTTACGACGGCGTCGCGACGGTCCACGTCTCGGGCCACGCCTATCGCGAGGAGCTGGCCGAGCTTATCCGGCTCGTGCGCCCGCGTTGTTTCGTGCCGATTCACGGCGAGTATCGTCATCTCGTTCATCATCAGCGAGTGGCGCGCGCGGCGGGGATGGCTGAAGCGGACTGTTTCCTGCTCGAGAACGGCGAGCCTCTGCTGCTCACGCGCGGCGGCGCGCGAAAAGGCCGCAAAGTGCCCGCCGGTCGATGCCTTGCGGAAGAACTCCAGGCGGCCGCAGCGGGCGCGCTCGAAGAGTATCGGGATTCCGAGATGGCGCCGACGGTGTTCGCAATCGTCGGAATCTCGGGTGGCGACGGCCGCATCGTGAACGGACCCGACCTGGTGATTCGCGGGATGAGCGAGCGATCAGCCGGCGACCTCGGCCGCGCGCGCGCCGAGCTGCGCACGCGGCTCCAGGCACTCAACGGTTATCTGCGCTTCGATCCGGCGCGAATCCGCGCGGAGATGACGCGCGCCCTGCGCGCATATTTTCTCAGAGACGGCAGACGACCCGTAATCGTGCCTTACGTCTTGGAGGTTTGAGCGTCTTTGCGTGCAGCGAAGCCGCCTGCGATTGAACTTACTGCGGTCGAGCCGGCGGTCCGCGCCCCTGTCGTTGCCGAGATTGTCGCGCTCACGGCCTGGGCAATCGTCGCCTTCGCGGCACTGAGCCTCGGCGCTTTGGGCCTTGGTTTCGCGTCCAACCCCGGCGGTCGAATCGGCGACGCTCTCGCATCATGGCTGAGCCACCTGCTCGGAACGGCCGCAATCGGCGTCGTGCTTCTCGCCGCGCTGCTGGCGACGGAACTGTGGGCCAATCGTCGCGCTGCCGACTGGCGACGCCTCCTCCGGCTGATGATCGCGCAGACCTGCGGCGGCATGCTGATGATTGCCGGCGCCGCCGCGGCGCTCGGCCTGCTTGGGTTTGGCCGCGACCACGCCGGGACCTTCGGAGTGATGCTGGCTGGACGACTGTGTGCGTCGCTGAACCGAGGCGGCGGTCTCATCTTCGATTCCTTGATTGTGATCGCCGGGTTAACCCTCCTCGCCGGTCACGCGCCGACCGAGATGCTCGAAGCGTTATGGGCGCGGGCGCGCGCTTATGACGCGCGGCGCTCCCGCCGTGCGTCGGAGCCCTTCCCGCACGTTCCGCTGGCTCTCGATCATCCGCGCGAGACGCTCCCGACGCAGGCCCTCGAGCCGGCGATAACGCTGCCCTTGACCCCGGCCGACAAAAGTCCGCTGACCCAGAGTGAAAAAATCCCTCCGCCGTCAAGGACTCTGCTTGCCGCAAGAAACGGAACGGGCGGCGAATATCGGCTCCCGCCGCTCGAGCTTCTCGATCAGCCGCCCGTCGCTCACGCTCGCGTCGATGAAGCCGCGATGCAGGTTGGGGCGCGCCTGCTGGAGGAAAAGATCGCTGCCTTCGGCGTTGAGGGGCGCGTCGTCGAAGTTCAGCCTGGACCGGTCGTCAGCATGTACAAGCTCGAGCTCGGCTCGGGGATCAAAGTCAGTCAGATCGTCAATCTCGCTGATGATCTCTCGATGGCGTTGCGGGCGGCGACGGTGCGAATTCTGGCGCCGGTACCGGGCGAGGCCGTGGTGGGTATCGAGGTCCCCAACCGCAAACGGGAAAAGGTTTTTTTGCGGGAAATCCTCGAAGCGCCGGAGTTTGCCGCGGCGCACAGCCATCTGACGATCGCACTCGGCAAGGATATCGCGGGACGGCCGGTCGCGGCCGACCTCGCCCTGATGCCGCATCTGCTGATTGCCGGCGCCACCGGAACCGGCAAGTCGGTGGCCCTGCACGCAATGATCGCCTCAATCCTATTCAACGCCACCCCCGACGACGTCCGCCTCATCCTGATTGATCCCAAGATGCTCGAACTGTCGGTCTATGACGCGCTGCCCCATCTGCTGGTGCCGGTCGTGGTCGATCCCGAGAAGGCCGCGGCGGCCCTGCTCTGGGCGACGCGCGAGATGGAGGCGCGCTACCGCCTGATGCGCGACCTCGGCGTGCGCAATATCGACAGCTACAACCGTCTGCTCGGCAGCAGCGGTGAGTTGATTCAACTCCGCGGAGCGGAAACCGCCGACGCGCTCGCCGACAGTGCGGGCGCGAGCGACGGCTTCACCCGCCATCAGCGGATGCCGAAGATCGTCATCGTCATCGACGAACTGGCCGACCTGCTGTTGAGCGAAGGGAAAACCGTCGAGCGTGATATCACGCGGCTGGCGCAGAAGGCCCGCGCCGCCGGCATCCACCTGATTCTCGCCACGCAGCGACCCTCGGTCGATGTGATTACGGGACTGATCAAGGCCAATCTGCCGGCGCGGATTTCACTGCAGGTGACCTCGCGCGTGGATTCACGCACGATTCTCGACGCGATCGGCGCCGAGCGTCTGCTGGGCGCGGGCGACATGCTGTTCCTGCCGCCCGGCACGGCCCATCTGCGGCGCCTCCACGGGCCGTTCGTATCGGAAAACGAGCTGGTCAAGGTGTGCCGGTTTATCCGCGCGCAACGCGCGCCCGACTATCGGATGGAGATCCTCGAAACCGCCGCGGTCGAAGGCGCGAGCGAGGACGGCGGCGATCGCGACCCACTCTACGACGAAGCCGTGCGAATCGTGACCGACGCCGGGCAGGCTTCGATCTCGATGATCCAGCGGCGGCTGCGTATCGGCTATAATCGGGCAGCGCGTATGGTCGAAGAGATGGAACGCGACGGTCTCGTCCTGCCGGCAGACGGCGCCCGTCCGCGTGAACTCCGGATTCGCTCGAATTGAAGACACTCGGCAAGCAGTTGAGATATCAGACACGGGCGCGGCGCGCGGCGCGGCTCGGCTTATTTGTCGCGATGGCGACGGTCCTCATCATCGGCGGGGCGAGCGCCCGCGCGGCCGTCCAATCGGCCGAACTGGATGCGTTGGTCGCGAAGCTGCAGCAGCATTATCAGGCGACCGATTCGTTCACCGCCGATTTCAAAGAGACGGTGGCGGCGCCCGGCGCCATGCCCCGCACGCGCAGCGGCACGGTTGCCTATCGCAAACCCGGACTGATTCGCTGGGAATTTTCCGCGCCGCAACCAGAAACGATCGTGAGTGACGGCAGCAAGCTCTACGATTACGATCCGGGCCTTAACCAGGTCATCGAGATGCCGCTCCGAACCGCCTTCAAGAGTCGTAGCGCGGTCGCGTTCATCCTTGGCGTCGGTGACTTGCAGCGCGATTTCAACATCCGCCCGGGCCAGTCCGCGAGCGACGGGCTCGAGCATCTTACCCTGACGCCGAAGGAAGGCGGCAGCGAACTCGAGCTGGGTATCGATCCCCATACGCTGGATATTCTTCGGCTCGGCGCGACCGACGCGATGGGCAACTCGACAGAGGTGCAATTGTCACGCCTGCAGCGCAACGTCGCGGTTAATTCGCACGAATTCGAATTCGTCGTTCCGCCCGGCGCTGATATCGTAACGCCAGGGTCGCAATCGTAATTTTCCCGCCGCAGGCGACGATTGCACCTCGGATCGTCGGCGAGTAGAGATATTAATCCCTCGGCATCTGCGAGCGAGCATGGAACGAGTCCATCTAGTAACACTTGGCTGTGCCAAGAACCTCGTTGACAGCGAGCTGATGCTCGGCGCACTAGCGCAAGCGGGATTTGAGCTGACGCTCGACCCCACGGCCGCCGACGTGCTGGTGGTTAACACCTGTGCGTTCATCGAGGCGGCAAAAAAAGAATCGATCGACGCCATCCTCGAGGCTGCCGCGCTTAAGCGCGAGGCCCCCGGCCGCCGCCTCGTCGTCAGCGGATGCCTCGCGCAGCGTTATGGCGCCGAGCTCGCCGACGAGCTGCCCGAGGTGGACATCTTCGTCGGCACCGGCAACTTCCTCGACCTGCCGGACCTGCTGCGCGGGACCGCCCGCGACGAAAGGCGCGCGACCGGCTACGTCGGCGCGGCCCATCTGCTGCCCAATGCCGAGCTGCCGCGGATCCGCGTCGCCGACGGCGCCTCCGCCTACCTGAAGGTCTCCGAGGGGTGCGACCACAAGTGCTCTTTCTGTATCATTCCGAAGATTCGTGGGAAGCATCAGAGCCGGCCGCTCGAGGACGTCGTCGCTGAAGCGGAGCGGCTGGTGGCGGGCGGTGTGCGCGAATTGAATCTTATCGCCCAGGACCTGACCGCCTATGGCCGGGATCTGCGCCCGGTCGAGTCACTGGCGCGTTTGCTCGAGCGTTTGAACGATATCGAGGGCTTGCGCTGGATCCGTCTGCTGTATTGCTATCCGAGTTCGCTCAACGACGAATTGCTCGAGGCCGTCGCCGACCTGCCCAAGGTCGTCAAGTACATCGATATGCCGTTGCAGCACGCCGATGACGAGGTGCTGCGGGCGATGAAGCGCGAACGCGGGGTCGCCGCGTTGAACCGGCTGCTCGACCGCGTCCGCCACGCCATCCCGAGCGTCGCCCTGCGCAGCTCGTTTATCGTCGGGTTTCCCGGGGAAACCGAGTCCGCCTTTCGCCATCTGGAGGACTTTATCCGGCACCAGCAATTTGATCGCGTCGGCGTGTTTACCTATTCGCGTGAAGAGAATACGGTTGCGGGCGCGATGGCGAACCAGGTGCCGAACGCGGTCAAACGCGAACGCCGTCGACGGCTTTTAGAGCTCCAGGCGACGATCGCGCAAGCGCGGAATCGCATGTGGGTCGGACGCGAGGTCGAGGTGCTGGTCGAGGGTGAATTGGGCGGACGGGCCGGCCGATGGCGCGGACGGACCGCTTCCCAGGCGCCCGAAATCGACGGCATGGTGATCCTGCGTGGCGAGGCCCTCCCCGGTGAGTTCGTTCGCGTTCGCATTGAGCAAGCACGCACCTACGACCTGGTCGGGACAATTCAAGGACCGGCTGCCTGAACCAAGGAGAAGGAACTAATGGCAAAGAAGGCCAGCCCGGCAAATCGTAAAAAATTTCTCGCGGAGCAGGAAACCGCGCTGCTCGAAATGAAGCGCAAGCTGCTGGCCGAGGCTGAAGCGGAGCTCCGTGCCGAGCGTGAAGGCAATAAGGACGAAGGCATGGACACCTATGACCTCGCCTCCGAAGAGCGCGACCGCGAGATAAGTTTTATCCTCTCGGATCGCGATCGCCTGAAGTCGCAACAGATAGACGATGCTCTTGCGCGGATCGCCGACGCCAGCTACGGCGTCTGCGAAGCCTGCGGCCTCGAGATCGCCGAGGAACGCCTCCGGGCGCTGCCGTTCACCCGCCTGTGCCGCGATTGTCAGCAGGATCAGGAGCGCGAGGCGCGCTCGCAACGGCGCGTGGACGAGGGTCGTAACGTCTATCGCAAGCTCGGCACCAGCGATTCGGACGAGGAGAGCGCCTGACGCGGTCCCTCGCCGAACGCCTCTGTTGGATGGAGTCAGCCTCGGCGCGCGCTTCGCGCCCCGTGCCTGTCCGGCGCTCGCGCGCATGTCCAGCGCCGACGATAATTTTATCTATATCTTTGGATACATGAGCCTTGCTTCGGTTATATGTCAGGATGGACACGCAAAAGCCATCGGAAGACTGACTATGAGCGCGGCTACAGGACTCTGGTGCATGCGGCACGTCAGTTGCTACACTGAACCGTAGGCTGCTTCAGCGCTGGCGCTGTCGCCGCCTCCGCGAAACCCCGTCCACGCTAAGATGAGTATTTTCACGGATTTCGAGCCTGATACAGCCGCGTGTCTGCCTGACGCCGTGGCGCAGATACGCGCCAACCTCGAGGCGATCAAAAGCACGATCGTGCTGACCAGCGCGCGCGGCGGTGTGGGCAAGAGCGCGCTGACCGTGAGCATCGCCGCAGCCCTGGCGCAGAGCGGCCGCAAGGCTGTCCTGTTCGACGCTGACCTTAACAGTCCGAGTCTCCATGCGATGCTCGGGATGAAGACGCCACGCCGGCTGCCGCTGAGCGATGCGGCCGATCCAGCCACGGGCCCGCTCGGGTTGCGCGTCGTCACGGTCAACGTCGCGCTTGAACCGGCGATACCGCTGTTGAATCTGAGCGACGCGGAAATCCTGCCGGCGACCGAAAATGGCAGTCGGCCGGCGAGCACCGGCTATGCCGCCACCCTGTCGCGCACGCTGGCGCACACCCGTTTAGGTGCGGCCGATCTGCTCTTGATTGATGCGGCGCCGGGCCTGGAAGCGTGCTCGCGTATTCTGGAGCTCGTGCCCGAGGCCAACTTCGTGGTGGTGTCCCATCCGGCGCGCCTGGCCGCTCAAGCGACTCAGCGGATGCTCGAATTTCTGGCGTCGAAGCGCGCCCGGGTCCTCGGCCTGGTCGAAAACATGGTCGGCTTTAACTGCGACGGCTGTCATGCCGTCCGTCCGCTGTTGCCGCACGGCGCGATGATCGCAACCGCGGTGGCTGCCGGAGTTTCGATACTCGACCGCCTGCCGTTTGATCCCCGGTTGGCGGAAACCAACGATCGTGGCGCGCTGTTTATCCGGGAATACGCCGATACGCCGTTGGCCAAACAGATCGTCGGCCTGGCGCAGAGTCTCGAACGCTCCGCCCTGACGCGTGACGCGACCGCTCCGCGCGACGATCGCGAAGTGCCCGGCGCCAACTAATACTCGGGTTTGAAATCGAAGTGATGGATCGCTTCGATGAAGCGAACCGTGCGCGTCTTCGAGCGCATCACGACACTGTTGGTCATCGCGCCGCCGGAAAAAAAGCGCACGCCGCGCAGGTAGTCGCCGGTGGTCACGCCGGTGGCGGCGAACATCACATCATCGCCGGCCAGCTCCTCCAGCAGAAACTTGCGATGCAGGTCAAGGATGCCGGCGGCGAGACAGGCCTCCGCTTCGCGATCATCGCGCGGGGTGAAGCGACACTGCATGTCGCCGCCGGCCGAGCGAATCGCGGCGGCGGCGAGCAATCCCTGATGGGCACCGCCGACGCCGATCAGAATGTCGATTTCGCTCTCCGGCCGCGTCGTCGCGATCGCGGCTGACAGGTCGCCGGCCGACAGCAGCTTGATCCCGGCGCCGGCACGACGGACTTCGTTGATCAATTTTTCATGACGCGGGCGATCAAGAATCGCGACGCGCAGATCCTCGACATAAACCTTCTTCGCCTCGGCCAGCAGCCTCAGGTTTTCGGCCGGGCCGAGGTCGAGATCGATCACCCCGCGCCCCACCGGACCACAGGCGATTTTGTCCATGTAGGTATCCGGGCAGCGCAGCAATTTGCCGCGCTGGGTGAGCGCGATGCACGCCATCGCATTGGGCCCGCCGCTGGCGCAAATGAGCGATCCCTCGAGCGCGTCGAGCGCCACATCGACTTCCGGACCGGCGCCGGTTCCGACAATCTCACCCTCGTAGAGCAGTTCCGTCGCCCCATGCTCGCCCTCGCCGATGACGACCTTGCCATCGAAGGCGATTGAGTTCAGCGTATTGCGCATCGCTTCGGCCGCGACACGGTCGGCCGCCTGCTCGTCGCCTTTGCCGATAAAGCGCGCTGCAGCGAGCGCCGCCGCTTCGGTCGCGCGGACAACTTCGAGGGCGAGATTTCGTTCCATCAGCAATCCTTACCGTTCCATCTGACAGGACCGCGACGCAGCGCGTACCGATAAAGTTCGCTGCTGCGGTTCAGCGTCCGGTCCGCTTCCTCATCGTCCCACCGGCAGACCTTAGTTCAGGCGGCCGTCGGCGAACAGCGCGTCGATCAGCCGATAACCTTCCTCAAGCCTGATTCCCGAGTTGGCCGCATCCGATTCGATATATCGTCGCGCAATGCTGCGCTGACTCTCGAGTGCAGTGCGATCGAGCATAGCGAAGGGCACGGGCTCGTTCGAGTGCGTCTTGAGTTTGCACGGCGTGGCATGATCCGGCATCAGCAGGAGCCGAAAATCGTCCATCAGCGGCAGCTCGCGCAGTAGCGGTTTCAGGATGAGTTCGTCGATGCGCTCGATGGCCTCGGTCTTGAGATCGGGGCGGCCCATGTGTCCGGCTTCATCCGGCGCTTCGATGTGGATCAGCAGGAAGTCGCGATGCTTAAGCGCTTCGAGGCCGTACCGCCCTTTGGCCGCGTAATCCGTGTCGAGATAGCCGGTGGCGCCCGGAACCGTAATGACCTCGAGGCCGGCGAGCCGACCCAGGCCATTGACCAGATCGACCGCCGAGATCACTGCGCCGTTGACCGCGAAGCGCGCCTTGAGCGTCGGTACCGCTGGACGTTTCCCCTGTCCCCAGAGCCAGATTGCGTTGGCTTGCGGCTTGCCGGCCGCGCGGCGATCGCGGTTCACAGGATGATCGCGGAGCACGGCCGCGGCCTGCTCCATGATTGATTGGAGGCGCTCACTACCCTCGCCGGAGGGCAGATAGTCGGTGATCGCCCGGCCGGTAATATCGTGCGGAGGGGTCAGCCGGGTTCCCGTCACGCCGCCCCGCCATACCATCAGATGCCGATAGCTGACGCCGTTGAAGAACTGAATCTCGTCGCTGCTCAGGCGCCGCTGAAGATCGCTGACTATCTGCGCCGACTCTGCACTGGTGATGTGCCCTGACGTGAAGTCATCCATCAGCGGTGCGCCGCTTTCATCAGGTTTGAGAGAAACCAGGTTCATGCGAAAGACTACGTCGGCGGGTCCCAGTTCGATGCCCATGCTGGCTGCTTCGATCGGCGCCCGCCCGGTATGATAACGGGCGGGGTCGTAACCCAGCATCGTCATCGTTCCGACGTCGCTCCCGGAAGGCATCCCGGGCGGAATGGTGGCAACCAGGCCCAGGCTGCCGCGGGCGGCGATCAAATCCATGGTCGGTTTGTGCGCGGCTTCGAGCGGGGTGCGGCCGTTCAGTTCTTCGCATGGCCAATCCGCCATGCCGTCGCCGTGAATAATTACGTATTTCATGGGTTTTCAATCTATAGTTTCGAGGGTTGGCGTGCGCGCCTAAACTCGTAAGGCATGCCGCCCATGATGGTCAAGCTCCCGTGACGACGCCTCCGCTGACACCGGATCTCTCCGCCTGGCGCGAGTTTTATAGTCTTATCGGCTCGGCGGCCGCCACCTTGATTGGGCTGATGTTCGTGGCAGCTTCAATCGGCGCCGGCGTCTTCACGCGCGACCACCAGGCCGGCATCCGCTCGTTTCTCTCGCCGACGGTGGCGCACTTTGCTGCGGTCCTCGTCCTTTGCCTAATAGGCATGATCCCGACCCTCACCTGGCATGATTTCCGACTGCTGACGACGGTGGTCGGCGTTGCCGGACTGCTTTATGCGTCGTGGGTGTTGCGACGGATGGTTCGCCACGGGCTCGTCAGCACGATCGACCTCGCCGATCGCCTATGGTACGCCGGCCTGCCGATCATCGCCTACCTCCTGCTCGGCTTCGTGGGCACGGGCCCGCTACGTTCGCCGGATCGAGCGCTCAGGTGGATGGCAACCGCGCTCATCTTTCTTCTGCTCATCGGTATTCGCAATGCCTGGGATATGACCGTTTGGATCATCGACCGGCGACGCAACTAGATAATCCGGCCGCTCAGCGTTCGGGGGTCACGCAATCCCCATCGCCCGTTTTCCACCTGATGGAAGAAATCGGCGACGAAGGAATTGAACAGCGCCGGCTCTTCCAGGTTCAGTGCATGGCCGGTCCGCGGCAGGATTACCAGCGCCGCCGAAGGAATCGAACGTTTGAGCAGCATCGAACCTTCCAGACAGGGGTCGTCCTCGTCCCCGGCCATGATCAGTGCCGGCACCGTCAGACGCTGCAATTGATCGACGAGCTCGAACAATGACGGCCGCCGGCTCTGCACTCCGCGCAGGGTGAGAGCTGATCCGCGCGGCGAGTGTTCAGCCAACATGCGGCGAAATTCATCCGATCCGCGCGGATCCTTGTTCTGAAGCTGAATTCGCGTCGGCCCGCGCGCATACTCTGCCGCCGCTTCTTCCATGGTCAGCGTCTCGAAGCGACGCGCCGACGCCTCGCATTCGGCAATGAACTGCTCACGCCGCGAAGGTTCGGCGCCGTAACCGCAGCCGCCAATGACCAGAGAGTTTGCCCGCTCAGGATAGGCGAGTCCGAAGTGAAGCGTCGCGAACCCGCCCATCGAGATGCCCACGATATGCGCGCGGCCGATCTCCAGACGATCGAGCAGGTCGCGGATATCGTCGCGCGCCCGCGCCTGCGAATACTTCGCGACGTCATCCGGGACGTCGGAGGGCGGATAGCCGCGGGCGTTGAACGCAATACAACGATAGCGGCGCGAAAAGAATCGCAACTGATTCTCGTAGCTGCGATAGTCGCCGGCGAATTCATGAACGAAGACCACAGCCGCACCCGTTCCCGCCTCTTCGTAGTAAAGCCGAACGTCGTCGCTGGTCGTGATATATCCCATTCGCGGGCTCCTGCCTGAGGCGGTTAGTTAGTCAACGTCGGCTCCCGGACCGGCGTCCGCCTGCGCCGATTCGGCTACCGAGTGCCATCTCACGACATCTGTCACTTTTGGGCAAATTTCTGCTAACCATGCGTTAACAGCCGCTACTCGTCCATATCCCATTTTATCTCAGCCATGATATTTCAGGATCGTCACTGGTGTCGGACTAGGGGCTGACGATGCCGACGATTATCGACATTCTGGTTGAGCGAGAAAACCGCTTACTCAGCGTTCTCAACTATGCTCTGGCGCTGCTGCGCGGCCGCGATATTCCGATCATCGCGGCGGCACAGATTGACGAGCCGCTGAGCGGTTCGGCGCGCCGGGGGCGCATTGTACTCCAGAACGCGGCCGACAAGGAGCGGGCGATCGAGCTCCTCACCGCAGCGCGAATCGACGCCAGCCCACTTTGACAGAGTCCTGTCGGCGTGAGCGTCGCCGGTTCGCACGGCGGCCCGCCGACGACCCTCGCGCCATGAAGCGGCATCAGGGTCTTAGGGTGTAGTGACGACGCCCAATCCTAACCTTTGCGACTTATGCAGAAGGCATCTTTGCCGGTCACCCGATGGACTTTCCGTTCATTGGACGATAAAACATAGCTGTACTCGCCCGGATGCATCCTTCCGTTGAAAGCCCGCGTGGGTTTTTTCTGGTTCTGCTTCCCGGCATAGACGTTAAGGAGGGCTCGGATGCCCACGAAGTTGTATGTAGGCAATCTCGCCTACTCGGTGACCAATGAAGACCTGGAAGCGCTTTTCTCTCAGGCGGGCAAGGTCGATAGCGCGACCGTAGTGATGGACAAATTCTCCGGTCAATCGCGGGGTTTCGGCTTCGTCGAGATGGCGGACTCGAACGAGGCGGCACGCGCTATCGAGGAATTCAATCAAACGGAACTGAAAGGACGCGCGATTCGCGTGAACGAAGCGCGTCCGCGCGAGGGCGGCGGCGGTGGCTTCGGTGGTCCCCGCGGTGGCGGCGACCGGCGTCCCGGCGGGGGCGGTGGCGGTCGCGGCGGCCGGGGCCGCGACGGTGGCGGCGGCTTCGGTGGTGGTCGCGGTAATCGCTGGTAAAGCTTAGTTTGCACGAAGCGGGCCTTAGGCCCGCTTCGCTTTTGCGACACCGGTTATCGCTCCGGATAGCGCGATCGCGGAAACTGCGCGCCGTCCGCTCAGGCGCCAGCGGACTGGCGCGGCGTGCGGGTCCCGGTGGATTGACCAGGCCGCAGGCCTTCGTGACCGCGTCTCCCTTTGCCGGGACGCATCGCTTCATTTGAAGCTGGGCTCAGGCGTTGCTATATCTGCGTCGTTTGGTGGCTGTTATCAATCTCGAAACAGACCAGGAGTTTCCATCGTGCTGACTGAAGCCGAACAGATCGAACACCTCGAGCTCGCAACCAGTCTTGCCGGCCTGAAGGCGCCGCAGATCGTCCTGCCAGAATCACATCACATCGTGATTCATCGGATGCGCTTCCACTACCTGGATTGGGGCACGCGCGGCCGCCATCCGATCGTCTTTCTTCACGGCGGCGGTCTGAACGCGCACACCTGGGATGTGGTGGCGCTGATGCTTCGCGGGGAATATCACTGCCTCGCGCTCGATCAGCGCGGCCACGGCGACAGCGAATGGGAACCCACGGCCGATTACAGTCACGACAAGCAGGTGCAGGATATCGAAGGCTTCATCGAGAAGCTGGGGCTCGAGCGCCCCTTGCTGGTCGGCCATTCGATGGGCGGTTTTGCCGCGATCGGCTATGCGATCGCACACGCCGACAAGCTCGCCGGCCTGGTGCTCGTCGATGTCGGTCCTGAGTTGAGCATGGACGGCGCCAAGCGGATCCGCGACTTCGTCAGCCAGGATCGTGTACTCGACTCGGTGGACGCGTTCGTCGAACGCGCGATGGCGTTCAATCCGCGGCGCAATCCAACGCTGCTGCGCCGCAGCCTGATGCACAATCTGCGTCGTCTGCCCAACGGCAAATGGACGTGGAAACACGATCCCAACCGGATGTCGCCGGATCTGATGAAGGAACGGGTCGAGCGGACCCGGCAAATTCAGCGCGATATCCATCAGATCAGTTGCAAGACCCTGATCATGCGCGGCGAGCATAGCGATATCTTCTCGGATGCCAACGCGCGGAAATTCGCGGAATCACTGCCGGCCGGCCGCTGGATCAAGATTCCCAACGCCGGTCATACGATTCAGGGAGACAATCCGGCAGGATTACTGGAAGCGTTGCGTCCCTTTCTTCGAGAGATCGGGATCTAAGCGCGCCGGTTGCCGCCGGCGGATTCGCGCCGCGGCGCGTTACACGTCGCCGCCTCGCCTGCGTGAAGCCGCTTCCGCCGCTCGCCAATCGGCGAACGCCCCAGCGGCGCTTTTTGGGCTATGAGGCTCGCTTCCGCTAGCGTCTCGCTGCGACCAGGACACCCGCTTCCTGCAACTCCCGGACACGTGCCGGCGCATATCCCAGCATCTCGACCAGGACTTGCTCGTTATGCTGGCCCTGGGTCGGCGCTTCGAGCTGCAGGGGCTGATAGGCCGAAAAGCGCAGCGAGAAGCCGGGCACGTCGAAATCACCCAGCATCTGATCATGCACGGTGCGCACGGTGCCGCGTTGGCGGAGATGTGGATGGTTCACCGCCTCGGCCACGGATAGAACCGGCGCATGCGGCACGCGATGTTCCTTCAAGGCGGCGAGCGTCGCCTCATCACTTGGCGATCGCGACTGCATCCAGCCTTCGATCGTGGCGATCAGCTCCTTCAGGTTGGTTAAGCGATCGGCGTTGGTCTTGAAGCGTGGATCGCTCGCGAGCTCAGCTTGGCCCATCGCCCGACAGAGCATCGCGAAGTGATGGTCGAGCGGCGCGATAATGAAAATATACCGCTCGCGGGCCTTGAAGATGCCCGCCGGAACCGCGTACCAGGAATGCATCCCGGAACGCGTCGGCTGAATCGTCCCGTTGCTCAGGCTTAAGGTTTCAATGCCACACTCGTGATAGTGGAAGTAGCTGTCGAGCAGCGAGACGTCCAGATGCTGTCCGAGACCGGTGCGCGCCCGCCCGAGCAGCGCCGCGCAGATAGCGCCCATCGCGTGGACGCCGGTACTGACGTCGCCGAGCGCAATCATGGGGACGTATGGGGAACTGCCGGTCTCTCCGCACATCGAGACCACGCCGGCATACGCCGCTCCGAGGTAATCGAAGCCTGGCTCATTGGCGAGCGGTCCGGTCTGGCCGAAGGCCGAAATCGAGCACATGACACAGGCCGGGTTAAGCTCGTGCACGACCTCCCAGCCGAGTCCCAGCCGGCCGATCACGCCCGGCGCGAAATTCTCAACTACTACATCAACTTTCTTGACGAGCTCCTTCGCGATCGCCAGGCCTTCGGGCCGCTTCAGATCGATGCAGATGTCTTTCTTGCCACGATTATGCTGGACGAAATAGCCACTGCGTCCGTCTTTCAGAAAGGGTCCCAAATGAGATGGGTCACCGTTAGGCGCCATCTCGACCTTGATCACCTCGGCGCCCATCTCCGCCAGCATCAGCGTGCAGGTGGGTCCGGCAACGATTTGAGTGAAGTCGAGAACCTTGTAACCGTCCAGCACATGACGTGGTACTCCGGTGTCCATCTTTGGCCTCCCGCAGCTTCGTCCCCGACCGTCGGCGGACTACTCTCCGCTCAATAGCATCGGAGGCGGCGCAAGCTCAAAGGCTGCGGCAATCTGCCGGGAGGGGCGACCGCTCAGCATCACTTATTTTCGTACCACTGGATCGCGCCACGCAGTCCGCGTTCCTTCTGGACCTTGCGGATCTCTTCATTGCCGGGACCGAAATGGAAGATGGCGTCGAACTCCGCACCGGCCATCACCGCAGTGCGAAAGCCCCGCAGATCCATCGCGCGATTGATCGCGGTCTTCTCGAGGCGCAGCTTCTGCGCCGGAACCCTGGCCACGCGCCGCGCGTAGTCATAGGTCTCCTGCTCGAGATTGGCGCTCGGGAACGCGCGAGTGGCGAAGCCCATCGCCTCCGCTTCCTTGCCGCTGATGCGGCTGCCCGGAAGGAAGGCGAGGTACTTGGTGCGATGGGGCCCCACCATCCAGTTCCAGAAGGCGCTGACGTAACCGGCTCCTGCGGGAATCGACGGGAAGCCGATCTGCGCGTCGTCGGCGACGAATATAATGTCCGTGCTGACGCATAGTTGGGTGGCGCCGGCGAGACAATAGCCGTGAACCATCGAAATCACCGGCTTCGGCAGATCGCGCAGGCGCAGCCAGTGCTCGATGTAACGTTGCAGGAAGCGTTGGTCGTCGTCGATCGTGAAGGGTCGCGGGGCGTCGTCGCCCCAGCCGCCGGTGAGGTCGTAACCGGTTGAAAAAGCGCGCCCGGCGCCGCGAACAATCAGCACTTTGATTTCCGGGTCTTTTTCGATCTGCGTCAGCGCTTCGGCGAACTCGGCAATCAGCGCCGGGGTCATCGCGTTCAGCTTCTCCGGCCGATTGAGCGTCAGCGTTCCGATGAGTTCGTGCTTATCCAGGATAATGTTGGCAAACGGCATGGTTCTCCTCCGTCAGGCGTCTGTCGATTACGTCGTAATCGTGAACTACTTGCCGATGGATCGCGATACGGCGCGCCTGGACCGGACGAGGTCTAGGAAGACGTGCTGAGAGCGCGATCGAGCAGCGTTCCCAAAACCCTGGCGGCCGCGAAATATTGATCGGCGATTTCCAGGGCGGCCGCCGAATGGCGCTGCGGATCACCGGCGACCGATTCAATCGCGGCTTGCGCCTGGTCGGGAGTCGCAAAAGCCATCACGCCACGGCCCGTCGGGACGGCACAGCCGAAGCCCGTATCCTGCACGATCACCGGCACGCCCAGCGCCAGATAACAGGCGCTGCGACACGAGAACCATCCGCTGCGACTCTGCACATAGGCGTTCTTCGCGATGCTCCATTCGCCGTACGAACGAGCCAGGTAGTCGCGATAGCTCCACGGATCACCGCATGCCTGCGGCGCTTCCACCAGGCGCCAACCGCGCGCCGTGAGCTCAGCGCGCGGCGCCTTGCCGCTGATCGCGATCTCGAGCGGGAGCGGCGAGCGGCCGGGCAGATCGATGAAGCGGACGAACTCGCGGCTCTTGGCGCCGTACTCGACGCCGTCGATTATCGGTCCACGATCGGCCGATTCCCACGACATCACCGTGGTCAACACGCGGCGGCGCTGAGGCGGCGCGAGACGCGAGTCGCGGAAGCACTCCAGCACGATCGGCTGGCGCGTCGGCAGCCAATTCAGATGAGCGCGGGGCACGCGACAATCCGCTCCGGCGATATTTTCGCCGAAAGTGAAATGCACCTGATGGCGCAGCATCGTGGCGACGCGCTGTCCGTCGGGATCTTCCGGGGTCAGGCGGCCGGCGAGGTATTGCGGAATGCTCGCCTGGGTAAACATGGGGTCGCTATCGATGAACACCAGTTTTCGCGCTGCGCAGTATTCATCGCGCATCCGGCATGAAAAGGAGACATGCACGAAGACCTCGGCGGTGCGGCAGAATTCGACGACCTTCGGCCATTCCAATCCCCAGGTTTGCCCGAGGGGATCGCGAAAAAACCATCGCGCCGCGAGCCGTTCATCGAACCTGTGAAGTTGCGCGGCGAACCATTCCGCGTTGCGCGCCCCTGATTCAACGAAGGTCTCGGCCGCCGGGTCGTAGCACCATTTGCCGCTGTCCTCCAGATACAGCACCTCGTGGCCCATCTGCATGAAGCCCAGCGCGTACTGGACGTAGTCCCAGAACACGCCGCCCAGCGGATAGGTCGCGGCGAGACCGGTGACGACGATACGCATCGATGAGCGCGTGCTCACGGCGCTGCCTTCACCGGGCGGCCGGCGCCCGCGAGTCGCGCGAGATGAGGGCGAAGCTGCTCGACCAGCGCATGGCGATGGCTAAGTTGGGCGGCTTCGCGTTCCCCGACCTCCGCGAGATACTTGCCCATGGCCGGCAGATACAGCACCGAACGATAGGGGAAACCCGGACGAATCTCGGGGAAACAGCGATCGGCAATGACGCCCTCGAGCGCGGCGTCGGCAATCGCCTCTTGCAGCGCTCCGCCGAGTTGGTAAAGCAGCACGGCCACGCTGCGCAGACGCGCGATGCGGCGTGGCGCTGGCACTCCGCTCATCCGCCGAACCACCTCCTCGGCGAGCGCGCGATCATCAGGATTGGCCACCCCCAGCCATCGATGGGAATGGACGCCGGGCGCGCCGTTGAGCGCGTCAACTTCGAGACCGCCGTCGTCGGCGAGCGTCGGCAGCCGCGCGCGGTCGAAATAAAACCGCGCCTTGGCCCGCGCGTTGGCGACGAAACTGTCGGCATCCTCGGGCGCCTCCTCGGTGATACCGACGTCACGCAGGGAGACCGCCGCAAGTCCGCAACCGTCGAGCAGGAGTCGATACTCGTCGAGCTTCGCGCGATTGGAAGTGGCGATCAGCAGTTCAGCCATCAGAGTCGCTTGCTATCGGGCAGGTAACTGTACTTCAAGCGGCTGCGCGCGTCGTGATCTTCGAGCGCAAGTTCGATGAGACGATCGATAAGCCGCGGCAGACTCAAACCGGAAGCCTCCCACATCCGGGGATACATGCTGATCGTCGTAAACCCCGGAATGGTATTGACTTCGTTGATATACAGCTCGCTCAAATCGTGATTGGCGAGAAAATCCACGCGCGCCATGCCGCGCAGCCCCAGCGTACCGAAGGCCGCCACCGCACATTCGCGGATCCGCTCGCGAACGTCGTGCGGCAGCTCGGCGGGTACCTGGATAGTCGCGCCGTCTGGATCGACATATTTGGACTCGTAACTGTAGAACTCGTGACCGCCTCGGACGATCACCTCGCCGGGGAGAGAAGCCTCGGGGCGATCGTTGCCGAGCACGGCGCATTCGAATTCGCGGCCGGGGCATGCCGCTTCGAGCAGGACTTTGCGGTCGTACTGGAAGGCTTCGTCGAGCGCCGCCGCGAGCGATTTGCGCTCGGCCACCCGGGAGATTCCCACCGACGAGCCGAGCGTGTTGGGTTTGACAAACAGCGGGTAGCCCAGATCATCCGCCAATCGTATCGGCAGCCGCGAATCCTCCTCATAGGCGCTCCGCGTGAGCGCGTGAAAACGGACGACCGGCAAGCCGGCATCGCGCAGCAGGCGCTTCTGAATCTCCTTGTCCATGCCGATCGCCGAGCCCAGCACACCCGCGCCGACATAGGCGATGCCGGCCAGTTCGAGCAGACCCTGGATGGTGCCGTCCTCGCCGTAAGTGCCGTGCAGGACCGGGAAAATCACATCGGGGGTCGCGATCGCTTCCTGCCGGGCCTGGTGCCCGCGGGTCTTCGCGCGCGCCGTCGCGACCAGATGAAAACCGCCGGGGTAGGGCGGCAGGTTGATCGGCAGTCCGGCGCGATTCAACGCGCGGAGTTTGGGCGCCGCGACGCGCAGATACGCGAGCGCATCGTCGCGCAGATACCAGCGTCCGTCGCGGGTGATGCCGATGGGAATAACCGCGTAGCGTGCGGGATCGAGCGCCGAAATGACCGTTAGCGCGGAGCGCAGCGAAATCTCATGTTCGCTCGACCGTCCGCCAAAGAGCACGCCGACTCTCAGCTTCTTCCGCCCGCGCATGCGGCAACTATGATGGCCGGTAGTTCGGCGCTTCCTTGGTGACAAAGACGTCATGGACGTGGCTTTCGCGCTGGCCGGCATCGCTGACCCGCAGGAACTTCGCGCGCCGCCGCAGATCCGCCAGATCCATCGCGCCGACATACCCCATCCCCGCCTGGAGGCCGCCGACGAGCTGTTCGATATTCGAGGCGAGCGTCCCGCGATACGGCACCAGTCCCTCGATCCCTTCCGGCACGAGCTTGCTCGGCGCAACATCCTGTTGCGCATAGCGGTCGCGCACCCGTTCGCTCATCGCCCCGAGCGAGCCCATCCCGCGATACATCTTGTAGCTGCGGCCCTGATAAAGGATCGTCTCGCCGGGACTCTCTTCGGTCCCCGCGAACAACGATCCGATCATCACGGTCGAGGCACCCAGCGCAAGCGCCTTGGTCACGTCGCCCGAGAAGCGAATCCCGCCGTCGGCAATCACCGGAATTCCGCGCGGCTCGGCCACCGCCACGCAGTCCATGATCGCGGTTACCTGCGGCACGCCGACCCCGGCGACCATCCGCGTGGTGCAGATCGAGCCGGGACCCATGCCGACGCGCAGGGCGTCGGCGCCCGCCTCGATCAAGGCCTTGGCGCCTTCGGCCGTGGCGACGCTTCCGGCCACCACCTCGACGCCCGGACACTCCCGCTTGGTCTGACGGAGGGCTTCGATAACGTTGAGCGAATGGCCGTGCGCCGTATCGATACAGAGTACGTCCACGCCCGCGCGACACAGCGCCTGCGCGCGCTCCTCGCGGTCCGGGCCGACGCCGATCGCGGCGCCGACGCGCAGCCGCCCGTGCGCATCCTTGCTCGCGTAAGGATGGCGCGTCGCCTTGTCCATGTCCTTGACGGTGATGAGGCCGCAGAGCCGGTCGTGCTCGTCCACCAGGGGCAGCTTTTCGATCCGATGGGCCTGCAGGATCTCCTTCGCCTCCTCCAGTTGGATCCCCGGCCGCGCGGTGATAACCCGTTTGGTCATCACCTCTTTCACCGGCCGATCGGGACGCCGCTCGAAACGCAGATCGCGGTTGGTGAGAATCCCGACGAGACGCGACTCGGCGACCACCGGGAGACCTGAGATGCCGTGGCGCTGCATGATGGCGAGTGCTTCGCCGATGGGTTGCTCCGGATGAACCGTCACCGGATCGGCGATCATTCCGCTTTCGAACTTCTTCACCAGGGCGACCTCCGCCGCCTGGCGTTCGATCGAGAGATTACGATGGACAAAGCCAAGCCCGCCCAACTGCGCGATCGTGATCGCCGTGCGCGACTCGGTCACCGTGTCCATCGGACTCGAGAGCAGCGGGATGCGCAGTCTGATGCGGGCCGTCAGCGCGGTCGCCACATCGCAATGCGACGGCATCAGCTCCGAGTACTGTGGCAACAACAGAACGTCATCGAACGTCAGGCCCTCGCGAAATTCCTGGTGCGCCATAGTCATATCCTCGAATCAGGCAAAACCCGCAGATAAAACAAAACCCGCAGGGTTACCGCGGGTCCTTATGGGCCGGTCAGCTGAAATTGAAAAAAATCAGCGCCATGTATTTCTGTAACAAATGAGCGCGCGCTTCGCAATTCCACTCCCGCGCCCTTCACGCGCCCTGGTCCTCCGGCGGCTCGGAATAGAGCAGCAGCAGCTCCTGCCCCAGCGCGCGCACGATGAAGCGCTGCATCTCGCTCACCGTGCGCTCCAGCGCGCGTCCGCCGACAAGCCAATGGCCGCGACCCCCAAGCCAGCGCACTTCCGCGCCGATCGCGAGAGCAAAACGCGCGACGCGGTCGCGCGGCGCGAAGATATCGGAGTCGCCGGCGATTATCAGTCCGCTCGGGGCCGCAGCCGCCGGCGGCGAGAGCGTCGCCGGCGCATCACGCGATTCCGCCTGCCGCTCCAGTTCCGCGGCGAAGCCCGCAAAATGACGGGTCAGGCCGCGAATTATCTGCTCGCGCTGAAACGCTTCGGCGTCCGCGATGAATTCAAACAACGTGCGACCGGTCGGCGGCGCGAGCGGAGTCCCCAGCTTCAGGGCCAGCCGTCGGCGCCAGCCCGCAATCAAAGGCGAGCGAAAGCCGGGCAGGGCAGGGCCGAGGCCTATCGCGACGGTCGAAAGCTCCGGCGCAAGCTGTAGCCCCAGCCATCCGCCGTAGCCGTGTCCGACCAGTATCGGATTGCCCTCGCAGGCGCCGAGCGCTTCGCGTACGAGGGCCGTCAGCGCCGCAACTCCACAATCCGCGCCAAGAGCCGAATACGGATCGAGCGTGCACACCTCCCATCCGAGGTCGTTCAGATAGCCTGAGAGGAGAGAAAGATGACTAATTGTAGTGAAGAGTTCGGGCAGAAGGACGATCGGACGGCTGAATTTCCGCGTTGCGGGATGCGCGATCGCGCCCGCCAGACGCCCGCGTCTCAGCTCCATCGTTCAGCGCTGGCAGAGAAATCCGGCGCGGCAAAAAGGTTTTCTGATCGGCGAGAAAGGCCCCCTCTGACGAGGGGGCCTTCTGTTGACGAGGCCTTGAAGCCCCGGCTCATTCCAGCAGCTAGCCCGGTAGTACGCCTTCAGCGTCGTCGCGAAGGCGGGGTTAAAAGCTTACTTCTTTTTGGTTGGCTTCTTCGGCGCAGCTTTCTTCTTCATGGTGCTCTTCATTTTGGCTTTGGATACAGCCTTGGTACCGGGCTTCTTCTTAGCTGGCATAACTCTCCTCCTCTTCAGGGTCTATGCTGCTGGACGAGCGCACAAAACTGCATCTGACCCATCGATGCGGGAATTATAGAAACGCGTTATGAACAAAGCAAGAGAATCCACTAAAATTTTCAAAAGTTTTTTCCTCAGATCAATTTCGTGGCACCCCGATCGCGCTCCGAATTAAAACATAGTTGAGAAGCACGGTCTTGCCTCTCGACGAACCCCCGGCCTAACCTTGTGCCATGCGCGGGTTAAGCCCAGGTGTGCGAGCCCATTGGTTCAATCTAATGCTTGGCGCGATTCTGCTCGCGCTCACGGTCAATTTCCTGATTGGTCGCGAGGGGATGCGCGACTTCTTGAAGCTCGCCGCCTTCGAACGTAGCCTTAACGCCGAAAATCTGCGCCTGTCCGCCGCCAATGCCGCGCTTCAAACCCAAAGCAACCGCCTGCGCAACGACGACGCCTATGTCCAGGCGCTGATTCGCACTGAACTCGGTTACAGCCGCCCGGATGAGATTACGTATCGCTTCAGCTCGGAGACGCACCCGCGCAACTGATCTGCGCGCGCGCGAACCGTCCCTCGCTTCCTCCGCTGTCCGCCTGCTCGCCCTGGTCTGCGCCTTTGCCAGTCCCGGATGCCTCAGCGATCAGATCAAGGAGAATCAGCGGCAACTCGAACAGCAGCAGACCCAGATCAATCAGCTTCAGCAGGAGATTGCGGCTCTGCAGAACGCCCGTGTCTCGTACAACACCGCGCCGCCGCCCGGCGGATGCGATCAGGGGGTGATGGGCGAGGCGACCCACAAGGGCGCCGAGCGGTTTGCCGCCAATGACCTGACACGCGCGCTGGCCTACTACCAGGATGCGGCCGACGCCTGTCCGACGAGTCCGCGCGCGCAGGTGAATCTCGCGCACCTGTACGAGGCGATGAATGATAACGCGCAGGCGCTCGCGCACTATCAGGAGGCCGTCCGCTTGAGCGGCCCTCCCGCCGATCCTGACGCCGTTGCCGAAGCGCGCGCGGCCGTCGCCCGATTACAAAAGTAGCGCCCCGACCACTCAGTGGACCGGCGCCGTCAGCTTGCGCTTCGCGGGTCAGCTCCTCACAGGAGATCCCAGACGCTTGTACACAGGTGCTCGGTTGCGAAATCCGCTTCCGTTGCCGGCGTCGGCGGCACGAATGACTGGAACTCATCGGCGGCGGCACTGTACGCCGGCCATGCCGGCTGCCCCGCCGAGTTCGGATTCCCGGTCTTGGCGAAATTGGTCCAGTACGTGATCATCGCGTCCGACAGATCGAGTTGGTCGGGCGTGAACGGCGCCGGCACGCCAAAATAGATCATCAGGTACTGCACTTCCGCCGAATGATATGCGCCGAGCGGAAAGCTCGCCGGCACCAGCCCGAATTCAAGCGGCGCGTTCTCGTCGCTGAATTCGTACGCATAGGTGGTCACATACTGCGCCAGCGATTGATCGGCCAGCCGCGCCGGACAACTGAAGATGCCGTCCGTGCCGGATGCGCCGAGCGCCAGCGAAGCCGCATCGGCAGGCGGATTTGCCGGCAGTGGATAGTCGGCCAGCACGATCGGTCCCAGCACCGGTCCGAACAGCGCGTCAACCGCCGAAGCATATTCGTCGTTCGTCAGCGGATGGCCCAGATAGTCGTAATCCAGCGCGACGAACAGGCGATACTCGTCATGGTTGGTGCCGGCCATCACCGGCACGCGATTGAACTGACCGCTGCTGAACGCCGCCCCCAGCGTGGTGGTCAGCAGCGATCCATCAACGAACGGATACATCGGGAACGGCTGCAGCGACACGAGCGTGTAGGCCGGCACCTTGCGCAGGCATGCCGCCCTCTGATTCGTGCAGCCGACCGCGTCAGCGAACGCCGCGCCCGATGCGACGAACTGACTGCCCTCGGTTTCCGCCTGTGCAAGCGGGATTATCGCGTCCGTATAATCGGTGAAGCCGGCGTACGATCCGCTCTCGGCGATCGCCCGTTGAAAAAGTCCCGCGGCGAGCGGCGAGGCGAGCTGCGCATAGACGCTCTGACCGCCCGCCGATTCGCCAAAGATCGTGACCTGATTCGGATCGCCGCCGAACGCGCTGATATTGTTGTGCACCCACTGCAGCGCCGCCTGCTGGTCCATCAGGCCGTAGTTCCCATTGAGATGGCCCTCGGCATCAATCGCGCTCTGGGCGAAGAATCCGAGCAGCCCCAGGCGGTAGTTGATCGTTACGACGATCACGTTGCCCAGCACCACCAGCGGCGTCGGATCGTAAAGCTCGCCGCTGCCTCCGGTCAGGCCACCACCGTGAATCCACACCATCACCGGCAGCGCCCGATCTGAAGCCGCCGAAGCCGGCGTATAGACGTTGAGGAACAGGCAGTTCTCGCTGCCGACATCCTGTCCGGTCAGGGAATCGAACTGCGGACAGACGTTGCCGGGATGAAACGCCGGCCAGATACCCGGCCAGCGGCCGAATGGCTTGGGCGGCTTCCATCGCCGAAAGCCGACCGGCGGAGCCGCATAGGGGATGCCGAGATATTCGTTGACCGAGCCCACCGTCAGGCCCGCAACCGGCCCGCTCTGCGTGACCACCAGCGGCGGGTTAGCGGCCGCCAGGGCCGACGGCGTGCGCGTCAGAAAACTCAGCAGACCACCAACCAAAGCCATCAGGGTCAGTGTTGTAAATCTCATTTGGATTACCCCCTGCCAGTTCGGAGGATGATCGGTCAGAACGCGTTCAAGTGGCCCGATCGCGTTGCTCGTCGAGCAGCAGTCCGAGGCTGTCGCGATAAATCGATGGCGCCAGTTCCCCGAGATGATGGCGTGCGAGCGCCGCCTGCTCGGCGGCCATCGCGCGCGCCCGCTCGAGAATCGAGGGATGCCGCACCATCCGCAAGGCGCTTTCGATCGCGGCCGCGCCGCCATGCCCTCCGTTCGCAAAGAAGTTCCGCAATTCCGGCAACTCATGCATCCCCAGCACGAGCGGCAAGGATAGCACTCCCGTGCGCAAATCCGAGCCGATGGGCTTGCCGATGCGCTCCTCGCTGCCGCTGACGTCGAGCACATCATCCATCATTTGGAAGCTGCGCCCGAGGGCGAGGCCGACCGCTTCGAGCGCGCCGACCGTCGCCGGCGCGGCTCCTGCCAGATCCGCCGCCACGCGCGCCCCCGCGGCGAACAACGACGCGGTCTTGCGCGTGATGATCTCGAGATAATCCTCGATGCGGGCGGCGGCGTTATGGCGCATGCGGCCCTCCATCACTTCGCCCTCGGTCAGACTGATACAGGCGTGCGCAGCGATCCGCACCAGCCGTTCCTCGAAGCGGCCGCAGAGTTCGAACGCCCGGCAGAAGAGAAAATCGCCGGCGACCAGCGAAGCGGCGGCGCCATAGCGCGCCAGCACCGAGGGTTTGCCCCGCCGCATCGTCCCGCCATCGATAATGTCGTCATGCAGCAGCGTCGCCGAATGGATCAGTTCGATCGCAATCGCGGCGTCGATAGCGTCGTCGAGTCGTTCATCCAGACCGCCGCAGGCCCGGTAACTCAAGAGCACGAACAGGGGGCGTACGCGCTTGCCCACGCCGTCTATCAGGTAGTGGCAGATCTCGGCTATCAGGCTCTCCCGCGAGTCGAGCATGAGCAGCAGCTTTTGCTCCATCGCCGCCAGCTCGGCGCGGACGCACGCGGCCGGATCCGACCGGCGCGTCGGTGATGGCGAGAGATCTCGATGGGGTTTCACGCGCGCCGGCTCTAACGAAAGAGGTCGGAGGCGGCCGGACGGATCAGCGCCTTGGCGCTGACCCCCTCTGCCGGACGATAGGCGTACCCGCGCACCAGCACCGCCGGGATAGCGCCCGCCTTGGGCATCAGCAGACCGGCCGCCGCCGCGAGCTCATCGGCGACCGCGATCACCGTATGATGGAGCTCGCGACCGCCGAGATCGGTGGAGCCGCGCAGATCGAGCAGCGGCTCGAGGCCTGCGATCCCGATACAGACTTCGGTGAGTCCGTCGCGCCACGGCCGCCCGAACGTATCGGTGATGAGCACCGCAACGTCGGCGCCGGTCAGCCGCTGCAGCTCGCGGCGCAGCCGCACCGCCGACGCATCGGCATCCTCGGGCAACAGGATGGCGCGGTCGTCCGCGAGACTGTTCGACTCGTCAATGCCGGCGTTCGCGCAAACCCATCCCGGTCCGGTTTCGACGATCAGCACCGCGTTGTCCATGCGCACGATGCGGCTGGTCTGACGCAACACCAGTTCGACCGCGCGCGGATCCTTGTCCCATCGCGCCGCAAAATTGCGCGCCAGTTCCGACGGCACGATGGTTGACAAGTCGATCAGGCGTCCCTCGGCCTTCGAAACGATTTTCTGACAGACCGCGAGGATATCGCCGTCATGGAGCTCGAGGCCCATCGCGGCGACCGCCCGCGCGATCAGCGCGCCGAGATCATCCCCCGGCTGGATCATCGGGAGGCCTTCGATTGCCGTAAGCGTAAGCGAATTCATCGCGGTTGCACTCAAGCCTATAATGCGAACGCCGGCAACGCCACGCTAGGCGTGATTTCCCACTGCCGCGAGCGCCGCCGCCGCCAGTGCCGCGGCCCGCGCCGGGCTGCTCATGATGGTATCGGTGGCGACGGCATTGATGCCAAGTCGGCGCACTGCCTCGAGCTGCCGCCGATCAGCTTCATCGAGCACGAAGGCGCCGGCACAGTCGCGGTAGAAATTCGCCACGCCGCGCGCCGACACTTCATGGCCCATGCCGCGCAGCATCCGGTCGGCCGGACCCTTGACGCTGCGGCCGCCGACGATCGGACTGATTGCAACGACGCGATCGCGTACGGCGCGCAGCGCCTCGCGCACGCCGCGAACGCCGAGAATCGGCCCGATCGAGACGAACGGGTTTGATGGCGCGATAATCACCGCGTCGGCCCCGGCCAGGGCCTCGAGTACCCCGGGCGCCGGTCGCGCCTGTTCGATGCCGCGCAGCTCGATCGCCTCGACGCTGCCGCGCGCGCGGCGCCGCACGAAATATTCCTGAAAGGGCAGCGCCGGGCGTCCTTTGAGCTTGACGTGCGTATGCACCCGCTCGTTGCTCATCGGCAGGATGCGGGCTTTGATGCGGAAGCGCGCCGCGATCTCCGCCGTTACCTCGCTCAGTGCGGCGCCCTCATGCAGACGTTCGCTGCGATAAAGATGAGTCGCGAGGTCGCGATCGCCGAGGTTGAACCAGGCCGGTCCATAGAAGCGCTCGAGCTCGCCGAGCGCGCGGAATGATTCCCCGGCCCGCCCCCAACCGTTTTTGCGGTTCACCACGCCCGCGAGTGTGTAGGTGATGGTGTCCAAATCGGGCGCGACGTGCAGGCCATAGAACTGCTCGTCGTCGCCCGTGTTGACAATTATCGTGATCCGGTGCGGCTCCGCGATCCGGACGAGGCCCCGCAGAAACTTAGCGGCCCCCACTCCCCCCGCAAGCAAGGCTATCGATCGTTTCGCCATTATGGACGATGGGGCGCGCGCCATTAGGAGCCCTTCTGCCGTAAAGTTTGCGGTACGTGGTGGTGCGCTCAACGGCCCGCCGTCCCATCTCGCGCGCCTTTTCCTCGATCACGTCGACCGGGACAAATTCGCCCGACGTTCCCCCGGCTTCGGCCGTGATACTTTCCTCCATCAGGGTGCCCGAAAAATCGTTGCATCCCGCCTTGAGCGTTACCGCCGCGCAATCGACCCCGAGCTTCACCCACGAGGTCTGGATGTTGTTGATCTGGCCGCGCAGAAACAGGCGCGCGAACGCGTACATCTGCAGGTCGAGCGTACCCAGCGGTGGTGGCGAGACCAAACCCTTGCGGAACAGCACCGTGTTTTCATGGATGAAGCGCAGCGGCACGAATTCGGTGAAACCGTGGGTTTCCTTCTGGATGCTGCGCAGCAGGTTCAGATGATTGACGACGTGGCGCGGTTTCTCCAGATGGCCATACATGATGGTCGAGGTGGTCGGCACGCCCAGTGAGTGCGCCGTCGTGATGATCTCGACCCAGGTCGCGACATCGACCTTCTTGTGACTCAGGATTTCGCGAATGTCGTCGTCGAGAATCTCGGCCGCGGTGCCCGGGATCGAGCCCAGCCCATGATCCCGCAGCATCCCGATATACTCCGGATACGGCATGTTGGTGCGCCGCGATCCGTACATGATCTCCATCGGCGAGAAGGCATGGATATGCAGTTGCGGGAAATGCCGCTTAATCAGATCCAGGATGTCGCGATATTTGAAAGCCGGCATCTCCGGATTGATGCCGCCCTGGATACACACCTCGGTCGCCCCGCGCGCGATCGCGTCCGCCATCTTCGCCAGGATCGTCTCGTCCGAATGGTCGTAGGCGTCGGACTCCCATTTCTGCCGTTTGAAGCCGCAGAACTGGCAGCCGACGAAACAGATGTTGGTGAAGTTCAGGTTGCGATTGACGACGTAGGTCACCTCGTCACCCACGTCCTCGGCGCGCGCCAAATCCGCGCACTTCACCATCGCCCGCAGATCATCGCCCTGCGCAGTGTAGAGCAGCAAGCCTTCATCGGGAGTCAGCTCCTGACGCTGCAGGCTGCGTTTGAGCGCCGCGCGGACCCCGGCCGACGCCCGATCCATGAGATCGCCCAAAGCGGCGGCTTCGACTTCGTTCACGAAGTCGCGCATCTCGTCGAGGTTCATACTTAGACCTCCGTTGACAATTGAGCGGCGAGCCGGGCGACGTGCGGCATCATGGCCGGATCGACCCACTCGCCAGTGATGAATTCGGGGTAAATCGCGAGCCGCTGATTTAGGTGAAAGCCGGCACGCGCGCACCGTTCGGCCAACGCCTCGAGATGCGGCCAGGGCGCCTCGGGGTTGACGTAATCCTTGCTGAGCGGCGAAATTCCTCCCCAGTCGTTGATTCCCGCCGCCAGAAACAGTTCGATCTCGTGCGGCGACAGATTCGGCGGCGCCTGCACGTTCATGGTCGGGCCCATCAGCAAGCGCGCGGTGGCGATAGCGCGGGCCATTTCCAGATGATCCGGTTCGGGCGCATCCGCAATCGCCAGGTCGGGCTTGGCCCGGAAGTTCTGAATGATCACTTCCTGGATGTGGCCATACCGCTCGTGGATCTCGCGAATCGCCACCAGACTCTGCGCCCGCTCGGCGCGGCTTTCGCCGATACCGATGAGGATTCCCGTGGTAAACGGAATTTTCAGCTCACCCGCCTCCGCCATCATCCGCAGCCGCACCGCCGGCTCCTTGTCGGGGGCCCATTGATGGACCCCGCCGCGCTGCCGCAGCCGCGGCGACACGCTCTCGAGCATCAACCCCATGCTGGCATTGAGCGGCCGCAGCATCGCCATCTCGCCGCGGCTCATGATGCCGGCATTCGTATGGGGCAGCAGGCCTTCGGCCAGCGCCGCCTCGCAGGCGCGTCCGACATACTCGATCGTGCTCGCCACGCCGAAGGCGGCGAGCGTCGCGCGATATTCCTTGAACGCCAACTCGGGCTTGTCGCCCAGACACATCAGCGCTTCTTTGCAGCCGAGGCGACCGGCCCGCCGCGACCAGGCTGTCACTTCGTCAAGCGTCATGGTCCACGCGCCCGGATCGCCGGGATCGCGTCGGAACGTGCAATACGAGCAGCGGTCGCGGCAAAGATTGGTAATCGGTAGGAAAACCTTGCGCGAATAGGTGACCGTGCGGCCTTTCCCGGCATCGCGCATCGCGGCCGCCGCCGCCATCACCTCCGGCAGCTCTTCGTCCGAGCAGGCGATCAGCGCCGCCGCGTCTTCAGCGGTCGCACGGCCGCCCGCCAGGACACGCTCGAGAATCTCTCGGACGGGCGCGTGAACACGGGACTCACTGACCGCTTGCTCAGGCATGACGAAATTACGGCTCTTATAGGCGATCAGTCGGATCGAGGCAAACGTCCCTCAGCCGGCAAGGCCGGAGGGCGCTGCCAAGGGCCATGCGATCGCCAGTCGCGTGGGCGCGATCGGCACTCAGGCGCTCCTTGAGCGAAGTTCTTCAGCGATCGCGTCCGCGATCGCGGAGGGCAGGGGGTCGATACCTCCGCCATGTTTCTCGACGAGGTCGTGATTGACGTGATAGACCTCCCATTCCACCCCATCCGGATCGACCACCCAGAACTTGCTCTGGTTCGCGTAACAGCAGTTCACGTTCAACTGCTCGCGCGTCTTAAGACCCGCGGCTTTGACCCGCGCGAGATGCTCTCGCACCGCTGACTCGGAAGCCAGCTCGATGCCGAGATGGTTGACGAAGCCGCCCGGCGTCTCCCCACGATGGGCGATCGACAGGGCGAGATTCAGCGGGGCCATCGGCGGCAGAAACTTGATCTGGTCCGGCTTCACCTTCACCGGCTTAACCCCGAACAGCCGCTCGTAGAAATCACGGCTGGCGCCCAGATCCGAAACTTTCAGATGCACATGTACGCGAGCGCGCATGTCCTATGGTGGCGCCGGCGACGCCGCTCGACAAGACCCGGCGAGCGCGAAACCTAGGTGCCCTGAATCAAGCGGGCCCAGCGCGAGAAGATCATCTCGCCCAGTGCCGACAGCGCCGGCAGATGGCGCGGGGTGGCTTCCATGATCGCCGCACCATCGATGCCGACGCGCTGGAGGCCCTCACCGAACTCCGCGACCAGCGCGGCCAGGATCTCTTCGGTAATCTCCGCGTGAAACTGCAGAGCCAGGGTGCGGTCCCCGTAGCTGAAGGCCTGGAGCGGGGTCAGCTCCGACGATGCCAGCGCGATCGCTCCGGACGGCAGATCAAAGGTATCGCTATGCCAATGACAGGCCATGAACTCGCCGGGCAAACCACCCATAAGCCGATGGTCGCGCGCGGCCGCACTCAGTCGGACCGGATACCATCCGATCTCGCGACTGGTGTTGCGATAAACCCGCGCGCCCAGCGCCGCCGCGATCAGTTGGCTGCCGAGGCACACGCCGAGAATCGGCTTCTCCGTGCGCAAAGCATCGTTGATGAGAGCCATCTCGCTGCGAAAATACGGATAGCGGTCGAGCTGATAGACGGTCTGCGGACCGCCCATCAAAATCAGTCCGGCCGCGTCCTTCAGCGTGCCGGGTAGCGGAGCCTCGTCGTAAACGCGGACGTATTGCCACGCCAGCGCGGCGCTTTCGAGCGCATCGGCGATCGCGCCCAGGGTTTCCGCCGGATGGTGCTGCAGAACGAGAACCTTGCCCATCATCGGCGCCAGAATAACGCAGGCGATTGCGATGCGAAACCCGATCGTACGCGCCGCGTCGGAGCGCTCAGGCAAGCCTTACTTCAGCGATATGAGCGAAGAGTGCGGATGGCTCACGGCGTCGAAGGTCGTGCCCATCGTGCTGTAAGTAACGAAGATCGCGCCCGCCACAGCCACCGCCAAAAGGACGTACGGTGTCAGCAGCATGAGCGCGTGGCGAACCTGCGCGAGCGTGACGAAGCGCCGACGCGCCCCCGCCTTACCCTCGCTGATCTCTTTGGTTACGGGGAAACTTTGTTGAGTTGCAACACCCATTTTAAGACCGGACCTGCATCCCTGATGGTTCGTGCAACTTCAATGGATACTGACGCGTGCCACGTATGTCAACGACCTTTACGTAACTCTATTGACCATTAATGCAAGCTTTTAGATAAATCAGCTAAAGCGAAGCAGTTAGAGCCCGACAAAGCCGCGGAACGGCTGCGGGCGCACTTCGAGATCAAGATTCGAGGCTACAGGCGGATTAAGGATCGGAAAGCTATTTGCTGTCGGTCGCGGCGTCGTTTTCGAGCGCGATAAGCTCGTGGATGGTGGTCAGTTTCACGATCAGGTAGGACCGCTTGCCCTTCGGCGTCCGCACCTCGACCTCGTCGTCCATCCCTTTGCCAATCAGCGCATGTCCCAGAGGGGAGGAAAGGGAGATCCGGTTCTGAGCGCCGTCGACCTCCTCCGGCACGACAATCTCGAATTCCGACCGCGCTCCCGAGTCGAGATCCTCGAGCTCGACCTTGCTGCCGAGGCCGACGGTCTGGCGTGGAATCGAGTCGAGATTGATGACCGCGAGCTCCGCGATGCGCGCTTCGAGGTTCGATAGACGCGCCCGCAGGAATTCCTGCCGTTGCTTCGCCATCGCCCACTCGGCGTTTTCCGAAAGATCGCCGTGCGCCCGCGCGCGCTCCAATTCTTTAGGAAGATCGACGGTTAACTCACGCTTGAGCGTCTCGGTCTCTTTGCGTAACCGCTTTACTACTGGAAGCTCTGCCATGGAAACACTACTTCTCTACCGCTACTTGAGAGTACCAAGCCGACCGCTTCGGCCGCCTTCAATCTGCGACGATCGAGGTCAGGCTGCGGATCACTCCTGTGACGCTCTGGATCTGATGCACCACCAACTGCCCCAGCGACGAGACGTCCGCGGCCTCCGCTACGGCGATTATGTCGTGGGGTCCGGTGACGGCGTGAGCGTCGGACACCCCCGCCACCTCGCGCACCTTTTGTGCCACGTCGCGTGCTTTGCCCGGAGAGGTGTCAATCAGGATATAAGCTTTAACTGCCACGGTCGTACCTCCCCGGTTTCCGCCCGCGTCTAGCGCGCGGGCGCCAATGGTGGAATCGGTGTCCCTTGCGCATCGTAGGTGTAAAAGCCGCGTCCCGCTTTGCGCCCGAGATAACCCGCATCCACGTATTTTTTTAACAGAGGGCAGGGCCGATACTTGTCATCGCCGAACACGCGATGCATCACTTCCATGATCGCGAGGCAGGTATCGAGCCCGATCAAATCGGCCAGCTCGAGCGGACCCATCGGCTGATTGGTCCCGAGTTTCATCGCCGTGTCGATATCCATCACGCCGCCGACACCTTCGTACAGCGTGTAGATGGCCTCATTGATCATCGGCAACAGGATACGGTTGACGATAAAGCCGGGGAAATCCTCGGCGGTCATGGTGTTCTTGCCCAGCCGCTCGGCCAGCGCGCGTGTCGCCTCGTAGGTTTCCTGCGAGGTGGCGAGTCCGCGGATGATCTCGACCAGGCGCATTGCCGGCACCGGGTTCATGAAGTGCATGCCGATGAAGCGATCGGCGCGCGTGGTCCGCGCCCCCATCCGGGTAATCGAAATCGACGAGGTGTTCGAGGCGAAAATCACTTCCGGCGGACAAATGCGATCGAGCTTCTGGAAAAGCTGGATCTTGGCCTCTTCCTGCTCGACCACCGCCTCGATCACGAAATCAACGCCGCGCAGGTCCTCGAGATTGGCCGACGTCTCGATCCGCCGGATGATGCGATCGCGCTCGTCGGCCTTGAAGCGGCCGCGTTGGATCATGCGGTCGAGGTTGCGCTCGAGTCCGTCGAGACCGCGCAGACAAAGTTGCTCGCTGACGTCGTTGAGAATCACCCGCAACCCGGCCTGCGCCGCGACCTGAGCCACACCGGCGCCCATCTGTCCGGCGCCGATAATCCCGACCACGCTAACGTCCATCCGCGTCCTCCCTGTCTGCGGTTTCGGCCGAGGGCTTTTCGAGGCTTGACCACGTACCAGCGCCGTTGGCCGCGGCCCGTCGTACGCGCTGCACGTCGTCGGGGGTTTGCCGCCCCGGCATGCCGAGTCCGCGCATCAGGACATTGGTCATCGCCGCCGTCAGCCGATCCCGGATGGTGGGCGCCCCATCCACTTCCGCGTCCAGCACGCGGTCCACCTCGACCCGAGTGAGACCTTCCGCCGCGAAGGCATCGACCAGTTCGCTCCAGCCCACCCGCCCGGCGCAGCGCTCGACCACCGCGATAACTCTGGCGCAGCAGCCGCACACGCGCTTCATCAATCCGGCTCGTTGATGGCAGTAGGCGCAACGCACTAGCTTTGGTCCATTCGCCCAAAAAAACGTGAAGCGGGGCGTCGATCACGCCGCGCTTCACTCAAAATCTACTATCGGCCGCGCGATGCGGCAAGCGCAGGCTCGCGGCGCTTAGCGCGGTGGTTCGGGCGGCCCGGGCGGCGAGGGCGGCGGCGCCGGTGCGGACGTCTCGTGAATCACCCGCGTCTCGCCCGGCTGAGGCAGCCGCAGTTTCGCATTCATCTCCGCCAGGCGTTGCGCTACCCGATAAAAAATGGTTCCCGGCTCGTCGATACTCCCGGCGCGAATGCCGGTTAGGATCTCGATACCATCCTCGATCCGGTCCACCGGATACAGATGCAATTGGCCGCGCTCGACCGCTTCGAGCGTTTCCGGATCCAGCATCAAATTGCGCACGTTCGCGCGCGGCACCAGCACGCCCTGACGACCCGTCAGCCCAACCGCCTTGCAGACGCGGTAAAAGCCTTCGACCTTTTCGTTAACGCCGCCAATAGCCTGCACCGTGCCGAACTGATCGACCGAACCCGTCACCGCCAGGTCCTGGCGAATCGGTACCCCGCTGAGGGCCGACAACAGCGCGTAGAGCTCGGTTGAGCTCGCGCTATCGCCGTCGATACCCGAATACGACTGCTCGAAGCAGATGCTCGCCGTCAGCGCCAGACCGTGCTCCTGACCGAAGCGGTTGCGCAGGAAGCCGCCGAGGATCATTACGCCCTTGTCGTGCGTCGAACCCGACAGATGAGCCTCGCGCTCGATATTGATGAGCCCGGCCTGACCGACCGCCACCGTCGCGGTGACGCGGGACGGCCGACCGAAGGCATAGCCGCCGACGTCGAGCACCGCGAGGCCGTTGATCTGGCCGACCGCGGTACCTTCCACGTGCACGATCAGAGTGCCGTTGGCAATCAGGCGGCGGATTTCCTCTTCGATAAAGTTCCGCCTCAGCACCCGTTCGTTGAGCGCATGGTTGACGTGCTCGAGCCTTACTCCGGCCGATCCTGCCGCGCGCGCAAAGTAGGCCGCCTCGCGCGCCAGATCATCAATCGGCTCCATCGTGCTCGCCACGCGATCACGATCGCCCGCGAGCCGCATCCCATATTCGACCATCCGACAGAGGGCCGCGCCGTTGAAGGGCGGGAGCTTCTCGCGGCGGACCAGCGTCGCCACCCGCGCGGCATAATGACGCGCGGCCGCCTCGCTCGCCTCGACCACCGGCCGCGCTTCCGCCTTGACCTTGAACAACTCGCCGAACTCGGGATCGTAGAAGTACAACAGGTTGTACAGGTAGCCGCCGCCGAGGACCGCCAGCTTGACCCGCACGTCAATCGGCTCGGGCTTGAGACCGCTGACGGCGAAAAAAGGAATCGGTTCGTAGGTCTCGAGCGTCAGCCGACCGGTCTTGAGCGCCCGCTTGAGCGTCTTCCAGACGCCGGGCTCGACCAGCGCATCTTCGAGATCGAGCAGCAGAAAGCCGCCGTGGGCCTTGAGGAATGACCCGCCGATAATGTGCGTGAAGTCCGTCGAGGAGCGGCCGAGCGGATCCATCACGCGTTCGATCGTGCCGAACAGGTTGCGATAGGTCGGCGCATCCTCGACGATAACCGGCGCGCCGATCCGCCCCGAGTTGTCCACCAGCACATTTACCTCGTACTCGCGAAAGCGCGCCGTCTCGCTCCCCCTGAGCATCGGCGGAAGCGGTCCGTCGCCGCCCTCGCCCGGCGGTTCAGCCGCCTCGCGGAAGCGCTCGAGATGGTTCAGCATGTGCTCGGTGACCTGGTCGAGATAGGCGTCAACGGCGTCGTCAGCGAAAACCTGTTTGATCGAGGCCACCGCCGGGATAATCACCCGTCCGGCAAACTCGCGCTCGATCGCGCGAATATCGGCAATCAGCTCCTGGGTGATTTCCTGCTGGCGACCCATCAGCTTGACCAGTTCGTCCTGCAGTTGGCCCTGCGCCTGCGCGAGACGATTGCGCTCCTCCTCGCTCATCGCCTGCATCTCGCGCTGCAGCTCCTCGGGCGATTCGGGCGGGCGGCCGCGAATCAGCGGGATGAACATCATCTGGCCGTTGGGCGCGCCGCGCACGGCGAAGCCCTGTTCGCGTGCGCGATTTTCAAAACCCTGAAACAATTCCTGAGCGCGCTTGCCGTATTTTTCCCGCAGCGCCGATCGCTCGCTGTCAAAATCCTCGCGCCGGAAGGCCTTGGGAAGCTGATCGAGAATGAAGCCGATCAGCTCCTGCATGCGCCGGCGCAGTTCCGCCCCTTTGCCGGCGGCCAGATGAATTGCCACCGGAGCCTCCGGACTGCGAAAATTGTTGACGTACACCCAATCGCCCGGCGTCGGCATCGCCGCGGCTTTATCCGCGAGCAGGCGCCGGACCGATTCGCGCTCCTCGCGCGTGCGCAGCCCCGAGACATAAACGTTGTAGCCGGGCGCGTCGATTCCCAGGGCGAGCTGAATCGCCCCGAACGCGCGCTCCTGTCCCAGCAGCTCCTCGGCGCTGTCGCCCGACTGGATCGCTTCCAACGTGCTCGGCGGCAGCGGACACACCACCCGTACCTCGGCGGGGGCGAGTTCGGCGTGCGGCGATGAAGGGATGAGCGCGCGCTCCGTGGTTGATCCCGGCCGCTCGGATTGCTCAGCCATGAAGAGCCTTTCTCTAAAATGGAAGTCGAAGGAACCTAGGAAACCTGAACTTTGCGGGCGCGTTTCTTCGGCAGCGTGATCCTGAGCGTCCCGTCTTCGAGATGAGCGCTCACCAATTCGGCGTCGACGAGACCGTGAAAATCAACCATGCGTTCCAGCTTGCCCTCAGCCCCGGAGATACGCACATGCAAGCGGCGCTCCGTCGCTTCGATCTCGATCTGACCGGGCTCGGCCCGCACGTCCGCGATCTGCACTTCGTAGCGATCCTCGAGCTCCACGACGCGCGCCATACCTGGATGCCGTCCGGCGGACCTTCCGCCGCTGCGCCAGCGCGTGATCAGCAGATCCTCGAAGAGCTCGTCGAAGGCCTTTTCGAACTGCTGAAACGCTTCGATCAAGGCCCCGGGTCGTGGAGTTTTTTCCGCCACGCCGACGATCTTAGTCAACGCCGTGCGGCCCGTCGAGGCTTCTCCGGACGGAGCCGCGGGCATGCTTATTGCCCCGCCTTTAAGCGATTTGTATAGTCGTCGCTAACCAATCGGACAGGCGCGGAGTTGTGTGGCATGGACGTGATGAAAACCCTCTTCCTCAATCCGCCGTCGTATGACGACTTCGACGGTGGCGCAGGATCACGCTACCAGGCCACCCGCGAGGTCTGGTCCTTCTGGTACCCGACCTGGCTGGCCTATCCGGCCGGGATGCTCCCCGGGGCGCGCCTGCTCGATGCGCCGCCGCACGGCTATTCGCCCGCGCAGACCGTAGCCGAGGCCAAAAATTACGATTTCGTCGTAATCCACACCTCGACCCCGTCCCTCCGGATGGACGCGCGGACCGCCGAAGCGATCAAGGATGCCAATCCCAATTCGATTATCGCCTTCGTCGGCGGGCATCCGACGGCGCGGCCGGAAGAGGTTCTGCAGTTATCCTCGGCGATCGACATTGCCGCGCGCAAGGAATTCGATTTCTCGATGGTGGAGGTCGCGCAGGGCGTCGATTGGGCACAAATCGGCGGTATCAGCTATCGACGCAACGGTGTCGTAAGCCATAACCCGGACCGCCCAATGCTCTCCGATCAGGACCTCGACCGCCTGCCCTTTGTCACTGAAGTTTACGAACGCAATCTCGATTACCTGAAGTACAACAGTCCTTATTGCCAGTATCCTTACGTATCGATGTACACCGGCCGCGGATGCCCCGCGCGCTGTACCTTCTGTCTGTGGCCGCAGGTGACGCAGGGACACAAATACCGCGTGCGCAGCCCGGAAAACGTCTATGAGGAAGTCGCCGCGATGAAGGCGAAATTCCCCAAGATGAAGGAATTGTTCTTCGACGACGATACCTTCACCGCCGATCCGATGCGCGCCCGCAAAATCGCCCAGTTGCTCAAGCCCCTCGGTATCACCTGGTCAACCAATTCGCGCGCCAACGTCGATTACGAAACCCTCAAGATTCTGAAAGACGGCGGGCTGCGGCTGTTTGTTGTCGGCTATGAGAGCGGCAACGCCGAGATTTTGAAGAATATCAAGAAGGGCGTGCGCCTCGACCGCGCCCGCCGCTTCACTCGCGACTGCCACGACCTTGGCATTCTAATCCACGGCACCTTCATCCTCGGCCTGCCCGGCGAAACCAGGGAGACGATCGCGGAATCGATCCAGTTTGCCCGCGAGATGGATTGCGAGACTATCCAGGTTTCGCTCGCTTCGCCCTATCCCGGCACCGAACTGTTCGAATATGTAACCTCGAACGGCTATCTCGCCGTCGACCCCCTGCTCGACGAATCCGGCTATCAGAAATGCACGGTGCAGTATCCCAATCTGAGCGCCGATGAGATCTACGCCTCGGTCGAGCGCTTTTACCGCAGTTTCTATTTCCGCCCGCGCTATATCTTCAAGTCGGTGCGCAAGATGCTGTCCTCGTCCGAAGAATGCAAGCGGCTGCTGAAGGAGGGGGTCCAATTCCTCTCGACCATGCGCCAGCGCCGGATTCAGGGCCGCAACGTTGCGCAGAGTGCCCAGGCGGCTTAGCCCCCTCTGCCCGGTCACTCCGGCGCCGCGCGACTAACCATTGACGCTCATCGCCGACGTTGCAGGACTCTGTAGCCTCGCGTCGCTGGCCTATTACGCTTTCGCCGCCGCGGCCGCGCTCCGCTTCGCCCGCCGCCCGCGTCAACCGCCCGGCCCGCTGCCGAAGATTCTGCCGCGCGTCGCTGTGCTGAAGCCTCTTCACGGCCGCAGTGCCAGTCTCGAAGCAAACCTTATCAGTTGCCTTGAGACCGACTATCCGCGCGCGGATTTCTATTTCGCGGTCAGCGATTACGAAGACCCGGCGGCGGCGGTGGTGGTCGGGCTTCGCGCGCGTTACCAATTCATCCCGATTACCCTGGTCGTCGGCGAGGAGCCCGGTTGCGCCAATCGCAAGGTCGCCAAGCTGATGCGCATGGCGGAACGCGCCGCGCGCGACGAAATCCTCATCATCGCCGACGCCGATATCGTCTGGCAGCGCGATACCATCCGCCGCCTCGTCAGCGCCTTGTGCGGCAATGAACGCCTCGGCCTGGTCAGTTGCGTTTATCGCTCCGATTCGCGCGCGAACGCGCCGTCGCGGCTCGAAGCGCTGATCATCAATACCGACTTCGCGCCGCAGGTCATCGTCTCCGAAGCGCTCGAGCCGGTCCGCCACGCGCTCGGCGCGACCATCGCGGTCAAGCGGGCCGCCCTTCAGGCGATCGGCGGTTTCGCTCGTCTGAAAGATCTGCTCGCCGACGACTTCTATATCGGCAGGCTGGTCGCCGATAGCGGCTATGAGGTCCGACTCGCCGACGCCGTGGTCACCACCGTCAGTGACGATCGCCGCCTTGCCGACGTCTGCAAACGGCAGCTTCGGTGGCATCGCACCTACCGCACCGTGCGGCCGGCAAGCGTTGCCACGATCCTTATCGAGGGTCCGTTCTGGGCCTTGATATTTCTCGCCGCCACCCATGCGAGCCATCTCGCGCTCGCCGCCTTCGCCGCGATCATCGTGGCGCGTGTCGTGATGGCCGCCGTCATGATGCGTCAGGTTCTGCAATTGCGCGCGCCGACCAGCGATGCCTTCTGGGTGCCGTTGAAGGATCTGTTGATGGTCGCAATCTGGTTCGTGAGCCTGTTCAGCAACCGCGTCGAATGGGGCGGGCGGCGTTTCACCATCCTCCGTGACGGCCGGCTCCGCGAACTGAAGGGCTGAATCGATGGCGCTTTTTCTCGGACTCGGCCTCGTCGCCTCCGTGATGCTCGCCCTCGGCTGGCTGCTGATGAAATCCCGGGCGCAGTATCTCGTTCCCGCGCGGGGCCGCGGCTTTCTGACCGCGCTGCGCGGCTGGCTGCGCGATCGCGTCTGGCTCGCCGGGCTGGGACTGCAGTTTCTGGGTTATGCGCTCTACCTGCTCGCGCTCGCGGGCGCGCCGGTCTCGATGCTCGCCGTGGTGATGCAGGGTGGGATCGGCATCTTCGTCCTGTTCTCCGTTATCTATCTGCACGAGCAGGCGAGCCTCGCGGAGTGGACCGGGATCGCCGGCGTGGTGGCCGCGATGGCGTTGTTGGCCGCTTCGCTCGACGAGGCTGCGGCCGCAACCGGACTCGAGGCCAGGCGGCTCGTGATCGCCTCGATTCTCGGAGTCGGCTTCGCCGTGGCGCCATATTTGGGCTCGCGATTGCGGCGGCAGGGGATTGCGGCGGCGTTTGCCTCGGGGATATTTTTCGGCCTCGCCAGTCTTTATGCCAAGGCCGCGATGGACGCTCTGACCGACGGCGCCGCGCTTCTGCCCAACGCGATCGCGGTGCTGCACACGCCCTGGCCCTATCTCGCCGCCGCCGCCAATATCGCCGGACTTGTCCTGCTGCAGAATTCCTTTCACTGGTCGCGCGGCATCGTCGCGATGCCGCTTTCGTCGGCGCTCTCGAACGTGGTCCCGATCGCCGGCGGGATGCTCGCTTTCAACGAGCATCTGCCCGACGCCCTGATGCCTGCCGCCGCGCGGATCCTCTCCTTCGCCCTCACGATCGCCTCCGCCGCGCTGCTGGCGCTCGGTCGCGATTAGCTGTTTTATCGCCGATTGCGCTGGTAATTTTGGCCAATGCCGATCGACCTCCGTCTCGAGCCCGCCGAAGTGCCGCTGCTCGTCGATCTCTACGAGTTGACGATGGCCGCCAGCTACTTCAAGTTGGGGTTCAATCAGCCTGCGACCTTCAGCCTGAGCGTTCGCCGGATGCCGCCGCGGCGCGGCTTTCTCGTCGTCGCCGGAATCGAGCGCCTGCTCGAAGCGGTCGAGCAGTTGCGCTTCGATGCGGACGCGCTCGACTATCTCGCGTCGCTCAATCTGTTTGAGGCGGATTTTCTGACCTTCCTTGGCAACCTGCGCTTTACCGGCGATATCTTTGCCATGACCGAGGGCGCGATCGCCTTCGCCAACGAGCCGATTCTCGAAGTTACCGCGCCGCTGATCGAAGCGCAGATGCTCGAAACGCTGGTGCTCAACCAGGTTGGAGTCGCCTCGATGCTCGCCAGCAAGGCCGCGCGTGCGACGATCGCCGCGCTCGGCCGGCATGTCTTCGACTTCGGGATGCGCCGCAGCCAGGGCGCCGACGCCGGCCTCGTTGCCGCGCGCTCGAGCTATCTTGCCGGATTCATCGGTACCTCCAACGTCCTCGCCGGGCGCCGCTATGGCATCCCGCTCTACGGCACGATGGCGCACAGCTACGTCATGGCCCATGACCGTGAACGCGAAGCCTTCACCCATTTCGCCGACCTGTTTCCCAGACTGAGCACGCTGCTGGTCGATACCTATGACACGCCGCGCGGGGTGGAAAATGCCGCGCAGGTCGCGCTCGAACTCAAGCGCCGGGGCTTCAAGCTGCAGGCGATCCGGCTCGATAGCGGCGACCTCGCCGAACTTGCCCTCACCGCGCGCCGCATCCTCGATCGCCACGGATTGCAGGACGTCTCGATTTTCGTCAGCGGCAATCTGGATGAATACCGGATCGAGGAACTGATCCGCGCCCGCGCCCCGATCGATGCGTTCGGGGTCGGTACCGCAACCGCGGTCAGCGACGACGCCCCCGCCCTCGATATCGCCTACAAGCTCAGCGAGTACGCCGGCGTGGCCCGCCTGAAAACTTCAGCCAACAAGCCCTCGATGCCCGGACGCAAACAGGTCTTCCGCGCCTTCAATGAGCAGGGTGGTTTCTATGCCGATTTGGTGGCGCTCGCTGACGAAGGCAGTGTGACGGTCGCGCGTGAGTTCAAACCCGTGCCCGCGCGCACCGAGCCCTTGCTCACCAAACAGATGAGCGCCGGGCGTCGCGTCGGCGCGCGGCCGACCCTGCAGGAAGCGCGCGCCGCTCTGCTGCAAGCCCTCGCCGCCCTCGAGCGGCGCTACAAGCACTTGACGAATCCGGCTGTGTATCCGGTCAACCTGTCGGCGGCTCTCAATGCCCTGCTGGTCAGCGAGCGCGCGCGGGCGAGCCGTCGCCAGGACTGATTGGTGCGCCGTCTCCCGCCAGCGCGCTTCAGCTTGCGGCGGAAGATGCTGCCCGCGGACTGACGCGATCGAGCACTTCCGCCGCGCGCACTAAGCATCGCTCGGTCGTCGCCCAATCGATGCACGGATCGGTTATCGAAATCCCGTACTTCAGTCCGGCGCGTCCGCCGACCAGCGGTTGATTTCCGGCGCCCAGGTTGCTTTCGATCATCACCCCCATGATCGCCCGGCTGCCGCGTTGGACCTGCTCAAGCAGCGCATCGAACACGAACGGCTGCTTGGTGTAATCCTTCGAGGTCTGGGCGTGCGAGCAATCGACCACCAGCCGCGGCTCCAGCGAGGCCTTCGCGAGCATCCGCACGCATCCCTCGATACTGCTCGCATCGTAGTTAGGCGTGTTGCCGCCGCGCAGCACCACGTGCGTATCCGGATTGCCCGAGGTCCGCACGATCGCCGTGACGCCGTCCTGCGTGATACCCAAAAACGAATGCGGCCGGCGCGCCGATTGCACCGCGTTGATCGCGACCTGCAGATTGCCGTCGGTGCTGTTCTTGAAGCCGACCGGCATCGAGAGTCCGCTCGCCATCTCGCGATGGGTTTGCGATTCCGTGGTGCGCGCGCCGATCGCCGACCACGAGATCAGGTCCGCAATATACTGCGGTGTGATCGGATCGAGCATCTCGGTCGCCGCCGGTAGACCCATCCGATTGATTTGCAGCAGGAGTTGCCGCGCCGTCCGCAGTCCCGTTTCGACGTCGCAACTGTCATCCAGATGCGGATCGTTAATCAGCCCTTTCCAGCCGATCGTCGTGCGCGGCTTTTCAAAATAGACCCGCATCACCACGAACAGACGTTCCTCAACGCGCCGTCGCAGCGCGGCCAGCCGCGTTGCATAATCCAGGGCGGCTTCCGGATCGTGGATCGAACAAGGGCCGACGATACACAGCAGGCGCGAATCGTCACCGCTCAAAATCCCGCGAACCGCGGCGCGCGAATTGACCACCACTCCCGCCGTCGCATCTTCCAGCGGCAGTTCCGCCTTCAACGCGCGCGGCGACACCAGGGGTTGCGTATCCCGTACGTGAATATCTTGAACCTTACGCTCCATGTTAAGATTGACGATCCTAGCCCAAAAGTAGCGAAGCACAAAGCTGTGATCCTGAGAGCAGGCGCACGTTTGCCGCAAAGAGCCGGTCGGATCTTCCTCAGCCACCCCTGCGTCCCGAAGGTCCCCGCCCGATGACGCTCAAGGCTACCGGGCTTTCTTCGCCGGCGTCGAACTTCGGCGCCGCCCGCTCGCGGCCCTCCCGATGGCGTGATCCGGGCTTCTGGAATGCCGTCGCCGGGATGGCGTTCGCATTGTTAGTCGCCGCCACCGTCGTCGCCCTCGAGTTCCGCGCCCATTCCGATAGCCTGGCGAGCCATTTCCGGCGTCGCGCCGATAAACTCGAAGCGCGTCTTGCCCAGACCGAAGCTCGCGCCGACCGCCAAAGCCGCGAAATTGCGACGCTGCGTCAACGCCTCGCCGATTACGATCGCTTCAACCGAATCCTGGCGGCGCCCGATGCCGCGCTTGTCCACATGCGCCCGAGCAGCGTCGGTCCAAACGGCCCAATGGCAACTCTGGTCATCAGCCGGAAGCTGGCGACGGCCGCAATCCTCGTTGATGGCCTCCCGACGGCATCGGGCCGCTCCTTCAAACTCTGGTGGCTGCCGCGCAGCGGCGCGCCTATCCTGGCCGCCTCGCTTACCGACGCTGATCAGGGCCGGCTGCTGGTGATACCGAACGTTCCCGAGATCGCCGGCGCCGAGCTCACGCTCGACCACCCTCCCAAGGCGTCCGCTTACATCCTGAAAGGCGTCGTCAAGCGATGAATTTTGCAGCGCGAACTCGTGACCGACACGATTGGCTGTCCCGCCTGCCGATGGAGCCGGAGCGATGTCCCTGAGGTCATGGGGCGAACCGCCGTGGCGGCGCTCATCGTTTGACGCGATCGCAAGCCTCCCTGACGCTTGCGACGTCGCGATAATCGGTGGCGGACTGACCGGCGCCTCTGCCGCCTGGCATCTCGCCAGCCGCGGCGTCAAGGCCGTCCTGTTCGAAGCCGATCGCATCGCATCAGGCGCCAGCGGTCGCACCGGCGGCCTGGTGCTCGAAGGACTTGCCTATGGACCGCGACCCGGCGCCGATGACTGCGTGCCGCAACTCCGGCGCCTGGTCGACGAACTGGCGCTCGATTGCGGCTTGTACCTTCCCGGATGCTGGGAAATCGTCCATGAGACGCTCGACGGCCGCCTGCTGCCGTGGCGCGACGCCGGCAGCGCCATCTCGATCCTCAACACTGTGCCGGGTGGTATCGTCGAACCCGCCGCGCTGACCCTTGGCCTCGCAGCGGCGGCCCGGCGCGCCGGCGCGAAACTCTTCGAACACGCCCCGGTCAAACGAATTAACCGCGGCCGCTCGCCAATCGTCGAAGTGGCGGGCCGTCGCGTCTCATGCGCCCAGGTGGTTGTCGCGCTTAACGGCTGGACCGCCGCGCTGATCCCGATTCCCGAGATGGTCAGCGCCCTGACCTACGCACTGGTGACCGCGCCGCTCGAGCAGACGACCCTGAAGGCGCTCGGGCTGGCCGAGCGTATCCCCTTTTACACGGCTGATACGCCGTATCTATGGGGACGGGTGTGCGACGATGGCGCTATCGTCTTCGGTGCCGGCCTCACTTACGGTTCGCCGGCCGAGATGGAGGCGACGGCGATCACTCAAACCGAGCCGCAGGCCATTCTCGACGGTCTAGAAAAGCGCATCCGTGGACTCCATCCTGCGCTGGCCCGTGTGCCCATCACCTCGCGCTGGGCCGGACCCATCGCATTTCGCAAAGGCGCGATTCCCGTCCTGGCCCGTCTGCCGGAGGCGCCGAATGTCCTGGTCGCCGCCGCCTACGCCGGTCATGGCGTCGCCTTCAGCGTCCATGCCGGCCGACTGATGGCTGCGGCGATCATCGATAATGCGACGCTGCCGCCATGGGGCGCGATCGCCCGAGACGCTAATCAATCCTGAATAGTATATTCCGCCGTCCGCGAGATCCGGCTTTAGATCGCCAGCGGTGCTTCGACCCGCATCGCGGCATTGACCATCACGCTCGACCATCCGCGAATCATCAGGCTGAGCGCGAGGGCAAAGCCGATGAACCACATCCCATTCGGCGGCAGCGAGGTGTACAGCAGCAGCGAAATCACGATCGCGCTGAACGCCTCGAACGCCCGCCAACGTTTGTGCCGCTCATTGGCTTCAAATACCGCAAAGAAGCGCAACACGCCGCCGACCGCCAATGCGATCGCGAGTCCGACGATCATCCCGCCAACCCCAGGACGACAGATCGTAAAATAGAGCCCGGCGAGAAGATCGGGTAACGCGCTCAACAGATGCCACTTGGTAAACGCGACGGTAGAATTGCGTCCGCTATTGACCAGTTGCAGGATGCCGGCGCCAATCAGTAACCATCCGCAGATGAGACTCGAGATCGGTGTCGCGATAGCGTTGAACAACGCCAAAGCGCCCAAAAGTATCATTTCCATAAACGATACTGATTCCCCCTGATTCCTGATGATCGCCGAGAAAAGCTTGTATTAGCCCAATTATCAATCAAGTGCACACATATAGGAAGAGGGTTCGGCGCTCATTCACCGTTTTTTCCGCCAATCTGGCGCAGGCGTAATCGAGCCTGAGCGAAAACCTGTCGGCGAGGCCCTCCGTGGCGGGGCGATTGCAAGCGCCGATGGGCATGGCAGAATCGCTTCCGGAGTGCCAAAGCCGCCCGCTTGCATGGTGCGGCCTCGCCAGCGCAGGTCCGGAAGTGCCCCTCGCGGATAAGATCGCGGTCCCTCGCTCCAACCCGCAAAGCGCGCCCGACGTCAACTCTCAGTCACGCTGGGGATGGCCGGGCGTTGCGCTCGCGCTCGGCCTCATGACCTTCTGGTCGCTTCACGCGCTGCGCACGCTTCCCTTCGACTTGAGCTGGCGCGACGCCTTCACCGGAGCGCGTGAAGTGATCGCCGCCACTGGTCCCGCCGCCGTCCGCATATGGCTGTTCTGGGGATGCGCGGCTTTGCTCACGTTCGGCATCGTCGAGCGTATCGATCCGTCAGTCGACCCGGGCGACGCGATGCTGATCGGGGCGGCGAGCCCGTGGGTGATCGGTGCGGTGCTGGGCGTGGTGCTGGGTCCGTGGGGCCTGTTTAATCCCGCGACCATCTGGGGCCTGATGATCGCCGGAGCCGCCTGGCTGTGGCGCCATCCGCCCGCGCTCCGCTTTCCTTCAGCGACACCCGGCCGCACGCTCGCGCTGCTGGCGGTCGTTCTGCTTGGGGTTTCGTACCTCCCGCTCCAGCTCGCTTCGCCGGTCGTGCCTTTTATGGACGTGCTGTCCTATCCGTCCTCCGTGCAGCGCATCCTGACCTTTCATCGCTATCTGCCGTTCGACAACGATCCCTACGGTTGCTGGGGACCCTATGCGCAGACCCCCTATCTCGAGTTGTTTTACGCGGCGCTGGCGATGGGCAGTGGCACACAGCTCGCCGTGCTCGCGGAGAGCGCGGCCATGATGCCGATGGCGGCACTTCTCATCTTCGCCGCTTACCGTCTCGGCAAAACCTTCTTCGACGATACCGCGGGCGGCTTTGCCGCACTGTTGCTCTTCCTGACCTGCCTTTTTCGTCGCGCCCAGGGGATGCGCGGTACGGCGGTCGCCTTCGCGATTATCGCGCTCGGACTCGCCCTTTTTCTTGATCCGCGCATCCGCCGAGTGGCGTTCTTCGCTGGCTCCGCGATGCTCGGGATTGGCGTCGGCTCGCACGCGATTATCGGCGGTCTCGGCCTGCTGGTCGCCGGCTTCGGACTCGTCCTGCCGCTCGCCGAGGGTGATTCGCGCCGCGTGCGGGCAGGGGTGATCGCGCTCTCAGGCGCGGCTTTGATCGCTCTTCCGGAGCTGCTGATCGGTCTGAGTCGGGCCGTGCCGGTAACGATCCTGGCAATGTCGATGCTTGCCGGAATCGCCTTGATCGGACTGGCGACGCTGATGCTCGATCCGCTCCCACAAAACCATCACCTTTCTGAGACTGCGGCGCGCGCGCCCGATTTCGCGCTGCGTCTGGTCAATGGCTTGCTCATCGGCGGTTTCCTGCTCGCCCTCGTGCGCCATCTCGCGACGCCTTATCCGCTCGCCCGCGAGGTTTTCGACAACCTGCCGATCCTTGCGACGCTCTGCCTCGCGGGTCTCCTGGCGACGCTCGCGCTGATGGTCCTCGAGCATCCGCTGCGCCTCCGCTATGCCGGTCTGGCAGCGCTGCCGCTGGTGATCGCCACTGTCGGCGACCTGCTCGACCCGGCGTTGCGATCGCTCGCCCACAACGCCGCCTCCGGCATGATGACCAGCGATGTGCATATCAAGCTGTTCGATTACTGGTGTCCTTTTTTCCTGATCTTCCCGGCCGGCCTGTTGTGCACGATCGGCTGGCAGCGTGTCTCGCGCCCGCTCACCCTGCTCGCTGTGATGGCTCTCCTGCTGTACCCGTTCGGCTGGTCGGCGAACGACGTGTATTACGATTCGCTCGAACATTCGGTGACCGAACTGTGGGCCTTTAATCTCGATACCGCGGCGCACGGCTACTGGCAGGGCCATATCGACACGCGATGGACCTTCAGCCGCTCCGAGATGGGCCTTATCGATACGCTCAATCGTGAGATTGCGCACGGACGGATCACTGTCCGGACTCACGTGCTGCATCTCGCCGACACGATTTACTATTGGCGTCTTCAGCAGTTCGCGATCCTGACCGGTATCGACGATGACATCATCGAGTACCAGCACGACCCGAACAATCAATGGGAAGGCGGCAGTCGCGTGCGCGGTCTCGATCAGTTGCCGGCGGCGTTTCAGGCGCGCCCGCCCTATATCCTGATCCAGGATCCGCCACCGCGCTGGTTCGTCGAACCGCCGCCAGGATACGACCGCATCTGGTCGAACGGGCCGGTGCGGCTCTATCGCCGCGCCGACCTGGCGCACGTCGACGCGCTGCCGCCCTCTGAGCCGTTTCGCCGATACGGGCTCGGCGTCGTCCTGCTCCTGCTCGCTGGCTTCATCGTGGCGGCCCCGCGGACCACGCGACGCCCGCCGATTGGCTTACCGCGAGCAGATGCAGTAGATACACCGTAAGCGAGTGCGGTCCCCGCTCGACGGGATCGCGCGCGCCTGAGGAGCACGGTCATGGCGGACAATCTTTCCGGTATCGGCGAAGCGATGCGCAAAGCGGCCGAAGCCTTTGCCGAGGCGATCAGCTCGGTCAGCAAAAGCGTGCAGAGTTCCCTCGGCGCGATGGCTTCGCCAGAGCGCGAACGCATGGTCGAGAACTGGCTCAGAATTGCCCGGATGAGCAAGGACGGCGCGCTTACCGCGATCGAGCACGGCTACGAGCTGTGGGAACGCGAGGTTCGGCGGATGGCCGGTGCGGCCGGCTCCGCTTCCTCGACCACGGCCGATCCGATGGCGGCTTGGGCCGATAATCTTCGCAAGGCCGCCGAGTCGGCGATGAGCGGGGCCGCCGGTTTCGGCGACGAGGCGCGCCGCCAGGCGGAATCCCTCCAGAAAACCCTCGCCGAAGGTATCCGCGCCTGGCAGAAGCTCTGGGAGCCGGAGAAAAAGTGAACGACGCCGCTTTCGTCCATCACACCATTGCCCTCGACGACGTCCGCCTCCACTACGTTACCTGCGGACGCGGCGATCCCATCGTGCTGCTCCATGGATGGCCGCAAACCTGGTACGAATGGCGCCGTATCATGCCGGCGTTGGCCGAGAACTACACGGTCATCGCTCCGGACATGCGCGGCTTGGGCGATTCCTCGCGTCCGCCGACCGGCTACGACAAACGCACCGTCGCCAACGATATCTATCAGCTCGTGCGCAAGCTCGGCTTCGAAAAGATTTTCCTGGTCGGACACGACTGGGGCGGGCCGGTCGCCTATGCCTACGCCTGCGCTCATCCGGAGGATGTGCGCAAGCTGGTCATACTGGACGTCACCATTCCCGGTGAGGCTTGGGAGAAGATTCCGCAGCTCCGACGACAGGGCGGCATCTGGCACCTTGCCTTCCATAACGTTCGCGATCTCCCCGAGGCGCTAGTCGCGGGCCGCGAGCGAATCTATCTCTCATGGTTCTATCGTTCGGTAGCCTACAACCCGACGGCGATCTCCGAACAGGAGATCGATGAGTACGTGCGTACCTACGCGACGCCCGGTGCGATGCGCGCCGGTTTCGAGTACTACCGCGCGATCTTCACCGACATCGACGACAACAAACAGTACGCCGCGACCAGGTTGAAGATGCCGGTGCTGGCCCTCGGCGGGGAGCGCGGCTTTCGCAACGCCCCGCTTCATTCGATGCGTGCTCTGGCGGAGAACGTTCGCGGCGGTATTGTCGAGCGCGCCGGCCATTGGCTCGCCGAAGAACGGCCCGATTACCTGATCGAGCAGCTCCGCGCTTTCTTCGCCGAACCCTGAGGAGCCTCTCTGCGGGTGGCCCGGATGCGGGGTCCCTGGGCGCAGCGGGTCCTAGGTGCAACGGCTAATGATGTCCGCGACAATCGCTGCAGGATCGCGATCGATATCTTCGACAATCGCGTGCCGAGGCTCTTCGAGCGCGGCGAACTGGCTGTCGAGTAGCGCGGCATTGAAAAAGTGCCCGCGCCGCCGGCTGAGGCGTCCGGCGATCGTCTCGTAACTGCCCTTCAGATAGACCAGCTTTACTGCTGGATCAGTCACCAGCAGCGCGCGATAAGCCTGCTTGAGCGCCGAGCAGGCGATTACCGCGTTGTGCTCCGGCGCAACATGCTGCGCGATAAGCCTGCGCACCGCCTCCAGCCATGGACGGCGATCGTCGTCCGTGAGCGGGATCCCGCGATGCATCTTCGCGCGATTCGCCTCCGAATGCAGGTCGTCGGCGTCATGAAACGGCCATCCCAACCGCGCGGCGAGCATCTTGCCGATGGTCGTTTTGCCGCTGCCGGCAACCCCCATCAGCAGAATTACCATGCGCGCGACCGGCTAGCGCTCGAAATTGCGCTGCCAGGCGTCAGCCGCGCGCAGCACGGTAGCGTCGTCGCCGCTTCGCCCGATGAGCATCATCCCAATCGGCAATCCCGACGCTTTGGCAACCGGCACGTTCATTGCCGGATGACCCGTGATATTGAACTGCGCCGTATTCGAGACCATCCCCAGCGCCGCGGCGAGGTATTCCTCACGTGAAGCACCCGCCCGAGGAATCAGCGGCGCTTTGGTGCACATCGTCGGCATCACCAGCAGATCGTCCTCGGCGAGGACGGCATCGTAGGCGCCCTTCAGGGTGCGCGCCAGATTCTGCGCCTTGGCGTAAAAGTGGTTGTGGTAACGCTCGTGCACGTACGCCCCGAGCAGCGTAAACAGCCGCGCGCTTTCCGACAGATCGTCCGGATGGGTCCGGAGGCCGCGCGCGAACGCGTCGAGCACGCCGGTCGCATAGTAGCCCTTCCATCCGCTCCCCAGCCCGCCGCCATTGATCAACGTCGCCAGCGCGCCTTCGGCGCCGATCCCGGTCCAAATCGACATGCCTTCGCGATGCCACGGAATCGCTACGCTCCGCACCTTCGCGCCGAGCTTCTCGAACGAATGCGCCGCCGTCATCACGGCCTCGTCAACATCTTTTTCCGCACCGGGCTGGCCGAAGCCCTCCTGCACCACGGCAAGCCGCAGACCCTTGACGTCGCCCGTCAGCAGTCTGGTATAGGCGACCCGTTCGGCCTGCGACGGCTGGCGCGGATCGAGACCATCCGGACCCGCGATTACTTCGAGCATCAGCGCACAGTCGGCGGCGCTCCGCGCCATCGGCCCCAGATGGTCGATCGTCAGCTCGATCGGAAAAGCGCCGGTATAGGGGACGAGGCCCCAGGTCGGCTTCAGGCCGTAGATGCCGCACCAGGCGCTGGGAATCCGAATCGATCCGCCCTGGTCGCCACCGATCGCCATATCGACCGCGCCGGCTGCGACCAGCGCTCCGCTGCCGCTCGACGAGCCGCCCGTCGTGCGCGCCTGGTCGTGGGGATTCCGCACGGGTCCGGTGTCGGCCGTATGACTACCGCCCGAAAAGCACAAACTCTCGCACACCGCCTTGCCGAGAATCGTGCCGCCGCCGTCAAGGATACGCGTGACCACGGTGGCATCGATGTTCGGGACGAAGCCTTCGAGCAGCCGCGTGCCGTTCATCATCGGAATTCCGGCGACGCAGACGTTGTCCTTGATAGCGAACGTCTTGCCCTTCAGCGGACCTTCCGCCGCGCCGTGGATCTCGCAGCGCCAATACCACGCGTTCAGCGGATTCTCTTCGCGCGACGGACGCCGCCCGGCATCGCGCGGATACTTCACCGGCAGGCTCGGCTCGACCATCGCATCGAGCCGCTCGAGGGCCTCGATCGAGGGCAGAAGCAGCCGTCGATACGCCTCCGCATCATCAGTTGACAGCTTGAAACCGAGACCGCGTCCAATCCGCAGCAGATCGTCAATCGTCGGCGCCTTGACCGCCATCGCGTGTTCCTCCCGAAGTTGTCTCAGGGTAGAGCGGTGTGCGCGCGATGTCTATCGCGGCGGTCATGCGCGTTGCCCATCGCCATCGAAGCTGATTCAATTGGCCTCGCACCGTTTGTGCCGAGGTGGCGAAACGGCAGACGCAGTGGACTCAAAATCCACCGTGGGCAACCACATGCGGGTTCAAGTCCCGCCCTCGGCACCACCGCCTCCGTCACCGCGACTAAGAATTCCGCGATCCGCCGCCGCGCGCCTCGTGTTCGTCGAAGTTCCATGCGCCCGCGACGCGGCCGGTAATCCGCCAGCGCGGCATCACGATCTTCGGGTCGTTGGTCGCTTCGTAAATTACCTCGACCGGCAAGCCGATCGCCGCCTCGGAATCCTCGTCGGTCAGCACACCGGCGACGCGCGTGACCGTGCCGTCGGCCTCCTTGCAGTCGTCGAGTTCGATCACCGCAACGACGTACGGCACCGTGCCGATAAAGGCGCCGACGATCGGCTGCGTGACCACGACATAACTGTGGATCACGCCCTTGCCCGCGGTCTCGAACCATCCGATATCCATCGAGGCGCACTTGCCGCACGCCGGAAAGAGCGGGGGAAACCACTTGTGTCCGCACTGATTACAGCGGCGCACGAGGTACTTGTGCTGGCGCGTGCCCTCCCACCATTCCTGGGTGTCGAAGTCGGGAATGATGCGCAGTTTGGAATAGTCGATCGTCTTGGGCATCTCGGGAATTCCTTTGACCCTCAGGATGCTCGGTCGGCCCGAACCTGAATTTGAATCATCGCGCGCCCGCTAGGACATCACGCCGCCGAGCACGAGACAGCTCGCCATGTTCTCGTAGCCCCAGGCCATCCCGCAGCATATCCGCGCCCGCTTCAACTGACGGCATCCCGCCTGACGATCATACGTATGCTTGCCCTCAGCCCATCCCGGGCAGGCATCATCCGCGCGATGGCGCAATTGGCGAACGTTTTCGATCACCATCTGAATCCCGTGCGTGTAACCCTCGGAGAGATGACCGCCCGAGAGATTGCTCGGCAGTTCATGATCGATCTGCAGCCGTCCGCCCTTGACGAACTCGCCCGCCTCGCCCGGGCGGCAGAAGCCGTTCGCTTCGAGCTGAATCAAGGTGGTGAAGGTAAACGCGTCGTAGCACGAGATGAAATCGACATCGCTATGGCTGATGCCGGCCATGCCGAACGCCCGCTTCCAGCCGTAGTTGCCGGCGACGTAATGCAACACCGGGCGCGAATAGTTCCAACCGGGATTTTCCGTCATCGTTCGCGCGTAGCCGCCCTTGATAAACACCGGCGGATGGCGCAGGTCGTAGGCGCGTTCGCGCGAGGTCACGATGATCGCCGCCGAAACGTCGGTCTCCTGACAGCAATCGAGCAGCCGGAACGGCTTAACCACCCAGCGCGATCGCTGATGGTCCTCGATCGTGATCGGCGTGCGCAGCCGCGCCTTGGGATTGAGGCTCGCATGATAGCGATGCGCCACGGCGATTTCCGCAAACGCCCTGGTCGTGCAGCCGGTGTCGTGCAGATAGCGCATCGCCGACATTCCGAAACGCTGCGCCGGCGTCGTCCAGCCCCATCCCATGTTGAACTGGTTGTCGCCTTCCGCAGTCGCCACCGGAATCGGCCCGCCGGGCACCTGCCCGCCCATCCGCCGCCCCGAGCGCCCGTTCATCGAGCGGAAGCAGACGATCACTTTGGCGTAACCCGCTTCGAGCAGGCCGATCGCGTGCGCGACCAGCGCTTCGGTGCTCGAACCGCCGCCAAGAATATCGAGACAATAGTTGAGTCGAATCCCCAGCGAAGTCGCCACGTGCGCCGACGTCGTCGAGTCGCCGGCCTGGTAGCTGGTCATGCCGTCGATATCGCTCGGCTTGAGCCCCGCGTCGGCCATCGCCTTGCTTACCGCCTCACACGCCATCGAGAGCGTCGTGCGATTCGACGGACGCATGTGCGGCGTTTCGCCGACGCCCACGATGCAGTACTTGTCGGTTAACGCGCCCATGGCTTGCGGCTAGTCGATGCGTTCCTGCAGCTCGAGGACGTTGCCGTCCGGATCCGCCACCCAGATCTGCCGTCCGACCATCTTCATCTGCTCATCGGACAGCTTGAGGTTCTTCATGAGCACAGCCGCGTCCAGGTACTTGATCCCCATCTGATCGAGCACCTTTTTGGTCTCGTCGAGATTCTCGATCTGGACCGCGATATGCGGTCCCGTAGGATCGATTCCCTCGCGGCGGCGCTCACCGCCAATCAGATGGAGCGCGTTGTCGCCGAGCTGATACCATTCGCCGGGAATCTTGATATCCGGACGCGGAATCTTCTTGAGCCCGACGACCTTTTCATAGAACTCACGTGATTTGTCCACGTCGGTGATCCGCAGAGCTACGTGATTGACCTTGCCGGTTTTGAGCATCGCCATCTCCCCGTGAGCTGACTGTTGACCGCGCGCTCCGATGACGGCCGCGTTCAGCGTGTTCTAATAGTGCAGGCGTGCGTCTCCGGCAAGCGGCGCGCGATTTGATCTGGATGGAAGCGTCGGCAGGAGGATGCCGCCGAGGCCCTTGAAGCGCCCTCGGCGGCATCGATGCGGCGCGCGCAACGGCTCAGCAGCCGAGCCGAATCTCACCGATCGCCGCGGGATCGTTGGTCGGACTCAGCACCGTCATCCGCAGGCCCTCGCGGCAGGCCCGGAGCACCAGCTCGCCGAGCGAGCGCTGGCACGATTCGAACCGCCGCTCCCTGCCGCAGCACTCCATCAGCACGAAGCCCTTCAGGTCGCCGAAGCAGTCGAAGATAACCTCGCGCACCTTGCCGCGATACTCGACGCATTTCCGCGTCGGCTCGGGCTTGAAGATCGGATGGAGCGACGGCGGGATTTCACCCGGGTCGCCGCCGAAACCCTGCACGCGTCCGGCGACGTACTCGAGGTATTTCTTCAGCACCGGATACCATCGGTAGGCCGGCGCCATGTGCTCGAGCCGCCACTTCAGCACCGCGAGCGTGGTCTCCTCGGGCAGCAACAGCTCTTCGTCAGTGCCGACCGGAATCGTTATCTGAAAGGTGCCGGTGATATAGCGCCAGTTGCGCATCCCGCCTTTCGGCACCGATTCTGCCGCGGCGATTCGCGGATTCGGCGTGGTCGTGTCACTGAACCGCCGCGTCGCCACGCGCCGCAGCTTGATCCGAAACTCCTGGCCGACCCGCACCGTGCTTGGCAACTCGACCGTTATCAGCCCGGCGAAGTTCTTGCCGATCGCCGTCGGAATCGGGATATAGGTCACGCCCTGCGGCACCCGGCACTGAATCGTGTTCGGACCGGCGGCGGTGAGCCGAGGCGTGCCATAGACCTTCGCGGCCAGCGCCACCAGATCGGCCGCATCGATCTGCGGCCAGAAGATACTGGCGAGGCTCCCGACCGGCGTGTTGCCCCAGTCGATCATCAGCTCGTCGGGATAACCTTCGAGCTGCCCGGTCGCGGTCGTGAAGTCCGGGCTCGGGCGCATGTCGAAGGCCTGCGGCACGCGATGCGTCAGCGGATAGCTCGGATTGCCCGACGAAGTGATCTGCAGATTCCGCTGCGCCAGCTTGTCCGAGTTTTCCGGACTCTCGGTCACCCCGTTGGCGTTGATAATCGGCGCATCGTCATACGCGATCTCGGCGACGATACAATGATGGGTGCCCGGGAATTTCGACTGATTGCTGCCGTTGTAAACATCGAGGAAGCAGCCGTAATAGGCCCAGACCGTATCGGCGCCCATCGGGATCTGGATATCCCGGATGTTCGCGTTGGTCACGGTGCCGTCGTAGTCGTGCGTGCCGTTCGCGTCGGTGGCGAAGAACGGGATGGTCTGCAGCGTATTGCCCTGCGGATCCATCAGTCCGGTGCCCGAAGGCTTGGGAAACACCGGCTTGCCGAGATCGTCGCCGCTCGTCCCGAGCTCGCTCAGATAGGTCGTCGACGGCTGAAAATCGGTATCGAACGACTGTGCCACCCACAATCGAAAGAACACCCTGACGTTGGATGCCTTCGCCAGCGCCGCATCCTGCAGCCGCACGCGTGCGATGGCAAAGTTGTAGTTCTGCTGATTGGCGCCGTTGAGCGGCGTCACCGACGAGTCGCCGGTCTCGTACCCCGATTGCCCGGGCAGCGTGTTCAAGGGATCCGCAGGTGCCGGCGTCGTATAGGTCGGACTCGAGTTCAAAAAACCGATCATGCCCTGGATAAAGCCGTAGGGATCGCTCCCCATCGTCGGCCCGCCCGGCAGCGGCGTGTCGCCGTTCGCCGCCGAGAACACCCGGATATCCTGGCTCAGATAGAACGCGTTGTCGTGGAGCGGATCGATATTCGTAAAGTATGGATCGGCGCCGCCCGTCAGTTCGAAATCGGTCGCGCCGCTTACCGTCACGCCGGCCACGGTGATGCTGGCGTTCAGCAGCTCCTCGACCGGCGGATTACCTTTCGGTGGAAAAGCGCCGAGCGCCGCATTGGTGAAGGTGATGTTGTAGCCGAAACGGATCCGCTGCGGGCCGTACTGGTTGCCGGCATCCTCGAACTGCGGCCCCGCGCCGTCGGGCGCGATGGTGATCCCGCTGATGCTGTCGAACGGACCGCTCAGCGACGGCATCGCGTTGCCAAGCTGGTTCTGCGAAAAACCTTCCAGCACCAGCCAGAACGCGTCCGTGTATTTGCCGCCTCCCGTATTGATGACGTCGGTGACCTCGTCGCGACCATACGTGCTCTTGTCCACCACGAAATAGAGCTGGCGAGTGTAGATCGCCCTGAGGGCGTCGAGCAGCGCCTGACCATTGGGGCTGCCCCATCCCGTGCAGGCATCCCAGCCCGGTCCCGCCGGATAGCCCGGCACGCCGTTCAGACCGTTGTCCGTCGGCCCGGCGCTGCCCGTCAGATCGCGAAACGCGCTCGAGCCGATCTCGTAAAGCGCGGGGTTCACAAACCCGACGTTTTCTCCCAGAGCGGCATTGATTAGCGCGATCAGCCCGGCCCATAACGGCGCCGCGGCGCTCGTGCCGTTGCCGTTGCCAGGTCCGCCGTTGTAGGTGATTTTGTAGCCGCTGTTCGGACTGGCGTTGGCCGCCACGTCCGGCACGCCGCGCCCGACATGATTGTCCTTCAGCGACTTGGGCACGCCCGCGCCGTTCTGATACGACGGCAAGCCATAGCGATCGCTGACGCCGCCGCCGGTCGCGCCTCCGTAGGTGCCGCCGCCAATCGTAAACGTGTCGTTCCAGACGTACTCGTCGAACGACGAGCCGCTGATATTGCCAATCGTCGTGCCGCCGCAGCATAGCGCCCACGGATCGCTCCCCGGAAACACCACGTGCTGCTTGCCGTCGGACGGGTTGCCGCCGTAGGAACTGGTATCGACGCCGTAGTCGCCCGACACGGTGACGAAGGTCACCCCCTGGACCGCCGCGTCCTGCAACGCGCCGTCCACCGCGTCCAGCCACGCCGTGCTGACGCCTTCATTCATCAATTCGGTCGCGTCATCGCCGTTCGAAACATAGAAGCTGGTGGACAGCACCGAGCAGGTCGGATCGCCCGCTTTCGGATGCACCCAGCGCGTGATCAGATCCACCCAGCCCTTTTCATCGTAGGTGGTGAAATACACCGCGAGGGCGGCGCCGGGCGCGGCGAGTCCGGCGATCGAGATGTCCTGCGTCGTTTCGCCATACGGATCGAATCCGGCGTTGCTCGCGTCCACGCTGATATCGGTGATGGTCGGCGGCGACCCGCCGAAAGTTGTAGAGATATCCGACAACTGGTAGCCGTCTTCCGAGAGGATCGCGATGGTTTGCCCGGCCGCCGAATTGGTCGGGAAGTTGTAGAGCTGCGTGACCTGCGGCACCGTGACCTGCACCGTGTTCGGCGGATCGGCCGCCGCGCGCTTGCTGATGCGCCGGTTATCCAGCCCGAACACCCCGACGATGATCGCGGCAAGCTCCTGCGGCACATGGATGAAGCCGTCGCGCCCGCGATAGGTCTCCGTCACGGGCGGCGCGCCGCGGCGGCGTACCACCCGATGCTCATAATGATGCAGCGTGACGCCGAACGCCGCGTTCATCTGTTCGACGGTGCCGGAGACCTGCATCGTGCGCGCCGCCGCGTTGGTCTCCTCGACCTTCAACCCGGCCCGCTGCACGAAATCCGTGACCTTCTGCAGGTCGTCGGGCGCGGCGCCGTATTGGTCGGCGAACGCACTCTGCGTGAGGCGCGGGCGGCTGCGCGTCGGACTCTTGAAATGCGTAAAGTCCGGTATCGGCTGTCCATCGGGCCGCCGCCTTACGACGATCGTTACAACCATCCGTTCGTTCGGATCCGCGGGTCCGATCAAGCGCGCGCTCCGCGACGGCCGCCGCTCGCTGCCGGCGAGCGGCACGTGACCTTCCGGTACGTGCTCCGGGTTTCTTCCTTTAGGCATAAGCCGTAGTGGCTCCTTGACCGCGTCGATTCAAGCCGATGACGACGGTCGATCGGCCGACCTCGCAAGCGTTATGCCGCCGAAAAGTCCGATTAAGACGCCCAAGGAAGCCTACGCTCAGCAGGTCCGCTTTGCAGGTGACAAGCGGGCTTGGCACCCGTGCCAAGCCCAACCGCCGGTAGAGATAGTCTACCGCCCGTTAAGATCGTCAGCGCTGGCGAAACCGCGTGCCGGGCGCTGGCGGATCGTGCGGCGGACCGGCGAAGCATTGCGCGATCGCCATCCACTGCGCCGCCGTCGCGCCGACCACCCGCAAACCCGTGTCGGCGACGTTGCGCGTCTGCGCGACGACCTGGCAGAACTCGACCGCCAGACCTTCGATCAGATTCGCTGAATCGGCTGCACCCCATTCCCAAAGCGCTCCCGAAGGCGCCGTCAGCCGCACGTGCGGTTTGTCCGCCGGTACCGGCAGACCGCGATTCGCGAACGTCCAGCCGAAGGTGTTGATACCGAGAACGGCGATGTTTTTGATCCGGTCCGTGTCCTCGCGCGTCTTGCCCAGGAGGTCATAGAGCGCCTGCGCGTGCGCCCAGGTCTCCATCAAGCGCGCCGTGATACTCGAGCGGACGCTCATGTCCGGGCCGAACCACGGCACGCGCCGACGCGGGTCCGCATCGGCAAAGCGCTCCGCCATCGGACCGTAGTACTCGCGCCATCGCGCGAGCAACGCCCGCCCCGACAAGCCCTCGCTTCCGGCCTCGGCGACTCTTGAGGCGCTGCCGGCGTGCCGTCCCGCCATTATCCGGCGCGCCAGCTCGCCGAATGCGGCGGCATCCCGCAATGCCAGATCGGCGGCGAAGTTGCCCCAGTGCAGATGCGCGACGATATCGTTCGCGGTCCAGCCTTTGAATTGCGTGGGGCGCCTCCACTGCGCGTCATCGAGCGGCTCGAGCAGCGCGTACAGCGCGTCACTCTCGTCGCGGAAGTCCTGCGCCTGCTCGATCATGACCTTACCGTTTCCCATCCCCTGAGTGCGTCGCCAACCATGTGCTTCTCAGCGGTCGTTGATCAATGGACCTCGGCGCCGCCCGCCACGTTCAGGGCGATGCCGGTGACGTTGTCGGCCCGCGCCAGATAAACCACCGCCTCGCCGATATCGGCCGGCGTCTGCTCGCGCTGCAACGCCGTGTTGGTCCGTGCGATGCGGCTTAGATTGTCCTCGTCGCCGCTCGCCCCCAGCAGGTTCGAGAGTTTGTTCAGCACCTCGGTCCACATCGCCGTGCGCAGAAACCCGGGACAGACCGCATTGACGCGGATATTCGCCGGTCCGAGCTCCTCCGCCAGCGCCTGCGTGAACGCCACCACCGCGAACTTGCTCGCGCAGTACGCCGACAGGCCGCCATAGCCCTTCTTGCCCGCGATCGACGCGATATTGACGATGGCGCCTTCGCGGTTCTTCGTCAGGTGCGGGATGCAGGCTTTGGCACACAGAAACGGCCCCTTGGCGTTGACCGCCATCACGCGGTCCCATTGCGCTTCGCTGAAGTCCGCCACGGCGCCGACCGCGATGATGCCGGCGTTGTTGACCAGAATGTCGATGCCGCCGAGCTGCTCCGCGGTTTCGGCCGCCATCCGTTGGCAGTCCGCGTAGCGTGTAACGTCGGCCAGGATGGTCGCGGCCTTGACCTCGCGCCGCCTCACCTCCGCCGCAGTCTGCTGCAGATCGGTCTGCGCGGCGAGATTGTAGGTCAGTGCCGGGTCGGCCGGATTACCGAGATCAACCAGCGCCACGTTGGCGCCGGCCTCCGCCAGTTTGAGCGCGATGCCCCGCCCGATCCCGCGCGCCGCGCCGGTTACTATCGCATTCTTGCCCGCAAGCTCCATCGCTCTCCTCCGCGCGTTGTCGAAGCGAACCTAGCACGGACACTCGGCAAATGCCCGACCGCGCAATCGTAACTCGCGCAATCGTTGAACCCGGACAGCGTTGCGTGATAGCCATGCGAACGATGCGAACAGAGGATCGAATGAAGCCGATTGCGATGCTGCTCCTGTTGATGCTGCTCCTGTTGTCGTCCTGCCTCCTCGCCGGGTCAGCACTCGCCGCGTCCGTTAATGATCCGCTCGCGGCGCCCTCGCCGACCGCGAATCCCCCCGCTAAAACCATCGCTCCCGGCACCGTCATCACGACGAGCAACTGGCAGCAATATCGCGACTTCATGCCGGACACGATGGTCGCGCTGTTCGAGGGCCGCTATGCGTGGCAGATGCCCGCCTCGGCACAGATGGTGGTCGGACCGACCGTCATCCATCCCTTGCCCAAAAACTATCTCGCCGCCACCGAGAAGTACGCCGATCAGGTCAAGGTGGTCGAACTGCCCGACGGCGGACTTAGCCTGACCAACTATCATGGCGGCATCCCGTTTCCGCATCCCACCGATCCGCATAAAGGATGGAAGACGCTGGCCAACCTCTGGTATCGCTACATTCCCCATCTGACGGTCGATACCTACGGGTCCGGATGCGCAATCGACGGCACCGGCAGCTATAACTGCCAGATCTACTCGGCCGTGAAGCGTCAGCTTGCCTACAATACCGACAGCGACGCACCCGCCGAGCCGCCGGGCCCCGACGCCCGCTACTTCACCGAATGGTTCATGACGCTCGAGCCCGAACAGGATCGTTATACCGCCTACCTGACCATCAACTATGCGGATCCGCAGCGTCCGGAAGAGGAATATGCCTTTCTGCCCGCCTTGCGTCGCTACCAGGCGATCTCGACCGCCGCGCGATGCTCGGAATCGCAGGGCATGGACGCGACGTTCGAGGATTTCCACAATGGCTTCGACTCCAACCTGACTCAGTTGCAAGTCGATTATCTCGGACGACGCCAGATGCTCGCGCTGGTCGATGTCGCTCCGGTCGCCGACGCCTTCCCGGGCGAAGTCGCGATGCCCCTGGGGTTCCCCTCACCCAAGTGGGGCAAGTGGCAGGTCCGCGACGTCGATGTGCTCGACATCCGCAAACTGCCGTCGCAGTCACGCGGCTATTGCTACAGCCGGCGCGTCATCTACGCCGATGCGCACTTCGCCTATCCGCTCTGGGAAGACCTCTACGACAAGGACGGCAAGCTCTGGAAGATTATCGGACTCTATCCGCTCAAAGTGGATGTCCCGGGGATCGGGCCGGTCGATACCGCGGCACTTGACGTTGAGTCGTTCTGGGACATCCAGACCCATCACGCCTCATTTGCCGCCGAGCCCTACATGGCCCATCCCTATTACATCAATGAGCAGGCACCCGCCGAGTACACCGATATGCCGCGTTATACCACGGCTGCCGGCCTGAACCTGATCATGCGCTAGTGCGGCCAAAGAAGCATTGAACGGCCGGAAGCTTCGCCTGATCGCGGCGACGAACCGACCAATCGAACGAGAGCTCGCCTCAGAGAGCTACGACCGTCAGCCGATCGCTGCGCCGCGGCGCTTTGGCCGTCTGACTCATCCGCGTGTGATCCGTTCGGGTCGTGGTGAAGAGCCCCCTCTGCGGTAGCGTGGCGATAGTTAGATAGGCACCGAGGATACATCCGGCGGCAATCCCAAGGATGAATGCCACCAAGGTTCCGCTCATCCACTTATCGACCCCGGCTGCCTGCATATGATAATCCCCCCCTTTGGCACGATAGACGAATGCCGTGAAAAAGTCGTTTACGCGCAGGAGCCAAAAATGGCATTTCCGTACAAATTGATTCTTTGCCCGGTCGCCTTCGATGAAAATTCGCTCCGCGTCCTCAGAGAGGCCGCCGCTATCGCGCGCGCCTTCGGCGGCAAGATCGTCGTGCTGCACGTCGTCTGGATCAATCCGCTGTCCACCGAAGGTTTTGTTTTTGCCGAACTGCGCGACTCACAGACCAAGGCTGCTCTCGACAAGCTCACTCAATTCGTCGCCGGCGAACTGAGCGGTGTGGACCATCAGTTGGCCGTTGAAGTGGGCGAGGCCGGTGACACGATTCTTGACCTCGCCAAGGATCTCAAACCCGATCTCATCGTGATGGCGACCCATGGCCGCCACGGCGTCAAACACCTGATGCTCGGCAGCGTCGCCGAACGGATCGTCCGTTCCGCCGACGCGCCCGTGCTGACCATCCATCCCCACATCCCGTCCTGAAAAAGGCCAAGTCTGCGTGTGTCACGATGATTCCGCCCCGTCAACTGCTCAATGCGATCGTTGATTCGCTGCGCACCGTGATCGGTCCGGCCATCAGCGAACCCTATCCGAAGTCGCAGGCGTTTATGGCCGCCGTGATTCTGGAATTCGTCGCTCGCCAAATCGACGACGATCGCGCGGCTGCCGACCCCGCCCACGCCACTATCGCCGCGCTCTTCGCCGAACTCGCGCGGATACCCGAATGCCGATCGTTCGCGACCGATCACCCCGACGCCGACGCGGCGCAATTGTGTGCCTTGATCGAGCGGCTTTACGCCGCGCGCGACGCCCTCGGCCCTGAAACTTTTGCGACCGCCAATAACGCTGTCCGCGCGGCCCTCCGTCGCTTGCTCGATCAGGACCTTAAAGTCGCCAGGAGCGAGGGCTGACCATGGCCGCCGAGAATATCCAGAACAAAGTCGCCGCCTATCTTGCCGCCCGCATCCCGTCGGCCCGCGACCTCACCCTCGCCGATTGGGTGCAGACCGCGGTCGGCTATTCGCACGTCATCTACGTGTTCGACGCCGCCTGGAGCGAAAATGGCCGGCCGATGCGTCGCGGGTTCTGCCTGCGCCTGGATTCCGGCACGAGCCTCTTGCGCGACCTGTCGAGCCTCGAGGAGCAGTTTCGCGTGCTCAAGGCGCTCGAGCCCACACCCGTGCCCGCCCCGAAGGCCTACTGGTTCGAGCCCGATCCGTCCCTGCTCGGCGGTCCGTTTCTGGTGATGGAAAGAATCGCCGGCGAGGCGGTCAATCCCTGGTCGCGCGCCGGCAAACAGTTCTACGCCGCCGCCGCCCAACGCGGCAAACTGCCGCGAAGCTTCGTCGAGGCGCTCGCCGCCCTGCACAACCTCGATTGGCGCGCCGCCGGTCTCGATTTCCTCGGCGTCCCCGCGCCGGGCCGGGACTTTGCCCTGCGCGAGATCGCCAAATGGGAGCGTCTCATCGCCGAATCCCATCACCAGCCCGAGCCGGTCCTGACCGAAGTCATCCAATGGCTCAAATCCAACGCGCCCCAGGCGCAGCGCCTCGCTTTCGTTCATGCCGCGTATCGCACCGGCAATCTGATGATCAACGACGACGCCATTTCGGCGATTATCGACTGGGAGCTGCAGGTGATCGGCGACCCGATGTACGACGTCGCCTATGTGCTGTCGGATCTGAATCGCGAAGGCTCGCCGCTGCTGTCGTGCGTCGTCGAACGCGATTTCTTCATCGACTACTACCAGAAGCTGACCGGGCTCACGATCGATTTCGAGGCCTGCCGCTACTATCAGATCCTCTACATGATGCGCACCGCGGCATTCTGGATCAGCGCCTCGGGCCTATTCGCTGAGGGGCGAAGCCGCGACCTCCGCCTCGCCCGCACCACCTTCTCGGTGCCCGTGGTGCTGGACATGGCCGCTCGCGCACTGGGCTTCTGACCATCCGGTCGGCCGCCGCGCAACGGCGCTTCGCCACCCTTCGGTCAGCGCCGACGCTGCCGATGGTGTCCGCCTTTGGCGACCGCTTTCCCACAAAATCGACCCATCAGCTATGCTGCTCGAAACTGCCTTGCGCATGACCGCCGGGAGAATCAACCAATGCTCAGTTCCTTCGACGAAATGATGTGCCATCAACTGCCGACGACCATGGATCGCGTCCATACCGACAGCCCCGAATGGACCGAGCGCATCTACGTGAGCATCTACAATGTCCGCGACCAGGACACGATTATCGGATGCGGCGTCGGTCAGTACCCCAACAAGAACGTCCAGGATGGTTTCCTCACCGTGTGGCATCGCGGCCGCCAATACAACTTCCGCGCGTCGCGCACGCTGCGTCCAAAAATCGATGAGGTCAGAATCGGACCGCTCGCCGTCGAGGTCCTCGAAGGTCTGCGGCGGTTTCGGATTCGTCTCGACGACAATCCCTCGACCCTGCGCGCCGATCTCGAATTTGTCGCGTCGATGAATCCGCACGAGGAAGAGCATGATTTTCGCCAGAGCGGCGGCAAGGTCGTGCAGGATATCTCGCGCTTCGATCAGGTCGGCCGCGTGCGCGGCGAACTGCGCTTCGGCGACCATACCCTCAAGCTGACCGAGGATGCCTGGTGGGCGCATCGCGATCGCTCCTGGGGCACCCGCCGTCCCCTCCGTACCGACGCCTCCGATGCCAAAAGCCGCACCAGCTTCGCGCCGTTCCTGTTTAGCTGGTCGGTCGCGCAATTCCCGCACTATGCGCTGCACTGGCGCTTCGTCGAGCGCGCCGCCGGCAAATACAGCTACCTGAGCGGCGAACGCGTCCAGCCCTGCGGTCAGCCGGCCGATCCCGGATGGCTGCTCGACCGGACCGAGCAGGAATTTCGCTGGGACGCGGCCGGGCCGATTCAGACCCTGCTCGGCGGAAATATCAAGTTGTACTTTAAGAATGGTGAAACCCGCGAGGTCGCCTTCCGTACCCTGCCGCCGCGCTGGCATCTCAAGGGCGGCGGCTACGGCGGTTATCGCGGATGGTACCACGGCGACAACAAGGGCGCCTTTTATTGCGAGCACGAGGTCTGGGACCTCAGCAATCCCACGGTGCTCGCCGAAGCCAGCACGCTCAGTGATCATCTAATCGAATGGCGGGTGGGCGACGAGCTGGGCTACGGCATCATGGAGTACGGCGTCGGCCCCGGCTATTACAAGTACCAGGAGATTCAGCATCTGCCGACCTTCTGAGCTTTGGCCGCTTGCCTTGACTGTCTTTCCGGAGGGTCCTTATAGTGGCCCTCTGACGTTGGTAACATTGAACGTGAGGTTCGAACTAAAGCCTCAGCAAGCGAACCCGGCAACGCCGACAAGCTCATCTGCTCCGCGATAGGCAGATGAACCGGCGTCAAAATGGAATTTTCCCAGAGGTGGCCACATGACCCAGATCGAAGCTGCACGACGGGGCATTATCACCCGGCAGATGAACGAGGTGGCCGAGGACGAAGGCCTCGCCCCCGCGGAAATACGCGAACTGGTTGCGTCCGGTGCGGTCGTCATTCCCCATAACCATCATCACGACTTCCGCGCGATCGGCATCGGCAAACGCCTGCGCACCAAGGTCAACGCCAATATCGGCGCATCCAATTTCCATCAGTTGCTCAGCGAAGAGATCGAGAAACTTTACACCGCCGTCCGCTTCGGCTCGGATTCCGTGATGGATCTCTCGACCGGCAGCGACCTCGATCAGATTCGTGTCGAGATTCTCTCGCGCTGCCCGGTGATCCTCGGCACCGTGCCCATCTATCAGGTCGCCTCGGAGCGCTCGATCATGGACCTCGACGCCCCGTTCTTCCTCGAAGTGATCGAGCGTCAGGCCCGCCAGGGCGTCGATTACATGACCCTGCACTGCGGCGTGACTAAGGAGAGCGTCAGCAAGCTGCGCGGCCACCACCGTATCGAAGGTATCGTGTCGCGCGGCGGCGCGATTCTCGCCTCCTGGATCGAGCGGACCGGCAAGGAAAATCCCCTTTACGAGCACTTCGATGAAGTCTGCGCCATCCTCCGCGAGCACGACGTCACCATCTCGCTCGGCGACGGTCTCCGTCCCGGTGCCACCGGCGACGCCACCGATCGCGGCCAGCTCGCCGAATTGCTAATCCTCGGCGAACTGACCGAGCGCGCGCGCGCCAACGGCGTGCAGGTCATGATCGAAGGGCCCGGCCATGTTCCCCTCGATCAAATCGAAGCTAATGTAAAACTTGAGAAACGGGTCTGCGGCGAGGCGCCCTTCTACGTGCTCGGGCCGCTGACCTGCGACGTCGCCCCCGGCTACGACCATATCACCGGCGCGATCGGCGGCGCGATCGCTTCCGCCGCCGGCACCGACTTCCTCTGTTACGTCACCCCCGCCGAGCATCTGCGCCTGCCCGATATCAATGACGTCCGCGAAGGCGTCATCGCCACCCGTATCGCCGCCCATTCCGGCGACCTCGTCAAGGGCGTGCGCGCGGCCAAACTCTGGAACGATCAGATGTCGCGCTATCGCAAGGCCCTCAACTGGGAAGGCATGTACGCGATGGCGATGGATCCCGATAAGGCGCGCCGCTACAAAGAGGAGAGCGAGGCGGCCGGCTCGAACGTCTGCTCGATGTGCGGCTCGCTCTGCTCCATCAATGTCGACAACGCCGCGCTCAAATTCGCCCGTCGCAAGGCCGTGGACGAGACCGAGTTGCATGCCGCCGCAAGCTGACCCGCCGCGCCATCCCCAATACGTCGAGGCCGCCTTCCTCCGCCTCCCCGATCAGCACGGCAAGCTCCGTGAGCTGGTCGAGTTTCGCGGCCGCACCCTGGTGCTGTACTTCTATCCCAAGGACGACACCCCAGGATGCACGGTCGAGGGCAAGGAGTTTCGCGACCTCTACGATGAATTCGTCGCCCTCGATTGCGAGGTCGTCGGTGTCAGCACCGACGCGGTCGAATCCCATCGCGCTTTCGCCGCCAAACACGCCTTGCCCTTCACCCTGCTCGCCGATACCGCCGGCGACCTGGCGCGGACGCTCGGCGTGCTCAACGGCGCACGCGCCGACCGCACCACCTTCGTCCTCGCCGCCGACGGGCGTCTCGTGCGCACCTTTACCGAGGTCGCGCCGCGCGGCCACGCCCGCCAGGTGCTGAACTTTGTGCGCTCCTGGCACGAATCCCATCGGATGCTCGGCGGCTAGACCAGCCCACTCGCGGCCGGTCTGTGGTATGGGCGCCGAAATGATGCTTACAATGCTGCTACCTGAGCAGATACCTGGCCGGCCAGGCAAAGGATTCCGATATGGCAAAGACCTCCAAGAATATCCTCGACGAAGCCCGCTCCGCGATTAAGTCCATCGATATCGACGAAGCTCGCCGGATGCTCGAAAAGCCGGGCACCGTCCTGATTGACGTGCGCGAAAGCGACGAGTGGCGCCAGGGCCATATTCCCCAGGCCGTCGCCATCCCGCGCGGCTTCCTCGAATTGCGTATCGAGGAGAAGGTCCCCGATCACAAGGCCCCGGTGATCCTGCAATGCGCCTCGGGCACGCGCTCGCTGCTCGCCGCTCGCACCCTGCGCGAGCTCGGCTACGAAAACGTCTATAACCTGACCGGCGGCTTCAATGCCTGGAAGGATCGCGGACTGCCGTGGATCGCCGACCGCGCCTTTACCCCCGAAGAGCTCAATCGCTACTCACGCCATTTCGTGATTCCCGAAGTCGGCGAAAAAGGCCAGGCCAAGCTGCTTGATTCCCGGGTCCTCATCCTCGGCACCGGCGCCCTCGGTTCCCCTTCATCGCTCTATCTCGCCGCCGCCGGCGTCGGCACCATCGGCCTCGTCGATTTCGACGTGGTCGATTCCTCCAATCTGCAACGTCAGATCGTTCACACCACCGATCGCGTCGGGATGCCGAAGACCGAATCGGCGCAGAAGCAGATCAATGCTCTCAACCCCGGCATCAAGGTCATCCGTCACGATGTGCGGCTGAGCTCCGACAACGTGATGGAGATCATCAAAGACTACGACGTCGTGGTGAATTGCGGCGACAACTTCCCGACCCGCTATCTCATCAACGACGCCTGCGTGCTGGCGAAAAAGCCCCTGGTCGACGGCGCCATCTTCCGCTTCGAAGGGAACGCCACCGTCTTTTATCCCGCCGCCGGTGGTCCGTGTTACCGCTGCCTTTATCCGGAACCGGCGCCGCCCGACATGGCACCCTCCTGCGCCGAGGCCGGCGTGCTCGGCGCGCTGCCCGGCATCATCGGTTCGATCGAAGCGCTCGAAGCCATCAAGCTCCTGCTCGGCGCCGGCAAACCCTTGATTGGCCGCATGGTCTATTTCGATACGCTGTCCAACGATTACGTGCGCATTCTCAAGATTCGCAAGAATCCCGAGTGCCCGGTCTGCAGCGATCATCCGACCCAGACCACGCTCATCGACTACGAGGCATTCTGCGGGCTGGCCGCGCCCGCCACTGACGGCGCCGGCGATGCCCAACATGCCGCCGCCGCAGGTCGTTGAAACTGCCGGAAATCCCCAAGCTTAGGCAACGACGGGAGTCATCTGACGCCCGTCGTTGCACAAAAAGGAACGTGCAGGCACGATGGCCCTGGGACCTTTCTACGTGGCGCAGAAGCTAATCGAAGACCACGACCTCAGCGGCGCCGCGATGCTCATGCGGCACGGCGAGACCGACTGGAATCGCGAAGGCCGCGTGATGGGCCGCAATCCGGTGCCCCTCAACGATCGCGGCCGCAGCCAGGTCGAGGCCGCCGCGCGCTTCGCCCAGACCATCCGGCCCGATCTGATTGTCACGAGCCCGCTCGTCCGCGCCCGTCAGTCCGCCGAAATCATGGCCGCCGGCCTCGGCGGCAATATCACAGTGCTCGAAGAGCCCGATATCGCCGAAGTCCTCTACGGTCGCTGGGAGGGCATCGTCTATCACGACCTCATCCAGGACCCTTACTACGTCGAATATCGCAAGTCGCCGATCGAACATCCCACGCCCGGCGGCGAAACCATCCCGCAGGTTCAGGAACGCGGAGTTGCGGCCGTGACCAGAATCCTGCGCGCCAATCACGGCAAACGCGTGCTGTTCGTCTCGCACGGCGATATCATCCGCACCGTGCTCTGCCACTTTCTGCGGATGGAACTGGCGCACTTCCATCGCCTGCGCATCGACAACGCCTCGATCTCAACCGTGCAAATCTCCGGCAGGTTCGCCGAACTCAAGTTTCTCAACCTGCTGCCCAACCCCGGTCAGGCCTTCGTCGCGCCATTCGAAATCAAACACCCGAGCGCCGAGGCCGACGCCAAAGAACCCCAACAGGCCTAGGGCAGGGCGCTCCGGCGCGAGGCTGGCGGAACGTCCGGAAGCCCGCGCAAGCCCTCAGGAGGCGATCTCGAAGGGCGCGACTGCGCCGTTCAGCAGGCCGCGTCCGGCGCGGCACTGCTTCGCACGGATCGCGTCGATCAACTCGCGTTCGGTGCGAATCGGTTCTGCGAACAGCGTCGTCACGATCCCGATCGAATTGGCCGAATGGGAATCGGAGCCGGCCACCTCGGCGAGCCCCAGCGATCGCGCAACCTTGAGCGCGAATTGATTCTCCTCCTCCGAACACGCCGCATTCAGCACCTCGATCGCATCACACATGCGAATGATCTCGAGCTGCGCGGCGCGCTCCGGATGCTCCACATCAATCGGCTCGTGATTCTCGTTGATGAACGCGAAGCGCGGATCGAGCTTGTAGCGGAACGGATGGTTCGCGATCATGATCCCGCCGCAGGCATCCACCGCTTTGCGCAAACCCGCCAGCTTGTAGATTCCGCCGACGTACTCGTTGAGCCCGAACACTCCGACGTGCCCCAGCTCCGTCGTCACTTCCATCCCGCGGATACAGGTGACGCCTGCCTCCGCCGCGAGCGGCGCGATCTCTTTGAGATCCCACACGGTGTCGTGCTCCGTGACGCATACCGCGCCGATTTGGATGGCCCGCGCGCGTTCGATCAAATCCCGCGTCGCGAGATTCGAGTCAGCGCTGCCGCGATTCGTATGCACATGGAGATCAATCGTGAAGTAGGCCCCGTTATGGTGGCCGCTCCCTGTCTCACTCATGGTTCACAACCTAGGCCGGCAGCTTGTCGCTCAGCACGATTCGCTTTATGTGATCGCCGACCTTAATCTGATCGACCACGCTCATCCCTTCGACCACCGCGCCGAAGATCGTGTACTGGCCATCGAGGAACGGCGCCGGCTCAAGACAGATGTAAAACTGGCTGCCGCTCGATTTCCGGTCAGGGTTGATACTGTCACCCTTGCGCGCCATCGCGATGGTGCCGCGCAGATGCTTCTCGGCGGGATCGATCTCGGCCGGCAGCTCGTAGCCCGGTCCGCCCATGCCATTGCCCTGCGGGTCGCCCCCCTGCACGACGAAACCCGGTTCCACCCGATGGAACGTGAGATTGTTGTAGAAACCGTTGCGGGCGAGTTTCTCGAAGTTCGCCACCGTCTGCGGCGCGACGCTGGGATAAAGCTCGACCACGACGTTGCCCCGGTCCGTTTCGATAGTCGCGTAGTGTCCGGTATTGCGCACAGGTTGTCCGTCCTTTGCGGGAATCGCCGCAGCGTAGGCGCCGATAGCAACCGTCAGCAGCATCGCGGCTGCGCCACATGTTATCCTGCTCAACACTCGTTTCATACCCTCGTCTTTCGCGCGCGGCGCCGGCGCATCGCGAGCTCCGGCGCAGCACGAAATTGTACCGTCCCGCGCCGATTACTTAAGCCGCTGATTTTGCCGCTGGTTTACAGCTCGAGGATCTGTCGCGTCTGCTCGGGCGTCGCCACCTCATGACCCATCGCCCGGATCATCGCCGCCGCCCGCTCGGCCAGTTGCGGATTACTGAACCGGCCTTCGCGCGCATACTGATAATCCTCGAGGCCGATCCTCACATGGCCGCCGAGGCTGACGATCAACGGCACCATCGGCAGGTTGTCGCCACCCAGCGTCGCCGCGAACCAGTTGACCCGCACCCCCTTCAGCATGTCCAGATAGGCCTCGATACTGCGCAGCGAGGGCGGCAGCCCGAAGGGCAGCTCCGGACCGCCGAAGTAAAACTTGAACAGCAGCGGCTCGGTCAGGATGCCCTGATCAAGAAAAATCAGTGCCGCGCGAATCCCGCTGGGATCGAAGATCTGCATCGTCGGCCGCAGCCCAAGCTCCCGCGACATCGTGAGAAAGTAGCGAATCGTCGCGTAAGAATTCTGATAGACCGTCTCTTCGCCCTGGATCTTTTTGGTCGCCGGATCGTAGCCGACCAGGTTCACCGAGGCCATGTCGCCCGCGCCGAGGTCCGGCTTGGTCGCCGGATCCTTCGACAATTCGACAAAATGACTGAAGCGCTTGGCCGGATCATCGCCGAACGGAAAGGTCGGCCATAACAGCGCCTGGCACGCCGCCCGCGAGCGCCGATAGACCTCGGCATAGTAGGGAACGTCCTGCACCCACTTGCCGGTTTCCGGATCGCGCACGTGAAAGTGGATGATCGATGCGCCCGCCCGACAGGTCGCGATCGCGTCGTTGGCGATCTCTTCGGGCGAATAGCCGATATGCGGATTCAGCTTCTTCGACGCGTTGCCGTTGATCGCTGCTTCGATAATTACCTGCGCCATGGCCATCCTCGCGTTGCGGCGTTGGAGTTCAGCTCCCAACCACAACGCTTTTTGCGCCGCGTTTCAACCCTTCAGCGGTTTTTCGCGCTGACTCAGGCGCCGCCGCGCCGCCCTCCGGTCCCGCGCGCGCCTAACCTGATCGACGCGGCCTCTACGGCGCGCGCGATTTTCGCGATATAAATACCCTGCACGATGACGACGCCCTGCGCCTCCAGCCGGCGTCGATCTTCGTCGCGAAACTATGCGAAACCGCGTCGCGCGCGACCCCCATCGGCTGATCGCCTCGAGGATGCCCCTTGCCGGCTGACCCGCGCGCCAGCGCCGCCAGAAAAACCCCGGCGCTCATCCGCGACCGCGCCGGCGGACCGCGATGGGCCGTGGCGGCGGTCGCGCACCTTGCCGCCGCCGATCCAATCATGAAGCGCCTCATCGAGCGTATCGGCCCGCCGCAGATCGCGCGTCGTCGCGAGCGCTTCTCGGCGCTCGTTCGCGCCATTATCTTTCAGCAGCTCGCCGGCCGCGCCGCCCAGACAATCTTCGACCGCTTCGTCGCCGCGACCGGGGTTCGCGGCCGCTTTCCCACACCCGCGCAGGTCCTCGCCGCCTCCGACGAAACCCTGCGTGCCGCCGGACTCTCGCGCGGCAAAATGACCTACGTCCGCGACCTCGCCCGCCATGTGCGCGATGGCCTGCTCAATTTCCATCGCTTCTCGCGCATGACCGACGACGAGATTATCGCCGACCTCACCCGCGTGCGCGGCATCGGTCGATGGACCGCCGAGATGTTCCTCATGTTCAATCTGCAGCGTCCCGATGTCCTGCCCGTCGATGACCTCGGGCTGCGCAATGCCGCGACCAAAGAATATGGTCTGCCGCAGCCCGTGACCGCTAAACTCCTGCGCGAGATGGGCGAGCGATGGCGCCCTTACCGCACCGCCGCTTCCTGGTACCTCTGGCAGACCACACGCACGATCGTGCCCGACGGCGCGGCGCCGAAGAAGCCGCAGAAAACGCCGTCCGTCAAACTCGCAGCAACATCGAAACCGGCTCGTCGGCCTGCCCGACTTGGAGTTGCCTGATGGGATTCGTCGATCGCCTCGTCGCCGCGGTGCGCGCCAAAAACAGTGTGGCGGTGCTCGGCGTCGATCCACAGTTGGATTCACTTCGAGCGCCCGGCCTTCCCCAAGGCTACACGCTGTCGGAATTCTGCTGCGAAATCATCGAGGCCTGCGCCCCCTTCGTCGTCGCGATCAAACCGCAGCTCGCCTTCTTCGAAGCGCGCGGACTCGACGGGATGCGCGCCCTGGTTGACGTCCTTGCCGTCGCCCGCACTCACGGGCTCCTCACCATTGCCGACGCCAAACGCGGCGATATCGGCTCGACCTCGGCCGCCTACGCCGAAGCCTTTTTGGGCAACGGCGACTTCGCCTGCGACGCCGTCACCGTCAATCCCTACCTCGGCAGCGACGCACTCGCCCCCTTCGTCGCGCGAGTCCGCGAGGGCAGGGGAGTATTCGTGCTGGTCAAGACCTCGAATCCTTCGTCCGGTGAATTTCAGGATTGTCCGACCCCACAGGGAGCGTTGTGGGAGATCGTCGCCCAACGCGTCCACGGATGGGGCAGTGATTTCCTCGACGCGCACGAGCTGTCGCCCGTCGGCGCCGTCCTCGGCGCTACCTATCCCGATCACGCCCGGCGCGCGCGCGAGCTGATGCCCCACGGCATCATCCTCGTCCCCGGTTACGGCACCCAGGGCGCGACCGCCGCCGACGCCGTCGCCGCCGCCCGTCCCGACGGTCTCGGCGTCATCGTCAACGCGAGCCGCAGCCTGATGTACGCCTACCTGAAGGAATCGCAAAAGTCGCCCGGCGAAGCCGCGGCTGCGGCTGCCGAAGCGATGCGCACGGAGCTCAACGCCGCCATGCACGCAACCCGGCAGTAAACCGTCTCAGTGACGGGGCTCGACTACCGCGTACCTGCGCTGAGCCCGCGCCGGCGACTTCCGACGTCGCTGTCAAGCAACCTGCTCGCATAATCCACAAGAAAATGTGCGCGGGAACCGTTTTCCTGTGGAGAGCCAGCGTCGCTTGAATGGTGCTGAATGTTTCACGTGAAACATCGCAGCGCTCGCTCTACAGTTGACCCATGAAGTTCGGACTCTTCGGCCTCAACATGCGTCCCTGCATCACGCCGGAAGCGATCGCCGCCGTGGCGCGCGCTGCCGAACAGGCCGGCTTCGAGAGCTTCTGGGGTGGCGAGCATCTTGCGCTGGCCGACCCGCAGACACCCGCCTCGCCGATGCCGCCGAATATCGTCTTCGTCGATCTCAATGCCACGGTCGCCTTTGCCGCAGCCCACACCAGAACGCTGCGCTTCGGCACCGGCATCCTGCTGCTCACGCTGCGCAACCCGGTGGTTCTTGCGAAACAGATCGCCTCCGTCGATGTCGTCTCGAACGGACGCTTCATCCTCGGCGTTGGCATCGGCAATCTCGAATTCGAGTTCAAGGCGGTCGGCATGCCCTTCGACCATAAGGGCCCGCGCGCGGAAGAGGCTGTTAGGGCGATGCGCGCACTCTGGACGATGGACCGCGCGGAGTATCAGGGACGCTACTTTGCCTTCTCCGGTGTGAGGGCCGAGCCGCGCCCCGTGCAAAAGCCCTGGCCGCCTTTGGTCTGGGGCGGCAAGTCGGCCTATGCCTTCGCGCGTACCGCGCGGCTCGGCAACGGCTGGTATGGTTACGCGCTCGACCTCGAAGCGACCGCCCAATGTATCGCGGGTCTTCGCGCCGCCTGCGCGCGCCACGATCGACCGTTCGATCAGGTCGAGATCAGTATCACGCCCAGGGGCGCGCTCGACCGTGATCTGGCGCGGCGTTACGCGGACCTCGGCGTCCATCGCCTGATTTTGCCGCCGCGCGGGCGCACTCTCGACGAGACTCTGGCGGCGATCGCCCGCGCCGAAACGGAGTTGTTAAGCGGGTTCTGAAAAGCTCTTGTCGCCGCTTAAATCCTGGCGGCGGTCTCGACGACGGCCGCGCACTCGCGAACCGCTTTGACTGCGTCGCCTGCCTGTGAACCGGCGGCGGCGATCACCAGCCGACTCACGCCCGCCTCCTGATACTGCCTGATTGTCTCGGCGTTCGGCGGCGCACCGCCCATCAGGAGGACGGAGAATTCGAGCCGGGCCGCATCCCGCCCGTACTCCTGCGCCATCGCCCGAATCTGTGGGATACACTCGCGCGCCTTCTCGACGCTGAGGCCGCCCGGGCACCATCCGTCGGCATAGCGCGCCACCCGCTTCAGCGCATATTTGGGATCATGCGCGCCGAGCAGGATCGGGGGGCCGGGCTGCTGCACCGGCTTGGGTCCAAGCTTGAGCGGCGGAAACCTGACGATTTCGCCTTCGTACGCGACGTCATCCTTGCTCCACAAAAGACGCAGCGCCTCGACGCCTTCGCGCAGATGACGCCATCGCCGGGCAAAGTCGACGCCCATCGCGCGCGCCTCTTCGGGAAACCATCCGGCGCCCACGCCCAGGATGAGCCGTCCGCCGGAATAGAGATCGATCGACGCCGTGACCTTGGCGGTTTCGATGACGTTGCGCTCGGGCAGGAGGCAGATGCCGGTGCCGAGTTTGATCGTCGAGGTGGTGTGGGCGGCGATGGCCAGGGCCACGAAGGGATCGATAAGCCGCGCATAGAATTCAGGTACCTTGCCGTCTTTCGAGCGCGGATAATAGGTCGAGTAAGCGCTCGGGAGACACAGATGCTCGGCCACGAAAAACGATTCGAAACCCAGGTTTTCGGCCTCGCGGGCGATCGCGCCGGGATCGCCCGATTGTGCCGTCAAGAAGGTCAGCACTCCGATCTTCATTCGACTTCCTCCCAGGATATCCGATAAACGAATTCGCTCACGGAATTCAAACGAACACGGAGCAGGCGCGACATGGGCATGTTAGTCGAGGGTAAGTGGCAGGCCGACGACCGCTTTGCAACCAACGCCGCCGGGCAATTCGTGCGCCGGGACGCAACCTTCCGTCACTGGACCACGCGCGACGGCGCCGCCGGTCCATCGGGCGACGGCGGCTTCCGCGCCGAGCCCGGACGCTATCACCTGTATGTTTCGCTGGCTTGTCCATGGGCCCATCGGACACTCATCGTGCGCCGGCTCAAGCGGCTCGAAGCGGTGGTGTCAGTTTCGGTGGTGGATCCCTCGATGGGTGCCGACGGCTGGGCGTTTCAGTCGCCCGCGGGTGCGCTGACCCCGGGTTCGACGCCGGATCACCTGTTCGGCGCGCGTTATCTGTACGAGATCTATGCGCGAGCCGATCCGCGCTTTACCGGCCGCGTGACGGTGCCCGTCCTGTGGGACAAGCGCGAGAACACGATCGTGAACAATGAGTCCTCGGAGATTATCCGGATGCTCAATTGCGCCTTCGATGAGTGGGGCGAGGCGTCGATTGACCTGTATCCTGAGGCGTTGCGCCCGGCCGTCGATGAAATCAACGCGACGGTTTATCACAACGTCAACAATGGGGTTTATCGCTGCGGGTTCGCGAGCTCGCAAGCGGCTTACGAAGAGGCTTTCGAAGCGCTGTTCACGACGCTCGCGATGCTGGAGGAACGGCTGTCACGAAGTCGCTACCTGATCGGTGATCGTGTCACCGAAGCGGATTGGCGGCTGTTCACGACGCTCGTCCGCTTCGACGCGGTCTATTACAGCCACTTCAAGTGCAATCTCCGGCGGCTGATTGATTATCCAAACCTATGGAACTACGCGCGCGAGCTTTATCAATGGCCGGGCGTGGCTGCTACCGTGGACCTGCAGCAGATCAAGCGCCACTACTACTGGAGCCATGCGCGGATCAATCCGACGCGGATTGTGCCGCGGGGGCCGGCGATCGATTTTACGGCTCCGCATGATCGCGGGCGGCTCGCGGCATCAGAGAGGCCGGATTAAAGATCCGGCCTCTCAGCGCCGCGGTCTCGGCGTCACCCGATGGGCAGCTTGGAATAGACCGTCAGCACTTCATCCTCGATGATCTCGGCGATCTTCGGTGCATAGGCGGCCAGCTCCGGGTCGGAGAGGAGCTTCTGCACTGAATTCGGTTCCGGCAGTTCCCACAGATCGAGGACGGTGTTGAGGCGTCCGACGACACTGGCGTAGCTGCCGACGAGTTTGATGCCGTGCTTGCCGGCAACCGGCAGCACCTTGTTGATCAGATCGACGAACTCCTGCTGCTTGCCGGCGCGCAGCTTGATTTGCGCAGTCATGTAAACCATCGCACTTACCTCCTCGACGCGCGATAGCATCGCGATGTTGATCGAGTCAAACCGGCGCGGGGGGAGAAGTGTGGACGAGACGGAGGGGGAGTTTCCGCCTCGCCCACAGGAGTGAGCAGGAGTAAAGCTAAAGGCCGAGTCGGGTGCCGGGTCCGCGTTCCTGGCGCACAATGAACTCCATCAGATGAGCGGCGCGATCGGCGTCGACGACGAGGCCGCGCATGATGCGGCTGAGCTCGCGAAAGTCCTGTGAGGAGAGGCTCGCGAAGATTGTATCGTTGATACGCTGCTGATAGGGGGCAAGGGTGGCGAGCGCCTGCCGCCACTTGGCCGTGCAACGCAGCCGCACGCGCCGCTTGTCCTTCAAGTCGACGGACTTTTCGAGCAGGCCCTTCTCGACCAGCTTGCCGGCTTCGATCGTGGTGAAGGCGCTGCTTTGGCGCATCGCATGGCTGATATCACCGACTGTCACGCCGTCGGTGCCCTCGAGCCGCGACACCCACATCATGATTTCGTACTGCACGCCGCTAACGCCGACGATCGCGCCGAAGCCCTCGCGCACCGCGGCGATACAGCGGGTGAACGAGAGGATTTGATGGATAAGGGTGCGAAATTCGACATCGAGGCCATCGACGAGCATCTCATGCCGGCTGATGGTTAGAAGGGCCGGCTCGACGGGCGCCGGTTTGGGCTGGCCACGCGACGCCCCTCCACTCTCAGCCATCGTAACGGTCTCCTCCAGGAACACAGTAAAGGCCCCCCCTTTACTGGCTTAAATTTATCGGAAACCTAAGACAAAAAGCAAGCGCAAAATTTTTTCAACTGCCTAAATGTTTTGCGTTTCAAAAATCAAGAATAATCATACATTATGATTTGACTTTATTATTTAATTGTTTCAAAATATAAAAGAATTGAGAACCTGATGAATCGCACCCCTATCGCGTCGCTCGCGCGGAGCCCGTCGCTGCTCGTCCCGTTCCGGAAGCCTCCGCAGAAGAGCGATGCCGGAGCTGGCGTCCTCGTCGCCGGCGCCGAGGCCATCAGGGTTGATCGACTGCGGAGCGCCGCGCGGGGCAGCGAGCGGCAATGCCGAGTTTGGATCGCGGTGAATGAATCCGGCTGAAGCGCGGAAACCTGCGCGCAGGACGAATCGCAGATGCGCGAACGGGTAAACAGACTCGCTTCCGGACGCGTCAAAGGGTCGTCTGGGGAAGCGACGACAAGGTCGGGGGAAAGCTGATGTTACTAGCGGTTAGTTTTGCTCTCGGACTGATTGCCGGCAGCAGTCTCTGGTTGGTCGCGGCGGTTTGGCTGAGTAAAGAAAGAGCGCGGCTGCTTGCCTGAGCAACTGCGAGCTATCCGACGGCCCGCGGGTCACTCGATGGAGGGGTGCGGCAACAACTTGCGCATTTTTGCTATGGATTGTCTCCCGCTCCATGTCCGTTCAAGCGCGAGCGATTCGTCACCAGACGCGCGAGCTCGCGCGGCAGATAGGTCCGCACGTAGCGCAAGAGATTCCTGAGCCGCCACGGTTCCTCGCGAACCGCATTGCCCAGCGCCTGACGCGCCTTGAGCCAGTCGCCGTCGCGCATCGCGATGAGCCCGAGATGCGCCCAGCGGGTCACGCGCGCCTTGCGGCGCGCGGCTATCAGGGCTTTGCCCTGGCTGCCATAGCGGGAGCGGATCAGCCGAGCGAACACAGCGAAACCCGGCCGATAGCGTTCGAGCCGCTCCTCGAGCGGGGTCAGCCGATAGTTGACCAGCGGCTGCGGAATATAGGCGAACGGTCCACGCTCGCTCAGCAGAACCCAGAGATAGTTGTCCTCGAAGGCGAAGGCGGCGCCCGCGAATTCTTCGCTGAACCCGCCGACAGCCTCGAAGGCCGCGCGCCGCACCACGGCCGCGCTGGTCAGAATCTGAAACCGTCCGGCCATCATGTCGTCGCGCGATGGCGCGCGTTTGAGCTCGGGCGGCATGAAGCGTTCAAACCGGTCAGGAGTGGCTGGATCGAAGCAGAAGGCGTCGGAGAAAAGCAGCACCGCCTGAGACTCGCGCTCGAGCTCGCGGGCGATGACCGCGAGCTTGTGCGGTGCCCAGGTATCGTCGGCGTCCAGGAAGGCCAGCCACTCGCCGCGTGCGACGCGCGCGCCGGCGTTGCGGGCGGCGGCGGGGCCGCGGTTGGCTTGGCGCAGGATCTGCGCGCGGTCGGCGTAGCTGAGCGCGATGCGCGCGGTATCGTCGGTCGAACCGTCGTCGATCACAATAAGCTCGTAATCGGCAAAGCTCTGCGCGAGCACGCTTTTGATCGCGCTGCCGAGTGAGGCGGCCGCGTTGAAGGCCGGGACGATTACGGAAAAGAGCGGTGTCGAAGGCATCCTCGCCCGAACAAACTACACGCAACTTTGCAAGGCTGACAGAGCCGTCAGCGCGGCGCGCGCCCGCGCTGGTCTCGCGACGCTCAACCGCGGGTGGCGGCCAGCTCCGCGGGATCGCGTGCGGCAAGATCGCCGATCCGCGCGATGGTGACGTCGGGTGGCGGGTATTTCGCGACTTCCTTCATGTCGAGGGCATAATGCCCCTGTTGCGGAAAGACCGTGGTGACGCGCGCGCCCCAGGCCTGTTTGACCGCGGTCAGGATGCGGACCTTGTCGTCGATTAGGACATAGTGGTCGGCGGGATAATGCTGCGCGATATCGTCGAGCTCGAGTTCCTTGTGGATATAGATGAGCACGTTCCCTTCAAAGGTTTCAGCGAGTCCCGAACGTTCGACCTTGAGCGGCTGAAAGACGACGTCGCCGTCGCTCAGGATGACGCAGCGGCCGACCTTGCGGCATCGTTCGACGACGTCGAGCGAATCGGGAAAGAGGCGCGTGGCGAACGGATAATTGACGAGAAAATGGGAGACGGCGAGGATGTGGGTGTCGCGCGGGTGCTCGATGCGGTAGCGCTGGAGTGCGCCGAGGTAGTCGGCGTAGCCGAGTTCCCGGCGCAGCTCCTCGAACAGGGTCCAGTAGCGTTGCTGACGCTCGGTGCCGATCTGCCGCTCGAGATGCCGCATCAGGTCGGCGATGATGCGGTCGTTGTCGAGCAGGGTATTGTCAACGTCGAAGAGGAAAACCAGCTTTTCGTCAGCCATCGCGACGCCGCTCTCCCATCGGCTGCCGCAGATTATCGAACGCGCGTCGGGACGACACAAATCCGCGAACTGGGGCGGGGTGGCGGCGATTTGCGACACCTGCCGGAATCGGCCTATTTTCTCGAATCATGGCGACCGCAGAACTGCTGAAACCATTTGCACTGAGCGCGCTCGCGGGCGAGCAGCGGAGTTTTCCCACCGGACGCCCGGCGCTGCTGTGCTTTGTCAAAGAGGATTGCCCGACCTGCGACATGGTGATGCCGTTGATTGAAACGGCGCATCGCGCCTTCGGCGGCGCGGTGGACGTACTCGCGATCGGCCAGGAGCGGACGGGCAATGCCGCGCTGGTCGAGCGTCATCGGCTGAGCGTACCGATGCTCGACGACTCGGCGCTCAAGACCTCGTTCGACTACGCGATCGAAATCGTTCCGACAATTATCCTGGCCGCGGCCGACGGTCGGCAGAGCACGCGTTTCGAAGGTTTCTACCGGCCGGATTGGCAGAAGCTGTTCGACGATCTGGCGCGGCTCGGCGGAGGTGCGGCGCCGCGCGTCGATTGGTCGGCGTATCCGGAGCTGCGCCCAGGATGCGGTTCGAAATCGGTCGAGCCGGGGATTGCGGAACGACTGCAGGCCGAGGCCGAGGGCAGTCCGCTGCGCGCGCGGCGAATCGAGGTCGCGGACCAGGACGATATCTTCGAATTCATGTTTGACCAGGGGCTGACCGACGGTCTGCCGGTGGTGCCGCCGACGCCCGAGCGCGTGCTGCGGATGCTCGGCGGGACGCGGCGCGACGCGCAGGAGATAATCGGCGCGTGCCCGCCGAATTATGCGCCGCTGACCATCGAGAAGATCGCGATCAATGCCGTGATGGCCGGCTGCAAGCCCGAGTATCTGCCGGTGGTGATCGCGGCGGCGGAAGTGATCTGCACGCCGGAGTTCTGCACGCACGGCATCACCGCCACGACTTACGGCGCGACGCCGATTATCGTGGTCAACGGACCCGTGCGGAAGAAGATCGGGATGAACATGGGGATCAACGTGCTCGGGCAGGGCAATCGCGCCAACGCCACGATCGGCCGGGCTATAAAGCTTATCGTGCGCAACGTCGGCGGCGGGCGACCGGGCGAGGTCGAGCGCGCCACCTTCGGCTCGCCGAGCAAGTACACCTGCTGCTTCGCCGAGTGGGAGGAACGGAGTCCGTGGGAGCCGTTGCACGTCGAACGCGGCTTCAAAAAAGAGGACAGCGTGGTGACGCTGTTCGGTCTCGAGAGCGGACCCCATCAGATTGCCGATCAGACGTCGCGGACGGCGCGCGCTCTGGCCGGCAGTCTCGGGCTTGGCGTCGAATGCTCGTGGCATCCGAAGACCCATAACTTCGGCGATATCCTGCTGGTGATTTCACCGGAGCACGCCGATACGATCGGCCATGATCACTGGTCGAAGGAGGACGTGCGCAGGCAGATCCAGAAGATCACCTCGCGGCCGCTGCGGGAGCTGCTGCCGACCGACGATTTTGGCGGACTGGGCGCGCTGCCGGATCAGGCCCAGGTGCGGACGCGCAGCGAAGCCGAACTCAACCAGCTCATACCGAAGTTCCACAGCACGAAGTGTATCCACATGGTGGTCGCGGGCGGACCGGCGGGGAAATTTTCGGCGGTGTTCGGCGGCTGGGCGAGCGGCGAGTACGGCTCAGTGCCGACCAGTCGCAAAATCGAGGAGCTGTGACGCGCGGCCGCGATGCTGCCTGTTCGGGAACGGCGACTGACGCCGATTGGTGCGGATATAATTGAGCGATGCCGCGCACGATCCTGATGGGGGATCCGACTCACTTTTCGGTAGTGGGCGGCGCCAACCCGCATACCCGCAATATCCTTGGCGCGCGCAAGCGGGTCGATGCGGATCGCGCGCGCGAGCAGTGGCACGGACTCGCCCGGGCATTGACGAGCCACGGCGTTGAAATTCATGTAATCGAGGCTCATCCGGGGCTTCCGGGACTGGTGTATCCGGCCAACGCCGGGTTTCTTTATCCGCTCGACGGTGAGAAGGGCAGCGGCCGTTTCTATCTGGCGAATCTCCTGCCGAGCCGCGCGCGCGAACGCGAGGTCTATCGGCCGTTTCTGGAGAAGATGGGTTACGAAACTATCCCGATCGGCAACCGCTTCGAGGGCGAAGCCGATTTTTTTCCGGCCGGCGACAACATGATTTTCACGTACGGCACGATCGAGCGGCAGCGCTTCGTCGCGCGCTGGGGTTTGCCACCGTGGCGGCGGATCTACGGGTTTCGCTCGACGCTGGCCGCACTCGACGAACTCGCGCCGGTCGTTGCTCCGCGGTCGGTCTTGAGGATCCAGCTATGCCTCGAAGCCCACTATCACGGCGATACGGTGCTCTGTTCGTTCGGACCGCGGCGGGAGTTCCTGTTGGCGTACCTCGAAGGTCTGACGGCCGCGTCGCGCGAACTGTTGCGCGAGCAATACGGCAGGAATCTAATCGCGCTCGGACGGCGCGATGCGGAATTGTACGCGGCGAATTCGTTTCAGACCGATTATGCCGGCCGTCTGCTGCTCTTCATGCCCGAGGGAATCAGCGACGAGCTGCAGAGCGAGGTGCGGACGCGCGGCGTCGAGCCGGTACTGGTCAACGTCAGCGAATTCCTCGCCAAGGGCGGCGGCTCAATCAAGTGCATGATCCTCGATCTGGGTCCGGTGGAGCGGCAGCCGGCGACGCCCGCGGCGATCGCTTTTCGGCACGAACGCTCGTATCGCCGACTTTTCGGCGCGTCGCCGGGCTAGGCCGATGTCCGCGCCGTCTCATCCGCACGTCGCCGCATTGGTCTTCGCCTGTATCTTCTTCGGCTATGCGATGGTCAATTCGCTGGTGTTCTATCGACGCGCCCGCGCGGAGCGCGAGTATCCGAGCGCGGCGCTGACCGGGTTCGTTAAAACCCGGCGGTATGCTGTGAGCGTCTGGCTCAGCGGAATAATCGGGACGGTCGGCTTCATGGTCGCTTCGTGGAAGCTTATGCTGGTCGTCTGGTCGCTGATCCACGCGTCGCGCTAGCGGGCCTTGGTCTTCGGTCGGTGTCGCGGCGGTTCGGCGATGAGGGGAAAATTGGGTTAGACTTCAGGCGATGCGCGACCGTGATCTGAAGGCGCTGGAATTCGACCGCGTGATTGCGATGGTGGCCGCGCTCGCGGTGTCGGAGCCCGGGCGGCGGCGCGTTGAAGCGCTGCGGCCCGCGATCGCCCCTGCGGAAGTCGCGACGCGTCTGCGCACGACGGCCGAACTGGTCGCGCTGCGCGCGCGCTCGGGTAGCCTGCCGCTCGAGGAATTCACCGATCAGCGCGAGCTGATGCTGGCCGTGGCGCCGGAAGGCGCGGTGCTTGGCGGCGAGGCGCTGGTGCGGATCCGCGATTTCGTCGTCGCGGCGCGGACGGTCGAGGCGTTCATGCGTTCGCGCGTCGACGCCTTCCCCCATCTGGCCGAGCTCGTATCGAACCTGGTCGCGCCCAAGGAGTTGGTGGATGCGCTGCTCGGCGCGCTGGCCGACGACGGCAATCTGTTGGATGACGCCAGCCCCGAACTCAAGCGGCTGCGGACGCGGCTGCGCGACGAGCGGCTCGAACTGGAGACGCGGCTCGCGCGCTCGCTCAATGCCGCGGGCATGGAACCGTTCGTGGCCGACTACGTGGTCACGGTGCGTAATCGGCGCTTCGTGCTGCCGCTGAAGCTCAATTACAGCGAACGTCTCGAAGGAATCGTGCAGGACCGCTCGGTCTCTGGCGAGACGCTCTTTGTCGAACCGCTATGGGCGGTCGAGCTGAACAACCGGTTGATGCTGATCGAGCGGGAGGCGGCGGCGGAAGAATACCGGCTGCTGATGCGGCTTTCGGCGATGGTCCGCGGCTATGCCACTGAGCTCGCGCTGACCTTCGAGGCACTGACGGCGCTCGACGCGCTCAACGCCGCGGCGATCTTCGCCGAGCGCTGCGGCGCCGTCGAACCGGAGTTGTCCGCCGACACGATCGTGCTGCGCGCCGCGCGCCATCCGCTGCTGCTCGCGACCGGGCGCGCGGTGGTACCGATCGATCTGGAAATCGGTCCGACGCAGCGAGGAATCGTCATTTCCGGACCGAACACCGGCGGCAAGACGGTGGCGCTCAAGACACTCGGCCTGTTCGCGATGATGGCGCAGGCGGGCTTGCTGGTGCCGGCCGAGGCCGGGACACGGCTCAAAATCTTTCGCGGCGTCTTCGCCGATATCGGCGACGATCAATCGATTGCGGCCAACCTGTCGAGCTTCGCCGGGCATATCGCGAATCTGACGGAAATCGTCAACGCGGTGGAACCGCCGGCGCTGGCTATCCTCGATGAGCCGGGCGCCGGCACCGATCCGGCGGAGGGTGCGGCGTTGGCGATCGGCCTGATGGATTATCTGGCGGCGCGGGGATGTATCGTTGCCGTGGCGACGCATGCGACGGCGATCAAACTGCACGCCTATTCAGAGGCCGGCCTCGACGCCGCGGCGGTGGACTTCGACGGGGAAAACCTGACGCCGCTCTATCGGCTCAAACCCCATACTATCGGCCAGAGCTACGGCCTTCAGATCGCGCGGCGTCTCGGGCTGCCGGATGAGATCGTCGCGATGGCCGAGGCAGCGCTGCCGGCGGGCAGTATCGAGCTTGCCGAGGCCCTGCGCCGACTTGAGGAGGAGCGGCGACGCGCGCGCGAGGCCGCCGACGATTTGACGGCGCGCGAACGCGCCCTGGCGGCGCGAGAGCGTGAAGCCGAAGCCGCGCTGGGACGCAGTCGGGAACAATTGGAGGCGGCGCGGGAAGCGCTGCGGGAAGCGGGCGCGAAACTGCTCGAAGACCTTCGCCGCGATGGTCTGGCGATCCTCGATGATCTGCGTCGCGAACGGAAAAGCCGTCGCGAGCTTTCGCAGATGCTCGCCGAGGCGGACAAGCGAATCGCGACGGTCGTGCCCGCCGAGCGCGCGCCCGGCAATGACGGTGAGCAGCCCTTGAAGGCGGGCGACCAGGTGGAACTCGGCGGGTTGCGCGGCGAGCTACTGGAGATCGAACCCGACCGCGCGGTTTTCAGCCGCGGCGGGTTGCGGATTGAGGTTGCGCCCGAGCGTCTACGTCGCGTCAGCGGTCATCCGCAGGCCCCCGCGCGTCCGGCGATAGCGGTGACCCGATCGACGCCGACGGCGGAGCTGAATGTGACCGGCGAGCGCAGCGGCGAGGCCCTGCGGAAACTCGAACAGTTTCTCGATCAGGCCTACGTGACGAATCAATCCGAGGTCCGCATCATTCACGGGATCGGTTCGGGCGCGCTGCGCAAAGCCGTCCAGGAGTATCTGGCAACGTCGCCGTTCTGCGCGGGCTTTCGACTCGCCGAGCCGCAATTCGGCGGGGCCGGCGTGACGGTGGTCACGCTGGCCGACTAGAACCGACCGCGATCGCGACGGCGCCGGCGGCTATCTAAAAATCGCCGAACGCCCAGGTCTTGATCAGATGGTGGGCGATCGCGATGGGCGGTGGCAGACGAATATCGCCGAGCGGTCTACCCTGGATAAGCTCGCGCGCCACGCGCCGCTCCAGCCATCGCACCTCGGCGAGTTCAGTCTCGTCAGCCTTAACCTCGCGGTTTGCGGCTTTGGCAAAACAACCGATCATCAATGAAGAGGGGAAGGGCCACGGCTGCGTCGCATAGAAACTGACGTCGCCAACCTCGAGCGAAGCCTCTTCCATCAGTTCGCGCCGGACCGCTTCCTCGATGGTCTCGCCCGGCTCGATAAACCCCGCCAGCGCCGAGAACATCCCGGGCGGAAACTGTTTGCCCCGGCCGACGAGGCAGGCATCGCCGTCGCTTGCGAGCATGATCACGACCGGATCGACGCGGGGGAAATGCTCAGCGTGGCAAGTGCCGCACAGCCGGCGATAGCCGGCGTCCATCAGATCGGTGCGCGTGCCGCAGTTGGGGCAGAAGCCGTGGCGGCGATGCCAGTCGATCATGGCCTTGGCCTGGGCAAGGATGGCGGCATCTTTGAGGCTCACCATCTGGGCCGCGGTGCGGGCTTCGACAAAGCGACTACCCTTCGGGAGCGCCTTAATACCCGTGTCCTGCAGGTCCGAGACGTCGAGGGCGAACAGGGCGATTTCCCCATCAAGACCGAGGAAGACCCGGGTCGTGCTCGGAGCGGCAAGGGTCTGCGCCGCCTCGGACGAGATCAGGGCGAGTTGCGGCGCAGCGTCCAAGCGCTGATCAGCGACCAACGGTTCGAGTCGCCGGAGCAGCAGCACGCGCGAGGAAGGGTCGCGCCAGCGCGCCTCAATCCAGGCGGCGTCGGTGCGCTTCTCGCTCATCCGACTGAGTGGGTTACCGGTGAATGGAATCATCGTCTGCTCCGACGAGCGCCCGCGCTGCTCAACTCGGCCGAATCATGTGGCGCCGAAGCCGCCCTACTTGACGTAAAGAAAGATGCCCTCGTAGATCAGGGCCGGCTTGTCGGCGCCGACGACCTGCACCTGGCTTTCGGTCGTGACCTGTGTGCCCTGCGGTCGCGCCTCGACCGCGACGATACGCTGACGGGCATGCACGCTGGCGCCGGCCGGCACCGGTGAGATGAAACGAAGCTTGTTGGCGCCATAGTTGACCACGTTGCGATAGCCGATCACCTTCCAATCGTTATCGAACTCGAAAGCCGGCAGCAGGCTTAACGTAAGGAAGCCATGGGCGACGGGGCCGCCGAACGGGCTTTCGGGCTTGCAGCGTTCAATATCGATATGAATCCACTGATGGTCGCCGGTGACGTCGGCGAACTGGTTAATTTTTTCCTGGGGGATCGGGATCGGTTTGCTCCAGGGTCCGAACTGATCGCTGATTCGGGCGCGCAATTTCTCGATTTCGTCAAAGCGGATGGTTTCCATGCGTTTTCCTCTTGAGCGACGGTTCGTGGCGCCGCCCGGATGGACCAGATTATCAGATCGATTGCGGAGGCGAAAAAGCCGCCGACGCAGAGGCGTCGGCGGCCGCTTCAGCGATAAGCGCCTCTAGGCGCTAGTACTGATTGACCGTTTCCAGTTCGTTGGCCCGTCGCTGCATATAGCCATCCTGCACCGCGCCGTAGAGATCGACCGCATAGCGATCAACCTGTTCGAACAGATCAAGATGAAGCGACCGATAGTTGACGGCCTGGATGATCGTCTTGCCGGCACCGGCCGGTATGTAGATATACCAGGGCACGAAATAGGACAGCGGCCACATCGCGCCGTCCGCGGCCATCCCGACGTCATCGCGGATCGTGCCGGGTCCGAGGAAGGGCAGCACGAGGTAGTAGCCCGAAGGGACACCGTAATGCCCGAGCGTCAGGCCCATGTCGTTGTCGTGCTGCTGCAGCCCGAACCACTTATCGGCGGGGTCGAAAACACCGCCGATCCCGATGGTCGTGTTGATGCCGAAGCGCGCCAGCTCGCCGCCAGCCTCGGGAAAGTGCAGTTGGAAGAGATTGTTCGCCATCCGCGGAATAAAATTGATGTTGTTGAAGAAGCGCCCGACGCTTTCACGGACCGATACCGGCGCGATATCGGCGTAGCCCTGGGCCACGGGGTGCAGGATATAGTGGTCGAGCTTCAGGTTGAACGTGAACATTTTCTCGTTGAAGGGCGCGAGCGGATCGCTGTACACCTGGGTATTTTCGCCGGGCGGATGCGGCGGCCCGCCCTGATCGTCGGCCCATGCGGGGGCGATCGCGAGGATCAAGGCGAACGCGCCCGCGAACGCTGTATATCTGGCGACTCTATTCTTTTTCAGCATGCTCTCGTCCATCAGGCGGAATCATATCGAGGAGGCGCGCAGAAGTCATGAATCGAAAATGGCTGTTCGGCGGCGCCACCGGCGGCTCAGCGTCTAGCTGGTGAGGCTGAGCTGCTGTTGTTTGGCCTTGAGGTCGGCGACCAACTGGTCGAAGCCCTGGTCATTGAGTATGCGGTTAAACTGATTGCGGTAGTTGGCGATGATGCTGATGTTATCGACGGTGACGTCGTAAACCTTCCATCCGGATGGCGTCTGTTCGAGCAGGTAATTGACCGGAATCGGCGCCTTGCCGGCCTGCACGATTTTGGTAAAGACCTGCGCGTACCCGGTGCCGAGCGAGGCCTCGCGATCGAACTGCACCTGCTGTCCGGCGTAGCTGTTGATCTTGTTAAGATAGGCGGCTTCGATGAAATTCTTGAAGACGTCGGCGAAGTCATCGCGCTGCTGGGCGGAAAGCGTCTTCCAGTGATAGCCGAGCGTCGAGCGCGACATCTCTTTGAAATCGAAGCGGGGCTCGAGTAGTTGCCGAAGCTGTTGCTGGCGCTGGGCGGTCGGCGTTTGCTTGTCGCCGAGGATATGCAGGGCCTGATCGACGAACTGTCGGGTGGTCGCCATCGCGCTGTCGTCGGCGCGGGCGCTGGTTAGAGCGATCGTCGCCGGCAGCAAAAGGCCGAGCAACAACAATATGGCGCGATTAGTCGGACGTGATTGGTTATTCATGAGCGATCGATATTACCGCTTAGCCGGACGAGTTTCGAGACAAGGAGTTGCGCGACCAGCCGATCGTCAGGGCACGGTTATCTGGTCAGCTCCGCTCTTCGGGTTAGGATTGCTCGTCGACGTCGCCGCCGCTCCCGGCGAAGCGGCGGGCGCGGGGTTGACTGCGGCGCTGTTTGCACTGCTTGCGGCGGAACTCGCGCCGGCGGTGCTGCCGTTAATCAACTGGCCGATCAAGTCCTCGAGCACGACGGAAGATTCGGTGTGACGGATGACCCCGCCGTTCTGGAGGTCGTGCTCGCCGGGGCCGAGCGCGATCGCGACAAACTTATCGCCGATAAGCCCGCTGGATTTGATCGCAGCGATCGCCTGGTCGTCGATCTGGACGCCCGGATCGATATGCAGCGTCACCTGGGCGCGATAGTTATGCAGCTCGATCTTCATGACCTTGCCGACGCCGACGCCGGCGATCGAAACCTGGTCGCCGGGCTTCAGGCCCGAGACATTGTCGAAATTGGCGTAGAGGGTGTAGCCGGGCGGGGGAAAAAGCGCCACTCGGCCGAGCCGCGCCGAGAGATAGACCAGAGCGAGGATGCCGAAGAGGGCGAAGATTCCGACGATCAGTTGGGTGGTCCTGCTAGCATACATGGGTGGCTTGTCCTCAGCGTCCCGGCGTCGCGATCACCTGCGAGAGCGGCCGCTCGTCCTCGCCCGCGGCCTTGCCGGCGAGAAACTGTTGAAAGTCGTGATGGTCGGCGGCGGTAACCTCGGCGACAGACCCGAACAGGGCGATTTTCCCGGCATGCATGTAGGCTACCCGATCCGAGATCTGGAAAACCTGGGGAACATCGTGGCTGACCATCACCACGCTCAATTTGAACTTCTGTTGGGTCGCGCGAATCAGTTCATGGACCGAATGCGATCGCGCGGGGTCGAGACCGGTCGTCGGCTCATCGAGCATCAGGATTTTTGGACGATGCACGAGGGCGCGGGCAAGCGCCGCGCGCTTTTGCATCCCGCCGCTCATTTCCGACGGATACTTGTGTTCCATGCCCTTAAGGCCGACCTGCTCGAGCATCTCGAGCACCCGATCGCGGATTTCGGCGCGACTCAGATGGGTTTTCTCGACCAGCGGGAAAGCGACGTTATCGAAGACGCTCATCGAATCGAACAAGGCGCCGGCCTGAAAGAGCATCCCGAATTTCTCACGAATGCGGTCGATGCCGCGGGCGTTAGCCGCCGTCGCGTCGGAGCCGTCGATGATGATGCGTCCGGAATCGGGCCGCAGCAGCAGGTTCAGATGCTTGAGGAGGACCGTCTTGCCGCATCCGCTCGGGCCGACGATGGTCGTAATATGGTCTGAGGGACAGGCGAGATTGACCCCGTCGAGGACCTGCTGATGGTCGAAGCGCCGGCGCAACTCTTCAACGACTATCGCGGCGCTGTCGTGGTTAGCACTTTCCAAAATCGATCGATCCCAGCAAGTTAAAGTAAAATCGACGTCATGAAGTAATCCCAGGCAAGGATAAGCACACTCGAAAGCACGACGGCTTCAGTGGTGGCGCGGCTCACCCCGGTAGCCATCCGCGCGGCGTAATAGCCTTTGTAACAGCATACCCACATCACGACGAGGCCGAATACCAGAGCCTTGTAGAGGCCGGTAAGAATATCGTGGCCGCTCATATTGTGGGCGATCCCATTAAAGAACGGACCGTTGGGGGCGCCGAGCAGTTTGACCCCGATCGCCCACCCGCCCCAGATACCGATGACATCGAAGAGGCTGGTGAGGAGCGGGAAGCTGATGACTCCGGCGAGGACGCGCGGTGATACCAGATACTGCACCGGATTGATGGCCATCACGGTCAGGGCATCGATCTGCTCGGTCGCCTGCATCGCGCCGAGCTCGGCGGCCATTGCGGAGCCGGCCCGCGCGGTGACCATCAGGGCGGAGAGGACCGGGCCGAGTTCGCGCACCAGGACCAGGGCAACGACGGTGCCGAGAGCGCCTTCGGAGCCGAAGCGGCGCAGCGTGTTGTAGCCCTGCAATCCGAGAACCATGCCGGTGAAGAGGCCAATCAGGCCGACCAGGAAGAATGATTCGGCGCCGATAATCCGGATCTGACGAATCAGCAAACGGGGTTTGTAGGGAGGCAGAATCGCGTAGAAGAGGGCGCTCAGCAGGAAGAGGACGAAAGTCCCGAGCCGTGTGACCCCATCGATGACGGCCGCGCCGAGCCGCGCAATCAGTCCGCTAATCGTCGTCACAGCCGGGCAATCAACCGTGCAGCAAACCCACGCGGGCAAGTTGACGGTAAGTATGAGTGATGGTTGGAGTGCGCGTGAACTCGAGCAGGTCTTCGGGCACGTCAAGATCGAGGGCCGGCCGGACCAACCGTTCAATCCTGCATGGAGCGTCGGCGGCGCGGCACGCCTCGAGATGGCGAACGAGGCTCAGATGTCCGAACTGGGTCTGAATGACGTCGGGCGGTCGGCGCACCATTACGTTAGTACCGGAAAAGTCGCGCGAAGGCACCAGCACCGCCGCGCGTGGATGGTCAGGTATTGCGGAAAAGGCACGATCGATGTCGGCGCCGGTGATCATCGGGATATCGGAAAGTACGGTGCAGACGGTAGTCGCGCCGCACGCGATAAGCCGATTGGTGGCCAGTTCGACGGCGACATTAAGTCCGCGCGGAAACTCCTCATCGATGGTGAGTGCGCCGCTCGCGCGGCTGAGCTCGAGCAGCGCGCGATCGCAGGTTACCACGGCAACCTTGTCGGGTGCCGTCGCACTGAGGGCCGCGGCCAGCACGTCGCGGAACATCGCGTCCGCGAGCGTCGCCCGTTCGACCGCGCTCGGCAGGGCCGGGGCGAGCCGCGTCTTGGCGATGGCGAGCTGTTTGGCCGCGATTAGGACAAAACGCACGCCTTCTTATAACGTAGGCGTCGCGGCAGTCCAACACTCTTCGCTGCGGCCCCGGCTCCTCGCCGCGCGAGCGGGTAGTCGCTTTGATAAGGGGAGCCCTCGCGCTCATGGGAGCGAAAGGAGTGCTTATGCACGCGGTCAAATTCGGACTCTTCCTGCCGACGGGCGACTTTGCGCAGGCGCGCGCCGCGGCGGAGTGGGCCGACGCCAACAGGTTTTATTCGGTCTCGATCAATGACCATTTTTTCTCGCCGTTAGGATCGCCGCGAACGCCGCAGCTCGAATGCTTTGCGACGCTGAGCGCCATCGCGTCAGTCACGCGCCACGTCCGGCTCGCGCCGGCGGTGAGTGCGGTTTCGTTTCGCAATCCGGCGATGCTCGCCAAGATCGCCTCGACGCTCGACCATCTGAGCGGCGGCCGCCTGATCCTTGGTATCGGCGCCGGATGGCAGCGCAACGAGTACGACGCGCACGGTTATCCTTATCCGGACAACCTTGAACGAATCGCGCAACTGGACGAAGCGATCGACGTGATCAAGGCGATGTGGACCGAGGACGAGCCGACACTGCATGGCAAGTATTTCACGATCGCCAAGGCCTACAACTATCCGCGCCCGGTGCAACAGCCCCATCCGCCGATCATGGTTGGCGGATCGGGGGTTCCAATCCTGAAACTCGTGGCGAAGAAAGCGCAAATGGTGAATCTGATTCCACCGATCGTAAACGGCAAGGACTTCGTGCAGGATCCGTCGGCGGCGGTGAAGTTCACCAAGCGAGTTTTGGGCGAGAAAATTGCCCGGCTCCGCGATTTCACCCAGGCGGCGGGCCGTGCCGCAGATGCCGTCGAGCTGGGCGTGATGACCATGGTCCATCTGTCACGCAATCAGGCCGAAGCCGATGCGGCATTGGCGCAGACCGCCCAGCGGATGGGATTCGCCGATAACATCGCGGCGCGCAACTCACCGGTCCTGTTGATTGGCACGCCGGCGGAGGTGCGCCAGGAACTTCGCGAGCGCATCGAGGCGTTCGGCACGACGTACTATATCGTGTTCCCGACTTCGCCGGAGTCCGGCAGGCTGCTGGTCGAGGAAATCATGCCGGAGTTCGCATCGCCCGCCGCGGGGAGCAGATGAGCGGCCGGTGAAAGGATGGTTGCGGGATCCCGCGACAGCAAGTTGTCCCATGAAGCAATCGTTTGAGTCGGCCTGGTGTTGACCGTCCGCGGCCGGTCGCGGCTCGTCTGCGCCGTCGCCATCGTGCTTTTCGTCAGCAGCGTGCTGGGCGGGGTGAGTTGGGCGCAGGGAGGGGGAGCGGCGGGGCAGGTGAGTGCGGTGACGGGGAGTGCGACGGTGACGCGGCTGGGGGCGGAGCGGGCATTGGTGTATGGGGCA